>CAWAID010000001.1:0-180420 GCA_963782125.1 uncultured Bacteroidota bacterium
GGGCGGCGGGATTATTAACCCGGTCAAGCTGGTCGATAAGTTGCGCCGCGGACATCGCCTTTTTGAGCGTTCACCGGTGACCTCCTTTGCCGGCGGACGTTGTGCGGACGGCGGCGGGCGAAGTTCACGCGCGCAAGATCGTCTTGGCGACTGACGCCTATTCGCATCGCCTCTTTCCCAAACTCCTCCGCTACTACATCCCGCTCTACGACTACGTCCTCGCGAGCGAACCGCTCACCACCGCGCAACATGCAGCGATCGGCTGGCGCAACCGCCAGGGCGTGACCGACGGGCGTACGTTTTTTAATTATTACCGGCTCACCGCCGACAACCGCGTCCTCTGGGGGACGAGCGAGGCGATGTATTATCCGCGCAATCGCGTGGACGAATCCTGCGACCACTCCGCCGCGCATTACCAATCGTTAGGCGAAAGTTTCGCGCGCCACTTCCCGCAACTGGCCGATTTGAAATGGGAATACGCATGGGGCGGACCGATCGCCGCCACGACGAGATTGACTCCGTTTTTTGGCACCGCCGGCAATGTCTTCTACGCCCTGGGCTATACCGGCCACGGCATCGGCAGCACCCGCGTGGCCGGGAAAATTCTCGCGCACATGGTCCTGTCCCGGCCTAACGAGTTGCTCGATCTCTCGATGGTGCGGCGCCACCCCTTTCCTTACCCGCCCGAGCCGATGCGTTCCTGGGCGGTCGGAGCGGTGACCAATGCACTGCGCCGGGTGGATGCCGGAAAGAAACCCGGCCCGTTGCTGCGATTCCTGGACGCGTTAGGCATTGGTTTCTCGAGTTGAAAGAGCGAGCGCGGCGCCATTCAGCGGCCGGGATTAAAGAGAAACTGCAGCGGCAGGCTGAGCCGCGCGCGCCACGCCGTGAGCGAGTGTCGGCGCCTTCGCCCGGAAGACTTTGAAGTCGGAATCCTCGATGAAATTTTTTGCGAGCAGGACCTTGTTCAGTTTTTGCTGGTAGGCCTCGATCCGCTCGTCGAGGCCAAGGGTGCCGTAGTCGAAGTAAAGTTTCCGGTCCGGCTTAAACTTATGATTCTTCCGGATCTGCTCGATGACGAGGCACTCGTTAGGCGTGTCCTCGCTTAAATCCTGAAACAGGGGAGAGGCAGGCGAACTTGCCAAAGACGTGGTGGTGATGCTGCGCCATGTCGAGCGCGAGCAGCCCGCCGAGGGCAAATCCGAGCAGTCCGGTGTTCGCGGGATCGGACAAGGTCCGGTCGCGGCAGAAGGTGAAATCGATAAACGGCTTGAGATCGTGGACAGGAAATCCGCGAGTTTCGGTCCGTCGCACTGCGGCGAAAGCTCCATGCTGCGCGGGATGAGCGCGTCGGTATGGCAGACGGCGACCAGGATTACCTCGCGCATCAAGCCGCCGCGGGCGAGGTTCGTCGCCCAGACATCGGCGGCGAGTCCCTCCTGCAGCAGCTAAGCGCCGGCGCCACACGCGGCAATCGCAACTTTGCCTATGATTATCGGATTTCCGACAACAACTCTTTCTTTGAATATGCCCCCGAACAGCAGGCATTCATTGTGGAAAATTACTATGCCATGTTGCAGGATGGACCACGCTTAGCCGCGCCGGATGCCGATGCCGAAGGACACTTTTTCCGTTCAAATCATCTGGATGCTCACGGCTTTAACGCGCAGATAAGGGCTGCCGCCAGGCGCTCCGAGATAGCAGCCGAGATGCCTAATCATCAACGCCTGGTGCAACAGATGGCCCGCACCCCCTTTCTCAACGTGCAAAGCCTCATGTTACGCAGGCAGGAAAACCTGATGATAATGCCGCCGGATATGTTTGGTCTTCCTTCCACCGGCGGCAGCGGTTTTACACCGACACCTTCCTTCCTTACCATCAGATTCCGGGGCTTATGAATCCAACGCCAAGCGCGCACAAAGACTCCATTTATTCCTTGTGTAGCACGCCTCCAAGCGGTATTATAGCAATTCTCCCTTGTGAAACTTCCCGATGACTTCTGCCTTGCTGTTGACGTGTAGCTTGCGGTAGATGTTTTTGATATGGAAACGCACGCCGTCAATAGATACGGAAAGCCGGTCCGCAATCATTTTATAGCTCAGACCTTCGGTCATTGCCACCACTATCTGCTTCTCTTTTGCAGTCAGGATGTCTTCGCTGGTCTTCTTTGGCAGGAAGTACTCCATTACTTTGCGGGCAATGGACGGAGTCATGTAGCTGCCGCCTGTTCGCACGTCTAATACGGCGCGCTTAAGTTCAGGCAAGGGTGTGTCTTTAAGGACATAACCGGTTGCGCCGGCACATATAGACTTAAAAATGCGCTCGCTGTTATTGAAAACGGTGAGCATGATTATGTCTGTATCGGGATAACTGTCTTTGAGCTTCTTAATGCCATCAATCCCGTTCATACCCGGAAGGCCGATATCGCTCAGCACTACGCCGGGTACATATCCGGTAGCCAACGCGTCAAAAAATGCCTCCATGCTATCAAAGGCCTGAACGGACGCTACTTCCTCCTGCCGACCGAAATAGTCCGCAAGCGCGTTACGAATGTCCTCTATGTCCTCCACAATCGACAGCGCCAGCGGTTCCATCAGAATTATTTTGTTACAAAGTTGTGGTTTCTACGTTGGCAAATGCCTACATATTGATGCAGTTAGCTGTCGGAAATGACGACGTTAAAATTCGTTCCCTCTGCTTGTATCCACGAACGGGCATGTAGCTTGTCAGCACGCATCCGGATGTTCTTAAGCCCTTGACCCTTTGTAGAAAGTCGCTCCTTTTCTGCGTACCCATTGTTGACTACGCTGAGCGTAAACCTCTGCTCACTGTGGTAGTATTTGATCCTTACCTCTGTTGGCTCAGCGTGCTTGACGATGTTATTAATGGCTTCCTTATAAATAAGGTACAATTGCTGCCGCAGCTCAGAAGAGATAGACATACGCTGATTGACGACAAAGTCAAACTCCGGGTATAGGTTCAATGGCGTCAGCATTTCTTCCGCATGCTCGCGCATCCGGTCGGCAAGATTGCCGGTATAGTCGTTCCGGGCGTCAATAGCCCAAAGAATATCGCTCATTGACGATGCTGCGGTGCGGCTAAGGGCGGCAATCTTCTGCAGTTTGGAAGATCGTTCGTTTTCAGATTGGCTGCTGTACTGAAGGTTATCGGAAGTCATGGTGATGCGTGTAAGCAGACTGCCAACCTCATCATGCAAATCGCTGGCTATTTGCTGACGCAGCTGCTGCATGCGTTTAAGGCTTTGCAGCCGCTGCCTGAAGAAGGCGGCAAGCAGCACACTGGCTAATAGAAACAGCAACAGGAAAAACCACCAGGATTTGTAGAAGGGCTCCGCGACGCGGATCCGGTAGCGCAGCATATTCACGGAAGGCGCCCCGCGGCTGTCAAGGGCCTTAATCTCCACAGTATATTCACCAGGCGCTAGACCATCCAGACGTAAGCTCCGCTGGCTATTTAGCGAAACCCATTCGTCAAAAAGGCCTTTGATCCGGTAGAGAAAGTTTTCATTCTCTGGATTATGATAATCGGTAAGTGCGAGGTTGAAGCTCAGGGAATGGTCAAAAGGCCCTAACTCAATAATTTTATTAGTGTCGGCAGGCCTGAGATGAAGGAGTGTCCGGGCTTTATTGTCCCATTTGGTAATAGTAGATGCGAACAGCCGCGCCGCAGGAGCATCGTGAATAATGGAGTCAGGAGCAAAGGCGTTGACACCATTAATGCCTCCAAACATCATACGCCCCGCGGACGTTCGCAGGAACGCGTTGTGATTAAATTCATTGTTGGTAAGGCCGTCATCTGCGTAATAATTGTAGAAGGCATTGCTACGCAAATCATAGGTGCTTAGCCCGTTGAAGGTACTTATCCAGGCAAGCTCAGGGCCCTGCCACATCAATTGATAGGTCGTATTATCGCTAAGACCGTCCTCTACCCTGAGCGCCGTTACCTGCCTGCGGTCTTTGCTGATGATGTTGACGCCGCCGCCATCGGTGCACAGCCAAAGCCTGCCCCGGCTATCCTCATCTACGTAATTAACGGTATTGCTGGTCAGCGCAGGCCTCGTGGATGTGCCCACATGCCAAAGCACACCTTTGGCAGTATCCACCTCATACAAGCCACTGCGGGTGCAAAGCCACAGGTGCCCGTCGTTTCGGATGCGGATGTATCGGATTTCGGTTAGAGGCAAGCCTGCAATATTTATTGCAGCAAGGGTATTGGTGCCCGGCGCATAGCAGACGAGGCCATAACTGGTGCCAATCCATACAACGCCGCGGCTGTCGCTTGCCAGTGCATAAGCTTGCCTAAGTTCATCGGGTGGCAGCCCTTTTTTCCGGTAAAAGCCAGTCTCTACCCTTTTGCTCAACTTATCAACCCGGAAGAGCGCCCTTTGCTCACCTACGAAGTAGAGGTAAGGGCCCGGCATATTCAGCATGGCGTAAGGCAGCATGCCACTCCACATTTGCCATTGCTTATCGCCGTTGCCAAGCCGAAAAAGTCCGCTATAAGTACCCGCGTACAGATTCCTGTCCTCATCTTCTGCCAGCGATCGCACGCTGATCGGCGAGGCGTTGGTAAGGAGTTGAGTAAAGCGCGTCTGCACTTCTGTCACTTTAATGAGCCCTTTGTTGGTACCCACCCAGAGCACACTCTGAGCATCGCGATATAGACAGGTTGCAAGACGGCCGGCGAATATTTCAGACGATAAGGTATCTACCCGCCCGGCAGCGAGGTCAAGGTGATAAAGATTGGAAGGCTTGCGCAGCAGGTACAGCCTGCCTGCCGTTGTGGGCTGAATATCTATGACATTGTCAATACCGCGAAACAAGGCTGCACTGGAGGAAAAAAGTTGTGCTCCTCCGTTTTTTCGCTTCACCCGGAATCCTTCCCGGAAACCGGCAAGGAAAAGCGTGTCACCCGAAATCTTCCGGAAATAGGGCTTCGCAACGAGGCTGTCCGCTGGTAGCCGTTCAAGCTGCCGCGTGTCAGTATGCAGCAGGTAAGTTGGACTTTGGCCGGCCGTCTGGCAACTGATGATATTTGGTGCCCATGGCAATAAGTCATTAGCAAACACCGTATTGCCGTTATACTTTGGCAGTTGCGCTAAAAGGCGCATGTGGCCCCTTTTGTCTATCAGCGAGATGGCGCCGCTTCTATAGGCAACGCAGAGCCGGGCATCTGATAGCAGGCATATATCAGCAATTCCAGCCTTGCTCCAGGTTTCGCCCGCTTCTACCATTGCATAGCTACGTGCGTTGCAGTCAACGGCGTACAAACCCTTGTCTGCTGCTACCCACAGTATTCCGTTTGCCGTATCAAAAACGAGTTTATTAACAGCATCCCCGTTTTGCAAGGCGCGTCCATCGGTTCAAAGAGGTTGCCGTCGTAACTGCATAAACCTTGCTTTGTTCCGATCCAAAAAAGACCACGACCGTCTTTACAAATGGCCGTAATATATTTATCAGTAAGGCCCGCGCCTACATCTGTTGCAGTTACTCTGGCGCCGGCACTAATTGACGTCAGCAGCCAGCAGGAGACAACACAGAGAAAAGCTCTTGACATGCTGGATAAATAAACGGACGTGCGAATGTAACCGCAGCAAAAATCAACCTACTGTCATGATTCCCGGTTAGAATTTTTGGTGTGCAGGCACAATAAGCTGGAAATGAAATGCTTGATTTGATCGCGCCAGCCTTGCCTACATTGATATGTAGTTGTCATTCGCTCACGTGCGCGGGAGTTTTACTGTCTATTACTCAAGACCTTCTCCTTGCCGATGCTAAGTCACAGCAGGCGAGAGCTCAACCTGCACACATGAAAACCCGTTTTTTTCTCCGTTTAAGGCGCACAATTCTCTGCGGCGCATTCCTGGCTTGTGTCTTAGACGCTAAGGCCGCCTTTGTGCCCGTTCCCGTTACCGGGTATACTGCCGATGTGGTAGCCAACGGGGCAGGAACTGCCTTGAGTTCCATTACTGCCGATGTTGACGGGGCAGGATATGCATTTATGGCGGCAGATTTTAATCCGCTGGGGGCATTGCCTACGGCCTATTTGCCGCCCAGCAATATGGTTTACAGTGTCGCAACCTCGGGCGTCACATTTCAACTGGCACCTTATACTGTCAACAATTCGCTACGCCTGGCAGGTACCAGTTCCGGCTCACTGACATTTAGCACGGCACAATCCGCCACCGATATCTACCTCCTGGGTGTAACCGGCAGTGCTACCGGCACGGCAACTATAACGGTAACATTTACCGATGCCACAACTCAGGTCTTTTCGCCAATTACAATACCAGATTGGTATGGCGGCGCAAACTTCGCTATAAGAGGTTTGGGTCGGGTGAATACGGCAAGCAATGGTATTGACAACAACCCCTCAGATCCAAGGCTCTATGAAATTAAGCTGGCGCTGAGTGCTACCAACTACAGCAAACAGATTGCGACGATCGGAGTATCGAAGACGGTTGCGGGCGGCGTTATTAATATCATGGGTGTGGCTATAAACACCGTTTCCAACTGCAGCGCACCGACGAGTCAGCCTTACGCATTGGGCATTACCCCCACAACTACAACTGCTGCGGTGTCGTTTTCGGCCTCTATTCCTACCGCTGATAAATATCTTGTTGTGCGCACGCCTTTGGGCGCCGCGCTAACGACCAACCCTTCAAATACAACTGCCTATACAGTTGGGGCAACGCTTGGCAATGGCACTATTGTAAGCGCTGGCACCGTCACAAGTTTTACCGATGGCAGCCTGACAGCAAACACGCTCTACCGTTATACCGTTTTTGCTTACAACGACGTATGCGCAGCAGGGCCGGCATATAATACGACGGCTCCGCTAACTACTACTGTGCTGACAGCGACCGCACCTACCTATGTAAATGTTCCGGCAACAGGCTATAACGCGGATATCGTTGCGGATGGCACCGGCCCTGCAAGTGGCTCAACGACTGCTGATGTGGACGGCGGCGGCTTTGCATTCATGGCGCCGAACTTCAATCCTTCCGGTACCACCTATCCAACTACGTACCTGCCTAGTTCCGGGCTAATAAGCAGCGCCACCACTTCAGGCGTCAGTTTTCAGCTGCAATCTTATTCTGGGAATAACTCCTTACGTGTCACTTCAACGGGCACCGGCACCCTCACCGTAACAACTCCGATCGCAGCCAGCGACCTCTATATTTTGGCTACGTCCGGTAGCGGGCCGGTGGGCGTTATTGTTACTGTCACGTTTACAGATGCAACAACTCAAATTTCTAATACTCTCTCGGTACCGGACTGGTTTTTCGTCACCCCATTCGCTATTCAGGGCCTGGGACGTGTAGCCATTTCGTCCAACACCATCACGAATAATACGGCAGACCCGCGGTTATATGAAATTAAAATGTCGCTGCTGCCTGCAAATTACAGTAAGCTCATTGCTTCCGTCACCTGCACGAAAACTGCAACGGGCGGCATACTGCAGGTAATGGGGCTGGCAGCTGCATTACCGCCGCCATGCGCAACGCCCTCCAGTCAGCCAAGCGGCCTGACGCTCCTTCCGGGTAGTAGCAGCATCAATGTTGCATTCACGGCGGCAGCGCCGCAAGCCAATAAGTATCTTATTGTACGCACGCCGGCAGCGCCGCCCTTACTGCGACACCTGTTACCGGCACGACATACATCGTGGGGGCAAGCTTCGGAAACGGCACAATCGTAAGCGCAGGTAGCGGTAACGTAATCAATGATGGAGGCTTAACCGCAGGAACGCTTTATCGCTATACCATTTTTGCCTACAATGACCTTTGCACCGGCGGCCCGAGCTATCTCACGGCAAATCCGCTGACCGGCACTGTCACGACCAATACCAGCGCTACGTACACCTGGACCGGGGCCACCAATTTTACCTATTCGTTGCCGGGCAATTGGTCGCCGGCGCGGTATGTTTTTGACGCCTCGGACATTTTACAGTTCAGCAGTGGCGGCACGAATGCCGTGTATGGCGTGCCTACGCAGACAGTCGGGCGCATCATCGTTAGCAACAGCACGACGGTTATGCTGCAATCGTCATCAGCTGTCACGCTAACTATTGCTTCCGATAATACGGCCACGGACGAATTGAGCATAGCGAGCGGCTCTACCCTGCTGATCAATGGCTCCGCGCTTACTACATCTTCGCTTACGCTCGCTTTTAGCGGCTCGGGCGCAACAGCCAATATTGCCGGTACGCTAGAGACATTTGGCCTCGTCACTTTCGGCGGAAACAATTTCTTCAATTGCGCCAATGCAACGGTGACGGTAGCTGCAACAGGCACACTGGCCACGGGCGGCACCCAAACGACTACCGCCCTGACCGGCAATACTGCTGCCAATCTGATTATCAACGGAACCTTCAACTACAAATACAGCAGTACCAGCAATCCGGCCATGGCCATAGCCACCTGGAACCCCGGCTCTACCACTATTATTTCAGGCTTTAATACCCCAACCGGCGGCCCTAACGGCGGCATGAACCAGACATTCCCAACTTTATTTACGATTGCAAGAGCCAAACCAGCAATACAAACTGGAGTGGTACGGGTCCGCTGACGCGTAACCGGAACTGTACAATTAGCTCCACCGGTACCGGAACGCTGCAATTCTCGTCAACGCAGGGATACCAATATCAGGTAAACAATTTCACGCAGACGGGCGGCACGCTGAACCTTAATTCCGGCGTAGCTACGGCACCGCCAACCTTGAATGTGTCCGGCACATTTAGCCAGACGGCTGGGACCTTCACAAGTACGGGCAACAGTACCGGCGCGAATGCGCCCGTGGTCAACTTCAACGGATTGAGTGGACCGCAGAACGTGACTTTCAACAACGCCGCGCCGGTCGGCCCCATTACTTATCGCGTCAGCAACCCGCCGGAATTAAGCTTGCAGGCACAGGAACGCTGACGAGTGCATTTAACCTGAATCAAACGGCGGTATGCGGATTTCCACTACAGCACAAATCCGGTCAATACTACCCTCACTCCTACTTATGCAGCTACCGGCACAACGCTAACTTACGACGCGCCTGGCAATGTAACAATGACGGCCAATGTTTTCCCGACAACGGGCGGCCCGGCAAATCTCACTATCAATACAGGTGGCAGCGCAAATGTGGTGACGATGCCTTTTAGCCGAACTGTGCCTGGCACCTCACAATGACGAGCGGCGATATCAGCATCGGAACCAATACGCTTACCTGGGCACCGGACGGCCACTGCCACAGGCACACCTGACTTATCGGCCGGCTATTTACGCGTTGGTACAGGCGGCTCTTTTGTACGTTGGTATGGCACAACCGGCCTGCCTACGACTGCAGGTACGGGGTAGGGTTTTATCCGATCGGGTATAATGGCTGAACGCGGCGTAGCGATTTTCTTCAGCTACGGCTACGCATTAGCACAGGCGGTACGATAGGCGTGTCTCATACGAATATGGCCGGCTTTACCAATGGCCTGAGCATGCGGACGGCACTTATATCATTGACACGCGCACGAATTCATCCTGGTCTTTCACCACAACCGGTGTTGTATTAAGCAGTACGATCGGGCTGCAGCTTACCGGCGGCAGGCCTGTTCACCTCTGCAAATCCAGCGAACCTGCGCGACTCAAAGCATCGTCCATCGCCGGGACCCATGTAAACGGCTTCGGCAACACAGCGCAGCGGACGGGCTTGTCGCTAACCGACCTTGCATCTGCGCACTACATCGGCGCAGCTGCGGCCGACATTACGGGCGTGTACACCGCCATTAAACGGGAAACTGGAGCACCGGCATACCTGGGACATCGGCATTGCCCCGGCGTTGCAAACGAGGCCTATATCGCGCCGGGCGTAACGGTCACTCAAACACTACTACGAATACGGCAAAATCGCTGAATATCCTGCCGGGCGGCAGTCTGAGCATTCCCTCCGGCAACACGGTAACGCTGGACAGCACATTACTTAATAACGGCACTTTAACCGTAGCGGGAGGAACGCTGAATGTGACCGGACGCGCCGGCATCAGTGGCATTCAAAACAGCGGGGCCGGACATCTCAGTCGTTTCTTCCGGTACGGTTAACCTCGGCCCTGCCGGCGGCGGGGCATGCCATTTTAGTCAAAACGGCACCCTGAGCGTAAGCGGCGGCACGCTCAATACTCCGGGCAATTTCAGCACCAATGCTAGCCTCTATTAATCAATCAAAGCGGCGGTAATATCAATGTGGATGGTAACGCCGGCGGCGTTGCTGGCCAACAGCGTGCCATGCGGAACGCCAATTGTAAGTTTCGTCAATGCGGCGAACAACTTTACCGGGGGCACATTCACGGTCGTTGACCCGCATGCTTGCACCACCGGCACAAATACATTTGTGTACAACAACCCGGTAAACATCAATGCTTCCGGTTCGCACATCTTCCGTATGGGTGATGGTTTTTCTACGGACCCCGGCGGACAGACTCCTTACAATTTCAGCGTAAATACCCCGTAGGCGCGGGTAAGTTCGGCATTCTAACGACCTCATCATCAATAGCGGCACCGCGACCAATAGCTGCAATCGTTCAGGGAGCTACACTATGGGCATATGCATGATCTAACCGTAAACAGCGGCGGGGAGTTCCGCAACAACCTCCGACCAAACGACGTACATCAACAACAATCTGACGGTAAATAGCGGCGGCACATTATACAGACGTGAGTGGAACGATTGCTTTTGCGAATTATCGCAGCGGCACTTGCAGCGTCCACAAATGCGCAGACCTTAAGCGGAGCTGGTACATTCCGCAATACGCAGTATCCTCAACACCAGCCGCGAAGTTCAATAGCATATCTGATGAACAACACCGGCGCGGGCGTGACCTTCAACATTGGCAATGTGAATTATAGCGGCGCGCTGACATTCACACTCGGGAAAATTTTTATGGGTTCCCCAATATTCTATCGCAGAATTCCGATGCACGGTTAGCGGCGCGGCGCAAAATACGGGCTGGGTTGTTGGCAAGTTCCAGAAGAAGCACGACGGCCGGTGGCATTCTCGCACAGCTATCCGGTGGGTGATGCAAATTATTATACGCCACTCACTATCAGTGCCACAACGGCACCACCAGGGGATATCAGTAGTGGATGTAATTGCCAACGGATCATCCTGCGCTGAGCGCTCACTTATTAATCCGACCAAAGCGTCAACCGTTACTGGAATGTTGCAGCATGAGCAATGGCGATGACGGTTTCCGCGCAACGGTTGCTCCTACTATCACGCTAACTGGAATACCGCCGATGTAGATGCGGGCGCGACACCCGCCAATTTCGTTGCGGCGAGATACGAACGCTTCTGCATGGACGCTGCTGATGGTTGCATCGCCGCCAGCCACATCCATCACCGCGACAGTTCCGACCTCCAGCTTGATGGTGATTATGCCTTGGAGAAACCTGTTCGCCATTGACCATTATGACTCCGCCAAACATCACAGCTGCTCTGCGCGGGAAGTCCGGTGACATTCTCCGTCGTAACAGGCGGTACCGCTGGCGTACTCTACCAATGGCAAAAGAACGGCACACCAATTTCAGCGGCGCTACCGCTAGCACATACACCATCCCTTCTACAGCAGCTGTAGATGCCGGCAATTATACAGTAGTGCTTAGCAGCCAATGCGGTCGCATTACTTCGGTGACATCGGCAATTGCCACGCTTACGATAAATAATCCGCCAGCCATCAGCACCCAGCCATTCGCACAGACCAAATGTGAGCATGACAACGTCACATTCACTGTGGCAGCGCCGGCACCGGCATTAGCTATCAATGGCAGAAGTCTGGCATCCCAATCAGCGGCGCTACAAACTGCCTCTTATTCGCTCACCAATATCAGCCAAAGCGATCCGGCGACTATACGGTGATGTAGTAGCGGCACCAGCCCCTGCGGCAATCTCACTTCTTCCGTTGCGAGGCTGACGGTAAATGCCTTGCCCCTTACAATCACGGCGGCCACCACAACCACATTCTGTGCCGGCGGCAGCGTGGTGCTGAATGCAACGCCAGGCTTTACCTATCAATGGAAGCTCAACGGGGTCAACATCAGCGGGGCCACAAACGCCTCTTATACTGCGAACGCTTCCGGCAACTATAGCGTATTGATATGTCGAACGCGACACGGGATGCAATGGCACTTCCAACACCATTGCCGTGCTCGCAAATGCTCCGCCTGTTTCCAACTATCAGCCCCGCCGGTACTGCAGCCTATTGCAGCGGCGGCTCGGTAACGACTGAGCGGGCCGGCGACCGGTGGCCTGACTTACCAATGGAACGTAGGCGGCAGCCCTATAACCGGGTGCGAACAGCTGCTACCTATTGGGCAAAGGCCGTCGGCTCATATACGTTAAACGTTGCTGCAGGAACGGGATGCAGCAGCGAATTCCACAGCGACCGTTGTGACAATGAATACATTGCCAACGGCCACCGCTACGGCGGCGTCCAGGCACTGCAATTTGCGCAGGAACAAGTGTGACAATGAATGCAAATACCGGGACCGGACTTACATATGTCTGGAATCTGAACAATGCAGCAATTACACCCGCTGCGACAAGCGCTTCGTACACGGCAACGAGCGCAGGGACATATTCAGTGATAGTAACCAACACGGCTACCGGCTGTAAGAACACTTCGTCAGGCGTTGCGGTCACGGTGAATCCTTTGCCAACTGCGACAGTCGCCACTACCGGGCCAACCACTTCTGCCAGGGCGATTCTGTGACGCTGAATGCTAATACGGGCACAGGTCTCTCTTACACCTGGAACCTAAACGGCATTCCCATTATACCGGCTGCCACCGGCGCATCATTCAGAGCAAAAGCTGCAGGCAACTACACCGTCACAGTAACCAACACCGCTACAAGCTGTCAGCAAACATCTGCCAGCACATCCGTTACGGTTAATCCGTTGCCGAATGTGGCAATAACCTCAACAGGTTTGCTAAACCTGTGTGCAGGCTCCAGCGTGACACTCAACGCCACAAATGCCTCCGGCCAGACTTATCAATGGCTTCAAAATGGCAGCTACTCGTTACCGCAGCTACCTGCAGCGGCTTTTCTGCGAGTGCAGCAGGTACGTACCGCGTTGCCATCAAGATAACAGCTACAGGATGTAAAGACACATCAGCGGGCGCAGTGGTAACAGTTAATGCCTTGCCGACCGCTACCATTACCGCTGCTGGAAGTACCACTGCCTGCCAGGGAGATTCTGTTTGGCTAAATGCCAATACCGGCAGCGGGCTTAGCTATCAATGGAAACAGAACGGTTCTGACATAAACGGAGCAACTGCAGCAAGCTATCCGGCTACCGCTTCCGGCTCATACACAGTCGTTGTAACGAACGGCAGCAACTGCACTACTACTTCGCCAATAACTACTGTTACCATCAATCCTCGTCCGCTGAGCAGCATTTCTTACACGACGCCGGTTACATTCTGCGAAGGCGGCGCGGTGGTACTGACAGCAGTGTCCAGCTCCGGCGTGACCTACCAATGGTACAATAACGCCGTGGCGATGCCGGGCAGCACTGCAAATTTTTACATCGCAGGCGTTACCGGCAGCTTCGCCGTGACAGTGAAGAACAGTTTTGGGCTGTACAGCGACTTCTGCACCCATCCTTGTAGTTGTCAATCCGCTACCGCAGCCCCTGATCACTGGCAACGGCACCATACTGACCTCCGGCAGCTATGCCACGTATCAATGGTACTTCAACAGCCAGCCGATCAGTGGCGCCAACGGGCAGGGCTACAATGCGCCGAAAAACGGCGGCTACTCGGTACGTGTAACCGATGCAAATGGATGCACCGCGTATTCCACCATTTTCTTCGTGAACAATGTAGGCGTAGGCCAAAATCAGACAGCCTCGGCTATAAAGGTGTATCCGAATCCGGCGCATGGCATTGTAAACATTGATGCTCCGGTAGCAGTGAATATTTCGCTGCGCGATGTAACGGGCCGCGTTGTGATGAACGGGTACAATGCAAAGCAAGTTGACATCAGCAACCTGGCGGACGGCGCCTATCTTCTGATTATTACCGATGCAGACGGCCTACTGTTGAAAACGGAAAAGCTGATGAAGTCGGCCAGGTAAGGGAATTAGGAGGACATAATTTTTAGCGCACACAAACCCGCGCAGCCAACGCTGCACACACGATGAAAAAAGTATTCTTAGCCGCACTGCTGGCACTGCCCTTTTCAGGGCAGGCTCAGTACCCGGGTGGCGTCAGCACAAACCTGAAGCTGTGGCTGAAGGCCAATAGTAGCATTTCCCTGAATGCCGGAAGTACGGTCGCTCAATGGAATGAGCTGTCAGGCGCAGGCGTTACGGGAGATTTTGCGACGCAAACGGCGGCCAATGTGGGCATGACGGCTACGCCGGCTCCTCCGGCCTATGTAGCAGCAGGCATTAACTTTAATCCTCACGTTTCCTTTTCGCAGACAGCGGTCAATTCCATTTCCAGTAATAATGCCTTTGTCGGGACACAGATGATTGACCCGTACAACAATACCATGTTGCAGGTAATCAATCTGCACTCTATGAATGGAACTGGCGTTTGGTTTAAATGGCAATACAACAACACCAACGCAAACCGTTTGGGCAATGAAGTGAACAACGGCGGCACAAATACCGGCAGGTTGCGCTTTGATTTCCGTGGCGTCAACAATTTCAGCGCTACTGTCATCAATGACAAATACTTCCTGGCTGGCTGCGCTACAACGCAGACGCAGAACATCATTCGTCTGAACGGCGCTAATGACGCAACAGTTACTTACGGCACGCAGGCGGCCTTTGTCGCGCCCACAGCTAACCCTGCGCGGGTAACGCTAGGCAATGAAGAATATGGCGATGGCTATCCAACCACCATTGACATTGCAGAAGTGCTGCTTTATAACCGCGCACTCACTGCAGCTCGAGCGTAACAAGGTAGAGTCTTACCTCGCGGTGAAGTATGGCTTCACTCTGGATCAATCCATCACCAGTGCAAATGATTATACTGCGTCAAACGGCACTGCGATCTGGAACCGTACGGCTAACCTGGCATTTATCAATAACATTACCGGCATCGGTCGCGATGATGGAGATTCTTTAGTGCAACGCCAATCGCGTTCTATTAATCTGGCGGGGCTAGTTACGATCTATCACGGCAATTACAACGGCTCTAATTTTCCATCGCTTAATATCAACAACCAGAACAATTTTCCGGCGAACAATACTTACTTGCTCTTCGGAGACAATGGCGGCACGCTGCCGCTTAACCGCTGCTTTAGCGGAAATCCCGGATTCCTGCGTATGAATCGTTCCTGGAAGGTGCAGATGACCGGAACTGTCAGCACGGTAACACTTGCTGCGAAGGCCAGTGACCTGCCTATTGGTACATCACATTTGCTTGTATCCACCGACTCGGCTTTTACGCCCGCCACTACCGTTGCCTACAAACTGGATAATATAAATAGTTACCTATCCAAACCGGTCGTATTACAGAACAACACGTACTTCAGCTTTGCTTCCGACTCGCTCATTTTGCATCCCACATCCAACTCACCGCTGTGCGTTGGTAATATGCTCCAGCTGAATGCCTCCGTCAGCGGCGGCGCTAACCCGACTTACATCTGGACTGGTCCGGATAATTTCAGCTCATCGCTGGCTAACCCAAGCATTCTGGCTGCGCGCGCGGTGAATGCCGGCACCTATACAGTGACGGCAACTGTGAACGGATGCGCATTTGCGCCCGGAAGCGTTGCTGTTACCGTTACTCCAATGCCGCCGCCGCCAACTGTTGTGACGCCATTATTCTACTGTCAGGGAGATCAGGCGGATGCGCTTAGCGCTAATGGTCAGAACATTACCTGGTACCTCACACCGACCGCCGGGGGCAGTGGCGTCACAGCACCGCCCATTCCCGGTACAGGCTGGGAAGGGGTACAAACCTGGTGGGTGGCACAGTCTGATAAAGGATGCCAGAGTATCCGCACGAAGCAGGATGTTATCATCCGTAAGCGTCCGAACGGCATCATCGTAGGTGTGAAGCCTGTTATCTGCCAGGGCGACGTTGACAGCTTCTTTTATTATGGCAATGCCGATACTTCTATGCAATACGACTGGAAGTCGCCGTATCCTATAACCTCCCGCGTAAGCGGCGACATGCAGGGGCCTGTGGTTATCCGATTTGACTCTTCGGGCGTTTACAACGTGCGCCTCCAGATCAACAATCAAGGCTGCGTAAGCGATGAAATGCTGTTCCCGGTGCAGGTTAATAAACGGCCGATTGCCCGGAAAGTAATGAAACATGATGCATGCGTTGACGAGTTAGTCGACATCTCCCTGAACTACATCTCGCCGGCCATTACGGGCTATACCTGGGATTTTAACGACGGCAGCCGGCATTACGCCGCCCCTCCCGGCGGGCCTTACGGAATGAGCTGGACTACGCCCGGCAACAAGCTTATATCGCTGATTACCACCTCGGCAGGCTGTAATTCTTACAAAACAACTGACACCATCGTGGTGCATGCTGCGCCGGCTGCGAAGATTGTAAGCGTCCTGCCTGACCGAGTGTGCATGGGCGACAGCATCCTGATGGAAGCCCACGTTGACGACACCGCTGACCGCTATACCTGGGCCCCGGCGCCTATTTTCAGGGACCGCAAGTGGCCCAGGCATGGGGCATGCCGCAACGGAGCGGCTACATAGCCGTCTATGTAGCCAGCCCCTGGGGCTGTGTAGCGGGCGACAGTATACTAGTGAATGCACAGTCATGCTGCCAGGTGTCACTACCCACTGCCTTTTCGCCCAACGGGGACACCCGCAATGACCTTTTCCGCATTATCACTGTAGGCAATCACAAGATCGCGGACTTCCGGGTGGTGAACCGTTGGGGACAAACTGTTTTTGAAACAGCCGACGAATCAAGGGGTTGGGACGGCACGTTTAACGGCGTACCGCAGGAAATGGGAACCTATTATTACTATCTGCGCTTTCGCTGCGTGGAGGGTAAAGAGCGCGATGTAGAACAAAAGGGAGCATTCATTTTGGTGCGGTAACAAGAGCTCCAAGAGAATTCCGTAGGCTTAGCTGACCGAATAAATTTCCAGCACCCATGTCTGCATTGGGGTTTTCTGTTGGGATAGTAGATGGTTGAAATGACCTTAAGTTTTAGTCGCGTATACTTTCGTATCCCCTTCTCCGGATGGTTTGTAAGGATGGCACATTGACAATGTCTCCATTATCTTTTATGATTCATTGGCCGTCAATTACCTAACCGAGAGCTTGTTTTCTACTGCGCGTGGCTTTAGAGATGGAGGTTGCGCGTAAAGGCACCTATCGTGAATGAGGCTTGCAAAAACACCTTACTTAGATTCGGCCTTCCCTCAAAAAATGATTTTTGAAAACGGAGAAGTTCGAACCAAAGAACAACATCCAATCCTAATGCTATAATCGCAAGCCTACCAAGGCGTTGAGCGCTCAAAAAAACAAAAGCGCCGGAAAAATCCGGCGCTCTGTCCAATATGGCTCCCCCTGTTGGACTCGAACCAACGACCCCCTGATTAACAGTCAAGTGCTCTAACCAACTGAGCTAAGGAGGATTCTGGTTATTTCCCTTTCTTCGCTGAAAGGACGGCAAAAATATAGGCATAGACCATTCGCGCCAAAAGTTTTTCTGTTCAGCTTTTGTTACCGCCGGTCCAGCGCAGATTTCGCCAGAAAAAGCCTGCGTCAACTCCCGCGGTGTAGCGCCGGGCATAATCCGTGGCCAGCATAGCCTGCACAGCTGCGTCAGGCAGGTAATCGGACAAGATGTTATAGGGCGGTACAATGGCGTCTTTAAGCAACGGCAATCCCTCAGCGCGGGCAATGGATTTGCTATACCCTACCCAGGTTTTCCGGCCCGCGAGCACAGAAAATATATGGCGGAGCAGGCCCTTTGCGTTTCTAACGAACAGAATGAGCAGAGGAAGCGACGCCAGCATCGTCAGGGAAGCCACAATATCAAACACGCGCTTATTCCGCTGATGGGCAAATTGGGCGAGCGCATAGCGACGTGTAGCCGTATAAAGGTTGCCCGCTGCGTGGCTGGAATTGGAGCCTACAAAACCACGGCTGCCGGGTAAATGAATTTTATAATCATAATCATGGCCGCATTGTTGCATTGACGCCAGAATCTGCGTGTATGCTACATGCTCCGTGCAAAATATGACCTCACCAATGCCTGCTGTGTAAAGCAGCTGCTCTATATCTTGCAACGCACCGATCGCTACGTCCGCTCTGGCATCAGTATCCTTTACTGCGATCCTTCCGCTCAGCTCCGGCGCAGCGGGTACTTTTTGGAGCAATAAAGCAGCCTCCTCATAGGCGCCGTTATCACCGACAATCACCGCTTTACGCTGCTCATCGTCAAATGGAATAAAGCGCAGGATGCCCAGCTTATAGAGCAGCTCATGCAAGCCCAGCAACGCAACCGTGCCCACCACGCCGCTAAGCATAATCAAGCCGCGTGAATACCGGAAATGCGCATCGAGCAAACCATAATAGGCAAGAATCATGACGGAACCAATGAACATGCCGCGTACGACACGCAAAGGCCGATATGGCTGGTCATAAGCACCATTCAACCAGAGCGAGGCAATCCAGAGCACGATGTATGCCGGGAATGTGGCCAGAATATAATCGGCTGGTGGCGGTTTCGCACCTTTGATGCTGCCCACCCAGAAATCCTTCATCAGCCACAAGGTTATCAGCAGGACAAGTGCGTCAAAAAGCGGCATTCGCAAGATGCGGAAGATGCTTCTTAAGACGCCCAGCACAGCTCGCAGCACAATGCCTATCTGGATTGCGAAGGTGAATAGCCGCGCCTGTCTCTTTGAATAATGCTTGCGTACGAATGTAGCCAGGGCCTCGTTGAAGATTCGGATGTAAGACAGCGTTGCCTTCCGTGTACTCTCGCCTTTATAGTGTACGAGCGTTGCCTCCGGGAAATAGACGTTTTGATAGCCCGCCTGCGTAATGCGGTACGATAAGTCCACATCCTCGCAATACATGAAATAATCCTCGTCAAAAGCACCGCCGACCTGCTCAATGACCCGGCGGCGAACCATCATACAGCAACCCGAAAGCACCTCAACCGGCGCAGTCTGCCATTCAGCAACGTGCACCGCATAATAAGCATTAAAATATGGTGAGCGGGGAAACAAGCGATTGATGCCGGACGACTTAAAAAGCGCCACGCTAAGTGTTGGAAACGACTTTTTTGCATCCGGCGCAAAACGTCCTTTACCGTCAATCAGGCGCGGGCCCAACGCGCCAGCTTCAGGATGCGTATCCAGGTATGCGACCGTTTTTATGAAAAAATCCTCCGGCATCACCGTGTCCGGATTTAGGAACAGAATGTATTCGCCCCTGGCAATGGCAACCCCTTGGTTGTTGGCCCGTGAGAAACCTGTGTTTTCCTTGTTTTCAATGCGAATTACCTCCGGAAAACGATCGGCCATCATTTGCACACTGTCGTCCGCCGAATTATTGTCCACAACAATCACTTCTGCATCAAGACCGCTTGCCGCCTTCAATACACTGTCCACACAAACTTCCAGAAAGTAGCGGACGTTGTAGTTGACAATGATGACGGAAACCTTCATGCGAGGCAGATGCGGACAGCGGCGAAAATAGGCTTTGGTGGAATAACGGTCCGGCGAAGGAAAGATTGTGGCAGAAAGCTTCCAATCACCACTTGTCAACAAATCAACCTACCTACGCAACGTAACTTTACCGCATGAAAAATCTGCGGCATTTGAGCCTTGTGGACATTGAAACGTTGTTGAAGGAATGGGGCGAGCCGCGCTTCCGCGCCGGGCAGATCTGGGAATGGCTCTGGAAGAAGGGCGCAGGCAGCATTGGCGAGATGAGTAATCTTTCCAAAGCCTTGCGCGAAAGGCTCGGCACCGAATACGGCATACCAAAAGTGGTCATTCATCACAGCCAGTTTTCATCAGACGGAACAATCAAAAACAGGCTTCAGCTTCACGACGGCCATTTTGTGGAAAGCGTGCTGATACCTACAGAAAAGCGAATTACGGTATGTGTTTCCAGCCAGGTTGGCTGCTCCTTGAGCTGTAAATTTTGCGCTACCGGCTATCTGCCGCGGCTGCGCAACCTTGACTTTGACGAGATAGTAGATGAGGTAACGTTAGCGCAGGCCCAGGCTATGGAGCATTATGGCCGGCCGCTGACCAATATCGTCTATATGGGCATGGGTGAGCCGCTGCTGAATTACAAGAATGTGCTCCGTTCGGTAGAACGTATAACGGCGCCAGACGGTCTGGGCATGAGCCCGAAACGCATTACAGTTTCTACAGCAGGCGTTGCCAAAATGATACGACAGCTGGGCGATGATAGTGTGCGCTTTAAGCTGGCGCTAGCCTCCATGCCGCTAATGACGAGAAGCGGAATGAGATTATGCCTATCAATGAAAGCAACAACCTAAAGGCTGTTATTGACTCGTTGAACCATTTTTATAAGCTCACCGGCAATGAAATAACCCTGGAGTACATCCTGTTTAAAGACCTCAATGACAGCATTGCCGATGCGGAAGAGCTGGTGAAGATTTACCGCCAGGTGCCGGCAGACCTTGTAAATATCATTGAATACAATACGATTGAAGCTGCAACGTTCCTTAAGCCTGAAGACAATGTAGTAGCCAGTTTCATGAGCTACCTTGAAAGCAAGCGTGTGAATGCACGATTGCGCCGCAGCCGCGGCAAAGACATTGACGCTGCCTGCGGGCAACTTGCCAATGTCAACCATGAGGTAGAAAGCTGAAATAAGCCGGTAGGTTATCACTCCTGCACGCGCATCGTATGATACGAATGCATACTTTTAAGTCTGAATTATTATATATTGAATTTTAATAATGGGCAAAATGTATCAATTTTATAAATTGCTTTGTATATACCTGTTCATTTGGGGAATCTTCAGCATGTCGACAAGCCCAACATCACCCAAATGCAGCTGAGGTAGGTGTGGAAGGACATTTTGCGCGCGAAGCAGTAGGCGAAGAAGAGGATGAATACGATGGCCCACAGGAGTTGAAGCGGCTGGAATTTGAGCATACAAAAGACCTGGCAACAAACCGTGTACCCCGCGAAACGCTCTGGCCGATCATAGAATATACCGATCAGCTGAAGGCCGACGTGCGCGGGGAAATGAAAGCAGCATCTAAAGGGGCATTGTCAGGCTGGTCAGAGCGGGGACCGAACAGCGACGTACCCGGCCCTTATGGCAATTCACGCTTCGGCAACGGGAGTACGTCGGGGCGCATACGGGCCGTAATGGTAGATGCTGCTGACGCAACTGGCAACACAGTTTTTATTGGTGGCGTAGATGGCGGCATCTGGAAGACAACTAATATCAATAATGCATCACCCGCCTGGACACAGGTCAATGATAAACTCTCCAATCTGGCCGTCACCAGTATATGCCAGGACCCGTCTAATCCTTCAAGAATGTACTTCTGTACAGGTGAAATGTTTTTTAACGCTGATGCAGTAGCGGGAGATGGCGTGTTCATGAGCACCAATGGCGGCGCCAGCTGGACGCAACTGTCCAATACCACTGGCTCCAACTATGATTATTGCTCTAAGATCATTTGTGATGCCTCAGGCAACGTCTACCTGGGAACTCGCACGGGTCTGTACCGCTCGCCGGCAGGCGGCACCAGCTGGACTGCTATTACACCAACAGGCGTGGACGTTCAGGTATCTGATATTGAGATAAGCAGCACCGGCAGGCTTCACCTATCCACGGGAGTGATATTCACCACCAGTTTTGGGTATAATTCTACCGTTTATTACCGGTATACTGATAATCCGTCTTCCGTGTCACCTGCCAGCGGCTGGAATGCCGCGACCACTCCATTCCCGACAACTACGACGTGCCGGGCCGCCCTGGCCTGTCAGGGCAATATCGTTCTGGCGCTTCCTGCGTCAAGCTCGGGGTATGGCGTAGCCAATTTGTATAAGTCAACGGACGGCGGTGTGACCTGGGCAGCTACGGCTACAACCCCTTCACTCGGAAACCAGGGCTGGTATTGTCTCGGAGTAGCTATTAATCCTTACACAGCCAGCAACCAGTATATGGTTGGTAGTCTGGACGGATATCGCTCTACTGATAGCGGCGCTAACTGGTCTAAAGTTTCAGAATGGTTCAACCAGACGGGCCTAAGCTTCGTCCACGCAGATCATCAGGATATGCTGTGGTACAATACGGCTGCCGAAAGCCGGGTTCTGATCGTTACTGATGGCGGCATTTTCCTTTCAACCGATAGCGGCGCAACTTTCAGCTCGCGCAATGCCGGCCTGCGCATCAAACAATTCTTCTCCGTTGCCATTCATCCTACCAAAACAAACTATTTTCTGGGAGGCGCGCAGGACAATGGAAGCCATGCGTTCAGCAATGCCGGTTTAAGCAGTACGGCCGAAGTGACCGGTGGTGACGGCGCGTATGTGCACATAGACCAGAACGAGCCACGATACCAATTCACGTCCTACGTTTATAATCAGTACCGGCGCAGCATAGACAGTGGTGTCTCCTGGACCAGCGTCAACCTGTAGCTCAACTGCCGGCCAATTCATCAATCCAACGGACTACGATGACGTAAACAATATCATGTACTGCAGCGATGATGCACCTAATTACCGTCGGTGGACGAATCCGCAAACCGGTAGCACCAGCACCACAGTATCACTGTCCGGCAGAAGCACCAGCGATGAAATTTATGCAGTTACGGTGTCGCCTTTTGTGAGCAATAAGGTCTTATTTGGCACCAATACCGGCTACCTCATCGCGGTCCCAAGTGCAAACACAGCTACATCACCGGCCGGCACCCAGATCGGAAGCGGAATGGGCATTATTAACAGTATAGTTTATGGCGGATCCGAAGACACTATTATCGTCACAAGTTCCAGTTACGGTGGTACGCAGGTATGGTACACCACTACGGGCACCTTAGCCACACCCACGTGGACATCTAAAGATGGCAACCTGCCGAATATGCCGGTACGCTGGTCGCTACCCATTCCCAATACGTTTGGCCGGCGCGTGATGATAGCTACGGAAACCGGCGTATGGGTTACGCGCGATATTACCGCGGCTTCGCCAATCTGGGTGGCTGACGCTACCTTTCCTAATGTTCGCACGGATATGCTCCAATATCGTAGTTCCGACAACATCGTAGCGGCTGCGACCCATGGCCGTGGTATGTGGACAGCCGTAGCGACCGATGCAGCCGCAATCGCTTTGCCTGTTAATGATTTCTCCTTAGGCGCCACACCAGGCAATCAAGTCGTCAAACTATCCTGGACGTTTAAAACAGCGCGAGCGATCATCCACTTTGAGTTGCAGCGCTCGGAGAATGGTGATGATTACACAAGCGTAGCTTCAATGGATGGCGGTGCTTCTCGCAGCGCTTATTCGTTGGACGAACCCCGGGCACGAACCGGCTGGCGCCATTACCGTATAAAGAGCACAGACGCATATGAATTAGCACAATATTCCAACGTTGTTTCTATTCCACCACTCACCTCTACAGCCACACAAATAAGCCGTCTTTATCCGAATCCTGCAACGGCGAATACAGTTTCTGTAAGCCTTGCCATGGCAGCTGCAACCGATTTGAATATTAAGGTGTACGATGCACAGGCACGTCTCGTACTCGTCCATAATGCCGCGGTAGCGCCGGCCCAAGCGTCCAGACGCTGAACGTTGGTGCCTTAAAGCCGGGAAATTATCTGGTGGTGGTGACGGCCGGCAGCTATCGCAGCAGCCAGTTGTTGATCAAGCAATAATTGCAGGAATCAAATGATTGAAAAGTGGCGCGCTGGCAATTAAATAGCGCGCCACTTTTTTATTTGCCGTCGTAAGCCCAGCGGATATAAACAGAGCCCCAAGTGAAACCACCGCCAAAAGCGGCCAGCACTATATTATCGCCTTTGCGCAGTTGAGGCTCCCACTCCCACATGCAAAGAGGCAGCGTACCGTTTGTAGTATTACCAAAACGCTCTATATTAATCATTACCTTGGCCGGGTCAAGGCCCATACGCTCGCGTGTAGCATCTATGATGCGCTTATTAGCCTGGTGCGGAATCAGCCAGGTCACGTCATCTGAAGTCAGGCCATTGCGTTCCATTATTTCAGCGGATACGTCCGCCATATTTTTTACGGCAAACTTGAATACCGTCTGGCCTTCCTGGTAGACGTAATGCTCCTTAGCCATCACTGTTTCCATTGTAGCAGGCCGAGCGGAGCCACCCGCTTTCTGGTGCAGATGTGCCCGACCGGCACCATCACTCCGGAGGACAGCATCTATGATTCCGTAGCCGCTATCGTCTGGCTCCAGCAGCACACAGCCTGCCCCGTCTCCGAAGATGATAGAAGTAGCACGGTCTTCATAATTCATGATGGAGCTCATCTTATCGCCGCCGATTACCAGTACTTTTTTGTGCCGTCCGCTTTCAATGAACTGCGTGCCCGTTGTCAATGCGAAGATGAATCCACTGCACGCAGCATTGACATCATAGCCCCAGGCGTTGGTAAGGCCGGCTTTGTCGCAAATGACATTAGCCGTAGCCGGAAACTGCATGTCCGGCGTTGTAGTGGCACAGATGACCAGCTCAATATCCAGCGGAGAAATATCCGGACGTTTGGAAAGCAGGTTTTTTATCGCACCTACCGCCATTTCGGAGGTGCCCATATCCGCGCCTTTCAGAATGCGGCGCTCCTTGATGCCGGTGCGGCTTTGAATCCACTCGTCCGTGGTGTCCATCATCGTTACCAGCTCGGCATTAGTTAGCACATAGTCCGGTACATATCCGCCAACGGCGGTGATGGCTGCATGGATTTTTGACATAGGGGGGCAAATCTACGTCATACCGCCATCCGCTGCCAGCACCTGCCCGGTCACATATGCGCTCATATCAGAGGCCAGAAACAGCGCCACATCCGCAATCTCTTCCGGCTTGCCGAAACGCCCCAATGGGATTTGTGAGAACCATTGCTCGCCACCTCCGTCCTTCAGGTAGTGCGTCATATCCGTCTCTATAAAACCCGGCGCAATGGCGTTGCAGCGGATGTTACGGGAGCCAAGCTCCTGCGCAATGCTCTTCGTAAAACCGATGATGCCCGCCTTGCTGGCGGCATAGGCGCTCTGCCCGGCATTGCCCATAATACCCACCACGGAGCTCATGTTGATGATGGAACCTTTGCGCGCCTTCATCATCGGGCGGATAACCTGGCGGGTGAGGGCGTAAACTGATTTCAGGTTAGCGGCCATCACTTCATCCCATTGCTCGGGTGTAAGGCGGAGTAGCAGGTTGTCGCGGGAGATGCCGGCATTGTTGACGCAGATGTCTATGGTGCCGAATTCCTTGCTCACTTCCGCAGCCAATGCCTCAGCGGCTTTTGCGTCGCCTGCATCGCTTTTGTAGGCTTTGGCTCGGACGCCGTTGGCGGCCAGCTTTTCTTCCAGCGCCTTGGCGCGCTCATCGGAGGAAAGGTAGGTGAAGGCAATGTGGGCACCGTGCTCCGCGAATTTGAGAGCAATCGCCTCGCCGATGCCGCGGCTCGCGCCGGTGATGAGGGCTACTTTGTTTTCCAGCAATTTCATGTGGTGCGAAATGTTGGGCTAAAAGTAGGGAAGGACGGGCGGAAACTTTTTTACGGCCTTGCCTACTTGCTAAAAAACAGTTCCCCAGCCACCCCATCCGCAAAAAGCTTCCCTTCCCGCGTCAGTACCAGCTTCCCATCCTCCAAAATCACCTTCCCGCCTTCCATAAACCGCCCCGCCTCACGCAGCAGCGCAGCGCGGTAATCACTCCCCCACTCCCCCTCCACCTTCGCCAAATCGCAGCCCCACATCGTTCGCAGCGAGGTCATGATGTACTCGTTCAGGCGCTGCACCGGCGTCAACACCTCTTCCTCAAACGGAATTTTCCCTTCTGTGAGCAGGGATTGGATATACAGCGCATTATTCGCCACATTCCAGCGCCGCACATCCCGCCCGTTAAATGAATGGGCCGATGGCCCAAGGCCGAGATAAGGCATGCCCTGCCAGTACGCAGTATTATGCACGGCATAGCAGCCCGGCTTTGCGAAGTTGGAAATCTCGTATTGCTCGTAGCCCAACCGCGCAGCTTCTTCCATCAGGAGATTTGCCTGCTCCGCGCTTTGGGCCGCATCTACCGGCGCCGCGCCTTTTTTCAGGATGGAATGATGCAGCGCTGTGCCTTCCTCCACCGTTAGCGCGTAGGCGGAGAAATGCGGAATGTCCAGCGCTGCCATCCTGCGGATGTTTTCCAGCCAGGCTGCATCGCTCAGGCCGGGTGTGCCGTAGATGAGGTCAATGGTGAGGTTCGTATAGCCGGCATCCTGGGCAGCCTTGAGCGCGTAATCGCTCTGCTGCGCCGTATGGGCGCGATTCATGTAGCGCAGGTCTTCCTCCCGGAACGATTGAATGCCTACGCTTAGGCGGTCAACCGGCATTTGCCGCAGCCCCCGCAAATAAGATATGCTCAGGTCGTCAGGATTAGCTTCCAGCGTGCATTCTTTGAGCGTGCCAATCTTAAACGTCTTGAACAACGCGTCAAAGAGCCGCATAAGCTCTTCCGCTGAAAGCAGCGAGGGCGTGCCGCCGCCGATGTAGATGGTTTCCACTGCCGCGCCTTCCAGCCAATCCTTTTGCAGCGCGATTTCCTTCAGCAAGGCTTCCAGCAGCGCATCTTTCTGCTTCAGCGAAGTGGAAAAATGAAAGTTGCAGTATGTGCAGGCCTGCCTGCAAAAAGGTATGTGAACGTAGATACCGGCCATCTTGTGCCCTGAATGGTTTGCGTAGTTTTGAAAGGGCTGGAATTATGCGTGTCTTACCGCTCTTACTTTTCGTGGCGATGCTTTCGCCCCTTTGCGGCATCCGCGCTCAAAGTTACTCCCTGCGCCTGCATCGCTTAGACGGGCCGGACTCGCTGCTTACAAGCTTTATCAAAACGCCGCCAAGCTTCCCGGAGCAAATCACGGCGCTGGATTATCTCTCCCGCATCGTGCCGCGCCTGCAGGAGGCGGGCTTCCTCGCCGCTTCTGTGGACAGCATCGCTATTTCCGGGAATGGCTATGATGCGTGGGTATATGTGGGCACGGCCTGGCGCTGGGCAAGGCTTTCGCTGACTGGGGTTCCGGCGCCGCTGATGGCTGCTACGGGCATTACCGAAGGCCAGTACGCCGGAAGGCCGCTTAATGCGGCGTCTGTCAGTAAGCTCACGGAGCGGGTGCTGCGCTGGTGCGAGGATAATGGCTATCCCTTTGCCCGCGTGGGCTTAGACAGCATCGGCGAGGATGCGGCCGGCGGTATTGACGCCCGGCTGGCGGTTGAGACAGGCAGGTTCTACCGCATTGACTCCATCATTACCGAAGGCGATGCCCGGCTTTCCCGCGGCTTTCTTGCCCGCTATCTGGACTTGCGAGAAGGGAGTATTTACAATGAAAGCCGCCTCCGTAACATAAGCCGGCGACTGCGGGAGCTACCGTTTCTGGCAGAAGGCTCCGGCTCGCGCGTAGCGTTTCGGTTGACGGATACCAAGCTTTACCTGAACTTGAAAGAACAACACGCCAATCTGCTCAACGCCCTTATCGGCCTTCAGCCGAATACTGCCGAAACCGGAAAGTTTTTGCTAACTGCGGATGCGCAGGCGGCTTTCCAGAACATACTTGGCAATGGGGAGAGCATTTCCTTTTCTTACCAAAACCTGCAGGCCAAAAGCCCGCGCATTAAGGCGGAGGCGGTGTATCCTTACCTGCTTGGTACGCCCATTGGCGCAGACGGGCACTTTGACCTTTACTTCCGCGGCACGGAGTTCCGGCGCACTACGTTTGATGTTGGCGGGCGCTATGCGCTGAATGCGCAGGATTTCCTGCGGCTTTATTACCGCGGGTATTCCAATCGCGTCATTACGCCGGATACTGCATATGTGCTTACTTATCACCGTCTGCCGGACAATCTGGACATCAGCAGTGGCGGCGGCGGCGCGGAAGTGCAGGTACAGCGGACGGATTACCGGATTAACCCATCGCACGGCTGGAATCTGCGCCTTTCGGGCGAGGCGTTGAGCCGTACGGTGCAGAAGAATGACGGCATCACGGGCATCCGCGATGGCAGCGGCTTTGACTTTACCCGGCTTTACGATACGCTTGCGGCAGAAACGGCCCAATACCGGCTGAGTGGCGATGCGGCTTATTACGTTCCCCTGGCGAAGCGCATTATTTTAAAAGGCGCTTACGCGGGCGGATGGATTAGCGGCGAGCGGCTTTTCCAGAATGAGCTGTATCAGATAGGCGGCTACCGGCTGCTGCGGGGTTTTGACGAGGGGAGCCTGTTTGTGAATCACTACCACATCCTTACGGCAGAGCTGCGCTTTATCCTGGGGCGCAGCAGCAATGTTTACCTTTTTTCTGATAATGCCTGGCTGCAATCGCGGATAAATGGGTTTACGAATGAGGGCATTTACAACGGATTTGGCCTCGGCACTACGCTGGAGACGAAGACGGGGGTGTTTACGATTGCCTATGCGCTGGGGCGGAGCCGGAAGTGCCGGTGCAGTTGCGGCAGTCTAAGATTCATATTGGCTATGCGGCGTACTTCTAGGGCCAGAAAATGGTTCTGAAGGCTTTGGAAAGCCTTTTGAGGCCTGAAAAATGGCTATGCAGTACGTCACAGACTATGTGCAGTGCGGAATAATGGCTGTGCTGTATTGCATAAACTTTATGCTGTACAGAATAATGTTTGTGCAGTACTGCACAGGGTTTATGTTGTACGGAATAATGGCTGTGCAGTACTGCACAGGGTTTATGTAGTACTGCACAGCCAGCTTAGGAAGCGCGGAAATATGCTATCCGCTCCTTTCGGGGCGTACCTTGCAGCCGCTTCAATTTTTCATCCCTTGACCGTCACCTTCCTCGGCACCGGCACCTCCCAGGGCGTCCCCTTCATAGGCTGCGACTGCGCCGTGTGCACCTCGCCCGACCCGCATGACCGGCGGCTGCGTTGCGCCGTTTGGATCCAGACGCCGGAGGCGAGCATTGTGATAGACGCCGGCCCGGATTTTCGCTACCAGATGCTGCGCGCCGGCGTGCGGAAGCTGGATGCCATCATTTTTACGCACGGCCACAAAGACCACATTGCGGGGCTGGACGATGTACGGGCTTACAACTATCACCAGAACAGGCCGATGGATATATGGGCGACAGAAGAAACGGAGGGGGCGCTGCGGCGGGAGTTTTCGTACGTTTTTGAGAATGCTGCTTATCCCGGTGTGCCGCAGTTGAAGCTGCATCGCATTCAGCCGTCGGCGCCCTTTAGTGTCAATGGGCTGGAAGTAGTGCCCATCCGGGTGCTGCATTATAAGATGGAGGTACTTGGCTTCCGCATCGGGCCGTTTACCTACATCACTGACGCCAACTATATCGCGCCGGAGGAACTGGATAAGGTGCGTGGCAGCGAGGCGGTGGTACTGAATGCCTTGCGCCATCAGGAACATGTCTCGCACTTCACCCTGCTGGAAGCGATTGACGTGGCGAAGGATATTGCCGCGCCGGCTACTTACTTCACGCATATTTCTCATCAGCTCGGGCTTCATCTGGAAATTGGCGGGCACCTGCCTTCCGGCATGGCGCTTGCTTATGATGGACTGAAATTGAACTTCCCTGATAAAACTTAATTTGCTCCCTTCCCTTTTATTAAACCGACTTTCCCAATTCCAATTCATGAAAAAAATCATTGCGGGCATAGCCCTTTTCATCGCCGCAACGGCTCCCGTCCTCGCGCAAGACTATTCCAATCAAAAAATCCAGGTAGGCCAGCAGGCGCCGGAACTCTCCTTCCCCTCTCCTACCGGCGAGACGATGACGCTATCTGAAATATATAAAGGCCGGATCGTGCTGCTGGACTTTTGGGCTTCCTGGTGCGGGCCTTGCCGCCGGGCATCGCCGGAGCTGGTAGCGATGTACAATAAATACAAGGACGCTAAGTTTCCGAAGGCCAAAAATGGCTTCACCGTCGTAAGCGTCTCGCTGGATAAGAGCAAGGAGGCTTGGGTGGGCGCAATTGCTCAGGATGGTTATGTATGGCCGTATCACATGAGCGATTTGGGTGGCTGGAACAGTCAGCCCGCCGTGCTTTATGGCGTGCAGTCCATTCCGCAGAGCATGCTGATTGGGCCGGACGGCAAGGTGATTGGCAAGTATAGTTATGGGTACCAACCCGGAAGCGGATATTGAGAAACTGATGAAGGGCGAGGAGAAAACAGGCTAGAAGAAAAAGGCCTGATGCTTCCCCTTTTTGGCCTATATTTGCGCCCTTAAAACTACGCCATAACGCATGGCCGGCTCCATGCAACAACCTGAAAGACAATGAAGAAAGACATCCATCCTAAGAATTATCGCCCCGTTGTGTTCAAGGACATGAGCAATGAATATGCCTTCCTGACGCGCTCAACGGCTAACTCTCCACGAGACCATTAAGTGGGAAGACGGCAACGAATACCCGCTCATCAAGGTGGAAATCTCCCACACGAGCCACCCTTTCTATACCGGCAAGAGCATGTTTGTGGATACTGCCGGCCGTATTGAGAAGTTTAAGAACCGTTACGCGAAGAAGAAGTAATACAATCCGGAATTTGAATTAGCCCGCGGCCTTTGCTGCGGGCTTTTTTATTAGACCAAAGCATTAATCTACAGAAAAATCGCACTTTATCCGGCTTTTATAGCCGAATGAACCGGCTGCTACAGCCGGCTGACCCTGCTTTAAGTAACACTAACTGGTTTAAGTCTTGCGAAGCAGTAAACCATAAATATCAGCAAGTCTCCGACTTGCAGAGGATTACCCATCCGCCTCCCGGCTAATGACCGCCTCGCCACCCACCCGTGCGGCAATGCGTGAGAGCACCACAATCACGATTACCGCAATCAGCGTAGCCAGAACTGCATAAGTGTATTTAGAAGCAAGGCTTTCATCGCCATGCAGCAATAGTTTAATCGTTTCCTTGATGGCGTCGTTCCAGGCAAGGGCAGCCACCAGGCCGAGGGCGGCGCTGGCCAGCGTAATCATGGATTGCAGCACCATTTTGGTGGTTTCGCGTGGAGTCATAAGGCTATTTTGCCCCAAACATAAGAGGTACGCCGCTACCGTACAAGCTCCGTAATCGGCTTGCCCACGCAGCCATTCGGCATCTGGATATGCAGGAGTGCTGCCACTGTTGCGGCTATGTCCGTCATATATACCTCGCGGTGCGTCTCGCCCTTCGGGATACCCCAGCCGTACCAAAGCAGCGGGATGTGCGTATCGTACGGATTCCAAGTGCCGTGTGTAGTACCCGTAGGCGCGTAGCCGGCATAATAGCCGGGTTTTAGGATGATTTGAATAGCACCGGAGCGCGGACGGTAAAAACCGTTGACCGCCATTTGCTGTATAGGTTGCGGCAATTGGTTCCAGCCATTCAGGTCAAGGTCTAAGGCAAAGGCCACTTCCGGGCGTTTGCGCAGCCACATCATCGTCATCAGTTGCAGCTTCAGTTTGTCGTCAAAGGCAGCGCCTTTCAGCGCTGCTTCGCTAAAGTAAACCTGATAATTCTCCAGGCTTTGCACCAGCGAGTCTTTGCCGGTTTCCTTCTTCAAAAAAGCATTCAGTTCTTTCCGAAAATCCCCTTCAGACACATTTCCGGCAGGAATGCCCTTGTCGTTCAGGTAAAGGGAATTGTGCGCCGCGCCGTGGTCGGCCGTCAGGAAAATGGTGTATTTGCCCACCCCCACTTCCTCGTCCAGATATTTGAGGAAGCGCGCCAGCTCACAGTCAAGGCGGCGGTACATATCCTCCAGCTCCACGGCGTTGGGGCCGAACTGGTGGCCAGCATAGTCGGTAGCCGAAAGCGAGACGGTCAAGAAATCTGCGTCCGGACCTTGCCCAAGGGCATTTGCAGCAATGCAGCGCTTCGCGAATTGCAGCGTCAGCCAGTTGCCGCCAGGCAGCTTGCGGACGCTATTGTACTTCAGCGCGCCCTTTCCCATAAAATACTTCCCCTCGTGCGGGAAATCTGCCCGTAAAGGCTCGGCCTTGTCAAAAAGGCCTTCATAGCGCCCATTATTCGGCTCGCTTTGCGTGTACGTAGCAGCGTCATCCAGCAAACTCCAGTCTTTGGCGAGGATAGTATCCGCCCAGCGGCGCGCATTAAAGCGGGTCACCCATTGGGGCAACGTCTGGCCGTAGTAAGTGCTCGTGGCGAAATTACCTGTGCTGTCGTCAAACCAAAAGGCCTTGCCGGTATGTCCTGCGGGCAATATAGAGCTGCGGTCTTTAAGCGAGATGCCGAAGACGCGGGAGCGGAAATTGGTAGCCAGGCGCAGCTCATCCGTCACGGTGGTGGTGAGCAGGTTGCGGGGGCTCATCTGCCCCCATTTCATACTGCCACCTACCGGCATTACGCTCTTGTCGTCCGTGCAATACGTGAATTTCCCGCCTTCCAACCACTCATTCCCTGCAATGCCATGAATGGCCGGTACGGAGCCGGTGTAGATGCAGGTATGACCAGGCGCAGTGTAGGAAGGCAGGTAATTAATCACTGTCTGCTCGCAGCGGAAGCCGTCGCGCATAAGGCACTTAAATCCGTCCGCCCCATAGCGATCGTAATAGCGGTACAGGTAATCCCAGCGCATCTGGTCAACCACAATGCCGACGACGAGCTTTGGGCGGGCGGGGCCTTTGGCAAAGGCAGGGAGAGCCAGAAGAAAGGCTGATAAAATGAGAATACTGCGCTTCATACTGCAATAGTAGCAGCACGCCAGCGGAATAGCACTATAGCGCCCGTCAGCTTTTCTTTATTTTCGCGCCACTTTTTATAAAGGATTATCCTTCAATCCGCATTCCGAAATCCGACATTCCGCATTCATACATGGCAGACATATTTCAAGAAGTTTGAGACCCGCCTCGGCCCCATCGGCGACTATGCAGAAAAAGCGCCCGGCTATTTTGCGTTCCCGAAGCTGGAAGGCGAGATTGGCAACCGCATGAAGTTCCGCGGCGTGGAGAAGATCGTCTGGAGCCTGAACAACTACCTCGGCCTCGCCAATCACCCGGAAGTGCGCAAGGCAGATACTGATGCGACTGCCAAATACGGCCTGGCTGCCCCAATGGGCGCCCGCATGATGAGCGGCAACTCTACTAACCACGAAGAGCTGGAGCGCCAGCTTGCGGAGTTCGTCGGCAAGGAAGACGCGATGCTGTTTAACTACGGCTATCAGGGCATGGTAAGCGCCATCGATGCCCTTTGCGGCCGCCACGATGTGATTGTCTATGATGCTGAAAGTCATGCCTGCATCATTGATGGCCTGCGCCTGCACCCCGGCCACCGCTATGTGTACAAGCACAACGACGTTGCGGATTGCGAAAAGCAGCTGCAGCGTGCAACTGAACTGATTAAAGATGGCTCAGGCGGCATCCTGCTCATTACCGAAGGCGTATTCGGCATGAGCGGCAACCAGGGCAAGGTTGCGGAGATCGCCGCGCTGAAGAAAGATTATGAGTTCCGCCTGTTCGTAGATGATGCGCATGGCTTCGGCACGATGGGCAAAAGCGGTGCGGGCATTGGCGAAGAGCAGGACTGCATGGATGAGATAGATATTTACTTCTCCACCTTCGCGAAGAGCATGGCATCTATCGGCGGCTTCCTGGCGGCTGATAAGAAGATCCTGACTTACCTGCGCTACAATATGCGCTCGCAGGTATTTGCCAAGAGCCTGCCGATGCCGATTGTTGTTGGCAATCTGAAGCGCCTTGAATTGCTGCGCATCAAAGCCGGAATTGCGCGAAAAGCTTTGGCACAATGTAAATCGCCTGCAGAAGGGCTTGCGTGAGCGCGGCTTCAATATTGGCACAACCAATACGCCGGTAACACCGGTATTCATGGAAGGCGGCCTGTTTGACGCTACACAGCTCATCCACGATATGCGGGAGAATTACAACATCTTCTGCTCTGTAGTGGTCTATCCGGTTATCCCGAAAGGGCAGATCATGCTGCGCCTTATACCTACGGCCGCGCATACGGATGAGGACATTGACCAGACCCTAACGGCGTTTTCTACCTTGAATGAGAAACTGAAGAATAAGGAGTATCCACAAGAAATGCCAACGTTGTCTAAAGCCTGATGAGAGTATTTATAGTTGGGGCATCCGGCCTAGTTGGTTCCAATTGCCTGCGGCATTTTAACGCGCAGAGCTGGGATGTAATGGGCTCCTATTTTTCTTACGCGCAGGATGGCCTTGTGTATTACAACACGCTGGAGCCGGAGCATGCACTGAATTTTGACATCTGCGGATGGCATCCCGACGCTATTGTCCATTGCGGCGCACTGACGCATGTGGATTACTGCGAGACGCATGTGGAAGAGAGCTTTGCGCAGACGGTGCAGAGCACGAAAAACCTGATTAAGGTGGCGCAAGCTTGCGGCGCGCGGATGGTTTACCTCGGCACCGACTACGTCTTTGACGGGACAGCTGGCCCTTATCTTGAGGAAGCGCCGCTTGATCCGCTCAGCGTTTATGGGCGGCACAAGCTTGAAGCGGAGCAAGCTGTTTTAGGCGAAGCGCCACGTCCACTCGTGTTGCGCGTAACAAACGTATTTGGAGATGAGGCACGCGGCAAAAATTTTATTGCCCGCATCATTCAGCAATGCAAGGAGGGTGTGAAGCTGACGCTGAAGCTGCCGTATGATCAGTACGCCAGCCCAACTAATGCCGCGGACATTGCCCGTGCGATGTTTCTTTTGCTGCGAGATGGACATGAAGGTGTTTTTCACATCGGCGGAACCGATTACATGAACCGGGTGCAATTGGCTATGCGGGTGCTGCAATACTTCCCGGCTGCTGAATATGATCTTGTACCTGTTTCTACTGAAGCTTTGCAGCAACCGGCAAAGCGGCCTCTTCTGGGCGGCTTTATCAACCTGAAGTTTGCGCGGCTCTATCCTGAATTTGTCTTTTCTACCGTAGATGATTATGTAAGGGCTCAGGCGGCGGGCACAGCCGCCTAGACGCGTAGTGCTGCCAACAATGAGTGGCGACAAAGCGTTCCATCGGAGTTACATTCGCTAAGGCACATCCATGAAAGTCAAAATCATCAACGACCCGGTTTACGGCTTCCTCCGTTTCCCGGAGCCGGAGGTGATGCATGTGATTGCGCACCCTTGGTTTCAGCGGCTGCGGCATATCAAGCAGATGGGCATGGCGCACCTGGTGTATCCCGGCGCCGTGCATACACGGCTGCACCACTCCCTCGGCGCCTGCCACCTGATGAATGAGGCGCTGGATGTGCTGAAGACGAAAGGCGTTCATTTTTCCGCCGAAGAATGTGTTGCTGCGCGGCTGGCCATATTTGCTGCATGACGTAGGCCATGGGCCTTTTTCGCATGCGCTGGAGCATTCGCTCGTCACCGGCATCTCGCACGAGCATGTCGCAAGCTGATCATGCAGCGCATCAGCGCAGCGAGACAGGGGGCATGCTGGAAACAGCCATCCGGATTTTTGACCATGCATACCCACGGCGCTACCTGCACCAGCTTGTCTCCAGCCAGCTGGATATGGACCGGATGGATTACCTGAACCGGGATTCCTTTTTTACCGGCGTAGCGAAGGCGTGATTGGCTACGACCGCATCCTGCAAATGCTGACTGTGCAGGATGACGAGCTGATGGTAGAGCAAAAGGCCGTTCATAGCGTGGAAAAATTCATCATCGCCCGGCGGCTGATGTACTGGCAGGTTTACTTGCACAAGACAGTGCTGGGCGCGGAGATGCTGATTGTCAACATTCTGAAACGGGCGCGGGAACTGGCACTAGGCGGGCGCGCAGCTTTTTGCCACGCCCGCACTCCATCATTTCCTCTATAAAAATATAACGGCTGAAGCCTTTGAGACCGAGGCCCGAGCATCTGGAAGCCTTCTGCGCCCTGGATGATGCGGACATTACCTCTTCCATCAAAGTCTGGCAGCGGCAGTAAGATGCTGTTCTTTCCCGCCTTTGCGGCATGCTGGTAGAGCGAAAGCTTTACAAAGTGCATCTGAGCGCTGGCACATTGGATGACGAGCTGCAGGAAGTCAGGAAAGAAGCGGCCGGGCATTACGGGCTTCAGCGGAAGAAGAGCTCGAATACTTTGCCTTTAGCGGCACGACGAGCACGAGCACCTACAATACGACTGATGAACGAATACAGATTGCCATGAAAGACGGCTCGGTCCGGGATATTTCGGAAGGTAGAAGACCCCTTGGTGAGTCAGGCGCTTGCCCGGCCGGTACTTAAAAATTACATTTGCTTCATCAAAGAATAATGGCCAGCCTTTACGGCACAATGCATTGTCTGCCAGAAGCGTTGTAGATAGCATCCGAATAAACTGCTCAGCATGCATTTTACCGCTCAGCAAATAGCTGCCCATCTGAATGGCCGCATTGAAGGCAATCCCGATGCGCGGGTGAATACTGGTGGCTAAGATTGAGGAGGCCGGCGAAGGCCAGCTTTCTTTTATCGCCAATCCGAAGTACGAGGAGTACCTCTATACGACCAAGGCCAGCATTCTAATTGTCAATGACGACCTGGTGGTTAATGGCGAGGTGACGGCCGACGCTCATCCGCGTGAAGGATGCCTACAACGGATTTGCTTCGCTGCTTGCAGCTCTATAATGAGATGATGAGCCAGCAAGAAAAGCGCGGCATGGAGCAGCCGGCACACGTTGCGCCAACTGCCAAGCCTCGGAGCAGGATGTGTATGTAGGCGCCTTCAGCTACATTGGCGAGGGCGTAAATCTTGGTGACGGCGTCCAGATTTATCCCGGCTGCTACATTGGCGATGGCGTGATGATCGGAGAAGGCTCACGGCATCTATGCCCGGCGTAAAGATCTATGACGGCTGTACGGCTTGGCAGAGAGCGTTACGTTACATTCCGGTGTAATCGATTGGCGCCGATGGATTTGGCTTTGCCCCACAGCCGGATGGCACCTATAGAAAGGTTCCCCAAATCGGCAACGTGGTCATTGTAGAAGACGATGTAGAGATTGGCTCCAACACCACCATTGACCGCGCGACGATGGGCGCTACCATCATCCGAAAAGGAGTAAAGCTTGATAACCTGATTCAGATTGCGCACAATGTGGAGATGGGCGAGCAACACCGTCATTGCCGCGCAAACCGGCATTTCCGGCTCTACCAAAGTCGGTAAAGGCTGCATGATTGGCGGGCAGGTGGGTATGGTAGGCCATATCCAGATAGCCGACGGCACGCGCATCAACGCGCAAAGCGGGCTTTCCAAAAGTGTGGATCAACCCAATAGCGCCCTCACCGGCTCGCCGGCCTTCGATTACCGCAGCTTCACTGAAAAGTCAGGCTGTTTTCAGAAATTTGCCGGAACTGCAGCAGCGCGTTGCGCTGTTAGAAGAAGAGCTGAAAGCCCTGAGCGCGCAACTTACCGGCGCAGCCGCATCCCACTAATAAAGCCCGTGACGCAAATCATTACATCATCCCCCTTAAACGCAGCGCCCAAATTCGTGCAGCCCAATCATGAAAACCAGCGTACGCTGCGCGGAGCGGTGAGCCTGCCCGGCGTGGGCCTGCACACCGGCCACGAGGTGCATATGACCATGCGCCCCGCTAATCCCGGCCATGGCATCCGCTTTCAGCGTGTAGATCTTCCGGACAAGCCCATCGTAAAAGCTGATGTGGACTATGTAGTGGACACAAGCCGTGGCACCACGCTGGAGCACAACGGCGCCCGGGTAAGCACTGTGGAGCACTTGCTTGCGGCGCTGGTAGGCATGGGTGTAGACAATGCGCTCATTGAGCTGGACGGTCCGGAAGTTCCTATTCTGGACGGCAGCGCCCGCCTGATTATTGAAGCCATTGAAAGCGCTGGTGTTCAGGAGCAGGACGCGCGGCGCATCGTATATAGCATAGACCAGAATATCCATTTCTACGATCCGGTCAAGAATGTGGATATGCTGGCGGTGCCTGCGGCTGAATACAATATCACGACGCTGATTGACTTCAACTCTAAAATTCTTGGCACGCAGCATGCCGCATTGAAGCATATCTCGGAGTTTAAGGATGAGATCGCGCCATGCCGCACCTTTTGCTTCCTGCATGAGCTGGAATACCTGCTGCAGCATGATCTGATTAAAGGCGGCGATCTGAGCAATGCCATCGTAGTGGTGGATAAGGCTGTTGACCAGGATGAGCTGGACCACCTTGCCAAAGTGCTGAACAAGCCGGCCATTGAGGTAAAGCACGAAGGCATCCTCAACAATGTGCAGCTGCACTATCCCAACGAACCGGCCCGCCATAAGCTGCTGGATGTGGTCGGCGACCTTGCGCTCATTGGCGCACCCATCCGTGCGCACATCATTGCCAACCGCCCGGGCCATAGCAGCAACGTAGAGTTTGCGAGGAAGATCAAGCAGTACATCAAGAAGAATAAGAACCAGAGCGACGCGCCGCACTATGACCCGAATCTGCCGGCGGTATATGACATCACGCGCATTGAAAAATCACTGCCGCATAAGTATCCGTTCCTGCTGGTGGATAAGATCATTGAGCTGAGCGATACACATGTGGTAGGTCTGAAGAACGTAACCTTTAATGAGCAGTTTTTCCAGGGCCACTTTCCCGGAAATCCGGTAATGCCGGGCGTGTTGCAGATTGAAGCGCTGGCGCAGGCCGGCGGCATTCTCGCACTCAATAATTACAGCGACCCGGAGAACTATGACACTTACTTCATCAAGATAGACAAGGCACGCTTCAAGCAAAAGGTAGTGCCTGGCGATACATTGCTCCTGAAGCTGGAACTGATGAACCCGATCCGTCGCGGGATTTGTGAGATGCGCGGCACTGCATATGTCGGCAATAAGCTGGCGACAGAAGCAGAACTGGTGGCGCAAATTGTCCGACGGAATAAGTAAAGTGAATCAAATCAGCTACGCGTAATTAGTTGTAATCAGGTACGTACATTCACAGCCCCAAAATTTGCCGACTAACCAACATTCGCAACAATCCAATCGCTCCAACATTCCAATCGCGAACAATGATTCACCCGCTTAACCTACGTCCATCCCGATGCCAAGATCGGCGCCAATGTGAAGATTGACCCCTTCACAATGGTGCACAAAAACGTAGAAATCGGGGAAGGCACCTGGATAGGCTCCAACGTGACCATTATGGAAGGTGCGCGCATTGGCAAGAACTGCCGCATCTTTCCATCTACCATCATTTCCGCTATTCCGCAGGACCTGAAGTATAAGGGTGAGGATACACTTGACCATTATCGGCGATAACATGCACCATCCGCGAATGCGTGACCATCAACCGTGGCACAACGGACAGGATGCATACCAAGCATTGGCACCAATTGCCTGATCATGGCGTATACCCACATTGCGCACGATTGCGAAATTGGCAATCATTGCATCTTCTCCAACAACACGACACTTGCAGGTCATATCACCGTTGGCGATAACGTAGTGCTTGCCGGCCTTACTGCTGTTCAGCAATTCGTTCGCATCGGCTCTCACGCATTTGTTACCGGGGGCTCTCTGGTACGTAAGGATGTGCCGCCCTATGTAAAGGCCGCCCGTGAGCCGCTTTCTTATGTGGGCGTAAATAGCATCGGCCTGAAGCGTCGCGGTTATACTACCGAGAAGATCAACCACATTCTGGACATCTATCGCATCCTTTACGTGCGTGGCTACAATGTGAGCAAGGCCCTTGCTATCATTGAGGCCGACATTCCGGTGAGCGATGAGCGCGACGAAATTATCTCCTTTATCCGCGACACCGGCCGCGGCATTATGCGCGGATATACGCGCCGCATCAATGAAGATATGCCCTAAGACGCTGAAGGCTGATAAGTTCTAAAATGCGGATTAGTCTTGAAGCCATCGGCAAGCGCTACCAACGCCATTGGGTGTTCCGCAATCTAAGCTACGACTTTCTACCCGGCAGTAAAACGGCTGTATTGGGACAGAACGGAAGCGGGAAAAGCACCCTGCTCCGTATCATTGCCGGGATGCAGCCTGCTTCTGCCGGAAAGATTATTTGGGACGAAGTGCCACAGGCAGAAGTTTTCAGAAACATTTCTTTTTGTGCACCGGGTATGGAGCTCGCAGAAGAACTAACGCTGCAAGAAGCATTGGAATTTCATTTCTCTTTTAAAAGGCCGCTGCCCCAACTCAATATCTCCCGAATAACAGACCTAACCGGCCTTCGCGGAGCCGCCCACAAGCCGATTGGCGAATACTCGTCCGGCATGAAGCAACGGGTAAAGCTGGCGCAGGCCATTTTCTCGGACACAGACCTCCTGCTGTTAGACGAGCCCTGCTCTAATCTGGACGAAGCCGGTGTAGCGCAGTACAACGATTGGATGACTGGCTTCACATCCGGCCGTACGGTCATTATCGCATCTAATGATCCCCGCGAATACCGACTTTGCGAGGCGGAACTCCTCATAGGGGATTATTGCTAACCATTACGGCGGCAGGATACCTCTATATTAGCATCGCTAAACATTTGCCCATGCTTCGCAAACATATCTGGCTCCTGCTAACTGCGCTTTGCTGCGCGTCTGCTGTTCATGCCACGGGTGATACTTTTTCTGTTTACTTCCGCTCTGGCGAAAGTGTGCTTACCCAAGGCATTAAGCACCAGATTGACGACGCTATATATTTAGGCGTTCTCTCCGATCGTGACGCCGTAGCATTGATCGGCTACGCGGATGAGGTAGGGCGTGGTGATTCAAACATGCGCCTCTCCAAGGCACGTGCATTGACCGTAAAAGGATATCTCATTCAATCCGGCTTCCGTCCGGAACGCATTACATTACTTGTTGGTAAAGGGAACCGGGAAGCACGCAGAGGCACAGGCGGTGAGGGATTCCCCAGAGACCGACGTGTGGACATCGTGAGGCGAGAAGCTGCTACTTCTGCTGTTGTGCAAACTCCCGACCACGCCGATACGGATCATTCGGTGGCCATAGATTTAAGCCATGTAAGTGCCGGTGAGGAGATTCGTGTGGAGCAAATTTACTTCCAGCCCGGGCGGCATTTTTTCCAGCCGCAATCAGAAGCAGCACTGAATGCACTTTATAAGGCATTGAATGAACATCCCAAAGTGCGCATTCGTATTGAAGGCCATGTCTGCTGCACACATGGCGAGGATGACGGCCTTGACGAGGACACAAATCTCTACAGCTTATCGGAGACAAGGGCCCAGGCTGTGAGAAGTTATTTGATTCGCAAAGGCATTGCACCAGACCGGTTAGAAGCAGTGGGAATGGCGAGGCATAAACCAATTTATCCGGACGAACGCACAGAGGCGGAAATGCAGGCAAACCGGCGCGTGGAAATACGCATTCTTTAATCTTTACGGCTTTGGATGCGCGCGTTCTATTTCTGATACCATTACTGGTGTTGCTTTCCGCCAAGAGCTACGCCCGCCGGGACACCACTTCCGTTTTTTTTCCATTCAATGAAAGCAATTTGACTGATGCCGCGAGGCGGCGCATTGATTCTGCTATTTATGCCGAGGGGCTCCGTCTGAACCAATCACTGCGTATCATAGGCTATACAGATGCGGTGGGAGGCGACAGCTTTAACGTGAGCCTTTCGCGTCAGCGTGCAGCCAGTGTAATGGCGTACCTGATACAGTCTGGTTTCCGCAAGGAAAACATTACCCTTATTGTCGGCAAAGGGGAAGCAGAGGCAGTGGCAGACGCGAAGCCGGGCGGTTACGAGCCCGACCGCCGGGTGGACATCGTGCCTATCGGAACCGTAGTGAGTAAATTGCCTCCGCCTCAGCGATTTTACCTGCAGCCGGTGAAAAAGGACTCCAATAAAAAGGAAGAGCGCCAACAACGCTTTCTGCGTCTTGACCTGAGCAAGATGGAGGTGGGTAAGAGTCTGGTACTAAACAATATCTATTTCTACCCCGGCCGGCATGTAGTCAGAGAAGACTCCTACCCTACCCTCAATGAATTGTACGAGCAGCTTCGCGACAATCCTACCATACGTATACGCGTGGAAGGGCACGTGTGCTGCGTGAATGCCTCGGATGCGCTGGATAACGACACCCATATCCTGAACCTATCTGTGAGCCGAGCTCAGGCCATCCGCGATTATATGATCAAGAAGGGAATTGATGCAGCCAGAATGGAGTATAAAGGCTTCGGCAGAAGCCAGCCTGTCGTGCAGACCGAGCTCACGGAAGATGATGCGAACCGCAACCGCCGTGTGGAAGTCAGGGTGATACAATGACAGTATCGCTTAACACGCGAAAACGGACGAACATTTCCTCCTTAAAAATGCGCTTCGCTGCTTTTTCTTTCATAGCGGCGATATGACGAACATCCTTGTACGCGTAGGCAGCCATGGCAGCGTCGTTTTCCCAGATGCTGAATGTCGCCTGGTGTGTGAGCGGATATTCGCCCATTCCAAATGAAAACTCCAGTCCGGGCGCATTGATCAATGCCGCTGTAGCTGTACGCGAAAGGCGGATAAAATGGGGGATGCGGTTCAGCGCAATAGTGGCGCGTGTGAGCACTGCCACCCTACCGGAATCGGCTTCCGTTGCTTGCAGTGCGAAAGGATCATTTCCAGTCCAGGCACCATGTTTCCGAAAGGCGGCCAGCTCTATGCGACGGTGCTCACGCGCTGCCCTTTCCAATGACTTGAATTGGGGCAGCTCAAGCAGGTGTTTTTCAGCTTCCGCATCGCAGCATTCCAGTATAACCGCATAACGCGCCCAGTCGGGCATGATAGAAAAAGCGATGCCCTTGCCGCAACCCATTGCTTTGGCAAATAATACACCTTGAGGCAATCGGCGAAGACTAAAGCGCAGCATTCCAAACGCCTGAAGCATTCTGAAAGATGACGAAGCCGCGCCGCTGAAAACGTGAAGCGAAGTGATAGACAAGGCTCTAGATTTTCAGCGCAAACAGATCTAGCGTGCTGCTCTTGCCTTTCAGTTCAATAGACCCCAATGGCTCACTCTGATATTCTTTGAGTGTGCTCAGCTCAATAAAATCTTTGGAAGCCAAAAACTTTTGATTTAACTCGGAGGAGGCTGAACGGATGCGCGCGGCAGTATTCATGGTATCACCACTCATAGCAATGTCCTTTTTAATTAGCCCAATTTCGCCCACCGTCACATCACCCGCATGTATGCCAACCCTGAATTCAGGCGTCACGCCGAACAAGCGGCGAAAATGCTCACTTTGTACCTGAAGCCGCCGCCTTGATTCAATGATCGCGCGCACGGTCTTCTCTGCATTCTCCGGAGAGAATAGCCAGCTTGCTACAATCTCGTCCCCGACATATTGATAGATGCGGGCGTCATGTTCCAGCAAAGCCATGGAAATTTCATGAATAAAATCGCGGATAAACAGAAAATAGTTGCGATGGCCAAGCGACTCCGCAATTGGCGTGCTGTCTTTCAGATCCAGGAACAACACTATTCGCTTCTCTATCTTAGGGTCAATGTATTTGCCGCGCAGGATGTCTGCAAAAACGCCGGGCGAATACTTTTCGCTCATTTCAATAAAGAGCTGAGTGATTACAAAAATGAGCAGCCAGAGCGGCAGTCCATGAACGAGCCAGAATTTTTCTGCGGGAAGCTTGATATAAAAAACGAGGGATTGCCAAACGGTTCGCCCGGTCATGAGGTAGAAATACCCGAACAGATTAAAGAAGTTCATGAAAAACGAACAAGCCATGAGAATAAGCGTCTTCAGCAGCAGATTTACCTGCAGCGGCCTGTTGCGGAACATTGTCCGGAACTTAAATACAAGTAGCCAGCCCATAACAAGACTCATGAAAAGCACCACCGAGCTGCGAAGCAAGACATACTCCAGGCTGCGTGTGTGCGATAGATCCTCGTATGCAGCGGCCTGCGGAACGGAGGCCCGAACAGCCCAAAGCAATAAATCCAGCGCCGTCCAGCAAAGGGCAATGATGAGCACCCAGCGGAAGCGGTAACGCCGCAGTACGTGAAAGCTTTGATTAAGCTTCCGCTTTAGTTTGGTGAGTGCAATCATGGCTTATTATAATGGTGCGCCTGTGGCGTTTTCTACGGTGGCATGACCGGAGGGCATGTTGAGCACAATTGCGACACTGAACGAAATAACCGCAACAATTAAGCCTATCATAAACACATTGTATGCCCAACGCAGCAATTTGTACTTACGTCCCAGCACGATACCCAAGAAATAAATATCCTTCACCAATGTATCATACAGATAATCTTTATCATGCATCATCTGCTCCATCGCCCAACTGTAATCATCCAGTGATGAGCGGTAGAAGTTACCGAAAAACAGCAGATTCGTCTCTTTCCGCTGAATGTTATCACGCGTAAATGTGCCTTCCGTAAGCTTGGGCCGCGTAGCAAGAATGGCAAGAACTACCGTAACAACCGAGGAAGTGAGAAACAGTATAGTTGGGATAAGTAAGTAAGGGTCCGCATCCAGCCGGTCTAAGAAAATGGAGAGGATTACGGAGATAATAATGGAATTGACAGAAATAAGAATATTCGCCTTCCCATCAGCCATTCTGCTAAGGTCCAAGTGATTAGACGAGCCTAGCCGCAATAGTGTCTGCATGCCACGCGCCACCAGACTCTGTTCTGCTTTTTGGGCCTTGGCGGCCTCCTTCTGCGCTAAGACTTCCGGAGATTTAGGCGCTTCCTTTTTATCCGATTTCTTGTCGGGTTCTTCCTTCTTGTCTGATTTCTTGTCGGGCTCCTCTACTTTCTGCTTATCTGCAACAGCTGGTACCGGCTGTTCTTCTTCTCCAGCTGCTTTTTCGGAAATCTTTTTTTTGAGCCAACGCACATTCTCTGCCTTGCCCGCCTCCAACTTCTGACGGCTGTACGGCGTAAAAAAGTGCTGCGACTCCAGCATTCTGAGGCTGCGCCGCGGCCAGTCTGTGGCCATCGCAGGATATCCACGTGCTTTTAATTCTTTGCGCACCCGTTTATTGGTCTTGCGAAAATCCGGTGTGCCGAAATGATAGACATCCGCATCACACATGATCTCACCAAGCTTGTCTGTCGGCGCCTGCGGCATTCTGGTGGCCATGATGCAATCACTCACCCGCTGGACAAAAGCGTCATCCTCAATTCCCTCATCGGCAAAGAATCGTTTGGCGGTCTCAACGCTACGCTGCTCATGATCCTGCATATTACCGGAAAAGTGCCCTACATCGTGAAACCATGCTGCTACCTGGAGAATCTGGAGCTCTTCTTCTGTCACCCCTTCACGCTGTCCTATTTCAATGGCGTGCCTCACCACCTCTTCCGTATGCCCGTAGCTATGAAAATAGAGGAGTTTCGTATCCGCCGCCGCAAATTCCTGCCGTACACAGGCAGATGCTTTTTGAACAATGTTCGGAGGTGTCATTATTAGGAGTAAGGAATGATAAACAATTCGGAATCAGAATGTCAGATTAAGTTTTGTACCGACAGTGACGTTGAACAGCATGCCTTCGGGCGAAAACCCTGTGGTCGCGGAAATGATAAACATGTCGTAGGGAATGTAATAGATCCCTCCGCCGTAGGCATCGTGCCACTTATTGCTGGTCTCGCCATCGTACCAAACACGCGCTACGTCGTTAAAGCCAACCAAGCCGAATGCGCCGGGCAGGATGTAGTTTTTAATGTCAAAAAGTTTAGCGCGCAGCTCTACGCTTGCATAAGCCATAGAGCGCCCGCTGAAGCGATTTTTCCGGAATCCGCGCAGGTAATTGTTTTGACCGACGGACATGGCCTGGAAGAACTCAAAATCTTTGGAGAAGATATGGCCGCCTCCGAATCGCAGCACGGCAATCAACTTAGCAGGATCGCTCAACGACGCATAAATATCCATATCAGAATGCGCTTCCGTATATGGCCTGGACATTGCGCCGGAAATACCGGTGATAGCTGTCAGCTCGTTGTGCCAGTGCACGCCGCGCGTCGGGAATAGCTCGCTGTTCACATTGTTGACATCAAAGAAGAATTTTCCGCCCAGGTACTGCTTATGGCTATAAATATTGGCAGAATCCAGGCCCACGAACTCGGGTTGCTCCAAAACCTTATTGTCATTGTCGTATTCATGGTTAGAATAATAGCTGTAGTATGGCCCGACCGCGACGCGCAAAATGCCAAAGAGGCGTTTTTGAATCATGATGTCTGCATCCAGCGAATTGTACCGCGCGCGGTAAAACCTTAGCGGCGCATCCCGCTCCGTTTCATTGCCAAAACCGAAAAAATTGCGAAGCGCTGGCCGTTGCAGGTTGGCATCCAGCAACACATCACTAGCCTTGATAGAATGAATAAAAGCGCCGTGGTAATTGATTTGAAATGCCTGTTTACCAAATGCGAACAGTGCAGTTAGTTTATTATCAGTCTCATACGGCTGTTTGCGCCAGCCATAGGTACGGCGCCAAAGGCCGAGTCCCGCCAGAAATCCATCGTCGGGGTTGTAGCCAAAGGCTAAAGTGGGCACGCGAAAGAAATTGTACGAGAAATCCTGGATTTTAAAGTCGTTAATCGTGGGGTCGGCGCTGAAGTCCTCGTCGGTATGGCGATGCGCCAGTAGCTGATTCGGTTCTGTGGTCACGTCATATACATGGCTGTGCGCCTTCCCAGCCACATTAAATGTATCCGCACCGCCTCCGCCTATCATGCGGATGCGCATTTTAGTGCGCACGCCGGAATCAATCTCAAATCGGTCTGGGCCATTGAATCCAAACAGGCGAATCTCCTTGGTAACCTTGGGGTTAAAAAGGCGACTATACATCAACAGGCTGGTGTCCTCACCTTTATCGTGCGCATGCACCTGCACCAGAATGCCGCTGTCACTCTGCGTTACATTAAATTGTTCCGGCTTGTTGGAGCCAAGGACTTGAACCTCCCGTGAAAGAAATTTCTGGTAGCGCATGGCTTTCTGGTAGATCTGCCCGCGCCGGTTCTTCAGCTTTTTTTCCAGTTCTGCCCCGCGCATCGCAACGATCTGCGGCGGCATTTGCCCAATGGCGTCATGAATCGCATCGTCCGTTAACAGCTTCTGAAATTCTTTTACGCCAGTATCCCAGTCACGTGCCGTGAGGTTATTCAGGAAAAGGCGGTCAAAGTCCCTGGGCGAATAGCTCAGCCACTTAAACCGGTGAAAATCCTCTTTGAAACCGCGCATCCACGGAAGCCGCCGGAGCGTTGCCAGCTTCATAATCAACCCGTCGGAGTTAAAAAATGCCTGGTCGCGGTCACGCGGAATGGGATAGTAAAGCTTTCCGCGCCCCGTGTCAGAAATGCCGAAATGCCATTGGCCCAGGTGCCGGTCCCAGTCGCCAATCAGCATGTCAAGCAATCGGGCACGCAGCACGGCATGCTGATCCACAAAGTGATCATCGTCGGCGATCATCTTATTAATCACTGTGGTGCTGCTTTTGGAATCAGTACCGTCAGGCGTAGGATCAGCAGGCTCCAGAAGGCATACTTTATTGGCAAAGAGCGATCTGTAAAAACCGAGAGCGGGATCGTCCGGCACATAAACAAACTTTGGCTGTGGCGCAATGATGCCGACCGTATTCGCCAGCGGCCATACTGTAAGTGGTGCATAGGGCAATGCAGCTGAAATCATATCCTGCACCACGTCCTTTGCAAATGTCTGCCGCATACCGACTGGCAACACCTTTCGCGGGTCTTTATCAATGGTGCGCAGGTTATATTTCACTCCACGGATATCTTTAAGGTGCAAACTTTTTGTTTGAAAGCCCCCGCCGGCGCCAGTGATAGTCAGGCCGCCCAGTTCCTTATTAAGGTGGAAGACTCTGAGCGATACCGGCTCGCTCCATTCTGCTCTGTAATTTTTGCCCACTAGAAGGCGGCGGATTCCAGAAGGGTTTTTGTATTGATGGCTCGCAGGCACGAGGGCGGTATCATTAAACACAGCGAGCGGCGTGGACGTGTCAGGCTTAGGCAATGGAGGTAGCTTGCTGAAGTTGAGCACCGTGTCTGAGTAGAGCAAAAGCCCTACAGAATTCGGGCCGGCAGCCTTAAACGTACAGGTCACCGTCTTATCCTTATAAATATCCAACTCCGCCCAGCCAATGGAAGCGGCCGCAAATTTTGCCTTCCTGGTTTTGGAAACACGATTCGTTTTGCAGCCTGATCCGGATACGATGTAGTTATTGTTGCTATCTGCAATCCATTCCAGCGCGTGCTCATGTCCTGCTACATGAATGACATTAGGGTGCGTTTTCAAAACGGCGTCAATCTCCGTTACCATATTCGCGTAATCCGGATATTTCAGGTCTTCCACACTGCCGAATACTGCGCGGCTGATCGGGTAGATGGAGCCAAGCACGGGCAGCGGGATAAACAGATTCTTCCGCATATCCGTGAATGGAAAAATGTGCTGCTTCAAGGTGTAGTACCCGCCGTGTACGCCATAGGTTTTGAACGGATGATGCCCGGCAAATATGATGAGCTTCTTATAGTTGCGCGTTACAATGTCTTGCAGCTCATTCAGCAGTTCTTCCCGCGTCTTTACGGCGCAATCGCTTTCAATCCCAGGCTTTGCCTGCTTATGCAGCCACCACTGGGTGTCCATAATCACCAGTACTACATCATTGCCGAGGTCCACCACTTCCGGGCCGGGACAGCCTTCTTCAGGCAGGAATTTGAGGTTTTTCCGACCGAGACCGTTCAGATAGCGGCCCTGTCGAAGCACAGAATTAAAGCCGCCCGGCTGACCGTTCATCCAGTCATGATTACCGGGGATGAAATAAACCATTTTAGGCCCATAGTTAGAAATATTGGCCTGCGAATCAAGTACGGCTTTTACGTCCCCGTATTTTTCCAATTGCTCATAAGGCAGGCCAAAACGGTAGAGATTATCGCCGAGAAATATAACGGAAGTCTTACCGTCATTAATCTTTTCCGTCTTTTCTACCGCTTCAACCACGGTATGATGCCCGTCAAGGGTCAGCGCTCCGGCATCGCCTATAAGGATGATGCGCTGCAAAACGGAATCATTGGGGCGTTGCGGTTGCGCTGCAGTTAATACCGGCAGGAACAGCAGCAACAAACTCAGGTATCTTGTCATTTCCGTGGTGCGTGGTAAGGCATTATCAGGAGTGTGGGCGAGCCCTGACCTGCCGATTCGTTGGATATATAGAGTGTTCGGTCTGCTCCGATGGCTAAGCCTTCCGGCTGTTTGTAGTACTTGGCGTTCAACGGATAAGCCTGAATAATGCTACCATTGCGATGAGCAGTGACGAGCATTTTATCGCCGGTTGACTGTAAAATCATCATTTGGTTGGTAAATGGATTTATGATCGCCGCCGAAGGCTTGAATTTGATCTTATCCTCACCGAGCGTGGTAGCTATGCCCTGTGCGTCAATGCTTAATGGCGAGGGAACGAATTGCTTCGTCATCGGGTCAAAAGCCCATGTACTCAGCGTTTTGCGCTTGTCAGCGCTGCAATCTTTACATACAAGCATGACTAGCCGTAGGCTGTCGTCATAGTAAATGGATTCAAACTCGTTGCCTTTCTCCGGAGTTTCATATTTAATACTCTGAATATTTTCACCGGAAGTAATGGTAGTACCAAAAATGGAGCCATCGCTCCGCAGGATGTAAAACGTACCATCCACCATAGTCAGGTCTTCAAAATCGCCATGGCCATGAAACTTCCAGCGCAGGATGTGATCCGGATGTTTGGGGAAGATTTTATAAAGGAAGCCGTCTTCATCCACGATGGCAAACAATGCGGTATCCTTTGCATAATACCAAAGCCCCGAAATTTCGTTGAGTGCCGTCGGTAGCTCAACTACGGTCGGGTGATCAAAGTCATATCCTTCCACGTTACCTTTTATGGAAGAAGCTTTCGGCCCGCAGGCACATATTCCGAGTAATAGGAATATAGTGAGCGTCCTAAAGGAAACACGCATGGAGAAAGTATATCGTCTGTGCATCAGGAAGTAACCGGTGAGGCCGGACTGCTATTTCTGTATGAAAAATTCAGACCAGCACCGTGCATTACCATTCCTTACAGTTGCGAAGGCCTATTTTTGCCGCCGCCCGGCCCGGGCTTCAACGCTCATGCTACAAACCACCGTCAACGGTAAACATTCCTTTTCCATCCGGCAGGAAGACGGCGTATGGATCGTCGGCAGCCAGGCGGTCTCTATAGATATTTCTCGATCCACTTCCGGCGTACTTAGCATCCTGCATCGCGGCAAGAGCTATGAAGCGATCATAGAGGAGGTAGTGAAACCCGCCAAAGAGGTGCGCCTGCGCATCAATGGACAACGCTATACTGTAGCTATTCAGGAACCGATTGACCAGTTGCTGCACGAAATGGGTCTGGATATTGCCGTCACTAAAAAGGTGGAACCCATCAGGGCGCCGATGCCCGGCATGGTGCTGAAGGTGCTGGTAAGCGCCGGCCAGCGTATTGCCAAAGGCGACGGCTTGCTCATTCTGGAGGCGATGAAAATGGAAAATGTGCTTAAAGCGCCTGTCGAAGCGACCGTCAAGAATGTTCGCATCAATGAGCGGACGGCAGTAGGCAAAGGCGATGTGCTGATAGAACTTGAATAATGAAACGTCTGACCCTTTTTTGCCTGCTTTTATTACTAACTGCGAATGTGCAGGCTAAGGGGGCGTTTTCTTATCTCTATATTCAGGGTGATAAGCAGACGCCTTTTTACGTGAAGCTTGAAGATGCTATGCAGCCCCGGTTCGGTAAGAACTACTGCATCATTCCGCAGCTTGCACCCGGTCCGGCGCATATAGAAATTTTGTTTCAGCAAAATGCTTTTCCGGCGCAGCAGTTTACCGTCCTCATTCCGGATGTTGGCAGCAGGGGATTTCTTTTAGTAAAGAAAGATGCCGGCTTCGCCCTCTATGACCTGCAGCAGGGGTTCTATCTGCCTGCCGGCAATAAGGAAGAAAATGACCGCCTGCCGGGCAGCAACTCGGTAATAATAAGCCCGCCCCAGCCGGTTCCAGCTGCGACATCCACCGTCCTGGAGGCACAGAAGACTGCATATTCAAAACCGGAAAAGCAGCGAAAGAAACAGCGCCAGACAATTACTGACACTACGGCAGTCGCAACAACCGTAAAGACAGGCGGCCCGGCTTTCATTCCTGACCTTGAACTGCCACAAAGCGGCAAGGATCTGCCGCGGCGCGACAGTGTTATGATCATTCCACGGACGGAATTGCCTGCTATTACTAACAGCGATTGTCCAAACGCAATTTCGCGGGATGAATTCAGCAAAATCTTCAACGGTATGTCGGCAGTTTCCGGCGACGAAGACCGGCTGGCATACATAATGGGCCAGATGGATGTGTGCTACGAAAGCTGGCAGGCGCGTGCGCTGGCGCAGATGATGGGCACCGATGCGGCCCGCTTTACACTGCTTAAAAAGATTTACCCGCACATCACTGACCAGGGCGCTTTTCCATTGCTTGACGACATGCTAAGCAGTGAAGTGTGGAAGGCCGAATTTTTACGCTTAGTGCGTCATTAGTCAAAAAAACTTCATGAAGTCAAACGCTTTTCTTTCCTCCATTCTGCTCATGATGGCATTCACCGCCTGCAAGCCCGAGCCCAAAACGCAAATCATAGGCCTGTGGCAGGAAATTGGCATTAAAAACCCTCAGATAGACGAGTCTATTGAGCAGCAGCGTCAGTTTCTGGACACCGTTGGACTGCATACTGATTCTGCCACAAACGCCCGCCTGTACGGCTATGCCAGCATTGACACGTTCAAAAAGAGCATTTGTACCAACATAGACTCATTCAAGCGCGCGCAAGGCAAAGCCATCCGCGAGACCTGGTTTGACTTTCATAAGGACGGTACCGTTTATATCCATTCTATGGAAGGGCTGGATTCTGCCAAGTGGTACTTTGAGGAAGATGGAGCCCTGATGCTGGACGAGCAAGCCCTTAAAGACGGCGGTGCCAAAATTCGTATGGAAGTGCAGACGCTCAACGATACTGCCCTGCGTCTGCATCATTCCGAACAATACCTGAACAGCACCGCCGAGTTCCGCCGCGTAAAGCGATAGCGCGGCTTATCTTCGCCGCGAGTGTTGGAATGTCGGACGCATCGCATTTGACTGTTCCTGAAAACACTCTAACATTCCAACGCTCCAACATTTCAACTACTACTCTCATGCGTACAATCCCTTTCCGCCAGGCCCTTCGCGAAGCAATGCAAGAAGAAATGCGCCGCGACGAGCGCGTTTTCCTGATGGGCGAAGAAGTAGCCCAATATAATGGCGCCTACAAAGTGAGCCAGGGCATGCTGGAGGAATTTGGCCCGAAGCGCGTGATGGATACGCCGATTGCCGAGCTTGGCTTTGCCGCCATCGGCGTAGGTGCGGCAATGAACGGTACACGGCCCATCATTGAGTTCATGACCTGGAACTTTGCCGTGCTGGCGCTTGACCAGATTCTGAACCATGCTGCGAAGATGCTGTCCATGAGCGGCGGGCAGTTCAGCTGCCCCATTGTATTCCGCGGACCCAATGGCTCGGCCGGTCAGCTCGGCGCACAGCACTCCCAGGCATTTGAAAGCTGGTATGCGAATATTCCCGGCCTGAAGGTGATTTCCGTTTCCAATCCTTACGATGCGAAAGGCTTGCTGAAAAGCGCTATTCGCGACGAGGATCCGGTTGTGTTCATGGAGAGTGAAGTGATGTATGGCGAGCAAGGCGAGGTGCCGGAAGAAGAATATCTCATTCCAATTGGCAAGGCCAAAGTGGTGCGCGAAGGCAGCGACGTAACGATGGTATCCTTTAATAAGATGATGAAGGTGGCCCTGGGTGCGGCTGAAGAACTGGCGAAGGAAGGCATCAGCGCCGAGGTGATTGACCTGCGCACCATCCGCCCGCTCGACTGGCAGACGATCGTGGAGTCGGTAAAGAAGACAGGCCGCCTTGTGATTGTAGAAGAGCAATGGCCGTTCGGCTCTGTGTCTTCCGAAATTACTTACCGCGTGCAGAAGGAAGCCTTTGATTACCTTCGATGCTCCCATCCGCCGAATCACTGCCGCCGATACCAATATCCACTACGCGCCGAACCTTGTAGCCGCTGCACTGCCGAACGTTGCAGCGCACGGTTAAGCTGGTCAAGGAAGTGATGTACCTCGTGAAGTAAGCAGCGCTTCGGCGATAATTAGGTCTTCCTGGACGGTAATTTTCGAGGTTGCTCCTTTCCCCGTCCACAAGCTGAACTTCTTTGCCAATCGCTTCAATGACGCTTGCCTCGTCTGTAAAAGAGGCCTGATAAGGCTGTCTGATTGCTTCATGCAATAAAGCGGCCTGGAAAGCCTGAGGCGTTTGCACGGCGCGCAGCGTCTCCCGCTCCATACTGCAGCTGCCTGAATCGGTCAAGTGGCGGATGCTGTCTGCAACCGGAATTACCGGAATGGCGCTGCCGAAAGTGTGCGCGGCTTCATAGCATCTGCGTATTAGCGCAACAGATACCAGCGGCCGGGCTCCATCGTGTACAAGTACTACTCCGTCCGGCAATACGGCCTTTAGACCATTAGCTACGGAAGCGAAGCGCGTGTCACCGCCGGCCACGATAGTAATGTCTATGCGTTCGGGAAAATGCTGCAGCACCATTTGCGCCAGCGAAAGCTGTAAAGCAGGAAGCACAAGAATAATTTCTACGCCCGGCAGCGCGTCCATGAACGCCTTAATACTCCAATACAGTACAGGCTTTCCACAAAGCTCCAAAAACTGCTTTGGAAGGGCCGTGCCCATCCGCTGTCCGCTGCCGCCGGCTACTATTACGGCAAAAGCCGCGTTGGAAGAAGACATATCAGTTAGCTACTTCTTCTTTTTTGGTGACGATGAATCCATGTCTATCAGGAAAGCGTCCACCTTTTGCGGCGTAGCTATCACCAGACGCAGCGATTTAACCATCTGCTCCAGATTGTCAAAATTGATGGCCGAAAGCTCTACGTTGTCTTCATTCGTTTCAAAGCTTATCTCCCGGCTTATCACGAGGTCAGTTTCTTTCATCCCTGCTATCATTTCCAGTAATCCCTGCCAGTCTTCGGGCGAGGCGGCGTTGAGCTTGTGCTCTTTGAAAACGGCAGCAAACTGGTCTTCAAGCGGCGAGTTCTTTACTTTAAGGATGGCGGTTACTGCCACGGAATCCACGACAAACGGAGTATAGAGGTTGCCTTTTTTCTGGGCAAACGACATTTGAGTGCTTCCCAAAAGAAGGATTGCCGCAAAGAATATTCTGAACATAACCACTTCTTTATTTCACTTCATGCATCAGCTTGCGTACCAGCGGGGAGATCGCAATGAGCACTACACCGGCAATAAGCGCATAGATAGCTAGCTGCTTATAGCCGTCCGTATAAGCAATCAGCTTTTCCGGAAGGGTGGCATTTCCTGAGGCATTGCTCATACCCGCGCCAAGAATACCCGCCACATATTGTCCATACGCACTAGCCAGGAACCACATGCCCATCATACGCCCTGCAAAGGCTTTAGGCGAGAGTTTCGTCATAATAGAAAGTCCGATCGGCGACAGGCAGAGCTCACCGAAGGTGATAATGAAATAAGCCAGCGTGAACACATCCAGCGACGTGATGCCGTCGCGCATCTGCAAAAAGCGGGTGTAGTAAAACACATAGAAGGCTAATGCGAGGAATATAAAGCCCAGTCCAAATTTCACGACGGTATTTGGCTCTGCTTTGCGCCTGGTTCAGCCAAAGCCACACAAGGCCAAGCAACGGCGCGAATATGATAACGAAAAGCGAGTTGGCGGCATTATTGACGCCGTTGGGATCCAGCCGCATGCCCAGCACCTTGATTGTTCAGGTTATTGGCTGCGAAAAGGCTCAGCGAGCCGCCGCTTTGCTCAAAGAAGGCCCAGAACAGGATAGAGAAGATGATAAAGACCATCGCTGCGCCCAGCTTTTGCCGCTCTTCCTTGGTAACCTTCGTCATTTCGTAAACAGATACAGCAAGCGTCAGTGGACCGATGGTGTACATGAAGTAATCAGTGTACTCTGTCTTCGCCACCATCTTCATAATGAGCGGGATGACTGCCAGTGCGCCGATATATACCGCATACTCATACCAGTTGGCTTGCGCTTGCGGCCTTGCCGGCTGCAGGCCGATGGGCCCAAGGCTACGCCGCGTAAAGACGAACGTGATAAGCGAGATGGTCATCACAACAGCCGCAAATCCGAAGGCTACATTCCATTCCAGTCCCTTCGGAATGAGGCCCGCCGCCAGATCGCGCTTGCCGATGGCGATACAGATATAGCCGCCGAGCAGTGCGCCGATATTGATGCCGGAATAAAAGAGCGAGAAGCCCGCATCGTGCCGCGGGTCGCCCTTCTTGATAAAGCTGGCCGACCATCGTGGAAATATTAGGCTTAAAAAAGCCCGTGCCGATGATGGAAAAGGAGATGCCGAGGAAGAAGAACTTATGCGGGTCGGCGGCCAGAATACAGCTGCCGGCAATCATCAGCAGGCCGCCCCAGAACAGCGATTTGCGGAAGCCGAGAATCTTATCAGCAAACAGGCCGCCGATGAACGTGAACGCATAAACAAAGGCCTGCGTAGCGCCGTATTGCAGGTTGGCTACGTCTTCCTTCATCAGCAGCTGCGTCACCATAAAGAAGGTGAGCATGCCGCGCATACCGTAGAAGCAAAAGCGCTCCCACATTTCCGAGAAGAACAGGTACCAAAGCTGCTTGGGGTACTTGCCGGGAAAGTTTTGAATGGCTGCCAGGCGCCGGATCGGCTGGTTGCAGGGTGCGTCGGCGGCAATGGATGTGGCCTAGCATTTCTTCGTTGCCACGGGGCGTTTCGCCGGTATATGGTTGGCTCATGAATCGTCTTTGATTAAAAAGAAAAAGCAGGGCATCGTTACGCCCTGCTTTTTGAATAGTAAATTGACTTAGCGGATGCCGCGCATCATCTTCAGCAGCGTGCCGCTCAGCACAAACAGGATGACCGACGCTACGCCGGTCATAACAATGAACACCATAAAGAAGTCGTACAGGTTACGTGATCTGATAGCCCATAATAGACGATGGTGCAACAACTGGGCCGTCGCAGGGCGCCTTCGCCGGCGCCCGGCGGAATCAGCGCGCTCAGCGTACCCGCCAGCTTATTGGCCGCAGCATTTGCCAGAAACCAGGTACCCATCAGCAGCGAAGAGAAGCGCAGCGGCGCCAGCTTGCTCACCATAGAAAGGCCAATAGGCGACAGGCAAAGCTCACCCATCGTATGCAGCAGGTAGAGCGCGAACAGCCACCACATCGAAATTTTCACGGAGCTGTCCACGCCATGCACGGCCATATGCAATGACGACATAGCCAAGGCAAAGCAGCAGCAAGGCCATAAGCCATCTTACGTGGCGAAGCAGGCTCCATATTCCGCTTGCCAAGCTCAGCCCCATAGCACAGAGAAGATGGGTGCCAGCGCGATAATAGCCAATGGATTTACTGACTGGAAGTAGGATGCCGGCATCTCCAGTACCGAGCAATATGCCGGTCGGTTTGCTGGTCGGCGAAGATGGTAAGCGAAGCGCCCGCCTGCTCAAATGCGCTCCAGAAGAAGATCACGAAAAAGGCAAGGATAAAGATGACCCAGATGCGGCTCTTTTTCTTCTCCCGTCAGGCTTTTATCGCTGAGGATAATCGGCGGGCATAACAATCATTGCCCCATAGATCAGGTAGCCGATAAGGTCAATATCAGATTGGAACCAGGTCTTTGAAGTTCATCAGGAAGAAGACAACAGCAATGGAGCCGCATAATCATCCCGATGGCGGTCGACGTCCAGCTTTTTCACCGGCATGCCAATATCCTTCCGTCAGGGCCTTTCAGCACTTTGTTCTTTGAAGCCAAAAAGGTAAGCAGGCCAATGATCATTCCGAATCCGGCGGCCAGGAAGCCCCATTTATAATCCACCTTCTCGGCCAGCGTACCGCATACCAGCGGCGAGAAGAAGGCCCCGAGGTTGATGCCCATGTAGAAGATGGTAAAGGCGCTGTCCACCCGGCGGTCTCCTGCTGGATAAAGCTGGCCGACCATCGTAGAGATGTTCGGCTTGAAAAATCCATTGCCCACAATCAGAAACGTAAGTCCCGCCCACATCATGGTTAATGCAGAACCTCCGGCGGTGCTTGCACTGAAAAACATCAGGAATTGGCCGATTGCCATCAAAATACCGCCGGTAATAATGCTGCGCCGGTTGCCGAGATAGCGGTCGCTAAGGTAACCGCCCAGCAGCGGCGTCAGATAAACAAGACCAGTATAGGAGCCGTATATATTAGACGCATCCTTAGTGCTCAGCAGGAGCATCTTGGTCATAAAGAGCACGAAAATGGCACGCATCCCATAGTAGGAGAAGCGCTCCCACATCTCTGTAAAGAAGAGCAGGTATAGTCCTTTTGGGTGGCCCGGTAGTGTTCACGTGATCCGTGGGCACGATGGCCGGTTGTCGGCGGCGGCGCCGGTAATCTGGTCAAGATGCTCGTTTTGGTTCGGTTGAGACATGCGATGTTTTAAAAGTGATTGAGGCAAAATACAGCTTTTGTCCATCCTGCCGCCGCTTTTCCCTTTTTTTGCCGCGCAATTTCCCCCTTCCAAAACCTTCCGCCCACATCTAACCACTTTGAACGCATTGCCTCATGGCATGTAAGTTCACCGTTATAAACCATGAACATCCTCCTCCTCGGCTCCGGCGGCCGCGAAAGCGCCCTCGCCTGGAAACTGCGCCAAAGCCCGCTTTGCAACCAGCTTTATATCGCGCCGGGCAACGCCGGCACGTCACAGTATGGTGAAAACATCCCCCTAAGTCCAACAGATTTTGAAGGCATCAAAGCCTTTTGCCTCGCCAATAGAATAACCATCCTATTTCCTGGCGGCGAGGACGCATTGGTTGCCGGCATCTGGGATTTTTTCAAGGAAGATGAGGCCCTGCGCCACATTATCGTGTGCGGTCCTTCACAGGCCGGGGCGCAGCTGGAAGGCAGTAAGGCATTTTCCAAAAAGTTCATGCAGCGCCACGGCATTCCTACCGCCGGCTACCGGGAGTTTGACAAGGATTCTTATGAAGATGGCATGGCCTACCTCGCTACACATTCCTTACCGGTAGTAGTCAAGGCAGACGGGCTGGCTGCCGGTAAGGGGGTCATTATTGCAGGTACGAACGCCGAAGCGCAGGAAGCTTTTAAAGCAATGATCCAGGACGCGCAGTTTGGCGCGGCAGGCAGCACTGTGGTTGTTGAGGAATTCCTAAGCGGTACGGAGCTTTCCGTCTTTATTCTTTCAGATGGCACCGGCTACATATTGCTGCCGGAGGCAAAGGATTACAAGCGTATTGGCGAGGGCGATACGGGGCTTAATACCGGCGGCATGGGTGCTATCTCACCGGTGCCTTTTGCTGATGCTGAATTTATGGAACTGGTGCGCGAACGTATAATAGAGCCTACTGTGCTGGGCCTCCAACATGAGCAGATAACCTATCAGGGCTTCATCTTTTTTGGTCTGATCAGTGTGGGCGGTGAGCCTTACGTTATAGAATACAACTGCCGGATGGGCGACCCGGAAACGGAAGTAGTGATGCCCCGCCTGGATGACGATCTCGTGCAACTAATTAAGGATATGGATGCCGGTATGCTTAGCATACGCAAGGCCAGCCATAGTTCTAAAGCCGCAGCAACAGTGATGCTCGTGAGCTATGGATACCCTGGCAATTATGAAAAAGGCAAGCTTATCAGCGGCCTTAGAGACGTCACCGAGAGTATACCGTTTCACGCAGGTACTACCCTGGCAGATGGTGATCTGCGTAGCTCCGGCGGCCGGGTCATTGCACTCACTTCTCTGGCCACGAATCTTGCGGATGCACTTGCCGCTGCATATCGCTCGGCAGCCCTAGTGTACTATGAAGGCAAGCACTTCCGGCGCGACATTGGCTGGGAATTTTTAGCCTAAGCGTTAGTCGGCGCCCTCTTTTTTCATCAATTGCAAATGTTGCTAACAGCATTTCCGTTACGCGCTTCAGACCTTCCGGCAATTGTTAACGCCGCTAACATGATCATAACCGCCGGCCCGTAACAACGGGTCGGTTTTTTTTTTGTCTTTGCAATGACACCGAAGCAAACCACTACAAAACAGCAGCATGCGCCACTTCATCCTCTCCGCCGCCATCGCCCTTATCAGCGTCCTCGCCACCGGTAAGGCTTCCGCACAAGCGACCGCAGATGCCAATGTAAGCGCCACGATCACTACACCGCAGACTATGGAAAAAGCTCCGACCTGGAAATCCATACAATCACTAAGACACGTGAGGCTAAGGGCCACACTGCCGCAATTACTTCCGAAGAGGTGACACCTGCTGCCTTCACTGTAAGCGGCACACCCGGCATGGCGTACGGCGTTATTACCCCGGAGACTATGAACCTCACCGCTGCCGCCCGCAACCTCAGCATCCACACCACTACCACTGGCTCCTACCGTCTCTCCGCTAACGGCACCGACAAGCTCTCCATCTCTGCCTCACTCTCCGCATCAGCCGACGCGATGGCTATGAACGCCCCAAAGGCCAATGGCCTGGACGTGACCATCGTTTACAACTAGTAAACGCGCACGTTTTGAGTGAGGCCGCCAATATTGGCGGCTTTTTTATTTAATGACGATTCATCAAACGGTCCTTAGAGCAGCTTATTACGGTCCCGCAGAAAGGATTATACTATTCTACGCTTGCTGTTTTTATTAGCAATGTCTTAGGAACCGCCGGACAACCTAGGCGCGTAAGTGTAGCCTCATTTCCGATTACAAGGCTATTGAAACCCTATGCAGACCCTTATTACCTACCAGATATGTGAGAATGAAGCGTTTACTCCTGTTGCTGCTGCCCGCCTTCGGGAACTGCTCATTGCCAATGGTTACGACGATTTCATACCCGGCATTAATGCGAAAGGCGAGAAAATAAAGTCAGTATTACCTTGTAATACCCTTTTTAGGGATCGCATAAGCCCGAAAGATGCCCGTGCAGAGTTGCGCGCCGCCGCCAGGAAGCTAAATCTGAAAATTCAATGCTGTATCGCAGTAGCCATCATCGGCTGGAGCGGAATATCATTAAAGAAAGAATAATGTGGCGCAACATGCATTGCCATGCAACTCCACAGCCATCTTCAAATGCAGTTTTTCTATTTTCCCTCACGTCGCTGCCCGTACCGGACAAACATGTATAAATATAGCACACGGGAGAGACGCATGAGCCAGGGTTGTAACAGGGCGAGTCCGAGAATGCCCGTGCCTAAAAACCAGAATACGCTGTTGTCTTTGTAAGAGAAACCGGCTGTAAGGCCGAAGACTACAGCAAATAAAGCAAGCAGCCCGACCGTAAGGCCATAGCTGACATAGCCGGTGCCATAATAAAAGCCTGGCTCCAGTTCCATCTTTTGTCCGCACTCCGGGCATCGCCCGGGCATGTCCAGCATACCTGAAAGCGGGAAGATGGATGGCTGCAAAAACATTCGTCCCTTACGACAGCAGGGGCAGCGCATGGAAAGTATAGAAGGAAGCAGCGCAGGCATGCAACAAAGGTAAGAATAGAGATATGGCACAGGAAACAGAAATGGCTACCAAATGAATATGCTCCGGAAAACTCCCGGCGAGTGGTATACTCCATTTTTCCCTATTCCTTTTCCCCTATTCCCTATTCATACCTTCGCGCCCGATGCCAAGCAAAGAAGTTCTGCTCAAGGCCTATCGCCTCATGATGACGGCCCGCGCCATGGCCGATATCTACGAAGCCAACCGGCCCATCTGCAAATACGTTCACACCACCTCCCGCGGCCACGAAGCCATTCAGCTGGCCACCGGCTTTTTGCTTCGAAACCGCACGATTGGGTAGCTCCTTACTACCGCGACGAGAGCCTGATGCTGGGCATGGGCTGGCGGCCCTACGAGATGATGCTGCAATTGCTGGCCAAGGGCGACGACCCCTTTACCGGCGGCCGCGCGTACTACAACCACCCCAACAGCCGCCGCGAAGACTTTCCGAAAATCATCCACCAGAGCAGCGCGACCGGCATGCAGGTGATCCCCACCACCGGCGTGGCACAGGGCATTAAATACATCGACAGGCAGCAGGGCTGAGAGACTATCCATACGCCGCCCGTGGTCGTTTGCTCGCTGGGCGATGGCTCCGTGACGGAAGGCGAAGTGAGCGAGGCATTTCAGTTTGCGGTGCTGCACCAGCTGCCCATCATCTACCTCGTGCAGGACAACGACTGGGGCATCTCCGTCTCTTCAGACGAGGCCCGCACAATGGATGCCTACGAATATGCCGCCGGCTTTAAAGGCATGGAGCGCGTGCGCGTAGACGGCTCCGATTTCGTGGATTCCTACAAGACCATGGACTACACGATTGACTGGGTGCGCAAAGAGCGCAAGCCCATTCTCGTGCATGCGAAAGTGCCGCTGCTCGGCCACCACACCAGCGGCGTCCGCAAAGAATGGTACCGCACGCCGAAGACCTTGAGACCAGCATGGCGTGGACGATCCAGGGCCGAAGCTGCGTAAAATTCTCCTCGAGCAGCGGCCTTACCGAAGAGGCTCTGGACAAGATTGAGGAAGAAGAGCGCGAATATATTCAGTCGGGAGTTTGACGACCGCAGTGGCTGCGCCGGAGCCGGACCCGGCCAGAGTTGCCGAGCATGTTTTCTCGCCGACGCCGGTTATTGCGGAGGCAGGCACCCGCACTCCCGCCGGCAAGACTGAAAAGATGGTGATGGTCGATGCCGCCCTGCATGCAGTGGAGGAGATCCTGCAGGACCACCCGGAAGCTCTGTTCTATGGGCAGGATGTTGGCAGGCGCCTCGGCGGCGTGTTTCCGCGAAGCGGCGACGCTTGGCCGATAAGTTTGGCGATACGCGCGTTTTCAATACCGCCATTCAGGAGGCTTACATCATCGGCTCTACCGCGGGCATGAGCGCCGTAGGGCTTAAGCCAATTGTAGAGGTGCAGTTTGCCGACTATATCTATCCCGGACTCAACCAGCTTGTGACAGAGATTTCCAAAAGCAATTATCTCTCCTGCGGCAAGTTTCCGGTAGGCTGCATCATCCGTGTGCCTATCGGTGCGTATGGCGGCGGCGGCCCGTACCACAGCGGAAGCGTAGAAAGCATGCTGGCTACCATTAAAGGCATCAAGATTGCCTACCCGAGCAATGCAGCCGATATGAAGGGATTGATGAAGGCAGCGTTTTACGATCCCAATCCTGTAGTAATGCTTGAGCACAAAGGTCTCTACTGGAGCAAAGTGCCCGGCACCGACGAAGCAAAGATGGTAGAGCCTGACCGCGATTATATCCTGCCCTTTGGCAAGGGCGCTGTGGCCCTACGTGCCGACGATGAGCAGTTGAAAGACGGCGCAACAATGTGCGTGATTACCTACGGCATGGGCGTTTACTGGGCAAAAGCTGCTGCCCAAAAGTTCCCCGGCTGCGTGGAAGTAATAGACCTGCGCACCATCTATCCTTGCGATGAGGAATTGGTGATGCAAACGGTCCGCAAGCACGGCAAATGCCTGGTGCTTACGGAAGAGCAGCTTCGCAATTCCTTTGCAGAGGCGCTTGCCGGCCGTATTGCGCAGCAGTGCTTCACATCATTGGATGCCCCGGTACAAACACTTGGCGCGCTGGACCTGCCTGCCGTACCGATGAATGTTGGACTAGAAGCGGCAATGCTGCCAAATGCTGAGAAGGTGGCAGAGAAGATTGGGGTACTGCTGGCGTATTAGGTACGCGCTAGCCGTAAAACGCAACCTCTTCAAACCCGGCCGAGTTACGCACGCCTCGGTACATCCCGGCCGAGTTGAAACAGAATACATGCTCGCCCTGCGCATTCACAGCTATCATGCCGCCCTCGCCGCCCATCTTAACCAGCTTCTCCTTTACCACGCGGTCGCAGGCCTGTTGCAGCGATAGTCCGGCATATTCCATCAGACAGCTTACATCATAAGCGGCTACGGCGCGTAGGAATGGTTCGCCATGGCCGGTGCAGGAGATGGCACAGGTCTTATTATTGGCGTAGGTACCCGCGCCGACCACCGGACTGTCGCCGATGCGGCCGAAGCGCTTATTGGTCATCCCGCCGGTAGATGTACCGCCTGCAATATTGCCCTGCGCATCGCACGCTACCGCACCCACTGTTCCAAACTTGTGATCACCACTTTTCGGAATCGCCCCTTTCAGATTGTCGGCTTTATGGTCTAATTGATAGAAATCAGAGTCCCGGATTTCTACCCATTGGTCGTAGCGGTCTTGGTTGAAAAAGTAATCGTCATGCGCCTGTTCAATGCCCTGCTTCAGCGCAAACTCACTGGCACCTTTTCCACTCAGAGAAAACGTGGCCGCTGCGCAGCATCACTTCTCTCGCAAGCTTAATCGGATTGCGGATGTTGCGAGCACCTGCTACTGCGCCGGCGCTGAGGTCATACCCATCCATCACGGCGGCATCCATCTCGTGCAGACCTTTTTTGGTGAAGACCGATCCGCGGCCGGCGTTGAACAGTGGATTGTCTTCCAGCACGGCAATTGCTTTCACTACCGCATCCATGGCAGTGCCCCCAATTTCAAGCGCTTTATATCCGGCGTCCAGCGCAGCGTGTAAACCGGCACGATACTGGGCTTCCTGTGATGCATTCATAATGGCCGGGGTAATGTTGCCGGCGCCGCCGTGGATTACAAGAGTAGTCATGGACTTGATTGGACGAGTAGTTTCTATTAATGAAAAAGGAGCGAGCATTTGTCATTCCAGATACGCTGCAATGTCACTGCCTACTATTGTGACGAGAATATTCTCCTGCAGGGTTGTTGCCACCCGCTGCCCGACAATGTCTGGTGTAACCGGAAATGCCTTGTGCTTTCTATCCACCAATACGGCGAGCAGGATTTGGTCGGGGCCGCTCTCCATGAGTGGCTTCAGGGCATAAAGCAAAGTTTTGCCGGAATTGGCGACATCGTCTACCAGCACAAGCGAGCTGTCATTTATTGTGCCGCTCAAATTGAGCGGCTCGTCCAGCGGGTTTTTCTTGTTTAGATCCATACGCAGCACCTGTACATGCAGCGGACTTATTTCCTTCAGGTGTTTCGTTAGTCGCTGCGCAATGTGCTCGCCGTTATCTGCAACGCCTATGAGCGTTACGGACGTACGGCTGCTATTGTGTTCCCAGATCTGCCACGCCATCCGCAGCAGCTTTCGCTCAATGCGGGCCGCGTCTAAAATGGGTACGCGTGTAGCAGATGTTGTAGCGTTCATGCAATAAAGATAAAGGTCCGGCTATGTTGTGCGGATGGCGACAACCGGGTCTAAACGCGATGCGGTGATAGCCGGAATAATCCCTGCAATTGTCCCGACAACCGCCGAGATGCCAACACCGAAAATCACGTTCTTCATGGAAAGGCTAACCGGGAAATCCGCGCCATACGTCAGGCCTAAGCCGAGCAGGAAAACAAGAAAAATACCCACGGCACCGCCAATAATGCAAAGTGTAATTGCCTCCACCAGAAACTCCGTAAGTATTACAGAACGCCGCGCGCCAATGGCTTTTTTCAAACCGATCACTTTGGTGCGCTCCCGCACCGTTACGAACATGATGTTGGCAATGCCAAACGCGCCAACAAGTAGCGAGAAGCCGCCAATTGTTCCGCCAATCGCATTGATGACGCCGAAAACCGCGCCCAGCTTTTCTGAAACCTGCGATAGCTGATTCACGGAGAAATCCGGCTTTGCGCCGGGCCGCACCTTGCGCATCGTGCGCAACACGCCCGTCGCTTCGTCCTTCAGCTCATCTACCGGAACTCCAACCTTTGCCTTGAGCATCATGATGGGATCATTGTTCCAATCCAGCGAATGGGTATCAAAAAGTGCCGATGCAGTGGCGTATGAAATGATGACGGCATTGTCAAAGTTGAAGCCGGCCATATTCTCGCCTTCTTTCTTCAGCACGCCCGCAATGGCGAACGAACGACCGCCAAGCCGGATGCTCTTACCGACCGCATCGCGCGTCCCGAACAACGACTCATATACTTCATTGCCTATAACAGCGCTGCTGCTGCCTGTCTCCAGCTCCGCGGCACCTAGATAGCGGCCTGTCGCCATCTCTACATTCTGGATACGGTCAAAACCGGGTGTTACTGCATAAACCGTTACGCCGTTTAGCTCCTGATCACCGCTTTTAATATCCACGCCGCCCTTAGGATAACATATAGTGGCAATGGCAACCCCCGGTACATTTTGCGCCACTGCGCGCAACTCCGAAATAGAGATCGGGCGGCGCTGCAGGTATTCCCACCATTTATACTCACCGTCTTCCGGCATCCAGGGCTTGCGGTTTATATAAAGCACATCAGAGCCGAGGGAAGACATATTGCTGCGGATCTTCCGCTCCATACTGTTGAGCACGGCCAGCACCGCTACGATGCAGAAAATGCCGATGGCGATACCGGACAGTGACAGCGTAGTCCGCAACCGGTTGCTGCGCAGCTCGCCGAAGGCCTGCGTGATGGAGGTACCGATGATGCCGCTGCTGAACGCCATATAGGCACAAATGTAAGGGCCTTCATGGCCGAAGGCCGCTAAGTTTGCAACACCTTGTCCCGCTACTCCCGCTTCCTGCTTAAGAACCGTTCGCTGCGTCTGCCGCTGTTCCGGCGCCACCTTACGGTGCGCTTCTTCCTCATCATGGCCCTCAATATGCAAACGACGGTCATCGTCTATTGGGTGTATCAACTAACACATGATGTGGCCAGCGTGGGCCTGCTGGGACTTTTTGAAGCGATCCCCGCCATTGGCTTCTCGCTTATTTCCGGCCACTTTGTGGATCAGCGGGAGAAGCGGACGATGATTCTAACCTGCATGCTGGCTTACCTCGCCCTCAGCGTTGCTTATATCGGCCTTTCGCTGCCCTTTGTTACGCATGGCGTGGCCAATACCAGTGTTGTGCACCTCATCTACGCCGGCATTTTCATTGGCGGCACGCTACGGGCGTTTATCTCGCCAGCCACTTTTGCCATGCTGGGCCTTCTGGTGCCGCGGCGACATTTGCTGAATGCCGGTACCTGGAGCTCGTCATCGTGGCAGCTCGGCGCCATCATTGGCCCATTGCTGGCGGGGTTTCTGATTGCGGGCGTCAGCATCACGGGGAGTCTCATCGGAACGTTGCTGTTTATCGGTGTAGCCCTTGGTGGCATCCTTGGCATCCCAAAGCAGGCAGTCATGAAGAAGGACAAGGAACCGATCCTGCAAAGCCTGCGCGAAGGGTTGCGGTTTGTCTTTTCCACCCAGATTATTCTGGCAGCGCTGATGCTGGATATGTTTGCCGTGCTCTTTGGCGGCGCCACTGCGCTCCTGCCGGCCTATGTGGATACGGTGCTGCACATCCCGCCAGAGTGGAAAGAGATTGCCTTCGGCTGGCTACGCGCCGCGCCGGGCATCGGGGCCATCATTATGTTCTTCATCTTCGCCAACCGCCCACTACGAACCAATCCCGGCCCCAAGCTTCTGCTCTGCATTGCAGGATTCGGCGTTTCAATCATCATATTTGGCCTCTCGCGCTGGTTCACGCTCTCGCTGGTTATGCTGGTACTGAGCGGCGCTTTTGACGCGGTAAGCGTCGTAATTCGCGGCACGGTGCTGCAGCTTTACACGCCCGATGCGGTTCGCGGCCGCGTGGCAGCAGTCAATACGATGTTCATCTCTTCTTCCAACGAACTAGGCGAGGTGGAAAGCGGCTTCACGGCAAAGTGGATGGGCCCGGTGCCCGCCGTGGTCTTTGGCGGATGTATGACGCTGATTGTGGCCGGTGTAACCTGGTTTGCCGCTCCGCGCTTGCGCAAATTGAAGTTGGATGCCTGACTTTGTTTTATTGCCTGATGCCGGTTGAAGTTGGACTTTCCAACATAATAAAAGCGCGCTATTACGACTTAAAATGACTTCTGGTCCTGCGTTACACCACCTTGCCTTTCCAACGGCCGGAGCGGAGATAAGTATACGCGCAGATGAGGAGGCTGGTCCAGTAGACAAATTCCGAACCCCAGGCCCAGGTGAGGCCGAGGCGCGCAGCGCTGGATGATAAAGTAGCAATAGATGAGGTAGCAACTTACGCAGGCTACTTCCATTATGAGATTCACCGCCGTATTGCCGGTCCCAATGACGCCGTTGAAGAGGACCGTAGCGACGCTCATCATAACGATGGCGCAGGCAATAATATAGAGACTCGGAAGGGCAAGTGCGAGCATACCCTCATCGTGGGTGAAGAGGCGGAGGTAGGGCCGCGCGTTGAGCAGGAGGACAGCGCAGAGCACGGCGGTAGTAGTCAAGCTAAGAAGGATGATTTTGCCGATGAGGCGCGGGACCTGGCTGGACTTGCCCTGACCAATGATGTTACTCACCATCGTATTACAGGTAGTGGCGAAAGCCCATGCTGCCGTCCCGATGACGCCGAATATGGGCCGAAGAATCTGAGAGGCGGCCAGCTCCCGCTGCCCCAGGTGCTCTACGAAGATGAAGAAGACCTGCCATCCGGCGATGGAGCAAAAATACTGCACGACGAGCGGCGAAGCAATGCGCATCATTTTGCGGATTAGCCGCAAGTCCAAATGCAGGTGTGCCAGCACGGGGAAGAGCGCGTGGAGCCTGCGGGCGTAGAAAAGCCCCCATATCACAGTCCACCCGCCGATTTCGGCCAGCACAGATGCAAGAGCTGCGCCGTTGAGCCCCATTTCGGGTGCGCCGAAGTGCCCAAAGATGAAAGTATAGTCAAGGAGCACATTCAGTACGGTAGAGGCAAGAGAGCCCCATAACAGGTACTGGCTACGCGCTGTAGCGATGTAGAAGGAATTTGCCAGCTGTGTAAGCATGGTGAAGGGGAGCCCCCACACGCGCATAAACAGAAAGGATACGGAGCCGTAGACATGGTCATTGCTATTCAGGCTGAGGCCAAAGATGACCGGCGCCAGCCACATAGAGACAATCATTAGGCATAAGGCAATGAATACGGTGAGCATACCGGCATTAGCCAGCAGTCGTGTGATGCCGGTATAATCGTGCTGTGAGGCACGGCGCGAAAACTGGATCTGGATGCCGGAAGCGAGGCCGTAGCCTACCATAGTAAGGATGAGGTAGTAAATGCCGGCAACGCCATTAACAGCGAGTGCACGCTCCCCTACCCGCCCGAGGAAGATATTATTAGTAAGGTTGTTGACCAGCGGAATAAGCATAGCCAGCGCAATGGGCGCGGCGGTGCGGAGAATATATCGGTTGGAGACGGAGGCTTGCACGGAATGGCGGGATAAAAACCGTTAAGAGACGGCGCAAAGCATATTGCGAACTGTACAACGCAATGCCTTTGCGGTAAACCGCCGAAATTATTCTATAATTGCCGCTCGCCGTTCCCTAATGTCTTTACCCGTAACCGCCGGAGCGCACCGCACCTACCGCGCCAATGAGCATGATACCGTTCTCAGCGAAGTGTCGCGTGTGATCTGCGTCTTGCTGCCGAGGGCCTTTCTCATTGCCGGCTTCAACGGGGACGGACATGTGGCAATGGCGCGCTATAACAGCTATGCGGCCACGGATCCGGCCTGGAACACACAGTTCTTTGAGCAGGAATTCATTGGGGAGAAACTCCTCGGCGTACCGCAACAGGTGAATGCGGTCTATGTGGGCAGCGGTGAAGGAATGCTGATTCCGGCAGTGCTCTATGAGGAAGGCGCAGCCAGAAAATGGATGAAGAAGCTGCAGAGCATTTGTCCCGATGACGTCGTGCATAGCTACAAGGCCGCGTCAGTGGACGCGCAATACGCTTTCGCTTTGCCTTCGGCAATGGATAAGCTTCTGCACCGCTACTTTGGAGGCACCCAGTTGCTTCCCGTCGCTGCATACCAGTTTTATAAGCCTGCCAAAGCAGGCTACATCCTGCAATGCCTTGTCGCTGAGGATACCGTTGATGGCATCGCTGCACCAGCTTGGCCGCTTGTTGTGGCACCAGCAGTTTGATTATTCAAGCGTAGAAGACATCGCCTGGCAGGCTGCTTATGCCTGCCGCGAGCTGCATATTCCTCGCATAGACCTGCAGATTCAACTCACGATGCTTTGCGATAGCTGCTACGGAATTGGCGTAGAGCTGGAGCGCTACTTTCCGAAGATAAAATGGAGCCTCAGCCTGGCGCGGGAAGAAGGGCCGTGGGCGCCCGTGCTTTACCTGCTCCAACAGCTATACGCATGCGCATTGTAGGCGGCAGCCTCGGGGGCAGGCGCTTTAACCCGCCAGCCAATATCCCGGCCCGGCCAACCACGGACATTGCACGGGAAGCGCTGTTTAATATCCTGAACAATGCGACAGATCTGCAAGGCATTGTTGCGCTTGACCTTTTTGGCGGCACAGGCGGCGTGAGCTACGAGCTGGTATCGCGCGGGGCTGAAACGGTTACTGTAGTGGAGCAGGACGGCAACTTCCGTTGCGTTTATCAAGAAAGACTGCTGCGGAGTTTAAGATTGAAGAGGCGCTGAAGATTGTGCGCGGCGATGTATTTCGCTTCCTGAAAAGCGCAACGGCGTCTTACGACCTCATCTTTCGCGGATCCACCTTACGCGCTGCCCGCGAATGGGCGAATTGTTAGACGCGATGCTTCCGCAAGTTGAGCTGAGGATGGGCTTGCCGTCCTGGAGCACGACACGCGCCACGGCTTTGAAGGCCACCCACATTTTCTGCGGGCGAAGGCGTATGGTGATACTATTTTTACTTTCTTCACGGCCGCTTCAAAGCCTGAATAAGTTATCATGGCAGCGCATCTGCCTCTTCCCCGGAACTTTTGACCCGATTACGCTTGGGCATACAGATGTCATCCGCCGGGCGGTGAATCTGTTTGACAAGCTGGTGATCGGCATTGGCGTCAATTCATCCAAGCAGCCGATGTTCACGCTGGAGCAGCGCGTGAGATTGGGCAGAAGAAATTTTCAAGGATGATCCGCGGATAGAGCCGCTGGCATATAGCGGCCTTACAATTGATTATTGTAAAGAGATAGGTGCGCAGTTCATCCTGCGGGGCATCCGCTACGTGAGCGACTTTGAGTATGAGAAAGCCATCGCCGATATGAACCGTGATGCTGGCGCCGGATATCGAGACGGTATTTTTGACCGCTTCGCCGGTTTATTCCACCATTTCCTCCACGCTGGTGCGTGACGTGATCCGGAACAAAGCAGGAACAGGCGTATCAGTTTTTGCCTGCTGAGGTGCGGTGGTAGATAAACAAGCCCCGCATTGCAGCAGGGCTTTTCAATATAATGGCGCTATGCTTACCGTCCCGTTGGTATGCCGGAGCCTGGTTCTTTAGACTGATGTGAGCCGAACATGTCTTTAAACTTATTCAGCGCTTCCTCGCTCCAGCCGCCGGCCTGCTTGGCCCATTCGTGCATGTGGTCGTTGGCCTGCTTTGCAAAGTCGGCGCTTTTATCGATTGCATCCTTGGTAAAGTCCGTGCATCTTCTCGTTTGCATCCTCATCTGTCCTTGGCTTTGCTCATGAAGTCGGCCTGCTGGCCTTGTGCAGCTTTCATTGCTGCGGAAGGGTCAAAGTGCTGCCGGAAAAGAACTGGTCAACCATGCCTACGAACATCGGCGGAACCTTTGTCTTCACGTAATCTTTAGCGGTGTTAGCGGCTACGAGAGCCTGCTGCTCGGAGATGCCGACTTTGGCCTGCAGTTGTTGGAGGAGTTCTTGCATAGTTGGATGTTTTAATGTTGGAAGTTGGAGCGTTGGAGCACGTTAAAAATATGTTCCAACAATCCAACGCTCCAACATTCCGACCAATTACGCCGCCTTCAGATATTCCAGCCTGTCCGTATCGCTCTCCAGCATCTCCCGCGCATACGCTTCTGAAAGATGGAAAGTATCGCCCATCTTCTCGCTCGGCAGGTGGAACATCGCATCCGTAAGAATCATCTCGCAGATGGAGCGCAGCCCGCGGCCGCCAAGCTTGAACTCAATGGCTTTCGTCACCATATAGTCCAGCGCGTCGTCGTCCACTACCAGCTTGATGCCTTCCATTTCAAACAGCTTCGCGTACTGCTTGATAAGCGCGTTCTTCGGCTCCGTGAGGATGCGGCGCAGGGCGGTGCTTATCCAGCGGATTCAGGTAGGTAACCAGCGGCAGACGGCCGAGCAACTCCGGGATCAGGCCAAAGGTGCGCAGGTCCTGTGCATTTACATATTGCAGCAGGTTGGCGCGGTCAAGGCTCTTGGTGCTCTTGATGGCATTGTAGCCAATGGCGCTGGTCTGCACGCGGCGGGCAATCATCTTGTCGATGCCCTCAAACGCGCCGCCGCAGATGAACAGGATATTCTGTGTATTCATCTTCACCAGCTTCTGCTCCGGGTGCTTGCGGCCGCCCTGCGGCGGCACCAGCACATCGCTGCCTTCGAGCAGCTTCAGCATGGCCTGCTGCACGCCCTCGCCGCTTACGTCGCGGGTGATGGACGGGTTGTCGCCCTTGCGGCCCATCTTGTCTATCTCGTCAATGAAGATGATGCCTTTCTGCGCCGCTTCCACATCATAGTCGGCAGCCTGCAGCAGGCGGCTAAGAATGCTCTCCACGTCTTCGCCCACATAGCCGGCTTCGGTAAATACCGTCGCATCCACAATGGCAAACGGCACCTGCATCAGGCGGGCGATGGTCTTGGCAAGCAGCGTCTTGCCCGTGCCGGTCTCGCCCACCATGATGATGTTGCTCTTCTCGATCTCTACATCGTCGTCCTTCGGCGGGTTCAGCAGGCGCTTGTAGTGATTGTAAATGGCTACGCTCAGCACCTTCTTGGCATCGTCCTGCCCGATTACGTACTGATCGAGGAATGCCTTTATCTCGCGGGGCTTGTACAGGCGGTGACGGCTGAGGTCGTAGCTTTGCTTCCGCCTCGGCACGCTCCGCAGCCATTGCATCCTGCAGCAGGCCGTGGGCATTCTCAATGCAGGCATCACAGATATTGCCCTTCATGCCCGTAAACAGTATATGCACATCGCTCTCCGGCCGGTCGCAGAAGGAGCATTTTCGTTCAGCCATCTTTGCCATATATCTCTTTTCGCTCTGAATTAATTTGGGGTAAGCCGACAAAGGTAAGCCAACGACCCCTTAGCGGTTTGTGAAGGCAGCAGCGGTGGGATTTTTATTTTGTCGGGGTTCTGTTCACTATTGAGCTGTTGTTGCGTCGCACATTGAGGGGCCTTATTCGCTATTGGGCTTGCAGATGAGTAACACCTCTAATTTCATTTCGGAGAAAGAAACTCAATTTCTAAATGGGAGAAGTAATAAACGAAGTCGCGAACGCCGTAAAAACTCTTGGGCTGTCAGAGAATGACATTCATCTATTGGGAAAACAAGTAGGTGAAAAAGTGTTTAGAGATTGTCTCAGCCACTTCGTAAAATCAGGGGATAGACGTTGGTGGTGGGAAGACTTCAGCTTCCCATATGTGGCTTACAGAGGTCTTGTTAAGCCGTATGAATATTTGGAGACGATTATACCAGCGGGCACCGAGCGTGTATGGCTAGTAGTGGAAGATATTGGAGAGCCGTACTATCCGGTATTTGATATCAGTTTTCAAGTGATAGAACCCTTGATTGGAGAATGTTTTGGCTTTGAGTATTATTTGATTGATAAAAGCAAGCAATGGCTTTTATGCGAGAACCATCACAACGTCTTATACTGTGTAGGAGATGAATTACGTATGCTACCGCCTATTGATGGCGTACTACAATACACTGACAGTCCAACCGTTTGAACATTATGGGCCGCGGGTGTCCTTCATAGGCTTTTGCAAAAGCGCGGTCGCTGAACGTAGCCGAAGCACCATCCCAGATGCTAAGTACAGAGAAAATATGCCCCTCGCACAATCTTTGTCATTCAGTAGGAATGTGTTCGGCCACGGGCAAGTCTTCGGCAAACCGATTCCTACGGAATGACAAAGTCGCTGAATAATAAGTAGCATGTAGATAGGCGCTTCGGCTACGCTCAGCGACCGGGACGCTCGGCACGTCCATCAGCAGTACCTGCTCTAAGCTTAATCCTACCTGCTGCCGTCCCACTGCTACCTTTACCCGTGCCCCACATCACCTCCATCGCCGTCTTCTGCGGCTCGTCATCAGGCTTTGAACCCATTTTCCAGAAGGCCGCTTATGAAGCAGGGCGCACCATAGCCATGGCGGGATGCAGGCTCATCTATGGCGGCGCCCGCGTAGGTCTTATGGGCGCAGTGGCAGACGGCGCATTGAGCGTAGGCGGGGAAGTCATCGGCGTTATCCCCGGCTTTCTCCAGACCAAAGAAATAGCCCACACAGGCCTAACCGAGCTTATCACCGTGGAAACCATGCACGCGCGTAAGCTGCGGATGCATGCGTTGAGTGATGCGATCATAGCCCTGCCCGGCGGTTGGGGCACTATGGAGGAACTAACCGAAATGCTCACCTGGGCGCAGCTCGGCCTGCACCAGAAGCCAATCGGCCTGCTAAATACCGATGGTTTCTACAATGGGCTGGTGCAGCTCATCGCCACCATGCAATCAGCAGGCTTCCTGAAAGCGGAGCACGCCGCTATGCTCGCGGTGGCAGATAAAATAGAAAGTCTCCTCGCCGCTCTTACCACCTACGAAGCGCCCACAGCGCCTAAGTGGATTACTGAGGCGACGACCTAAGCGTACACCAACGGCTCCCGTCACCCGATCTTGTTTCGGGGTCTATCGTTGACAGATCAATAGTTGCCGAAACAAGTTCGGGGTGACGAGAGCAGGGAAGGAAGTTTTAGTTTAACTAAAAACCTTCCAAGCCCTATGACTTGGAAGGTTTCAAAACTGCTAACTGCCAACTTATTCACCCGGCTTCAGCACCACTTTCACGCAATCTTCCTTCTTATTCCGGAAGATGTCGTAGCCGTGGGCAACTTCGGAAAGCGGCAAGCGGTGGGTGATGATGTCGTCCAGCACCACTTTGCCTTCTTTCACGTAGGCAAGAAGCTCGTCAATGTATTTGTGGGCCGGTGCTTGCCCGCCGCGGATGGTGAGGCCCTTGTCGAAGAACTGGCCGACCGGGAAGTTGTCGTAGTGCGTCGGATACACGCCCAGCACGCTGACACGGCCGCTGCGGCGCACAGCGCTCATGCAGGCTTCCAGCACCTTCGGTGAGCCTTTTTCAAAATTGACCACTGCCTTCACCCGGTCCCATACGGTTCGCATTCGGCTCAAAGCCTACAGCGTCGATGCAGACGTCGGCACCGCGGCCTTGCGTCATTTCCCGGATTTGCTCTACTACATCTTTATCGCTATCGTCCTTCTCCCAAAGAATCGTTTCGCAGTTTGCGGTAGCAGCAGCTTTTTCCAGGCGGTATGGCAGTGCATCCACAATAATCACACGGCCGCGCCGCGCAGCCAGGCACTCTTCGCCGCCATGATGCCTACAGGCCCTGCACCGAAGATGGCCACAGTCTCGCCGCCCTTCAAGCATGGCCCAGTCAATGCCGGTGTAGCCGGTCGGGAAGATGTCGGTGAGGAAAAGCACCTGCTCGTCGGTGAGGCTATCGGGCACCATGCGCGGGCCGTAATCGGCGTAGGGCACGCGCACGTACTCGGCCTGGCCGCCGTCGTAGCCGCCGTAGAGGTCGGTGTAGCCAAAGAGCGCGCCGCCTTTCTGGTCCAGGATTGCGCCTTCGGGGCCGTAGTGCTCGGGGTTGAGTTTTCGCAGTTGCCGGGGAAGTCGTGGTTGCAGAAGAAGCAGGTCCGCAGGCAATCGGGAACGGGCACTACCACGCGGTCGCCGCGCTTCAGGTTCTTCACCTCCGGGCCTACTTCTTCCACGATGCCCATAAACTCGTGTCCGAGCACCATGGGGCGCGGCTGTGGAATGCCGCCGTTGTAAATGTGCAGGTCGGAGCCGCAGATGGCGGTAGACGTGACACGGATGATAGCGTCGCGGGCATCCTCAATACGCGGGTCGTCAACGGTGTCATAGGTAATGGTGCCCGGAGCGTGGAATACAGCAGCTTTCATAGAATAGATGTAGGGGTTGGGGGGTTAATAACGGGATTGGTGGCTAATATATTCATGCCAATTCCCCCATCTGTTGCCCGCATCTGCCTGTGTATTCCTGAAAAAGCTAAACAGACCGACAGCCGATGAAACGTGCGACGCAACGGCTGATTGGGAGCGAACTGAAAGCCGGCCAATAAAAAATTCCAATCCAATTACCAACAACATTCTTCGCCCGGCAAGTCCGAAATTTGATTGCAAATAGTAGCGCCATGGCCCAACGCAAAATCATCATCGCGATAGACGGTTACTCATCCTGCGGCAAGAGTACGCTCGCCAGGCAGCTTGCGGAGCAGCTGCGCTACCGCTATATTGACTCCGGCGCAATGTACCGTGCTGTTACGCTTTATTTCATCCGCGAGGGCGTGGATGTCAGGGAGCAGGATGAGGTAGCGGAGGCGCTGAAGAATATTCACCTTTCTTTTGAGCTGAACGAGCGTACCGGCGAAAGCGAGATTCATCTGAACGATGAAAACGTGTGCCGCGCCATCCGTGAGATGCTGGTAGCAGAAAAAGTGAGCGAAGTGGCAGCTATTAAAGAAGTGCGCCGCATCGCGGTTGCGCAACAGCAGAAGATGGGAAAGGGCAAAGGCATCGTCATGGATGGCCGCGACGTCGGCACGGTTGTCTTCCCCGATGCGGAGCTTAAGATTTTCATGAATGCAGATCCTGCCATCCGTGTGATGCGCCGCTTTGAAGAACTATACGAGACAAACCCTGCAATCACGCTGGACGAGGTACGTACGAATCTGGAAATGCGCGACTACATTGACACCAATCGCGAGGAAAGTCCGCTGCGCAAGGCCGGGGATGCCATTCTTTTGGACAATACCGGCCTTACGCGAGAGGAGCAGCTGGAGAAAGTCTTGGCGTTAGTGGCGGAAGTTCTGGAGCCTGTTTCCAGCAACTGATTTTTACCACTAAGACACTAAGTCCATTAAGGTTCACTAAGCCCTTAGTGTCTCTTCTGTGACCTTGGTGTCTTAGTGATTAATTTTTCACAGCAATGACGAACGACGATATAGCCGAACACTTCTCCCTCCTCTCCAAGCTGACGGACATTCACGGCGAGAATTCTTTTAAGGCAAAGAGCTACAGCAACGCTGCCTTCACGCTGGACAAGCTGGAGCGCGAAGTAGCCGACATGAGCGATGCCGAACTATATCAACAGCGTAACATCGGCCAGAGCATAGGCGAGAAAATCCGGGAACTGCTGCAAACAGGGCGTCTGGAATCGCTGGATGACATCATGGCCCGAACGCCGCAAGACGTTTTGGAAATGCTCAACATCAAAGGCCTTGGCCCGAAGAAGATTCATTCTGTATGGAAAGAACTGGGCATTGAAGACATCGGCGAGCTGGAATATGCCTGCACAGAAAACCGACTTGTGGCCCTTAAAGGCTTTGGCGCTAAGACGCAGCTGAGCATTTGTGAAGCCATCGCCTTCTACCGCGCCAGCCAGGGATTCCACCTGTGGGCGCACGTGGAGGAAGAGGCGCAGACATTGGTGGCGCAGCTAAGAAAAGCTATTCCTCAGCATCGCTTTGAGTTGACGGGCGGGGTACGCCGACAGGAGGAAGTGGTGGAAGCCATTGAAATCGTTACGGACGCCGATGGTGATTTTTTGATGCGCGGCTATGAGGGCATGGAGGGCGTAGAAATAGAAACAATGCCTGCCGACCGCCTGACCATCCGTATACCGGGCAGGCCCGCTATCCGCTTTGTTCTTTCCGACGAGCACAGTTTTTACAAAGCTCTGTTCCGGACATCTGCCTCGGCGGAGTTTTATGACGCGTTCCGCAAACGCTTTATGCTGCCGGATGCGCCCGAGGACGAGGCCGAGATTTTTTCAGAAAACAGGCTGCCCTTCATCCCGCCATCCATCCGGGAAAGCGAACGGATACTGGAATTAGCTGCGTCCAATAAGCTGCCAGAGCTTATTCAACCTGAAGACATCCGGGGCATCATTCACAGCCACAGTAAATGGAGCGATGGTGCGAACACGATTGAAGAGATGGCGCGCGGCGCAATAGCGCTTGGCTATGAATACCTCGTCATCTCTGACCATAGCCAGGCTGCAAGCTATGCCAATGGCCTTTTACCGGCTGCGGTACGCGCGCAGCATGAAGAGATCGATGCGCTTAACACAAAGCTGGCACCATTCCGCGTTTTCAAAAGCATTGAAGCGGATATTCTTGGCGACGGCGCGCTTGATTACGGGCCGGAAGTGCTTTCTTCTTTTGACCTCGTCATCGCATCGGTGCACAGCAACCTGACGATGAGCGCGACGCGCGCTATGGAGCGGGTGCTAGCGGCGGTGCGCAATCCCTTTACTACCATCTTGGGCCACCCAACCGGACGGCTGCTGCTTTCCCGTAAAGGCTATCCCTTAGACCACAAGACACTGATTGATGCCTGCGCTGAAAACAGCGTTGTCATTGAAATTAACGCGCATCCACGACGACTTGACATTGACTGGCGATGGGTGGAGTATGCTGTAGAAAAGGGCGTTCTGCTGTCCATTGATCCGGACGCGCATTCCGTCAGCGGATACAGAGATGTGTTCTATGGTGTCATGATTGGTCAAAAGGGCGGTTTGACAAAGGCGAGCAATCTCAGTTCCTTCACGCTTGCAGCATTTGAGGGTTTTTTGGCTAGGGTGCGGGCAAAGAAGCTGCAAGCGGCATGATGCTTGCCTCTTAATTGCTGCCTTTCTTTGCCAGATATGAAACGACTGCTGCTTTTCTGCCTAACGCTCTTTTCTTTAGCCGCTCAGGCTTAGACCGGAAACGGAGCTCAATTTTCATTTAAAGAAGCGACCCACGACTTTGGAAAGGTGCGGCCAGACAGTACGCTGCATTACACATTTGATTTTACTAACTCCGGCAATCAGATGCTGATGATCACGCGTATTGAGCCATCCTGCCATTGTGTGAGTGTGGATTGGACCCACGGCCCTATTATGCCTGGGGAGCAAGGGAAAGTGGACGTTACCTACGCGGCGCCTATAGACATCGGCCGCTTCAACCGCGGACTAATGATTGCTTCTAATGCAGCCAACGTGGACCCATCGCTAATGCGGTTTGAGCTCCGCGTGATGGGCGAAGCGGTCAAAGATTTGCCGGCCCCGGCAAAGAAAGCCGGCAGCACTTCACGTACGCGGCGTCGCGTTCATCAGCGATAGCACATTTGTAAGCCTACCGCATGATGTACATTTTGCCGTAGCCATTCTTAAAGAACCGGTCAATGCCGCCGCTGCCGCCGCTGCGCGTCATCTGATGCGTGTCTTCCCGCAGTGCCATGTCCTCACCATTCAGGGATGTAACAACCCGGTAGAGATAAACCCCATTGCCCAAAAGCTGGCCAAACTGGTCGCGGCCATCCCATTTATACTCAGTCAGGTTACGGCCGATGTGCAGTGGACCGAGCTCGTTCTTCGTAATCTCGCGCACTACTTTGCCGGTCACACTTAAGATCTGTATTTTAAACTGGGAAGGGATCTGTGAGCCGGTAAGCGTAAAGACAAAGGCGGTAGAAGTTGAGAATGGATTAGGATAATTAAGCACATTGGTGATGCTTGGTTTATTATCCACCTCGAATGCAATCTTATATTGCGCGCCACTGGTAGCGCCTGCCGTACCGCCTGCGGTGTTTCCGGTTTTATCAATACCGCTTACGCTTAACTGGTATGTGCCATCCTGCGCCAGCTCGGGGCGGAATTCTATATATGCTTCATTAACCGGTTCCGTTTTTGTGGCAGGTATAAAGCGGCAGCGAACCCCGTCAAAAGGTATCTGATGCGGCTCGGTTGAATCGCTCGGATAACGGAGCGCAACCTTTATGAGGCCTGTGTCGTCCAGCGCCAGGTAGCGATTTTCGTCCTTTAGTTTGATTTTAATCATCGGCCTTGCCGATACGATCTCGCCATTTAGGATATGTATGCCGTCAAAAGTTACATCCAGCAATGGATTACGCGTATCTACGCCGATGCGGAATGGCAGATATCCCAGATTATTAGGGTGATACTGCTCCGGCTGATCATCGGCCGGATTCGCCTCTACGAAGAAGAGATTTCTGCCGGGATAGGACGCGGGGTCAAAGCTAATGGAGGCGTGCAGCGTATCTCCTTCGCCACTTAGCCCGCGGTAACGACGGTCTGCGAGGGTACGGGTTACGCCATCAGCCCCTACGATTTTGTAGCGCACCAGCATGCTGTCCATCGGTTGCGGGGTGAGGTTTTCAATGGCTGCCGAAAAGGTCTGCATTTGCCCCTGCGATAGCGTATCTGAGAAGGCAATATGCTGCGCCGGATTCAACGCGGCTTCGGGTACTGGCGTGTAAAGCACACGCCAGTATGCCATTTGCGGGCTGGTAAGCGTCACGGAATCTTTGGCCATCCACAGCAGCCGCAGTTTGGGATAGCGCTGTACGGATATATCTGCGAGGCTCGTATCGCTTTTCACATTGCTGTAAAGCACATCTTCACGGCCTTGGCGGTCAATGCCCACAATCGTCAGCGAAGACGTATCGTTCCTCAAAAAGGTGTCGGTGGCGAATGTCTTCCACTTCAGTGCATTCCAGGCTTTGGCAGGGCCAATTATAGTGCTGTTATACTGACCGGCAATCTCGCTGCCTTTTATATTGAAGGTAGGCTCCAGGTATTGTGAGAGCGAATCGGTGACTTCCTGGTACAGCGGATAGGCATTGTCGCCTTTCTTACGCATAAACACGAACACACGCTCTTTGTAGAAAGAGTCAATCTTCGTAAAGCCCATATTATATAAGGCATGATATAGTGATTTTCCAGCGCCGAGAACGGCGGTATCTGCTTTCCATTTGTTGATGAAGTAGTTCCTCGAAGAAAGGTTATCCCAGAAAGCATTCTTGATGGCTACATACCACCCGTTAGGGATAACGTTCGTCAGAAAGTTGGCGGCAGCATACCGCCCGGAGTCAGTCGCCAAATCAAATTGCCGCGAATTATATCCGCTGAAGTAGCTCCCGGTCGGGGTGCTGCCATATCGCGTAGCCGGCGTATTGGGCCAGATGCGCCCAAAAGTGTCAACAACCGTTACAGAAAGCGCATTCACCACGCCGGCATAGGATGACTGATCTATCCGGCTGCCATTGAACTCATTACGCATGTGCAGCGCATCAAAATTGCAGGAATTTGGGGCATTGCAAAGCACTATGTTCTTAATGGTCAGCGTATTGATAATCGGGCTTTCGCCGAACCTGAAGATGCGGTTAGGCTGCAGAAAGAGTCCTGCTGAGTAGTCTTTCGCGTACTGGAAGTAGTGTGACTGATTCCAACCTTCGCTGCTGTTAGGCAGGTAAATGAAAGAGCTTGCCGTCCATTGCAGATTGCCGCTGTCAAATGCCGTGCGCCAGTAATATACTGTACTGTCTCTGAGCGCTACCTTCAGGCTTCCAGCGCAGTATGCCACCAATGCTGCGTATGGTTGTAGACACTTTTGTAGGGCTATTGAAAAGCTCGGTGGTGTCCATTTCCATGCGGTACTGCCCCATCGTCCGGAATGGGTTCAGCGTAGAGGCTTTCAGTGTCAGATCCTGCTTATTGACAATTGCAAACTCGTACGGGTAGACCGGCACCAGATTATCTGAATATATAAACAGCTCCAGCGAAGCGGTGTTGTTTAGCTCGCTGACTTCCGCATAGCGGTTCGGAGCATCCACCGTAACACGATATTTATTAAGACCGAGATCGGCTGTTTTATCAATGGGGATACTTACCGCCATCGTGTCGCTGAAGCGCATATTGTGCACTGTATATGTAGCTGCAACATTGGTTGCACCGGCAGGATTGATGTGCTCTACCCGCACCACTACCGAATCATTATCAAGCGTCTTACCGAGATTGTAAGACACAACCCGCAGCTTAAAACTGTCTGCTGACGTTGTCACATTAGCCGGAATAGCTGCAAGTCCCTCATCGGCCACATGATAATCAGGCAGCATAGGCGAAGGCAGGCCGACCGAAGGATCACCCGAAAGAATCATGCACTCCAACTGAATAGAATAACTGTTTGGGAAGTAGGCACCCAGGTTCATGCTCTGATACAAGCTATCAAAAGTGGCATTGACATGAGTTCCGAGCGGCGCTCCGTAATTCGCTCTTGAAATACTATTGTAATAGATATTCAGATACACATGGTCAAAGTCGGTATAACTGGTATTAGACGAGGCGAAGAAGGTGGTCACGCCGGCACTGGGTGCCAGCGTATAACGCTCCGCCACCGTGCGCTGCGTAGAAAGCTGGAACATCTGCGCCAGATCACAGCCGAGGCCCAGAAAATGGCCCATGCGGAATCCGTTGCTGTAGGTAGCAGGCTCCGGAAGATTATAATCAAATGATGCAGGCGAGCCGTGGCCGTAAAACGTAGTGATAGAGACGCCAGTACGCAGCAATGAATCCACAAGCTGGCTGTTCACCATCGTTACGGCGATATTGTCCGACTTCGCGATCGTGGTTACTTGCTTGCCGGTATATGGCCCTGTCAGTATAGGAATGGCTCCATTCATTGTTGGCTCCAGCACGTTTTTCTGCAGGCTGGAGCTGCTGGCTCCAATTACGTGCAGCGCCCGCTTTTTCCATAATTCAGTCGCTGTTGTCGGGACCGCGGCAGGAGCAAATAATGCCTCCGATTGCTGTACTTTATTCAGATAAGTGCTCACTTCAGACGCATTCCAAACCGAAAGTCGCCCGATGCGTATACGAGGTGACCGCACACCGCGGAACATTACAAAATCAATATCGGAACCCGGCATACCATAAGTAGGCACCAAGGCAAAACTGTATGTACCAGGAGCATTACGGTAGGCGGGATATTCATGGTAGAAAATACCGCGGCCGATCAGGAATACATCTTTCGGACGCACACTCCATTTATCGTACGCATAATTGAGAAAATGGCGGATGGATAGCGGATGAATATCATAGCCATAGGCAAACTGGTCATAGAGCTCCGTGACATCCGCGACGGTTACTTTATGGCTGCCGCCGGCGGCAGAACTGCGGTAGCTGGCATAGTCCTGAATACTGCGCGCACCGCTTGCAGGCTGCAGCAAAGCTGAATGAGAAATGATGATAAAGTCACCCTGACTGGCAGCGGTAGTGTAATTGGTAAACTTAAAGCTCTTCACAGCTGTAAGTGATGCGATGCTGGTTGCGCTATTGCTCACAACGGCTATCTGCCGCGTTACGAGCGAAGGATCCAAATAGAATCGTGTCTTACCGCTCACCGCCGTATTGCCATCATACCATTTACCGTTTGTTATATCGTAAAGACGGGCAGCACCCATGTTACTAAACTCAACATATTGGGCAGCGCCGGTTGCGGGCAGCTTCAGCGTAGCCTGATCAGCTCCGCTCATATTAAAATCGCGCGGATAGTCCAGCTCCAGAAAGGAAATGCCAAAGAAGTCGTACACGCGAGGTCCTTTCCAGACTGCTTCTACCGCTATCTGATTGCTTGCCGACAGTAAAGACCCTGCTACCGGCACGTCCATGCGAAAAGAGTGCGCCGGCTCAATGCTGTTTGTAGAGTCCACTACTACCGTATTATTTACGCTCAGCTTTATTTCATGCGCATTTTGGATAATGGCCCTGACGGGGATGCCGGCGTGTAAGGTGCCGGCAATGCCGGTCACAAGGTTCGGTGTGGCCAGTGTCACTTGCGGGCGGCCGCCATCCACGATTTTGTACAGGGCGTCCACAAGGCCCTCGCCAGCATCAAACTGAGGCGATACCAGGTCGCTGGCCGTATCTCCGGAATAATTACCGCCAGCCATATAATCGGCGCGTGGATAATAGCCTACGGTAGCCAGGCAGTACGGCGCGGGCGTAAGTGTGCCGCCGGGAATGGCATTTGCAGCCTGCGCAAAGCGAAGGTGCGCAGCACCGGCATCGTAAGTAAGAAAGTAAGCGGCAGTATCTGTGAAGAGGGAGCTGCGGTCATTTGGCTGATCTGCAGGTTTTAGGTAAAGCTCCTTGTCCAAGCTGCCATCCGCCTTGCGGCCCCAGAATTCCACATAGTCATTGGCGCCCATAGTCTCGGCTGACACAAATACAGGCACCTCCTGTCCGTCGCGGAATAGCATGAGGTTAGACCCCGCCACGGATGCCGGCATGCCGGCCGCCGTAAGTGCCGAGCGGTAGACGCGGCAGATGCCCGTCTTTCCTATTTTGAACTTATAGTAAGTCTTATTGTAGTCAATCCACTCATTGCCATACTGCGTTTGTGCGCGCAGAGAACCGCTGGCAAGCAACAATAGGAGTAAAGGCAGCAATCGGCTTTGTAGTAAGCTTCGCTTCATAGGGAGAGAAAAGTATGTGTGCTGGCAGTACCGGCGCGTATGTTGCGGATTATTTTACGGGAGATTCAATGGTCGGCGCTGCATCACGACGGCGTTTCCTGGAAGGTAACTCCTTGCCTGCTCCAGCTTCCGGAATTGCAGCTGCGCGGTGGCCTTTGGTAATGTCCAGGCGTATGGAGATAATGTGGGAAAACAGCGGATTACTCTGCGTTTGCAATGAGGTATAAGCGTAGTCAATCTGCAGGCCTGCTATGTGTAGGCCAACGCCGGCAGAAGGCTGCCAGATGGTGTACTTAGCCTGGTTGGTTGTATCCTGATCGTCCAGCACGCGCTGAATGTTAGCCGCGCCGAGGCGCAGGTAAGCTATGTTGCGGTAAGACAGCTCAAGGCCGGCGTGCGGGTCAATGCTAAGATCATTGCTGCCGCCGATGAGCGTGTTGCGGCGGCCATCTGTGGTTAGGTCAGCAGCTGCTTCAAGGAGCAGCTGGAGCTTACCTCCTTTCCTGTTAAGGTAGCGGCCAGCGCCAAGCACAAAGCGGGGCTTCATCACCTCATAAGATTTGACAGGAATCTCATTGCCGGTCTGGCCAAACACTTCCTTTTCATGCTCCGTCAGGTGGAAGCTCCAGGCCGTGGTGGTAGTGGTAATGTCCTTTGCCATCAGGCCAAAACGCCAGCGGCCATAGGTGCTTTGCAGGCCCACGTCCAGGCCCGCGCCCCAGGCATTGGCCATCCCGCCGATGTGGCGGTAGATGATCTTGGCATTCGCGCCGATGTTGGTCTTAAAATCAGGATTCCTGCCCAGCTTCAGCTCCTGCGCATAGGAAAGCAGGAAGGCATAATCTCCGGCAGAGATGGACTTGAGCTTACTGTCGTCAAAAGAGCCATCGGGCTGTACGTAGTCAATGGTATAGGCAATATCATCCGTAGCAAAGCGCAAGGCTGAAATGCCTATGGTGCGTCCCTTGCCACGGAGCGGAAGGGCAGCCGCGGCGTAGTCGTATTTGGAATTGCCCGCGAAGTACTCTGCGTGCATGAGGCCAACCTGAAAATCCTGGCGGATGCCCATGAGGCCGGCAGGGTTCCAGTAACCGGCAGTAACGTCACTGACCGTGGCGGTGACGGCGCTACCCATACCGAGGGCGCGTCCCCCTACGCCTATATTCAGGTATTCATTGACATAGACGCGTTGCTGGGCGCAACCCTGCTTTGGCATGCTGACTGTGGCGACGGTAAAGGCAGTAAGAATAAGTACAGCGAATAATTGCTTCATGCAGTGCGATAAAGGTCGGCTCCGGAAAGCCATTGCGAATTTACTTCATGTTCTCCGCTTTGTTCCCAACCATTCTACCTACCTACTTAAGACAAAAGGTAAACGGCGTGAATGCCAGCCTTATTATGGCAGGATGTTGACAAAGCGTAGAACTGCCGGCAAATAAAGGTTAAGGAATCTGGGTTTGCCGTATTTATGGCGGCGCTTAACGAGCTTTTATTGACTAGGGAGAAAGCATCACTTCAGCAGTTGCTGGCTCAACGAACTGTCAATAAACACTACTTTCTTCCCAAAATATGCTCCGTAATACCGGTTTGTATTGGCCCGCTTTAGGGCAATAATGTCGCCGGTGTACAGCACATTACCTGATTGATGAACTACCGGCGGAACGCCCACCGTATCGCCATGTTCAGACAGGATACGGGCATACCGGGCGTGCATCTCAGCATTATAACCCTGCGGCGTGTGGCGCACAAATGCTTTTGCCACGGCAAACAGGTTCGACTGCCGGAGCACCGGAAAGTTGAAGCTCCACATAAGATAAACGAGCAGCGTCAGCGATACTGTCTGCGGCACAAAACCCCATCCGCGTACAATGAGCACATCGGCTAACAGTCGCAGCCGCACCACCATGCAAAGCAGGAAAGGCAGCCAGCCGAGTAGAAAAAAAGTGTACAGCATATTCATGACCCGCGGAGGCGGCACTAAGCCCAGCGCATAATGAGCAGGCAAGCCCAGCAAGAGGATGAGGAGGAACGGCAAGGCAAAGGCGCGCCAGATTGAGTATCCTAAGCTCGCGCAGCGCTAGCGGCCATAGTACAACCATTACCAAACTTGAAAACAGCAGTAGAAAAGGATCCGCTATCCAGTTCAGGAAGCAACGCAGCGAATGATACAGCCATGTAGGCGGTACCATCCACACATTTCGCTGGAGGACTGCCTGGCGCGCAATATTGCCTGGCGCCAGAATGGCTATGGCCGCGCATACGATACAAACAAGAAGCAATCTTCCATAGAACCTGCGATGCGCTGCGCTACCCGATCTGCAATAATAGATATACCCGCCGGCTACCACGGCACAGCAAAGCAGCAGCAGCGATTCATTGCCACCAATAGCTGCCGCCGCCAGTATGGATACAGCTATGATCGTCCCCCACCCTACTTCAACGTTCCCGTCTACGCTTATCAATAACGCGAAGAGGCATAGCGCGGCCGTAGCTGGCAGCACGTAAGTAACAGCGCCTGTGAACCAGAAAAAGCCTTCTGCCAGCGAGGGAAAGTTATTAAGCAGCAGCGCCATCGCCATGGCGCCAATGGCCCGGGCCGCCATCGGCTGGATACCTGCAAAGTGCTGCAGCCCACGCGCCACAGTCAGGGCAAAGGCAACACAAAAAACTGCCATTATACCCATCACAGCAACCCGATATCCCACCAATGACCGCCAGTGCAGCGGGCATAGCGTAGCGGCCAGATTATTAAAATAACGTCCCGACCAATGCAAATACAGCGAGCGCTGGAAGCCGAAGTAATCCTCCCATCGTGCATTCTGAAAGTCATCGGCTGCGCAGGGATGGTTATAGACGCCGATGTACAGGACCGGCAGCACAGGCACTACGGAAAATATAATAAGCAGTACCGGTAGGTACCGGTGCATAACAGCGGTAAGACGGGCCATGGCAGGCTGCAAGGATAGGCTACTTTTGCGCTCCTGCGAACCACACGGCGTAGCAGTGATCAAGCACAACCAACAAAAATGACTTTTATAGAAGAGCTGGAGGCCCGGGGCCTCATTCAGGATATAATGCCCGGCGCGCCGGAGCAACTGGCCAAGGAAGTAACCGCCGGCTACGTCGGCTTTGATCCTACGGCCAGCAGCCTGCACGTTGGCAACCTGCTGCCCATTACCCTGCTCATGCGCCTGCAGCGTGCAGGTCATAAACCCATTGCTTTGGTAGGCGGTGCCACAGGTATGGTGGGCGACCCAAGCGGCAAGAGTGCCGAACGTAACCTGCTGGATGAAGAAACGCTTACCCGTAACTGCGCCGGCATTGAACAGCAGCTGCGCAAATTCCTGGACTTTACGCCGGGCCCTACGCAGGCAGAGCTAGTCAACAACTATGATTGGTTCAAGAGCTTCTCCTTTCTGCACTTCATCCGCGATGTCGGTAAGCACATTACCGTCAACTATATGATGGCGAAGGATTCGGTCAAAAACCGCATGGAAACCGGCATTTCCTTTACCGAGTTCAGCTACCAGCTGATTCAGGGCTATGACTTTTACTGGCTGAATAAGCACAAAGGCGTAAAGCTCCAGATGGGCGGCGCCGACCAGTGGGGAAATATTGTAACTGGCACCGAGCTGATCAGGAAGATTCGCAATGCCGAAGCAGGAAGCGAAGCGGGCCCTGATGAAGCAGCAAACCGGAATGCTGAAGCCTTCGCCATGACCTGCCCCCTTATCACTAAGAGTGACGGTGGCAAGTTTGGCAAGACCGAAAGCGGCACTGTCTGGCTGGATCCTGCGCGCACCTCGCCCTACCAGTTCTACCAGTTCTGGCTGCGGCTGCCCGATGCTGATGCAGCACGGATGATGTACATCTTCTCTTTTAAGCCTCTGTCCGAAATCAAGGCGCTTATTACAGCACATGAGGAGGCCACACATCTGCGCAGTTTGCAAAAAGCACTGGCTGAAGAGCTTACAATACTCGTTCATTCTGAAGCAGACCTGAAAGCTGCGCAGGATGCTTCTACCATTCTCTTTAGCGGCAACCTGGACGCCCTGCGCCGCCTTTCCGAACGCCAGCTCCTGGATATTATGGAAGGCGTGCCACAAAAGCATTATGCAAAGTCTGAATTGACTGATGAAGGTTTGGACCTCATCGGTTTTCTGGCCGAATCCGGCATCTTTTCCTCCAAAGGCGAAGCGCGCAAGATGATCGGCGCGGGCGGGCTGAGCATTAATAAAGAGAAGGTTGCTTCCGTCGAATTCCACCTGAAGTCAGAGCACTTGCTTGCCGACCGTTACATTCTTGTTCAAAAAGGCAAGAAGGATTATACGCTGGCCATTTTTGAATAGCCAGTCAAAGTCAATTATAAAAAACGCCAGGCTATGTCTGGCGTTTTTGCTGCGCTAAAATGTGGCCCGGAAGTTGCCAGATTGTAAAGAGCAGACGCATTTACGCATTATCCTCAAACCGGTTAACGAATTCATGCGTAGGTGTATGCACCTCATAAACTACTTATCGTCAGGGATATGTCTGCAAAACGAAGCAGGCATCGGGCAGATATAAAATACAAATCGTTATTTCTAACGCAGCCGTTAAGAGGTGGGTCTTTCATTGATAGGGTAAGGGTGTGCGGCTACATTTGACCGCAGTTAAATAAAATCAAAACACACACCAAAACACACTTCCGGTGCTTATGTTCTCAGTCTCTACCCAGAACCATCCCGCAATGCAATCGGACCTGCTGCAACAGGAACTGTTTGACCATATCCGGACCATCATGCCGGCCAACCGCTCGCTCGCCGATTCCATAGCCGACCTGTTGCGCATCTCTCCCGACAGTGCCTACCGGCGCATCCGCGGTGAAAAGTCCCTCTCCTTTGCGGAGCTGCAGAAGCTTTCCACCCACTTCCGCATCTCTCTGGATGCCATCCTGAACATTGACTCGCGCAGCGCCGTATTTTACGGCAACTGGCTGCGGGCGCGCGATTTCTCCCTCCGCAACTATCTGGGCAGCCTGCTGGAAAATCTCCAGAAAGTGGGCGGAGCCGTAGAAAGCACCATGTTTTACGAGGCCAACGACGTATTCCCCACGCACTACCTCGCCTTTCCGCAACTCGCCGCGTTTAAATACTTCTATTGGATTCGCAGCATCCTCCATCACCCGGACTATGCAGCCATTCCTTTTGAGGAGCATGGCCTTGCAGAAGTGCTCGCTGAAGTTGAGCCCGGCCATTGTTAAGGAATACAACAACATTCCCGGCATGGAGGTATGGAGCGACGATACCTTTACCAGCACGCTGCAACAGATAGCCTATTACCGACATACCGGCGCCATCCGCGATGCCGCAACCATCAACATGCTGTACGACCAGCTGGAAGCCATGCTCAACACGCTCCAGGCACAGGCCGCAAGCGGCGTAAAATCAGTAGCCGCTCCCGGCAAAAAGGCCGGCGCAGCATTCGTGCTCTATTATAATCCCGCCTACTCCGGCCACAACAGCATCTACACAGAGGCCGACGGCCAGCAGACGGTCTTCGTGAACCACTGCGTGCTGAATATGATGATGACCCACGACCCGGAATTCTGCAACAAGACACGCCGCTACTTTGATGAAACCGTCGCACAGTCCCGTCTCATCAGTGCAGGTGGCGACGACCCTATGCGCGAAATATACTTTGAAGATCAGCGCCGCCGGCTGGCCTGCGCACGGGAGGGACTGAAGCCCTGCGTGTCTTAATCGCAGTGCGGGAACAAGATTTTTTTGCAATGAAAAAAAGGGGAGCATCAACCGATGCTCCCTTTTTTTCATATTACCTGCCCGCTAAGGAATCTGGCTAATTTGCAGCTCCCCACGATGGTCAACTGCATCGGGATCCTTAGCGCATCCGGAAGTGGAATAGAACCGCTCTCTAACCGGTGCCGTTCGGAGAATGGTCGCATTAGCCTTCGCGATGCGCTGCGCCAATACTTGGAAGAACCGGGATTTGCGTCGGAGGCGGCAAAATGCCTTCCGGCGACTTGAATATTCGTTCCGGCAATCCGACTTGCCCTCCGGGTATCTAAAAATGCCTTCCGGCAACCGGAAGATGCCTTCCAGAAGCTTGAAGGAGGCTTCCGGCTATCCGAAAATGACTTCCTGACAGTTGAAGATGGCTCCTGAACCCTAGGCTAACTTCCTGACAGTTCAAGGTGCTTTCCGGCTACCTGAAGATAGCTTCCCGGTCATCGGGAGTGCTCCTTCGGGTTGCAGGAAGGGGGCTTGGTAGGTCGGGAGGTTATTTTGGGGCTAAAAGGCTTGGACGGGGGGCTGCGCCTGACTACGAGTGCGCGCAAGATGCCCGTCACTCGTTGAAGTCTTGCGCAGCAGACTTCAATGATGAATGGAAGCAAGACTGTGTCTTGCAATGTCTATGCAAGTCGGAGACTTGCTGCTATTGTGGGTTTAAGTCTGCTTCGCAAGACTTAAACCAGTGGGGGGCCTCAATCTTGCGCGAGCGGCGACCAATAGCGGAGGGGAACCCACGGGCAGGGTCATAAATGATTCCGAAAGACTACTTTTACGTTACAAAAAAGGAAAGGCCATCTGCGCCACAGATAGCCTTTTAACGGTATTACCGAACCTTTTTGCGGAAACCAGTTATGAGCGTTTACTCTTAGCAACTGGAAGTACAATCATGAAAGGCGGCACGCAAGTGCCGCTTTTCTTTTCTACCACAACTACAATCTGCAGGAGCAGAATGGCAATGGCAAAAAACTGACTGGCCTTTTTGTGTTGATGTAACACATCTTCAAAACATTTGCTGAAGGTTTTTTAGGAGGGATGTAGAGGTGACTATGAAGCGCATTATATGGTCAACATTGATGTAACCAAAGATAGGGGACGCCTTAAGATGATAATAGTTGAGTTGTGCACACCTATTTGTACGTGTGGCATCCGCTCAAAAAATCGTTCGCCTCCGTGTTGAAAACTCAGGCGCTATCATCTTCAGTTCAGCATAGGCTCCCTACGCCGCGCTATGGTGTAGCCTCCGGCTACCTCCCCAAATAGGCTTTCAGATAAGGCCCCGTCTTACTCTCCTTCACTCTCGCCACATCTTCCGGCCGCCCTGCCGCCACGATGCGACCGCCTTCATCGCCCGCGCCGGGGCCAATGTCTATCACCCAGTCGGAGGCGGCCACCACGTGCATATCGTGCTCCACCACAATCACCGTATTGCCCGCCGTCCACCAGGCCTTCCAGTTGCGCCAGCAGCCGCTCCACGTCCGATGGATGGAGGCCGGTAGTCGGCTCGTCTAGGATGTAGAGGGTATTGCCGCGGCCCGCACGCTGCAGCTCTGTAGCCAGCTTAATGCGCTGCGCCTCCCCACCCGAAAGCTCGGTAGCCGGCTGCCCGAGGCGGATGTAGCCAAGCCCCACCTCCCGCAGCGTAGTCAGCGCGCGGCTGATGGCCGCTTCTTCTTCAAAGAATTCTGCCGCCTCATTCACCGTCATGCGGAGCACCTCGGCAATGTTCTTGTCGCGGTATTTAATCTCCAGCGTCTTCGCATTGTAGCGCGCGCCGCTCGCAGACCGGGCAGGGGGCATACACGCTGGGCAGGAAAAGGAGCTCCACGCACACAAAGCCTTCGCCCTCGCACTTCTCGCAGCGGCCTTTAGCCACATTAAAGGAGAAGCGGCCGGCATCATACTTCCGCGCCTTTGCAGCCTTGGTAGCGGCAAAGAGCTTGCGCACGTTGTCAAAAAGGCCGGTGTAGGTGGCCAGGTTAGAGCGCGGCGTGCGGCCGATGGGCTTCTGGTCAACACGTACGAGGCGCTTTATGCTTTCCATGCCCTTCGGTAATTGCTCCGCCGAGGGTTTGGACAGGCCGTTCTGCCGGGCCTTCCCCTTCCACTGCATCCTCAACCGGGATGCTCATGGCCGAGGGCATCGCCACCAGTTCCACCAGCGCCTGACTGATAAGGCTGCTCTTCCCCGAGCCGGATACGCCGGTCACGGAAGTGAGCATTCCCAAAGGGAAAGCGGCGTCAAGGCTCTTCAGGTTATTGCGGGTAACGCCGCTAAGCCGCAGCCATCCAATCGGCTCGCGCGGGCTGCGGGCTGGCAGCGGGCTTTCATTAAACAGGTAAGCGCGCGTCCGGGATCTTTTAATGTCCTTCAGCCCTTCCGGCGGGCCGCTGTAAAGGACTTCTCCCCCGCCCTCGCCGGCGGCCGGGCCCACATCCACAATCCAATCCGCAGCACGGATAACATCCAGCTCATGCTCCACCACAAAGAGGGAATTGCCGGAGGCCTTGAGCCGTCCGAGTGCTCTCAATAGTGCCTCCGTGTCGGCAGGATGCAGGCCGGCAGAGGGCTCATCCAGCACATACACCACGCCAAAGAGGTTGGAGCGCACCTGCGTGGCCAGCCGTAAGCGTTGCAGCTCGCCGGGCGAAAGCGTAGGCGTGCTGCGCTCTAAAGAAAGATAGCCAAGGCCCAAATCCAGGAGCACGTTCAGCCGCGCGGCAAGGTCTTCGGCAATGCGCTGCGTGACGATGGTTTTTTCAGGATGCTCTGCAGATTCCTTTGCCGTTGAGGCGACTTTCCCCTCCGCATAAGGCTTGACGATATCATACAGCCATGTCATCGGCAGTCCCGACATGTCGGCAATATCCAACCCTGCAAACTTTACGGAAAGGGAGGCCGGATTCAGGCGCTTGCCGCCGCAGGTCGGGCATTCAGCTGGAATCATGAAACTGCGAGACGCGCGCCTTCATCATGGCACTCTGCGTATTGGCGAAGGTGTGCAGCACATTGCGCCGCGCCCCGGAGAAGGTGCCCATGTAGTTCGGCTCTTCACTTCCGCCTGATGGCCGCGCTTCACCTGCTTCGTGCGTGTAGCCGGGATAGACGGGCACGGTGGGCTGCTCTTCGGTGAAGAGAATCCAGTCGCGGTCTTTCTTAGGCAATTCGCGCCAGGGCTTGTCCACATCATAGCCAAGGGTGATGAGGATGTCGCGCAGGTTTTGTCCGCCCCAGGCGGTGGGCCAGGAGGCGATGGCGCGCTCGCGGATAGTCAAGGAATCGTCGTGCACCATGGAAGCTTCTGTCACTTCATACACACGGCCCAGGCCGTGGCATTGCAGGACAGGCGCCCTCGGGCGTATTGGGGGAGAAAGCTTCTGCGTAAATGATGCCCTGCCCTTTCGGGTAATCGCCGGCGCGGGAGTAGAGCATCCGCAACAGGTTAGACAGCGTGGTGACCGAGCCGACGGAGGAGCGCGTGGTGGGCGAGCCTCGCTGCTGCTGCAGGGCTACGGCGGGCGGCAGGCCATCTATCTCGTCCACTTCAGGCACGGGCATCTGGTGGAAGAGCCGCCTTGCGTAAGGTGAGACAGACTCTAAGTATCTCCGCTGCGCCTCAGCGTAAAGGGTACCGAAAGCGAGTGAAGATTTGCCAGAGCCGGAGACTCCGGTGAATACTACCAACGCATCACGCGGAATGATAAGGTCAACATTCTTCAGGTTATGCTCGCGGGCGCCTTTTACTGTGACGTAGCCGGAGAGATCCTGCTGTTTGGGAGACAATGCCATGTGCTACCACGCAAAAGACTGTGCCCGGCATACACGGTATTCTCACTCCCTTACGAAGCCGCGTGAAACAAAAAGCCGCAGCGCTTTCGCACCGCGGCATTGCTGAAAACTCAATTAAGACTTAAATCTTAGAAAACGGCGTTACCGTCTGCTTCCCACCATCTTCTATAGACAAGTAGTAGGTGCCTGGCACAAGGTCACTTATGTCCAGCCGGTTTTTACCGCTCTGAAGACTCCCTGACAATACTGTTCTGCCGGTCGCATCTATGCAGATGAAAGAAGCAGGCTCGCTGCTGGCGCGTGTCACGTCAATATAAGCCCAGGCCGGGTTTACCACGATATTAGGGCCACTGATGCCTGTGTTGTTCATCCGGACGCTTTTTACCGGGGAGTAGAAACGCGCACCATTTTCATCGACAGATTTAATGCGGTAGAATGACATTCCCGACAAAGGCTCCGAATCGTTGAAGTAATAATTATGGCCGCCCGAGCCAATGGCCATAACCGTTCCGACGCCGTTGAACGACTGCGCGTCGCCTGAGCGCTCTACAGCATAGTAGGCCACGTTTTGTTCATTCAGCGATTCCCAGTCCAGCGCAACATATCCCTTTTCAGGCATTGCTTTTAGCTCAATTCCTTCAATAGGGAGCGGTGTGGAAACCGTGATTAGCGATGTAGCGCTGAGAGAAACAACCGGATCACTGGAGAGGCCACCAAACTCTACCACATAACCGCCTTGTGAGCTGCCGTTCAAGTCATTCCATTTGCCTACCGAGGTGGTGGCGAAAATCTGCGCGTAATTTTCATTAGAGCCGGAATTGTTCGGCTCACCGCCGTTCCAGTTCATAAAGTTGCCCGATACAGCCGCGGGAGTGCCATTGCCTGTAGAAAAATTCGTCCCGGCTTCCGGGCCGGTCACCCAATACCACTTGCCTTCCGCAGCGGTTTGAGCCGCAAAAGTGGTAGCACCGGTAGCCGCGTTGATTTCAGAATATCCGTCTGAGGCGCCTATCCAGCCATCGCTAGCCAGCTTTTGGGTGATAAATGCATTCTCACCGCTGCTTGTAATGGTAGCCAAGTAGCCCGTCAGGCCAAGATAGGTTTGCGATGCTGCTGCGGTTTTGGCGCTTGACCAGCTGATGCCGGCAGAAGTGACGTACTGGTAGAAATGCCCATTGCTGTATGCCACCTGGCTACCCAGCGAAAAAGTAACCTCACGGTTCACATTCGGCATTACGGAGGTCTTGAAGGTCACTGTGCGTAATAGTGCCTGAAACTGCGCGGCCGTGGCTGTACCGGCAAAGCTGAGCACACCAGTAGGGCCATTATAAGAAGCGGTAACGCCGGAAGGGAGGGAGCCAGTATAACCAAGCGTGTCACCTACATTAAAATTAGTCGCAACCGTCACCCGGGCATTGGTAATGTTGCTCATAGCTGCAATGGTGAGGCTGCCATCCACAACTACCGGCGTTGCCTTTGTACGGTAAGAAGTGACATTATAAGCGTACGTACCTTCAATAGACGTTGCCTTTACATTAATGGTACGGCTGGCGCTGAGCTGCACGGCTGAGTCTCCTGCCACACCGCCGTACTCTACAACGTAGCCGAGCACTGCCGAACTATTGAGGTCATTCCAGCCGCCAGGAGTAGTGCCGGCGGAATAGATTTCTGCGTAATCCTCCGAACCGGAGTTATTTGGCTCTCCGGAATTCCAGTACATATACTTACCCGAAACAAGGACGGGACTTCCATTGCCGTTTGAAAAGTTAGTGCCTGCTTCCGGACCCGTCACCCAGTACCATTTACCCTCGGACGCGGTCTGGTTGGCATAGTTAGCACTGCCTGTAGCGTTAATCTCTAAATAATTGTCAGATGCACCGATCCAACCGTCAGCGGCAAGGGTTTGTTTGATAAAGGTGTTTTCAGCGGAAGAAGTAATGGTGGCGAGATAACCTGTAAGGCCGTAATACTTATTACCTACCGCAGCGGCCGCGGCTTTTGCCGCACTCCAGGTAACCGCCCCGCTTACAAACTTATAGTAGTGACCATTGGTATAAGAGCCAAGGTTGCCTAGAGTGAACGTAGCAGTGCGCGTAGCAGCTGAAGTACTTGAGAGACTTATTGTGACCGTACGTAGTAATGCCTGATAGTCAGCCGGTGTAGCAGCACCGCTAAAGGTCAGAATGCCGGTTGTGCTGGAAAAGCTACCTGTTACGCCCGACGGTAGGGCCGCATTGTTGAAGCTCAGGATGTCTCCGGTCTGAAAGCCAGAAGAAATGCTGACAGTTGCCTGGGTAATAGCTGTTGAGCCCGTGATAGTCACCGCATTATCTACAACAAGGTTGCTGGTACCAAAAGTGGTGACTATTGCGGTGCCTGTAGCGTTGATGGTGAGTCCCGTTTGTCCATTTGCCAGGACAGGGACGAGCAGGGCCGCGGCCGCTATCGCTTTCCGCATTGCGCGATGTAAAGATTGGGGCATGTATGTGTTGTTAATGATTGATTAATTACATTAGAATGATTTTTATTATCTTCTGATGAAGGCAAATCTAATTGCGCTAAGTGCTTACTGATTAGCGACTTCGTACTAAAGCGATGTTATCAGGGCTTTGCCAGTGATTTTGTGCGCGTTACATCTGAAGCAGATTTTGGAATACACAAGGGCTTGTTATTGACGCTGTGGTCGGTGGCAGCCGGTGCGTGCACTTAGTCCTTAAGTTTGATCTTGGGCCTGCTTTGTCAGCCCGTATTTTTGCCTACTAATGCAAGACTATTTAGCGGGGCTCAACGTGCAGCAGCGGGAGGCGGTGGAGCACATTGAAGGGCCCCTGATGATTGTAGCCGGCGCGGGTTCCGGTAAAACCAAAGTCCTTACCACCCGCATTGCGCACCTCATCCGCCACGGCGTGGACGCTTTCAATATCCTCGCGCTCACCTTTACCAATAAGGCGGCGGCAGAGATGAAGGAGCGGATTGAGCACATCCTCGGCAACCGCGAAGCGCGCAACCTATATATCGGCACCTTCCACTCCGTCTTTGCGCGCATCATGCGGGCCGAGGCACTAAGCTGGGCTATCCGCGCAACTTCACGATCTACGATACCGACGACGCGAAGAGCGTGATCAAGGACATTGTCAAGGAACTGAACCTGGACGATAAGCATTACAAGCCGTCGCTACGTTTACAACCGAATTTCCGCGGCCAAGAACAGCCTTATTGATCCGCGTGACTACAAGCACGACATCCGACAATCCAGACGGAAGATGCCCGCAGCAGCCGCCCGATGATCGGCGAGATTTACGAGCGCTACGCGAATCGCTGCCTCCGCAACGGCGCAATGGATTTTGATGACCTGCTCTTCAAGATGTACGAGCTGCTGACGCGCTTCCCGGAAGTGCTGGCGAAGTATCAGCACCGCTTCAAGTACATCCTGATAGATGAGTACCAGGATACCAACATCGGCGCAGTATGCCATCATCAAGATGCTGGGCGCGGTGCACGAGAACATCTGCGTGGTGGGCGACGATGCGCAGAGCATCTATTCTTTCCGCGGCGCCACGGTGCAGAACATCCTGCAGTTCCAGGACGACTATGAGGACGTGAAAATCGTGAAGCTGGAGCAGAACTACCGCTCGCACGCAGGCCATCCTGAACGTGGCCAACAACATCATCGGCAACAACAAGAACCAGATCCCGAAAAACCTCTGGACAGAGAATGGCACGGGCGAAAAGATAAAGCTCGTCCGCACGCTGACCGACAATGATGAAGGCCGCTTCGTAGCCGACGCCATCACGGAGATGAAGCTGCGCAATCACTACCCGAACAAGGATTTCGTGGTGCTGTACCGCACCAATGCGCAAAGCCGCTCTTTTGAAGAAAGCCTGCGCCGGATGAACATTCCCTACCGGCTTGTAGGCGGCGTATCCTTCTACCAGCGCAAGGAAATCAAGGACTTTCTGGCCTACCTGCGGGTGGTCGTAAATCCAGCGGACGAGGAGAATGCTGAAGCGCATCATCAACTACCCCGTGCGCGGCATCGGCAAGACGAGCATTGACAAAATCCAGGTCGCTGCAAGCCAGAGCGGACAAGACCTTCTGGGACGTTATGCAATTTCCCGACATGCACGGCATCCGCGGCGTCGGGCGGCAACGGCCATCGAGAATTTCGTGACGATGATCAGGGCCTTCCAGACGATGCTGGAGAAAGGCAATGCCTACGATATGGCCTTCGCCGTAGGCAAGCAGACCGGCCTCGTAGCCGACCTATACAACGACAAAAGCGTGGAAGGCCTTGCGCGCTACGAGAACGTGCAGGAGCTCCTCAACTCCATCAAGGAATTCACGGAAACGCCGGACGAAGAAGGCGAGCTGCGCGACAAAAGCCTCGGCGCCTACCTGCAGCAAATCACCCTGCTCACCGATGCCGATGAGAACGATCGAAAATCGCGGACGCTGTACGCCTGATGACCATCCACGCCGCGAAGGGCCTGGAATTTCCCTGCGTGTTTGCGGTGGGGCTGGAAGAGAATCTTTTCCCTTCCTCCATGAGCATGTACGACCGCGCAGGTCTGGAGGAAGAGCGCCGCCTGTTTTATGTGGCCGTCACCCGTGCAAAGGAACGCCTTTGGGTCACCTACGCCAACAGCCGCTACCGCTTCGGCAGCCTCGTGCAGAACGAGCCGAGCCGCTTCATTGAAGAGATCCCGGAAGAGCACTGGACCGCCCTTTACCGGCGCAGCGCATCGCGCAACAGGTTCTGTCGGCGCCTTTGGCACAACGATGAATCAGAGCTTTGACAAAATGCCTTCGCTGAAAAAGCTGGCGGACAAGCTCGCGCAGACCAAAGACGCACTCAGCTCACACGCCGACCGCCAATTTCAAGCCCGACAATCCGGACAACGATGCAGGCCGGCATGAAGGTAGAGCATCAGAAATTTGGCTTCGGACAGATCACCGCCATTGAAGGCGGCGCGGCCAACCGGATTGCGACAATAGATTTCGGCGAAGGCGCAGGCGTGAAGAAGATTGTGCTGAACTATGCGAAGCTGATGATAAAGCAGGATACATAATTTATCCCGTCCTGTAAGCCCGCAAGGTTTTAAAAAAATGCCGGTTCTTTGCACCCTATGCAATTCAATCCCTGGCATTCGGTAAGCTTTGGTGACGGGGTACCAGATGTGGTCAATGCCATCATTGAAATCCCCAAAGGCAGCCGAGCCAAATATGAGCTGGACAAGGAAACCGGCCTGCTGAAGCTTGACCGTGTGCTTTATTCATCCGTCTATTATCCGGCGAACTACGGCTTCATACCGCGCACTTATTGCGATGACGGCGATCCGCTGGATATCCTGGTGCTTTCTCAGAATGAGATGCAGCCATTGACTTTAGTGGAAGCGAAAATTATTGGCGTGATGCGGATGCTGGACCAGGGTGAGGCTGATGATAAGCTGATCGCTGTTTGCGCCAACGACATGAGTGTGAACTATATTAATGACATCGGTGAACTGCCCCCGCACTTTATAGCGGAGATGCGCCATTTCTTTGAAGAATACAAGCGCCTGGAGAATAAGGTGGTGAAGATTGAGGAGTTCCAGGGCGCGCGGCTGGCAAAGAAAATCCTGGGCCATGCCATCAAGGACTACGAGATGCTGATGGTAAAAACCACCACACTAAATGTCGTCATCCGCTCAAAATATTTCCGCCGGCTTCCCGCTTTCGCTGCCATTCCGCAGAGGGCTTTTTGTAGCAGCCGCGGTACTGTGCCTCACACCATTCATCTCCGCTCCCATAGCGCTGCTCATGGGTATCATTCTGGCGCAGCTTACCGGCATTCCGTTTCCGGCGTTCTTCAAAGATTATAAGGTGACACCGCGCCTGTTGCAATATTCTGTAGTGGGCTTAGGCTTCGGGATGAGCATCTACAGCGCGGTGGCTGCAGGTAAGCAAGGTGTGCTATTTACATCGCCACCATCATCGGCACGCTGGCACTCGGCGCATTGCTGGGCATATTGCTGAAAATTGACCGGAAGACAACGCACCTCATCTCCAGCGGCACCGCCATCTGCGGCGGCAGCGCCATCGCGGCGGTAGCGCCGGTTATCAAAGCGGATGAAAAGCAGATATCCGTGGCATTGGGCATCGTGTTCATTCTCAATGCCATTGCCCTTTTTATGTTCCCGCCCATCGGCCAGGGCGCTGCAATGACGCGACACGCAGTTTGGGCTGTGGAGCGCGATCGCCATTCACGATACCAGCTCCGTGGTAGGCGCGGCCAAGCAGTATCAGCGCGAAGGCGCTGGAGATTGCGACCGTCGTGAAGCTGGCGCGGGCGCTCTGGATTATTCCGCTGGCGCTGTTGCACGGCGTCTTCTTTAAGGACGGCAAGCAGAAGATCAAGATTCCCTACTTCATCGGCTTCTTCATCCTGGCAATGCTGATAAATACCTATGTTCCGGCCATCCATGAAATAGCGCCTATTCTGGTGAAGATTGCCAAAGCTGGCCTGGTGCTCACACTGTTCTTTATCGGCGCCGGCCTTTCCATGAAAACCATCCGTTCTGTTGGCGCGAGGCCGCTCATTCTTGGGCGTGCTGCTATGGATCGTTATTGCCGGCGGCTCGCTGGCCTTTATCCTGCATAGCGTCCGGTAAAAAATGAAATCCATGAGCATTGCACAAATCATCATTCTGCTGCTGATTGGCCTTGCTGCCGGAATGCTGGGCAGCCTGGTCGGAATCGGCGGTGGTATTGTGGTCGTACCCTGTTTAGTGCTATTATTTGGCATGACGCAAATCCGGGCGCAAGGCACATCGCTTGCAATGTTGCTGCCGCCGATCGGCATCCTGGGCGTATGGCAATATTATAAGGCCGGCAATGTGGATTTAAGGTTGCAGCCATTCTATGCGCAGGTTTTGTCCTTGGCGGCTTTTTCGGGGCTAAAATTGTTTTGGGCATGGACAAGGTTTTACTGAAGAGATTCTTTGCTTCTTTCCTGATTATCCTCGGCGTCTATTTTCTCTTTTTAGAGAAGTACACTAAATCACCCGCCCAGTCAACCGACATTCGCAGTCCGCAATCCGAAATAGAACCATGCAGCGCACGAAGATTAAAGCACATTCTCGCCGATGAGTCTCTTGAATACACAACAACCGTTAAAGGCTGGGTTCGCTCCTTCCGCAACAACCAGTTTATTGCCCTGAATGACGGATCTACCATTGCTAATCTCCAGGTGGTTATCGGCCTTGACACGGACGAGGCGATTGTAAAGCGTATCTCCAACGGCGCAGCTATTTCCGCTACCGGCACGGTCATCGCTTCACTTGGAAAAGGCCAGCGGGTAGAGATGAAGGCTGATACTATTGAAATCCTCGGCGATTGTGACGGCGATGAATTTCCGCTGCAACTGAAGAACCGTCCCAGCCTTGAATACCTGCGCGAGATTGCGCATCTGCGCTTCCGCACCAATACTTTCGGCGCCGTTTTCCGCGTGCGCCATGCGCTGGCATTTGCCATTCACAAATTTTTCAATGAGCGCGGCTTTGTATATCTCCACACGCCTATCGTAACGGCAAGCGATGCGGAAGGCGCAGGCGAAATGTTTCGCGTCACGACATTGCCTCTCGAAGGCGCTCCGAAGACAGAAGGCGGCGAGATTGACTTTACAGAAGACTTCTTTGGCCGCTCACTAACCTAACCGTAAGCGGGCAGCTTGAGGCCGAGCTTGGCGCGATGGCGCTTGGCGAAGTGTACACCTTCGGCCCGACCTTCCGTGCGGAGAATTCCAATACTGCCCGCCACCTTGCCGAGTTCTGGATGATAGAGCCGGAAGTAGCCTTCAATGACATCCACGACAATATGGATCTGGCGGAAGACTTCATCCGCTATCTCATCAAGTACGCGCTGGACAATAACCGCGAAGACCTGGAGTTCCTCGCGCAGCGCCTTGCGGAAGAAGAAAAGAACAAGCCGCAGAATGAGCGCAGCGAGATGGGCCTGATCGAAAAGCTGGAGTTCGTGGTCGAACAATGCATTTGAGCGCATCACCTACACTGAGGCCATCGACATCCTGCGCAATTCAAACCATTACAAAAAGAAGAAATTCCAGTACGACGTGTCCTGGGGCATTGATCTGCAAAGCGAGCATGAGCGCTACCTGGTTGAAAAGCACTTCAAAAAGCCGGTTATCGTCCGCGACTATCCGAAGGACATCAAGGCGTTCTACATGCGCCAGAATGATGATGGAAAAACGGTTGCGGCGATGGACATTCTTGCACCCGGCATCGGCGAGATTGTCGGTGGATCGCAGCGGGAAGAGCGGCTGGAAAACCTGCAGGCAAGAATGGCGGAGATGCAAATTCCTGCTGAAGAATTGTACTGGTATCTGGATACACGGCGTTTTGGTACCGCGCCGCATGCCGGCTTCGGGCTGGGCTTTGAGCGCATGGTGCTGTTCGTAACTGGAATGACCAACATCCGCGACGTCATTCCGTTCCCGAGAACGCCGAAGAACGCGGAATTCTAAAAGCTTAGATTTGTTACGGAGTTGTTAGCCGGTTTTCTTTGCATGGAAAGCCTACGAACCCTATGTCTGAACCATTGAAAGTCAAGAACTTCATGTTCCACCGTGTCAACCCGGTTCGGGACAAGCTGTGGGATCCGATGGACGTGGCACATTTTGACCGGACCGTAAAATACCTTTCCAAACAATACCAGGTTTTGCCGCTGGAAGAAGTTTGCGCGCAAAAGGAAAACAAACTGGCTGGCGGCAAGAAACCCGTTGCAACCATTTCCTTTGACGACGGCTATCATGACAACCTGGAATTCGCTGCGCCTATCCTCAAAAAGTACAATTGCAAGGCGTCTTTTTATATTGTAACGGATTGCGTAGATGCCGGCCATATGATCTGGACGCAGGAAATCAAGCATTTTTTGCAGCATACTAGCCTGCTCCGTTTCAATGCAGATCTTTCTTACCTGCCGGAAAAGCTGCAGGTGCGCGCCTGGAACACTGTAAATGAGCGGATGGCATTCGCAACAACCATTCGCAACTTTCTGGTAAAGTCCAACCAGCGCGTGCGCGATTACTTCATCACTGATATACGCGCAGCTTTTACCGACGTAGAGCTGCCGCGAAATGTGATGATGAGCTGGGATGATGTGCGGCAACTTCGTACAGAAGGCCATATAATCGGTTCACATACGAAGACCCATCCGGCACTGCCGTCATTAGAAAGAATTTCGGAGATAGAGAACGAATTACGGCAATCCGGTCAGCGGATTGAAGCAGAGTTGGGTGCCTTTCCCACATCAATTGCTTACCCCTTTGGTGCCTACGACGACGACGTGGTGGCGGCGACCCGGCGCACTGGTTATAAAATGGGTATCACGGTCAATCAATCCTGGCATTATCCTGCTAAAGATTCATCCTTCACCATCTCCCGGACAGGGCTGGTAAATGAGGTCTGGCCAAAAACCCTTTTGAGAATGAATGGGGGCTTTGAACTGCTGCGCAAGCTCATTAACAGACAACCGCACCATTGGCGCCCCGTTACTGGTAATCTGATTCTTTCTGCAAGCTATTTAGCCACTGATGCTCTAGAGATGGGTGGATAAGCAGCGCAGTAGCAACTGCACCGGCCGATATAATGGAATGATAGCTGTTGATGGGTAATACAGCACTGTTCCGCGAAACCAACGCTTAAAATCGTTAATGGATTTTAGCTGACCATTAGTTTCATCCAGCGAATAACCGCCAAGATCAAAGCGCGTGCAACCCCTTTCCTTAGCATGTAACATCGCGCGCCATAACAGCGTGTGCAAGACCGGATAGCCCGTACGCGCAGACCAGCCCTGAAAATAGGTGCAGGTATCGCCGCTTATTAGGAAAATACATCCTCCCACGAGCGCACCGTCTGGAACATGGCGTGCGCACAGCACAAATGAGTGATCATGCTTTGGCAAGGTTTGCAGTAACCGGATCGTTGCCCGCGCCGGCACATCAATTGTCCTTCTGGCAAACATTGCGACGTAGCCTTCCGCAAATGCTTCTTCCGTACCATACTCCATATCCATGATGCTTAACGGTGCGTCAAGGCCTTTCCGAATGCTCTGACGATGGTTTGGTGCGAATGACTGCAAGAGTTTGTCCGCGTCCAGCGATATATCCACCACGCAAGTAGCCCAGTTGAACCTGCCCTCAAGTCCGTCAGGTCTGGGAAAGCTATAAGGCGGCAATACGCGCAGCAGGAGCAGTCCGCGCCTGCGCAGTAGTGGCTTCAGCGCGGCAACGCATGCAAGGTATTGGTCTGCAGACAGCACTACAGGCCCATGAAATACCTCAGCGAGTATAGAATGACGCCGCTGCACCAGAGCATAACCTATCCGCTCACTACCATCCAAAAACAATATAGCTAATGGCTGCCTGCTACCAACCGCTGGTGCTAAAGCGGGTATTTGAGCCGGAGGCAGACGTCCGTAAGCTGCAAGAAAAGGCGCTACAACCTCGTCAGTCAAAGCATCATTTGGTATGATGCGCGCACGAATCAAATTGCCGCGCATCGGTAGTAAATCCAGGCCGCCTTTGAGGCGTCCACATCCTGTAAAGAAAGCCTTGTGCCCGAAAGGGATTCGTAGGCATCTGTTACCCGAAAACCTTGCTCCGCCAGCATCTTGATTTGCAACGATGGACGGATATAGCATATATCCAGACGAAAATTTTCGCCCCCATCCTTAATGAAGAAATATTCATGACCGCGATACTGTTCTCTATCTCCATTTATGGCTTCTAACCGTTTTTTCCGGACAAATTCTCCTTTCCAGCGGAGTGGATTTTTCGGCCAATTGTAACGGTAAAGGGTATCCAGATAGCCGCTGTTGTGAAAGGAAAACAGAAAGATGCCGCCGGGCTTCAACACGCGGTGTACCGCTTCCAACGTGCTGATTCGGCCCTCCATGCTCATGGTGTCAATGCCGTTAAAGGAAAAAAGGGCGGCATCATAATAAGCTTCCGTGCAAGAAGACAAGGTGCGGGCATCGTCCTGGACAAAGCAGGCATTGGTGATGTTGCTGAAGTGTTGCTGGCAAGTTGCCACCATTGCGGCACTATAGTCCATGCCCAGATATTCTGATGCCAGTGTTGCAAGCGCTAAGGAAGTTCGCCCCGCACCAACGCCAATGTCCAAAACCTTCTTGCCTTTGAAATCATCCGCATATTTTTCAAGAATAAGCTTTTCGGCCCGCGTAAGCTGGGTATGATGCACATAAGTATCTACTACATCGGGCAGTTCATAAACACTGAGGTTCTTATCGGGCTGCATCAGAGCGGAGTTATGTGCAAAGAAAACTTTTTCTGCTTCTATGCCGACGCATTATCTTCAAACCGCTATGAAACAGCTGCTCAAGGCGTTAACAGGTTTTCCAAGACTGGAGCGTCTGTCTATAGCTGTTTTCAGTTTGCTGCTCGTCATCATTTTTATTTTTAGATACAGCTTGTCGTTTTGGGTAGCGCCCGAGCCAGATGATGCTGAACAGCAAAGTAGGCTGACGCTTGCTTATAATAACTGGAAGGTATCAAGTCAACCGTTGGCAAATGGCGAGACTGTCCCGAACGGCCAAGCCGGTATTGCCCTTTTTTCCTTTGACCCAAACACACTGGACAGCACTGGCTTTATCCATCTTGGCATGCCGCCGCGTGCTGTGAAAGGCTTGCTGAACTGGCGGCGGAAAGGCAAACATTTTTACAAACCCGAAGACCTGAAGCCGCTCTACAACCTGCCGGAAGATGTTTATGCGCGAATTGCGCCATACGTCCACATTGCAGGTAATTCTGCAGACGCTCACGCATCTAAGAATAGTTTTCCGGCCATTCCCGCGATTATAGACTTAAACACGGCTGACTCTGCGATGCTTGACCGTGGGCTGCCCGGTGTTGGCGCCACACTTTCACATAAAATAATGGAGCGGAGAAAAGCGCTGGGTGGTTTTCTTAAAGTTGAGCAATTGATGGAAGTCTATAAGTTTCCCGATACAACCTTTCAGAAGATGAAGGAAAAGCTTCGCATCAATCCCGCCAGCGTGAAACGAATGAATCTGAACACAGTCATGTTGGCGCAAATGAGTGCGCATCCATATGTTGGCGAAAAGACCGCCAGAAACATCCTTCTTTTTCGGGATGGCATTTCCCGCTATCAAAGTGTAGAGCAGCTCCGACAGGTACCGCTGATGAACGAAGAAATTTATCGTAAAATTGCTCCCTACTTTATGGTTGAGTAGGTACAGGCAAAACCTTTCCACCAACGTACAACCCTATTCAACTCTATACAATAGCACATGGACTTCAATTACACTGATACGCAGAATGAGATTGCCATAATGGTACGCGACTTCGCCAACAAGCGAATCCGTCCCAATATGATGGAATGGGATGAGGCGCAGATTTTTCCGGTGGAGCTTTTCCATGAAATGGGCGGCCTTGGCCTGCTGGGCATGCTTGTGCCGGAAGAATACGGCGGTGCCGGGCTTGGCTATTTTGAGTATGTAACAGTAGTGAGTGAAGTGGCAAAGGTGTGCTCCTCAATTGGCTTGTCCGTAGCGGCGCATAACTCACTCTGCACCGGGCACATCATGTACTTTGGCAATGATGAGCAGAAGCAGAAGTACCTGCCAAAGCTCGCAACCGGCGAATGGATAGGTGCCTGGGGCCTGACAGAAGCGAACACAGGCTCGGACGCGGGCAATATGCGCTGCACGGCTACTAAAGACGGTGATGGCTGGATATTGAACGGCACCAAAAACTGGATTACCCATGGCAAAAGCGGCAACGTAGCCGTCGTATTGGCCCGCACCGGAGAGCCGCGTACACCCAATAATGTGACCGCCTTTATTGTAGAGCATGGCACGCCGGGCTTCTCCGCGGGCAAGAAAGAAAACAAGCTTGGAATGCGCGCTTCCGAAACAACGGAGCTGATTTTTGATAATTGCCGTATTTCCGATGCGCAGCGCATGGGACCCGTCGGCGACGGATTTAAGCAGGCCATGAAGGTGCTGGATGGTGGTCGCATCTCTATCGCGGCATTATCGCTGGGCATCGCGAAGGGTGCTTATGAAGCCGCACTCAAGTACAGCCAGGAGCGGCAGCAGTTTGACCAGCCAATCTCCAACTTTCAGGCAATCGCCTTCAAGCTGGCGGATATGGCCACCAAGATTGAGGTAGCAGAAATGCTCATCTACCAGGCAGCCGACCTTAAGAACCGCGGCGAGCGAATGACGAAAGAGAGCGCGATGGCCAAGTATTACGCTTCTGAAATCTGTGTGCAGATCTCCACAGACGCGGTACAGATTTTCGGCGGCTACGGCTATACAAAGGATTTTCCAGTAGAGAAGTTTTACCGCGACTCCAAGCTCTGCACGATCGGTGAAGGAACAAGTGAGATCCAGAAGCTGGTCATTAGCCGGGACATTCTGCGGGCGTAAAAAAAAATCTTCAAGGAGCCCTGCAGAACGCAGGGTTTCTTTTTTTGCACCATGTCCGTCATTCCCAAACGCTTTCTCGTATTTCAGGCCTACGGTCATGAAGCAGTGCTGCGCGAATGCGCCTTTGCGTTACTTACATTCTTATATCATCATCCGCAGGGTATTGCCGGGCTGGAAATCTGGATTTACACCGACAAGCCACAGTTCTTTCAGCCCTATGAAATCGCCTTGCCGCTGTGCTATCGTCCGGTAAGTTCAGCGGAAATTACCCGCTGGCGCGGTGCTATTGACTTCGTTCATCGCGTGAAAATTGAAGTGCTGCGCGATTTTGCACAGACCCGGGAAGGTGCAGTGCTTTACATGGATACGGATATTTGCTTCCTGCGCGACGCTATACGGATTTTTGAAGGGATAGAAAGCGGTCGGCGGTACATGCACGTACAGGAAAACCGCCTGCGCGACAATGCTAATCCCGTCATCCGGAAGTTCAATGCTTTTCTTGCTAAGTCCGGCCACCTGAAATGGGGTAGCCGCCAGCAGACTATCCCGCAAGAAACAGCCATGTGGAATGCCGGAGTGCTTGGATTTTCCTGCGCCGATGCGCCGCTCTTAGATGAGGTCCTGCGCTTCACGGATGATGTCCATTTACAGTTTCAAAAGCATATAGTTGAGCAGTTTGCTTTCTCGCTCCTATTTCAGGAAGGGGGACAAGTGTACGCTGCCTGTCGTGAGATTTTGCACTATTGGAGCCTGAAGGAGATGCGGGCTTATCTGGCCTCTTTCTTTGAATACTTTTCTGGAAGACCGGTAACGGAACTGGCGCGCTTGTCGCAGCTTATCCAGCTTCACGTGCCCATGCAGGATCGCGGTTCTTTCTATCTCAACCGCAGCCCTATGGGCAAAATACGGCGGGTACAATGGTCGCCATTGATACCAGATTGGGCCGAATTGGAAATGCAAATGCCCGATTAGGCACCTGCGCTATAGCTTTGGTGGCTTACACTAAAACACAAACACTATGGCTATCCGTCTTGGCGACCTCGCCCCCAACTTTCAGGCCCAGACAACGCTAGGCCCACTTGACTTCCACGAATATTTAGGCGACGGCTGGGGCGTGCTCTTCTCCCATCCCGCCGACTACACACCTGTATGCACGACAGAGCTTGGCCGCACGGCACAGCTTAAAGACGAGTTTGCGAAGCGAAATGTAAAAGTGCTGGCCGTAAGTGTTGACCCGATTGACAAGCATGAAGGCTGGGTGCGCGACATTAACGAGACGCAGAACTGTGACGTACAATTCCCGATCATAGCTGATGCGGACCGGAATGTTGCAACGCTTTATGACATGATTCACCCGAATGCGTCGGAGACCTTTACGGTGCGGTCGCTGTTTGTGATAGGACCAGACAAGAAGGTGAAGCTGACTCTCACCTACCCTGCTTCTACAGGCCGGAATTTCCTGGAAGTGCTGCGCGTAATTGATTCGCTGCAGCTGACTGCCAAGCACAGCGTGGCCACCCCGGCAGACTGGAAGCAGGGTGAAGATGTGATTGTGGTGCCTGCCGTCTCTACAGAAGATGCTGAGAAGCGTTTCCCGAAGGGATTAAAGATTGTGAAGCCTTACCTGCGCTACACACCGCAGCCGGATGAAACCGCATAATTATTTTCAACGCAAAATTTAGAAGCCGGCAATCAGCCGGCTTTTTAATTCGGGCGTACGAAGCTTTCGTAATAATTCAGACCCGTGGAATCAATGCGATGCTGGAGAAAATAAGCCTGCGAAATGGTGTCCAACCGAAATGTGTCTGTGCGTGAGGTAGATGTAGTGGGTTGCAAAACAATTTCTCCATCATTCTGCTGTAAGTGCCAGGTACCGTTTTCTGAATATGCCATTCCTTTAAAAATCTGGGCGCGGGTATAGGTAGCATCAGGCACAAGCGTAAGGATGATGGTATCTGTAGCTTTTGCCGAAGGCGCGTAGTTGACTTCAGAGGAATCAATTAGATGATTGCCATTACGGTCGTAAGCGCGGAGGTTTCTGCGCCAGGTACCCAGCAGCTTATCGCGTGGCGTCAAATCCTGCTGGCCTTCATCTTTTTTCTTGCAGGAAGGCACCAGTAAAAAACTGCCGATAGCCCAAAAGGCTAAAATCACAATTGCAATTTTTCCCGTGCGTTCCATAGATTGTAAGATGACGGCTTAATAATCTTCCGTCGTCAGATAAAGCTCCTTTAGCGCCAGCTCCAGTTGGGCATCATTGGGCGCTATGCCGTGCCACTCGTGCGTGCCTTCCATGAACTGACACCCCCTTGCCCATAGCCGTACGCATCAGAATAACGACCGGCTTGCCTTGCCCTGTTGCCGCATTCGCCGCGTCGAGTGTGCTCACTACTTCCTCCATCACATTGCCGTCCATCTCCAGTACCAGCCAGTTGAAGGCGCTGAATTTAGCGTTAAGGCTTTCCATGCGCATCACCATTTCTGTCGGCCCGTCAATCTGCTGGCCGTTCACGTCAATCGTAGCAATGAGATTGTCGATCTCTATGATGTGCAGCAAACATGATCGCTTCCCAGTTCTGGCCTTCCTGCAGTTCGCCATCACCATGCAGCGAATAGACGATACGGTCATCGCCATTCAGTTTTTTAGCCGTGGCCGCGCCGCAGGCAACGCTCATGCCCTGGCCCAGCGAGCCGGATGCAATGCGAACGCCCGGCAATCCCTCATGCGTAGTCGGGTGCCCCTGCAGGCGAGTATCAATCTTCCGGAAAGTAGCCAGCTCGGAAAGCGGAAAATAGCCGGCACGGGCAAGCACACTATAAAATACCGGCGAAATATGTCCGTTGGAAAGAAAAAACAGGTCCTCGCCGACACCATCCATCTTAAAATCCGGGTTATGATTCATGGCGTGGAAGTAAAGCGCCACCATAAAATCAGCGCAGCCAAGCGAGCCGCCAGGGTGACCACTCTGCACTGCGTGCACCATCCGTACGATATCCCGGCGCACCTGGCCGGCCATGTTTTTGAGCTGGGCTATTTCCATAACGCGGGCGAAGATAGACCTTGATTTGCAGGATTAAAGGATGGAAGGATTGGACGGCCGTCGGTAACTTACAGACTTAACCAAGATTGGATTTTGAGCAATAGGCATGGCAGTAAAAAAGCCTTTACGGAAGGCTTGATGGGTTGGCATCGACATCACAACCGGCGCAGCCTGCCGTGGAAGGGCGAGAAGGTGCCTTATAAAATCTGGCTCTCTGAAATCATCCTGCAGCAGACGCGGGCAGTGCAGGGACTACCCTACTACGAGAAATTCATTGCCGCCTACCCCACTGTTCAGGATTTGGCCGCTGCGAAAGATGATGACGCATTTAAGCTCTGGGAAGGCCTTGGCTATTATGCCCGATGCCGGAATATGCTGGCTACGGCTCGGCAGGTGGCGGGCGATTATGGCGGCGTCTTTCCCAATACCTATGAGGGATTGCTCAGCCTAAAAGGGATAGGCCCTTATACCGCCGCTGCCATCGCGTCTTTCGCTTTTGGCCTGCCGCATGCGGTGGTGGATGGCAATGTGTACCGTGTGCTCGCACGCTATTTCGGCATTACTGTGCCCACAGACGGAACAGAAGGTAAAAAGACTATTCCAATCGCTGGCTGATGACGTTTTAGACAGATCCGATCCGGGGGGCTTCAACCAGGCTATGATGGACCATGGTGCTACTATTTGCACGCCCGCGGCCCCAAACTGCGATGCGTGCCCGGTTGCAGGCGGTTGCATTGCGCAGCCGCGAAGGCTTGATCGAGCAGCTGCCAGTACGGGCAAAAAAAGTTGCAGTGCGTACGCGCTACTTCCATTATCTGCTTACCGTTCAGGACGGAATGCTTTGGATCCATCAGCGCGAGGGGAAGGATGTATGGCGAGGCTTGTATGAGCCATTCCTCATAGAAGCAGCAGCTGCACTTGACCGCAAGTCCCTTGTAAGCTGCACGGAGGTGCAGGCATTGCGCCTGCAAGACGCGCCGGAATATGAAGGCGAGCTATCGCAGCGGCTGACCCATCAGCTCATTCATTCCCGCTTTTTTAGCGTCGCCATTACATCCGCGAAGCCCGCAATGCCGGACGGCGTATGGGTGCCACTTTCATCCCTAAAGGACTACGCGTTCCCCCGCAGCCTTATTATCTTTTTTGAGAAAAAAGGGTACTTTTAAATTTCCACTCACAGCACAAAAGAAGCACTTATGCGCGGCGTAAACAGAGTGACCCTGATTGGCAATCTTGGCAAAGATCCGGAGATTCAATACCTGGAAGGCAATATAGCCGTGGCGAAGTTTCCGTTGGCTACTACGGAGTCCTTTAAGGACAAGAGCGGACAGATGATTTCCCAGACCGAATGGCATACTGTTGTGCTCTGGCGTGGGCTGGCGGAGCTTGCGCAGCGCTATCTGCACAAGGGCAGCCTTGTATATATAGAAGGCCGCCTGCGCACCCGCAACTGGGAAGACAAGGACAAGAACCGGCGGTTCGCTACAGAAATAGTGGGCGACAATCTGGTAATGCTGGATAAGCGCAAAGATGCCGAGCAATATGGCCACAGCAGCGGTGACGGGCAGGCGGAGATGGGCCATTTCCCAATTACTGACAGCATCGGAAATCCATGGACTCCGTTGTAAAGCTGCTGCGCACCTCGGAAGTCTGGATAAGGACGTCCTGCCCTTTTAAGGCATAATTATTTTACCTGTCTGGCGGAAGAAAAGGGTTGCCGCTCCAACTCTTCCGTTTTATTTTTGAGCGATTCACCAAACGAGACCCATCTTGGAAAGCGCACCTGAAGGCGGGACAGTCCTATGAGTATCTGCTGCTGCAGGCAGCCAGCTACTCACTCATTCTCGGCTTCCAACCTGACTATCCTGCTCATCATCATCCTCGTGCTGCTGTTGCTTACAGCCATCACGGCGGGAGCAGAGACGGCCTATTTCTCCCTTAAGGCCAAGGACATTAATTATCTGAAGACGAAGGAGCAGCCGGCTGCCCGCCAGGCCGTCCGGCTGCTGGATCAGCCAAAAATGCTTCTGGCCACGTTGCTGGTGGCGAACAACACGATCAACATTGCTATTATCATCGCCACCAACCTGCTGGTGAGACAATTGCTTATCGGCACTGATGTATCCGAACTGGTTTCCTTTCTTATTCAGGTCGTAGCAGTAACATTCTTGTTGGTGTTGTTCGGGGAGGTCTTGCCGAAGGTTTATGCAACGCAGAATAATATGCGGATGGCGCTTTTTAGCGCTCCTGTCATCACGACGATGAACAAAGTATTTCGCCCTATCAGCCGAACGCTGGTTTCATCATCTACCTATATTGAAGAAAAGCTGGGCGGGAAGAAAAGCGGCAATAATAATCTGAGCCCGGAAGATTTTGAGCACGCTATTGAGCTGACTGTTGGCCATACCGCTACACGGGAAGAGGTTAACATATTCAAGGGCATTCTAAAGTTTGGTAATATCACAGCCCGACAAGTGATGCGCACGCGTCTGGATGTGAATGCCTTAAACCATGAAATGACTTTCCCCGAAGTGCAGGCTTATGCCATTGAGTGCGGCTACAGCCGGATGCCGGTATACAAGGAAAGCCTAGATAAAGTAGTCGGCATGATCCACACGAAGGATTTCCTGCCGCATGCCGAAGAAGATGTATTAGACTGGCACCCGCTCATCCGCCCCGCCTATTTTGTGCACGAGGGTAAGTTGATTGAAGACCTGCTGCACGAATTTCAGCAAAAGCGTATCCACCTTGCAATCGTGGTAGATGAATTTGGCGGCACTTCCGGCATTGTTACGCTGGAAGACATCATGGAGGAAATCATCGGTGATATAAAAGACGAATTTGATGAAGATGACCTTCAGTTCCGCAAGATTGACGATAACAATTTCCTTTTTGAAGGTAAAGTGCTCATCAACGATATGTGCCGTATGATGGCTGTGCCTACAGACACCTTTGAGGATGTACGTGGCGAGAGCGATTCGCTGGGCGGCCTGATCCTGGAAATTTCCGGCAAGTTTCCCGCTGTAAATGAAACCGTTTCGTACGATCAGTATGAGTTCACTGTTTTGGAAGTAGACAAGATGCGCATCAAGCGGGTCAAGGTGACGTTAAACGAGCCAACGGATGATGAGAAAGAAGCATAAGTGCACTTCCTGACATTCCATTCACATCCCCGCTCCACTGTTTGGCGTAGCTTTACGCCCCTTTCGTGCCAGCCTGTCAGGCAGGCCGTTAGCGCACCCTTTTTGATACTTCCATTCCCATTCTCCATTAGCGGCCATCGCAGTAAAATTTTTCTTCTATAAAGACATGCTCGGTTTCATTTCCAAAATATTCGGAGGCTCCAAAAGCGATAAAGACGTAAAGCGCATCTCACCGGCGGTAGAAGCAATCAATGCTGAATTTGCTAAGCTTGCCAATGTATCTAACGATGAATTGCGCGCCAAGACGCAGGAGTTTAAGCAGCGAATTCAAGACCATCTAACACACATTGACCAAGAAATCTATTTTAAGCGTGAGGAAATCGCCGCCATGGACATTGCACAGCAAAGCCAGCCGGGCGTCTATGAAGAGGTGGATAAGCTAGTAAAGCGGCGCGATGAGCTGATTGAAGAAGTGCTGGAGCAGATTCATCCCGAGGCATTCGCGGTTGTAAAGGAAACGGCCCGCCGTTTTTCTGAGCATGAAACACTGGTCAGCACCGCTACCGATCTTGACCGCGAGTATGCCGTTAACAAGGATTACATCCGCATTGAAGGTGACCAGAGCATCTTCAATAACTCGTGGCTCGCCGCCGGACAGCCGGTGAAGTGGAACATGGTGCACTACGATGTGCAGCTTATAGGCGGTACAGTGCTTCACGAAGGCAAGATTGCGGAAATGGCGACCGGTGAGGGCAAGACACTCGTGTCTACCCTGCCCGCTTACCTGAATGCGCTCGCCGGCGAAGGCGTCCACATCGTGACGGTGAACGACTACCTCGCCCGCCGCGACCAGGAGTGGAACGGAACACTGTTTGAATGGCTGGGCCTGCGTGTGGATTGCATTGACAAGCACCAGCCTAATACTCCTGCCCGCCGCAATGCCTACATGGCCGACATCACATACGGCACCAACAACGAATTTGGCTTTGACTACCTGCGCGACAACATGGTGCATTCGCCGGAGGAAATGGTGCAGCGCAAGCACCACTTCGCGATGGTGGATGAGGTGGACAGCGTATTGATTGATGATGCGCGGACGCCGCTCATTATTTCCGGCCCGGTGGCTAAAGGCGATGAGCAGCAGTTCCATATCCTGAAGCCGCGCATTGAGCGCCTGCTGGAAGCCCAGAAGAAGGTGGTGAACCTATCCCTCACCGACGCGAAAAAACTCATTGCCGAAGGCAAAACTGATAAAGAAACCGGCGGCCTAGCTCTTTTCCGCGCGCAACGCGGCCTGCCTAAGAGCAGCGCGCTGATTAAGTTCCTTTCTGAGGAAGGCAACAAGGTGATTGCGCAGAAGGCGGAGAACTACTACATCTCCGAGCAGGGCCGCAACATGCCGAAGGTGGATGCCGAGCTTTACTTCTCTATTGACGAGCGCAACAACTCCGTTGACCTCACCGAGAAGGGCCTTGCGCTGATGAGCCAGGGCGCGGAAGACCCGAACTTCTTTATCCTCCCGGACATTGCTACCGACCTGACGGCGATTGACAATCAGGACATCGCGCCGGAAGAAAAAGTGCAGTCAGAAGGATGCGCTGCTTGCAGACTATGCTATTAAGGCCGACCGCATCCATTCTATCCAGCAATTGCTGAAGGCTTATACGCTTTTTGAAAAGGACGTTGAGTACGTGGTGATGGACGGCAAGGTGAAAATCGTGGATGAGCAGACGGGCCGTATTTTGGAAGGCCGCCGCTATTCCGATGGACTTGCACCAAGCCATTGAGGCGAAGGAAAATGTGGACGTGGAAGCCGCTACGCAAACCTTCGCGACGGTGACGCTGCAGAATTACTTCCGGATGTACCACAAGCTGTGCGGCATGACCGGTACAGCGGAAACGGAGGCGGGCGAGTTCTGGGAAATCTACAAGCTGGATGTTGTGAGCATTCCTACCAACCGCGCCATCACGCGGAAAGACCAGCAAGACCTTGTTTACAAAACGAAGCGCGAAAAGTATAAGGCGGTTATTGACGAAATTGAAGCCCTGCGTGGCGTGGGCCGCCCGGTGCTGGTGGGCACAACGAGCGTGGAAGTGAGTGAGCTGCTTTGCAGAATGCTGAAGCAGGCGAAGATTGAGCACAACGTCCTCAACGCAAAGCAGCACGCACGGGAAGCAGAAATCGTAGCAGAATGCAGGCCTCGCAGGTGCCATCACTATCGCCACCAATATGGCGGGCCGTGGTACGGACATCAAGCTTGGCGCAGGCGTGAAGGAAGCGGGCGGTCTGGCCATCATTGGTACCGAGCGCCACGAATCACGTCGCGTTGACCGGCAGCTTCGCGGTCGTGCCGGCCGTCAGGGTGACCCGGGTACTTCGCAGTTTTTTGTGAGCCTGGAAGACGACCTGATGCGCCTCTTCAACTCCGAGCGCATCTCAGGCCTCATGGACAAGATGGGCCATAAGGAAGGCGAGGTGCTATCGCACTCCATGATCTCCAAGAGCATTGAGCGTGCGCAAAAGAAGGTGGAGGAAAACAACTTCGGCATCCGCAAGCGCCTGCTGGATTACGATAACGTCATGAACTCGCAGCGCGATGTGGTGTATAAGCGCCGCAGCCATGCGCTCTTCGGCGACCGCCTTGCGGTGGACCTGGAGGCAGCGATGTATGATGTATGCAGCGACCTGGCGCTGAAGTATGAAGACAACCGTGACTACAACGCCTTCCGCTTGGATGCCATCACGCATCTGGCCATTGAGCCTGCTGTAACAGAAGAAGAATTTGGCAAGGGCGACCTCAACATCGTTGCGGAAAACCTCTACCAGCAAACCCACGATATCTACACCCGCAAGATGGCCGCTCTGCGCGAGCAAATGCTGCCTACGCTCACCCAGATTGCGCAGGAGCAGGGCGACCGGGTAGAGAATATCGTCATTCCGTTTACGGATGGCCTGCGCGGCCTCCAGATTTACGTAGACCTGCATGATGCCGTGGCGGACGAAGCGAAGCCAATTGTGCAGACCCTGGAAAAGAGCATTACCCTCGCCCTCATAGATGATGCATGGAAAGACCACCTGCGCGCCATGGACGACCTGCGTAGCTCCGTGCAGATGGCTAGCTACGAGCAGAAAGACCCGTTGCTGATTTACAAGTTTGAAGCCTTCAACCTCTTCAAGCAGATGCTGCTGGAGACCAACCGCAACATCATCTCCTTCCTTCTGCGCGCCGGCATACCGGTGCAGGAAGAGCCGCATGAAGCGCGCCCGCAAGAGCTGCCGCAACGCACGGACATGAGCAATATGCAGACCAATGCCGCAGAGGTTGACCGGGCTGGTTCAGCTTATGCAGCCGATGAAGAGGATTATTACACCGAACCGGAAGTAGCCATAAAGCGCCAGCCGGTAGTGGCCGGCCCTAAGATTGGGCGGAACGACCCTTGTCCGTGCGGCAGCGGGAAGAAGTATAAGCAGTGCCATGGGAAGGGCGTAGCGTAAGGCTGTAAAATTGAAAATGCAAAAGCGCCTGCGTTATGTGGGCGCTTTTTAGTTCAGGTAAATTTTGCAATCCGGAGTTGTCGTTTGGATCACCATCTGGATGGATGCCCCAAAATTGTTCAAATTCAAGCTCTATTTATTTCCAGCTCAGCAAATACTCCGCACTTTGCCGACAAGGCAGGTAATCTCGGATTTGCCCAATTCACTGCAAGCAGATGCTATAAATTAGCCGAAATTCTCGTGGAATGAAACATTTAATATTCATCTTACCGATTGTGCTCTTGTCAGCCACCGCGCTTGCTCAAGACCTTGACATAGACAAGAAAACCGGCCTCGTCACCGTAGACGGCAAGGAAGCCTTCTATCTCACAGCCAAAAACAAAGTGCTTTGGCAAGCGGATTACTCTCTAGAAAATCTATCCCACGAAGAGCTGGCTTACCTGAAAGCCGAGAAGGGACGTGAGTGGAACGGCGCCAGCGGGAGCTATCAGGATGTGACCTGGTATTCGGTCACTTTCTCTAAAAGCGGCAACTATTGCGAGCTGCGCAACTATACCAGCCTGAACCTCCGCAAGAGCCTGGCGAAGGATATCGCCGCCGCACGCCTCGTGGTGAACGGCAGCGTCAGCCCGGAGGCAGAGCAAAAGTTTGTGGTGATGCACAACGGCACATTCTTGAAGAATCAGAACGCTGCGGCGCCTCCTATCGTGGTTAATGTGAACAGCAGCGCTCCTGCTTCCGCAACGCCAGCCTCCGCGAGGGTGGCCAGTATCGCACTCAATGGGGAGAAGATTTATAACAATGATGCACTCGTGGGCACGTTTCGCACCGCTACCAGTGCGGGCGTAACCACTGTGTCTGTGTATGGCGCGAGTGACGATAAGATAGCCACTGCCCGTCATACGGACACCTCTGACGATGATTGGGAAGTACTGCTATCTGCCGATAATAAGAACCTACAGCTACGCTATTATAAGGAGACGCCGTTGCTCAAGCTATTTAAGGCGCTTGCGGAGCGGGGCTATCTGTAATGAAGCCGGAAGGCGGATTTGTAAAGCATGGCGCCGGGGCACGGTTGCATGCAATAATTAGATCTTATGACCGGGTTCCACCACAGCTTGTCATGATGTCTTTGCAGTCGAATAATCTTCAAAGTACTTGCGTAAAAGCTATTACCTCGTAAAAGTGCTTTAGTTAAGCTTGAACTAAGTTGGCTTAGCCTTCTGCGCACACCGATCATCACAGTATAGCCCGTACACTCATCCTACCGGTATGCACTACGGTGCCTATTGCCGGCAGCCGGCCTTCGTATTCAAGACTCAGCTCAATGCCCTTGCTGACACGCCTGTCCCAGGAAGCAAACCAGAGATAATTTGAGCCGGGCTGCAGGGCATCCAAAATGCTGAATGCCACCGGGGTTGTCGTCAGACCATCATAAGTGATACCCACATAACCCGCCCGCGCCTGTATCACCCCGGATACGGGCCGGCTATACCGGAACTCCAAATCAATACGCTGGATTGTTGCATGCTCTCCGCCGTACTGCTCCTCATTTTTCCGGTCTTCAAAGCGAACGGTTCCGGTAAGACGAAGCGTACCGTTATGTAGCCAGGATAGCGAAGGTTCAAGGTTGTTATTGTGCAGCGCATAGGTACGCCCGTCAGATTGCAGCGCGCTCTGATAGCCGCGAAGACTGGTACGGCCATAAATATTTGCATTGAGCGAGGACGTTAAGTTCCATCGTGCATGGCCGGCGTGCTGGCTGTTGGTAAGGCCTTCCACTCCATACGTCAGCAATTGCTTGGAGGTATTGCGCAGGTAAGTGTAATCCAGCCCCCACACAGTACTACTGCGATTGAAGAAAGCCGTGTTAGAAAGGGAGGTAGCCGCAATTATAATGCGATCGTCACGTAAGGCGGGAATAAAAGGGTTGATTGCTGCTACCGCGTCAACGCCGGTCAACCGATTGGTAATTTGCAGCGAGCCCTGATCTGAAAAGCGGCTAACAAACTTCTGCCACTGCTTAGCCTTTGTGGCGCTAAAATACAGTGCCGGCTCCAGCGACACGCTCTGGTTGAAATTCACATAATTTACCCGCACATAATCATTCGTTGGCGTGAAGATGCGGATGAACTTCTTCTGGTCCGGGTATATAGCTATTTCAAACTCATTGGGCTGCTGCACACCGTCGGCGTTGTAGTCTACCCATGTGTAAACGCCCTGGCCGGCGGGCACTTCTACATAAGTGTAGCTGCGCTTCTGCTCCTGGCCAGCGCCGGTTTCGTACAGCGTTTGTAATTGCAGCGCACCGCGTAGCAGATTACCCGTATACTCTGCCCGGCCGAGGCCGGTTTCCTCGCCACGCTGGTTATTATAAAGAGTGTCATCCAAAATCAGCCGGCGGTAAGAGCCCGTAAAAGAGATCAGGTGATTTCGGGATCGGGCCATACCAAAGCGGGCATCAACAGTATGACTGTGACTTTGCAGAAAAAAGGCGTTCGCACGCGCATGTTCGTCATCGCGACGCGTATAGGTTAGCGCATATCGCAGGGGCTGCGCTTCCGGCGTACGCAGGTAGGCGGAGTAAATAGAGAAACGGTAAGCATCGGCGCGCAGCGTATCCATGCGCGCTTCCCGGATACGGTTATCTTCCTGCTGGAATTGTGCGCCAAGCACCGTATGGTTAAGCCGTAGCAACCGGAACTCTGCCACCGCGCTCGGCCGGAAGAATTGTGTATGCTGCGCGGTATCGCGAATGGACGTGTTATTAAGTGAAAACCCGGTCCGCCAGCGCACTTTATCAATGCCATAAGACAGCACATTGCGCCAGCCCTTATAAAGCACATCCCGGCTATAATAGCCGAGGTCGTAGGTCGCCGTCCCGAAACGGCGGTTGCTAAGCGATGTATTGTATCCTGCGAGGTGCTCGTCCGGCTTCCGCGCGTCTATCGGCGGTACATTCCAGTCGCGGCCAAACTCCACATTTCTATAAGGTGCTACAGCACGAAAACGGTCTTGCACAAATTCATAGCTGCCTTCATTATGCCAGTTCCAGTTTGTGACGCCTGATGAGTCTTTTTTACCCAGAAAGCGCGTTTCCGCGTAGCGCAATTTTGTTCCGATGCCAAGATGCGTGCGGTCGTCTTGCGCTGAAAAGAGGTTTGGGTCATAATTTGACGCTGCCACTTCCACGGTCAGGGCCTTGAACGAGTCAACCTGATAGTTCGCCGCAAGCGTGTACACCTGCTGCATCTTTGGTGTAATGAGCAGCTGCACCGGCGCATAATCCCCTTGTGGTCGCCCGCCTGCGGGTGTCACCCAGTCATATACCCGGCCATTAGCCACCTTCGCAGAAATCACATAATCGCCCTTTCCGGGCCCTACGTAAGAAAATGAAAGTGCAAAGCGGGCGCTGTCGCGATTGGTAGAATAGATAAAGACCGAATCGTAGCGCACGCCGTTCACGGTTGTATCAATGAGTTTGTAAAGCACCTTTCCCGCGGCAAATGTGTCTAAGGCTATAACCGGATAGTACGCATTACTGATAGAATCGCCGATAGTGGACAGGAATCGCTTCTGCTCGCCGCTCAGGTTTTGCGTGTAGCCTTGATTCTTTGCGTCCTGATTGGAATAAACATTCAGATGCAGGCTCAGCTTCTTTCCGATCTGCGCCTCGTCCCATGCATATACAAGCGAGTTGAGATAGCTGCGGCTCTGATATTCAAACTCAACTTGTATGCGCGAGTCCTTCGTGATAAGGCGGCGCGGCATGAAGCGGATTTCGCCGGTGTTGTAATTGATAATGTAGTCCGCATTATCGCCGCGCTCCTGAATAAGGCCGTTGATGTAAACGCGCTCCGTGCCGGCAAGCACAATAAAAAACTGCTCGCCATTATTGCCGGTCAGTTTGTACGGGCCCTGGTTGCCTTCCAGTCCAGTAAAGATGTTGCGTGCAAACTCACCCTTTGCTACCGAGCCGCTCACACCAAAGGAGTTGTAAGCATTCTTTCCAATGCCGAAGCCGGATTGATAATAAAGACCTTGAACGCGCTTATTAAAATTCAGGAAATAGCTCTTTGGCTGTTCAATGTTGTAATCGCCTATTTGCAGGAGGTGCTGGCGCCTGGTCAGGCGGATATACACCTGGTCAAACTCCTGTAGCCGCTGCGTATTGCCTTCTGGCTGGAACGGCAGCGTATTATCTGAAATGGCGGCTTCCAGGCGAATGCTGTCCGGAAGATAGCCGCTGGCCTGTAAGTTGAAATGCGATTGCAATGCCGCATCCTGATTATTGCCCAGCGAAATGCTGCGCCCGTAGGATCCGGTATATTCCAGTGGCGCAAACTCCACAAACGCAGATGAAGCCGCCGAAGGATTCATGGCCGGCACATAATTAAATGCGTAAACCGAATCAATCAGCCGCCGGTCTTTGTGGAAGCTCCGCTGTACCAGGGAAAAAGGCAGCACTCTGTAATGAATGGTCACGGAATCGGACTGCGGTTTCTGCTTCCAACGCAGCAGGGACTTATAAGGTTCCAGGGAATAATCTGCAGGTGCCGCCCCGGAAATGATCAGGCTGCCCGGCGCTATGGAAAGTGTGTCAAGATTTATACTGTCTGCGCTTACAGCTATGCGTTTCGTCCGCCAATTGCTGTACTTACCTGAGATTCCCTGCGCGCTCACGCACAAGCTTGCCAGCAGCAAAACCACAGCGCACAAGATTCGCCGGCCAGCGGTGCCGCAGGATTGCAGTATTTTAGGCCGGGCCTTCAAGCCGAGAGTGGTGAATAGTGAGTTGTGAATAGTGAGTGCCGACACCACTAACGGACGGAACAGCCGCATCGTATAGCCGGGCATCCCGGCGCCGACTTTCGTGAAATTAGTACACCGAAACAATTTTGAGGTTATCCGCCTGTCATTGGCTACTATGGTGGTCGTGCTTCACTGCTATGACCTGACGGGTGCACGATACATTGACTATCTCGCGCGCTGGACAGCCAGCCAGATTACATTGCCGCACATCATTATCCATGGCTTTGTGGTGATGAGTGGATATCTGGTATTAAAGAGTTTGCAGCGAAGCACTTCGGTAAAGCAATATCTCTGGCGGCGCTTCTTACGTATCTACCCGCCGCTTGTAGTAGCGCTTTTGCTATGTGCACTGGTGATGGGGCCGGTGTTCACTACCCTGCCATTGGCCTCTTACTTCCGTCACCCGGACACCTGGCTTAACCCGGTTTTTTCGCTGCGCGTCTTTATGGTGAAGGCGACGCCGTGCCTGCCGGGCGTGTTCAACAACAACCCGGAAGGCTGCGCGGTCAATGGATCACTGTGGACGATATGGGTAGAAGAAGTGCTCTATTTGGCGCTCATAGGCCTGTTTTTCATCCGCAAAAAGCCGGCTTTGCTGCGAGGTGCTATAGTTATCATATGGCTGGCGCTTATTGTGCTGCTGCAGTTTGCGCGTGCGCGATGGGCCAATCTGGAAGTGCCGTTAAGCCGCAGCGTTCAATGGGACTATTTTGCTGAACTGCTGCTTTATTTCTGTTCCGGTTGCCTGATGACGCTTTTTTCCTGGAAAAACATGCGCCGTAACCGTATAGTGCTGGCATTAGCGTTAGTTGCGACAGCTCTTACCTGTGCCCTGCACATCTACCAGCCGTTCGGCTATCTGCTGTATCCGGTTATTATGGTTGCGGCAGGCGAAGATTGCATCCCGTTCCTGCTTAAGCCTTTCCGTTGGGGCAACCCTTCTTACGGGTTATATATCTACTCGTATCCGCTGCAGCAAATGCTTATTCAGTTGCTCCTGCCTACGCCTGCATTACTGTTGTGGCTAAGCGTGCCCCTGTCATTTATAGTCGGCTACGCTTCGTGGCACCTCGTGGAGACCCCATTCCTTCAACTGAAGGAACGGGTGAAATAGATTTTGGGCCCATTTGTTGCTATTGGAAAGGCTTTCCATAGTCTAAGCTCGGCGTCTATTGATGCGTAACCTGGCGGAAGCGTATTTCATCTGCAAGGTATCATTGCCGCAAATAAAGGCGCAGCGCTGTAACACGCTGCGCCCACCAAACACAACAAAATATCCGCGTACAGGAGCCGCCTATCGGCGTAGTGTCACTAACAGATTTGCACGCCCTCCGTCCTCCGCCGTGATACTCACGTTGTACTGACCATTCGGAAGCCCCTCGCTCAGTTGAATCTGCCGCTGCCACTTCAGCTTATCGGTTCGGAGCTCTGTATGATGCACAGCCTGGCCAATCATGCTGTAAACGTCAATTGCTATACGCTGCCCCGGTGCCTGTGGGCCTTCTGCGACAAGTGTAAAGCTGCCACTGTTTGGGTTGGGGAATAGGTTAATAGTGCCGTTCCAGCCCTTCGCTGAAGCGACGGACGTTGCGCTTTGCATAATCAGCTCTTCAGACATCACTACATCCGGCATGGCGCACTCCGCGTAGCTCTGCATCCGCACCGATATGTGGTCGCCGGCCGTGAGACCAGCAGATGTATATGTATCGTTGGTAGCCGCAGGCAGCTCCACGCCATTAAGCAGCCATTGATAGTCCGGCGTTGCGCCGCCACCCGTCTGGCTGGATGTAAACGTGACGGGCTCACCGGCAACAATAGAAGAGGCAGTAATGAGAACATTCGGATGCACGGTGTCTTTTACAATGACGCTCACCTTATTAGAGCTTGCTTCCGGCATGGCGGCACAAACTGCATTGGTGGTCATCTTCACGGTAATTGTATCCCCATCTGCCAGGCTCGCGCTGCTGAACGAAGTGTCAACGGCGCCGCCAACAGCCGTACCGTTCAGATACCATTGATAAGCAGGAGCACTGCCCCCACCTGTGCGGATCGTATTAAACTGCAGCAGCGTTCCTTCGCAGATTTTCACCACCGGATTGGTATTGATGCTGATGCCCGGTGTCACGCTCGGCGTAAGGCTGACGGCATACGCGGCGGAGTGCACGGTGTCTGTCGAGCGGCAGGCAGCGTTGGAGGCAAGCGATACTGAAATCACATCACCATTTACGAGGCCCGTCCCTGTGTATGTAGCGCCGGTTGCTATCACGTTTGCGCCGTTCTTTTTCCATCTAAAAACAGGGCTGCTTCCCCCATGCACCGTTGTCGCGCTAAAGGTGACGGGCTTCCCCTGGCAAAGCATTGCTGCACTGGTTGCAACGCTCACAGCCGGCGTCACAGTCGGCGTTACGGTTGTACTCAGACTGGCAGTCGGCGACGTAGCGCAGGAGACGTATGCAGTGACCTGCACCTGCCCACCGCTGCCCGCAAAGGCCTGCAGTGTATTGCCTGCAGGCACGCCAGACCAGCCGGAGGGCATTACCCAACTGTAAGACGTAGCGCCAGGTACGGGATTAATGCTAAAGTTGTACAGCTTGCCGGAGCAATAAAGGCCGCTCTGCGCGCTGGACGTAATAGTACCCGGACTGGCCAGCGACGTGATGATGCTAATGGACTTAGCCGCTTCCGTTGAACTACCGCAGCCGTTACTTGCCTTCACCTTGAGTGTGCCGGCAGTGGAAGATGCCATTACCGTAATCGTGTTTGTATTTGAGGCCCCTGCCCAGCCTGCCGGCAATGTCCAGGTATACGAACTTGCGCCCGCCACCGCGGCTACGCTATAGGTATGGCTTGTGCCCGCACAGATATTGTCTGGTCCGCTTATTGTCGCGGGCTGTCCGGGGGCGCTTCCGGCAAGAATAGTCTTTGTACGTGCGATGGACGGGCCGCCGCAACCATTTGCAGTGACGGAGATGGTACCTGCGCTGCTGCCCATTGTTACCAGAATAGAATTGGTAGTGGAAGTACCGGTCCATCCGGGCGGCAGGCTCCACGCATAAGTATTTCCAGACACTGCCGGTACGCTGTAGGTAGCCGTATCGCCGGGGCATGAGGTAGGACGCCCCCCAATAGACCCGGGCTGCTGCGCCCCAATGAGAACGGCATATGGCGCAGAGTAGGTGGTTACATTGCTATTGCTGCATTTGATAGCCAGCCGGAACCATGTGGTTGAGGAGAGCGACGCAGTGGTATAGTTAAGCGTAGTTGCGCCGGTACCGCCGGTCACGTTTGCGTATGTACCTGTGGAAGCGGCTGCATTCTGCCACTGGTAGCTAAGGCCTGTGATGGGTCCGTTGGGATTGCTGGCTGTGAGCGCCTTTGTACTTCCGGCGCATAGAGGGCTGGCTGGATTCATGGCCGTAGTTGTAATTACACCTGCCTGTGGCGTGCCACTGCAGGCGGCAGGAATGCCGTCAAACCCAAAAACAGCTGTAGAGGTGCTGGCGCCTGCGGATGAAGCATTATTCACACCGCCATAGAGCCTGCCATTTCGTCCCGTTACAACGGCATGATTCAGGGAAATGCCAGGAGAAGAGGAATTAGCCTAGAAAGCTCAAAAAGTAAATTACCGCCGCTATAGAGGAATGGCGTGCTGAGTGTAATGGCCTTCCACTGGTTCGCTGTTGTAGTAATGGTTACAGAGCTTGGATTGTAAACAGTAGTCAGCCCGGAAATCCAGGTGCCGCTGGTAAGTGTAGTGAGGCTTGTATTGCCGAGCTTGACGGTAAGATTGGTCATCGCCTGGTTGGTCTTGGACGACGACGGCTTAATATAAACCGTGGTTATCATAAATGCGCCTGATGGCAGGCTATTGAAGTCCGTGCTCTTATAGAGAAATTGGCATTTATTGCTGCTGGTGGAGTTCAGCGGGAAGGAATTGAGCCCCCCGTGAAGTTGACGTTGTTGCCCGGGAAGAAATAGGAGGGCTGCGCTACCGCCTTTATTGAGCAAAACGCCGCAAGAAAAAGGCTTAGTCCGGCAATGCTGCGTAAAATAGCAACGGGTATTTTTTTATCCATAAATAGAGTGCTTGAGCAGTTAAAAAGTATTGCGTAGGCTATGTTTTGGGAACAAATCTAAGAAATATCGTCTCACTTACATTGCACAAACCTTATTTTGACAATTTATGAGCAAAAAAAGTTCAGAATGTGACCTTTCCAGCTGTTTTTTTTGCAGCCATACCCAGCCTGAATGGCGTAAGCTCACAGCGCTTAACAAGCAGACACATGTCTTTAAGCGCGGCGAACTACTATTTGCCGAAGGCGATAACATGGAAGGCATCTATTTTCTGCTCTCCGGTGCAGTCAAGCTGCACAAACATTGGGGCGGTGAGCGCGAACTGATCGTGCGCTTTGCAAAAACCGGAGATATTGTCGGGCTTCGCGGGCTGGGCAGTATCCTGAACTACCCTATTTCCGCGACAGCGCTGGAACCTACGAAGGCCTGCTTCATTCCTACCAGCTTTCTGGAAGCGAGCTTCAAGGCTAACCCTTCACTGGCTTATCAGGTGCTCCACTTCTATGCAACGGAGCTTCACAGATCAGAGAAACGCATGAGCGAGCTGGTGCACATGGACGTGAAGGGCCGCGTGGCTGCCGCAATTCTGGCAATGTATAATGCGTTTGGCGATGGCGAGGATGGCTTTATATCCGCTGCTATTTCCCGACAAGACATAGCCTCTTATGCAGGCACTATATACGAAACGGTCTTTAAGGTGTTTACGGAATGGATCACTTCAGGCATTATAGCCACAGAAGGCAAGCGGATAAAAATTCTGGACGAGGAAAAGTTGCGCGGGTTTACGGGTTAAGTTTGCTCTCTTCTCCGTTGCAGATCTCCGCAAAAGAGTATTGTTTCCGGCTTCAGGCACTTTCTGAAGTGCTTTATCAGGCCGCTGGATTACCGGCGCTGCATTGTTGGCCCGTGCATACCCGCAGATTAATAAACATAACAACGGAATGAAGCGCGGCGGCGATGCATACAATTTTCATATATTGATTTCTACACCCCTCACTGAACCTTAGCGCGACGCGCAGACATTTTATATCGGACATGGCCGACATTACTGACAGGGCATGATGGTTTAATGAATCAGCACTGTACAAGGTTACTTTTACCCTTTGCAGATCGGATTATGATGCAATTAATTATTAGCCGGCCTGTCCGTTTTCTCGCGCTTTGCTGCTTGCCTGCTGCTTCCTTTAAGTCGTGCGCCCGCCGTATGTATTTTAATCGCTCCGGTATCACACCACGGGCCACGGCACGCATTATAGGCAAGCATCCGGAGCAGCGATCCTATGAGATAATCATTAAAATGCGCCGTCTGATGCCGCCAGGGGCATTAACGCCGCCAAAACAAGCCTATATGGTGTGGATGGATTCCGCGCAAAAGGCATTAAAAATATCGGCCAGCTCAATGTATCATCAGTCGAGCGAAGCAACGTGCTGCATGTGAAAACAACCTTCCGCCCTGAAAGGATATTTATTACAGCTGAAGATAATGCGGCTGTGCAAAGCCCCGCAGGCCAGGTTGTACTTACCACGAAATAGCAATTATCAAAATAACTTTATTGGCAACATGGCAGCTGCCGCTCCTCTTGCCCATATGAGCAAATAATATAACAGTAGCATTACAGCGTAAAGAACAGTATTAAAATTTGACATACAACAATATCTTTAGCAACTACATTATTATAAAAGTATAGTTTAACATATTTGAATCTCGTAATGAGTAAGCTAAACGACATATTCCATCATTACTTTAATCTGGATGCAGACCGGGACACTGAAGCCGAGGTCGTTGAATCCATAAAGCGCAATATCACGTTTCGCGGTACCAATCTGTGGACTTTGATATTTGCTATCATAGTGGCGTCGGTCGGGCTGAATGTGAATGCGACGGCGATAATTATTGGCGCGATGCTCATCTCGCCGCTCATGGGTCCGATTATGGGCGTGGGCCTCGGCATCGCAATTTCGGATTTTGAAGTAGTGCGGCGTGGGTTGAAGAATCTGCTGATTGCTGCATTTATCAGCATTGTGACGTCCACCATCTACTTCCTCATCTCTCCCCTTCATAGTGCTACGTCTAAGCTGCTTGCCCGCACCACGCCGACATTGTGGGATGTATTTGTCGCCTTTGCGGGCGGGCTGGCCGGTGCCATAGGTGCCACGCGACGCGAAAAGAACAATGTAATTCCCGGAGTAGCCATCGCAACCGCGTTGATGCCTCCTCTGTGCACCGCAGGCTTTAGCCTCGCTACGGGTCACTATTACTACATGCTTGGCGCATTATACCTGTTTTTCATCAATAGCGTCTTTATCTGCATTGCAACGCTGCTCATTCTGCGCTTTATGAAGTTCCATCGCAGGCAGTTTGAAAGTGAGGCACGCCGGCGGCGTATGACCCGATATATCTGGTTTGTGGTGGTTATAACTATTACACCTAGCATATGGCTTGCATACTATATCGTGCAGAAAGCGGTTTTTGAACGCAATGCGCTGGAGTTTGTCAGGCACGAGTTAAGCTATCCGCTTACACAGGTAGTGAATAAGAGCTTTCGTTTTGAAAGAAGGAAAGTGCCGGAAATAGAGCTGCTGGTGATGGGCCAGCCGCTGGATTCAGTACAGATTGATTCGCTAAAGCGGCACCTTGATCGTTACAATCTTCAGGGCACCAACCTCCTGATCCGCCAGGGGCTGGACGCACGTAAGGATATTGACTTTGCGCAAATCAGAGCCAGCATCCTGGACGAAGTATTTAAGGATGAAGACTCGGCATTCCAACCTGCCACGCCGGCGCCGCCTGCGCAGGCTATGCCGGACCTGACGGCGGAGCTGAAAGCATTATTTCCGCAAATAGTCACTTACAGCATGGCAAAGACATCAATTGTGCGTACTGATAGCCTGAAGCGGGAAGACAGTGTAGTGATGCTTAACCTTGCGGGCAGGAAACCCATTGGCACAGCCGACCAGCGGCGACTGCAGCATTGGCTGGCGACTAAGCTTGCGCCCGATTCAGTGCAGCTACATTACCGGATCACGAAATAGCCTTGGGCCGGGCGAGTTTGCCTAACCGGCCAATCGTCAATCCCTGTACGGTAATAGAAAATACCACAATTACGTATGTAATAGTCACAAAGGCGTTCCGAAACATCGTTTCCGGGAGCGAAAGTGCCATGGCGACGGAGAGGCCGCCACGCAAACCACCCCAGCTGAGCAGCAAAATAGCATGGCGCTCAAAGGTGAGCCAGCGTCGCATAGCGAGCACTGGAAGCGCAACGGAAACCCACCGCGCTGCCAGGACAATTAAAATACCTATGCAGCCGATGAGCAAAACCGTGCTTTCCTTATTGATAACCAGCATCTCAAAGCCCACAAGTAAAAACAGGACGGCATTGAGCACTTCGTCCACGAGCGTCCAAAAGTGACCGAGATAATCGCGCGCATGATCAATTTTAGCCTGCTTTCCCGTGTTTCCGGTGATGATGCCTGCAATAACCATTGCTATAGGGCCAGATATATGTAAATGATCTGCCATAAGATAACCGCCCATTACAATGGCAAGCGTTATGATTGTCTCTATTTTATAATCGTCAATAGTTTTGAGCGCGAGATAGCCCAGCCAGCCCAAAGCTGCCCCCAGCATGGCCCCGCCAATTGCTTCCTTTGCAAACAACAGCGCTACCGGCCCTATTTCAAAGCCACCGCTGCTGCTTAGCGCCACATCCATGATTGAGGTAAAAAGCACGACGGCCACCCCATCATTAAACAATGATTCTCCGGCTATTTTTAACTCCAGAGATTCTGGTACGCCCGCCCTTTTCAGAATGGCCAGCACGGCAATCGGGTCGGTGGGAGAGATGAGCGAGCCGAACAACAGGCAGATAATGAATGGTATGGTAACGCCGAACATTAAGAATAAAAAATAGAATGCTGCTCCAACCAGAAAGGTGGAGATCAGGATGCCGACAGTGGCCAACATCAGTATGGGCCATTTTTGTTCCGCCAGGCGCTGGGCATTCAGATGAAAGCCGCCTGCAAAGAGCAGAAAGCTCAGCATCATTTTCATCAGCAACGTATGGAAATCAATATGCCCGATCAGCTGCACTGCGTAGGAGTGTACTTGCGGAAAGAAGTTAGCCGACACCACAAGCAGCACAGAGGACGCGAGCGACAGCACCATGATGCCTATGGTAGGCGGCCATTTGATATAACGGTGGTTAATGTAGCTGAATACGGCGCAGATTACGATAATGAGGGAGAGGATTTGATAAAGAAGCATCTATAACGACAAATGGGAAGCCGCAAAGGTCCGCAAGAAATATTTTGCCTGCCTACGATGGAAAGTGGTGGCATCAACTTTAAAAGCTGACTACAAATGGCTGTAAATCAAAATACCGATGACAATTATTCATATCTGCAAAAAGTATGGATAGCTGTCGGCGTAGTGAGCCTGGTGGCCGTGCTGCTGTTACTGCTCCGCGCTACATTCTCTGTCTTCCTTCTGGTGCTGGCAGGCGTGCTCATAGCCTGCGCATTCCGCGGGTTGAGTTCGTTTATTCAACAAAAAACGGGATGGAAAGAGGGCATTACAATGGCGCTTGCCGTTGCGGGAATCCTTGGAGTGCTCACCGGCCTTTCATGGTTAATTGGCGCACGTATTCAGGGCCAGGCAGCTCAGCTGAGCAGTACTTTGCCGGCCACTTTTGAAAATGCGAAAGCCCAACTGAGCCAGAGCCCGCTCGGCGAAAAGTTGGTAAATTATGCATCTTCACCCGACGCAATCAAAAAAGCAAAGGCGATAGGCAGCACATTTTTCCGCAGCTCCTTTGGTGCGCTGGCCGATATGTATGTCGTATTATTCCTTGGCATGTTCTTCACCATTTCTCCCGGCCGCTATCGCAAAGGCATCATCCTTCTTGTGCCTCCGGCGGGCAAAGGCAAAACGCATGAGGTGCTTAACAAGCTCGGCAGCAACCTGATGAAGTGGCTGGCTGGAAAGCTCTTTGCCATGACCGTGGTGTTCATTCTGACGTCTGTGGGGCTGCTTGTAGTGGGTGTGCCGCTTTGGTTGCCGCTTGCGCTCATGGCTGGCCTGCTCAATTTCATTCCAAACTTCGGGCCGCTTATCGCCATGATTCCTGCAGTACTCGTAGCACTGATGCAAGGCCCAGCGACCGCGGGCATAGTTGCAGGCATTTATGTGCTGGTCCAGGTAGTTGAGAGCAACTTTATAACTCCATTGGTGCAGCAAAAGTTAGTGAGCATTCCGCCGGCTCTTATAATTATAGCCCAGCTATTGATGGGTGCGCTTACGGGTGGGTGGGGACTGCTACTTGCAACGCCTGTCCTCATCATCGTGATCATAGTGATACAGACACTTTATGTGCAACCGATGCACGATGGCACGCCCGCTGACTATCCAGGATAGATTAAATAGACGAGACGTTAATACGTAGATTCCCCGACAAATCCAATAATAAATACCGATTTGAAGAAAATCAGAACTGCCATCTTTTTTCTTTTTCTCCCGCTTGTGCTGATGGCATGTACCGAACCTCTGGTCGGCAACTGGAATGTGACGAGGTACGAGACTTTATCACTGGCACAGCAGGGAGTTTCGCTAAGTAATATCGGAACGATTACTTTCAACAAGGACAAAACAGGGAGACGAGCTATTTCACTACAATGTTCTTGGCACTCAACATGATGATTCTTCATCATTTACGTACCTGTTGAATGATGGCTCCATAACCATTAATACAGACGATAGCGACTTTGCCAAAACATGGTTGATGAAAGAAGATAAAAAGGACCTCCAGCGTTGGCAGTCCACCAATGGGCGTGGTCAGGTACAGACGATGGAACTGACCCGTTAGATACCGAAAATATATAAAAGCGTCCCCACTTTCATTAATTCGGGTTTATGGTGCCCTTCGCTTGCAATTGCAAGACTGAACACCAACATAAAACTCATAATATTTAGGCCTCAATTTTGCGTCGTTGACAAAAGGATTTGCGAAGCATCAATCAAAGTATAACTGTTGAGATATTTGCAGTATTGCTCATTTCTCATGTAAATACAGCACTGAATGGCAGCTAACCTCTACTTATGGAGCACCCATCCGTCGGGTAACCGACGTGTAATACATCGGCCGCAATAAAAGAGGCCGCTTATGAAAGCGGCCTTAAAATAAAGTTGTTCTGGCAGTACCACTATTGTGGCGGTGCAAGGCCAGTACGGTTGTTGATGCTATCACGGGGGATGTAGTCACGGCTTTTTTTAAGGCCTTTCGGTACCGTCCCCTCCTTTTCACCGCGCAGAACAGTCGTCGCATTGGGTCCAACCTGCAAGCCTGTGTTCATCGGAGCATTGTTTGTGCCCTGACTCGCATTCATGCGTTTGTCGCTGTTACCCGACCGGACCGATGCATCACCATTTTGCATATTGTTTGTACCGCCATCATTGCTCACTGTAGCGCTACCGTTTGTCATTGCCGTATCCATTCCGCCCATTCCATTTGCGTTATTGTCTGTTCCAACAGTCATAGTTGTGCTGTCGGACTGAGCCGTTGAGGTGGCGGTATCGCCACTACCACAGGCCGTAAGGCTTACCATGAGCGCGATGGCGGGCACAAACCGTAGAATATTTGTAAGCATAGTCATAGCTTCATTCTGCAAAATATTTGTGCCAACGCAACATCGGTGCCGGGAAACATTTTTAAGGGCGGAAGAGGCGGTTGCACAGTTTTTATACACTTACTCAAATTGCATTAATCATGCGCACTACCGGCATTATCCTCCTCGTTGCAGGCATCATTATGATGGCTGTTTCCGGCTTCAACTTCAAAACAGAGAAGAAAGTCCTGGATATAGGCCCTCTGGAGGTAAACAAGGAGGAAAGCCATCATGTAGGCTGGCCGGTATGGGTGGGTGGCGTCGCAGCCGTTGCAGGTATTGTACTTATTGTGAGTGGGAGGAAGAAGTCGTAAAAGCGCTATTCGTCCGTCTTGTGTTCACCACTGGCATCGCCAGCGCTCACTTTTCGTTCCTCTTTTATCTCCCGCGACAGGAAAAAGTTCAGGCCTGTCCTTATCACGGCAATCGCACCAAGTTTGCCGATTTCCTGCCAGCTCGGTGCAATGGCTGTAGATAGAATATCTGCGCCTAGCTGAAACTCCAGCGCGAGCGTAAGATACCGGGCAAGGGTCAGCCTGATACCGTTAAAATCGGTTTGCTTTTGCGTAATGATCGAACGAAAAAATCGCCATACCGAAATAGCAGAGCCAATGGCAATTGCCGCTGCGCCCATTATTTCTATAATGAGCCGCAGCCATTGAACAAAGCCGAGCACAAAGCCTTCAACATTAGGTGCCGGATGCATGAGCGGGGTTACTTTGAGGGTTAGCGGCGTTATACCGATTAATCAGCCAGGCAGAAACTTTTCGAAGGATAAGCAGCACAGCCAGCAGCCCAAGCGCAATCAGAAACAGCCACAGGGTCTTGTCCTGCGTAAAAGCAAAGGTGAGCGCGGTACTTACTGCCGGCGGATGCATTCGCTCCAGCGCCACCATAACTGCGATAGCGAGCAACATTCCAATCATGGCAGAGAGATACCCCGGCCCTATAATGCGCACGGTCAGGTAGCCAATAATTGCCGCCGAAACCTGCGCGATTACCAGTGTCATAATGCGGTTGGCTGGATGCAGCGGGTCAACATAAATAAGAAAGGCGCTGGATGCGAGCGAAGCAAAAAGCAGTCGCTGCTGACTAAATCGCTCTAAAACCAAAAGCACAATGCCCATAGTCAGCGTAGGTAGTACCGCCAGCGAGATTTCCGTCTGCTTATCGTATCGGTTCACATTCATTCAGCGGCTGATTCGCATTCATCCTCCTTTCGCACCGCACGGATAAAGGCCTGCTCATAACCCTCCTGCAAGGCCAAAAGCTCGCGCTGAAGTACTGCATCTGTTTCATCGGGCGATTCTTTAAGCAGCTCCTGCATTTTAAAGTTCAGCTCATCTACTATCAGCATCAGGCGGTGATACATTGCCTTGCGGTAAGCCGGGCGCACGGGAAAATGCTCATCCGGAAATTCCTCCGCCATCGCCGTTACCTGATATGCGATAACATTATCAGCAAGCATTTTATAAGAAGCGACCCATTGCGCTACTCGTTCTTCTGAAATCAAAGCTTAGATACAGTTGGTTCGGTGTTTTTACTACAATCTTCATACCCGCTGATAGTATAAATATGGATTTGAACAAAGCTTTTTATCTCATATCGCAAAAGCTTGCGCTTTGGGCGCGGGAGCTGGTCCGCCTGCTGCCCAATATTTTACTGGCCGCTGTGGTGCTCACCATCGGTCTCTTTGTTTCCAAATGGATAAAAAGCCTTTCACTCAGATTCATTCGTCGTTTTTCTCAGCACAGCAGCCTGCATAATCTGGTGGCATCTGTAGTATATGTGTTTTGCATAGCCGTCACGTTATTCACGGTGCTCAGCATTCTAAGGCTGGATAAAGCGGTAACCTCTATTCTCGCCGGCGCTGGTATCATCGGTCTTGCGCTGGCTTTTGCCTTTCAAGACATCGCTTCCAATTTCATCTCCGGTATTTTCATTTCTTTTCGCCATCCGATTCGTGTGGGCCACACAGTAAAAGTCAGGGATTTCCTGGGCGTCGTGGAGGAGATCAACCTTCGGGATACAATGATTCGCACATTTCAGGGGCAGCTTGTAATAATACCGAATAAGGACGTCTTTCAAAATCCGATTGAAAACTACACTATGCTCGGCAAGCGGCGCTACGACCTGCCCTTGCGTGTGGATGGAACACGGGATCTGGAAGAAATAAGGCAGACGACGCTAAGTGCCATCCGCGACATTGATTGCCTCTCTGGAGACGAAGAGCCTAGTATCTTTTTTGATGGTGTTGACAGCGGCAAGTTCAGGTTCACCGTGCGCATGTGGATTGCCACGCCGGAGCAGGCACTGTTCCTCAGGGCTGGCAGCGAGGCTATTCTTAAAATAAAAAAGGCTTACGACGATGCCGGGATAACGCTGGCTTAAAGTCTGAAATACCCTTTTTAGCTGCCAGAAAAGCATCACACAAGCTATTTTAAACTATTAAAAAATCAACCCAATGCTGGAACGTCTTCAGGCATCATTGCACCACTATTGGCTGGCCTTTGCTGTCGCCTTGCCTCGTGTCGCTCTTGCAATACTTATTGTTGTGGGCGGCATTCTTTTGGCAGGATGGATCAGCAACTTGTTCCGCACCCGCATTGCCAGGAAGGCCCACGACCCCCTGATGGGTCGCTTTCTGAGCAAGACGATTAAGATTGCACTGATAATCGTCGTATGCATGCTCGGGTTGCACGCCGCCGGCCTAAGCGGTATCGCCAGCGGCATTCTGGCGGCAGCAGGCGCGTCAGCAGTGGTGGTGGGCTTTGCCTTTAAGGACATTGCCGAGAACTTTATCGCCGGCGTTATCCTTGCCTTTAACCGCCCTTTTCATATTGACGAGACCATCCAGATAGACAGCACGTTTGGCAAAGTGCAGGATATGGCGTTCCGCTACACGCGCATATTGACTTTTGATGGCAGAGATGTGTACATCCCGAATGCCGATGTGCTGAAGAAGCCGGTGATTAATTTTACCGGCAACGGCTTTTACCGCCTTGACTTTGTCGTTGGCATCGCTTATGAAAGCGCAATCGCCGATGCGATGCGCATCATCCAGGAATGCATTGATGCAGAGCCAGGCATCCTTCACGATGATAAGCACGTGAATTTTGTGGCGGAGGATGCCCTTTCGGCAAACACTGTGGATTTGAAAGTTTTCTTCTGGGTAACGACAGAGGACTACCGGCGCAGCGCCCTGGAGACACGCGGCAAGCTGATTAGAGCTATCAAAGAAGCGTTTGATGAGGCTGGTATCTACATGCCGTGCAATGTGCAGGAGCTTAAGGCATATGGGCCGGCAGGGCCGCTGCAGGCGCAGGTTATAGCCGGCGCGGATGAGCAGGCGGCGTCTTGATTGGATAGCAGGCTTGGAAAATGTTGCGCTGATGAATGAGGAGCAGAGCTCATTGTTTTTTTGCTTTTTTTAGTCAGCTGTAGATGATAATATGAGGCGTTCTTTGTGACGGTTCGTTTATCCGCTGGATAGCGATTGAGCGTTGTTCATTCTGTGTATATTCGTTGGCAATCATTTCAATTGAATAGCGGATGGAACCGATTACTTTACTAGACAAATTGCTTCACGCAATTAAAGAAACCTATCCCAATGCACACATCGGAAAGAGGTGGTTTAGGCCAGTGGTTTTTGTGCCAATGGAGAATTTCAACTTTGCTGTACGAATCAAACACGACCAATTTGTAATAGACAACACACAACCATGGGGGTGGCGGATTGCAACGATTATACTCGTGCTCGGATTCTTTTATTTAGCTCCGAATATTGTTCCAAAAAACTTTAACTGGATTGTTTTTCCTTTTGGAATTGCAGTTGCAATGCTCATTGGATCAATTTTCAGAACGACAATTGAAACTCAAATGAACAGTTTCAAAGAATACATTGAAACTATAGAGAAGCAATGGTTTGATAAACGTTAGTCAGAAATGAGCATGCGGATTCTTTCCTGGTGCATCCTTTGCCTTTTACTTTGTAGCAAAGTGACGAATTTGTTCGGTCAAGACAAATACTGTTCTTACGAGACATCCTCACTTGATGAAAACGCAAAAGGGGCAAGGATTAGAATTCTTCATTCCTGCGAATGGCACAAGGAGTCTTACGTTCACCCTGTAGCAGCTGTTGGTTTCTTTGGTGATGATGAAAGCGGAGCAGCAATTGGAGTTACAGTAAACGTTGTGAAGACTCCAAGAATGATTACTAAAAAGGAGTTGGATGAAATTTTTTCAGACAAGGCGCTTAAGAAAAGTGGTCTTGAGTTAGCCAGCAAGCACAATGGTCACTACATTTCAAGCAAGGTTGTGACGATTGATGGTTTAAAAGCTTCAGAGACAATGATTCTCGTTTCATACGACCTGCCAATGGGCAGAGTATGGATGGGGAATTTGACTTACCAGTGTGTAGTCAACAAATACATCATTACACTTGAGTATGGCGCAATTTCTAAAGATGTGAAAGTTGCCAGCACGGGCTTATTGAATAATCTGGAATTATTTAGGGAATTAGCGTCGCTGACAATTTTTGTTGACCAATGGAATTGACAATCGCTTGTTTGGCAGAAGGGCGCGACTTTGCCCGCCGCGGCAATGACTGATTTTAAAATTTGCCTATCGCAAAATGCTACTCCACCTTCAGACTTCACAGCCGACATCTTATCTTGCCTTTTGAGCTTTGCAAAAGACATTCCGCCATACAGCACCCGACGAAGCCTGAAAGATGAACATTGCCATGCTGCCCCGGCGCTAAACAATCACCCTCACCCCACCCAATTCCGATACATGATGCGAAAACCGGTCGCCGGGCGTGGAGATGAACATGAAGTTGATAGGAATCTTCCATTCGCTGCATAGCTGCCGGATAATTTCCGGGCCAAAGGTGCCGCGTACCTGTACGTACTCAATCTTGATATCGGGATAGGCGCGGTCAAGCACTTCAAAGTCGCGCAGGAAGTCGGCTGAAACTTCTGCTTCGCCGGGCAGCACGGTCACGATTTTGAGCTTGCGTGTGATTTCGTTTTCCTGCACGTAAATCATCACCTTGTTGAGGATGGAAATATCCTCGCCCTTCGTGAAATAGACGAATTCCTGATTGTTGAGCGCTTTCAGTTTCCGGCCGATATGCAGCCTGCTGAATCCGGTAAAATGGTGGAAAGGCCGGAATACTTCATTGACCACCCGAAGCACATATTTGAGTATCACATGGCGGCTCAGCAGCGCGAAAATCAGCAGCACCGCCGGATTGAAATACTGCAAAAACACAAACAGGTATTCAGGATGCACCTCCACATTGCCATACAGCGCCGCACCAATAGCAATGATAGCTATGGCGACTGCCCACACAGGCGCGTGCACTGGTCGCGGCAGTCGCGCCCGCTTCACCTTCAGCAGCAAATTGCCAACGGCGAAATACGCCATCACCAGCAGGAATGAAATCGTATAAACACCGGCCAGCGGCCCAAGCTGCCCCTGTGTAATCAGGAGTACTGACAGGCAAAGCAAATAGAATAGCAATAGTATCCGAGGAGAAGAGCCACGCTTGTTTTGCTTCAGCAGGAATTGAGGCAGAATGCGGTCTAATGCCATCCGCCGGATTAAGCCGTTTACGCCGACAAATGATGTGAGCACTGCGCCGCTGAGCACCAGCACCGCATCTATGGAGATAAAAGTTGCCAGCCAGCCGCCACCCGTATGCTGCCCCATGTCAGACAGCAGGGCTTCCTGGTGCGTCCTGATTTCGGGGATGGGCAGAATCATTACCGCCGTCAGCGCCATGAGCGGATTAATCACCGATACGGCCACCCACATATTGCGCAGCGTCTTACGGAATACGCCCGGCTGCTGCTCTTCTACGAAGTTGGCGGAGCTTTCAAAGCCGGAAATGCCAAGCATGGCCGTGCTGAAACCCAGAAAGAGCGCAACAAAAAATCCGCCTTTCAGCGGCGCGTGGAAATTCAGCGATGCAATGTCTAAGCCATGCGCGCATACATACCAGATGCCGCTGCCAATGAGCGTAATCATGGCAACGAGGTGAATGGCAAAAATGATAACAGCTACAATTGCTGATTCGCTGATGCCCGACATCACCAGAAACAGGAACGCCGTTAGCAGCGCTGCTGTGCAAAGCCAGACGTTCACCGCCGGCACGAGGGTGTGCAGGTAATGCATTGCCTCGCTTGCAGAAATCACCGCCGTAGCCATGTAGGAAAGAATCGTCAGGCAGGCTGCGATGGACGCATTGGCCTTGCTCGTGGTATTGAGCAGCACATTGTACGCGCCGCCATTGAGCGGCAGCGCGCCTACCACCTCTGTATAAATCTTCCGGAACAGAAACAGCACGCCGGCCACCAGCGCCAGCGCCAGCCATGCCCATTGTCCCGCATACGCAATAGCGATTGCCGAGACGTACAGACACGAAGATGTTATGTCGTTACCACAGATAGCGGTAGCGGCCAACTCACCCAGCTTTTTCGGATGCTTCAAGACGTATGTATTAAGGACTGGAAATGAAATTTACGATTTTCATTTCCAGGCAGCCGAATGGCGAATTTAGCCGTGCATCTTCCGGCATTCTTCCGCACAGCGGCGACAGAGTTCGGCGCATTCCTGGCAGTGCTTGTTCTGATGTTGTCCGCATTCCTGCGCGCAGGCGTCACAGGCATCGGCGCAAATACTGCAAAGCATAGTGGCATGTGCGCTGCCAAGGCTCATTAGCTGGGCAGCGGCATAGCAAAGAGCAGCGCATTCCATATCAAGCTGAATGCAGCGCGCCATCATTTTTACATCGTCTTCCTGCGTGCAGGAAGAGGCGCAGTGATTGCAGACGGCGGCGCAGGCGAGGCAGGCGTCTATGCAGCTTTTATATTGATGGTAGGCTTTGTTTTCCATGATTAAATGTTTGGCTCGTCCGGTCTGCAAAACCGTGCCTTATCCTGATGTTTATTAACTGTATCTCAAATTTTTTCGCTGTCCAATGCAGGCACTCGCCTGGAGCGAAAATCATAGTCTGTCGTAACACGCCTGGCACAGTTATTACCCCTATAAGGACAATCCAATTATGGACTGCGCCTTTCCCGGCGATAGTGACACAGCATTTTAGGCTAATTGTTTGGCCTGATGCCTCTGGAGCAGTTATTGTTCATCCTAATAAACTACGGACATGCGGCATATTATTTCCTACTTCGTGGCTTCTGCAGTAATAATGTCCATCGCATTTGCATCCTGCAAGACCTCTGCATCATTCAAGCAATCTTCCCTATTGCCCAATGCGCAGGGTTACGCGAAAGCAGAGCCAATGAAAAGTGGCTCCTACAGCGTGCTGGTGCATGTGGAGCGTCTTGCAGGCCCCGAATTTTTGACGCCGCCTAAAAAGGTGTATGTGGTATGGATTGAGTCCAAACGCAGGGGCGTGCGCAACGGCGGAGTATTAGAAATTGACAGCAATAAGCTTGGCACGCTAACGGTCACGGCGCCTTTCAAACCTTCCCGCGTTTACATCACCGCCGAAGACCGGGGAGACGTTTTAATGCAGGAAGGGCCAATCGTGCTGCGTTCCGGCTCGCTTTAGCATAATGATGCGCCCGCGCTTCAGTGTTGTTTTGATTAAATTAAACAAACTCTCCCCTCTGATGGAGCAGCAAACCAAAAAGGAAAAGCAATTGGGCATTGCCCTGGATTATAACCGGAATCCTTGCAGTAGTGCTTATAGGCTACCTGTGGTGGCTAAAAAACCGTGATGTAGCGCCTATAAAGCCTGCCACGACGAATACGACACCAGTAGTGCCGCGTACAGGCAACAGTACTGTGGCGGATTATGTGCGCTTTATTGACTCCGGCGGACACCAGATGAGTCTGGAGCATGAGTTCACGAGCCGGGCGCTGCACAAGCTGGCGGATGCAACCGGCGCTATGGCAAGCAGCGGTGGGGCAATCGCCAATGCCTTCGCTGGACTCGGTACACGTCTACGCAAACAACATTACGGAAGACAAATTCGCGGTATCTCATGCCGACGATATCCGGCGTGCCGCGAATCTGGTTACAGCAGCTTTGAAAGAGCTGCAACAGGCAAAGTATCCCGCGCTCGCTATTGGTGCGGCAGACGTTGCCACTGCAGCATCTAAGATTAATCCTGACCGACTGACGCTTGACCAGCGGGAAGAAGTCAAAGCTTTCTTTCGCAGTACGGCCGCGCTTTTAGAGAAGATGAACGGGTAAAGTAAAAATTATCCTTCAGCACATTTCTGCTCTACCACGGCTAAAAGTCTCCTTCCTGACTCGGTGGGCGATTGATGCTGAAGCTGAAGCAACAGCTGACGCAATTCGCCTCTGACAATGCGGTCTTCCTGGCCGTAGTCCCAAATGGGCAGCAGGGTGTCTTCAAATATCTTTTCAAAGCGCAGCGGCGTTACGATAATGCGCAGCACGCCGGCCTTGTCGCAGATGGTTTGCACGGGAAAGAACCTGGCCCGGTATGCATAAAGGCGAAATAGCGCCCGCAGGCTAATGACCGCGGTATTAGGGTCGTTGATGCCGGGGCTGAGCGCCTTTATGGCAATCTCCATAAGCTGCTTAAAGCCGTAAAAGAAGTTGCCGGAAATTGACTCCGTGTCATGAATATGAAGCGCGGTAGCAGCCTGTTCGTGCACCTCGTCCGGCAAAGCCTTATTGAAGCCAATCACATCTTGCCCTTTCAGCAGAAAGTTGCCCGGCACTTGCCGAATCTCACACACGCAATCATGCGCTTCGCAAAGCGCGAGCAATGTCGGCGTATCAAAGCCTTCGTAAATGCCTGATTTGGCAGAAATCATTTTGTCAGCATGTTCCAATTGCATGGGAACGGCCGGCTCCTCCCGCAGGCAGCAGGCCTGCAGCAGCGAGGATTTGGTGGCATTATAAATCCGCTGGATGATGACCTCATACTTCACCGACTGCGTAATGTAGTGCAGAAAGTAAATGAACAGGAAGATGTCGAAAACAGTCAGCAGAATGAGCAGGTAGGTACTCAGCGCCGGGATGTAAATGCCGGAGTCAATATCGCGGATGGTGCTGAGCAGAAACAGCGCATAGACGATGGTGCCGATGTAGATGCCAAGCACAATTTGCTGAAAGCGGTTGCCGATGAGCTTATCCAGTACCCGGTTGCTCATATTTGCGGCAGCCTGGTTGAGCACAATCATCACCATGGAAAAGCTGAAAACCGTGAGCGAAATGATGCCCGAAACGATGGAGGAAATAATGCTGCGCGCCGTAGTGGCATCGCGCAGGCTCAGCCAGTGCAGTCCGGCCTTGAAGCGTTTGCCGGTTTCCGAAAAGTCAAACTCGATGCTGAGAAAGGAAAGCAGCAAAAACGCCAGGCCGATGGCGGCCGGATAAAACGCGATGCTGTTTACGATGCGCTGGAATCGCCCGGCAATTCTAGAGTTCTAGTGTATGCCACATGGTATCCGGAAAATTGCTGTGTAAAAAATCAGGAAAGGCATTGTTGCCTTTCAAAGCTGCATCCTTTAATAGTGAGCAATAAAGACAGGCGCATTCGTTTTAGCGAGCACTATGTTTGCCAGGCTCTCTTTGAAAAAACGGGATAGCGAGCTTCTGCCGAAGGCGCCCATCACAATAAGCGGATTGGAAAGGCTATTAATATATTCCGGGAGCACATCAGCAGCATTGCCGTTCAGAATCTCTGTCGTCGTATACGGAAAATGCAGCGGAAGCCATTGCCCTATCAGATCAGCATATTCCAGCCCGCGCACATTTTCATGTACTGCGCTTACAAAGTGTGCGGGCAGTGAGCTGTAGGATGGAAAAAGATAAGCAAAGCTTTTGATAGCGTGGATGCCGGAAATTTTGTCGTCGTACGTGAGCACAATAGGGTCCACCTGCTTAAAGTCTTTGTTGACCAAAAGAACAGGGCAGTGTGCATTAGCCAGGAAGCCACTTTTTGAATAGGCTGCGGGAGAGGGCGCGTCAGCCTCGTCAATCATCAGGTCCGTGAATGCGCTGTGATCAATTAGGGCGTCCAGGTGAGCATGCTCAATAATCTGAGTTTTGAATGCAATGCCGGCAACATCGCAGCGCTGCGCAAAAGCAGACACAGCATCCTGTTCCGCATGGCCTGCGCCCCTAGCTTCTTGCACTATGGACGACAAACCATGAACAAACAGTCCGAAGAGCGTTGACTTTGCGTTACGCGCAATACTAATGGCGTAATCAAGCGCGCTTTGCGGAATCTGAAAATCGTTGATGACTACTGCTACTTTCTTCATGTCATATTTGTCTTTTTTAGCAGGGCCTATTGATGGAATACGGGCCGGTTTCCATAAAGCTGTGTCGTGGACGTGTGCCTGCTATAACCCATACTCAAGCAAGGATTGCGCCAGCCGGAGCGTTACAAAATTCTGCCCGTAATCAAAATCCCCATGGAACAGCCTTAGAGAAAATGATTTGGGCATTCTCGCCGTTACGCGAACCATCACCGCTACCGTCCCTGGCTGTACACGCCTCAGATCAGATGTTGCAATCGTGTGGAGCGAATCGTTCCAAGGGAGCCCTAACATCTGCATCAAATGTTTACCGTGATTACCTCATTTTATTACAGCAATAAACAGAACGAATCATAGCAAGCCGTTCCGATATTCAGATGCATACCAAGTAGCGAAATGCAAGCCGTGGACCCGATGACCAGTTAGCGACGGCTGATTAGTGCGTTTTGCAAACTGTGAAAAAAATCCAGACCGGACAGCGCGCCATGCCGAAGAACTACCTTCGCGTCGCTTTAAAAGCGGAGCAGCATTGCAGAGCTGAGAGGCTGGCTGAATACATTCAGCTGAAGCCATTCAAAAACTTTTAATCATGGCTTCGTTAAAAGAAACAGCTGCTCAGAGATTCAGGATTGTCCTCGGCATTTTTTCTGACGGTAAGCTCAAGACTAGTGCTCAGCATGCGCTTCCATTCTGGATCGCTTCTCTCATTACCGGTGCCATTGCTGTAGGCTATACAAAGCTTTTTAACCTATGCGAAGGCCTGTTACACCAGGCGATTGCATGGCATTCGTGGGCCATTTTTATTCTTACGCCGATTAATATGCTAATCGCCTGGTGGCTTGTAATCAGATTTTCACCTGGCGCAAGGGGCAGCGGAATACCACAAGTAATGGCAGCTATTGAATTACCTGCCGCGCGCTACGAAGGCGCCCTTTCAAGGCTGCTGAGCATACGCGTGGCCATGGTCAAAATTATTTCCAGCGCATTTATGGTGCTTGGCGGCGCCGCCATCGGGCGGGAGGGCCCAACCATCCAGATTGCTGGTTCCGTTTTCAGAATGGTGCACAGATGGCTACCGCTTTCCTGGCCCCGGCTTGCAAAGCAAAACTTTATCATTACCGGTGCCGCCGCCGGATTGGCTGCAGCCTTCAATACACCGCTCGGCGGAATCGTATTTGCCATCGAAGAGCTGGCGCGGGTGCACATCTCCTTTTTCAGGAGCGCGCTGTTCACGGCAGTTATTATTGCCGGCCTGACCGCGCAGACGTTTCTAGGTCCTTACCTCTATCTCGGCTATCCTGACGTAAAGGGTCTGCAACCAGCTATATTCTTTGGCGTACTTGTAGTTGCTGTCGTTGCCGGCCTGCTCGGCAGTCTTATGTGCCGCTGGATATTGCTGCTGATGCGCTGGCGCAAGACGATGAATAGCGCCCAGACCGTTGTATTTATCACGTTAGTGGGGCTGGTAATTGCGAGTGTGGCCTTTTTCAGCAATGAAGCCATACTTGGATCTGGCAAAGACCTGATGAATGACTGCCTGTTTACCGCCGACAAGCACCGGCACTGGCACACGGTCGTTGCGCGCATAGCAGGTCCGATTCTAAGCTTTAATACAGGCGCTGCGGGTGGGGTGTTTGCACCGTCGCTGGCAGCAGGAGCTTCGGTAGGCGCCTGGCTTTCCGGCCTGTTTGGTATCCTCGGCGCGAATGCCAATATCCTTATTCTAGCGGGTATGGTCGGCTTCCTGACCGGCGTTACGCGCACACCTTTTACTTCGGCCATCCTGGTGTTGGAAATGACCGACCGCCACAGTGTGATTTTTCACCTGATGGCTGCGGCACTTGTGGCTAATATTGTCGCTATGCTGGTGGACAAACATTCGTTGTACGACCAGTTGAAAGGCAGTTTTCTGGCAGAGGCGCGGGTGGGCAATGCAGCCGTTGGCGATGCTAATGATGCAAAAACCGGACGCAACTATGCTCCGGAAGGCGAGGCATGAAAGTGCAGGTGTTTTTTGCCTCTCGGGTATAGATATTTAAGCGCTGAAGGAAGGCCAGATGTGTAAACGCTCCCGCAACACAACACCACACGCAGCAACTCAAATTGTTGTATTTGCAAAGTGCAGGGAATGGTATTCGGTTTCAACCAAAAAGCAACCTGACGTTGCTTTTTGGCTTGCCCTTTTCCGTACACAACAGACAACAAAATGCGACTGGTCGGTCCTGAATGCTGTAAAAGCCGGGAGAAAATCAAATCCGGGCAACCATAAGTTCTTCTTGCGGAATCGGAACAGCCACCCGTACGACCGTACCTGACGGGCAATTACAATCTATGGTGAAGTTGCCGCGCACGGCTGCAATTCGCTCTTTCATGCTGATGATGCCGAAGGTCTGGCGCCTTTTTAAGCCTTCAAGATCAATACCAACGCCATTGTCGGCCACCCGTAGCAGGATTTCCTGCCCCTCGTCACACAATTCAATCGTCACTTTGCTCGCAGATGCATGCCGTATGATGTTAGTCAGACTTTCCTGCAGAATACGGAACAGGACAATTGCCATTTTGGCGTCTGAAACTTCCTGCTGCAGGTTTATCGTCCTTTCAACTTCCATGGCGTGTCGTTTCTGAAATTCGTCGATCAGCCAGCTGGCGGCCCCTGCCAGCCCTTTATGCTCCAGTATCATCGGGTGGAGGCTGGTTGAAATTCTTCTCACCGATTTAATCGCTTCGCCAACCTCATCCAGCAACATTTCAATATTTGGGTCTGCTATGCCGAGATCCTTCATTCTTCGTTTTACAATGGCGGCGCCTGTCTTTACTGTAGTAAGTTGCTGACCGAGCTCATCGTGGATCTCCTGTGCTATTGACTTTCGCTCTTCTTCCCTGATATCATTCAGGTGCTCAAAGAGCTGCTCCAGCTGCTGGTTCTTTTCCCTGAGTGCCTCATCCGCCATTTTCCTTTCGGTAATGTCTTCAGTTGCGAGGGCAATTCCGGTTATGTTTCCATCTACAGAGCGCGTTGGAAAAAGCCTGACAAGAAACCAGAATTGTCGCCGGTCGTGCGTGGTAAAGGGTAATTCGTAGGTTATGGATTTGCCGCACAGGACAGACTGGTAACGGCTTTCAGCCTCTGCCTGCCGTTCTTTCGGTACATATTCCAGGAAGTTGCTGCCTTCAGTGAGTGTCTTTCCCGGCGACATGAGAACGTTGTTGTACGCCGCATCGTTAAATAGTACTACGTTCAGATGAGCATCCAGCAGCACGTATGCAAGCGTAGTGTGGGCAAAAACGCTCTTCAGGCCCGCCTCGTAGCGCTCTGCTTTCTTTCTGAAAGTGATGTCCTTGACGGAGCCGATGATTCTAACCCATTCTGTCGAACCAAGGTATCGCGTGCACTCACCGCGCAGGCGAACCAGAATTTCAACGCCGTCCTTTCTAATGCTGCGATGCTCTAAGTCAAAATAGCTATTATCTGTGATGGCGCCTCGGAGCGCTTCCAGTACAACCTCTATGTCCTCCGGATGAATGTGTTTGATGTAAGAGCCTATGGTAATCTCAACCTCATTGGGCTTATACCCATATATACGGAATACCTCATCAGACCACTGGTGGGAGCCGGGAACTACGTTTTCCAAGTCCTTCATGATGATTTGCCAGCTGCCAATGTTTGCAATTCGCTGGCTTTCCATCAGGTGCCACTGTGTCTGGCCGAGCCTGTCCACCAGGTCCGGGTAGTACATCTTTTCCAGCTCAGCACGTTCGTCGTCGCTCAGCGACTTATGCAGTTCCATATCAGGAATAGCGCCGTCAATACCTGTGCTGAGCAGCTGATGCCGGAGATTGACCGCAGGGTTGGGCAGTTCACGAGGCTTTGGAATGGTTGAAATAGAGCCGGAAAGCTTCATCCACTCTTTTGATCCGAAAAAATATTCCACTGTTGCTGTGTCGTGGACCCAGCATTCTTCTCCACCGTTTGCCTTAATCCGGTACTTTATATCAAATTGAACCCCATTTTTGATACAACGTTCCAGATTACTCTGGACCATAAATATATCGTCCGGATGGATGTGGCCGAAGTAGGTGTTAATATCCAGGATTACCTCGCCGGGAGCATAGCCAAAGATTTTATAGGTTTCGCTGGTCCATACATGTGAGCTCGGCGCCACATGCTCAAAGTCTTTCAAAATAATCTGCCAGCCGCCAGTTATTTCAGCCTCTTTCGTAGCTAAATTTCGCCCCATACCCCAGTATTTAGATTTTAATTTTACAGCCTGACAAACCGACTCAAAAAAATTGCCGGGCAGGATGTTGAGCAGCAAAGGTACAATTAAGACGAATTCTTAAACATTTTTATAGCGACCAAAGATTAAAAACCATTGTTATTTGGATACAAAGAAGGTCAACCGGCATAGTCGCAGCGGCGTATTCGCATTGTGCGCAGTAAACGGTGATCAGGAATATCAAAAAAAATGCGGTTTGGACGCCCCTCTCACTTGCCGGACATGTCCATCTTTTCGTCTTTCCCCATCCGGCAGTATTTATCTGCTCATGAGACAAGGCTGCAAACAGCACGATTTCTCAGGTATTTCGCCTCGCACTCGTACTAACGCTACATCAGGTTGCTAAATACTACAGGGCCTCCGCCGCAGTGGCAGGGCTTTGTTATTGATTAAAATTGTAGAAAATTTGAAGTCACTGATGAACAAATCAGCGAAAGCTGGCAGCATGAAATGATGCCTGGATACACTGAAGCGAACATTACGAAGCCGATTTACGCAAATGGGGTTACGCGAAGCGCTGAACCACGCAGGACAGTTGCCTGCCGAATGTATCTATCGGACAACCGCTCCGTAGCCGGGAAACAGACGGACAAAAGCAATGGAAATGAATAACCAGCGTATGGTGCACAATAACTGAAAGCCCTGACCGCAACACCCTGCTATACCATGATAAAGAAGGTTTTTGACGTTTTCAAGCTCCTTCTGGCCACGCAGTGGTTGGTTGTTGCAATTGTGGTGCTGCTTGGACTTTTAATTTTCTTTGTTGTCAAACGGTCGTCCCGGAGCAAAAAATAGGCTACCCCATTTGTCCTGGTCGCTCCACTGCCTGACGATGCTAACCTTGCCTGCCGGTCATGAAGCTACGATTGTGCATCCTGGTCATATCCATTTGCTTGCTCCGAACAGGTGCTGCGGTTGCCCAGTTTAATGACTCCGTGCATTATCACCTGCAATACGCCGGTACCGGCGTGTTGAACAAAACGAACAGTGCGACTTCCTACCTGATTACAAATACCCTGCGTGTCAATACCCGGCTGCGGCGCATAGATGCTAGTGGCGCTGTCAATTGGTTGTTTGGTGAGCAGGACCATCGGTTGAGCAACAATGACTTCAACAGCACTATAGACTTCAACCTGCGCAGCCGCCTGCCCGGGCTCTACTATTGGGGGCTTAGCAGCTTTGAGAAAAGCTATTCGCTGAAAGTTATTAACCGCACGCAGGCCGGCGCAGGGCTGGCAAGTAATATCATAGACCGCGGCGATAGCCTTTCCATCAATTTAAGCGATGGCCTGCTGTATGAATATAGTGCGCTACAGCTGAGCGACTCTGCGGAAAGCTATTTCCGCACGGTCCGCAATTCCTTCCGCCTGCGCCTGCGTTTCCGCCTGTGGCAAATGCTAAGCTTTGAAAGCACCAGCTTTGTCCAGCATTCCCTGTGCGACGCCTCCGATTATATTATCCGATCCAACAGCAGCTTGGGCATTAAGCTGCGCAATTGGCTATCCATGACAACAGCGCTGACTTACAATGTGGTTACGCGCACCAATAGCGAAAACCTGCTACTGACGTTTGGGCTGATGATGGATGGATGGTTGTAACCCCAGCTAACTGACTTCAAATTCGCCGCCCGCCAACGTGCGACTAACAAGTTAAGGGCAGTCATTACTAGCATCTATGAATCTATTATCCAATGTAAAATAATAGCGGATTTGCAATCTGGATACAAGATAATATTCTGAACTAAGGTTAGGTTCATTCTAATGAAAGTGTGGCGATATTCTCTTTGTCACCTCACCGAACTAGACTAGAAGATATCTGCTCCTATCCTCCAAGATCGCCGACTTTCCAATCGTGCAGTAGAAAATAAATGCAATAAACATCATGGATAATTACTAAGTAGCAGAAGCTTTTGGTAGTCAGATATCGCACAGTATTCCAAAACCATGTGCAAGCAAATATTGATTATTGAAATGCAACGCCGCTAAAAAATGCCATATATATTTAGATGGAGATTACATACACACCACGACCAAGCGCAGCTGGCGCTGGTTTTTATCAAAAAAACAAGTCGCATTTTGAAGCGTTACCTGCTATTGCAATGCATAAGGAAACAGAAACATTCAACAACAGGCAAAGTAGCTGCGGGCACCTATGCATACTCTTACCACAATTCCAGATTACCGTTGAGCAAAAAAAAAATAGCTACAAAGGAGCGGTTGCCATTACGGCACGTTCTGCTTCCCAGATATCGCGGCCCGCACCACTGTTTACATGTCGCTCGCTGTGATAAGAGGAACGCACCAATGGGCCACTTTCCACGAAGTCAATGCCCATGTGGTAGCCTGCCTCCCGATATTCGGCAAACTCATCAGGATGCACAAAACGCACTACCGGCAGGTGCTTTTGTGTTGGCTGAAGGTATTGGCCAAGCGTTACTACATCGCACTTTACATGTGCCAGCATCTGTAGGGTTTCAAGCACTTCTTCGCGTGTCTCACCAAGGCCAAGCATAATACCGCTCTTTGTACGCATGCCGCCTTCTTTCAGCCGGCGCAGCACTTCCATGCAGCGGTCGAACTTGGCCTGAATGCGCACCTGGCGGGTAAGGCGCGGTACCGTTTCCATATTGTGCGATACCACTTCGGGCGCCGCATCAATAATGCGCTGCAGATTTTCCCACTTACCCTGAAAATCGGGAATCAAGGTTTCTAAAGTCGTTTCCGGATTAAGCGTGCGAACGGCCTTAATGGTATTGTACCAGACGATAGAGCCACCGTCTTTCAGCTCATCGCGGTCAACGGAAGTGATAACTGCGTGCTTCACTTTCATCAGGTGGATGGCTTCAGCCACGCGTTGCGGCTCATCCCAATCTACCGGCAGCGGACGTCCGGTAGCAACGGCGCAAAATCCGCAGGAGCGTGTACAGATATTGCCAAGAATCATGAAAGTGGCCGTTCCGGCGCCCCAGCATTCGCCCATATTCGGGCAGTTGCCGCTTTCGCAAATGGTGTGCAGCTTATGCTCGTCCACAAGTCTCCGCACATGGCGGTAACCCTCACCGGTAGGGAGTTTAACGCGCAGCCAGTTTGGTTTTTTGATTTTTGACGTACCCACCTCACCCGACGGCAGGGCCGCCTGGGGCTGTATCACCGGCAGCTCCTGTATCATATCCCGAAATTACGAGCCCTACCAGCGGCGGCCAAATTGAAAGGAGGCAAAGAGATTCACAAAATAAGGTTTCGCTTCCTGATTGGCCATCAATTGAATAGCCCGGCGTGTAATATTCTGCGCCAATGCCCGTCTCTACCGCCATAAGGGTGTGCCGGCTGGCTGCAAAGTCAAAGTGCAGGGCCGTCTTTGCATGAACACCGGGCACGAACTGAATCTCGTTCAGCCCATTTTGAAACCCTGCGCCGCCGCGGATATATTGGGCATTCAGGAATGATTCCTTTGTTTCATCAGTGTACTTAAATGTGGCCGGCACTAATGTGCCGATTATTGTCCTGCGGCACATAGCCATCCAGATAGTAAGGCTTCTCCATACCCAGCGACAGCCCGCCAACGCTAACCCAATGAATAGAGACGGTACCTGGCTCTGGCTTGCCGGCAATCATTTTGCGAACGCCATAGCCAAGCTTCAGCGCATAAAAATTGTTGATTTTGCCAAAAATGAACGGCTTGGATTTCTGCGCGCCGCCAGAGCCCTGATCGCTAAGGGCATGTTTGATTTCTTTAGGGTCTTTATGCTCGGTCAGCTCAAGCTGGAAAAGGCGCACATCATAAAACTGGTCACGCTGCTTCGTATCCTGACTGCGCACATACCCCTTGTCCACAAAAACGCTCCATCCGTTTGTATTGAGACGCAGCCCTGCGCTCATTTCTGTACGGATTGGCTTTGGTTTTTTAGGCAGTTTTGAGGCGTTGCCGGTAGATAATTTCTGCGCAGCCGCGTCCAATGCGATGGAGCAGCAAAAAGCAGATAAAAAAATTGGTATGAGGAATGAAAACTTACGCATGGCTACAATTCACTTAAAGTATAGACACTCGATAACAGGCAAATAGTTTGGAGGTAAAAGTTAGCTACAATTCTGCGAACAGCATGAAACTATTTGCTAAACTCAATATAAGACCCATACTAACTATCATGCCGACCCACTTAACCACCTAAAAACCGACTAAGTACCCTGATGTCTAAGCAGCTATCCTATTTTCGCAAGTAAACCTATTGACTGTGACAGCTAATGTGATATACGAAGGCGGGCTGAAGACGGTTGCCACACACCTACAATCAGCAACCTTAATTGAGACAGATGCCCCGGTAGACAATGGCGGAGCAGGATCCTGCTTCTCGCCTACTGATCTTGTAGCCGCAGCACTGGCTTCCTGCATGTGTACAATTATGGCATTAACCGCAAAGAAGCGGGAAATACCGCTTCCGCGCGTTGAGTGCGGTGTGGAAAAAATGATGGCACAAACCCCGAGGCGCATTGCGCAGATAAAGGTGAGCATGATTATAGCCGGTCCTCACCACTATTCAGATCATGAAAGGGCTGTATTAGAACAGGCTGCCCTTACCTGCCCGGTCTATGAAAGCCTGCATCCGGACCTGGAGAAAAATGTCTTATTCGTGTGGCCGTGACGGCCTTTCAGGTGATCGTTTGATAACACTCAGGCCGACGGCGCACTCCAGGCAGCGCCTGGCAGTGCAATAATTGTTGTAAAGCTGGATAAGTGACTGTGTACTGCCGGCATGAGCCGCGTTCCCAACCGTGCCCGCTCCACATACGGATGATGTTGTTGTCTTCCGCCGGCAGCGCTTCCAACATTTGCAGGGCACTTTCCGCAGCATCCGTTTGGCCATGTGTATGCGCATACAGAAAGCGAACTGGTGCTATCGTGTTGATGATGATGTTTTGGACTGCATCAGAGCCGAGAGATTTCGGCGCAGATCGCTTTTGCGCCTCATCAAAGCGTACGTGGTTATCCCAATACGCGCTCGCCCTCACAGAGAGGGAATTGGAAAGCATGTCGGCGTTTTCGCCTCTGCTGATGGCAGAGAATAGGTTGGGAACGCGATACAGTAGCGTCGCAAGCTGCGCTAGCCGAACGGGTGGAAAGTTAGCCGGCCGCAGCCGAAGAAATTTCCAGAGATGCGGCGGAATGGGCATTAGCCCGTACTTCTGCTGCAGGTAAGCATATTCCTGCTGGAGCTGTAGTGGGTACTCATCGCTGAAGCTTCCGGCAAGTAACCCTGCCTGGCCAAACAACAGCGCCTCAACCTGGAGCAGAGAAGATTGCTTCGTAATTATTTTCAGCGGCAATGACTGCGCCATTTGCAGAAAGGGCTCCGCATTCACTTTGAAGCCGAAGTTGGAGGCAAGCCGCCACCAGAAAAGGCTATGCCAATCGCCGCCGGCGTGCTGGAGCTCTTCATTCCATGTGCCAAGCTTTTGTTCCCAGCGCTCTACCAGCATTCTGCTCAGCCAGGAAGCACGCGTTATATCGCTGACGCTATCCAGTACACCGGCGCATGGCAGCGGCGCAGTTGTTTGAATAAGATTACTGTAACGTTCCAGTACGTATTCAGGAATATGATCTTTCAATTCCAGCACCGGAATGCCGCCCGGCACTTCTCTTAGGTCGTGCTCAAAAACCACATGAAGGATGACGTGGCGGTACGCTGCGTCACTATCGTGGTGATGCCGGAGCCAGTCTGAAGTGCGAATGTGAAGCTCTACATTTCCAACTAATGTGGTATCGCCGATTTTCACGCGCGCCATGCCAAAATCCGGACCTGAATTGCGGTTAATTGTGCCGGGGTGAATGACCTGAACTGCCTCGCCGGAATGGGTGGCTAATCCAGCCGGGCGGTAAAGATTGTATTGCCAGATGAATTGAAGTAGAGCTTCCTTCATTTTTCGGAGAAACGTTCCGAAAAATTACAGATACTTCGCCATCTGCTGTTGGTAATCTTTGGCAGCATGGCCTGCCTTTGCTGCAAAGTCTGCCCCGTCACCAGCATAAATGACGCCTCGGGAAACATTTACCAGAATACCTGCATCGGCGTTCATTCCGGCTTTGCAAACTACGTCCAGGTCTCCACCCTGCGCGCCCACGCCGGGTATAAGCAAAAAGTGGTCCGGTACAATGCTGCGAACATGCTGCAATTGGGCTGCCTGTGTAGCACCGATAACGAACATCAAATTGTCCGGACTTCCCCAGGTAGCTACTTTGCGCAACGTCTCTTCATAAAGTCGCTGCCCGTTCGCCAGCTCCAGCATTTGAAAATCCTGGCTGCCTTTGTTGGATGTCAGGCCCAGTACAATAGCCCACCGGTCGTTATGCTTCAGGAAAGGCGCAACGCTGTCTTCACCCATATAAGGCGCCACCGTCACGGAATGAAAGGGATAAGTCCGGAAGAATGTAGTCGCATATTGATCGGCCGTATTCCCAATATCACCACGCTTGGCGTCCGCGATTGTAAAGATGCCATCCGGAATAATGTCTAGTGTCTTCTGCAGGCTTATCCAACCGTTCAAACCCTGCGCTTCGTAGAATGCAGTGTTGATTTTATACGCAATGGCGAAAGGGGCTGTCGCATCAATGATGGCCTTGTTAAAGGCAAACACCGGGTCATCCACTCCCTGCAGATGGCTGGGAATCTTTGCAGGATCTGTATCTAAGCCTACACAAAGGACAGACTTTTTCTGACGGATGGCCTGGATAAGTTGCTGACGGTTCATTCTAGTTCTTCGCTGCGGATTGTCACGGTTTAAGATGCCACATGAACGACTTTTGTCGGCGACATATTGGCATTGCGGATAGATACCTGTTGCGCTACTCGTTCTGCAACAGACAGAAATGCTGCCTTGCTGACCTCGTCTTCACTTACCAGAGCAGGCGTACCGGCATCCCCACCCTCACGTATGCTTTGCACCAACGGCACTTCTCCCAGAAATGGAATCTCAAATTGCTCAGCCATTTTTCGCGCACCGCCTTTACCAAAGATGTAGTACTTGTTTTCCGGCAGCTCAGCAGGCGTGAAGTAGGCCATATTTTCTACGATACCGAGCACCGGGACATTGATCTGCGGCTGGCGAAACATGGTAATGGCTTTGCGCGCGTCGGCTGCTGCTACAGCCTGCGGAGTAGATACGATTACGGCACCGGTTACCGGAACGGTCTGCACCATCGTCAGCTGCACATCGCCCGTGCCGGGTGGAAGGTCTACGACCAGGTAGTCCAGATCGCCCCAGGCCACATCCGCAATAAACTGGCGCAGCGCCGATGATGCCTGCGGTCCGCGCCATATCACGGCCTGTTTTTCATCTATCAGCAGCCCTATGCTCATCGCCTTGATGCCGAACCTTTCAATGGGCACGATCATAGCCTTTGCCTTCCACATCCATCATCTTAGGCCGTTCGTCACGGATACCGAGCATAATGGGAATAGAAGGGCCATGAATGTCCGCATCCAGTAGGCCAACGGCTGCGCCTTCCTTAGCCAGGCCCAGCGCAAGGTTCACGGCTACAGTGCTCTTCCCCACGCCACCCTTCCCAGAGCCTACAACAATGATATTTTTAACGCCCGGCAGTACCGCGCGATTGTCTTTTCGGTTGCTCATTACCCGGCTTGTCATATTTACCTTCACCTGCGCCTCAGGGCTGACCATGATGCGGATCGCATTCACGCAGGCCTTCTCAATCATCTCCTTTAGCGGACACGCCGGCGTAGTAAGGACTACTGTAAATGAGACGTTCAATCCGTCAATGCGGATGTCCTCTACCATGTTGAGCGTCACAAGGTCTTTGCCTAAATCCGGCTCCTGAACTTCACTCAGTGCGCGGAGCACATCCTCCTTCGTAATAGCCATAGAATCTTTCGTTAAATCAAAATTGAATGGCTGCAAAAGTACGCCCCTCGCTTGCATCTTTGTGAAGCGTGCAAGCGCTTCAGGCGTTGTTTGATTATGCTGTACCGATTAGCCCTGCTGCTCAGTTTGATGCCCCTTGCGATGCATAGTGTCTTCGCACAGGAGGGAGATCCGCGTATTGTGCAGATCAATGGTGTGGCTTTAACAGCGGATAGCCTGCGTGGTGTAGCTGGCGCTACCGTTGCCGTGAGGAATCAGTACCGTGGCGTTTATGCTTCTGATCTTGGTGTTTTCTCCATCGTCTGTTACAAAGGTGACACGCTGGAATTTACAGCAGTAGGTTTTCGCCCTAAAACTTACGTAGTTCCGCCAGGCATAAAAGGGCAGTATTTCTCCATGATCCAGCTCATGGTGCAGGATACCTTCTATCTGCCGGAAACGATTGTACGCCCGCTTCCCACCCGCGAGGAGTTTGACTGGGCCTTCCGGCACTGGCGTATTCCGGATGACCGCTATGAGGTAGCCCGAAAGAATACGGACGCCCTTACGTTACGTGCAATGGCTTATACCATGGCACGTGATGGCCGTGAAAACCAGGCGGTGTATCAGACAGGGCATGGCGCGCGCTGCAATTTATTACGGGCAGGTCCAGCCAATCGAATATTACTAACCCGCTAAGCTGGGCTGAGTTTTTTGAGGCCTGGAAGCGTGGAGATTACCGGCGCAAGAGCTACCAATAAGGGCCTGCCTACTGCGGCATCTGGCTTTTCTGGACCTGTACGGTGCCTGTTATATTCCGAATCTGATATTCTGAAAAATCCTGACTTGCTTCCATGCCGGAGCCCATCAGTACTTGCGTCGGTGTTATAATGCGCACCGGCTTTTCAGTAAAGAATTTCTGCAGTCGCTGGTTCCAGACCAATTCCTGGGTTTCCAGCTGCTCGCCTTTGTCATTCACAATGTGTACGCTGTCGCGTATAAGCACATTGCTCTCCCGCTCATATGCCCGGGCATAGCGTGCCGTTAGCGTGCTTTTTATCGCGGCGCTGTCATTGAAGAATTCCACCTGCATTCCGTCTTTCATTTCTGTATAAGGCGGGTTAGCACTTTCAGCGCGTATGAAGGTGTGGGCAAAAAGCCGGGCCTGTATCTTGCCGCCTTTGCTGTATAGAATTGTAACATCCTGCCCATGATCTTCGCCTACGCGGGCGCGACCAGTTACCTCATTAATTTCCTTGATACTGTTAGTGCAGGAGCAGCATGCAATATGCAATATGCAACCACACGCATATGCCATTGCCTGCCTGTACTTCACCTTAATCATACCTGCGCTTGATAAACCAGCGGTCGTTCAGAGAGATGCCGAGGTGGAACTTAAAGTAGTTGGAAGCTACCAGTCCATTCTCCTGCAGTTCCCCGACGGCCAAATTCAAAGGCTGTGTGAAGCCTGTCAGAGCTTCGCTTGAATGGGAAGGACGCGCCGAGGGTAACGCCGTAGTACTTCATGTCGGTATTACGGAGCTGAACATAGTCAGTTCCATAATAGAACCCGGCACGATACGTAACGCGCTGCCAGATATCCATAAACACTCGTTGGGTCAGGGGTGAATTCGCCGCCGAGGTTAAAGCGGATCGTTTTGTCCTTGACCGAGTCTTTTACTTCATAATTGCGATAAGCGCTCCAGTCTGTCTGGGCGGCATCTGCCGCAATGCTCCAGTTATGGCCGCCTAACTGCACACCAAAAGTGTACGTAGCCGGCAGCACGATCTTACCGGCTTCTACCACTTGTTCTGTACGCAGTGTCCTGCATTTCTAGCCGCTATTGTAGAAGAAGGAAGAGGTATAAGATCTCGCGATCGCCATTAAGCTTTGGCTGAGCGCAACTGTGGCGCCCAAGCGGTAATGCCAGCCATTGCGCAGCGTGTCATGATATTGGAGACCGCCCTTCCAGTAAATGCCTCCAATACGTGTGTACTTAGAAAAATCTGAACCCAGCACATGTGTCGAATCCAGGTTTACCAGCCGGCTTGTGTTCCGGATATTGCCGAACATATAGCCAAAGTTGGCGCCAAAGGAAAAGCCGCTGATACTGCCGCCGCCACCTATAAAGGCATAATTCAGGCCGCCCTCACCGGTATATTCGCTGGCAGTCCTGTTCAGTATTTGATGTCCGGAATTTTCATCCAATATTAAAAGGGATGTATCTACGGAATGATAAAAGATGTGCGATTGAGGCTGCAGGCCAAAAGCCATTCCTGCGTGCTTACCTAATGGGATACCTACCCGCAGATAAGCAAGGGTGGCAGAGCCGCTGCCGTAGGACTTATTATCTGTAATAATGTTGCGAAGGAGCCCGTAAAGGCCGCTTCATAAGTAGTGAGCCGTAAAGAAGGATAGGAGGCGGGGTTCTCTGTATTACAGCGAAGCTGCATTCTGATACGCTGATGTGGTATATCCCATTCCACGGTTAGAAACATTGGCCCCGGTTAGTAGGCTCCCCAGCCCGTAGCGGCTATAAGGATCATTTTCTTTATTCGAATTGCCGTTTTGCGCGGATAGCGACTGAGGCGGCACATAAAAGGGTCGCGGTAAGCAGACGCTATCGAGCCTAACGGAGAAATCGGACATTATGCTTCAGGATTTGATACAGACCCTTTAGAATAATCTGAGGGTCGGCAAATATCCCGCTTTTGATATGGCGGGCAAAGAAGGGCGCATCACCCCCGCATAAAATTGCGTTAAACTCCCCATATTCCTTCTTCAAAAGCATCCACCATGCCATCTATTTCGGCAGCAATGCCGAATACGACCCCACTGCGCATACATGTAGCTGTATCATATCCCAATAGCAGTGTCGGCCCTTCACGGGCTGACTTGCGGCAGTCCATCAGTAAACTGATGCATGGCATCCAGGCGCATCTGGAAGCCGGGCGAAATGGCCCCGCCGCGGAATGCGCCGTTCTTGGTAATGAAGTTGTAGGTGATGCAGGTGCCCATGGCCACCACCAGATTATTCTTGTCCGGATGCTCCGTATGGGCGCCCGCAACAGCTGCCAGCCGATCAGCCCCCAGGGTATCGGAACTGTGGTAGGCATTCATAATCGGCAGTTGAGTGTCTTGGCCGAGCTTCACGAAGTGCGTGAGCTCCGCCAGCAGGCCTTCAATCCGCTCATCGTGGTTGGCTACAGAGCAAAGAATAGATGCACGTGGCGCCTCCCTGTCTATCAGGCCTGTAAGTTTATCCATCGCCTCGTCGGCAATAAATGTTTCCGGGGTGGATATGGTACCGTCTTCTCCGGCAATAGCCGCCTTCACCAGCGTATTGCCCCAGTCAATTAATAACAGCTTCATAGTGTGCGCAGGATTGTGTAACCGCTAAAATAAGCGTGGTGCGGTTGCCGGCCCATATTTTTAGCACCTCAAGGCTATGCCCAAGACCGAAAAAGAGCAAAAGGAAATCATTGACGATGCTATAGACGGATGGCTGGCAGCCAGCATTATCAGTGCCAGCCAGGCAGCCACCATGCGCGCCAACAGCGCGGCCGGCCCGTCGCAAAGGCAGCAGCTGGCGCAGTATTTTTTCATCATAGCCGTTAGCAGCGCACTCCTCGCGTTCGGCGCACTCTTCCTGGACGAAAAAATTCTGGAGCGCCTGCGTCGCACCTTTCTACTCTCCAATTATACCATTGCGCTTGTGTCTGCAGGATTGGCTGCAGCCTTTTTCTGGTATGCTGGTCGCAACAAAGCACGGCTCAGCAATACCACTTACGAAGTCTATTTGCTGCCGGCTGCGCTCGACACACTCGTATCGCTTACTTATCTGTGCAAGGAGATCGGGCCGGGAACCGCTTATACTTTATATACTGGTCTTTGCACAGCGGCATTTCTTGTCCTGAGTCTCGCCTTCCCGTCGCGCGTATTATGGACGGGCTGCCTGCTGGCCCTGATGGGTTGGTTCGGCGCTTTTAGCACCGTACACAGTCATGGGAATCTTTTTATCGGACTCAACTATCCTATGCGGTTCACGATTTTTGGACTGCTGATGGCCGGTATCTCGTGGCTGCAGGCGCATACAAGATTGGCCAGCCTCCGCGACATTACCTATCACTTCGCGCTGATTATCTGCTTCACGGGGCTGTGGGGCGTCTCAGTATTCGGAAATTTTGGCTCACTGGATGCATGGAATGCGGTGCGCCAAACACAGATGTTGCCATATGCCGTCACTACCGGCCTTGCGCTCGGCGGCGCGCTCTATTTTGCCATTCGCCGCAGCGACGCTGCACTGCGTGATTACAGCATTCTCTTTTTGCTCGTGCATCTGTACACTCGCTACTTTGAATACTTCTGGGGTGCGCTCAATAAAGGTTTGTTCTTTCTGTTTCTGGCCGTTTCGTTTGGGCTGCTGGCGCGGTGGCTGAGCAAAAATAGAGGCGGTGTGCCTTCTTAGATAAAAACGGAACTTACATTTCAATATCATGCGCCGCAACCTGCCGTTCATCCTTTACCTCGCGGTTCTGTCCGCGCTCTCCGGTTGGCTGCTAAGCCATATGTCGTGGATTGGGCGCGTGGGCATCAACCTGTTTCACAAAGAGTATAAATTTCTCAAAGTATGGTACCGCGGCGGTGGTTTGGTATTTGGAATTTTGCTCGTGTTATTTCTCCTGCAATGGCTGGCAGACCGAAGGCTGCCGCGGGCAACGGCGCGCGTTGTGCAAGTCGTCGCGCTGCTTGCCGCCATTTGCGGTCTTTGGGTGACGTATAGCGATTTCCGTTCCGACTTCACGCACAACATTCTTAAAGAACGTTTTCATCTCGGCGCATATCTGTTCTGGGTTGGCTGGATGAGCATCTCGCTCTACTTATTGGCTACTTATCGTCAGCAGCAGGCAGTATCAAAGATTGAGGTAGAAAGGCGATAACAACGCTGCGAATTGCGGCGTGTAATGATCGGTCGCATCTTTTATCGTCAACGTTTCCTCCGTTGGCCCAGCCACCGGCAGTTTCCCCCAGATACTAACTACACGCGTTACTTTCCCGCCTTCCCGGTGACGGATGAATAAGCTCTTCATCAGAAAAAGTCGCTCTGCTGCTTTGCTTAAAAACTCATGATGTTCCTGCAATGGCCACAGAAATGAAGCGTAGCCTTCCGGCGAAAGCAGCCGATAGACGATACGAATGAGTGCATCTGCATCTAAGGATCCTGCATGACGGGCAGCGTTGCGGGCAGCATCTGGCCCCAAAAGGGCACGGCTGAAGAACGGCGGATTAGAGACTATAAGGTCATACCCTTCAGGTGCCTCCCAATCTGCTGCATCAGCGTGTGAAACACGAATACGGCTGCCAAAAGGCGAAGCTGCGACATTCTCCATTGCCTGTAAGGCAGCTTCGGCATCCAGTTCCACGGCATCAAAATAGGCCGCCGGCATTCGTTGCGCCAGCATCAGCGAAAGCAAACCTGTGCCCGCGCCGATGTCTAATGCCCGCTGTACAGCACGGTTTGTAGGTGTCCACGCGCCTAGAATGCAGGCATCTGTACTCACCTTCATAGCGCAACGATCTTGCTGCACTGTGAATTGCTTGAACTGAAACCAGGAATTGCTCATGTCCAGCTCGCGCGTGCGGTCGGCGTAATGCTCAAATCGGCAAAGTCGCCACGACGGTATTTATGCCATGCTGTGATGCCAATCATTGCCGCATTATCTGTGCAATACTGGAATGCCGGGATATACGTCTGCCAGCCAAGCCGCTCGCCCGCATCCTGCAAGGCAGCCCGTAGGCCGCTATTGGCAGACACGCCGCCGGCAATCCCTATGTGTTTAATACCGGTTTCTTTCGCTGCCAGCTCCAGCTTGTCCATCAGCATTCCAATAATACCGCGCTGCACCGACGCGCAGATGTCCGCCAGATTTTCCTGAATGAACGCTGGATGCTTCTTCACTTCCTTTTGAAGAAAATAGAGCACGGAAGTCTTAATACCGCTAAAGGAAAATCCATAGCCTGGCAAGGAGGCCGCGGAGAATTTGAAACGCTTTGCGGTCGCCTTCTTTAGCGTATTTATCTACCAGCGGCCCGCCCGGATATGGCAGTCCCAGCATCTTCGCCGTTTTGTCAAATGCTTCGCCGGCTGCGTCGTCCTGGTCTCGCCCAGCACTTCCATATCCAGATAATCACGACAAAGGACAATCTGTGTGTGGCCGCCCGAAACCGTAAGGCAGAGAAAAGGAAATTCCGGCTTCGGATCATCAATAAAATGAGCAAGGATATGTGCCTGCATATGGTGCACGGCAATGAGCGGCACGCCTAGCGCCTGTGCATATGCCTTTGCAAAAGAAGCGCCTACCATCAGGGAGCCGATGAGTCCGGCGCCTGAGTAAAGGCCACCGCCGCTATGTCTGCGCCGCCCGACGCCCGCTTCCTTTAGCGCCGCGTCTACAACCGGTACAATATTGCTCATGTGCGCCCGCGATGCAAGCTCCGGCACGACGCCACCATACTGCGCATGTACTTTCTGGGTGGCAATGATATTGCTCCGCACTACCCCATCCTGCAATACTGCCGCGCTAGTTTCATCGCAGGAAGATTCTATGGCAAGGAGATACATTGGCAGGTGGAATGTTGGAAGGTTCGTATACGGGAAAGTCCATGCACAAATTACAGTAGTCCCGCTTCGCACTAATTTTGGCATCCTTCCATCTCAGGCTATGCGTCCCCTTTCCCTGAAACCTCCGCGTCCGTTCAAGAATCTGAATGCGCCCTACCGCATGGTCTTTATCAATGAAGATTCGCTGGAAGAAGTAGCATCCTTTCACCTAACTAAGAAGAGCCTCTATACGCTCTTTAGCACCATCTTTCTCATTACCATTCTTGCTACGGTAGCAGTACTGCTCTTTACGCCGCTGCAGATATTACATCCCCGGCTACGGCAGCAATGTGGTGCGCATCCAGGCCGCAAGGCTGGAGCGGCAGGTGGACTCGTTAACTGAACTGACTGCCGCCAGTACACGCCATGCGGAGCGAATTCAAAAGCTGATTGCTTCCAAAGATGCCCCGGAACGCGACACGGTCATGCTGAAACCAGAGTTAATCCAGAGCGCGCCGGAGAGTATTCTGCCGTCGCCGGAGGACATCCAAAAGCAGGCAGGCACTGCCATACAACCTAAACCGAAACCTCATGGCAGACGCAGGAAATAGAACCAGCAATCTGATGCGCTATGCTGGCCTTGCCACGCAACTTCTAGTGCTTCTTGGCCTTGCCGTGTGGGGCGGACTGAAGCTGGACGCGCGGCTGCACTTCCGGGCGCTTTTTGTTATTATTCTTCCCGTCATTGCGCTTGTGTTTTCACTGGTGCAACTCATCCGCTCGCTGGGCAAAAAAGAAAACAATCTATGAACCGCCTGCCCGCTGTAATCGCTATTATCTGCGCCATGCTCACAAGTGCCATTTTTATGCTGTGGCATTTCTATCCCGCTTTTGACCTGACGGCGCTGCTGGTGGCGAACATCATTATGCTGCCTGCTATCCTTTGGCGCTTACGCAATGCTGCGACGCAACGTCGGCGAGCGGGCCCACGCATTTGCCCGAGGCGTGCAGGGCGCTACGATGCTTCGGCTATTTGTTTGCGCAGGTGGCATTCTGGCTTATGCGCTCATCAAGCGGCCTGATGTGCATAAGCCTACACTCTTCGTGATGTTTGGCATCTACATCATCTATACGGTAGTGGAAACGCTGGCCTTTAGCCGGCAGGCACGGAAGAATGGCTAAGAAGGAAGAGAAACGGCTGGACGGCCTTGCGCGATTTATGCCGCCGGGCACTTTTGAAGGCGTTGCGCCCTACTTTGAGCAACACGCTATCCACCTGACCATCACGCGGCACCGGCGCAGCCTGCATGGCGATTACCGGCCGCCCTCGCGTCAGCACCCTTATCACCGCATTTCGGTTAATGCCACGCTGAATCCATACGCCTTTCTCATCACGCTGCTGCATGAGCTAGCTCATCTGACAACAACCGTCGCATTTGGTCTGAAACCTGCTCCGCACGGCGCGGAATGGAAAGGGGAGTTTCAAAAAGTGCTCTTGCCATTTCTGAACAAAGGCATCTTTCCACCCGATGTGGAAAAGGCGTTGCAAGCGTACCTGCGCAACCCCGCCGCATCAACCTGCACCGACCCGCGGCTATTCAAAGCCTTTACCCGTTATGACGCGGCGGAAGAAGGCCGCATTCATGCGGATGAAGTGTTGGTCGGACAGCAGTTTGAGCTGGGCGGACGCGTGTTTGAAAAGCTGGAGCAATTACGCACACGCTCGCGCTGCAAAGAACGGGCAAGTGGGAAGATTTACTTCGTGCAGGGCATTGCGCTGGTGCGCCTCATAGGAACAACTGATAATCCGCCTGCGCCCTGCAATGTCGCGCCGCATTAATGCTTGCGCTCGCCACTCCACTTTCTTCCATTACGATGCCCCTGGCTGCGGCCACGGTTCGCTGGCGCAGGCTTTTGAGGCGGCGCTAACAAAGGCGCATCACCGCCTGTAGCGAGGACGTAAGGGTGTTCATTCACTACGGGCACCTGCTTGCCAATGAGCTTCTGGATATCTTTCAGGTAGGGAAATTCCTCGCGCTCGCAGAAGGCGATGGCTTTACCGGAAAGGCCGGCGCGGCCCGTGCGGCCAATGCGGTGCACGTAGCTCTCAGGAATGTTCGGCAGCTCATAATTAATCACATGGCTCAGCTCGTCAATGTCAATGCCGCGGGCGGCAATATCGGTGGCTATGAGGGTGCGGATTTTACCTTCCTTGAACTCCTGCAAGGCGCGCTGGCGGGCGTTCTGGCTTTTATTGCCGTGGATGGCCATAGCGCTGATGCCGGCTTTCTGCAGGTCTTTTACCACTTTGTCAGCACCATGCTTCGTGCGGGTGAACACAAGGGCATTTTTGATGGCTTCATCTTTCAGCACGTGCACGAGCAGGTGGCGCTTGTTGTTCTTATCCACGAAATAAACCTCTGCTCAATCGTATCGGCGGTAGAGGAAGGTGGCGTTACCTCTACCTTTTGCGGGTTCGTCAGGATGCTGGCGGCGAGCTGCTGGATTTCCTGACGGCATTGTAGCCGAAAACAGCAGCGTCTGGCGGTGGCGCGGCAACTTGGCGATTACCTTTTTCACGTCATGAATGAAGCCCATGTCCAGCATGCGGTCGGCTTCGTCCAGTACAAAAACGGAAAGATGGTGCAGGTGCACATAGCGCTGGTCTATCAGGTCTAAAAGGCGGCCTGGCGTGGCGATAAGGATGTCAACCCCGCGCTGGAGCGCCTGCACCTGGCTGTGCTGCGAAACTCCGCCGAAGATGACCGTGTGACTGATACGCAGGCCTTTGCCGTAGGAGGCGATGCTCTCGCCGATCTGGATGGCCAGCTCACGCGTAGGCGTTAGAATAAGCGTTTTAATGTCTTTATTCGTCCCGCCCTTCAGTTGTGCCTGTGTGAGGTTTTGGAGTATAGGGATGGAAAATGCGGCAGTCTTACCGGTGCCGGTCTGGGCAATGCCGATAAGGTCGCTTCCCTTTAAGAGAATGGGAATCGCCTGCTGCTGGATTGGGGTTGGGTTCGTGTAGCCTTCTGCATTTAAGGCATGGAGGATTGGGTCAATGAGACCTAATTCTTGAAACGTCATTGTTTTGTTGACAAGTTGATGATTAGATAAGTTGACAGGGGCTCAGCTTCCTAACGGTCAACTTTCGGCCTTCAACTTCGGGGCATCGCAACGTGCGGCCCGTGGAATAAAGCGTGAAGATACGCTCCATTTTGTCAGCAGCTTGCGCAGTAAAGGTTAATACATGCAGCTGCTACGCACGTACCACCGCTTCTCGTCCGGGCCGGCGGCTCCGGCTGCGGCGGTACCAAAGCAGCCCGAGCACTACGATCAACAGCAGCGGCCATAATTGCAGGAGGCCAATGAGCGTTACGCGCAGCGCCAGCCAGCCGTTGCCCAATGCTATGCCTACTTGTTGCCCCAATGTAGGCTTCATCAGGTATTCTATATCCGGAACAATGGCCTGCGTGATACGCTGCGGCTGGTAGAGGTCAACCGTGAGCGTGGCGTAAGTAGCCTGATCGGTGAGCTGCATGTTTTCAATGTGGCGGTCTATACGAGTTTCGGCGCGTTCATCCCCGTATTCACCGGAGAAGACGGCCTCGCCGCTGTGCCGTGCAAGTGCGCGGGCGCGTTGTGAGGCATCGTTTTGCGCCAAGGCTTCATTCTTCAGCTTATTGCTGAGATAGCGGAGCGTTACATCGTCTAAGTGCAGGTTGCGACTGTTGATGAAGGAGGCGCTCGCCGCTATATCGCTTAGCACCGTATCCAACTGCATTACGGGAATGCGCAGGATCAGGTGAGCAGTTGTGGTGTAAGATGCAACCTGCTTCAGCGAATCCGGCTTGTACGGCAGGCTGCGCGCCTCGTCCGTAACATTTTCCATGCTGCTTTGTGAAATCTGACCGCCGGTAACTGCCGCAAGGCGCTCTAAATGTGTGGTGGCGGCATAAACATCGCTGACGCGGCAGCGGAGGTCGGCGGTCTTGATGATCTTGCGCGATGGATCGTTGAGCGAAATAGCCCTGTCCGCTTCTGAGGCTGGCGGGGAGGCCGGCGTTAGGCCGGCGGCAGAATCTGTAGCCGTCCCGGAAGTCGCTTCGTTTTGCGATTGTGGTGCGCGGCTGTAATCGCTATTGCAGGAAGATGCGGCAAGTAGCAGGCAGGCCGCGGCGATGGTGAGCAGATTTTTCATAGTGCGTCCGTTGGAAGATTTATGCGCTTTTGCGCAAAAGGTGATGTACTCCGGAAGACTCTGATGCGTTAAATAATCCACAAGAGCGGGAATGGAAAGGAGGCTTTTGTCGCGCTCAATAGAATAATGACCGCAGCGTAACGGGCAGCTCCAGAAATATGAAGCATCTTTATACCGTAAAAGCCGCTGCTATTCCGGCGCTCAACGGCTATCTTATCTGAATTTCATGCAACGATTGCTGCTACGATTCTCCTTTTTACTGTTTTTACTTACTGCTTGCGTCACGGTGCGCGGATCGCATATTGTGGGGATGGACCTCTTCTATGAGCATCTTACCGGAAGTAATTATAAGGTGACCCTGGTCGTTTATGCAGACTGCGGCCCAAATTCGCGCACTGCGTACAATAACCTTCCCGGCGCAACACCAACAGTTTTATTAAAAAATGGCAATTCCACCTATACATCATTGTCGTTGAGTCCTGTCGGGAGCGTGAACGGTGTGGAAGTAACGCCTGTTTGTGCAGCGGAAAAGTCGAATACTACCTGCGTCAATCCGAATAATGCCATCCCAGGCATAACAAAATTTGTGTATGCAGCGAACTGCACGATACCATTCGCATCCGCGAACTGGGTATTTCGGTTCAACGGCGACTTGCCAAACCCTACGGCCAACAACGGGCAGGCCGGCAGAAGCGCAATTATTGGAACGATAAGCACCGGAACGGTCACTGCGCTTGAGGCCCGGCTAAACAATACAATCCGCGCTAACTCCTCCCCTAAGTTCAACACGGTACCTACGCCCTTTTATTGTATCAATGTACCGCAGCAGTATAACCTCGGGGCATCCGATGTAGATAATGACTCCCTTTCATTCGCGCTGGTACCAGGGCTTACGGCTACGAACAGCACGGTAAATTATATTCCGCCGTATTCAGCCACTAACCCCTTAGCAGCTGCGGCGGGCACTTTTTCCTTCAGCAGCAGTACAGGCCAGACCAATTTTACGCCCAATACTGCCATGGTAATGCTGGTGGTACAACAGGTGAATGAATATGCCAATGGCGTCCTGATCGGAACGTCTATGCGGGAGATGAACTTTTACGTTCTGGGTACCTGCAACAACAAGCCCGCTACCGGCTCCATAGACACTGCCAGCAACGTTAATCCGGTCAAGACGGGGCAAAGTGGTTTCATTGACGGGCCCACAGATTTCAATCTCTGCGCCAATGCCGATTCCATTCGCTTTGACATCGTGCCCAGCAATCCCGGCAATGATACCATTTATGCATCCGTAGCCGGCGTACCGACGGGAGCTACCGTTACTATTTCCAAAGACAGCACTACGAAGCCGATCATAACCTTCCGCTGGATCAAACCGAATGTCCCGGCTGGCAACTATACCTTTTACGTCACTTACAAAGACAACGGATGCCCGCTTTCCTCCACGCAAACGCAGGCGTACACCGTCCACGTTTACGAGCCAAACGAGTTTACAACGCGCATTGCTGCACCTACCCAATGTGTCCATAAAGCATTAGTTGACTATCGCTTCTTTAAAGGAATGCTGCCGCGGGATGTATATCTTAGCCAGAACGGCAGCCTGATCCGCTCGTTCCGCGACTCCACCGGACAGGTGATGGACAGCCTCGGCGTAGGTACTTATAATGTCACCATTTCCTCGCCAAAGCTGGGTTGTGCCTCCTATTACAGTCTGCAGATTGTAGACAGTGGTATTTATCCTTACAAGCCGCAGACGGTAACGCCGGTATTCTATTGCAAATACGCTACCTCGCTGCCGCTTTTAGCAAACCCCGACAGCGGGGCCGCAGTACATTGGTACTCGCCGGTCGGCACACCGCTAGCGTTTGCGCCTACTCCGCGCACAGATACTACGGGCATCTTTTTCTGGACGGTGGATCAGAAGTTTAAGGTCTGCACCTCCCTCCGCGATACCGTCCAGGTATACGTAACACTTCGGCCTATTGCAGCCATTGACGCGCCGGCCTCCATCTGCCTGAACGACACTGCTCTGATCAATTTTACAGGGACGGTGGGCATCGGCCCTATCCTGGATTACCACTGGAACTTTGACTCTGCCGGTTATGTATCCGGTGAAGGTCCTGGTCCTTACAACGTACACTGGTACGACACTGGCACGAAGGTCATCCGGCTGTATGTAGATGAGAACAAGTGTTCCTCGCTGCCAGTAAGCCATACATTATATGTCAAGCCCATTCCGTACGCCGGCTTCAATGCCAGTGATGTATGTCAATATGATACATTGCGGGTGAGCTACAGCACCATTCCGGCCGCCGCGCAACAATACGCCTGGGATTTTGACGGGGCGGACATCCCATCTGCAACCGGGCCTGGCCCTTACATCGTTCGGTGGAACGACAGCGGCGCGAAACAGCTTACGCTCGCCGTAACGCTGGACGGCTGTACCGATAAGCGCACTCGCGATATTATTGTGCATCCGGCCCCGGTTGCCAGCATTGCCAATGTGCCCGCAAAGCTCTGTATGGGCGACCGCGTGTTGCTTATGGCCGATGGCGGCGTCACTTATACGTGGACACAAGCTGACTCTATCCTGATATTGTCCAGGGGGCCACTCTACAGCTTCCAGATATTGCAGCCGCAGGCCCTACAGGTGCGCGTGGCTACCGAATGGGGCTGCGCGGATACGGCAAGTATAGCTTTCAACAATGTAGAACCCTGCTGCCAGTTATCCTATCCCGACGCCTTTACGCCAAATAATGATACGCACAACGATCAGTTCCGCATCGTCACCTATGGCAATCAGCTTGAGTATGACTTGAGTGTGTACAATCGCTGGGGCCAGCGCGTCTATCACGGCCACGACCCGCTGACCGGCTGGGACGGCACTTACGGCGGCAAGGCCTGCGATGCGGGCGTGTACTTCTATTACCTCGCCGCCAAGTGTGTGACGGGCCGTCAGGAAGAGCATAAGGGCGAGGTGGTGCTGATTCGTTAGTGCGCGGGCTGTATTCGTTTTCTATACGCCGGATTTTTGCGCACCTTTGGGTGCATAGCCTCCTTCTCAATGAAACAAAACCTGAAAAAGGGACTCGCCGCGCTCTCGCTTGGCGCAGCTGCCCTGCTCCCCCAAATGTCCAACGCTCAAAAGCCAGCCGGCAAGCCAAAGGCCGCCACTGCCAAACCAGCCGCCGGCGCAAAAGAATTTAAGGTGGAAGCAGAAGGCTTTGCCGACCTGCAGACCCTGCGCTACCAGGTGCCGGGCTTCAGCGAACTTTCACTGCAGCAAAAGAAGCTGGCCTATTACCTCTATGAGGCCGCCCTTTCCGGCCGCGACATTATCTACGACCAGAAGAGCAAAAACGGTCTGCTGCTGCGCAAAACCCTTGAGGCGATGTACGGCACTTATAAAGGTGAGCGAAACGGGAAAAGAATGGGAGGCCTTTCAGACTTATTGCGGCCGCTTCTGGTTTTCCAACGGCAACCACCATCATTATGGCAATGAGAAGTTCATCCCCGAATGCACGCCCACTTATTTTGAGCAGGTACTCACGCAATTGCGACAGCAAGGCGCTCCCGATGCCTAACCCGGACATCACGGCGGCAGCTTTCTGGCGCATGATACACCCGCTGGTCTATGATATGACGGTTGAGCCGAAGGTGGTGGATCTGCGCTCCGGCATTGACAATGTGGCCGCTTCTTCCAACAACTTTTATGAGAATGTGACGCAAAAGGAAGTGGAAGATTTTTACGACAAATTCGACACCAAAGGCAATGCGCCATCCTGGGGACTGAACAGCAAGACTAATGAAGGAAGACGGGGTAATCAAGGAGCGGGTTTGGAAAAGCGGCGGCATGTACGGCGCGGCCATCCAGAAGATCATTGACTGGCTGGAGAAGGCCGTAACGGTTGCCGAAAACGACAAACAGCAAAAGGCGCTTCAACTGCTCATCCAGTTTTACCAGACCGGCGACCTTAAGACTTTTGACGATTACAGCATTGCCTGGGTAGAGGACGTAGACTCGCGCATTGACGTGGTGAACGGATTCATTGAAGTGTACCTGGATGCCATTGGCAAGAAGGGCTCGTACGAAAGCTGCGTTTCACTAAAAGATCTGGAGGCAACCAAGCGCATCGCGGCCATCGCCAGCAACGCACAATGGTTTGAAGACCACTCGCCGCTGATGCCGGAGCATAAAAAGAAGGTGGTGAAGGGCATCACAGCCAAGGCTATTACCGTGATTGTGGAAAGCGGCGACGCTGCGCCGTCCACGCCCATCGGCATCAATCTGCCCAATGCAGACTGGATCCGGAAGGAGCACGGCTCCAAGTGCGTATCACTGAGCAATATCATCTACTCCTACAACCAGGCATCCGCCAAGGGCGGCATGGCTCGATGAATTTGCCACCAATCCCGAAGTGCTGGCGCGGCTGAAGAAGTGGGGCCACTTGGCCGCCGATCTGCATACCGATATGCACGAGTGCATCGGCCACGCGTCCGGCCAGATCAACGAGGGCGTGGAAACTACCGACAAGACGCTGAAGAATTACGCAAGCGCGCTGGAAGAAGCCCGCGCCGACCTGGTGGGCCTGTACTACGTCATGGACCCCAAGCTGATGGAGATTGGCGTAATGCCGACGCTGGAAGTTGGCAAGGCGGAGTACGACAGCTATATGATGAACGGCCTGATGACGCAGCTCACGCGCCTGAAGCTCGGCGATAACATTGAGGAGGCCCACATGCGCAACCGCGCGCTGAATGCCTATTGGGCATATGAGCACGGCAAGAAGGACAACGTGGTGGAGTTTGTCAAGCGGAACGGCAAGACCTACGTGCAGGTGAACGACTACAACAAGCTGCGCGAGCTCTTTGGCCAGCTGTTGCGCGAAATTCAGCGCATCAAGAGCGAAGGCGACTTCAAGGCCGGCCAGGCGCTCGTAGAAGGCTACGGCGTAAAGGTGGATGCCGACCTGCACCGGGAAGTGCTGGCGCGCTATCGCAAGCTGGATATCAAGCCCTATCGCGGCTTTATCCAACCCCGCCTCGTGCCCGTTATGAAGAACGGCGACATTACCGATGTAAAGGTGGAATACCCGGAAAGCTTCTTTGCCCAGATGATGGAATACGGGAAGAAGTACGCGTTTCTGCCGGTGGAAAATTGAGTTGGAGTGTTGGAGCGTTGGAATGTTTGAATGTTACTCCAACGCTCCAACACTCCAACACTGCAACACTCCAAGACTCCAATACTCCATGCCTCACCGCATCATCGGCATCATCTGCACCTCCCCCGGCTGGGGCGGGCTGGAGCTGAATACGCTCCGGCTGGCCCGCTGGCTGCGTGAGGAGGGCTGGAAGGTGCATCTGCTAACGGCAGGCGGCACACCCATCCAGGAGCAGGCGGGCGATTCCGTCAATTCTGTTAACCCGATGCGGGATGTTGGTATCCCCGGCAAAGGCGGCCAGCTGCGCGCCGTTCACCAGTGGGCGCTCCGCTATAAAATCAAGGTGCTGCTGCTGCCCTACCGGAAAGACGTCGCCGTCGCCTCGCTCTACAAACGCTTTTACGATGGCGATATGGCCCTCGTCTATCAGCAGCACATGCAGGTGGGCGTCCGCAAGCGCGACCTGATTCATACCCTCCGTTATGCCATGATGGACGTGTGGATATCGCCGCTGCAATACCTGAAGGACGAGACGCTACGCCTTACGCGGGTGCCGGAAGAAAAGATTGAGGTCATCCCGTTTGGCGTTGAGCTGGAGCCCTTTCTGAGTGCTCCGCTGACAAAGGCGGAGGCACGGGCAGCGCTGGACCTTCCTCCGGATGCCTGCATCATAGGCACGCTTGGGCGCTTAGACCCTAAGAAGGGACAGGACCTGGTGGTACGCGCGCTGCAAAGCCTGGACGCCGATGTACACGTCTTGCTGATGGGCAATGCAACGCTGGACGAAGGCGGGGACAGCTATACCCGCCAGCTGCGCACACTGATAACCGAGGCCGGGCTGGAGGCCCGCGTGCACCTCCGCCCGCATAACGACGACGTGATACGCTTCTACCGCGCTATTGACATCTTTGCCATGCCCTCCCACGGGGAGACCTTCGGGATGGTAACGGTGGAGGCCATGGCGGCCGGCGTGCCGGTTATTGGTACGGATAAGGACGGCACGCGCGAAATTCTGGGCGAGGGCCAGTTTGGCTGGCTTTTTCCGAAGGAGGATGTGGCGGCTTTTTGCCGGCAGGTAGCAGCCGCGCGGGAAGGAAACGGCGTGACGGAGAAAGTAGCGGCCGCCCGTGGGGCAGCTATAAGCACTTATTCCAAAGATGGGATGGTCGCGGCCATGAATGAGCTGCTGCTGGAACTGGTGGAAGCTCCTGTAGTGTGAAGCTCCAATGTTCACTCAGTAAGAACTTTACTGTATGCTGCCTTGTCAGGATGCAAATGCCGGAGATGGGGAAAATATTTATTTGACAATCAAGTATTTTCCGTGAATGTATTATTTTACGCACCTGAAAAACCATTCTACACTTACATCAACTATGAAGCGACTCCTACTCTTCATCATCTTAATGAATGTTACAGGCGTGAATGCCCAAACCAACTTATACGTGGATAGCAGTGTAGCCGCAAGCGGAAACGGAATTTCCTGGACGACCGCTTATAAGAGCTTAAATGAAGCATTACTTGTAGTAAACAATACCATTACCTCCAGCTATATTGTGCATGTTGCCAAGGGCACTTATTATCCAACTGTGGTTCAGAGCTATACCAGCCGGGATGATGCATTTCTTATAAATCGCGGCGCTGTAAACGTATACGGCGGTTATCCAAGCGGTGGTGGCAGCAGAAACCCTACAGCTAATCCAACCGTTTTGAGTGGGAACATCGGATCCCCGATTTTAAGCACAGATAATAGCTATCACGTGCTTGTAGTTACCAACAACGCCGTCTTTGGAGACTCTGATCCATATTGATGGCTTCAGAATTGTTGACGGGTATGCTAACGGAACCGGTAGTTTCGGAACAGTTGTCAGGAATTCTGGTGCCGGCCTTTACATAAACGGGTGTGTTCCGCCGACGATTCTTCAGAACTGTGTGTTTTCCAGAGACAGTTCCGCTGGTGATGGAGGAGCTATCGCTTTGTCTTCTGCGTGGGTCAAGTTTGTCTCATGCGTTTTAGATGCAAATGCGGCTGGTGGAAGCGGCGGGGCTGTTTATAGTCCGCTCATTTATAGCAGCTCAATATCTGCCATTAATACTTCCTTTTCAAATAATACTGCGATTAACGGTGGCGCAATTGCGAATCTGAGCCCCTCCAATCCTTTGCAGCTATTCACTAATTGCATATTTACCAATAATAAGGCTACCCAAAGTGGCGGAGCCGTATATCAACCGCCAACTGGGTCAAATTATGGCACTGTAATCCGCCAGAGTAGATTTAGCGGTAACAGTGCCCTAAACGGAGGCGCTATATTCATTAATCATTCTTATATTTTATCTAACGATACGTTTTCTTCAAATATGGCGTTTAATGCCGGCGGGGGCATGTATACGAGTGGTGCAAATATTACTTGTTATATCGATTACGTATGTTTATCGGAAATAAGGCAAATGATGGCGGAGGTGTTTTTTTTCGCCGACTAATTTGTCAAGTAATTCCATGGGGTTTACGAATACATCATTTATTAGTGATACAGCTATCGCTCTGGGCGGAGGTGTTTGTTTTTCATCGCCATTTGGGTTTGGTATTACTTCTTATAAGCTCTGCGTACTAAAATCAAATTATGCAACTAATGGTGGAGCAATATATGGGAATAGAGACCTAGAGATTTCTCAAACCATAGTTAGTGGAAATGTCGCTGCGCAACACGGCGGGGGGGTGTTCTATGCCGGCGGGAATTTAAATAGCATACACTTATTTGAAAATACACTTTTTTCCGGCAACAAAGCAGGGGGAAGAGGCGGAGCACTGTATGATACCTCTGCTAATGCTAAGCTACAATTGACCTTTTGCACTATGGCCAATGACACCGCTGTAATCGGCAATGGAATCTATAATACCGGTTTAGCATCTACAAACATTTATAACTCTATTATATGGGAAGGGCTAAGCAATAATATCGTTAATACCAACGGTGGCAGTAGTAATGCCAGCTATAGTTTCATTCAAAGCGGCCATCCCGGCACAAAAATAAACACCACTAACCCGTTATTTGTAGCACCTGTCCCTGCCTCCGCGGCCCCTGTTACTTCGGGTGATTACCGCGTGCTCCCGTGCAGCCCAGCTATTGATTCGGGACAAAGTTTCGCCAGTCCACCAGCAAAAGATTTAATAAATAATAATCGTTATTTCGGAAATGGATATGACATGGGTGCTTATGAGATTCAACCACTTTTTCCATCGCCAATCACAGGCGGTTCCTCTGTATGTTCAGGAGATGCATTACAATTAAGCAATGTATTTTCTGGTGGTACCTGGAGTAGTAGTAATACTGCAATTGCAACCATTAATTCTTCGGGAATGGTTTCTGGCATTAATGCAGGCACTGACACTATTACATATTATTTTGTAAAAGGGCCTTGTTCTATGATAGTCATGCAGATTATAACGGTGAAGCCGACACCGATTGTGCCTGCCATTGTTGGTGCAAGTACTGTTTGCGCAAAGGACACTATTCACTTAAGTAATGCCGGCTCCGGCGGATATTGGATTAGCAATAACGCATATGTAGCAACGATTAATTCTACCGGCGTATTAAAGGGCGTTAAAGCCGGCATTGATACAATCGGCTATTATATTACTAACGCCACGAACGGCTGTACCGGAAAATCATTTAAGGTAATTACCGTAACAGGTGTTGATAATACTATAACACAGAATGGGTCCCAACTCACTGCAAACCAAATAGGAAGTACGTATCAATGGTTAAACTGCGATAGTGGAAATGCTCCTGTTGCAGGCCAAACCGCACAGAGCTTTACGCCGACAATGACCGGCCAATATGCCGTAGCCCTTTCTTTAAACGGGTGCCATGATACGTCCAACTGTATAAGTGTAAGCATCAACAGCACAGGGATTGTTCAGCAGAAAAACACAAAGCCTAAAATAATAATTCATCCAAACCCGGTGTCAATCTGGGCTACGATTTCAATTGACGGTAACACATCCGAGCGGGAAGTAATTATTCGCGATATGGCAGGCAAAACGTTGAAGAAGATGACGTCTAAAGAAAATCTTATAGTGTTTGATGTATCTGCACTTAGTAAAGGCATATATATCGTTGAGGTTCGGGAAAGCAACGCAACATTCCGCGATCGCCTGATGATTGTGCATTAATACAGCTTTGCTTCCCGCCCCCGGTTTCGTTAATACAGTAAGTTGACGCCCGCTTGCGCAAGTATGCCGCCGGGCCTTGTGCGGGCAGCGTGCTTGTGCCCATGCTGCGGACAGAAAGCTTTCTTGAATGATAAAGCATCATGGGATTAGCTTTTATTCTATCACCACCCTTCTGCTAATCACCGCTCCATCAGCCGCCACCTTCACGAAGTACACGCCGGGGGCCGCCCCGCTCAGATTGACTTCCCTGAAAAATGAAGCGCCCACGCCCAGATAGGTCTTGCTGTACACCTGCCGGCCCGCTGCATCCGTTACCGTGACAGACGCCTCCCGGATAGCCTGCTTTGCATCAAAGGATACATTGAAGCGGCCACCAGTGGCGGGATTGGGAAACAGGCCGAAGGAGGTGATGCCGCCCTCCGCCTCTACGCCTGTGGTGGCGAGGTCAAAGCCGATGTGGAGAATTATGCCTATATAAGTCGTGAAGTAAGATACGGGCACGCCTACTGTATCAGTAAGTAACCGCCGGCGAGAGTCATGCGTATCAAATCCTGCCAATCCAAACGTATGACCTACCGGGAGGGGCTTGCCGATGGATAAATCCACCACAAGGTTCTGCTCCTTCATATAGGTAAAGGAGACGCCGTTGGCCGCCGCGCCGATGGGAATCTTTATCCAGGCCCCTTCCGTATCGGTGCCAGACATATTGAGCTGCGGCAGTTGACTTATCGTCGTCAGCCCGGTGACAAAGGTGTCAGGGTTGGCAAGCGTCGGGACTCTTTTAAACGAGTCTTTTGTCGTATAGCCGAGCTTTAGCACAAAGTTGATGAAGGTGTCCTTAGCAGGATTAGCATAACGAGACCTTAGATAGAAGGCTGTTATCGTGCCGGCAGGAGCACTGGGAAAGTTTGAGGGATAAGTGATGGACTGGACATGAACTGACAAAGGTTTGGCCGGAAAACCACCGCCAATCCCAACCCCGCTGGAGCCGCCGAGATGCGGCGTGTAGGTCATGCTGTATTTGGGCGATTGGGCGCTTGCCGCCAGGCAGCAAAGCATGAAGCAGAGCAGTACGCCAATGGAAGCGTAGGTTGTTTTGTTTCGCATCGGTGATTTATTCTTTGGTGAGCTTTTACGCCGCCGTTAGCGTTACTGCTAACGGCGGCGCTGTGAGTTAAAAGTTCAGTGGACAGCTTATTCCACCACTACCCGCCTGCTGATTACCCCGCCGTCAGCCGCCACCTTCACGAAGTAGATGCCGGGGGCCGCCCCGCTCAGATTGACTTCCCTGAAAAACGAGGCGCCCACGCCCAGATAGGTCTTGCTATACACCTGCCGGCCCGCCGCATCCGTTACCGTAACGGATGTCTCCCGGATAGCCCGCCTTGCATCAAAGGATACATTGAAGCGGCCGCCTATTGCAGGATTAGGGAACAGACCGAACGATGTAATGCCGCTTTCAGATGCTACGCCCGTGGTGGCGATGTCAAAGCCAAGGGCTAATAAGGAGAAGCCTTCGCTAGTAGTAATAGAACGAGTAGTATCCCTCCCCCCGCCCAGGGAGCAGTAGTATGTCATGTAAGGAGAAGAGCCAAAAAAAATTGTCCCGTTCGCCGCGACCGGCGGGGTTGCAAAGCTTATATCCAGAGCGAAGTTCTGGGCATTGTTAAAGTAGAAGCTGCCTTCGGTGAGCGGAATCTTTATCCAGGTTCCCCTGCGGATGGTATCGGTTATCGGAAAAGATGCCTTATCCACCACCCAACTCTCAAACTTCACGAAGGTGTCGTAAGCGCCCTTGTGCGGATAGGCCGACAGGCTTGTGGCCTTCAGGCCGATGCGCATGTTGAGCCAGGGGCCTCTTGCCGGCGAATCCAGCTCCCACCTGAAATAAACAGCCTTTACCGTGCCGGAAGGCACCCCCGAAAAGTTAGACGGGCGGTAAAGGAATTGCTTCCGGCTGAATGTGTATTGGCTCCAATACTTAGCCCCCCCCCGTTGACCTGCAGCGTATCCTTCATAATGAATTGGGGCATGCCCTTCTGGGCATTGGCGGTCAGGCAAAGCAGCGCGCAGAGCACGCATAAGATGGTACGAAGCATGGCAGAATCTTGTTGATGTTATGGATGGCCCGGATTACTCTTTGGTAAACTTATAGGATTCCGTAGTACCGTTCTTTCCCGCTATCTGTATCAGGTACAGCCCCGCAGACAGCGGGCTCACGTCTATGCTGCCGCTGCCGCTCAGCATGCCGCTCAGCAACCGTTTTCCGGTCACGTCGCTTACAGCGTAGGCGCTGCCTTGAGCGCGCCCGTCCACATGCAGCTCTTTGGTCGCATGGTTGGGATAGATGCCGGATGCCTTTATACCGCTCACCGTTCCCACGGCAGTAGCCTGCCCTTGCCGGAAGGCCATCACATTGGGGTTGCTGTGCTTATAGACGATGTCGGAGCCGTTGAACCATGCGCTGAGTATATCCTGTCCGCTGTTGGAGCAGTTGGAGATGGCAAGGCCGGTCCACATCGGAGGGATAGTTGACGGGATTGCCGGCGTTGTTGATTTCGTAGTGGTCGGTGGGGGCGATGAGCGCGCCGCCATACACGTCCAGGTTGCGGGCATAGCGGGTGCCGCTTGTGTTCTGCCAGGGGAAGTAGCCCGCGGTGTACTGCTGGTTGCCGATGTTGCCGCTCATATGCGGAGGATTATGCCGCTGCCGGAGTTACTGCCGGCAGCGGCTGTGTGAGCTAAATGTTTGATTGATGCGTCTATTCTACCACCACCCTTCTGCTAATCACCGCCCCATCCGCTGCCACCTTCACGAAGTAGATGCCGGGGGCCGCCCCGCTCAGATTGACTTCCCTGAAAAACGAAGCGCCCACGCCCAGATAGGTCTTGCTATACACCTGCCGGCCCGCCGCATCCGTTACCGTAACGGATGTCTCCCGGATAGCCCGCCTTGCATCAAAGGATACATTGAAGCGGCCGCCTATTGCAGGATTAGGGAACAGACCGAAGGAGGTGATGCCGCTCTCTGCCTCCACGCCCGTGGTGGCGATGTCCATGCCAAGTTCCAGCAGGTCGTAGTTTAAGTTTGTTGTCCATACCGTATCGCGTCTGCCGTAAAGCAGGCGGTTAGCCACAGAAGTATGCACACCATTATTTGAAAACGAAAGCTGGTTACAGGAACAATTCGGATAGCCCGTGGATACCTCAAAGACCACGTTCTAAGCGCTGGAATAATTGAACTTGCCCTCGGTGAGCGGAATCTTTATCCAGTCGCCTTTTTTCACAGTATCCGGGCCTGTAGAGAATACCGGCTCATTGACAACGTAGGGGTTAAAGGTTATAAAAGTATCCGTCTTATGCGTTGAGGTGAGCGTGGGATAGTTCTTCAGCTCCGTGCCTGCAAGACCTATTCTAAAATTGTATATCTCTGTGTTAGGATAGAGAATAGCAGTCGTATTGCGCAGATAGACGTTCGTTACCGCGCCCGAAGGCATGCCCGGAAAATCAGATGGGTAGTAAATGCCCTGTACTTTTAAGTCAGCTATCCATACCAAGTAAGCGGTAATGCCCTTGATAGAGTCGTAGTTGCTTGCCTTAAACTTAGGCACTGCTTTATAGGCAAAAGCGCCCGGAAAGCAAGCCATAAGACAGAAAGTATAAGCAAGGCAGCATCGCAGTTGTCGTACCATATGAGTGTTATTTGGGAGTATGGGTTATTCCTTGGTAAACTTATAGGATTCTGTAACACCGCCCTTGCCTGCCACCTGAATCAGATACAGCCCCGCAGACAGTGTACTCACGTCTATGCTGCCGCTATTGCTTAGCACACCGCTCATCAGCCGCTTACCGGTCACATCGCTTATCTGGTAACCGCCGCCTTCCACACGCCCGCTCACGCGCAGCTCTTTGACAGCCGGGTTGGGATAGATGCCGGAGGCTTTTACGCCGCTCACCGTGCCCACAGCCGTAGCCTGTCCGTGCCGGAAGGCCATCACATTCGGGTTGCTGTGCTTATAGACGATGTCGGAGCCGTTGAACCAGACCGAAAAGATGTCCTGCCCGCTATTGGAGCAGTTGGACAGAGCCATGCTCCGGTCAACGTCCGAAGGCACGTTGCAGGGATTGCCGGAATTATTAATCTCGTAATGGTCAGTGGGGGCGATGAGCGCGCCGCCGATGGCGTCCACATTGCGGGCGTAGCGCGTGGTGTTCTGCCAGGGGAAGTAGCCCGCGGTGTACTGCTGGTTGCCGATGTTGCCGCTCATATGCGGAGGATTATGCCGCTGCCGGAGTTACTGCCGGCAGCGGCTGTGTGAGATAGATGTTTGATTGATGCGTCTATTCCACCACCACCCTTCTGCTAATCACCGCTCCATCAGCCGCCACCTTAACGAAGTACACGCCGGGGGCCGCCGCGCTTATATCAACCTCTTTAAAGAAAGAGGCGCCCACCCCGAGGTATGTCTTGCTATACACCTGCCGGCCCGCTGCATCCGTTACCGTAACGGATGTCTCGCGGATAGCCTGCTTTGCATCAAACGATACATTGAAGCGGCCACCAGTGGCGGGATTAGGGAACAGGCCGAAGGAAATAATACCGCCCTCCGCCTCCACGCCCGTGGTGGCGAGGTCAAAGCCGATGTGGAGTATGATGCCTTGATAAAGCTGATTGTAAGCTACCGGAACGCCTACCGTATCAGTAATCACCCGGCAGCGCCTATCATGCGTATCATATCCTGCCAATCCAAAGCTATGCCCTGTCGGCAGCGGCTTGCCGATGGATAAATCCACCACAAGATTCGGCTCCTCACATAGGTAAAAGAGACGCCGTTGGCCGCAGCGCCGATGGGGATTCTTATCCAGGCCCCTTCCGTATCGGCACCCGATATATAGAGCTTCGGCAGTTGGCTTATGGTCGTCAGCCCGGTGACAAAGGTGTCAGGGTTGGCAAACGTAGGGTTTTTCTTGAACGAGTCTTTTGTCGTATAGCCGAGCTTCAGTGCGAAGTTGATGAAGGTGTCCTTAGCCGGATTGGCATAAACAGACCTCAGGTAAAACGCGGTAATTACGCCGGCGGGCGCAGTGGGAAAGTTTGAAGGGTAAATGATGGATTGGATATGCTCCGACAAAGGCTTGGCCGGAATTCCGCCGCCAACACCAATCCCGCCGGACCCCCCCAGATGCGGCGTATAGGTCATGCTGTATTTAGGCGACTGCGCACTTACGGTCAGGCAGCAAAGCATGAAGCAGAGCAGTACGCCAATGGAAGCGTAGGTTGTTTTGTTTCGCATCGGTGATTTATTCTTTGGTGAGCTTTTACGCCGCCGTTAGCGTTACTGCTAACGGCGGCGCTGTGAGTTAAAAGTTCAGTGGACAGCTTATTCCACCACTACCCGCCTGCTGATTACCCCGCCGTCCGCCGCCACCTTCACGAAGTACACGCCGGGGGCCGCCCGCTCAGATTGACTTCCCTGAAAAACGAAGCGCCCACGCCCAGATAGGTCTTGCTATACACCTGCCGGCCCGCTGCATCCGTTACCGTAACGGATGTCTCGCGGATAGCTTGCTTTGCATCAAAGGATACGTTGAAGCGGCCACCAGGAGACGGATTGGGGAACAGCCCGAAGGAAGTGATGTCCCCCTCCCCCTCTACGCCCGTGGTGGCGAGGTCAAAGCCAATACCTAACAGATTGAAATCTTCAAAGCTGGTTTTAGAACGAATAGAGTCACGCTCGCCACCCAAAAAGCTATAATAGGTAGTTGTGGGAGAAATGCTAAACCATATTGAGCCATTTCCACTGACCGGCGGAATTGCAAAACTGACATCCAGCACAAAGTTCTGAGTGTTGCTATAGAAGAAAGTCCCTTCAGTAAGAGGAATCTTTATCCAGGTTCCTCTGCGGATAGTGTCCGTGATTGGAAATGATGCCTTATCCACCACCCAAGTTTCAAACTTCACGAAGGTGTCGTAAGTCCCTTTGTGCGGATAGGCAGACAGACTT
>CAWAID010000002.1:0-62234 GCA_963782125.1 uncultured Bacteroidota bacterium
GAGGGAAGTCGTAATGTAGCCTGCGCCATTGTGCTGAAACTGCCACACATGCGTCATCTCATGCACCAGCAATTGCTTGTCATCGTCATGCTCTGCAATGCTAAAGCCTCTTGGCAAGCGAATATTGTTGCCGGCGGTAGTCCGTGCGGCAATGTCGCCGATTATAATTCGTACGCGGCTATAGTCTACACTATCGCTGAAGACTCCTTGCACCAATTCCCGTTCCGATTGGAACAAAGTGCGTCCTGCTATGCCCGCCTGGATGTCGCTTACAGTTACGAGCGTCTCGTCTACAACCGGTGAGTTAATAGAAAATCGCCCGTGCGGAGCAGTGCCGTCCCCATCTTTTTGAATCATGTCGCCATTTGCACCCTGCTGGATGGTATGTGTCAATTCGTGCGCCAGCAGGCGCTTGCCGCTATCTTCATGCGGAGCATATCTTCCCCCAGCGAAAAAAATATCGTTGCCGGTTGTAAAAGCATTTGCGCCCAGACCAGCGGAAAGCTGCGCCGCTTCATCGCCATTGTGAATGCGTACGTTGCTAAAATCTGCATTAAAGCGACTTTCCATGAACGATTTTACTTCATGCTGCAGCGGTGTTCCACTGCCTCTGTGGTGGTCTATCCGGGCAGATGTTTCAGCGCCGGCACTACCAGCTTGTTGCTGAACGGAAGTTTGCGTTTCCTTTCGTTGCACACTTTCTTCATCACAATCGGCGCATTTCCGCTGCAAGAACGATGGTTGCAAGTTGCGTGCGGTAGATACGCTGCGTTTCCCCGACGCAGCCGCTGGTCGTGTGCCGGAACTACGGAATGCCATTTTTGAATACATAAAAAGCGGTTTTTGAGTTGAAGCGTTATACCGTCTTTCCATCCTTTCTAAACTCTTTACGGATACCGTGCAGCAGATCGTCCCTTTTTTATTTCCCGCTCGCCACGGCTTAATGCCGCCAGCGATGCGGTCTGCACAACATTCATTATTGCACCACCAGAGAGCTCGTACTGCTTTGCAATTTGCGCCAGAGCGTCATCGTCCGGTGGCGTTGACACGTTGCTGAACGCGCCCTTCCAAAGCCGGAGACGCTCGCGCGGCTGCGGCTTCCCGAAGTGGATGATAGCCTGTAGTCGGCGGGTAAAGGCTTCATCTACATTGCTGCGCATGTTCGATGCAAGGATGACGAGGCCGGGATATTCTTCTAACCGCTGTAACAGGTAGGCAATTTCCTGATTGGCGTATTTGTCGTGGGCATCAGAGATAGACGTTCGCTTCCCGAAGAGCGCATCGGCTTCATCAAAAAAAAGAATCCAGTTTTTATGCTCTGCCTTCTTAAAAACCTTCTCCAGATTCTTCTCTGTCTCGCCAATGTATTTAGAGATAACCATAGAAAGGTCAATCCGGTAGACATCCAGCATATATTGCTTACCAAGGAGCGCAGCCGTAAGTGATTTACCGGTTCCGGGCGGGCCATGAAAGAGCGCTTTGAATCCTGGTTTGAGTTTGCGGTGCATGCCCCATTCTTCAAAAAGCGTGCGGCCATACTTCAGAAAGTCGCGTAGCTCATCAAGTTGTGCGGCGGTGTCTTCGTCAACTACCAGTTCGCTCCATTCCAGGCTGGTAGTCATCCGCTTTGCCGGAAATTCCGTACTGAAGCGCGGCTTACGCAGCTGCCCGGTCGTAAGCATATCTATATACTCGTCTGTGAGCGAGATGGCATTGCTGAAAAAGGGTTCGTCGCTGCCGCTGGATTGAATCTGTAAAATCTGATGCGTGGTGAAAATGTGATCGGGCTCAAAAAGCCGGTAAAGCCGGAAGCGGTGTGCCAGATCATTGCCTGCAAGCAGGAACAGTGCCGTCTCAATAGTGGGAATAAAACCGCCGTGCTTTGCGCCTTTCAATCCGCCGAACTCGGTATAACCTCTGCCGGTAAGCTTATTTGTGGTAAAAAATACATCAAGCAGATGCGGCTGCACATCGGGGATGAGGGCAAGCATGAGCAGGAGACGCTCATCGGCAGTAAGCCCGTAGTGCGCCACTATTTCTGCATATAACGACTGGTCGCCGCTCAGGTCTGGCGGAACGGGCATCGGTGCGGCAACGTCGAGTGCAGGCATGCGGGTTACTTCCACACCTTCCGGCATTTCCAGTGCCGGCGTCTGAAAATATCGGAAGAGCCGGTCGTTAGCTACCGATGCGAACCAGCCGATTTCTTTAGCAAGGCTAACCGCATTTTTGCTGCCAGTATCACCATTTGTATTGCTTACCATAAAACTTCAATCAGGTATTCGTTCCAAGACAAACGCATCATGCTATAGCTCCAGGGCAATGCTTCCAGAAGTATATCCTGCGTTTTGCGTTCTATTTGCAGCAGCCAGCCCTTTTCCGTTTTTGACAGGAGACCGTCGCGTTTTAGAAAGGTCTCCTGTAGCGCCCGAGGCGATGTTTTTTTCAGGGCCGTCCAGTGTTCAATAACGGCTTCCAGCAGCGCATTACATTCTGCAATTTCCTTTTCGGTAATCAAAATGCGGCGCTCAATGGGGAAGTCAGGCGCAAGGCCGCACATTAGCTTTTCCAGAAGCAGGTTCCATTCGCCCTGTTCCTGCGCTCCGGTGCCAAGAAAGTGCAGGATATGAATAGCCCGTTGCTGTGACAAATCATCCGTCCAGTTACCGTCGCGTATAAAATCCAGCTCTGTAAAGAATGGCTTTAAGAAAGGGTAAAGCAGTACTAGGCCCGAAGTGCGTGTTGGTATTTTAGCCTCTATCTCGGAGTGCGCAATCGTTGGCAGTGAAGTCAGCAGGCCGGGCGAAAATTCAGATTCCAAAACTATTGGGATAACGGCATCAGATGGATTGCTGTTTTCCTGAAAAAAAGCCGGCGCGGTTTCAGGCCGCTTTATCATCCCTTCACCGCCACCCGGCATATTGCCGGGTACGTGGTTGATGTGAATCAGGAGATCCTCAAAAATGCTTTTTTCATCCTTCGTTCCGAGCATTATATTCTGTGCATCCATTAATACCACTTCTGAAATTGCCTGCTCAGCCTCATCGCCACCCCACGGAATCCGATCTATGTTGTCTCCGGTGTACCATTCCGTCCAGGAAGTGCTTAGGGTCTCGCGCGCCTGAGCGAGCTCCGGAATAATGTTGATGAATGTATCAGTAACCTCCAGTGAGAATTGCGTCCGGATCCGGTCCCAGACTTTATACTCATGCACGTGGGCGTAAAGGAAACGTTTCAGGCGTTCCGGGGCACTTTCAATAGCTGCGGCGGCAATGTCGTATACCTGCTTGATGAGCACAATAGCCCACCGGGGCAGGAATCCATGGCGCAGATAATAAAGCAGTGCATCGATCTCTTTTGTTGGCTCATATTGCTTGTCGCGCGCCTGCTCGTGCAGTCGCCTGAGCTCCAATTCCAAAGCTGCGCTGAATCGGGCCGCCAGCTCTGCCGACAGCCCATTTAGGGACGCCGCCTCCAGGTGAATTTCTAGCTTGGGAATGCGCACAAAATGGCCTTCGTGCACATGCCGGTCGCACACGGCCTGCATTACATCTGCAATCTCATTCGTCGCTACCGAAGAAAGCAAATGACGCAACTCAAAAGCCTGACCCTCATCAGGACAAGTAACCTGATAATGAACGCGGCTTATATGGTGCGTCGTGCTCATGGCTCCTGCTGCCTTATGGCTTCAGATTTCCCTCATTAGTTGCTGGTGGCAGAGGCGGTGGTGGCGGCAAGCTATCCTTCTTTTCAGGCTGCTCATCTACCTGCGGCACCCGTTTAGTTTCCACATGTGTATCGCAATCTTCATTGCAATGGCCGCATGGTTTAATGGTGTTCAGCACATTTACCAGCGGATTGACAGCATCGTAGGCCGGTGCTTCTGTCTGTGCCATTTCGGCCAGCCAGTTTCCGTAGGCGTCTTCAAAGCGCTTCATTTCGGCAACGCCTACCCAAATGACATTTATGTGCACATGAGCCGGCGATTCGGAGGAGATCGTTTTCTCAACGAAGTGTCTGAAGGTTGGATTGCGGAAGCGCTTTGGCCAGCATGGCAGCACAGCTGTTGCTCGGAAAGAGTAGGGATCTTCGTTGTGGTCGCACGGATTTTCGTCGCAATACAGGTCAAGCTCAAAGCCGAAGTATTGCACGAGCATCGCAATTTCCTTTTCAATGTCGTCCTCAACCGGCGTGTTTTCATTCCGTTGCTTTTTCGTCTGCTTATTGAATATGTAAGGGCTCTGCGCCAGTATCTCGCCCTGACTGCCATGAATAGTGAAACTCCACTTTACTTTACTAATGTCCTCTTCTTCATCATTGCGAACAATTTGATAATTGGCCCGTTCTGACCCAAACTCCTGTAAGTCACGCACACGCTTCGTCAATGCCTCGTATTTGCGGAATTTCAACAACACCGGCTCCCTGGCATCTTCTGTGTCGGGGTGCGTTTCCGCAAATAACATTGAGCGGTTAGACCCGCCCGAGCTTAGCGGCTGCATTCGAACGTATTCCAAAACCCAGGGAAGATTATCATAGCATTTTTCGGCGGGAGTGCGGGAAAGACGCTTACGATAGGGGGGAATGTTAGTGCCCTCTTCCAGCCCTTTATTAAGGTCACAGTCGTCCAGGCAAATGTTGAGCAGGCCGACGTCAATTGGCGCGCCGTCCTCATCCAGCACCTTATCCATCTTTGGCCGGAGTAGCAGATGCTCTAGGAGGTGCATGCCTTCGTTATCATCCATTTCCCGGATTACCTCCTGAAGACGATGAAAGCTTCGGTCTCTGTCCTGACGGTTTGCATACTTGTCGCTTGATGCAAGCGACACAGCTTTTGCCGGATCGCTATCGTCAACCAATTCGTACCAGAAGCTACCTACAATGCCGGCGGTTTTCCGACTCAGTGGCTTGCGCTCATCGTGAAAGATGAAGTATTTTCGGTCGCCGGCATGCTCCAGTATATCCATGAGCAAATCTTCAGTGCAACAGCCATCTTTAGCACGCACGCTGGTAAGCAACGTACGTTCCCTGTCCTTCGGGTCCAGCAGTCGGATGATGTTGTATTGCTTATCGCTGTTTCTCTTATTCAGAAATGTTTTTTCTCCCTGAGGAGCTTGCCATGCCTCAACAATAATGTTTTCAGGCGAGAGACTGCGGCGATCCGCGCGGCTAAAACCCAGCAGGCGGCTTATTCTGCGCTCCGCACCGCTCACATTGAGCGTCTCCCAGGTTTGAAGCTCTGTGTAGTTAAAGCCTTGCGCCCTGTCTGTAGAGATCTGGAAGTATTCACCGCCTTTTAGTACCCGGATTTTGTCGCCGAGCACTTTTTCATCCGCTTTATACGGAAATAGCCCTTTCATCAAGCCTTCGTACTCGCTCATGTCTTCGCCGAAGCGTGCCAGCATGTGGCTCAGGAATTGACTGCGACGAGTAGTGAAGGCTTTCGGCGTTTCTGCCAGGTTCTCCAACACTTCAGTAAAGTCTGCGAAGAGTTTCCCGCCCTCAGTCTTCGCATGGTGTTTCCCATAATCAGCAGCGCCATGATTTGCGTGCGCATGGTCGGCCAATAGTTGCTGAATGCCATTCAACTCTTTCAACACCCGGCTATACTGCGTTGACTTGATGCTGTCATCAAAAGTGAAGAGACTGCCGAGATTGTCTAACTGCACCAGGTAGTCCGAAAGGATCTGCTCAAAAAAGAGCATATAGCCTTGCAATTGCAATGCCTGCGCCTGGCGCTCCGGGCTGGCGTTTTCCGGCAGCCCGGCGCGATCACTTACACCATAGCATTCCGGAAGAGAATAGGTTACCGGATAGTAATCGCTAAGGTTTTTGTGCTGGCCCTGCGGCACGGGAAAATCAAGTGCAGTCCCTTTCAAACGATACTTCCGCTCCAGGATTTTCAGATCAGAAAACTGCTTTAGCATCCGGTCTGGCCGACGATCGGTAGCGGGATTGATGTTGTAGGTGATGAATTCTGCTTCCTTGCAAAACATAACTGATGAAAGCGAAGGCTGAATACGTGCGATACGGCGCTCTTCCATCAGATTTTCAACCCATTCATTGAAGAAAGACTTAGAATCGTCATTCTTATCATCAAAGCCATTAAATGGCAGGCGGAGGTAAAGAATAGCCTTGACACCGGGGATGTCGGCCACCTCACTCAATATGTCCGATAGGCGAATGTCACGGAACAGGTCGGTCGCCTCAACATCTTCGGTACGGATAAAACCATTTCGTAGCGCCGGGCCGTCAAAAATTTCATCTACTGACATGCCCTTGGCCATAAGCTGGTCAATGGTATAAAAAGGCACCGAGGGCGTAAAGTATTTGTAGATGACGAAGAAAATGCGGGACAAAACGGTGTCCGGGTCTGCCGCTTCTTCCAATTCAATGGAAGCACCAATGCCAAAGTCCAGATATTCTGCGGCGTTCACAGAAAGGAAATCTTCGCAAAGATTCCGGTGCCCCTGCAGCCGCTCGATAACCTGCTGACGCACGTCCTCGCGGTGAGCTTCTTCAAGAATATCTTCTTCATATTCTATTGTCACATTCAGCAAGCCTTCCAGCTCAACAATTTTGGAAGGAATATCTGTATTCATTTGCAGCAGCTTGTCCGACTGCTCACTAAGCGACTTTACTTTTTGCTCAATCTCATTAAGCTCTGCTTTCGCTTTGGCTGCGGCGGCCGGATCGGTCGTGTTATTAATGATGTCTTGCGCTTTCTTTTCGCCCTTAATTGCATTGGCAAGCTCGGCCGCTAATTCCTGCTTCAGCTTTTCGTTTCCTTCGCTGCCCTGTTCATCCCAGGGATAAAGCGATAGCTTTCCGATGCAGATTTCTTCATTCGCATCGTCGCAAGTGCAGGGTTCCTGCGCTCTCCGCTCGGCCTTTTTGTAGTCAATCCATAGCGGCACTTCATAGTCCTTTGACGGCGCAAGCCATGCATTGCGTACGCCAGGCGTATCCAATATCAGCTTGCGGTAATCAGTTATAGTGAGGGCGCTGTTGTGCAGAATTTGCCTGGCGGTGTAGAAAATTTGCTTCCATGTGTCCTCATCTCCTTCTTGGCGGGCTAAAATATCTTTAACATCAAATCCGGTCCGGTAGGAAAGATCAGTAATTGCATAGCATACTGCTTCCAGGATGGTGATACCGGGGTCGGACAGATTATAATCTGTCCAGGTTTCGGACGACAGCCGCTCAATGCTTTTAATCCCTTGCCTGCGTAAGGCAACGAAGTCCTGAGCCGGAAGCAGCGGGTTGGATTTAATGAGTGATATAGGCTCTGGCATGGCGTGTGGGTTGTGTTATGGTTTGCCGGGGTTGTCCGCCTCCTTGGCAGGATCGGCGACAGGCTTAGCAGTATCCTTTTTGATAGTCTTACGAACCGGTTTTTTCTCCGGCGGCGCTGCTGATTTCTTCGTGTCAACAATCTCTTTTGCCAGTTCCGTCGTTTTACGCGATTTGGGAGCCGGAGCTGGCGAAACAGGCGTTTTGACTGCCTCCTTTTGGGCGGGCTAGGCTGTGTAGCTTCTTTTTTTGACGCAACTGCTTGCGTTACCTCCGCCACGGGTTTGGCCATAATGCGTTGCTGACAGGGGGTAAGTGCCGCGGGCGCCTCGTATGGCACTATGATATGCCTTGGTGCCGATACAAGGATAGAGCGTGGGGTAGACGGGGTAGCTACTACGTAGCCGGTAAAGTCTGATTCCAAAAGCAGCGCTTCCATGTCGTCACAACTGCTAAGCTCTGCGAGCACTTTCGCCGTGTCATTATGATCATTATTAGCCTGCTGCTCATCGGAAGTTGTTGCTCCACTATCGTCAGTGGTGCGCTTCAGCTTTGGTGGACAGCATTGGTGCAGGCAAACGTTCATTATGAAGTCCGTAATAAAATCTACATACGGCCTTTCTTCAATGAAATTGATAATGGCAGATGCATAAATCTTTCTGCCGAAGGCAACGTCGGCTTGTTCATCAAATGCCCATGGCGTGAGGTAGCGAACAATTTCATCATTTAGCTTTTTCAGATAATAGCCTTTATCAACTCCATCATAAAACCGGACGCGGAAGAATACCAGCACTTCCTCGTACACAGGATTGCATGCGTGAATATGCACGAAAGGTGAGGTGAGCCGCTTCAGGTAAGCCGCAATTTCTAGTAGCGTGCGGCGTGTTGCCTTAGGCTGCAGTGGATTGGCATCATTCCGGTTCTTCAGATTGGGAATGGGTACGATGAGCACGTGGCCGGGCGCTACCTGCGGACCGCAGCAGCCTACAGGCTCCAATGTGCCTTCGGGTCCGTCCGGCGCAGCATTCGCATTTACTGCACCTGCAGGATTTTTGTTTTGAAGGTCGCCGTCTGCCAGTTGCCGTTCGTCGGTAGTTACGATTCGGAGTTGAGCTGGCTCCGGCTGCCTGCAAAGGCAATTCTGATCAGTGTGCTGAATGCACTTGACTTTGTAGATGGAGGGAAATTTGTCTAGTACAAGATGCTCATAATCCCAGCTGGTTATAGCGCGCCCCTTATGCCGCAGCCGTTCGCTGACATGCGTATAGAATTCTTTGCCTACTTCGCGATGTTTTCCGTCAAACGATGAAAAGGGTTGGGACACCTTGCTCACGGCTGCGGCAGCCACCTGCAGCTTGGCAATGCTACCCGCGGGTAAGGCAATGTCAAAATGAGATGGTGCATTGTCCTTATCATTAAAACGCGCTATGACGGCCTGTGCTACGACATCAACAGCCTGCGGGATACGATTGCTGTTTTCGCTAACGCTGGCTGAAAACCAGTGTAATCCATCGGTAATGATGCTGTGCGAAGTTGTCGCGTCCTCCGGAATTTCCAGTTTTATAATCCCTGTGGCCTGGAAGCCAAATGTGTCGTCCGAGACAATATACTCACCCTTGAGCGGGCGCCATTCGTTGTGCACCAGATAACTCCAGTTGATGGGTGGCGGATCATTATCATTGTCCCGTGCGCTGCCATCAGCAAACTGAAAAAGCAGTGATACGGTACTAAGCGGGTTAGCGCCTTCCAGTCCTATAAAAAGGAGCCCTTCCTCCTGCACGTCGCCGCTGTATTGATTCGGACTGTTACCTTCTGCTTCGGTCAGCCCGCTCACTTCCAGCATCAATTGGTCGGCCTTCTTCGGGAATTTCTTGCGCAGATAGGCAATTGTGTGCGGATTGTCCTCCGCACTGTTGTTGAGTGTCAGCTGATCCTGCTGCGTTGATACTACAGTATCTGCCTTTACATTGTAAGCCTGATAAACACTTGTGAAGGTGAATTGTGGCAGCAGACAGTCATGTGCATTGACAAGCTTTGGGTCTTGTGCCGTATGAAGCCGGCTGCCGAGATTGCCGGATAGTTGCTTAAAAGCCTGATCACTTATTTCCGGCGCCAAAGACACTTCAGCAACGCCGAAGGGGTAAATATGGAAAACCTGGTCAATGCCGGCCTCAAGTTGTGCAAGATTGGAATAGTAGCTGACCGCCAGTTCCTTTATTTCCAACTTAGGGGCCCGGTTCCTGGCATTTTCGTAGTTGTAGGTCACGAGCTGGCCGTCGTCGTATGCAGGCTCAAGAATGAGCCGGACAAAGCCTTTCTCCTGCTTTACATCCCAGGCTGCAATGTCCGTGATGGGCTTGCGAAGTGTAGTAAGCGGATAGACATCGCCTTTGTCATTGGGAGAAGAACCCTTTTTAAAATAGTTATAGATATTTCCTGGCAGTGAGCCTTCATAGAAATCGTCGCTTTCGCCTTCGGTGTACAGCCCGATCCAATGCCGCTCATAAAGTACCTGCGCTTTGTAGCTCGCATTGCTGTATCCAGGCTGCGTATGTGCGATGTCAATTGCCAGTTCACTGACGGTCTTGTTGAAAATTTCGCCGCTACCGATATAAAATGCCTTACCAGGAAAAGGATAAGGCGTGAACGGATCAAATGGTTTGGAAGGATCCAGCAGGCTATTATCGTTTTGGAGCACCAGTGTCCGGAGCCCGTCCATCAAAATCGGTGTCTGGACATTGACGGAATTATTAAATTCATTGATCGTGTTAGCGCCCGGCACCGGTACCTGTTGCCCTTTGTTAATGTAGCCCACTTTCACTTCCATACTTAGGTTACCTATTTTGACTCCTTTGTAGTCCTCTTCGCTAATTGCCATGCCATCTCGCAGCAAAATCTCCATCACCGGGTTATTTGTGACATAGGCATTGCCGGTGTGCAGCCTGGCATCGTATCCAGTGATTGGCGGCGCAGATATCGGTAGGAAGATATTCAGCGCTGCCGTGGCCTCCTTACCGCCTGATTCTATATAGTAAACGGGTTCCGTCACAGATTCATTTTTGAAAATGCCAGTGATCCAGGCAAAGGACAAGGCCGTCTGTTGTTCTGCTGTTGCCAGCTTGCTTACCTGCAGCCATAACTTTTCGGCGGTCAGAACAATATCAAAAACAGGTGCATTGTACCTGTCGGCATAATCAGCCAAAGTTTGCAGGCCCTCAAACTGTAAGCGTATCAACCGCTTGCCGCCCTGCAACAGCAATTGCGGCGAGGCAAGTGCAAAACCTACTTGCGCTTGGACCGGCGCAGCTGAAATTTCTTTAATGGCACTAATAGCCTCACATACATTCTGCGGATTTTCTATTATTGGCCAACCTTCACCGAGCGTAGGCCATTTCGCGTTGGAACTGATAAACTTCCCACCTATTCCATCGGCTGAATTGGCAATGGGCTTCGCATAAAATGCAGTAATGTTCTTTGATGCTGGAAGGATTGTACCAATGGGGGCGGGTTCTGTACGTTTTTGGATGAAGAGTGTTTTGAGCTCTTTGACCTTCGCACTATTAATGACCGTGGCGGTCTCGGTCGCGTAAATCTGGTCTACACCTGAAGTGTCTTTCCCTGCGAGGAGGGTAGTGCCTTTTGGCAGGTCATATTCCGCAATGCCCTTCGCTAATTCAAAGACGATATGCACGCGGTCAGGTACCGATGGTCGCTCCGAGAGACGCAATACATCGCGGTAGTAGAAATCCAGCATTCGTCCTGTCAGCCCATTCATTTGCTCTTGCGCCAACCGGAATAATTCCAGGAAGGCAATGAACAGTGCCATATGAGGCTGATGCGCAGGGTACTGCTCCATGGCAAAATGCATGTACGTATCTGCGCTGTCCACAAGTTTGGTAAGGAAACCATAGAACTTCAGAAAGACATCTTCTGTGAATAGTGCAGCATGATAAATCTTCTCGGCCGGCGTGGCGCCTGCGTAGATGCTGGTATCAGCTGGTACATCTTCATCCAGTCCCCAGAGCTCTGTATTGGTTATGGCAGAGTAATCAAGCTTAAGCGCCTTGCCATCCACCATCGGGAAGCCTTTTTCATAAGCTATGATTTGCTGCATAGCCGGCTTGAGCATTGACGCGATGCCTGATTCCAGGTCTGCTCTCAGCGGAAAACCGGGCAATGTGCTGCCATACCACCGGTCCAGCCGCGCAGCCATGCCAAGAATGTTGGTGTACAGCGCGGCATAAATTTCGCTCGTAGGCTGTTTGATGAGGCGCGCGTTTGATTCATCATAGTCTTTCTTGATCTGTGCCAAATCAATTGTTGAAAGCGATGCGGCAATGACCGCCATGTCGTTTCGGAAAAACGTTGACCATGTTACTGGTGCCTGCCCGATAGCGGGCGCAACCGCTTTCGCGTCGGGTATGTCGTAGAAGCGGATCTGTTTGGCGTACCGCTTTGCAAAGACAAGCAACTCTTCCAAGCTGCGGCCGTCAATAGGTGCATAGCCCGGGTCTAACGCCTTGAGGTAGCGCTGCAATTGACCTGAACCGTCGCGGACAATGTCACTATGGCAATTACATTGGCTCATGCTGCGGTGTTATTTGGCGAGGTTAGTGGCCTCGTTCATATAGAATGGGAAGACGTAATTGTAGCGCGTATTGGTGCGGATAATAGTGTAATTGATACTGATGAGTAATACACCGCTCTCATGATCTGGCGTGGAAATGATGTCGCCTTCGTTCACAATAATGCGGGGTTCATTATAAACCAGCGCTTCGCGCACCATACGCTCTATCATGGCAATCGTGGGCGTATTCATCGGCTCAAACACATAAGGCAACAGGTTGCAACCGAATGTGGGCTGTAGCACGCGCTCCCCACTGATGGTGCGCAGTTCCGGGACGCCATCTTTATTCTTCAGTGTAACCTGACCGGTGGAGCGTGTAGAAAGTATGATTTGTATGCTCTTGCGTACATTTTCCTCCTCGCTCACCATATCAACGCCGCCCGTCTCGCGCCGCCATGTGGGTGGGAAGCTCCAGCCAGTCCCGAGAAATGATTGATCTGCCATTGGTGTGCTTAATGATTGATGAAGAGGGAAAGTCTGGATTTTGGAATTAGTTCTTTGGGTTTCAAAAGCTATCCTCCAATGATGACCGACGCGCTACCGCCGGTTATGCTGCCCCCGTGCGCAGTAGTATCGCCCATGCGGGCTGCGGGCTGGCCGCCAAACATTACCGAAGCGCTTCCTTTTGCAATGCTGTCGGGCGGCCCGGCGCAGGTGCACATAGTGCCCACTACTGCAGCCGGCTTACCGCCAATCATTACCGTTGGAACTCCGGCAGGCATTATCGGTCCGCCTGTATGCGGGTTGCCACTGCCCGGATTTACCATTGGACAGGTGTGATTATCGCCTACGCAAGCTGCTCCTGGCATTGGGTTTTGTCTTTATTATCTAAGCTATCGTCCGGGGACAAAGGGAATGTGATGAACGTATGATGCTTCTAACGCTTAATTGATTAATACTTGAGTTCCTTTAATGGTTACGTTTCCAGAGCCTGCCTGTATTGTAATACCTGAGGACTCCATCTTGATAGTGTTGCTATGCTCGTCTTTCATTTCAATGGCATCGCTCTTAATTTTTATGGACTTTTCTCCAGCGCTTCCAGTGACAATCAGGTTGAGCGCCTTGTTCGTATCGTCGAGAATGACCTTGACACCTTCTTTAGTGACGAATCCATATTGCAGCGCACCGCTGTCTACCGGAAGCGGCGTGGCTTTGACATCCTTGTTGTGCAGATAGCCGAGGATCAATGCTTCACGCGGGTCGTCGTTCAGAAAGCCTAGTACCGCTTCGTCACCCACCTCCGGGCGAAAGTAGCTGCCGTGCTGATCACCTGCGTCCAATGTGGCGACACGCGCCCACACCGCTTCTTCATCGCCGACAACAGGCATCTTGACCTTTACACGGAATTGGCCATCCGGATCGTCCAGGTCCGTCACAACGCCGATCTGCAAACCATTTACACCGGCCAGGAGGCCTTTAGCCGGCTTATCCATCACGTCATCTTTCTTATAGAACCAATCATCGCGCAGCCCGAATTGTACGTCGGAATACCACATGCCGTTGTAGGAATGCTGTACGCCTGTTACGAATACATCGCCATTGAAGCGGTCGCCGAATCCATCCAGCGTTATAGTTACACCGGGCTTAATGGCGGCATTGCCGTTCATCCGCAGCCGCCCGGCTATCTTGGCGAGCAGCCTACGCATGTCCGCAGCATCGGTCCAATCCTGCAGTTGCGTCTGCTCAAGATGCCCTGTATGACTCAACTTTGGTGTTGCGCCTATCACGGCGCCTAATTCTGACGCAGAGATGTTGCCTGCTTCTGAGAGGGAGGCAGCGCCAGCCTCAGATGTTTCCAGGATTTGCTGACTGTAATCCCAGGATTGACTGCTTACGGATTGAGCTACCTTCCGCGCGTCCATATCTGCCTCGAAGTCGCGCACATTGCTGCCTATGGTCGCAGTGATAACCGGTGCTGCTACAATAGGTTTTTTAACTACCAGCCTATTGCTATCCGTATGCACAAGCATACCGGCTGCTTCAGCCCGCATTAACAGAAAATCCCAGTCTGTGACGTCAAATTGGACAGCCTGCTTGTGGGTATAGGTCGTACTATCTACCTCGGGCGAAAGATCGGCGGCAAGTTGCTCAATGATGTCAGTGTCAGTTTTCTCAATGAAGTAGGCACTTTTACGCGCGCCCGTCAGCTTGATAGCTTTGTCCTTTGCTTCAATATGCAGTTCGGGCCCACTTGCATAGCTGTATTTAATGCCGTGCCTGATGATGATTCCTTCAAACACTGTTTCGGTATTGCCGTCGTAGCCAAGCTGCACTTTTATTTCGTTGCCGGGCTTAAACCGGTCATCATTGCTCAGCACATTGTCGCGGGCGCTTATTGAAGTTGCGGCGGATAGAAAGCGCAGTTTAGCGCCTGCAATTTTATTGAAGATGCTGCTGACGCTTATTTCCATGAGGCTCACGTCAGTGCCGAGCGCCACGTCATTAATATAGACTTTGGCACTAACCACAGCAGAATCAGATTGTCCTGGAAGAGGCAACATGGAGTCGTTGAATTATTTGGCGGCGATGGGCGGGAAGATGAGCTCCTGGCCGGCGGTGATGGGCTTACGGAAGTTGGTCAGGCCGTTCACGGCAGCCACCTGCAGGTAGTAATACTGATTCTTATAAATCGTTTGCGTAAGTGCTGGCAGCAAGTCGCCTTCCTGGGCCTTTACCTTATGGGTAAGGTCAGGCGAGGAAAGCATGTTCAGAATGGCGCTTAACGATCCAACTTTCCGTTCGGTAAACGTCGCGCTGATTTTGGCGCGGATAGGAAGACCCGCAAGATCAAACATGGTGTAAGTGATGGTAGAGGAATTCATCACGCAGATGTTGATGAAGGTTCCATATTGCACCATCAGGTAGTTCGGGCGGTGGGTAAGGCTTTGTATTGCGGTGGTGGCAGCGCGGAAAAGCGCCACCTGTGCCGTTACCGGTATTTTGACGCCGTTGGTATTCACGCCTGTGCCGTCCAGCATAAAGTCAATAGTAAATGTCCGGGGCCGCGTAGTCAGATAGGCCGGGTCGGTACCCTCTGTTCCGAGGGGCGGATCATTTTGCCAGTGCACACTTTCGCGCACGGAAAACTGCTCTGGATTGAGCATGGCAATAAAAGGCACGCCCAAGCCGGGCACCCCATGCTCATCTGTCGTGATAATTTTAAAATTGAACGGCAGCTTTATTGCGCTTTGCGTATCCATTAGCGTTCGGATTTTTCACGGATGATTTGCAGAATTTTATCGGCCAGTTCGCGTTCATGCTCCATTGGGTCAGCGCTAGGCGTATCCATGTGTGCAGTATCCGACCTGTCCTGACTCACGGAGGTGGTGATGACCACTTCATCTATCTGTACGGGCATTTTTTGTTGCTATTTAATTCGTTCAAAATATTGATAGGCCAGCTCTATTGTCTCTACCATTACGGCGTTTTGCGTCGCATTAAAACCAGATGCGGCATACTTCACGGGATAGGCTGCAACAACATTCCAGACCGCTAAAGGCTCGCCGGCTTCGTTCATAAGCGTTACCAGGATATCCGCCGGCTTAAAGTCGTAAATGACTACAGTGAAGAACGTGGTCATCGCATCCTTAAACCAACCTATCACCGCGCTATCCTGTAGAAATCCACGTTTCAATACGAGGTTGGGGTAGCGCGCTCGCTTAGGAAACTTGTGTGAGAACCGGTTTTCGCCGCCCTCCCGGTATTCTTCTACTTCAATGTCAAACGACAGCCCGCTCACTTCCTGGAAGCGTTGTTCTTTGTCGGCGTCCATGCCGTCAACGCCGGTGAACTCCACCTTGAACATAAAGCCCGCAGGCGGGTAGTAGGCAGCCATTGCTTACGACATTTTTACGGTGATGCCTTCATGCGCCAGCTCAATGGTTTCAATAGCTATTTCATTGCCGGTAGCCTTCAGGCCGGGACCTTCGCACTTCACCGGCCACGCTTGCACAATGGTCCAGAACATTACGGGCTCGCCTTCATCATTAAGCAGCGAAATGGTGATGTCACGACGCTCGACATTTGGCGCCCCGTTGTTATTAAACCAGGTGAAAAGCTCATTGTTGCCGGTCACAATCCCGCGCTTAAGCGTGATGTTGTTCACCTTGTGCAGCCCCGGCCGTTTCATAGGCGGCGCGGTGGCGGGCATTAGACCGTCCCGGTATTCAATGACCTGCGTCTCCTGCGACAGGCCGCTGACGTCGGAGAAGCCGATGTCGGTATTATTCCAGGATACTTTAAAGTGGAATACTGGTATGGGATATGAAGCCATGATGCTTTGTTTTTTTGCGGTTGAAAAGTGATTGGATGGAGGCTGTTAGGATTGCTGCATGAGCTGGGTGAACTTGAGCACTATAAACTTAGCAGGCCTTGCGACCGCCATGCCTATTTCTATATTCAACCGCCCTTCCAATACGTCCACGGAGTTCATGGTGCTGCCAAGGCCTACGCGTACATAGTAAGCCTGCTCTGGCTTTGCGCCGGCAAGGGCGCCATCCCGCCACTTAAGAAAGAGGTAGTTTTCTATCATAGCCTGAATCTTTACCCAGGTACCCGCAGTGTTGGGCTCAAACACCGCCCATTGGCTGCTCTTCTTCACACTTTCTTCTACCATGTTGAAAAAGCGGCGAACGGAAATGTACTTCCATTCGTTATCGTTGCCGCTCATGGTGCGGGCGCCCCATACAATGGTCCCATAGCCTGGGAAGGTGCGGATGACATTGATGGACTTCCCGGACGTGGCGTCAATGTTCAGGCTACTCTGGTCACGGTCGCTCATCGGGATCGTAGGGCTCATAACCGATGCTACCGTCTCGTTGGCTGGGGCCTTCCATACACCCTTATTGGCGTCCACACGGGTATAGATGCCTGCCATAGCCGGGCTGGGCGGCAGCGTCACATACTGCTTTTGAAACTCCGCGTTCACAAGCGCGTAAATGGCGGAGCCGTAGGGAATTTTGGCATCATTAATCTTTACGCCATTCACCGTAGCACCGGCAGAATCCAGATAGTTTTCAACAGTGAGACCGTTGATATTGTAACTGTTCTTAACGGCGTCGTAGCCGAAGTTGTAGTTGTAGGTGGTCTCAAGATTTGGATAATAGGCAGCAGCGTAACGGTTCTGATCAACGCTCAGGCTCGCATTTCGCATGATGAGCACATCAGCATCAATTGTTCCGCCGGGATTGGTAGCATCCTTAGGAGTCACCTTGTAGGGGTCAATTAATGCAAAGCGGTCTTTCAGGTCAGATGCCTGGGCAAGCATCGCGTTGACTACTGTCTTATAATCGGCTTCTGAGCTTTTTGCCGCCTCTGGAGCTACCAGCAGCGTAATCTCATCTACGTCTGATGCGGCATCTATGCCGGCTACAAAGGCGCCCTCATCTACCGAACCGTCGCCGGCAAATTTGTCTACAGATATAATGTAGCATGTGCCGCCTCCATTATCATAAAAATGGCGCAGCGAATAGTACATGTTGTACTTGGAAGCCTTTGTCCGGTCAATGGATACTGTAACCTGATATGCAGGGTTTACGGCCGTTGGTTCCTGGACGGAGATGGTGATACTGTCATCCTTCTCCGTCGCCGAGCGGCCGAAAAAGTGCTCGTACTCGCTGAGGCTGTTGATTTTTGTGGGGATGAGTTTCAGGTCGCCGGCGGTATAGCGATCGGCCTTTTCTGTATAGCCGATGAATACCGGTATTGCCGTTTCTACTTCGGCAACGGATGGCGGCAGCGCGGATATTTCCTGCACATACACGCCTGGTGTGGTGAGTTTTACAACGGACATTGGTTGGAAGGGTGGTTAGATGGTTATGAAAATATCAGAGTAGACGTCAGAGCCTTCAGGTGCTACAAGGCGTGGAGAAGGGTAAGGCAGGCCACGCTTAACTACAGTCTCACTGGCCACATCGCCGATGTTCTTATGCAGCGAAAGGCTGAGCGCTGCCCCGCCAGCCGTAAAATATCCCTCGCGCAGGGCGGCCGCAGCATCCGACACAAACATGAGCCGGTCGTCGGCGCCGGACGGTTGGGCTGTGAACGACACATTGCTGTCATTGGAGACAATATTCAGGTGGTCCAGAAAAACGGCTTTTTGTGCAGGGCCTAAACCAGATAGCTCTGATGCAAGGGCCCCATTTGGCTGCAAGGCAAACGTGTATCGCCACAGCGTTTCCCGGCTTACAAATCGTAGGACAAACTTTGGTCGTTCCGCTGTCAGTGACCTATCTGGTTCAATGACGCGATAATTCTCGTCCAGTGATGGGTCCAACGAGATCTCAATCACACCGAAAACCGGCTGTGAAGTCTTGTCGGCGAGGTGATAAAAAGTTTCTTCCATAGCTCCGTCAATCCACAATTCGCACATGCCGCCGGGCATTACGGAAAGATCAAAAACGAGATTGGAAAGGCCGCCTTCATTTGTGGTTGATGAAGGCATGATTTCCTGGCCGGTCAGCAGGTGACGCACAAAGGTTGTAGCCGGGTCCGCTATGGAGCCATTAATAAAACGATACACGTCCCTGGCGAATGGGAAAGTGTCGCTTCCGCCGAAAATGCCAATGGCGGACTCGCTGAAGATGTAAATTGTTACGTGCAGCCGCGCCGTCTAATACCGTATTAGTAAGATAAATCAGCTTACTTGTATCGGCGCTTGTTGGCAAATCATTCACAGCCAATACTTCCGGATTATTAAGGCGCAGCAGCAGCGTAATCTTATTTCCCTTCATCACTGGAAAGCGCATAAGCGGCTCCCCGCCGGCTGTCTCGCCCGAAGTTCGCGCCAGTATTATTGCCCCGCCCGGCGCCTCGCGCATTATGAGGTCCATGCGCTTGAAGAGCGCGACGGTTTCCGCATCCGGCGTAATGGAGATATCCGGCTGCGGGGCAATTGCGCCTTTCCTGCTACGTCCATTGGCGTAGAAGGGCAGCTCTATGGCTATGCTCAGCAGTTCTTTATAGGTGATGGTAATGCCGGCCATGAGATCAGGACTCTTGAAGGTTTAGTTCAGTTACCGCAGCTACCTTTTCCTTACTGCGCGTATCAAATATGGTAAGCATGTTTGCCTTGTAAACGGCATTGGGCAGATACTTTGCACCCGTCATGCCCCACAGATTATTTTGCTGCTCGTAAGAAAGCGTCTGCAGTTTGAGGCTCATGCGCTCAATGAGTTGCCAGGGCTGGTTATCAGGGTCGGCGACGGATGCATTAAGCGTGGAATACTTAGTCGCGTCAAATACAGGATTTGCCTGAAAAAAGCCGATTGCGTTTGACAAATCGCGCAGCGCCGTCTCGTACACGCTGTAGTGCGCGGCTATAAGCAGGTGAATATCAATTTCTACAGGTGGGGGCAAGCGCAGAAATTTCTTGTCGTCCGTAGGTATGAACTGAGGCCGTTTGCCTTCTCTCCGTTGCTCTTCAACTCCTATAAGCATTAGCGTAATGTGCTGATCGTCGCTGAATGCTGTAGCGCCGTCCGGCTTAACGAGTGACTGGACCGCCGCAACCTCTCCCGTTTTATAATTCACAGGATCACGCTCTATGAAATAGGCCTCCAGCTCTCCTTTCAGAAATTCCAGCGCTGTGCGTATCACGGTGAGGGATGGTTTAGAGGGTTTATTTTTTCTCAGGAGCTTGGCACACCCGTTCTACCGCTGTGCCCTTTGTTCTTCGTTGATCCATTTTATCATCTTAAAAAGTTGTTCATCTTCCGGGCAACGATATCAAATGTTATGCAATGCGCTGAAATCAATATAAATCATTGAAAATGTTTGTTCTGTGTCTATTCGCCTCTTTGCACGACTGATTTTTTACGTCGTATCCGGCGTAAAAGTTGAAAATAGAAATGGTAAATCAAAGCGATGCAACATTTATTTCATGAAAGAGTACCTATAATTCTTCGCGATAAAAAAATAATAAATAACTATTCAGAAATATCACTGATGTTTATAACGGTGAAAGTGTATCTATTGTAATGCGCATAAACATCCATAACGGATAGATTAAACGCATAAAAAAAATTCCACCGAAATGATGGAAATTTTCTTGTGACAATAGTATGTGAATGAGATGCTATGTATTATGCGGCTTCTTACTGAGCAGCGCAGCCGCATTTTGCCCGCTCCAAAATGCAGCTTCAACGGTACCCATCGCTGGACCGGTATACATGTACTCTCCAGCAAAGTGTAAGAACCTGTCCATTGATCCGTTTAATACGCTTCGCGCCTTTTCTGAGCCAACCGTCGCATAGGCATAAGAACCCCGCGTATACACATCTTTGCTCCAATTGGCAATATGCGCCTCGGCTAAAAGGCTTTCTAATGCTTGAGGCGTCGTATTTAAAATTTGCCCCAGCGAGGCTAGTGCCAGCTCCAGTAACTGCGATTGCGACATTGCTGTGCGGGTGCGTGCGCTACGACCCGGCAGCCAGCCGGTTAAAACAGCACTTGGATTTGGCTGCTGCGTCCACCAAGTCGGCACTGGCGCAGATGTCAACAGGAAGCCAAGCCCCGGATATTGCGACTCCCAAAAAGGCTCATGGAAGCGCAAAACTAACTTGACGATGTCGCCAAAGCCTAGGGCGTCCAAGGCATCTTTGTAAGCTGGCCATGAAGGCGATGTCATGTGAATTGCGCCATCTGCCTGCAATACGCCGAGTGGCAGCGCAACGATGGCCTGCTTTGCATGCATTCGCTTATCAGCGGCGGTTATCATCACACCATCATGCGCAACGCTTATGGCACTCACCGGATGGCGGAGCAGCACTTCGCTCCCGACTTCTTTTACGCGGCGGGCCAGGAAATCCATCAGCTTAATGTAGCCGCCATCAACGCGCGATTGCGCTTCCTGTTCGGCGCTCCATTCCTCATAAAGCGCTTTTGCGCTGACACGTGACGCATCTGCGGTATCGTAACCTTCGGCGTAAGCAATCGCCTGATCTTTTAACGCAGCGTATTGAGACTCCGGAAAGTGGCGGGTCAGGAAGTCCTGCAAGCTCATGTCCGTTTCCAGCAACTTGAGCTCGCGCATCAGTCTTGGCCAATGTTCCGTTTCAAACGGCTCACTTGCTGCTCCGCCGCGCAATTGCACCCACTCGCCGGCAGCTGATGTGTGGGTGAGGTTGGCTTCCTCAAGTAATCCCAGCGTGATTGGGAGTTTGCCATGAATAAATTCTGCACCAAGTTCAGTACCGTCTGTCAAGGTGTGCACTCTGCCGCCAATGCGGTCGCGCGCTTCCAGTATGATTGATTTCTGCCCGCGTTTAGCGAGCTCATACGCAGCCATTAGACCGGTAGGGCCCGCACCGATAATAATGATTTCGTGCTGTTGCATTGATTATTTCTGCTTGCCGTTCCGTGCGGAACGGCTATTAAAAATCGTGTTGAGCACTGCTGCTAGTCGCACGCCGGCCACAAATAATTGTCGCGTAACTAAAGCTTCAGCATTGCGCATGTAAACCTCATCCACCGTATGCCCTGTAAACTGGTACACATGTGGCAGGTGCCCTCTGCTCTCCGACATCCAGCTAATAACATCGCCGCGCTGAATGGCTGCCAGGGCCGACGGAGTTAGCGTTTTTCCGTAGCTAATAACGGTTTGAAGTGTGATGTCCTTTCGCTGAATAATGTCGCTGTCCCAAAGGTGATGCAGGTTAGTGCCTTTCCGGCCACTGATGTTTACTTGCAATTTATTGGCCCCTTTATCCGTTGCATAGCCCGTGTGCAAAGGCTGGTGGAGGTCGCCCATAAGGTGCATTAATATCAGCAGCGCTTCGCGTCGTTGCGAGTCAGAGCCGAGCTTGTTTTTCAAAACTAGAAACGATTGCTCTAAGGCATAGATAATATCGTCTTTTCCGCCAGGCTGGTAGCTGCTGTCTTTAGAAATGTTGATGTAATGCCAGTGCTGCATATAGCGGTAACGACCGTTCCGACGCATAGCATCCATCCACGATGCAGCTTCGTCCGGGGGCATTCCATCCAACAAATTTGTTACCTGTGCTTGTGCATTCCCGCTTAAGCGTTGCACGGCCACTTCAGCAATCATCGCATGGCCATCGCGCCCCCATGCAGTTGCCTGCAATGGCATCATGAATGCGGTGCAAATCATTAGTATGAAACTCGCTAACGTCGCCTTGGTCAGATAAGACATGGTGCAAAAGAAAGAAACCCCTGCATGCGCCGGGGTTTCTGATTTTCAAAGAATTGAAATTGATTTCTATAGAGCAGACGCGGCTGCCTTTTTCATCTTTTTTCCGCTGCTCATACCTTCGTCAATAATTGCGGAGATACGGTCGCGCGCTTCGTCGCTTAATCCTGATACCTGACGGCTCACCAGCTTTTTGAGGTCGTTCACAGAGCAGCTAGCCTTCTCGGCCAGCTCGCTCAGCTTATCGCCCCAATCTCCGGCAGCATCTCCAATGTCTTCGCGCAGTTCCTCGCCTTTTTCAGTGGCAAAAAGGAAGTAGGCAGCGCCTGCAAAAGCGGCAAATACCAACAGCTTTCCGTAGCTCATGATTCAGTGTTTTTAGAATGAATGTTGCGCCGGACTACCGGCTTACGCACCACAATGAAAAACATTATGCCACTTTCAGCCGGTACGACTGGCATGATCTTGCTAATTGCAGTAACATTCATCATTCACCTTTTAAAAGAAACTATCATGGGTAAAAAACTTTGGGCGTTGGCCCTCGTAGGCGCTGCCGCCTATCTCTACAAAACAAAGCATGGCGCTGAGGTTCGCAAGCAAATCGGCGAATTCGCCGGTAAGGCTGTCGGCCAGCTTCGCGACAAGTACAGCCAGGTTGCAGGTGCAGCGGCTGATACTATTGACGCACAAACTGCTTAATGCAGTGATGCTATTATTAAAGCGGGAACTATGATTGCCATAGTTCCCGCTTTAATTTTTTAAAAGTCAACTTTTTAAATCCGTCCAGGAGCGTAGGCAACGCCTTTGAAATAAGCGACGTCGCGTTTAAGTTTCTTCCAATTTAATACGCGCTTTATCGCTGCTATTAATCCGGTAATGGGCGATAAAACGAAGATGCCCAGCATTAATAGCCGCTTAAACTGAATAACGCGGCCCTGGCGTTGACTAGCGCCTGGCGCGCCTTTCTCCCGAATGTGCTTAGCCCAATAGCGGAAGTTTTTTACGCCGCGCTGTTCCAGTAAGATAAGGCCTGATTTCAGGCGAATGGCATCCAGGGCCAGCAATTTCTGCTGAAGATTAGTTACACCCTCTGGCAGCGGCTGGTCAAATTCTGCTTCTGTTACAGCATTTTGCTCCGCCAGTTCGGTACTGTATAGATTATAGGAATGAATACCAGCATAAGGCGATGCGCCACGTTCTTTGACGGCGGAAGAATTATAGCGTGCTGCGGCAAACGCCTGTGCCGCTTCCAGAATGGGCTTGCCAAATACAGCGGCATGCTCTATATCCTTATCCATAACCCCTGCAGGTGGCAGCCAGCGCGAGGCTTCTTTCTGGCCCTTGAACTGCCAACGGATAATGCTGAGGAGGGAGGTAAGATTTGGGTGGCGGTCGGCAAGTACTATATTGCCGGCATGACGTCCGCCTGCCTTGCGGATGGCTGATTTAATAACCTCTCCTGCATTAAGCCACATATTGCGGCAGCCGCAAAGCGTTACTACTGGCTTGCCGCGCATCACCGCCATGCTTTTGCTTTGCAGAAAAGCCGTAATGGGCTGTGAAGGATGGAGGAACCAGGGCTGCCAGGCCATGATAATCAAATCATAATCCCGCTGTATGATGCCATCGGGTACTTCTTCCACCGCAGCAGGCAGTTGCAGCACGCTTTCCGGCATTGCATCAAAAAAACGGTCGTCCAGCCATGGGAATGGCCAGCGCTCTACGGGCTCTATATGGGCGTAAAATACTTGAAGCTCCTCGCGGATACCGCTAAGTACTGAATCAATAATGCGTCGTAGCTGGCCGGTCTGAGTGTAATAAAGTACGAGAACGCGAGGCTTATCCATAAAAGAGGCTGCAAATTAAACTACCGTGAGATACATATAGGCATAGGTGAAGCGCGCACTTTCGGGCACCATCACTAATAAGCGTTCCCCTTTTTTAAGCCGGCCGCTGTTGTAAAGCTCTTCCAGCATCAGATAGGGGGATGCACTGCCTACGTTGCCGACCTGCGGCAGATTGTAAAACCATTTTTCGTAGGGCAGGTCCATACCAATGCGCTCATGGTAATCGTAAATCTGTTTCTTGAAAAACTCGCTGGACATATGCGGCAGGTAGTAGTCAATATCTGCGCCGCTGATTCCATGTTTTTTCATCAGATCGTGAATAAACATGCCGCCGCGGGGAACTATATTGTCGCCCAGCAAACGTGTATCCTGCTTGTAGGCGAAGACACTCTGCGTGCCCCAGTCGCCATGCTGCATATCATTCCAGCCCGTCAAGCTTGCATCTTCGTTCTTCACCGCTCCCGCGTACATACAGGTATCAAGCTCATTGGCATAAGAAATGATCTCCAGCCATTCCATTTTAAAGGAAAGCGCATCTGTATTCGGCTTGTTTTCCAGCAGGGCGGCGCCGGCCCCATCACTCAGCATCCAGCGAAGAAAATCCTTTTCAAAAGCAATGAATGGATTTTTCTCCATTTCCTGCCAGGAATCTGCTTCCTGCTCAAAACGTGCAGCCTGTGTCCATGCCGAAAAACGCTCCGACCCCACTGCAGCCGCCATTTTAGCGGTGCCGCACGCCACGGCCATATAAGCGTACTTGAGTGCCTGCATGGATGAGGCGCAGGCACCGGAAGCGGACATAATCTCTAAGGAATGCACGCCCAACTGACCATGAATCATCGCCGCGTGGGAAGGCAGCAGTTGCTCCGGCGAGGTAGTGCCGGCTGCCAGCAGCTCTAGCTTGTCTATTGGGTGGTCCGCGTCAAAGAGCGACCTGACAGCTTCCACAGCCATTTGTGCATTGGTGTGGGTCATTTTGCCGTCCTTGAGGGCATAGTAGCGGTTCTTGATGCCATTATTGCGCAACGTAATGCTGCGTGCGCGTGAAGGCTTGCCGGCTACCATACCTAGCACCGCCTCCATTTCGTCATTGCTTACCGGGCTGTTTGGGAAGAACTTGGACAGGCGGGTTATGTAAACCGGATTCATTGAAGGAACAGGCAGAGATTTATGTAGGTGCAGAAGCGCACAAAAATAATAGAATTAAGCAGCAGCTTTGAAAGCGGGATGTGAATGGGACTTTTCAGAAAGCCGGATTGGCGCATGTAGCTGAGTAACATTATTGTTCCCCATCTGTACCCGCATCGGGTATAGAGTAGTAGTACATGCCACGGTAGCCGGGATAAAAACCTGCAAGCTTAATACCGCCGGATGCTGCTGCCATACGGAGCTGTAGTTCCTCAACGGTACTCACCGCTTCATCATTAACGCTTGTAATAATGAAGCCCTTTCTCATGCTTGTCTTGCGGGCGAGTGCGCCCGTACCAGGATCGGTTACTAAAATGCCGCCCGCCACGCCATAACCACGCTTTTCATCCGCGCTCAGCGGCCGGATGGCAGCTCCCATGAGCTTGCCACCCGTACCTTCTTTAATGACGCTTGTATTGCCGGCGATGTTTTTCAGCTCAACCGTCGTTGACGCTTCCTTGCCACCGCGTAGGTAAGTGACAGCGACATGATCGCCGGGCTTGTAGCGGGCTACCTGCTCCAGCAATTCCGGTACGCTGCGCACTGCTGCGCCGGCCACCTGGGTGATGATGTCTCCCTTGTGAAGTCCCGCCGCGTTGGCGCCGCCATTGGCGCTTACCTCATACACATACACGCCTTCAGTGCGGTCAAGTCCAAATGTGGACGCTTGTTCCGGTGTGGCGTTTTTCGCGTCCAGCGGCGTAATGCCGAGGTAGCCGCGTTGTACGGTGCCATATGGCTTCAGGTCGCCTACCACCTTTTTTACAAGGTTGGCCGGGATGGCATAAGAATAGCCAGCATACGAACCGGTAGGGGAGGCAATGGCAGAGTTGATGCCAATAAGCTGGCCTTGTGTATTGACCAATGCCCCGCCGCTATTTCCGGGATTTACTGCCGCATCCGTTTGGATGAAAGACTCAATGGCAGAGCGACTTTGAGTGCGGTTGATGCCGATAGAGCGGCCTTTCGCGCTTACAATGCCCGCGGTAACGGTGGCATCCAGCGACAGCGGGTAGCCTACTGCAAGCACCCACTGGCCGAGGCGCACATCGTCTGAATTGCCAAACTCCATGTAAGGCAGATTCTTTTCTTCCACTTTAATCACTGCGAGGTCAGTGGAAGCATCCGTGCTGATCACCTTGGCATTGGTGGTATAGCGGTCGTTGAAAGTTACGGTCAGTCTGGTCAGCGCCAGCCACCACGTGGTTGTTAGTAACGATGTAGCCGTCGGGCGATATAACTACGCCTGAGCCGGAGCCCATCTGCGGTGGCAGCGTGTATTGGCGCGGGCCGAACAAACCGCCGAACATATCATCCAAATGGGTCACTGCGCTACGACCGTGCGGCTTTTGGTAGTTGTTTTAATGTGAACAACAGCTTTTACCGAAGCCTCGGCGGCCGCCTGAAAATCTACAGGCGCTGTGGAAGTGACAATGGGTCGGTCGCCCAGGCCAATGTAATTGACTGGGAAGCTGGGCCGTATTGGCTGAAGTGAATAAGGGATTGGAATCTGCTCCTCCATACCGGGCTGCCAGAAAGAAGGTGCCCAGAGAGGTAAGTGCAGCCGTGAGCACTACAGGAAGGAATCTGGATTTCATTTCGGAAAAAATTGCCGTTTTTGTGTGGCGATCTACAGTGTCAAATTTATTTCCGCGTCTGTATTAGAACGCTGTTAAAAAGACGGCTGATAAAGCACTTTCGGATTTTTAACGTGGCTCATAGCCAGGAGCCGCGATACGCTGTGCCTGCGGATTGAGTTTCATGGATTGTACATCCCTGTCGCTGGCCATCTTACCATCTTATTTGTGCACGCCGCTTACCTTGCAGCTATGAGCGAGCCCATCATCACAGTGTCCAACCTGGTGAAGCGTTACGGCGACTTTACGGCCGTAAAAGGAATTTCATTTGACGTGCGGCGCGGGGAGATTTTTGGATTACTCGGCCCCAACGGCGCTGGCAAGACTACAACGCTGGAGATTATTGAAACCCTTCGCGCAAAAACAAGCGGCACCGTGATGGTTGACGGTCTGAACCTTGATGACGCGCCGCATCAGATTAAGCTGCGCATCGGTGTGCAGCTGCAGAGCGCTGGTTATTATCCCAACTTAAACCTGCGGCAGCTGATTGCGCTTTTTGCGGGATTGTACAATCGGGATGTGGATGCGATGGCGCTGCTGGATACGGTAAACCTGCGCGACAAGGCAGGAGCCAAGTATAAAGCACTGTCTGGCGGCCAAAAGCAGCGCTTCTCTATTGCCACTACATTGATCAATGATCCCAAAATCATCTTCCTGGATGAGCCTACAACCGGCCTTGACCCACAGGCGCGCCGCAATTTGTGGGACCTCATAAGGCAGGTGCGTGAGCGTAATACAACCGTGGTGCTGACGACGCATTATATGGACGAAGCGGAGGAGCTGTGCGACCGGGTGGCCATTGTGGACAGCGGGGAGATTATATCCATTGATACCCCGGACGGGCTTATTGACAAGCTCCTGGCCACCGGCTTCCAGCGTCCCAAGCCTGTAAAAGCAGCCAACCTGGAGGACGTATTTCTAAACCTGACGGGGAAAGATTATCGGGATGAGTGACACAACCGCTGCACCGTCTATAGTTGAGTCCCGAAAGGACGACTGAAATAATAGTAGGGTTTAATCCCGTAAAGCTGTTCATCTTAAGGTAACACTGCGGTAATAGGGTGGTAACAGGCGGCGGATACTTTCGCTGTCAAATAAATACCCTCAACATTACCATGAAAAACGTGCTACTCATGCTGGCCTTAGTGCTCACGGGCGCAGCATCGGCAATGGCCTTCCAGACGGTTACCGTCAGCGGCAGCATCACCAGCAATACGACCTGGACAAACGACAAGCAATATCTACTATCCGGCTACGTGTACGTAGAATCCGGCGCAACACTCACGATCAATGCCGGCACCATCATCCGCGGCGATAAGGCAACGAAAGGTGCACTTATCATTGAGCGTGGCGCTAAAATCATGGCGCAGGGAACGGCAAGCGAGCCAATTGTATTCACTTCCAATCAAAAGGCCGGTTCCCGCAATTATGGAGATTGGGGCGGCGTTATCCTTTGCGGCAAAGCGCCTACCAATTGGAGCGCAGAGCCCACGGTGGAAGGCGGCCCGCGATCCAAGTACGGCGGAACCGACCCACACGATAACAGCGGCATACTTAGTTACGTCCGCATTGAGTTTCCCGGCATCGCTTTCTCGCCGAACAACGAAGTGAACGGTCTGACTTTCTGCGGTGTCGGCGATGCGACGCAGGTTGATCATGTTCAAGTCTCTTACTCCTTCGACGATTCCTACGAATGGTTCGGCGGTTCTGTGAATGGCAAGTACCTCATCTCCCACCGCACCTGGGACGATGACTTTGATACAGACAATGGCTACAACGGAAAGAACCAGTTTGTGGTAGGCATCCGCGACAACATTGCCGACCAAAGCGGTTCCAAGGCTTTTGAAAGCGACAGCTATCAGCCAGGTGGTGTCACAGCAACGGGCCTTGCCGGCGATACGTCAATGATTACCAAGCCGGTATTCTCTAATGTAACGATCGTAGGCCCCATCGTTAATCCTGCTACGCCCAATTTTGACCCCAACTTTACCGCTGCCGTTCACATCCGTCGCGGTAGTGCCCTGAGCATTTTGAACAGCGTCATTTTTGGCTTTCCTGCCGGATTGCTTATGGACGAGTCAGCGGCAAGTATGGGCAGCACCACAGCCAATATTGCCAGCGGTATCCTGCAGTTTAAGTACAATATGATTGGTGGCTCGCCCACTACCTCCACCAATGCTCCTGGTGGTGCTAAAGACATCGTCTATGTAAAGGATGGCGCCCGTTCTCTGACGCCAACCAATACGAATGCTGATACACTCACCAACAACCCGTTCTCACCATTTGCCGGTCCGTACTCTTACCTGCTTGCTGCTGCCAACGGCAATAAGACATATGCCACGACGCAGGCCGGCATTAAGCTGACTAATCCTTTCACCTTGACCAACCCGGACCTGCATCCCCAATCCACATCACCAATCGCCTACAATACTGTTGGTAACGGCAGCGCCAAGTTTTTTGACCCTACCAAACCACTAAATTACGATACCACGAACGGGTATGCGAACTACAACGTGCCCCAGTTTGCACCAAATTTTACGACTACAAAAGCAGCTGACGGATTCTTTTCAAAAGTGAATCACATTGGTGCTTTTTCCGGAGATGTAAACAGCAACTGGTTTGCCGGCTGGACCAACTTTGATCCTGTGAATGCGGATTACGATTCAAAGTCAAGCGCCGGTTCAGGAGCAACTGCTGTCGGGAATGTGTCTAATACCTTGCAAGCTGCCCGGATCTATCCGAACCCAGCTGTAAATGGCGCCACGGTTGTGTTCGACCTAAATCAGGGCAGTGCAGTTTCTATCAACCTCGTTGATATTACCGGCAAGGTCATCAGTAAAATCCACACCGGCGATGAAGCCAAGGGAATACATACGGCCTTTGCAGATCTGAGCGCCGTAAACCCGGGCATCTATTTCGTAAAAATCACTACTGCTACCGGTACGAAGTCTGTGAAGCTTTCTATCGTAAAATAAGCCACTTCTTTCTATTGCACTAAACCGCCCCGAAACATCGGGGCGGTTTTTTGTTCTTTTGCCGCAATGAATATCCGCACTCTTTTCCAGCAGCATCTTGCACCTACCTCGCCGGCCCCGGTTGGCTTGCATATAGTCCGGGCTAAGGGCGCAAAGCTTTGGGATGCCGATGGCAAAGAATATATAGACCTTATCGGAGGCATATCTGTGTGCAATGTCGGCCACCGACACCCGCGCGTAGTGGCCGCTATTAAAGAGCAGGCGGATGCTTACCTGCATATAATGGTGTATGGAGAGCTGTTGCAAAGCCCGCAAGTTGAATATGCCCATCTACTGGTACGTCACCTTCCGGAAGGTCTGGACAGTGTGTACTTCACCAACAGTGGCGCTGAGGCTACCGAAGGTGCCATTAAGCTGGCACGCCGGCTGAAAGGCAGACCGCATATTATTGCAGCGAACAATAGCTACCACGGCGCTACCACCGGCGCGCTTGCTCTTCTCGGCGATGAATACTGGCGGCAGGCCTTTCGCCCGCTGATGCCCGGGGTAAGCCACTACGACTATAATTCCGACGCGCTGATTGCCGCAATTGATGAACATACGGCTTGCGTGGTGCTGGAAACGGTGCAGGCCGAAGCCGGTGTGCTGGAACCTTCATCCGGATGGCTGGAAAGCGTTCGCCGGCGCTGCGATGAGACCGGCGCACTACTTATCCTGGATGAAATCCAGTGCGGATTTGGGCGTACCGGACGGCTATGGGGCTTTGAGCATTATGGTGTGGTGCCTGATGTAGCATTACTAGGCAAAGCGCTGGGCGGCGGCCTTCCGTTAGGCGCCTTTGTCGCTTCGCGGGAACGCATGGCTGTGCTTACGAGCAATCCGGTGCTGGGGCACATTACCACATTTGGCGGACATCCCCTGAGCTGTGCAGCTGGTTTGGCAGCTATGCAGGCGCTGTTGGATGAGCGTATGACGGAAGGCGTCGCGGCTAAGGCGGAATTATTTCATGAGCTACTTAAACATCCTGCTGTTAAAGCGGTTCGCTGTAAAGGCCTTTTGATAGCTGTAGAACTGGCAAGTTCTGAGGCAGTAATGAATTGCCTGAGGTTGGCTTTAAACGCTGGAGTTTTCAGTGACTGGTTTCTGTTCGCACCGCAATGCATCCGCATAGCGCCGCCGCTAACTATATCTGAAGCAGAAATAAAGCATGCGTGCGATGTACTCTTAGCGCACTTTAGTGTACTGCCATAAGAAGGTCAAAAGCGTGTGGTACTGATACAAACCGTGTAGCTACAACTATATCTTAGTCGCACAATAAAACGTTAACCGCACAAAACAATTCGTATGAAAAGAACATTACGCAGTATCATTTTTGCAACCTTAATTGCGCTGGCCTGCGATCAGGCATCTGCTACCGTTTACAACGTGCAGGTGGGCTCCGGAGGCAACTTCTTCAACCCCGCATCAGGTGTCACAATGGCCATTGGTGATACCATCATTTTCACATTGGTAGGCGGAAGCCACAACGTCGCCGGCTTTTCTATCCCAACAGGAGCAAGCTCATTCGGTTCCCCAAGCCCGATGGGAAGCACCTACTCTTATGTGCCCAATGTATCCGGCACCTATCAGTACTATTGCACCTTCCATTCTAGCGGCACAACAGGGATGGCAGGCAGCTTTGTGGTAACCGGCTGCACAGGGCCAACTACCCCTTCCATTACCAGCAGTAATGGCTCATCCGCATGTATTGGCGCTACACCCATATCGCTAAGCACAACAGCTCAGGCGGGATCCACTTATGCATGGTATAATGGTGCAACGCAAGTGAGCGGCGCTACAGCGTCATCCCTAAATATTCCTACTACAGCTGCTAATGCCGGAAGTTATACAGTCAAGGTAACCCGTTGCAGCACTACACTTACTTCGGCACCTTTTGCCGTGACAATGAACACACTGCCGGCTCCCGCTTTTACGCATACGCACACCGGATTGACCTACAATTTTACCAATACTACGCCTTCTACTGCCGCTAATACCTACGTATGGACGTTTAGCGATGGCTCACCCAACCAAACAACTACCAATGCAACCCGCACCTTTACAACCGGTGGCAGCTACACCGTGACGCTTAAGGCTACAACGACTACATCGGGATGTGCCGCTACTGGCGCACCGGTTGCTATTCAGGCTTCATTAGGTATCGGCACGCTTGCGGGCGAGTCTTACACGATTCTGCCAAATCCTGCTACCGCTGCTATCCATATTTCCGCTCCAGTTGGCGCAGCATTTCAACTGACCGATATGAGTGGACGGTCCATAAAAGCTCCGGTTGCTGTTTCAGGCACAGCAGCACAGATGGATGTGACTGCTGTACCCGCAGGACTTTATCTGCTGCGTATCAGTTACGGAACGGCCATGATTACGGAGAAGGTGAACATTGTGCACTAGACAACGGATAGTTCATTTGCTTCAGGAACGCACAGCCTCTTGGTTGTGCGTTCTTTTTTTAGGAATAGCGCAGTGTAATGTCGCCATCCACAGCAAAGCCCGTACAAGTGAGCACGCGGCCTGTGGAAATGTCACGTTCGGTAAGTACCTCGTCATAGCTCATCCACACTTTGCCGTTGGTACAGATGGCCGTGCAACTACCACATTGGCCGGCATTGCAGCTGTACGGTAGCAGGATACCCGCCGCTTTCGCACTTTCCAGAATTGTGTCAGGATATGCGTTGATGAAAGTCTTACATACTCCGTCCATCCAAACAGAAACTGTATGTGGCCCGCGGTCGGCAGGCGTGCGTTCTGGAATGTCTTGTTTTACCACGAAAGCCTCCCGGCGTACTGATGCGGCAGGTACTCCAGCATCTTGCAGCAAGAGCTGAACGAGCCACATGTAAGATGTAGGCCCGCAGATATAGCAAAGCGCGTGGGCAGGATCGTGTGGCAGCCATTCTTTGCGAAGCAGCGGAAATGATTCTTTGGAAATTCTGGCCCGCCGCAGGTCCTGAGCATTGCTCCACAAATGCGCTACGCGCAGCCGGCCCGGATGTGTCTGCTCCAGTGCATGTAATTCTTTAAGAAAAACGGTATGCTGTGCGCTGCGATTGCTGTAGACTAATACTATCTAAGGCGTTTCCTGCTGCGTCAGCAATGCTTTTAGCAGTGAATAAATAGGTGTAATGCCAATGCCGGCAGCAAACAGCCAGATAGAGCTGTAAAGGGCCGGATCGTCCGGAAGGGTAAAGAGGCCGGTTGCCGGCCCGGTCGCAGTAAGTGTGTCACCGATGCGAGCCGCGTCAATCAACCATCGGGACATCAGGCCATTTTCAATACGTTTTACGCTAATAGCCGTCGTACTATCCGTTGCGGGCGCAGTAGAAAACGAGTAGGATCGCCTCACCTCTTTGGCACCGGTACGTACAGAAAGAGTAAGAAACTGCCCTGCCTGATACCTGAGTGCAGTGCCGTCTGCAGCCTCCAGGCTGAAAGTCTTTACGTCAGGTTTTTCCACCCGGATATCCGTAATAGTAAGCTCCATCGTGCGGCCCAAATGTAACACCAGCAAAAGAGCCGCCTTCGTGGCAGCTCTAAAGGAAAAGGGATTAAGGGGCGGATACTCTATTTTAAAACACGGAAGCAGGCGGTACCGGTTTCAGTAAATAGTTGCAGCACGTAAATACCGGAAGCGAGGCTGCCGGTACTTATCAATACAGGCTGTCCATTGGAATAAGTTTGGTGCAGTAGTTCCTTTCCGGTTATGTCTCGGAGTACGACTGTCTTTAAACCTTCAATATGGTTGAGACCAGATAGCGAGATTGTGCTGCCAAACGGGTTAGGATAAGCAGTTACACCTTCCAATGCTATGCTGCTGATGGCAGCAGGACCTAAGCGGCCTTCAAACTTCTTGCTGTTTTCTTCAAAGACAATATTGCTAATGCCTGGCTTCGTTTGCGTCAGGGTAAAGGTCAAGGCAGGATTAAGCTTGCCCCAAACGTCGCCGAAAATCTTATAAGTATTGTAACCGAGGTTGGAAAAAGAAAACTTGCCGGCGCTATTGGAAAATGTATATCCAACCGGAACGCCCGCACTGGTAGTAAGGATAAGAATGCGGTTGGCCAACGGGTCGCCAACCACGGCGCCCTTACCTGCACCTGCAATGACAGAACCGCTAATGAAGCCTTGTCCGCCAGGATTGACACCGGCCGTCATGGTAATGTTGGTAGCGGTAGTACTTACAAAATTGCTGGCTGTCAATGGGGTAGCGCTACTCCATACTAGAGCGCTGGTATAGTAAGTGGGTAAATAGTTATTATACTGCGGGTGAGCGGCTGTAAGTGCGGCCTTCAGCAACAATGTGCCGTAAGGGAGCGAAGTGTATGTGACACTATAACTGCCACCGGTGCTTGCCGTATTAAACGAGTCAATAGCCGTGAGCGTAGTATCCATCATTGTAGAATCGTACTGCTTGCGGATAAGCCACAGCCTGGCCGTGCCGTTGTTGGCGCCGGAAAGGCTCACTGTTCCATGCAGGGTATAGCCGGATGGCGGCGGTGTGCAGATGCTCAGGTTAACGCTGACATTGCTGCCGAAGTAGGCAGTCCACTTTTGTGCAATCGCACCGCAGGCATAGGTATAGACCTTCAATGAGTCAAAGCTGGGAATGCCGCCTGGAATGGTAAAACTGTATCCGCCACTGCTATTGGTCAGCGTGCTGTCAACATACAATGTTGCCGCGCTTTGATAGTAAATCTTTTGATTAGGCACAGGTAAGCTTGTGCTAATACTGTACACGGTACCGCTCAGCGTAGCTGCGGCAGCGCTAAGGCCTGTCAGAATAAGCGCGAGCAGTAGAAGTGGTAGTCGTTTCATGCTGGTAAAAATTAATAAAGAATGTTGTTTGCTCTCATTAGGGCGCCGCAGGTGCTGCCTTTTTTGTTGAGAAAAGCAGATAGCCGATACTAACCCTAACGTTCGGATGCGAATAAACGTCGCGCGCTGGCTCTGCCAGGCGGCGGTATCCGCTAAGTTGTCCGTGAAGACTTGCCTCAAGCAGCCAGCTGTTTCGGTTGTATCCCACACCAGCCATATAGCCGAACCGTAGCGGTGATGCCTGATCCGGCTCCTCTGATGGTTTGTACGTGCTGTATTCCGGTAAAGACGATGTGCCAAAGTAGTTCAGGAACTCCTCTTTAGGCTTCTGAACTGATTGGGCCACTAAGTCTTTGCGCTCCGTAAAATAGACCTGCGGCGCGCCATCTCCCGTATAGTTCAGCTTACCTCCAAATACTAATGAAGGGCCTCCCCACACCGACCAGCTGTTATTCAGGCGGAAACGGACCATTACGGGCAATTCAATTTCCCAGAAAGACCCGCCGATGCTGCGGCTGCGAATGACGATGCTATCGTAAATCTGATGAATTACGTAGTTGTAAATCTCATCCGTCTTACCGGCAATAGTCGGAGAAATATCTGTTGTGCGGAAAGAATCGATGCGCCAGGCCGAACGCTGATAGGCGGCATCCTTTCCGACGGTTGTGGAAGCGAGTTGGCTATAGCGGAATGTGGGCTGGATGCCGATGGAAACATTTTTACCAAGCTCCCAAAGCAACCGGGCAGAAAGCGTGGCTTGCCCGCCTGATTGCATTTTTTGCTCAAAGCCGCCAAGCACGGCAAAAGAAAACAGCCGCTTTCCATGTGCATTGCGAGGCTGCTGAAGTGGCTCAAGCGCACTTCCAGCCGCCGCTGTAGTATCAACATTGCCCAGCGCGTTTGCCGGCGAGCGGTTAGGAGAAGTTGACGACGCAGCCTTCGGCAATGGCTGCTCTGCGGCAGCGGTGAAGACCGGCAGACCGTCCGGATAGCTTACGCGGATGGTACCGATGGCCGTTGCCGCAGGAGTAATTGACGGCTCTGATTGTTGCTTATTTTGTGCTTTTGCCATCAGACGCTCCGTTGGTTGCTGCTCCGCCAGCTCAATAGACGCAGGCGCCACTGCTGCGGTTACAGGAGCCAGGGCTTGCTGTAAAGTGACAGGGGATTGGAGCTTTTCGTGCGAAAGTGCGGCCTTCCTTTTAGTAATTGCCAGCTTGCCAATACGCCGTGCGGCCGGCTTTTGCCATACGTAAGCGGGCTGTGATGCCGGCGCAGTGGTGGGACCTAATGCAGCATTGTCGTTTTTCTTCAACGAAGGCTTTGAATCATTAATTGACACCGACTGCTGTGTCGCTTCGTGTAGTGTTTTGGCGACAGAAAGGGTAGGGAAGTCTGCCTTATTACCTATGCGCAATTCCGGAGCTTTGGCCGCAGGACGTTTTGCCGTAAATAATCGGATGTTATGTGCGGCGGGTAAAACTTTAATCCTTTCCTTATGTCTGACGGCCAGAGCATCTGTTCGAGGCTGTGAAACACTGCGCAAGGATGTATCAGCGGGCGTTTGCTGCACGGAGGCCGGTATGCTTGCAGCCGAGACGTGGCCGAAAAGGAAAGTCTTATCAGTCGAAATCGTTGTCGGTTTTATCGGTACGGCACTTTTTGTGTCGTTGCGGCGGCCGCGGGAGAGAGGATGCTTTTTAGAATGGCTTTTTGAAGGGACGTCTTGCTGATTTGATTCCGTGTTATTCTTAGTGAGGATATCCCTACTGTCCTCGTCATTCGGCAAGTCCGAAAGTGGAATCGAGTGTGCTATTGGCTCGTTCCATGGGGCCGGCACCGCCATACCTGTCGCAGCGGTCGGTAAATTCTTGTCTTCCGCCCGCCCGCGCAGGCTCAGGCCCACTACAATCCACGCGCAGCCCATCACTATGAGCAGGCTCAGCATGATCCACGGCCAGCCCAGGAACAAGCGGCGGCGGCCTTTGTCTTCTTGGTCGAGCCGGCGCACTACCTGGTTCCAGGCGGCGGGCGGCGGCGCTTCGCGGTAGTCGCCTAGCGACTGCCGGAAGACCTCGTCTATATTTTTTTGCAGCTCTTCCATGGTTAACGATTGGTGGCGGCGATTTTTTCTTTAAGTCTCCGGCGGGCATCATTCAGGTGCCAGCGGCTGTTATTTTCCGTAATGCCCAGAAGGGCAGCAATTTCTTTGTGAGGGCAGTCGTCAAATACGGCCAGATTAAAAACCATGCGCTGAGTAGTGGGCAGTGTATGAATCATGACAAGTAATTCTTTATAGGATAAGCCTGAAAGCGCGCTTGCATCGTGGCTTTGGGTAATGTCGTGCGTTGTCTCATCCAGGCTTGCATTGGCGGGGCGATGGCGGCGGAAGTAATCAGCCACTGCGTGAACCGCAATGCGGCGCATCCAGCCCTCAAAAGCACCTTCAAAACGGTACTGGCCCAGGCGCGCAAAGATTCTGCAGAACGCTTCGCTGTGAATGTCCTGCGCAACGGCTTCGTCTTCCGTATATCGCCGGATGGCGCCAAAAATCATGGGCGCATAACCGTCATAGAGACGGCGTTGGGCAATGCGGTCGTTCCGCAGGCAGGAAGCTATGAGCAGGTGCAACCCCTCACCCTGCGCGGACATTCCGGCAGGTGCTGACTTTGTATATGTGCCTTTATCCGCCAACGTTTAGCGTAAAATGTTTTGCTGATCTGCCAACAGGCTTTTCTATTTCTAATAGACGTGCGCTAAGTGCCTTGTGTTAGCATCGCCAATGTATTTTTTATATGTTGCTTTCTTCAGAAATCCAGGCGCCAGCAATGAACTGTCTTGCGTGCTAATGTAGACCATTGGCCATACTACATTTTTGAGGCTGCATCCAATGCATTGAAAAATATTTTATTCAAACTCTTTCCTAACATTCGCCGGCAGGCGCTGGTCATTTGGTACGTGCGTGGCTTTTAACCAGTGCGCCATTTTAGAAATTCACCCAAATCAACTTCACCCCAAAACCAACAACATGAAAAAACATCTCCTCGCCTTCCTGCTCTGCTGCGTCAGCCTCGGCGCGGTACACGCCGCTACCGTCAGCGGCGTAGTGAGCAGCACAACCACCTGCTCCGTGCTGGCAGGTCAGAAAGTCTACCTGCGCGATTCTTTGCCTTCTGCTCCATACCTGGACAGCGCATTGACCAACAGTAGCGGTTTTTACAGCATGACGATTCCTGCATCCTGGACATCAAAGATGTTTCTGATTACTATTCCTGCCTGCGGCAGTGTCTGGAACACGGGCGTATTCTACACAATGGGCAGTAACGTAACCGCCAATTCTGTGGTTTGCGGTCAGGCAAAGCACTTATATGGCAATCTGATGCTCGGCAGCGTCGCAAATACCGGCCCGGCTAAAGTATGGCTGGTAAAAGTGCAGCGCAATTACCCAACCGCCGGCGATACGACATTAACGGCAGTGGATTCTAATGTGCTGACCAGCGGCGGTTACTATGATTTTATGAGGGTCTGCGCACCGAACGACACTTTCCTGGTAAAGGCGGCACTTATGACCGGCCATCCGAGCTATACAGGTTATTTGCCCAGCTATGATTCCTCCCTCACATGGAGCGGTGCGCGTCGTTATTACGGTTCAAACTTTACCAATTTCGCCGGCTCTGGTTACAATATCTACCTCATTCCCGGCATTAACCTTGGCGGCGCAGGCTTCATAGGCGGCTCTGTGTTGGTGGGCGCTAACAAGCAGGCTAAGGTGGGCGACCCGCTCGCAAGCCGCATCCTTATACTGGCCAATGCCACCACAGGCGCGCCGGTTGCTTATACCTATTCTGATGCCAGCGGTAAGTTTTCCTTCCCAAGCGTCGGCGTGGGCACTTATAAGCTGTTTGGCGATGCTTGGGGCCTGTACAATGTGCCGCTGACCGTATCCATCACCAATACACAGAAGACGGTGAACAACATCATTTTTGAAGAAAACTACGGCGAGAACACCTTCAAGGGCCGCTTCAGCGCGACCGCAGTAGGTCCCGTAACCGGCCCGTTGGCAGAAGTAAGTGTTTATCCGAATCCTGCGACTACATCAATCACCCTGAAAGGCAGGAGCACCATCAAGGGCGCCAAAACACTCGTGCTGCGCGATATGGTTGGTGCAACGGTAATGTCTCAGACTTACGTTGATGGTCAGGCGATGGAATTGGCAATTGCCACACTGCCAGCGGGCAGCTATGTACTGCAGTTGACTACTGAACTTGGCTCCGCCAGCTTCAAGGTGGTTAAGTAGGTTTAGAGCAATTAATGTAAAAAGGCCGCAACGTCCATTCGTTGCGGCTTTTTATTGGGATAAGCTCAATGCTGCGCTCCGAGCTTTCTTTAGACCGTTGATGACAATGCACTGGTGTTTATCCCGCTGAATGCCGCACCTTTGAAAAAACCATTCAGCCAATCCATGTGGGTATTAGAAGACGACCAACTGCAGCGTACGTTCAAATTTGACAGCTTTATAGAAGCCTTCGCCTTTATGACTAAGGTGGCCCTGACGGCCGAAAAGCTGAATCATCACCCGACATTCATCAATACATATGGCGATGTAACCATCCGCCTGGGCACCCACGAGGCAGGCGATGAAGTAACTGATAAAGACCACTTTCTGGCCGCCGCTATTGACAATATTTACGGGGATTAAGCGCCTGCCTCCCCTCCGAGCGCTGTAATTGCTGCTGAAATATAAAGGAGCAAAGCCACTGCTTTGCTCCTTTATTATGTTTCTACAGACTCTTTTCAATTACTCATACACCGGAGTAATAGTAAAATTAAACGTCAGGCGAGAGTTTTTGTGATTTATTTTTAATATCACAGGCTGAACAGGCAGCATCTTCAGTGATTCTACTCTCCCACGTTTCTTTATTAAAAGCTGCCGTACCGAACGTGTCATACTCCTCGGCAAAAATCTCAATTTTGATTTTGGCGTCCTTTTCCGTAGGCACTATCGGGAAAACAATCGCTTTGTTCGGTGGCAGATAATCGTTGCCTGTAGCCAAGAGCAGCGGATCTTTCTTGTCTCCTTTTGAGAAGGTCCACAACAGCGACAAGCCGGATTTCTCCATCATATTTACCGCGGTGTTGAATTTGTCAATATCCAGGATGCTTTGACCTTTACCATCATGCGCGGTAATGCGAACAAAGGCGCCTATTTCGTCCTTCCCGCCACTGCCCTGATCATTACAATGCACCTTATCCCATGTAACTTTATATTTATTCGCTTTCGGGGCGCACTGGCGGCTGGTAAACTCTGTCATCATCTTAGTACTGATGGTTTCATGGTCAAGCGTACGCAGCGAGAAGGCAATAGGCATCTCATCGTTTGTGCCAGAGAAGAAATCATCAATCCGATGCCTCAGGTCGGTCAGATTTTCAGCGTTCAGCAGCTTGCCGCTCATTATCGGATTCCCACCAACAGCTACTACTTCAACGTTTGTAGTGCTTAACGTCTTCTCCTGAGCCATACTAAAGAAAGCGCTGCCCCCTGTTATTCCAAAATTCACTTTAGCCTCAATGTCTATACCTGCGCTTTCAAGCGATTCGTTGCTCTCAAACATTATCTGGAGCATACGGCCATAGGTGACGCTGTCCACATATACCCAGTTCGGGTCTATACTGGCATTGCTTATTGCGTCCGGCTTATTCGGCTGCTCTTCTTTGGTAAAAAAGAAATCCGTTGGTTCAATCATAGAATCACTTACACTCACGGTATAATATGACTGGAATATCTCCATGTAATACTTATTACTCTGATTTTGTGAACTGTAGTCAATATTCGTTTCTCCGCCTACGCCAAGATAATGGCCGCTGCCGCCCGTCTGGATAAACAATTCCTCCGCGGAACGAACGGTCATCTGAGTGCCGTAGGTTCGGCTGCGCACTGCCTTCATAGCGCTGTTGATAATTTTGGAGACGGCGTTTGCTACATCCGCGCTATTCGGTTTTTCAACAATCAACTTGGTAGTCTTGCTGTGCAAGTCACTTGTGAAGATGGTCATCGGCTTACGCGCTTTTGGAAATTGCGGCGTGTAGTTGCCATTGGCGATGTCCTCATAATTGTATATCGCGCCGGGATACATCTTTACAAACTGTTCATTCAGTATTACAGGGTCTTTGCTGTGTACCTCTCCGGTATAAGTAACAGTGCTGCAATTCCAGTCTCCCGAAGATGTGTCTTTGGCCTTGTCCTTCGGCTTAATGCTTTCAGATTCCGTTCCGCCGCGCATCACCGTCACGTCTATCACCTCGCCATGCTCCAGCGTCAACTTTTTCTGGAACAGCACGTTTGCCCGCACAATTGTGAAATTGCCTTTATAGGCGTTAATCGGGGTGTTTAGAATGTTGAGGCCAAAGGGCTTTGGCCGCACCTTCTTTACCACCGTGCCGGACGCGCGTGGTTGTAAAGGTTTGTCTTTGTTCAGGGTTGACGATGCCGTCGTGGCCGCGGGAACGACCTTCTTTGGGTCAAACATAGTGATATGGTTTTGGGGGTGAAAAAGCACTTTGTACCGAACCTTAAGTATGCATGCATCACCATCACCATGCTTCCCGCGCCATATCAGAAACGCTTCATTTTCAGCGCATCATTTTTCCAGGCTGCATGGCGCTAATATAGAAGGCGGAATTTGAAAAAAGAAATATTGTGGAATATATCCCCGCGCTAAGTCACTTTGGCTCACCGTCACTAACAACGCCAAATCTCGCTGTTCCAGCTGTCATCTGCCGGACGTTCCTTTAGCGCACTACCAAGTGAATCGGAGCTGTTTTCCGAGCGAAGCCGCTTGGTCATTGGTTGTATTCTGTTTCAAGACGCGATGGGCTAACATCGGGAAGAACCTGCTTAGAAAAAACAATAGTCTGCGTAGAAATGACAGATTGATTAGCGGAGGGTCAAAGACTAGACGCAAATTGCGACGGTATCGGTCGATGCGTCACGTCTGCGCTAACTAAGGAAGTCTCTAAAAGCAAAACCCTGCAGCCTCAGCCGCAGGGTTTTCAAAACCATCCAATATCTCCTACAAAGTATTCTTACGTGCCTTAACCCCTTCCCGCTTAGCCAGCACATGTGCGCGGCCTTCGGTATCGGGTACTATCTCCATCTTCACATTCGCGGTACCGGCGTCGCGGTAATCCAGTTGAGTGGCGGCAGCTTCGGTCAGGTCCAGCATACGGCTGTTGTTGGCAGCCATGCGGTCGTTGATTTTTACATACACCACCTTGCCGTTGCGCAGGTTAGTCACCTTGATGTAGGTATTCAGCTTTAGCGTGTTGGAGGCCGCGGTGTAGCCGGCATTCTCAAATTTCTCACCGGTAGCCGTCTTACGCCCTTCAAACTTGGGGTGGTAAAAAGAAGCAATCCCCTTCTTTACCGCAGCGATGATACCGTTACCTTCTTCTGCTTTTGCGCCAAAACCTAAACCAATAAATAAGGCAATCGTCAGAATTTTCTTCATGCTTAGTCCGCGTTTTGGTGAGGTGCAAAAGTACGGGAAGCTTCTGTTAAACCGGCAATCACATTAATAATTTATCTGTTAACGCGGTTTGGGCCTCCTTTGCCGGCGTATTTAGGCCGTGCGCCCGCACCGCCGCCATAAGACTTTCCTACCCGTCCTTCGGCGCCAAAGCTGCGCCCACCACCGCCCCCGCCTTGTCCCTGGCTCTGCTCGGCTTCGTCCACGCGCACCTTGCGGCCCTTGAACTTTTTCTGCGGCAAAACCTCCATAATGTACTGCGCGGCGGAGTTCGGAACGTTAAAGAATGAGGCAAGCTCGCGCACCGTCACGCGCTCCACAATGTTTCCGTCCATATCCGTGCTCTCCGTGAGGAAGCGGACAAGGGTGCCGGGATTCATGCCGTCCTTCGTGCCGAGGTTAATGAACAGGCGGGTGGTCTTTCCACTGCTCGCGCGGCTCGGGCCCTTCTGCTCGTAGCCTGCATTCAGGTCTTCGGAGTCCTGGTATTCAGAGATGGTGTCCTTCAGATTGAGGAAGATGAGGCGGCGGATGAGCTCATCCTTATCCATCTCCGCAAATCGCTCATGGATTTCCTTCTGGTACGTTTTGGCAAAGTCCGGCCCGGGATCAGCATTCTCAATAGCATCCAGCTGGTGGAAAAGGCGCTTGCGCACTACTTCTGCTCCATCAGGAATATCGGAGCGATGGAACTTCTGCTTCACAATCCGCTCAATGGTGCGGATGCTGGAGATTTCCTTCGGCGTGATGATGCTCATGCAGATGCCGCTCTTACCCGCGCGGGCTGTACGGCCGCTGCGGTGCGTGTAAACTTCCGGGTCGTCGGGCAATTCAAAGTTGATGACGTGCGTCAGGTCGGCTACGTCCACGCCGCGGGCGGCTACGTCGGTAGCTACGATGGCCTGGATGGTGCGGGCTTTGAAGCGTTCCATCACCTTGCTGCGCATCTTCTGGTCCATGTCGCCGTGGAGGGGGCTCACGTGGTAGCCCTGGCGCATCAGCTTCTCGGCAGTCTCCTGCGCATCCTGCTTGGTGCGGGTGAAGATGATGCCGTAGATGCCGGGCGTAAAGTCCAGCAGGCGCTGAAGCGTCTCAAAGCGCGTATGGCGGTTGGTGATATAATACTGGTGGTCAATATTCTCGTTCGTCGTATTGGCCGGGGAGACGGAAATCTCCTTCCAGCTCTTCATAAAGCGCTTGGCAATGCCGCGCACATCATTGCTCATCGTCGCAGAAAACAGCCAGGTCAGCTCGCGGGCTCGGCGTGTGGTTCAGGATAAAGTCAATGTCCTCGCGGAAGCCCATGTTGAGCATTTCATCGGCCTCGTCCAGCACTACCACCTGCACATTCTCAAGATGAATGGCGCCCCTTTCCAGCAAATCAATCAGTCGGCCCGGCGTAGCCACCACCACCTGCGCACCACGCTTCAGGTCCCGGATCTGCCCGCCGATGGGCACGCCGCCATACACGGCCACCCCGTGGAAGCCCTTCATAAACTGACCGTACTTCCCAAATTCCACCTCAATCTGCATGCACAGCTCGCGCGTTGGCGAAAGCACAAGGGCCTGCACCTCACGGCTTTCCAGGTTAATGCGGTTCAGCAGCGGCAGGCCAAAGGCCGCCGTCTTGCCCGTACCCGTCTGGGCCAGGCCTATGATATCCGAAGGTTCGTTGAGAAGCTGGGGGATCGTTTTCGCCTGAATCGGCGTGGGCGTTTCGTAGCCCATGTGCGCAATGGCGCGGGTAAGCTCTTCGCGCATGGCGAAGTCGGAGAACAAACTCATAAATGATTGGGGAAATGTAAAAAACTCTGCTGCAAAGGTACGACCCTTACTGTTGGGGTTGTTATAAATGGATAGGACGATTATGTTGCCGGCTTTCCGTTCGCTCCCCATCGTCCCTTGCGTCGCACATTTCAGGGTTCGTCAGTCTGTTTGGCTTTTCAAATGGCATCGGTAGATGTGGGACACGGTGTTCAAAGCCTCAACCGGGTTCGGTTAAGCCCCGGACGCAGTGTACTAAGGCATAACCGGACCCGGTTGAGCCCCCGGACACGGTGCCACAAGGCTCCACAGGGTCCGGTTTGCCCTGAGGCACGGTGCCGAAAGGCTTAACCGGGTCCGGTGGTGTGCCGGGACACAGTGACATTGGTATTGTTGGCATTTGTTTAGGTATGCTACGTGACCAGCTTAACAGACTGACGAACCCTGAAATGTGCGACGCAAGGGACGATGGGGAGCGAACGGAAAGCTGACAAACAAAAAAATCTTCCTTTATGGAAAGCAGCTGAACAGCCATCTTTATGGCAGCTTGTCCGCCCAAAACCACCATAATCAGACCGACGAGGAGCTGCTGCACCGCTACCGCAGCACGGGCAACAATGCGTGGTTGGGCCACCTGCTCCAGCGCTACACCATGCTCCTCCTCGGCGTAGCCATGAAATACCTGAAGGACAAGGACGCGGCGCAGGATGCCGTACAGCACATCTTCCTAAAGAGCCTTACGCACCTGCCGGCGGGGGAGATTGGCAACTTCAAGGGCTGGCTCTACATTCTGATGCGCAACCATTGCCTCCAGCAGCTCCGCGACCGGGTGCGCCTGGCGGGCGAGGAGACCATCCAATACATCCCTGCCGAGACGGACGGTCGCGAAGAAGCCTTGCTGCACGAGGTGACGCTGATGGCGATGCACGCGGCATTGCAGGAGTTGGCGGCGGAACAGCAGGATTGCATCCGCGCCTTCTACCTGCAGCGCAAAAGCTACCAGCAGATCATGGGCGAGACGGGCTTTAGCTTTGCGCAGGTCAAGAGCTATATCCAGAACGGGAAGCGCAATCTGAAAATAATCCTTAGCCGCAACACGCCAAAACCATGAGCGATATCAAGGACATATGGAATGCGGACGCCGGCGCGGAGGGCCTCAGCGATGAGCAGCTCATGGCTTATCTGGAAGGCCGCCTGCCGGAGGCAGACCGCCGTGCGGTAGAAGCGATGCTAAGCGAGGAAGGCATGGAAAGCGACGCGCTGGAAGGCCTGCAAACACTTGGCGCGGATGAAGCGCGCGGCATAAAGACGCAGCTCAATGCCGCGCTGCAGCAAAGCCTGAAGAAGGGCCGCCGGCCCCGCCGGGGAATGGCGGATAGCCGGTGGACGCTTTATGCGGTTATTATCCTGATGTTGCTGGCGGCGGTAGCCTTCGGCGTTATCTGGCTTATGAAGCACCCTGCGCCTTAGGGGCCGGGGTTTCATTGGAAAGGGCCTGCTCCCAGTTCCACGCGGATTCCATCATGGCGTTCAGGTCATACTGCGGCTCCCAGCCAATGATTTGCTTTGCCTTGTCGTTATTGGCATAGACGGCCACGACATCGCCCGGGCGGCGTGGGCCTATCTGATAGTTGAGCTTCTGGCCACTCACCTTTTCAAAGGCAGCAATCAGTTCCAGCACAGTGACGCCGTTGCCGGTGCCGAGGTTCAGGGTAAGGCAGTTGTCTTCATCATCGGCTTCCAGCATGTATTGCAGGGCCATGGTGTGCGCGGAGGCAATGTCCATTACATGCACATAGTCTCGGATGCAGGAACCGTCGCGGGTGTCATAATCGTTGCCATTCACCGTCATCTGTTCGCGCTTGCCAATGGCCGTTTGTGTGATGACGGGGACAAGATTCTCCGGCTTTTCCTGCAGCTCGCCCATGTGCCCGGAAGGGTGAGCGCCTACGGGATTGAAGTAACGCAGCAGTGAAATGTTTCCTTCCGGCCAAACGCTGGCCACATCGCGGCAAATGTCTTCACCCATCTGCTTCGTGCGCGCATACGGCGATTGTGCGATGCCCATCGGCGTGGATTCGCTGACGGGCAGCGTTGCAACATCACCATATACAGAGCACGAGGAAGAAAATACGAAGTGGAACACGCCGAACCGCTGCGCGCATTGCAGCAAATTAATCAGGGAGCGCAGGTTGTTTTCATAGTATTCCAGCGGCTCTTCTACGGATTCGCCCACGCTCTTGTAGGCGGCAAAGTGGATAATGCCGGCGAGGTCGGGGTTGTCAATAAAGATGGCTTCCGTGTAGTCCATCTTCTTCAGGTCAACGTTATAATTCTTGACTTTTTTACCAGTGATTTTCTCTACACCTTCCAGGTAGCGCATGTTGCCGCGGCTCAGGTTGTCTGCAGAAATGACCTCAAAGCCATTGTTGATTAAATTGACGATGGTGTGGGAACCAATATAGCCGGCGCCGCCGGTAACAAGAATCTTTTTTGACATCGGGTTTGTCGTGTTTTGCTGCCGTCAAAAATACGGGAGCGCATGACAGTGTTGCCAAAGATTGTTGGCTGCAATGTGAGAGTGACTTACTTCACTTGCTGCATTGCGACAAGGTTGCTGTAAATGCCACCAGCCGCCAATAGCGTCTCATGCCGCCCGCGCTCTACAATGCGACCTTTATCCAGAACAATAATCTCGTCTGCATGCTGCACGGTAGAAAGCCGGTGCGCAATAACAATACAGGTTCTGTCCTGCATCAGATTGTTGATAGCCTGCTGAACAATGCGTTCGCTTTCTGTATCCAGCGATGAAGTTGCTTCGTCCAGAATGAGAATTGGCGGATTTTTTAGTACTGCCCGCGCGATGGTGATACGCTGACGCTCGCCACCTGAAAGCCGGGTGCCGCGGTCGCCTGCAGCCGTGTTGTAGCCTTCGGCTTTGCCGGAAATAAACTTGTCAGCATGAGCAATGCGGGCTGCTTCCTGCACACGTGCTTCGGTAGCTCCGCCGGTACCTAGGGTAATGTTATTGTAGAGTGTATCGTTGAACAGAATGGGCTCCTGACTGACGATACCCATTAAGCGCCGCAAGTCATCCAGCTTAAGCTTTTTAATGTTGACGCCGTCCAGCAGAATCTCGCCGCCCGTTACATCATGGAAGCGTGGAATAAGGTCGGCAAGTGTGCTTTTACCTGCGCCGGAAGAACCTACAAGGGCAACGGTTTTTCCTTTTTCAATAATGAGATTGATGTCGTCCAGAATAACTTTGTCGCCGTATGCAAAACGGACATTGCGCAGCTCAATGCTTTGGTTGAAGGCTTTAACCGGCCGCGCGTCCGGCGCATCCTGAATTGTGTTTTCAACTTCCAGTATCTCCTCCATCCGTTCCAGCGATGCACTGCCTTTATTTACCTGATTGAGGGCAGACGTCAGGTTTTTCACCGGATTAATGATTTGCGTGAACATCACGATGTAGGTGATGAAGAGCTCGGCCGTAAGCATGGTTTCGTGCCGCATCACCAGCCTGCCCGCCAAACCAGAGGATAATCGCTACAACAGCGATACCCAGCGTCTCGCTCATCGGCGAAGCCAGCTCGCCCAGCCGCGCACTGACATTGCGTAGCCGGAAGTTTTCATTGTTCAGCTTCAGGAAGCGCAGGTATTGAGATTTCTCTGCGTTGAATGCTTTAACCACACGCATCCCGCCGAGCGTTTCATCCAGCACAGAGGTAATGTCCGCCATCTGCTCTGAGATGCCGCGCGCGGAACGGCGAAGCAGTGAGCCGACACGCCCGACGATCAATCCGGAAATCGGCAGGAACAGCAGTAGAAAAAGCGAGAGCTGCGGCGAGATGTAAATCATTACCCCAAGCGTTAGCAGGATGTTGAGTGGTTCTCGGATGAACACTTCCAGCAGGCTGACGACGGAAATCTGGATTTCATTTACGTCATTGCTCATTCTGCTCATCAGGTCGCCTTTGCGCTCTTCCGTAAAGAAGCCGATGGGTAGCGAGAGCATCTTCTCAAAAATCCGGTTGCGAAGCTTGCGGATGACCGAGTGCCGTACGGGTATGAGGATATAATAGGAGAGATATAGAAAGACGTTTTTAAGGACGGTGAACACCACAACGGCGGCGCAGATAATAGCGAGCGTATGCACCTTATCGCCGCCCGCCAGCAGCCATTCGTTCACATAGTGCCCTGCCTGGTCCAGCAGAGTCGGGTTTGTTTTCAGGGGTCTGAGCGGCTCATCCTTGAACAGCACATTGAGCACCGGTATCAGCATACCGATGCTGACCAGCGAGAACACAACCGACAACATGCTGCACAGGAAATACAGAGCAATGGGTCCGTTATAGCCGGATATGTAACGCCAGATGCGCCTGATGTTTTTCATGCGCGGTTATGCAAGCGTGTAGGAGAAGCCGCCGTCTTTTTCATCTTTCAGTAAAATGCCTGCTTCAGCGAGTTTATTGCGGATAGCATCGGAAGTGGCGAAGTCTTTACGTGTCTTTGCATCGCGGCGGATGTCGCCGAGAATGCCGATGGCTTTATCCAGCTTGGTATTGTCAATTGTAGGTTGCAAGCCTTGCAGGCCAAGGATGTCTTCAATGAAAGTTTTGAAAGCATCCTTTAACAGAGGAAACCGTTGCTGCAGAAAGCGCATTTGCCGCAATCTGTCCGCCCTTCATGCCATTGATGATCGGAACAAGCTCAAAGAGATTCGCAAGCACTTTCGCCGTGTTGAAATCGTCCTTCATGAAATCTTCTAGCTCGCCAATCAACGACTGAACTTTACGCTCTAACTCCGTATCAGCGGCGATTGCTTCATTGCGAACTCCGAACTCCGGACTCCTGAATTAACTCATAAGCCTCCCACAACCTTCTCAAAGCCTTCTCGCTCGCCTGCAGCGCCTCATTGGAAAAATCCAGCGTGCTCCGGTAATGCGTCTGCAGGATATAGAAGCGCACCACCATCGGATGATAAGGTTGCTCCAGCATCGGATGGTTGCCGGAGAACAGCTCCGTCAGCTTGATGACGTTGTTATAGCTCTTGCCCATCTTCTTGCCGTTGATGGTGATCATATTATTGTGCATCCAGTAGCGCACCGGCGCATGGCCGTGTGCGATAGTGCTCTGTGCAATCTCGCTTTCATGGTGCGGAAACTGCAGGTCCATGCCGCCACCATGAATGTCGAAAGTCGTCCCGAGATATTTGGAAGCCATCGCAGAGCACTCAATGTGCCAGCCCGGAAAGCCTTCACCCCAAGGGCTTTGCCAGCGCATGAATGTGCTGCGGCGGCGCAGCTTTCCAAAGGGCAAAGTCCACTTTATTGCGCTTTTCATCCTGGCCTTCCAGGTCGCGCGTGGTTTCTAGAAGCTCGTCAATGACCCGGCCGCTTAATTCGCCGTAAGGATAGTTTTCGGCATACTTCTTCACATCAAAATATACGCTGCCATTCACTTCATAGGCATAGCCTTCGGCAATGATTTTCTGAATCATGCTTATTTGCTCAATGATGTGGCCGGTAGCGGTCGGCTCAATGGCCGGGTCTTCATTATTGAAGAGGCGCATACCCCAGTGGAACAGGTTGGTGTACTTATGCACTAGTTCCATCGGCTCCAGCTGCTCCAGCTTCGCTTTCTCGCCCACCTTGTCCACTGCGTCGCGGCCTTCTTCTTCAAAATGGCCTGCATCCGTGATGTTGCGCACATAGCGTACCCGGTAGCCAAGATGCTGCAGATAGCGGTTCACTACATCAAACGTGATGTAGGGCCGCGCGTGGCCCAGATGGCTTTCGCCGCTCACCGTCGGGCCGCACACATAAAGGCCTACGTGACCGGGTGTGATGGGCTCAAAGATTTCTTTCTGTCTGGAAAGGGAATTGTAGATGTGCAGCGCGGACATAAGGCGGCAAAAATACGGGCTTGCCCCGCCATTGTCTGAAACACCGGCGTATTCCTCCACGCCGGCCTATTTTTGCAGCCCATGACTGGCGCCCTGTACCGCGGCATTGCTGTGCTTCTTCTAATGCTGCTCCTTGGCAGCTGCGCCAATATTGTTCCGCCTACCGGCGGCGATAAAGATGAGACGCCGCCGAAGCTTCGGAACATTTCTCCGCCCGATTCGCAGCTTAGCACGCGGGTCAAAAAGCTGGAGCTGAGCTTTGATGAGTATATCGTTCTTGGCGATGCTGCCACGCAGGTGCATATCTCCCCACTGCTACCAATTCCGCTCACGCTTACCGCCAGCAGCAAGCGCGTGACTGTCATTATTCCAGATAGCCTTTTGCAGGATGCCACAACCTACCGCATCACCTTTGGCAATGCCATCCGGGACCTGCACGAGGGTAATCCCTGGCCCGGAAGCGGCTATACTTTTAGCACCGGCACTTACTTTGATTCCCTTTCCCTTGCCGGGTCTGTTTTTGATGCCCGTACCGGCCTGCGTGACACTGCAGCGCAGGTGATGCTGTATGCCGCAGCTGCGGGCGACAGTGCCGTTGTACGCCAAAAGCCTTTGTATGTGGTGCGTGCAGACGGCCTCGGCAACTTCCGTTTTGAAGGCTTGCCCGCGCGTCCTTTCCGTCTCTATGCGCTGCGCGATGCGAACAGCAACCTCACCTTCGATGGCGGCGCTGAATGGATTGCCTTTGCCGATAGCATCATTACCCCCGGCGCCGTTACACGACCGGACGTTGTGCTCCGAACGTTCCCGGAATCACTTGGCGACACAATTAAGAGTGATAACATAGAGCAGCGATTGAACTTTGGCAGGGGCGGGCCGCCCGTGGGCCTTGTTGTTCCGCCTGGCCGCTACATCGTTGGTGCAGATACTTCGGGTCCCTAAGAAACGCACGAAAGACCTTACACAACCGCTCTCCATCACCTTTGGGCGCCGTCTGAGCGGCCCCATCACAGAGGGCAAAATCTTCCTTTCTTTCGATAGCGCCGGAGCGGCGGTAGAAGCGCCTGTCAGCATTGCAGCGGCAGATACGGGCGGGCTGCGCTACAACATCAGTACCCTATGGCGCGAAGATGCCGTTTATACCCTGCGCCTGCAGAAAGGCTTTGCCAAAGACAGCACAGGCAATGACCTCCTGCCGGGACGCTACACTTTCCGCACGAAGCGCGATGAGGATTATGGCAAGCTGCGCATCCACCTGCCCACGCGCTACTACGGCCGCGACCACATCCTGCAAGTGAGCAATGAGCGCGATACCATCTACCAGCAATCGGTGAGCGATACGGTGGTGAACCTCTTGCGCATTCCGCCAGGTACATATAGCATGCGTGTCATTGAAGACCGAAATCAGAATGGGCGCTGGGATGCCGGCGACTTGTTCGTGCGCCGCCAGCCGGAGTTGGTGGTTCCCTATAGCAATACTATAAGCCTCAAGGCGGGCTGGGAGCAGCAGATAGATTTTGAGGAGCCCCGCAAGCGAGGGCTGGATGACGCGTTCAGGCTCCGTTGATCCTGCACAAAAAATGCCCGGCAGCATTGCCGGGCATTTTTAAGCGTAAATGGAACAAGTGTTATCGTGCAATGACAATCATGCGTGTGCCAATAAGTCCTTCATTGCTGCTGAGGCGGAAGAAATAGTTACCCGGCGCGAGCTGTGCTATATTAAGCTTTGATCTTCCTAAAGCGTCAAAAGTTGCGGTGGTGGCACTTACCAACTGGCCGCTCGCATTCATAATCTGCAGTTGCGCAGTTCCAGTATTTTGGCCTTTTAACTCCAGCGTCAGCTCGTTCGTAGCAGGGTTCGGGTAGAGGGTGAAGGCATTGTGGGCAAGCAGTGTTCCAGGCACACTGGTAGGACGGGATAGTATCACCTCCTCGCCGCAGGCTTTGGTGGACACTAAGCCGGGGTTAGTGAATGTCAATGTCTTAGTGCCGGTACTGGTAGGGTAGGCAATGGTTTCCGATGGCGTCTTTGCAACTGGCGTTGGCGCCCCAACCCACAGGCTGTCATCTACGAGGTCACAGGTCTTATTGGGGTTTGTGAGGCTGGACATGCTTACCACAAAATAGATGTCGTTGTTCACCGCCGAGGTGCCATTATTTGAGCAGCCGGCCATCAGCAGCGCGCCACCATAATAATCCATGCTAAAGATGGATTGACTGCTTGGCAGATTGTATTCGCGGGCGGCCAACACCTGGCCCGTTGTGTTGAAGGGACGAATCTTGGAAATCAGGCCATTAGTAAAACTTGGCGCGGTCCAGAGCACTGCATCCTGAAAAGTGTTGGCCGGGTTTTGCGCCACATAGATGGTTGTGGAGTCAAGCGGATAGAAGGCTGTATTGTTTGCGTATTTGTATTTGCCATTCATCAGGCTGCGCAGCTTCGCATTGTTGCCGGTAGCTAGGTCGCACTGAAAGGCCCCCTGCATACTCGGTACCATACCAAAGGATATAGCAGATGATGCAGAAGCCATTACACTGCCGCCTCGAACATACACTTTATGTAGTCCGTTGCAAGTCATCGTGTTGCCGAAGGCGTCTACCACGCCGGATGCATCCCAGCTCTTGTCCCACACTACTGTACCGCTGGTGGTGCCAGGCGTGTAGCGCATGACGCGCGCATCCTTATAGCTTGCCCCATCCCACCAGCCTGTTATTATCACGTCGTTGCCTATAGCGGTGACGTCCGTAAAATCGTCGCTGCTGCTGCGGTCGCGGGTTTCTATATAATTCAAGGTGCCCGAGCTCGTGAACGAACATATCATGGACTTGTCAGCGCTTGGCGTAAAGTAAGAGCCACCCACGCCTATCAGGTTGCCGTTGGTCAGCTCTGCCACATTCCATAGCACCTCGCCTGGCTGCCCGGCCGCAGGATTTACACGCACAAACTTCTGCCACAGCAGCGTGCCGGTGCTGTCAAAGCGCAGGATGGCAGCGGTATTGTCACTATACGGGCCTGTGCGACCTACCGTGCCCACGGCCACAATGTCGCCATTGGCGGTCACGAGAACATTGTTCATCAGGTCGTCGTTAGACGTACCGATTTGTTTTTGCCAAAGGATGGTACCATCTGCTTTTACGCGTAACAGCAACATATCTATGTTCACCGGCGTGTTACTTACGATGTCGTAGATATAGCCACCGAGCACTGAGGAGCCGTCAGGCATGGCCTTTACGGAAGTGACCAGCTCGTTGCGACCGCTGGTGCTGCCAATGAAAGTCTGGAGCATTTGCGCCTGCGCTGTTGTGGCAGCCGCAAACAAAGAGGTGTAAAGCGCCGTTTTTAGTAGTCTGTGCTTCATGTTGCGAAAGAGATTTGGGTGTTTACTAATGAACGATTGGCATACCGCCGTGTCATTAGACAGTCAGCAAAAGGCATACGTTGGTAAGAGCCCCAATATTATATGCACATCATCCGGAAAGATTGGGCACAAATAAGCAAAAACTCATTTTTGTTGTGCACAGCATCGCTAGAACAGTGGATGTAAAGTGTTGGAGCCTTAGCTCGGAACACTCCCTTTCTTTCAGCAGGCAACGCCTCTTTCGCGAACGGCTCAATAGACTGAAACGCCCTCAGTGTGCGACGCAACGGAAGATTGTGAGCGGACAGGAAGCCGGAGGACAAAAATCCCCGAAACGAGACTCCTGCACTTTCCCTAACATTGGCCTCGCAACGTTAAAACCACCATTGCTATGAAGCGATTATTACTGCTTTCTGCTATTGCCATCACCACCGCCGCGTCCGCGCAGGAGCGGCTCACGCCGGAAAAGCTCTGGGGCCTCGGCCGCGTGAATGCGGACGGGCTGAGCGAGTCGGGCAAGACGCTCTATTACTCCGTGAAGTATACGGACTGGAAAACTGAGAAGAGTACAACCACGCATTACCGCATGCCGTTGACCGATGGCGCGGCCGGCGAGAGCAAATGGGGCGAGGGCTACAGCGTGGTGCAGCGCGACGGGGACGTATGGTGGGCCACCAAGGAAGGCAAGCTCTACCGCGGCTCTAACAAAGGCGACGCCTGGCAGCCGGAGTATGAAGGCCTGGAAGGAGCGAGCGACATCCGCATCTCGCCCGACGGTCGCTGGATAGCCTTTGTGCGCGAGGTGCTGGTGAAGCCCGTGGACGGCACCGACCTCTATAAAGACCTGCCGAAGACAACGGCGAAAGTGTACCGCGACCTCAACGACCGACATTGGGATGAATGGGAGGATGGGAAGTACAACCACATCTTCATAGCGCTGCTGGGGCGGAAAGGCCCGGCAGCAGACCTAATGCCGGGCGAGCCATACGACGCCCCGCAAAAGCCATTCGGCGGGGCCGAAGATTTTGTGTGGAGCCCCGACAGCAAGGGCCTCGTGTATGTGTGCAAGAAGAAGTTCGGCACCGAATATGCGCTGAGCACGAATACTGACCTCTATTATTACAACCTCGCCAGGCGCACGACCGTCAACTGGACGGCGGGCATGGAAGGCTACGATACGGCCCCCACCTTCTCGCCCGACGGCCGCCGCATAGCCTGGACCTCCATGCGCCGCGAAGGCTACGAAAGCGACAAGAACGACATCATGGTGATGGACGTAACCACGATGGGCATGATGAAGCTGAACCTGACTGGCGGCTGGGACGGCGCAGTGAATGGCTTCGCCTGGGGCCAGAATTCTGACCGCATCTTCTTCAATGCCGCATGGCGCGGTACCGAGCAGTTGTTTGAAGGTCGTGTGCCGGGCAATCTCGGCGTGCGAATGATGCCAGTCATCCGCAAGATTACCGGCGGCGATTTTGACATAGCAGGCGTAGTAGGCCAAAGCGCGGGTGGGGACGTGGTCGTGAGCCGCACCGATATGAATACGGCTGCGGAGCTGTGGGCCGTTGACCCGGCAAGCGGTGCGATGCGCGCATTGACGCACGTGAACGACGGCGCGTACAAAAACATTCTGCCGAGCGAAACCAAGCTGCGGATGGTCACAACGACAGACGGCAAGCAGATGGGCGTATGGGTAGTCTACCCACCAAACTTTGACCCGGCAAAGAAGTATCCAACACTGCTGTACTGCCAGGGCGGTCCGCAAAGCGCGCTGACGCAGTTCTATTCCTTCCGCTGGAATTTTGCGCTGATGGCGGCAAATGGCTACATCGTAGTAGCACCGAACCGTCGCGGGATGCCGGGCTGGGGTGTGCAGTGGAATGAAGCAATTTCAGGAGACTGGGGCGGCCAGCCGATGAAAGATTATCTGTCGGCGATTGACGATGTGGCGAAGGAGCCTTATGTGGATACCAAACGCCTCGGCTGCATTGGTGCGAGCTATGGCGGCTACTCTGTCTTTATGCTGGCGGGCATTCATGGAAATCGCTTCAAGTCGTTCATCGCGCATGATGGCGTGTTTGACACGAAGAGTATGTACGGCACTACAGAGGAGCTGTGGTTTATGAATTGGGATGCCGGCGGGCCTTACTGGAAGAAACCTGCGCTGAAAGCTTACACAGATTTCAATCCTTCCAACTACGTGGCAAAGTGGAATACGCCCATTATGATTGTGCAGGGTGGCGTGGACTTCCGTGTGCCGATTGAGCAGGGCTTGCAGGCATTTCAGGCAGCGCAGTTGCAGGGGATTAAAAGTAAGCTCCTGTATCTGCCCAATGAGAATCACTGGGTGCTGCACGCGCAGAACGCGATTGCGTGGCAGCGGGAGTTTTTCGGCTGGTTGAATGAAACCTTGAAATAAGGCGGCATTTCCAGGGGTTCCTTCAACCCGAACTAGTTTCGGGTTCTATCGTGCGTCGTTCTCAATAGATGCCGAAACAAGTTCGGCATGACGGGCTGGGGAGGAATGCCTCATTCACAAGGGAATAATTTTTTGGCACATCTAAGCGTTCCCCTGTTTCGTACTTTCAGATACCAACCTGAGACCCTATGAAGCTCCGCCTTAAACTCGTCCTCTCCACCCTTTCCGGCGCAATAGCCGGTGCCGCCCTGCTCGCCGCCTTTGCCTTTGACAGGTCTGACCCCGGCAACGACCTTTTAGAAGTGAAAGGCGAGGGACGCCTCCAATACAAGTGGTATGCGCCGGAGCTTCCTAAAAGCATTGCCTTTGCCGGCGAAGCTGCCCCGCTTGACCGTTGGGAAGTGCGTGAGCGCCTGGACCGCGAGCTGCTGACCAACTACTATATGCATGGCTCTCTGATGTACATCCTGAAGCTGAGCACGCGTTATTTCCCGCAGATTGAGGAGCGGCTCAAGGCAAACGGCATCCCCGAAGATTTCAAATATCTCTGCGTAGCGGAAAGCTCGCTGCAGCACCTCACTTCCTCCGCCGGCGCGCAAAGCTTCTGGCAGTTCCTTGGCGGCACGGGTACGCAGTATGGCCTGCAGATAGACAATGAGGTGGATGAGCGCTATAATGTGGGCAAGGCTACCGACGCCGCCTGCAAGTATTTCCGTCAGGCGTACGACAAATTCGGCTCGTGGACGGCAGCGGCTGCTTCTTACAACTGCGGGATGGGCGGCTACAACAGTCAGGCGACGTTTCAGGGCAGCCAGAACTTTTATGACCTCGTCTTTCCGGAAGAAACGAACCGCTACATCTTCCGCATCCTTGCGCTGAAGTATCTCATTAGTGGTGCGAAGGCGATGGGCTACATCATCCAGCCGCAGGATGTTTACAAGCCATTCAATACGCGCGACGTGGTGGTTACGCAGAGCATTTCCAATCTGGCCGAATGGTCAAAGGCGAATGGTACAAGCTACAAGTACCTAAAGCTGCTTAATCCATGGCTGCGCGCACGTACGCTGACCGTAAAAGATGGGAAGAGCTACGCAATTGCGGTACCGATGTAGCCGCACACTTTACCACTAAGACACTCAGAACACAGAAGAGACGCTAAGCCCTTAGTGAAACTTAGTGCCCTTAGTGTCTTAGTGGTGAAATTGTATAGCTTTATCCGAAACACGCACCCATGCGCTTCCTGCGCGTATTTCCCCTACTGCTCGCCGTCGCTGCCATCTGGGCGCTGAATCATCCTTTTGGCGCGCTGCCGGCAATCGGGAAGATCATTGACCCCGTGAACGGCGCGATGGCTAATGCCGAGGATTGGAATGAAGATTGGGGCCGCAAGCTCCGTCTTAAAGACCTCAAAGCCCCCGTCCAAATCTGGCTGGATACTTCCCTCATCCCCCACATCCGCGCGGGCAATGACCATGACCTCTACTATGCGCAGGGCTACATCCACGCCACCTTCCGCCTCTGGCAGATGGACTTGCAGACCCGCGCCGCCTGGGGCCGCGTGAGTGAGGTGGCCGGGCCGAAGGCAATTGACTTTGACCGGGGAATGAGAAGAGAAGGCATGGTCTGGGGGGCGCAGCATTCTCTGGAAGCGATGGAACGCGACCCGCGCACAAAGGCGATGCTGGATGCCTACCGCGACGGCATCAATGCCTACATCCATTCCCTCAACTTCCGCCGTCTGCCCATTGAATACAAGCTCATGGGCTTCGCGCCGGAAGACTGGACAAACCTTCGCACGGCCCTGCTGATGAAGTACATGGCGCGCGACCTGACGGGCAAGACGGACGACATTGCCTACACGCAATTGCGCGACCAGTTGGGACAGGAAGAATTTGATTTCTTATTTCCGGAACGGATAAAGGGCAGCAAGCCGGTCATTCCTGAAGGGACGAAGTTTGATGCGCCCTCGCTGGCGGTGCCTAAAGCACCTGCCGGGGATGTGTGGGCGCATTTCAATAATAACGGCTCTCAGGTAAGCGGGCTTCGTAACGATGCCAAATCCAATGCTTACATGGCCGGTGAATCTTATTACAATGGCCGATGTAACGCGTGACAGCGCCTATGTAACGCGTAATTATGACTATGTAACGCATTGCAACGACGATGTAAACCGTAACAATGGCTATGTAACGCATAATAGTGGCTATGAAAACGATTGTAACGGCAATGTAGCGGCTTACAACGCCGATGTAACGGAGCCCGGCGCCGAATCCGCCATCGGGTCTAACAACTGGGCTATTTCCGGCGCGCACACCGCCTCCGGCAAGCCCATCCTCTGCAACGATCCGCACCTGGCGCTGAACCTGCCTTCGCTTTGGTATGAGATGCAGCTTACCGGCGCCCGGCATCAATGCCTACGGGGCCTCGCTGCCCGGCGCGCCGGGGATTGTGATTGGCTTTAATGATAAGATTAGCTGGGGCTTTACGAACAACTATCGGGATGTGAAGGATTTTTATGAGATCACGCCCGCTTATTCAGCGGCTTGTCACGCTGAAAGGGTCTTGCAGGATTCTTCCAGAATGACAAGTTTGAGCGAGCAGTATAAAGCTGAGGCAGCATACTGCTTTTTTGGAAAAGCAATTCCTTTCCAGCGCAGCATAGAAGTCATCAAAGTAAAAGGCGGGCCGGATGTAATAGATACCGTGCTCTACACCATCCACGGCCCCGTCACCTATGACCCTTCCTTCCCGGACCCCGCCAAAAGCGGCAAGCTCCTCGCCTGCACCTGGATGGGCCACCGCGGCAGCAATGAATTGCTCGCCACTTACCTGCTGAACAGGGCAGGGGATTACCCCGCCTTCACCGATGCCATCAGCCACTTTGAATGTCCCGCCCAAAACATTGCCTATGCCGACGGCGCGGGCAATATTGCGATGTGGGCGACAGGGCCGCTTCATCAATAAATGGAAGGGCCAGGGCAAGTATGTGATGAAGGGCACCGACAGCGCACACGCTCTGGGGCGAAAACATCCCAATGGCGGAGAACCCGCATGTGCTGAACCCGCCACAAGGCTACGTAGCCAGCGCCAACCAGCAGGTGACCGACAGCACTTATCCGTATTGGTATAACGGGAGTTTTGTGGAGTGGCGGAGTTGGGCGGATAAATTCAAAACTGGGGCTACACAGTGATGTGATTAATCCTCCTGGCTCTATTGATGAAATGACGAAATGCAAGTGGATGTTACATCTTCGCTCTTGGAGAATCTTGTTTACCTTAATCTTCGTTGGTCAACTTGGTTTCCCAGACCCTGTGGAACACTTCAGATTGGGACGATTCATTATGCAACGTTTGAAACCTGATGCAAAAGCTGCAACTAAATTCCAAATTTTCTGGTCCCAACTCTACAAAGACATCTGGCAGGATGATTTTCCGAACAGCAGCAAAGTGGCCTTCTTCTGAAGTGACTGTTCAATTGCTCCTAAGCGACTCCAGCTCCAAATACTACGACGATAAAAGAACGCAACAGATAGAAAACCTCCGCGACATCGTCCAACGCGCCTTCAGGGAAACAACTGACTCCTTAAACAAGCTCAACCTCCAGCGACCACGTACATAAGAAGCCCTCCAATGGTACATAGTCAAAAACACCACCCTCACCCACCTCGCCAAAATTCCCGCCTTCTCCTACGACCACCTCAAGATCGGCGGCTGGAGCAACACCATCAATGCCGTCACCGGCAACCACGGCCCCTCCTGGCGCATGATCGTAGAGATGGACAGCATCCCCCGCGCCTACGCCATCTACCCCGGCGGCCAGAGCGGCAACCCCGGCTCCCGCCATTACAGCGATTTCATCCAGCAATGGGTAGAAGGGAAGTACCACGCCATTCAGTTCCTCACAGCATCCACCACAAAGAATCCTTTGAGTTATACCTGGACTCTTACACCATAAACCTTCAAAATGTTACCGTCATGCCGAACTTGTTTCGGCATCTATCAGACAGAGTATCTCTACATAATAGAACCCGAAACAAGTTCGGGTTGACGGTATAACCAATCAAGCTACTGTACCATGCGTCCTATCATCGCCATCATGGCCATCATCATCCTCGCCGCCATCGCCGAATGGTATGGGCCGTGGTGGAGCGCAGCCCTCGTGGCGGGCATCGCCGGTCTGCTCTCTAAGCTGCGCACGGGCGAGGCTTTTGTGGCTGGCTTTATGGGCGTCGCTGTTATGTGGATTATCTTCTTTGTGGTAAAAGACATTCGCAGCCACCACGTATTGTCGCAGAAGATGGCCCAGATTTTTCATCTGCCGTCTTACCTGTTTTACATTCTAGTCACCTTCCTGCTAGGCGGCATTACTGGTGGTATTCCCTGCTGGGCAGGCGCGCAGCTTCGCAAGATATTCCGGCCCCAATCCTTTGCTCCAGTATCCTGATAATAATCCTACGCTCCGTATTCAACGGATAATCGCTGCGCTTTCCGTCGTGCTCTTCGCCGGCAAGCTATGGGCATGGTATCTCACAGGCTCTGTTACCGTCCTGACTGATGCGCTGGAGAGCACAGTGAATGTGGTGGCAGGCTTCATCGGGTTATACGCTGTCATCTTGCTGCCAAGCCGCGCGATGTCAACCACCCTTATGGCCACGGCAAGGTGGAGTTTATTTCTGCAGCTGTAGAGGGTGCGCTGATTATTGCGGCGGGATTGATGGTCAGCTACCAGGCGGTTTATCACTTTCTGCACCCGCAGCCCCTGGAATCGTTAGACTGGGGCATGGCGCTGGTGGGCGTAACCGGCGGGGCCAATTATCTGCTGGGGCTATATGCAATTAAAGCCGGAACCGGCCATCGTTCTGCTACGCTGGAAGCAGCCGGCCGCCACCTGAAGACAGACGCTTACAATACCATCGCCATCATCGCCGGGTTGTTGGCGGTGCGCTTCACCGGCTGGCTATGGTTAGATGCGGCGGTGGCGCTTGTCTTTGCTGCCATCATTCTATTCACGGGCTACAGCGTGCTACGCAAAAGCCTCTCCGGCATTATGGATGAAACAGATGCTGCGCTACTGCAAAAGGTAATAGAAGTGCTCAACGAATACAGGCGTGATGATTGGATAGACCTGCATAATCTTCGGGTGATGCAGTATGGCGCGGTGCTTCACCTGGACGCGCACATGACCTTGCCTTATTATTTTGAAGTGCGCGATGCTGACCGCGAGATTCATGCGCTGGAGCAGCCTGATCTTGAACACTTCGGCGGCGCAGTAGAACTGTTTGTGCACATAGACGGGTGTGGTTTTACCAGTGCAAACTGTGCGCTATGCCTGCATGCCTGGTTCGGCAGAGCCCTCTGGTTTAGCGCCTGATCTGGGATACGGAGAATGTGATGCTGGACACCAAGCATGGAAAGACGCCCACCTAAATGCAGGCGGGCGCATCAATACCGTTTCGCAGTCGCTTGCTCGCCTCAGTGCCGGCAATGACCAGAGAAATCGCTCCCAGTATCCAGGCCCGCCAGCGCATACCACTTCTTCTGCTGCGCGCCCAGGCGGCACGTAGTATACGCCGTTCTCATCAGCCAGCGCGTCGGGGACGTAACGCCCATGCTCGGGCACAGCTAATGCATTGAATTGCCGTGCCAGTTTTTCGAGACTTTGCAGGCCGCGCGTACCGTAAAATGTCTTTCCGTGGCGAGTGGCCAGGATAGCCGGCTTCAGTTCCGCCAATGTCTTTACGGAAGCTGCGGAAGATGGCCAGTCAGGGGTGAAATAAGGTGGCGGGCCATGCATTTCGCGGCGTTGGGAGGCTACTAGCTCGCCTTCGTTGATCTGTGGTTACAAAGGCATCCCCGGCTATGAGGCAGCGATCTTCGTCGCGGAATAGCGACACGTGTCCGGCTGTGTGGCCGGGTGATGTATCCAGCGCCATCCCGGCATTTCTGAGATGGTGCCATCCTGCGCCATTGGCACCGCCCGCTGGCCAACGTTGGCGCCGTTCATGGATAAGCCGGAACTATACACCATGATATTGCCGCCGGTTGTAGGGTCTGCGGGCGGATATTTTGACTGGCCGGCGAGGTAGGGAATTTCCAGGTAATGCGCAATCACCGAAACGTCCCCTTCTTCCGCAAGGAGCTTCAACGCGCCTACATGGTCAAAGTGGGCGTGGGTCAGGATAATGGCATCCGGCCGGGCACCTTCTCCAAAAAGCTTGGCCACCAGCGACTTGATCTTCGGGTAAGACGTCTTCAGGCCGGCATCTACCAGCACCCAGCCGCGCTCGGTGCTGACGATGTACATATTGACAAAAATGTCTTTAATGCGCCACACGCCTGCGGCGACGGAAAAGACATTTTTGAAAATTTCGTGTTTTTCGGTTTGCGTGGTAATTGGTTCTGGATATGGCATATGGGAAAGGGTTGCACAAGAGCATCATAAAGAATGTGCCAAAGCGCAATGGATTTATATGCTTGTCAGCGTCTTGTCGTAGTCGGGTAAATTGGCCGCTCATTTCCACATAATAACCGCAGTGCCCGCTCCACAGCCGTTGCAGCGGGTGATATAAGGGGTTAGATGATAGCTTTTTGTGCTATCTTGTGCTTCTAATAATATTCCCCAAAGCTTATTCATGAAAACTACCCGCTTTTTGAAAGCGCCAGCGCTGCGTTATG
>CAWAID010000003.1:0-18213 GCA_963782125.1 uncultured Bacteroidota bacterium
AAGTAGACAATGGATTGGTAAAAAGAGCGCTTGAAAACAAGCGCTCTCATGCAATACTTTATTTGCAAGAAGCAGGTTACGACATAACTGTCATTCCATACAGTTCAGCTTTAAGTGATTTCACGCGATCATCGTTACGATACTCGTCAAAACTCGTCTCTCGGTCAATCAGACCTGAAGGAGTAAGTTCTATTATTCGGTCCGCAACGGTTTGTGCCAGCTCGTGGTCACGAGTAGTGAAAATAATAGTTCCTCTAAAGTCCTTCATGCCATTATTGAGGGCAGTAATGCTTTCCAAATCCAGGTGGTTTGTCGGCTCATCCATCATCAAGACGTTCCCCTTCAACATCATCATACGGCTTAGCATACAACGCACTTTTTCACCACCACTCAATACGGTGCACTGCTTTAAGGTTTCTTCACCGGAAAATAGCATTCTACCCAGAAAGCCTCTTATAAATGTTTCGTCTTTCTCTTCAGAATATTGACGTAGCCAATCTATGAGGTTAAGATTCTTACCGTCAAAAAATTCGTGATTGTCATTGGGCAGATAGGTCGGCGTAATGGTCACCCCCCATTTAAAAGATCCTTCATAAGCCTCATCTTCTCCGGCCAAAATCTGGTAAAACGCAGTAGTTGCCAGCGAATTGTCGGAAAGGACTGCCACTTTCTGCCCGCGCTTCAGGTCAAATGATATATTTCGAAACAGCGGCTCTCCATTGAGCATTTTTGCCAAACCTTTCGCTTCCAAAATCTGGTCGCCTGCTTCGCGAACCTGATTATTAAATAAAATGGCAGGATATTTCCTATTGCTGGCTTTCATGTCGTCCAACTTGATCTTATCCAATGCTTTCTTTCTACTAGTAGCTTGACGGCTTTTAGATGCGTTGGCAGAAAATCGCGCAATAAAGTCCTTCAGTTCAGCAATTTTATCCTCAGCTTTCTTATTTTGATCAGAACGCTGTTTCAGGAGCAGTTGGCTGGTCTCATACCAGAAAGTATAGTTACCAGTAAATATAGAAATTTTACCAAAGTCTATGTCTGCGACGTGTGTACACACTGTGTCCAAAAAGTGGCGGTCGTGTGATACGACCAGTACAATCTTCTCATAGTCAGCAAGAAAATCTTCTAACCATGATATTGTTTCCAGATCAAGATCATTCGTTGGCTCATCCAGAAGCAAAATATCCGGAGCGCCGAATAACGCCTGGGCAAGCAAAACCCGAACACGCTGATTGCCATCTAGCTCTTTCAACGGACGGTGATGAAACTCCTCTTTGATACCAAGATTGCTCAGAAGTGTTGCTGCATCACTTTCGGCGTTCCAACCGTCCATTTCTGCAAATTGTCCTTCCAACTCACCCGCGCGGATACCATCTTCTTCAGAAAAATCTTCCTTTGCATACAGCGCGTCCTTGTCCTGCATAATCTTGAACAGCACCTCATTGCCGCGGACAACTGTTTCCAAAGCTAGGACATCATCAAATTCAACATTGTGCTGCTTTAGAACACTCATGCGTTGTCCCTTTGAAATCTCTACTTTTCCCGTTGTAGGTTCAATCTCTCCAGACAGGATTTTTAGGAATGTTGACTTCCCTGCCCCGTTGGCACCAATGATGCCGTAACAGTTTCCTTCTGTAAATCTAATGTTTACATCTTCAAATAAAATACGCTTACCATATCGTAAGCTTAGATTCTGTACTGAAAGCATAACTAAAATGACTTTATCCGCACTCCGCGGATAATAAGTAATGAATATAAATCGGGAAAGCCTGGACGGCTGCAAATATACGGCTTATAAGCCGCCATTTTGCCTGCCAAAAGCCAATATGTACTTTCGGTAACAACATGAATTTTTCACGGTCTATTCATCTACGCATTTCTAATCGATTGGTTGTAGTGCCAGTTGTCGGGTGCATTGGTATTATAATATTTTGTTTATACTATTTATGCAATTCATATCGCGAATTGGCGGGGAAATACCAATTCGCACACGGCTGCTTTTATAGACATGCGCAGTGGAAGACTAAGTTCTTTACTGATGCTATCAAAATTGCCGGCAACTGGTATTGCGTTTGCGGGATTATCACATCGTTAGCGTTATTGATGTATTACTTAAATCGCCGGCGCCAAAGTTTTCAAGTATTGCATGATGACTCAATAAGAATCCATTTTAACGGAGTTGACGTCATATCCATGGTCGGTCTATTATTACTTGGTGCCGGACTGTGGGCATGGGGATTTGTGCATTCCGTTCCTGCTTATGACGAGGTGTTTTCGGCCATAAACTGCGCCGGCGAGGGTCCAGTGCTATCTGTGACTTATTACATGCTTCCAAATAATCATGTACTATTCAATATAATAAATAGTTCGCTATTCTGGTGTTCTCAGGATAATATTGTAAGCGGACGAATCATTTCAGGAGTAGCATTTATCACATTAATTGTTTTGCTCTACAATTGGCTACGATCTAAATTGGATCATCGGGGTTATGCTGTACTGTACTGCGCCGTTGTGATGCTCCAATTTCCCGTCTGGGGATTTTCTTTCCAAGCAAGAGGATATTCGCTATATCTATTATGCGCATGGACATCGCTGATAATGCTGGAATACTATTTAGACAGACATAATACAACGGCACTAATAGTACATGCATTCACATGCATCATCGGGTTTGCTGTAATGCCTACATTTCTGTTTTGGTATTCATCAATTGCTTTAATCATCGGTTGCAATTTCGTTTATAATAAGCGAGTTGACAGGAAGCTTATTATATGGCATATTATCATTCTGGCATCTGTTTTCCTATTCTATTTACCCATTCTTTGTTATTCCGGATTGTCAGCGCTTACAGATAATGAGTACGTCCGTGTCGCCCACCCTAGCTGGCCGGATTTCTGGAACAATTTCAAAAGTGGCTTTGACGCGACAATCAGATATTGCTTTGCTTCGGATGTGGATGGTCATAGTTTGATTTATCCCATCCTTTTCGCAGCGCCCATGCTTTTGCTACCGTTCCTTAGAGGAACTAGGGCATCACTTTACATCATTTGTGGATTAACTATATGGGCTGTTTTCTTAATGCTGCAAATGAAGTTTAGACACTACCCTTTTATGCGGAATATGATTGCGCATTGTAGCGTTTCACTGGCCATATTAATGATCAGTATACATTTTTTCAGCAAAAAGGTATTTGGCAAAACACGGTTATCGTTTATTCAGCATGCAGCGCCGCTTCTATTCTGCTTATTATCCATGGTGCATTTCGTCAGATATATGTACGGAAATTTGAATGGCGGGCTATATTTCTATGATACAGTCGGGCGCTATAATGACCAATTAAGAATGATAAAAGGCATTCCAAAAGGCGCCGCCGTTTGGACTTCAGATGAAAGTTTTTTCCCTAGATATCTACTGCTTCAGGCGGGTACACATGCCTGCAATTGCTACAATGGACAGCGTTTTTTTATTGTAGACAAAACTTTGGGTGAGCAGCCCCCAATTTTGGTTAGTGACCTGAAGTGCATAGATAGTGCTAACCAGTATTTGGTATACCACGCAAAATAAAATGCGAGCCCGATGGACTCGCATTTACATTCCTTAAATATCAATTTTAATTAAGGCTGTGTAATGTTCGCGTTCACGGTTATTGTGTTCGTACCATTTACTTGCTTTGCCGGAGCGTCTGGCATCGTGATATTAAGCTTACCGCTGTTAACTGTAACAGTGGCGTTTACAGTTCCTGTACCGGTAGATGCATAGAAAGTGCCGCCGGTTGTGCTGGCAACAGTTGCGTAGAATGATACAGTGTTAGCAGCTAGCGTGCCGGTGGTATCTGCAACTACTTTATAAGTACCTGCTGCAGGAGCCGAAGAACCTGGGAATTCAAACGTCAAGCCTGCTGCTGAGCTATTGCCATTTACGCCTGCTGCAGTAACGGTATTGCCTGTAACAGTCACAGAACCACCGGTGCTGGTAGTAGAATAGCTGGTTCCGCCAACAGAGACAGTGTTAGCATTGCTGCTGCTGCTGTCATCATCTTTCTTACATGCAGTTGCGAGCATCGTGAGCGCTAGGGTGCCGAGGAGAAGTTTCTTCATAAGTGTTTAAATGTGTGATTTTTGATTCGGGCGCAAAGAAACGGGTCAATCGGCATATTAACAACCGATAAATCGTAAAACTTTTGGCTCAAATTATGCAATAATATTCAACACAATTTCTTCGATCGCATTTGGACAATGCCTATTGAACGCACCCTCCAATCCCTCAAATTCGCGAAACTCCTCATAAAGCAGCGCAAATTCCTGCGTATTCGTTTCTCTGCTCAGCGCTTCATTATTGAGCACAAATACTTTTAGCGCGTCGTCTAAAGTTTTAGAAAGCTCCGGCGCAATGTTTAGCGTTTGCGCTGGCTCGATTACGGTAACAAGCAGGGAGACGTATCCATTTTGGATCAACTGAATAAAGCCACCTTGACTTACCTGCATCTGTACATAGCTCATCGCCAGGACAAAGCGCTCTGTCGGGCTGAGCGTATCCAGGAAATCAAAGGTGCCAGCTGTGTAGAGCGCTTCGTGAAGCGGACGGCTTAGTTCTTCAAAAGCAGGCTCCCACTTTCGTTCTGCGGCCAGGCGGCGCACTTGTGCCTCATCAGCCTGAAAGCTATAGTCGCGAAGCATGGTTGGCAAATTGAGGGTAAACTCAAAAATACAGTACAACACTCTTACCTAATTTCACCCCATGCAACAACCGATGAAAGAACGGGCGCCCGTTTATTACAGCGAGTACCTGCAACTGGACAAAATCCTGAGCGCACAGGCGCCGGAAAGCGGGAAGGAAGGCCTTGCAGCCGACGATGAGATGCTCTTTATCATCATACATCAGGCCTATGAGCTCTGGTTTAAGCAAATACTTTTTGAACTGGACATCATCCGCAAAGTTTTTCGGCAGGCCAACATCCCGAACAGCTCGCCGGACATCTATAATAGTGTCCACCGACTGAAGCGCATTTGCCGTATTCTGGAAATTGCCGTTAATCAAATGACGGTGATGGAAACCATGACGCCGCTGGATTTCCTGGACTTCCGCGACCTGCTACGACCGGCTTCCGGCTTTCAAAGCATTCAATTTAAAATGATTGAAGCTGCGCTCGGCTTACATTATAATGCACGGCATGGGCAGGGTTATTACCTCTCGCAACTTTCTCAATCGGACATTGACCGGGTCAAGAAAGCCGAGAGTGAGCAGTCGCTCCTTGTATTAATAAATGGCTGGCTGGAGCGTATGCCATTTCTCAGCGAAGGCAAGCATTGGCCGGAAAGCACTGACTTTTATCAGCAGTACCAGGCAGCGTATGAGCAGAGCCTCCGGCCCGGTGAAGAGAGCAACCTTCAAAGCTTTAATATGCTCTTTGGCAACGAAGCGAACTATCCCGACGACCGCAGCTTCTCTTTCAAGGCCTCCCGCGCGGCACTATTTATCATGCTCTATCGTGATTATCCGCTGCTACACCTTCCCTTTGAACTGCTCAGCACATTATTAGAAGTAGATGAGCTGTTATCGCTGTGGCGGCACCGGCACATACACATGGTGCAGCGTACCATTGGCAAGCGGACAGGGACCGGCGGAAGCACCGGCGCCGACTATCTTCAAAAAGCTGCCAACAGTCACTACATTTTCAAGGAGCTGGCGGAGCTTACTTCCTTTCTATTGCCGCGCACCATGCTGCCTAAGCTGCCGGAAAGCTTAGTACGCCAGATGGGCTATGAGGGCTAATGTAATGAACGCGTCCGCTATTTGTATAAAGAATTTGCGAAAGCAATACCCGGCCGCTTCTTCGCCGGCGTTGAACGGATTGTCGCTGGATGTACCGTATGGCGCTATTTTCGGCCTGCTCGGCCCCAATGGAGCGGGTAAGAGTACTACGATCCATATTCTGTGCGGCCTGCTGTCAGCCGACGGCGGCGAAGCCTGCGTTTTGGGACTAAATTTAATCCGGCATACTGAGGCAATACGTGGACGGGTGGGTCTGGTGCCGCAACGGATAGCGCTCTACCCCGCGCTGACAGGTTGGGAAAACCTATGCTACATCGGCACGCTGTATGGTCTTAGCAGCGATTTGATCAAGCGACGGGCAGAAAAATTATTGGAAAAACTTGGCCTGACCTTGCAGGCACAAAAACGCGTCTCACGTTACAGTGGCGGCATGAAACGGAGGCTCAATATAGTAGCTTCGCTGCTGCATGAGCCAGAATTAATCATTCTGGATGAGCCCACTGCAGGTGTAGACGTACAAAGCCGGGCTTTGATACTGGACTTTCTAAAGGAATACAGAGATTCAGGAAAGACAATTATCTATACCTCGCACCATTTAGAGGAAGCAGAGCAGCTTTGCGACACAGTGGCAATCATTGACGAAGGGCGTAATATCGTGACTGGTGCTCCGCATGAACTCGTCACAGTCACTCCGCATTGCCGCAGGCTGGAAGATGTCTTCCTGCATCATACCGGCCATTCTTTGCGGGAATGAGGGGCCTGGTGCCAATAAAGCACGCGTCAAAACGTTACCAAGCAGCCAACAGTCGCCGAAATCTCCAACCACTACATTTGTAAGCCTTCTTTCAATCCGGAAAAATGACTTTACTCACCCTGCTCCTGCAGGCCGATACTGCCTTACAGGCAGCCGCTGCTGCTGCTCCAGCCGAAGAAAAAATTTCCCTTTTCAAGCTGCTGCGCGAAGGTGGTGTGCTAATGATTCCACTATTGCTATGCTCCATCTTGATGGTATATGTATTTGTGGAGCGGCTTCTAGCCGTCCGTAAGGCGGCGCCGGATGATACGCGTTTCCTGCTGCAGGTGCGGGAACAGGTAATTTCCGGAAATATGCAGGGCGCAAAATCCATTTGCAGAAATACGGCAACGCCGGAGGCGCGGATGATTGAAAAGGGTATTTCCCGCATTGGCAAACCGATTGACCAGATTGAAAAAAGCATGGAGGCTACTGGCAAGCTGGAAATCTATCAGTTGGAGAAGAATCTTTCTATTCTAAGCACCATCGCCAGCATCGCTCCCATGTTTGGATTTTTGGGGACCATTTTCGGCATGATGATCCTGTTTTTTGACATCCAGCACAAAGGCTTTGAGCTCAATTCCTTTGCCGGCGGTATTTACACTAAGATGGTAACATCCGCAGTCGGCCTCATTATCGGCCTGCTTTCCTACATCGGCTATAAGTATCTGAATGCACAGATCAACCGCTCTGTGAACCGGATGGAAGCGACTACGACCGAGTTTCTGGACATTCTTCAGGAGCCTGCCAAGTGAGTTAAATCGACAAGAAGCTGAACCGTTCAATCGTTTCTGCTCTTCAATGGCTCAATGCTTCAACCTCTTAATTCAATCAAGTGCAACTCCGCAAGCACCTTCGTGATTCTGGTACCGGCGATGAGCCGCATACCGGCGCATTGAATGACATACTGTTCATCCTGTTGTTCTTTTTCCTCATAATCGCTACGCTGGCAAATCCCAACGTGATTAAACTCGCGATCCCTAAAGCCAAGAGTGACACGAAGGCAAAGCAAACGATTGTTGTTTCCATAGATTCCTCACAGAATTATTTTGTAGGTACACACGCAGTAACGCCGGATTCTTTGCGATCGCAAATGGCGGCAGCACTTCAAAAGACGGCAGTAGACACGCCGACTATTGTAATCAATGCGCATAAAAAAGCGGAGGCCGAAAGCATTGTAGCGGTTATGAAGGCTGCGCAAGCGCTCCGCCTCCGTACCGTTCTGGCAGTGGAAAAAGAACAATAGCTGCAGATTCTTGGCTCGTGACGGCTCAAGCTGCACTTTTGAAGGCCAAATTGCCCGCTATCCTACCCGCTAGCTCCAGATTAGACTTGCCCATTGACGCGCTGAAAGGCGTGGGGCCGGGTCGTGCGGTATTCTTAAAAGGCGAGCTGAACATTAGTACGCTCCGCGACCTTTTAGATTACTATCCTTACCGTTATTTTGACCGTACACGCTTCATTCCCATCAAGGAGTTGACGGCGGATATGGATTATGTGCAGCTTGCCGGTACCATCGTCAATATAGGCGAGGAAGGTGATGGCGCCAAACGCCGCCTGATGGCCACGCTTTATGATGATACTGACCGTATGGAATTGGTTTGGTTTGGCGGCGCCCGCACATGGATTAAGAAGCAGCTGCGCGATGGCGGGCGTTACATAGTCTTCGGCAAGCTTACCAGCTTTAATGGCCAATACAGCATAAGTCACCCGGAGGTAGAGCCGCAGAACGCGGAAACGATGGCCGGCGGTATGCAACCCATGTACAGCACCACGCAAAAACTGGTGCTGCGCGGCATCACCAACCGTTCCTTTGCGAAGCTGACGCAATCCCTTTTCCAGCAAATAGGCCCGGCCGATGTCCCGGAATTGCTGCCGCAGGAATTACTGCGGCAATACAACCTTATGCCGCGATGGGAAGCCATGCAGGCTATTCATTTCCCAAAAAACGAAGCACAGCTACAAGCCGCTATTCACCGCATCAAATGGGAAGAGCTTTTTGCTTCGCAGTTAATTATTGCGCGCGTACGGCAGCAGCACACGGTGCAGGCCGGCTTTCTGTTTCCGAAAGTGGGCACCTATTTCAATGATTTTTATGCCCATCACCTGCCCTTCCAGCTCACGGGAGCGCAAAAGCGCGTATTGAAGGAAATACGTCAGGACACGGCTACGGGCCGGCAAATGAACCGCCTGTTGCAGGGCGATGTGGGCAGCGGTAAAACTATTATTGCGGTGATGAGCGCCTTGCTGGCAATGGACAACGGCTTTCAGGCATGTATTATGGCGCCGACAGAAATCCTTGCGCAGCAACACTACGTCAGCATCAAAGCATTACTGGAGCCAATGCAGATCCCCGTAGCGCTGCTCACCGGCAGCGTCAAAGGAAAGGAACGTAAAAACATCTTAGCAGGACTTGCAGACGGTTCTATCCCGGTATCTGTAGGCACACACGCCTTAATTGAAGATACCGTGCAGTACAAAAACCTCGGGATTGCCGTCATTGACGAACAGCATCGTTTTGGCGTGGGGCAGCGCTCGCGCCTATGGAAGAAGAGCTCCACCCCACCCCATGTATTGGTAATGACGGCGACGCCTATTCCCCGCACGCTGGCTATGACCCTGTATGGCGACCTGGATGTTTCTGTGATAGATGAGTTGCCACCAGGTCGCCAGGAAATAAAAACGGTGCAACGAAGTGAAATGCATCGGGCACGCGTAATGGATTTTCTGCGCAGTGAGATTGACAAGGGGCGACAGGCCTACATTGTGTATCCACTGATTGATGAAAGCGAAAAGCTGGACTATGAAAGCCTGATGGCGGGCTACGAGCAGGTGCGTGTCTTCTTTCCAGACCATAAATACAACGTGGCAATGGTACATGGCCGGCAGGAAGCCGGCGAGCGGCAGCGTAATATGGAGCGGTTCACACGCGGAGAGGCACACATCCTGGTGGCCACTACGGTAATAGAAGTAGGCGTCAATGTGCCAAACGCCAGCGTGATGGTGGTAGAAAGTGCGGAACGCTTTGGCCTTTCCCAGCTCCATCAGCTACGCGGACGCGTGGGCCGCGGGGCGGAGCAATCCTACTGCATTCTGCTGACCGGCACCAAAATGAGCGAGGAAAGCCGGCAGCGCATGAACATCATGGTAGCCACCACCAATGGCTTCACCATAGCTGAAGAAGATATGAAGCTGCGCGGCCCGGGCGACATCTATGGCACGCGGCAGAGCGGCGCCCTGAAGTTCAAGCTCGCCGATATTATAGAAGACGCAGCCTTAATGGAGCAAACCCGCCAGGCCGCGCAGATGATTATGGCATCAGACCCACAATTATCAAACCTTGCCCACCAGGGTCTGCATCTATTGCTTTCCACTTCCGGCCAGCATACCTATTGGAGTAAAATTTCTTAGTGCTGAGTGTCAATGATTGGCACCATCTTTTTTAGCTCCCCGACGTTAATTTCTAATTAAACGTTTGTTTAGTTCAAACAACTGTTTAATTTTGCGTTGTGGACATGGAAAATCAGAAGGAAGATCAAGGCTACAGTGGCAAGCAGCTTCAGATACTTGAAGTGGCCGAGCGGCTGTTTGCCGGCCATGGTTATGAGGGTACCTCTGTGCGCGACATTGCACAGGAGGCTGGGGTGAACGTAGCTATGATTTCTTACTACTTCGGCTCCAAAGAAAAGCTGCTGCATGCGGTGTTTGCCAACCGTATAGAGTCAGGCCGCCTGATGATGGAGCATCTGTTGGCTGACACGGCGATGGGCCCTTTAGAGAAAATTGACGCCATGGTTGAAAGTATGGTGGAGCGCATGCTGCAGCATAGCAATTTTCACCGCGTAATGATTCGGGCGCAGCTTACCGGCGATCATGACCAGCTGACGAAGCTTATGCTGGACACGAAGCTCAAAAATCTGGAAATCGTTTCCAAGATCATTGCCGAAGGCCAGAAAAAGAAAGTATTTACCAAAGGCGTTGATGTGCCACTGTTGCTGATGACGGTGATCGGCTCGGTTTATCAGGCTGCGGCGGGCTCTGCTTACTACAAAATGGCTACCGCAAAGGAAGCGTTACCCGACGAAGAAGCTCAAGGGCTGCTTAAACAAAATTTGAAACAACATCTCAAACGGCTTTTAAAAGCCACACTCACTTATGAGGGCAAGTAAATTTTCAATTATTGCGGCTTTCAGCGCGCTGTTGAATGCCGGCTACGCAAATGCAAGAGTAGAAACGGTCACAGAGCCTCGGGTTACGCGGCATATTTCGCTTCAGGAGGCTATAGACCTGAAGTTTGCAGGCTAGCAAACAGCTGCGGGTAAGCAGCGCAAAGCTGCAGCAGGCCGAAAATGCCTATAAAGAATCAAAAGAGCGTAAACTGCCGGATGTTACCGTATCAGGATCATATCTGCGGCTGGCGCAACCGGATATTGAGCTGAAGTTGAAGCTTGGCAGCAATAATAATAGCTCTGGTTCCGGCACGGGCACTACAGAACAAACGAACACCGCACCGCAAACGCCAACACAAGCAGCATACGCTATCGCGAACGTCTCCTTACCACTTTTCGCCGGCTTTAAGATTCAAAGCGGGATTGAAAGCGCGAAGTATTTGGCGCAAGCTGCAAAACTGGATGCGGCGAATGATCGTGATGCCGTTGTGCAAAACACAATCGGCGCTTATACAAATCTTTATAAGGCAACCGAAGCGGTGAAGCTCGTGCAGGAAAACCTACGCAGTGCGCAGCAACGCATCAGCGAACTGAGCAATCTTGAACGAAACGGCTTGCTCGCCCGTAATGATTTGCTCAAGGCGCAGCTACAGTCTTCTAATGTTGAGCTTTCGCTGCTGGATGCCGAGAATAATCTGCACATCACCAACGAGAACATGAACCTCATGCTCGGATTGCCGGAAGAAACGGTCATTGAGCCGGACAGTACTTTCAACCTTCCGGGTACACAGCGCACGCTTTCTGAATGGGAAACGCTTGCATTACAAAATCGTAAAGACGCCGCGTCGCTTGGCTACCGCGCAAAGGCCGCCGAAGCCGGAGTAAAGCGTGGCGAAGGGCGACTACTACCCTTCTCTTGCAGTTACGGGAGGCTACATTGGAGCCTACATTGAAAACGTCATCACCATTAAGGATGCAGTGAACGTCGGCGTTGGTTTCAGATACACACCATCTTCTATCTGGAAAAACGGGAGTAAAGTAACAGAAGCAAAGACCCGTCTTGTTGAAATACAGGCTAATCAGGCGCTGCTGGAAGATGCTATTCGGTTACAAACGGCGCAGGCGTACGAGACCTACCTGCTCAGCCAAAAGAAGATTGAGGTTTACAATAATGCGGTTACACAGGCGGCAGAGAATTACCGCATTGTCCGGAATAAGAATGCAAACAGCCTCGCCACCACCACGGAACTATTGGATGCAGACGTCGCGCAGCTTCAGGCACAGCTAAACTATGCCTTTGCAAAGGCAGATGCCTTGGTAAGCTACCAAAAACTACTTCAAACTACAGGCCTGCTTTCAGCAGAAGGTATTGACGTCGAATAATCCCTTTACATCAACCTCAACACATCACGACAAGCATAATAAATCATGGAAAGTCAAACGAGTACAGCAAAAGTCAATTACACAACACCAGACAGTCCCGAGGCGGCTGCGCCAAAGAAGAAAATAAACAAACGTTTCCTGATCATCCTTGGCGTGCTACTCATTGCGGCCAGCACGTTTGGTATCGTGAAGTATAATCACGCGCAGCATCACGAAGAAACCGACGATGCTCAAATTGAAGCAAGCATTAATCCTGTTATTCCCCGCATAGGCGGCTATATCGCAGAAGTTCATGTGAACGATAATCAACGCGTAAAGGAAGGCGATACCTTACTTGTTCTGGACAATCGTGACCTCGTGATTAGACTGGAGCAGGCCGAAGCCGCACTTGCCGGCGCGCAGAGCAATCTGAATGTTGCCCGCGCAACCACATCGGCATCTCAGGCTAATATTTCCACCACCCGAGCAAATGTTGGTACCGTAAGCGCGCAGATTGAGGCGGCCCGAATTACTGTACGCCGTGCAACGCAGGATTACAATCGCTATGCTAATCTTATTAAAGATCACAGCATCACACAGCAGCAGTTTGAACAGGCCGAAGCTGCTATGCAAACTGCCGAGCGTCAGCTTGCAGTGCTCGAACAGCAGCGCAATGCAGCCTCCGAGCAGACGACAGCCGCCGCGTCACAAAGCAATGCAACCGCGCAGGGGGTGAGCGTAGCCGAAGCCACTATTCGTCAGCGCCAGGCAGATGTTGATAATGCAAAGCTGAACCTCTCGTACACCGTCTTACGGGCCCCTTCTGATGGTTTGATTTCCAAGGTGAATGTGCAGCCGGGCCAATACGTTCAGCCCGGCCAAACGCTATTTGCCGTAGTCATGAACAATGACTTATGGGTAGTGGCAAACTTTAAAGAGACGCAGATTAACAGAATGCGCGAAGGCCAGGAAGTAACGATTCATGCGGATGCCTTCCCAGGCCATGATTTTAAGGCGCGGCTTGCATCGTTTTCACCGGCTACCGGCGCCCGTTTTTCGCTGCTACCACCGGATAATGCCAGTGGCAACTTCGTAAAGGTGGTGCAGCGCCTGCCGGTGCGCATTGAATTCACAGACAAGAACGACTCTGCCGTGAAAAGCCTGCGGGCTGGGATGAATGTGGATGTTGACGTGCATATCTGATGACGATTTGACGGAAAGGACAAAAGGAACAGGCAGGTTTTCAAACTATTTGGATGATGCAACAAGAATCACTCGTAGAATACGGTAGCCGGCGTGTAATCATTACGCTGACGGCTATTTTCTGCGCCTTACTGGAAATCGTAGATACCACGATCGTGAATGTGGCGCTCAATGATATGAAGGGCAATCTAGGCGCTACCCTGAATGAGGTAGGCTGGGTAATAACCTCTTACGCCATTGGTAATGTAATCATAGTGCCGATGACGAGCTGGCTGTCGCAGCAGTTCGGGCGGCGTAATTACTTTGGATTCTCGGTTATTCTGTTTACAGTGTGTTCCTTTCTTTGCGGGCAGGCAACCGGTATCTGGGAACTTGTCGCGTTCCGCTTCATGCAGGGCCTGGGCGGCGGCGCGTTGCTAGTCACCTCGCAGACCATTATCACAGAAAGCTACCCGCCTGAAAAACGTGGTATGGCGCAGGCATTTTATGGCTTAGGCGTCATTATAGGCCCTACCCTAGGGCCGCCATTAGGTGGCTGGATTACCACCAATTACTCTTGGCCTTACATCTTTTACATCAACATACCTATCGGCATCATTGCGGCAATCCTGGTATTTCAGTTCGTACGCTCGCCGAAGTATGGTGGCGGAAAGAAAAGCGGTTCTGACGTGGATTATCTGGGCATTGCGCTACTGGCCATTTTTGTCGGATCGCTGCAATATGTATTGGAAAGGGGTCATGAAGACGACTGGTTTGAATCAACGACCATTACTTTATTGACAGTAACCGCTGTGCTGGGCTTGTTCCTCTTTATTTGGCGCGAGCTGGTAGCGGAACACCCCGTTGTAGAGCTACGCGTGCTCAAGAATGGGAACCTGCGCATCGGCACCGTGCTATCGTTTATTTTAGGTTTTGGCCTGTACGGATCTACTTTTATCATCCCGCTTTATACGCAAAGCATACTTGGCTGGACGCCGCTGCAGGCAGGCGAGCTTATGATACCGGCGGCCATCACCACCGCCTTTATGATGCCATTTGTCGGGCAAATGCTAACGCGTGGTATGCCGCCCCAGGTACTTGTAGCGGCCGGCATGCTGCTATTTGCAGTGTTTTCCATCTGGGGCTTTAAAATCCTCACGCCCGACACCAGCAAGGACGATTTCTTCTGGATGCTCATCGTTCGTGGTATAGGAATGGGTGTGCTTTTTATCCCTATTACCGCCTTGTCACTTTCTTCGCTGAAGGGCCAGCAGATTGGTCAGGGCGCTGCGTTTACGGGTATGATGCGTCAGCTCGGTGGCTCCTTCGGTATAGCGCTGATTACGACCTTAATTGCGCAGCAGAATTCCGTTCACAGGGCCGATCTGGTACCTAACTATTCGCTTACCAATCCTGCATTTGTCAACAAATTAAATGCGATGCAGGCCGGCTTTGCAGCAAAAGGGATGTCATCGGATGTCGCAAAAGCAAGTGCTTATAAAGCGTTGGATTTTTCACTAAGTAAACAGGCAGCCGTACTATCTTATATGGACATTTTTCTTTACCTCGGCATTCTGTTCGTGTTTTTTGTGCCTGTAATGCTGCTGGTAAAACAGCGAAAAGGTAAAGTGGACATGGCGGCAATGGCGGACGCGCATTGATGAGTTTAATATCGGAAGTGCAGTCCGTAGCTTTCTTCAGCTAATATGCCCTTCCAGTCTGAAATAAGCTTCTTGTAAGCGGTGCCTACCGGCCTGATTTTCCGGTCCATGTCATACAGGCCGAGCGGATTGACGCGGCCGTTGTTCTCGCGCAGCGCCGTATCCCAGTCTACCTGATCTATGAGACTATACCACGTAAAACCTACAATGGGAAAAAGGTCTTGCTTGAACCGGTAAATATTGGCCCACTCCTTCCATAACCATCGCACACTGTCGGGGTCATTGATATTCGTTTCGGTGTGCATGACCGGCAGCCGGTAGCGGTCGTAGTACTGGTGCGTGATAATGTAGTACCCAAAAATTTCGCCGCTGGGCGTGATTTCACCTTTAGCATTTACCAGGTGCTCATTGGTGATGTAATAATCATTGCCCATGATGCAACGGGCCTTTATGTAATTGTTGTCAAACCACTGGTATTCAGCGTCGGTCATTCCATTAGCCAGAAGATATTTGTACAACTTAACATCCACGGGGTGCCCGTAAGAAAGATCAAGGGACAGAAATCTTTTTTGATTGTAGAAATCTGCAATACCTCGGGCTTCCGGAGAGTCTGGATGAAAGTATTCCGAACTTTCACTTTGAATAAAAGTAGCGTCCGATTGTATTTTAAGAATGGCCTGCATGGCCATCACATTTGCCTTACAAAGAGTCTTTAGCGCTGTCACAAAATCGCGGTCGCTTGACTTGCATTCATTCCACCAGCCAAACTGCGAGGAGAATGTAGCGGCAATGTAGATCTCATTGACCGGCGTATACAGCTGCACGTATGGATATCGCTTTGCAAAGGCCGTAGCATACTCCGCAAAGTGCGCCGGCCAGTCTGCATTCTGGAATGACTCAATCCAATCGGGCACCCCAAAGTGACACAGGTCAATGATCGGCGTAATTTCTAAAGAACGCAACTCATTCATAGCCTCGTCAGTAAAGCTCCAGTCATACTGCCCGGGGCCGAGGTGTGTCTTGTAATACGGTGGTCCATAACGAAGAAACTGAATGCCCATCTCTTTTACCAGCGCAAAATCCTCCTTAAAACGACGATAATGATCCGTTTTCTCCATCTCGTCAATGCGAATCTTCTTACCCTGCCACATGATGGTCGGATAGCTGTTCTCAATGCCGGTGGCGAACATGAATTTGTTCATCTATGTAGGGTTGTAGTTAACTGTGGCGCGGCATTGCATATATAGCAGTAGTTAGCAAACTACCGTAGCGCAATACAACGATTACGGATTATAGAATCGCCAGCCTGCCGCCGTCTACGGCGAGCGTTGTGCCATTGATGTAACGGGCTTCATCGGATGCAAGAAAGCAGATAGCCGCAGCGAGGTCTTCAGGCTCGCCAACTGCGCCTTCAATCTTTTCCTTACCGTTCTTAATATTTGGATTATTCCATAGCATGGGCGTATTGACTGCGCCCGGCGCAATGGCGTTGACGCGCGCCTGCTCGGACGGCACTTCCAGCGACAGGCCGCGCGTGAAAGCTTCCATAGCGCCTTTGCTGGCCGCATATGGAATGACATTCGGTGTGGTCTGGTGGGCGTGCACCGAAGATATATTGACTATGGCGCCGCCTTTCATGTGCGGCAGGCAGTATTTACAAAAAAGAAATACCGACCGCATATTAACTGCCTGCACCTGATCCCAGTCGTCAATATTCAACTCAACGATCGGCTGGAAGGTCATCATCGCGGCATTATTTACCATTATATCCACTCTGCCAAACTTGCCTATTACGTGGTCAACGCAGGCCTTTACCTGTTCGGGAACACCAACATCTATTTGAAAAAATTCAGCATTGCCGCCCACTTCTGTGATTGTGCTTACCACAGCCGCACCCTCCTCTCGGTCCCGGCTGGCTATGACGACGGTGCCGCCTTCCTGTGCAAAACGGGTGCTGGCAGCCTTGCCAATGCCGGATGAGCCGCCGGTTACGATGATTATCTTGTCTGTGAAGCGTGCCATTAGAGCGCAATATTCGTTGTATAGGTGACGCGTGAAATAACCGTACCATTCAGAAGTAGTATAGCTCAGGAAGCCATCTTGCCATATTGCGCCAACAAGTCTTTAAGCGTTTCAATCGTATCAATTTCGCCCACTGTTTTATCCGTTCGCCATTTCAGGATGCGCGGGAAACGTACTGCTACCCCACTTTTGTGTCTGCCGGATGCAGCAATGCCTTCAAAACCAATTTCAAATACCTGCTCTGCATTCACCGTCCTCACCGGTCCAAAGGCATCCTTACTATTGGCCTTAATCCAGCGGTCTAGTTGTGCTATTTCTTTATCAGTAAGGCCCGAATATGCCTTGGCAAATGGCACCAGCTGCTCACCGTCGCGGACCGCAAATGTGTAATCGGTGTACAGGCCGCTGCGCTTGCCGCTTCCCTTCTGGGCGTAAATCATCACGGCATCTACAGACAATGGATCTACCTTGAGCTTCCACCAGTCGCCGCGGCGGCGGCCGGCCTGATAGTGGGCCGCTTTGCGCTTGATCATGAACCCTTCGGTAGCACGCTGGCGGGCTTCATCCATTTGCGCGGATAATTCCGCCCACGTTGCGAAGTTGACAAGCGATGAGATAACCAGATGCGGAGACTGAATAGCGCCGATGATCCTTTCCAGCAGTGCACGACGCTCCGCCTGCGGTTTTGGCCGGAGGTCTTCGCCATTATATTCCAGAATATCGTAAGCCATGAACACGGTTGGCGCTTCCTGGAGCTGCTTTTTTGAAACGCTCTTCCTGGTGATGCGCGTTTGCAGATATTGGAAGGAAATAGGCAGTCCAGCCCGATACGCTAAGATTTCACCATCCAGCGCAATACCGTCCGGTAGCAGCTCAGCAAGGCTTTGTATTTCAGGAAATTTGTCCGTAATCAATTCTTCGCCTCTGCTCCACAGATATAAATTGCCACCACGCTTAATTAGCTGACCGCGAATGCCATCCCACTTCCATTCTACCTGCCAGTCCGCAGCATCGCCCAGGCTTTCCAGACCGTTTTCCAGCGGGTAAGCCAGGTAGAATGGGTAGGGTTTAGAAAGATCAGTTGACTGCGTATCAGTATGAATCAATTCCTGAAACGTAGTGGAAAAAGGATCCCAAGAGCCTGCAATGAGGTGCGCAACAGCCTGCGGATCTTTTTGCAGGTAGGCCGCCAGCGCCTGTATCACCAGCGCTTCGCTGACACCTATACGAAAGCCGCCCATAATGAGTT
>CAWAID010000004.1:0-510580 GCA_963782125.1 uncultured Bacteroidota bacterium
AACAACAATCCGCAATGGTTCATTCATGGATTCTTTTGCCTAACCCCCCTGCCCTAATTACGTCCGACACAGAGCTTCAGGTAACCACCAATTTCACCTTTCTCCGGGGCGGCTCGCACCCTGAAGAAATGGTTGCGCAGGCGCTGGCTTTGGGCTACTCCGAAATTGCCATTACCGACCGAAACACTTTAGCAGGAATTGTTCGCGCCCATGCGGCAACAAAGGATAAGCCTATCCGCATCATACCAGCCTGCAGACTGGATTTGCTGGATGGGCCAAGCCTGCTGGCCTACCCGACTACACAACAGGCTTACGCCGGCTTATCTGCATTACTGACAAAAGGAAATCTAAGGGCAGAGAAAGGACAATGCCATCTCTACAAAAAGGATGTTTATGAGCACGCAGCCGGCATCAAGTTCATCGCTGTTCCGCCGGATAGCTTGAATACCGCTTTTGAGATTGATGCAGCGTATCAATCTGCTTTGCAGGAATACAGAAAGGCATTGGGCAAGGAGCTGTACTTGGGCGCCGTGTGCACCTACGGTGGAGATGATGCTAAGAAGCTATATCGGTTGGATGAACTTGCGGAGCGGCTGCGCATCCCCATGGTAGCTACAAATGATGTGCATTATCATGATCCTGCCCGCCGCGAGCTTCAGGACATACTCACCTGTGTTCGTGAAAAATGTACCACTATCCATACGCAGGTTTTCGTTTTGCATCAGAATGCAGAACGATATCTAAAACCCATAGATGAAATGCTGCGATTGTTCCGGATGTATCCCGATGCTGTTGCCCGTACCCAGGAAATTGCAGAAGCCTGCCAGTTTTCTTTATCCAGTTTGAAGTATGTATATCCCGAAGAACTGACAAGGGAGGGAACACCGAAGGAAGAATGATTTCTAACCTGGGAAGGAGCGAATGAAATTTGGAGAAGAAATTCCTGAAAAGATAAACCAGATCAAACGAAGAACTGGATTTTATAGAAGAAAGAACTATGCAGCTTATTTTCTTACTGTGTATGATTTTGTGCGTTTTGCCAGAAGCGAAAGATATACTATGCCAGGGACGTGGATCTGCGGCTAATTCATGTGTGCTATTGCCTGGGCATTACTTCTGTTAACCTGCAAAATTCAATCTGCTTTTTGCGCGCTTTATGTCAGATGCCCGCAATGAGCCTCCTGATATAGATGTGATTTTGAGCATGAGCGCCGGGAGGAAGTCATCCAGTATATCTATCAAAAAATATGGCCGTGACCGGGCCGCTATTGTGGCCACCGTAACACAGCTGCATCAAAAAGGTGCGATTAGAGATGTGGCTAAAGCAATGGGCTTGTCTGTCGATACAATTAATCGTTTATCTGCTTCGGTATGGGATTTACCGATGAATGGTTTGATGGTGAACAGCATTGCTAGCAGGGTTTAAATCCTGATGATCACGCATTTGCAAAAAGTACTTGAACTGACCAGTCAGAACATGGGTTTTCCCCGGCAACTAGGGCAGCATACCGGCGGCTTTGTGATAACCCAGGGAAAGCTTTCCGATCTCTGCCCTATAATGAATGCCCGAATGGAAGACCGTACCTGCATTGAATGGAATAAAGATGATATCGATGCACTGGGTTTTCTGAAAGTTGATGTACTGGCGCTTGGGGATGCTTACCTGCATCCGCAAATGCTTTCGACCTTGCAAAACAACATTATGATCTTGATCTTACCTTGGCGAATATTCCACAGGAGATCCGGATGTTTATGATATGATATGTCATGCGGATACGATCGGTGTATTCCAGATTGAAAGCCGGGCGCAGATGTCAATGCTGCCACGGTTGAAGCCCAGATGTTTTTATGATCTGGTGATTGAGGTTGCCATTGTAAGGCCCGGGCCGATACAAGGTGATATGGTGCATCCATATTTGCGAAGGCGAAATGGGGAAGAGCCGGTAGAATATCCATCTAAGGAATTGGAAGAGATATTAGAGCCGAACACTGGGTGTGCCTTTGTTTCAGGAGCAGGCAATGGAAATAGCGATTGTTGCGGCAGGATTTACTCCTGCTGAAGCAGATGAATTGAGACGCAGCATGGCCACATTTAAAGCTAAAGGACATGGTTACGCAATTTGAGCAGAAGCTGGTTGACGGCATGATTGCAAAAGGTATCAGTAGAATATGCAAAACGGTTTTCAGGCAGCTGGAAGGTTTTGGCAGTTACGGTTTTCCGGAAAGCCATGCGGCAAGTTTTGCCTTGCTGGTTTATGTTCTTCCTGGGTTAAATGTTATTATCCTGATGTATTTGCTGCGCTTTACTAAATAGTCTGCCAATGGGTTTTTACCAGCCTGCACAAATTGTAATCGATGCGCGGAAGCATGGCGTAGAAGTAAGACCGGTAGATATAAATTATTCGATGTGGGATAACTACGCTTGAAGCATTCGAAACCGGAAAGTATAAGTACAATAGGATTGGGTTTCAGGCAGGTAAAAGGATTGCGTGGAGATGATATACAAATATTATTATCATCAGAGACATAAGCATTACACCAGATCAATCAATTATTAGATGCAGGCATCTCAATAGCCACTTTAGAAAAGTTAGCCGATGCAGATGCATTCCGTTCAATTGGCCTCGATAGAAGAGAGGCTTTATGGGAAGTCACTTCGCTGCAGGATAACCCTATTGGTGTATTTAAAGGCCAGCCATCAGAGAAACGATAGGAGAAAGATGTTGCCTTACCAGCAGATGTCTCTATCAGAGCATGTTGTGCAGGATTATGGGCGACATCACTTTCATTAAAAGCACACCCGGTGAGCTTTTTGCGAGAAAAACTTTCAATGCTAAATGTTATTTCAACCCATGATTTAATAAAAGGTAATAATAGAGATATTGTTAGAGTGGCCGGCCTGGTATTGGTGAGACAAAGGCCAGGGACTGCAGGTGGCATTTGTTTTATCACTATTGAAGATGAAACCGGCAATGCGAACCTTGTTGTGTTTAGAAATTTATTTGATAAGTACCGAAAGGAAATCCTGCGAGTCACGGCCTGCTGATGGCGGAGGGACGGCTTCAGCGGGAAGGGGACGTAACGCATGTGATTGTGCGAAGCTGCCACAATCTTGTCCGGCCTGCTGCAAGACATGACGGCTTCTGATGAAGGGCAATCCTCTTTGCTGACGTTGGCAAGGGCGGATGAGAAAGACGGGGCTTTTCCGGTGCAGGACAATAGGAGCAAGAAACGGGAAAGTGGTGCAGGAAGAAGAGAGATTTCCACAAGGTGAAGAATTTCAAATAGCTGCGCAATGTTACTATTGCTTTAAACTTAAGTCAGAACCTCAATGTTCAACTGTGCAGGCCAAAATGGTACGTCAATTCGGCAATTTGGCAAACTAAAATATTATGCTAACATTGGTCTACACGGAACTAGCGACTTTTAAGCCTGTTCCAATTAACGCATTTAATATGAAGGTTAAATTAGGCCAAGCAGTAAAAATGTTCTTTGGAAATGCGTCGCTTGAAATGGTATATTTTGAGGCGATCGCCAATGCACTAGATGCGGACGCGACAGCAGTCAATATAGATGTTACCGCCGATGCGTACAACAAACCAGAAACAATCAACATAACAATTTCTGATAACGGAGTTGGATTTACGGACGAACGTTATAAAAAATTTTCAAACCTTTTCTATGTAGACCAAGAATCACACAAGGGCTTAGGAAGGCTTGTTTATTTGTGCTATTTCAATAGTGTAAATATTCTTAGTACTTACGAGGGCACCAAGCAAAGAGAGTTCGCATTTACGGAAAGCTTCAAGGAGGAGAATGCGACTATTAACTACGGTTGCGGGTTTCCAGTCTGGGACGACTATTCGGATGAATGGCTATGCACTAACCAGGCTTAAACAGTATACCTATATTCAGCCCCATCATATTAAGCAACGAATCCTTGAGGAATTCTATCCCAAACTGTTTCAGTTGAAGGAACGTGGTAATAATGTTATTATCAAGATCAATTCAAACGTTGAACAACGAAACGGCATACCTAAAGTTAGTCACCAATGCCGATATACCTGACCTTACGAGGGTTGCGCTCGATAGTTCAATTAGTCTGATTGATAAATTCTACCTTTTTTATGCGATTGAAGAAACGGAAGGCGAAAGTTCCTCGTCGAGCAATTCAGTAGACAATCGAACGATCAAAGTGGAGATAATTGCTCCAGAAAATGTTCCAGTTGGTTATAAAATGGTTTTTCTATTGTATTCGGATTGGTTTACAGGAAAGGTCGATGCAACGCGACAACTTCTAGCCGTTTCAGATTTGGATTTGCAGACGATACAAACACTGTTCAGGAACAAGGTCGCATCAATAATAGAGGAGAAAATCCCGCGTATTAAAGCGCGGAATAAAGAAACTAAAAGCAATTTGGAGAATGTATACCCGCATTTAAGTGGATATTTTAATAGTGACCAAGTTGGCTATGTTTCCCGCTGCAGAAGTCATTAAGAAAGCACAAGACCAGTTTTTTAAAGCGCAAAAAGACTTACTGGAAGCTAGCTTATTAACAGACGATCAGTATGAAAAATCGCTCGAAATATCTGCCAGGGCGTTAACAGAATATATTTTGTTTCGGCAAATTACAATTGATAGGCTTAAGCAGTCAACTAAGTCTGATAGTGAGGCGGAACTACACAAGCTTTTTGCTACAATGAAGACGCAATTCGCCAAAGCAGAATGTTCTAACGATCTATATAGAAATAATGCTTGGCTGCTGGACGACAATACATGACATACGAAGCCGTGCTAAGTGATCGAGAAATGAGTGATTTAGTTGGCTTACTTACCGCTGAAAGCGGTGTGGAACGCGATGATGATAGACCTGATATTGCGATAGTTTTTTAAATGACCCTTAAGAAAGCTAATAAGTTTGATGTTGTTATAGTTGAATTAAAGAAAAGAGGCCTGTCTCTTGAAGATAATTTGAAAGTGGTGACGCAGCTTGAAAAGCGAGCTCGAAAGCTAATGAAGTATTATGGGAATCGAATCCAACGAATTTGGTACTACGGAATAATTGAATTCAGCACTGAAGTTGAACTTGCGTTTTCTGGCGAATACAAGGAATTGTATTCGAGCTAATATGTACTATCGTGAAACAAAGGTTGCAATTCAAGAAGTACCCGGACATCATCCTTCCCATTGGCGTATTTATTTGGGATTTGGACGCCGTTGTTGAGGATGCGAGTGCCAGAAATTCAGCATTCCTCAATCTTATCAAGAGTAAATTCTAGAACAATAAGTTGTATTGTTTCTAAGCAGATGGGAGGTGGTCATTGGCAATTCACCCCAACGCCTATATCTACTTAATTTGTCGTTCCTCATGGCAGTCCGAAAAAGTAAACACATTTCTAATCCAGCAACAATTCTCAAGCAACGCCTCAAGAAGTTGAAACAGATATTGCAGCAAGAGACAACACGACTGAAAAACTATGATAGACAAAAGCTACAAGCAATAATTGATTCAAAATGGTTGAATCGTCGAATAGGGAACTATCAGACTCTACGGGACGGTTATCAGCGGAAAGTGCAAGAGTTAAATGATTTACTTACAGATGTCTGAAAAGGTATCGTCAAAATGGAGCTTCTATGATGGAGCAGAATGTAGAAATAAAAGGTCTAAAGGAGCAAAAAGTCAGTGCAGTTGAGGCTCTAGAGAATTTCCCAACCTTAGAATACTACCAGCACCAGCTTGATGCGCAAACGATAAGAATTGAAAAAGTTGAGAGGACTATTGTGGTATCGAATGAGCACATTTCGGATATCAAAGCTGAAATTGACACTATAGAGAAACAACAGAAACTGGACAAGGAGGGCGCTGTCAATCGGACAAAAAATAAAGACTCTGCACTAAAACCAAGCAAGAAAAAAGAACTTGGGGCTACAAAGGCAACGCCGGCACATGGCACAATGTACAGAAATGCAGAAGAGAAGGTATTATCCGGGGAGGTGAGTTGGGACGATGTGGTATTTCACGACGGCTTAATCAATATTCGGCTTAGAGAATATTGGTCCGCACCCTTTTTTTTTAAAGACAGCAGGCGGTCGTTCAATGTTCTAAAGACTGTCTACAAGTTTCGTAATGCGCCCAAATTAGTCGTTAAAACTAGAGGCCGGGATATTCTGCAGATAGCCAACATAGAGGTCCTAACGTACTACCTCGGCTTTCTTGAGATAGCGCGAGATCTCATTATCCCCTTATCTCAATCTACGCATATAGAAGGCAAGAAATACCGGGGCTATTTCAAGTCTCATTTCCAAGAGCACCTTCCCGAATTATTCTCTACTGATTGTTTTAAACTACTCTGCATTAAGGCAGATGAATTGCTGCCAATTGTTCCAATTCCTGAATTGGTAATTAATTCAAGTGGAGCGCAGCAAATCCACGACTCCTTTCTTTTTCCAATATCACTAGGCAACACCGTACAATTAATTTGGGAAAGCATCGAGACATCAAAAGCAACCTACTGTTTCCAGTTCTTGCGGACTGAAGTTTAGAGTTGCACTCAGTTGATTTTTGATTTTGTGTGCGGAGGGACAGTAAACAAAAGAAGTACTCTCACGCACGACAAGACCCTCGCGAAAGCTCTAAGGTTAATGGGTAAAGCATATCATCGGGATTTCTCACAGTGGAAGTCTGAAATGTTCCCTAACTCATGACGCAGACGAAGCTTGTTGCTTTCGGCGTCTATCTTAGCCACAAAATATACTTCTATGAGTGCAAATTCTAAGAATCTTCCAGTCTTTTTAGATGCTTCCAAGACAGAAACAATAGGTGAGGTTATGCTTCATTGGATATCCGGGAGGTGGGTTCAGAAGTATTTCAATCGCTATGATGCCGATGAATTGAGCCTACCACCATCATTTGATGACCTAAGGGAGATTGAGATAAATGACGATATCGTAGGGTATTATTTAGCTGAAGATAGTGGCCTGCGCAGAACCAAGTAGGTCTAGCGATTTCGGCATAATTGCCATGTCTAACATTCGATAATAAGCACAAAATGAGTAAAAATGATACCGGATGTTTGTATCTAAAACTGACATCGAACGGCAACCTAATTGGCGAATTCTCGTCCTATGGTTTCGTTAGCACTGAGAGTGCTTTGCGTGTCGGCCGGAAGAAAGGCCAGTTAAATACCTTTATTGGAAATTATAAGTCGTCTTGGTTAGAAGACACAAATGCTCCTTTCGTTGACTTGACAATTTCGAAGAAATCGAAGAAATCATCGGAGGAAACATTTGCTTTAGAATGGCGCAAATCCGGAACGACAATATATGTGGGAGAGGCGATGTTATGTGATGGTATGCTTGTTGGGTACTTCAAAGCAGCGTAAAGCGCCGGCGATGGTTTTACCTCACCTAAGGCAGACAAGATCTACTTCACTGTGGAACGTTACTAGGACACTTTATTTTCCTTCTCCCAAATTCTGTCTTTAATACCGTCAATGAAGATAGACGGATCATTACCCTTCAGAATGCTATCCAGCCAATAAGTATCTAGAAGACTTAGACCTGTTGAGCCGATAGCGCCCGCGATAGGGCCAGCTAGTACAGCCCCTAATCCGGCGCCTATTGCAAGCATACCCATAGTTCTGACAAACTTGCCCTCCGTAGACCCGTATCCGCCGCACCGACTACATGTTGGATAGTTGCTTGAAGTATTGAGGGTAGAGTGTATGGAGCTGTGATGTCTTCGTATCCATGATATTTTCGAAGACATACTTCAGCCACTCAAATGGGTTCACTTCTTTCTTTTTGCACATTGCAAAGAAGGAGTAGATAGCGGCAGCACGCTTTGCTGCTTCATGCGACCCCGCAAACAGGTAATTCTTTCTACCGAGTGCCAATGGCCTGATGGCATTCTCAATAAGGTTATTGTCTATCTCCAGGCTGCCATCATGCAGATAGTTGCTGAGCTTATCCCAGCGATCGAGGCTGTAGTGCATAGCCTTGCCTATGGCACTCTTGGGAAGTACTTGTCCGCTCTTTATCTGGTCAGTCATCCACTTTGCAAAGGCATTTAGGCTTGGCAACGATTTAGCGAGCCGCAGCTCCTTGCGTCCTTCTGTGTTGAGACCCTCCTTTTTGGCCTGTGCTTCTACTCCATAGAGCGTCTGTATAAACGCCAGTGCTATTTCTGCCCGGTCTTTATCATTGGACAGGGCTATATCAAACTCCCTGCGGGCATGTGCCCAGCATCCTAGATGGGTCACACCTTCCCGGCTGCCGATCTTATCGTAGACCCCATAGCCATCTGTCTGCAGGTAGCCCTTGAATCCCTCTAATACATGAGCTGCAGCACCCGATCCTCGCCCGGGCTGATAATCAAAAAGTACAGTGCCATCTATAGGGCAATGATAGACCCAGTAGTAGCCCTGATGGCAACTACCTTTCTTACTCCTGTCCTGCACCTGTATGGGACTCTCATCTGCCTGCAAGTAGCCTTTGGCTCTGGTCTGTCGTAGCAGATGCTCATAGAGGATGTTTAATACGCCCAGTCCCTGCCTGGCCCATCCTTCCAGTGTGGAGGAAGCTATGGGTATGTTTTCTCTTTTAAAGCGCTGTCCCTGGCGATGAAGCGGCAGGTGATCTATATACTTATCGACCAGTATGGATGCCAGAAGTCCGGGCCCTGCAATGCTCCTTTCTATTACCCTGGAAGGAAGGGAACCTATCAGAACCCCTTCCTTATTCTTAGGTGCGTATTTATAACGGATGTAGCGACGGATAAAATAAGAGGCCGGTTTGTATTCCAGCTCTTCGGTCACCTCCTGGCCGATGCATACCATATCGGTAAGATCACCTTCAGGATAGATCTCCACTTCTTCTACCGGCAGATGATCTGGCAGTGGCTGGCGGCCGGCGTGCGAAGAGGCGGAAGCTTTCGTACGCTCGTAGCTGATCTTGCGCACGCCGATCAAACTGACCACCCTACGCCGGAGCAAATTGACCACCTGTTTTGCTGGCGAAGAGAAGGGGTTCACGCATGAGATGAGTGGTGTTTGATTATGTTTGTTTTGGTAGTTAAATCGTGTCTTAAATCTTCTGTTTTCTTCCCTCATCACGGAGCGATGTCTTTTCTGATGAAGCCCGGAGATGAGCTAAAGCTAAAAAAAGATATCGCTTCGTGATGAGGAGCCGCCGGCAGGCCCCTTTTATGGCTCCCGCCCCCCGGCCAGATCTACATCTAATCGGCTCGCTCTTCAGTCAGCTTTCTCCGCTTGCGCATGGACTCTCCCTGCAGTTCCAGGCGGTGAGCATTGTGTACAATTCTGTCCAGGATGGCATCCGCGATGGTCTGCTCTCCGATTACATCATACCATTTACTGACCGGGACCTGCGAGGTGATAATCATCGCTCCCTTGCCATGCCTGTCTTCTATGAGCTCCATTAGTGCAGCCCGGCTGGCTGCGTCTATAGGCTGCATCCCGAAGTCGTCCAGTATCAGGAGCTGCTGGCGCTCTATCCGGGCTACTTCCTTCAGATAAGAGCCATCGGCTTTGCTCATCTTGAGCCTGGAGAACAGCTTGGGTACATTGTGATAAATCACACGATAGCCAAGGCCGCAGGCGTGGTAGCCAAGGGCTGAAGCGATGTAGCTCTTGCCGATGCCTGTTGCACCGGTAATGAGGATGTTCTCGCTCTTGTCTATGAAGCTGCAGTCGGCAAAGCGAAGTATCTGATTCTTGTCAATGTTGCGGTCGGTGTTGTAGTGGAGGTCTTCCAGGGCTGCCCGGTAACGGAAGCGGGCATTCCTTACTTTAAGTCCGATGCTGCGGTTCTGCCGCTCGTCCCATTCCCCGTCTACCAGATGGGCTATGAGTTCATCGGGTGTGTAGGCGGAGTGCTGGTCTGCTTCCAGACAGCTTTTGAAGAGCCGGTGCATACCGAGGAGCTTCATTTTGCGCATCTTTTCCAGTGTTGCTGCATTCATGTTTTTGAGGTTTTAAGGGGTGAAGAAGTGATTGATTATTGATAATAATTGCCTCCCCGGATATTGTCGTGGAAGGGCATCTGAAGCTGGTCACTTTGGTCCGGCGCGTCGTGTGTGTCCAGCTCTTTCTCCAGAATCTTTTGGATGGTCTTGTAGTTATAAGCACCGTATCCAAGTGCGCGCTGGCAGGCACTCATCAGCCGGCGGTGCCCAACCTTCTTTGCAAATGAGAGGATGCCTACGCAGCTCTTGTAGGCCTGCTCGGGGTGCTGCTTTCTGTCCAGCACTTTTAGGATGTAGAGCTTCACATCCTCGCCAATATCTTCGGCCCAGGAGATGAACTTTTCCGGCGTCCATTCACTGACGAAGCGATGGGCACTGGCCAGGTGGTCGGGCTCTGTGGTGTAGTTGTAAGGGCTGCGGGTGCGGTTGTGCAGGGCAATGCGCTCGTAGTTGTAGTAGACTTCTACGGTGCTTCTGGAGTAAAGCACTTTTACCTTCTTGCCTATGAAGCGGTAAGGCACGCTGTAGTAGTGCCTGTCCGGCCCAAGACCGATGTGACCGTTCTTGGCTACTGTAGCATAGAGCTGAGCTTTTAGCTCGTAACGCAGTGCTGGCAGAGGCATCATTACGGCCCGCTCTACTTCTTCAAACTGCTGACGGCGGCTGTAGTTTCTTCCTCTTAATGAAGCGCCATTATGGTCTGCGAGCGCTGCAAGGATGGCTGCATTCAGGTCTGCAAGGCTTGTGTAGCTCTCCTTTCTGATTCTTGCATAGATGCGGGTGTAGATGATGCGGACGGCATTTTCTACAAGAGCCTTATCCCTTGGCCGGTAGGCTCTGGCAGGAAGAATGGAGGTGCCGTAGTGCTCTGCGAAGTCTGCATAGGTCTCATTGATGGTAGGCTCGTACTTGCTGCTCTTTGTGACTGCTGAGCGCAGGTTGTCGGGCACAATTGCCGCAGGTACGCCACCACAGAAGTGCAGGGCATTCTCACAGGCGGCTATAAAATCGTCTTTGGCTTGCGTTCTCACAGCCTCTACATAAGTGAGCTGGCTGGCGCCGAGGATGGCTACGAATACCTCTACTGGCTCCAGCTCTCCGGTCTGTGGATTGACGATGGCGAGCTTATCTCCGGCGAAGTCTACATAGAGCTTGTCGCCGGCCTTATGCTCCATGTGCATGGTGGGATTGACCTGCGCCTTCCACTGTGCGTAGTAATGTTTGAACTGGCTTATCCCCAGCCCGTCCGGATGGCTGCGTTTGTATTCCTGCCACAGCAGCTCTCTGGTAACCCCCTTTCTCTTCAGCTCCTTGTCAATAGCAGGAAAGAGGCTGAAAAGATGGTTTACCCGCTCATTGACAGCCTTGTCTTCGGGCCTGATGAACAGGTCTTCAAGGTCTTTATCGCTAAGAGGATTCAGCTCTTCAAAGCTCAGTCCGCTGGCCGTAAGCTCTTTGAGATACTTCTTTAAGGTGTTGCGTGCGATGCCGGTCTGGGCGGCTATATGCACTTTGCTGCGTCCCTGGAAGTGCAGGCGCAGGATCTGTCTGATCTTAATCATGCTGATGGAATTGTTGGCCAAGGGAGCTTAAGTTTTGTGAGAACTTAGGCCTCTTTACCGCACTCATCGCAGCGTGATATCCTCTCTCCTTTTAGGTGGTCAATTTGGACCGGCGCGGGGTGGTCAGTTTGAACCGGCGCGCCCTGGTCAGTTTAAACCGGCGAAGGGTGGTCAATTTGACCGGCGCTTGCAGCAGCACGAAGCGTAAGTCTGCTAAATGGTTTGAGTCTTCCTTTTTCCAGGCTTTGTTGAATGCACTTTTGATTCCACTGTTGCGGATATTCTCTTTGCCAGTTTCTTTATTGAGTGGAATCTTTTTGGCAGATAGCAAATGGGCGAATTCCATTAGCCTGGTGTTATCCGCTCCCGAAATATCAAGCGCCTCGTGGAATAAATAATGAATGGCAATTGCCTGTTGGGTATGCGTGAACTCGCCATATGCCACCACAACTTCGTCTTCCTGTTCCCGGTTTTCCTTCTGCGCTACTTGTTCCGCCAGTTTTTTGAAGCGGTATTCATTTAAAGCGGCAGCATTATTTGCGATATATCTCTCAAATAGAGCAACCTTATACCTATCATACATTGACTGCTTCAGCGTATCTACCAAGTTGGTGAGGAGCGTCTCGGTCGGTTTGCTTTCTCCGCTAAGCCGGATGGCAATTTCCCAAGCAGCTTCAACTAATGGATGGGTTTCCTCCATCCAGAAAGCTTCGCCGAAAGACTGAACCTGAAATTCACTGACAGCATAATAGAGCTCTAAAACCTCCTTATCCGGCTGAAGGCTTTTGAGCTGGTTTTGAATTACTTCATTAGCAGCTATCGGGTCAAGGTTTTTTACCGAGGCATCTACTTCTGCTTTGGATGGCGCGAGCTGGTCGTCAGTGACATGTATCTCGGCTACAACAGAGTAAAAGGCTTTGAAAAAAGATAATTTGTGGTTGGGCATCTAAAACTAATTTACCACAACAGAGGATAATCACGATGTTGATACACAGTTTTATTGAGATGTTTAACGCTTACGTGGAAGTTAAAGTGAATTGTGTTTGTTCGATCTTTGTTCAAGAAAATACATCGTTCATTCATGCGTGAACAAGAAAAAATGATGAACAATGCAAACGCCCGAAATATTGCACAGTGCCTTAAGCAATCTTGAGCAACTCTTACCCATCAGAGCGAATTGGAAGGCGGGGCGGGGTCCTGCTGAAGGGCAACTAACATTCAAAATGCAGGGTGAAGAGCACTGCATGGATGTAGAACTAAAGCGCGATGTAAAGACAAATATGCTGCCACGCCTGTTTGAGCAGACAGGGTGCATAGAGCACTTTATGGTCGTAGCTTAGACAATTCAACCAAAAGCAAAGGTGGCGCTGCGAGAAAAGAACGTTGCTTACTTGGAGGGTAATGGCAATATCTTTCTCCACCAAGGTGCAACCTTTCTGTTCATAGATACTGAAAAGCCAGCCAAAAGGCACAAACGTCAGGCAACAGGATTTACCGAGACTGAAACAAAATTGCTTTATCAGCTTCTATTGGATGAAGGGCTTGTCCGGCTCAGCTACCGGGAAATTGCCGAAACAACAAATACAGCACTAGGCGGCATCACACCTCTATTCAAAAAGCTGGCAACGCAAGGCTTTCTTATAAAAGAGCCAGAAGCCACTCTGAGAAACAAGACAGAACTACTAAACCGCTGGGTAGCAGCCTATGAAGAGAAAGTAAACCTGAAACTCACAAAAGGCAGTTTTCGCTTTGTAGAAAGGGATGGGTTTAAGAATTGGAAACAAATGCAACTAACGGAAGGGCAGACTTGGTGGGGTGCCGAGCCGGCTGCAGAGCTTCTAACAAATTACCTACAGCCGGGAATCCTAACGCTGTATACAAGAGAAGACCGCGTAGCGCTAATGAGAAAATATCGGATTATCCCGGACCCCAAAGGGAATTTATTGCTGAACGCACCGTTCTGGCCTCAGCGGGTCGATACAAAAGATTTCTGCGTTCCTCCTTTGCTTGTGTATGCCGATTTAGTCATAACCGGTGACCATCGCTGCATAGAAACAGCCCAAAAAATTTACGATGAAGTCCTTAAGCTGGTCATGGAATGACGTGAGATATGGAGAGTTAAGGCAGCCTGCAAAACCGTAGAAGGGCTTGCCAAAGTTGGAGTAGGTTTAAAGGAATGATACAGCCACGTTCGTGCTGCTTTTGATTTTTGCATTTTTGCTATAGTAGGCAATCTGATTTTGATCAACAACATGTGTGCAATTATTGCCGTCCCATTAGACGGATGCCATTACATTTAGTGGATTAATTGCCCATATGCACACCACGAACGATATTCATCAACAGTTTGCAGAATATTTCCGGATACCGGCTTTAAAGCCATACGCTTATCTACTTTCCAAAAGGTTGAGTGAGGGCCATATATGTTTAAATCTGGATAACCTGGGATCAAAGAGTGATGAGCTTCCTGAATGGTACCGGGACCTCCTCAGCGGACGCGAGGGCTTAAGCGACATTTCGCTCGTTGCTACGGATGATGCTGAAGGACAGCCGTTTATTCTCCAAGATAATCGCCTGTACCTGCAGCGGTATTTCCGCTATGAGACCATGTGCATCCGGTCTATCCTCAGATTTATAGAGGAGGAAAAGGCTACACTTGCTACGCGCACCGAAGCGCTTCTACAACAACAGGATTTCATCAAAGAATTGTTTAGCTCAAGTAAAGCTATTCCAGCTACCGATTGGCAATTTGCAGCTGCTATTACCGGCGTACTTAACAATTTCAGTATCATAACCGGTGGTCCCGGCACCGGCAAGACAACTACAGTAGCAAAGCTTCTGGCTATCCTTTACAGAATCACACCCTTGTTAAAAGTGGCGCTGGCAGCGCCAACAGGAAAGGCAGCGGCCCGAATGGCCGACAGCCTCCGTAACACCATTCTGAATGTTGATGCGGCAATTAAGGAGCAGTTTCAAGCCCTCAAGCCGTCAACCATTCACCGGCTATTAAAATGGAAGAAGGACTCACCATACTTTCATCATAATGCCGAACAGCCGCTACCTTTTGATGTGATAGTGGTCGACGAGAGCAGCATGATTGATCTGGCATTATTTGCCAAGCTTATGGACGCGGTTGGGCCGGGAACGAGGCTCATTCTTCTCGGCGATAAAGACCAGCTGACATCTGTTGAAGCCGGCAGCCTGTTCGGAGACCTTTGCCTCGCGCAAAAAGCACTTAACCGCTTCTCTGGCGAACGGGCTGGGCTGGTAAATCAGCTTATCGAACTGCCTGCCAATAGAATACCGGATGCCGCTGTCGCAGAAGGCGGGGTGCATCCGCTCTTTGAGCACGTAGTGGAGCTTCAATACAGCCACCGATTTGTAGGCGACAAGGGCATCGGCGTTTTCAGCAAGGCAGTTATTCAGAATGACGTGGAAAAGCTCCGGCCATTTATCGGAGGGGGCGGTGATGAGCAGGTAATTTTTGACACCGTGTATGCTGCCGAGGCCTTTGAAGACTTTATTCAGGGGTATTCAGAATTTATTGTAGAACGGAATATCGGGGAAGCGTTGAAGAAGTTTAGCGCGCTCAGGGTACTATGCGCAGTCCGTGAAGGCCACCAAGGTGTTTACACCATGAACCGGACAATCGAAGCTTCGCTGCAACGTTCAAAACGCATCGACACGAAAGCCAGGTTTTATGAAAACCGGCCATTGATACTGACACGCAATTACTATGAGCACGGACTGTTCAACGGCGACACAGGGATTATCCGGCAAGATGCAGACGGCAAGCTCATGGCGTGGTTTGAAGATGGCAACGGCGGCCTGAAAGCAGTGCTTCCCGGATATCTTACCGACGCTGAGACAGCGTTTGCGATGACGATACACAAAAGCCAGGGATCCGAGTTCAACAAAGTGCTGATCGTCCTTCCCCAAACAACTGATAGCGCCGTCCTTACGCGGGAACTTCTGTATACAGCGATTACCCGGGCAAAGTATCAGGTTCTTATCCAGGGTACCGAAGAAGTTCTTATGCAATCTGCTGAACGCAGTGTGGAGCGGGCTTCCGGTATCGCAGATCGCTTATCTCATTAATCAAGGTTTCCCTTTCTAATCCTATTCCCTACATGGCATTACACCTCAATGCATCTTCTTCGCTGGAGCATCTAGCAACCAGTCTGGCCAGCAATATGAACGGACATGACAAATCCGTTTTTGATCCGCATTTCATCGTGACCCAGACTGAGGGAATGAATAACTGGCTAAAAATGCAGATCGCTGACAAGATCGGTATTGCGGCAAATTGCCGGTTTCTGAAACCTGTTGACCTGATTAATGAGGTCTTCTATATACTTGGCGGCACCTTTCCGCAAACGCTCTCCACGACCAATCTGACGTGGCTCCTGTTTAAGGTCTTAGGAGGCAGGGACTTTACAGTGCGGTTTCCCAGTATCGCGAGCTATTACCTGTCCAATAGTTTGGACAAGGATGTAAAACGCCTTGCGTTGGCAGAAAAGATGGCCGACCTGTTCGACCAGTATCAGATTTATCGCCCAGCCATGATGCGGGACTGGAATAATACGGTGCCGGCCAATACAGAAGGGAGCGACTGGCAGCAATACCTCTGGGCCGCCTCAAAGGAAGCATCCAGAATGGAGCTGCCAGATAAAACATTCATCGGTGATTTTATTCTGAAGGGGCTTAAGGAAGGAACTAACCGAGATGCCCTCCAGGCAAGAATGCCGGAACTGCACCTGTTCGGCCTTTCCATCATTACGGACTACCACATTCAAATTCTCCATGAGCTTTCTGGCGTGATTGATGTGCATTTCCATATCCTGAATCCGGCTCCCTCCGTCTACTGGTATGAGGACAAATCTGAAAAGCAGCTTGCTGTGTGGCGGTTAAAAGGGCTGAAGGATCTGGATGGGGCCACCGTAGGCAACGCCCTGCTGACAGGATGGGGACGGGTTGTACAGGACACGTTCGGGATGTTCTTTAAGCACGAGGAATTTCTCAATGCCTATAAAGAGCCCGACGATGCGGAGCCGCCTGCTGAGACCCTGCTCCAAAAGATCCAGCATGATATCTTCTACGCCGCAACGGATGGGCGAAACCCGATCAGTGCCGAAAACATTTCGGACGGCTCTATCACCATCAGCGATTGCTACACCATAGCCCGGGAAGTAGAAGTTCTGTACAACTACCTGGTGCACCTCGTAGACCAGCGTGGGGCTGCACTATCGCCGCGGGACATCGTCGTCATGGTAAGCGATGTAGATGCCTATGCCCCTTACATCAAGGCAGTATTCACTAATTCGCCTAACCAGTTCAAATTCACCATCGCGGATGAAAGCTTTGCCGGAGGCGATAACCTCTTTGAAGCATTAAGTGCAGTGCTCCGTATTACTGAAGATGGATTCAAGGCGGAGGAAGTACTGCAGCTGCTCGACCTATCTTATATACGCAGGCGCTTCGGCATAAACGACGTTACGGGGCTCCGCCATTTGGTAAATGCGGCCAATATCCGGTTCGGTATCGAGGGTGACACTACCGATGATACCCGATTTGTAAGCTGGCGCTATGGCATTAAGCGCATCATGTACGGCATCTGCATGAGCGGAGAACCTGCATACGGCGGAGCCGACGATTACTTTTTTCCGCTGGATATTCTGGAAGGAGCCGGTGCACAGGATGCCGTCCGCTTTTGCCACTTTGTGGAAGTCCTCATTGATTCAGTTGAATCCCGTCGAGCTCCCCGGAATGTAGCTGAATGGGTATTGTACATTGAGCGCGTGCTTCATGACCTGATCTATGAGCCGGGCGACGAGGCCGACGAGCAGTACAATACATTGGTGAAGAACCTGTCGGATTATAATGCTGTGGCCGAGTGGATGTCTGAAAATGTCGCCTATGAGGTATTCAACCGGAGCTTTCTCCAATCCCTAGCCGACCAGGCGCGCTCGGGTCTTTATGCGACCGGAGGCATTACATTCTGCTCGCTGATACCGATGCGCAGCATACCATTCAAGGTTGTGGCGATGCTGGGCATGACCCATGATAAGTTTCCGCGCCGTGATAAGGCAGCATCATTCAACCTGATGACGAAGGATCCTAAGCGGGGAGACAGAAGCATGAAAGAGAATGATAAGCATCTCTTTTTAGAGACTGTCCTTTCCGCTAGACAGTATTTATATATCAGCTATCTAGGACGGAGCGCAAAAGACAATGGAATCCTGCCGCCCTCCGCATTGGTGGATGAGCTTCTGGATTACATTGAATCCGGCGTCGGGGTTGAGGAGGGTATTGATGTCCGAGGCAGCTTGATCGTCCAGCATCCACTTCATAGCTTCAGCAATAAGTATAACAGCGGAGACCCACGCCACTATAACTATCTCGGCAACGTTCGGGCTGGTCAGTCAATTATTAAAGACCAGCCCATTTCAACGCCTCCTACTTTTGAAGAGATCAGGATAGATCAGCTGATCCGGTTCTTCAAAAACCCGTTCAAGGCATATTACAACAAAACGCTGGGCATTCATTACAGCGATGAAGAAAACCTGCTTCGCGACACCGAGCTCTTTGATCTGGATACACTGCAGCAATGGACGTTTAAAAACCAGCTCTTGAAGTTGGACGAAGGGGCCATTGCATTATTAAAGAATAAAGCAGTCAGAACAGGCGATCTGCCTCTCGCAAATATGGCCAATGTCGCATTGACCGAGATAAAAGAAAAGGTAGCGCCGGTACGCCTACTCTATGATCAGTATGTAACAGCTGACCCGGCTTAGACCAAGTCTTTTGAAATTGAGGTCGATGGAGTGCTGCTCACCGGAACTATGAACGATGTCTTAGAAGGTGCCGTGCTCTTAGTATCATGGTCTAAGCGGGAAATAAAGTACCTGATGGAGGCCTATATATACCTGCTGGCGGGCACTGCATCAGGCATTACAAGCAATGTGCGGCTTCTCTCAGCGAATAAGGAACTGGTATGCGATGCCCTGCCCATTACAAAAGCGGAGGCGCATGCAAGGCTGTCACGTCTGATCGCCATTTATAAAGAAGGGCATCAGCAGTTACTGCCGTTCTGCGTAGAGATTGCCGACGGCCTGGCGGAAGTTGCCCTTGACAAGCTGGATCATCAGAGCTTCCACAAGCATGTGAGGGAGGTGCTGGACAGTTATAATTACCCCTGTACGGATGATTACATCATGCGGGAGCACAGAAACGGCATCTTCGACAGCGAAGCTGCGCTAGACGCTTATAAAGCAATTCACAGGCAGGTAGTTAGCCCGCTTTCAGAAATTTATCCCTCATTCTTTGCCTGATCACTATATGCCCCACACTGCAAACCCCTACAAAGAATTCAACGCGCTTACCGTAGGCCTCGACGGCAGCAACTTGATTGAAGCCAGTGCCGGGACCGGCAAAACATATTCTATCGCCATTCTTGTGCTTCGCCTGGTGCTGGAGCACCGGTTGCCGATCAAGGAAATCCTGATGGTAACCTTCACGAAAGCGGCAGTTGCCGAGCTCGAGGAGCGGATCAGGCTATTTATCCGGATGGCCTATAAGCGTAGCCATGGCTCAGCCATAAAAGATGCTAACATTGACATGCTGGTAGAACAGGCAATCGACCGGTCGTCACAGGCGGAGGTACAGCAGTGCCTTCGTGATGCGATCCTGTTCCTTGATGAAACTTCGGTGCTGACCATTCATAGCTTCTGCCAAAACACCCTGACGGAATTTGCTTTTGAAACGTCACAGCTTTTTGGCGCTAAGATGCTGGCGGATATAGCACCGGTAATTGCGGAAGAGCTCAACAAGTTCTGGCGCACGTACGTAACTACGATGCCGGAAGAGCTTCTTACGATTATTGGTTCCGGCAGAGATATACGGAGCGGCATATCGAAGGCTATGGCAGAGCACCTGAGCGGCAAGAAATACTCAGGTTTTAAAGAAGGCACGACGTACAGCGTTAGCCCAAGTGATTGTACCGATTGCCTGAAGATGCATAGGGTCAGCAAACAGGAAGCGCAGGCATTACTAGAGGCATTACATCAGCGCATCATCGCAGAGAAAGCCGAGTTGGAAGCAAAGTGTCAAAAGGGACATGCCAAAAATCACCTGGCACACCTGATCGATTCGCCCGTAGACTTTTTGAATGCGATCAAAACAAAGCGATCTTCCAAGTATGTATCAGAAGGCTTTGCTGAATTACTGACCGCACTGGACGAGTGCGATGAAAAGACCGGAAGCTGTGATGAAATCATTCAGGAACTGCTGACGCGTCTTTATTGCTTTGCCATCCAGGAGGTAGCGAAGGGCGTCCTGCAGTTCAAGCTGCGCAATAACCTGATGAGCTATGATGACATGATCGGCAATCTGCACGCGGCACTTGTAAAGCGTGAAAACCCGGCTCTGATAGCGGCCTTGCGGAAAAAGTATAAAGCCGTGTTTGTTGATGAGTTCCAGGATACGGATAGGCAGCAATATGAGATTTTCAATACAGCCTTCGGCACTGATACAATCCTGTTTTATATCGGTGATCCGAAGCAGAGCATCTATGCTTGGAGAAAGGCAGACATTTTTACCTATTTCAAGGCACGAAGCGGGGTTCGGCACCTGTATGGCATGAACCGGAATTTCCGGTCCACCGAACCGATGATCCGGGCCATGAACCGCTTCTTCCTGCCTGTACCTGGATTTGATACTTTTCACTTCGACAGCTCGCCGGAGGCAATTCAATATATCGCAGTTGAAAGTCCCGAACCGAACGCGAAGAGGCTTTGCTATAAGAGGGCTGAAACGGAGCCACCGATTTCCATTTTCAGATGCGGAAATAAGGAAGAGCTGATTGATGCGGTTGCGAATCAGGTCGCTTCGCTACTGGAGCCTGGTTCATACGCCACCGGAAGCCCCGAGCGTGGAGCGCCGGTAAATCCATCGGATATCGGGATTCTGGTGCGAACCGGTTCCCAAGGCCGGTCTGTAAAGGCCGCGCTTGCCGAGCGAGGCATCCCGGCAATAACGATTGATGAGTCAAAGGTTCTGCAATCCGATGAGGCAAAGTCCCTACTCCATGTGCTCGAAGCAATGTCCAAGCCCGACAGGTCCACCATTAACCGTGCATTGCTGTCACCATTTACAAAACTTACGGTTGCCGACATCCTGCGGATCGATGATGAGGCGGCGCTTGACAGGTTTATGTCCTACCGGGAAATCTGGCAGCAGGATGGGCTTTACAATGCCACAATGAAGTACGTGGCTGATCTCGAAATTCAGGAAACACTGCTGGTATCTGATACCAATAGCGGAGAACGTCTGCTCACTAATTTATATCAGATCACTGAATTGCTCCACAGTGTGCAGACACGCAAGAACCTGTCAGAAGTAGAATTGATATCCTGGCTCAGGCGAGCCATTGAGGGCGCTTCTACGGAGGGTGACGAATACGAGCAACGCGTTGAGAACGACGAGCAGGCTGTCAAGATTGTAACCATCCATAAGAGCAAAGGGCTGGAATATAAGATCGTGCTCGCGCCATTTCTGGATTTTGTACCAGCGAAAAAGAATCAGCATATCAACTTCTTCAGTTACCGAGACCCGGAAACCACAGACTATATCGGCGTTGAGAAGAGCCGGATGACGCCGGAAGTGCTCCTTTTGCAGGAAGCACAGGAGGAACAGGAAAACCGCCGGCTACTCTATGTAGCCGTTACTCGTGCCATATATAAGTGCTACCTGTTTCGTTGTGAATCGGGTTACTATAGCGGCTCTACCCTTTCAAAATTTGTCAGTTCAGTATCTCCAGATGAGCCGGAGCTGATTCGTTTTGAGAATGGCCTGCCGCAAGCCCCCGCTGTTGAGTATAAGCTATCTGTGTCACGAATCCCAGCTGCTGTGCTAACGGCTAAGCAATTCAAATTGCAACAGGGCAGCTGGCACAAGATGAGCTTCACGATGCTTACAGCCAAAGGCAGCAAAGCACCGTATGCCCGCGGGCCGAAAGGTGATAACCTGTACGACAATTTTATCTTTCATGAGTTGACCCGCGGCAAAAAAAGCGGCGAGCTGCTGCATTACATTTTTGAGCGGATCAACTTTTCAAACAATTCCCGCTGGGAGGCAGTCATTTCTGATGCCCTTAGCCGATTTGCGCCTGCCCGGAAACCTACATGGCTCCCGTTGCTGCAGGAGATGCTGCAGCATGTGCTCCATACTGTCATTAGCATAAATGGAGCAGCATTCCCACTTGCGGCAACGGCTTGGAATAAGCGGATTCCGGAGTTCGAGTTTGACTTTCCTGTTGCTCCCTTTCTTACTGATACGCTTCAGGCCATATCCGACGAAACGGCGCCGGTTCGCATTAGGTATGCGGAATCAGGGAACGGTTATCCCCTTGAAGGAATTATGAACGGGAAAATGGACTTGTTCTTTGAGTATGGCAATAAATACTACATCCTGGATTGGAAATCCAATTTTCTTGGAGCGAGCCCCGCGGACTACCATGCTGAAGCTATGAAGGAAGTGATGGATGAAGAAGGATACCATCTGCAATATCTCATCTACAGCCTTGCTGCCAAGAAATTTCTCGAGCACCGCCTTCAGCAAAAATTTGATTATGATCGTGATTTTGGTGGGGTAATTTACCTTTTTGTACGAGGGATGCGAACTGGATCAGACACGGGCATATTCACCTGTAAGCCATCAGTCGAAAAGATAGGAAGGCTGCAAGAGGTCCTAAAAGATTATCCGCGGGATCCTGCAACTATAGCAGCTGAGCATAGCATTACGTTAGCATATCCAGTTGCAGTAGGTGATTTAATTGTAAATGAATAAAAGTGATAAGTAGTGGACATTCTTGCATTTTTGGATCGAACTAAAGCGGAGATTCAGAGGAAATGGATCTCTACTTTTGGGGATGTTCGGTATTAGAATGGGAAACGTCTTAATGTTTAGGCCAATAACAGGCTTTAGATCGATTTTGAACACTGGAAAGTAGGTTTCGATCAAATCCCTCAGAGATACTCGGTCGGCTTGAATTCTTAGACTTATCAACATTATAATCAATTTTATGAGAGACGCTTACGACAAGCTATTTCAGAAGTACAACAAAGAGGAGTTTTTTAGAGACAGCATTGAAGAGATAATTTTTATTTGTGCGGACAAGCTACAAAACAACTGGGATCAACTCAAGAGCAAAGTTTTAAGCAACCAAGAGGTTTATATCAGAGGTTATGGGAGAGATGCACTTGGTACTAAAGCATTTATTGTTCTCTACAAGTACTTATTTCAAAACGAGAAAGTAAGCAAGGATCCAACTAATAATGCCAAGCCTTCGAGAATCTTAATGGAGTTGACGGGGCTATGTAAAGTGGTAAAAAGCGACAGGAAAGAGAAAGAACGGATTCAGAATTATCAAGTCTCTCATCTGTTTGGAAGGACAAAAAACCCACTTCTTTTTACAGCTGGTTGGAATATTGCGTATATCCCAAAGTATATAGATCCATTCACTGGCCATGAAACGCAAGGGGCCTACCGAAACGAATTTCAAAAGTTATTCGAAGCTAAAATCTTCGAAAGATTCGGTCAATTTGTAAACGACTATAATAGTTTTTTTATAAACAATATTAGTAGCCGATTGGAAGATGCCTTAGCACTAACACAACAAGAGCTAGATATGCCTGAAGACCTTTTTGAGGACTTTAGGGCTCGTGCGATCTCAGAATTATCGGAAATAAAGGCTACTAATAAACATCTTGAATGTCAGGTAGCTTTTCAAAAAGGAACTGCCTATTATAACTAGATCAATTAAAGGCTTTAGGAATTTGCCAATAGTTTTGATTTCTCAATATATATATACAATGAACAGACAAAAATGGGATTCATTTCTACAAGAAGTCTTTGCGCCGGTTTGGTTTGGAGATCGGCCCTGTGTTGACGTCCAGTTGATATCAAGGGATGACTATCCAGTACTCTACAAGCTAAAAGAACTAAGCCTCAATGAGCTTGCAATGCTCTGCTGGCTGATTCAGTTTGACACCAATTTTGAAAAGCAGGGAACGTGGGTGCCGATATATGATATTACAGAAGACTTTGAGGAATTAGGTTATGAAGAGCAGGAATTGGTAGATGCTATCTGCGCACTGTTAAACCGGCAATGGGTGGAAATGATTGTTGTTGATAATCATACTAAGGTTAGAATCAATCCGGCAATACTACATAAGGAAGGTATTCTTGAATCTGAATATGATTCAATCTTTAATAGCTCGACACCAGAAAAAAACAAACTGTATGCAGGTTCGCAGCAGAATTGATAGGCTATTTCCCTTCGGCCGCTGGCGAGCTTTAAGAAAATAGGCCTTCAATTGCGGCTCACATTAAAAGTGAAGCCGCAATTTTATGATTACGCTGCTTAATCCCTTCAATAAGGAAAATAAGCCGGATGCTTACAGCCAACACTGAAGTCAAAAGTTGTAGCAGCGCTTTACTTGCCTCGTCCAACACATCATTTGTAAAGCTGTCCAAATAGATCTGTGTCGTGTGCTCACTGTCATGCCCTAATGCCTCACTGATAACTGAAGTTGATTGCCCGCTCTTCTTAAGCACGGTTGCGAAAGTGTGTCGTGCAACATACGTCGTCAGTTTCTTCAATGCCTACTTCTGCCGAGATTATTTTGAGGTTAGCATTCACTTGAGCCAACATTTTTTTGATACGGTTCTTAATAGAAATAGGACTAATGCAGTCCTATTTGCAGCGACGGAGCGGTTAAGTGTATTAACCTCAATCCTCGTATAGATAGCCTGCTTCGTGGCATCCATCAATTGAGGAAGTAGTTCAACACTCAACTCGCTCGCCCCATTAAGTCGCTTAGCTGCTTCAGCCGCGCCGAGAATAAATGGATGGTCTTCATCAAAATAATAGGGCTCTCCAAATGATTCGGATTGATGTTCGCAGACGGCCTCGTAGAGATCCAGAAGCTGTTCATCGGGATGAAGTGTCTGGAGCTGTGCCTGCACCAATTCATTGGCGGCTATCGGGTCAAGACCTTTTATTTCAGATGGGAGTGGTGTTTGGGACACCTGCCAATACCCGTCCTCAAAACCCATTTCCGCGACAGCAGAGTAATAGGCCCTGAAAAAGGAAGGTGCGTCGGTAGGCATCTGAGTAATAAAATTATCAAGGTTTGCTTAAATGCTGGTTCTATGAAGAGTAATGCAAAGGCTGCATTTAGTCGTGGAGGCTCAGATGCCCTTTAATGCTAAATGGGTAATCACTAAAATGAAGCCGAGCTGCCTAGTAAAAACTTTCTGTTCAAATCACTACTCTTGTTCATGAAATATCGCTGTTCATACGTGAATGAACAGAAACAAAACATGAACACAGAGTGGAGGGTTATAGGCGGTCTGCGAACAGGAAGAAATAATGTTCCGTAGCTTAAGAACTGCTCATCCATAATTACCCAGGATCGAAGGCAGCTTCCATCAATTCCTGTTCCTGCCTCGCAATCTTCAGTTCCTTTGCCAAATCCCGCCAGCCTTCTCGCACCTGCAGGATATTTGCTATGATCCCGTTCGCTTGCTGAGGCTTTAACCGGAAATAGCCTGCAACTGAACGCGCCAGATCAAAGTCCAGAGAATTATCAGTCATGTCGATGTTGAGACTCAGGCCAGTTCCAAAGTAAACAGGATTGATATCATAGGCGGGCGACAATATCCATCCTCCGGGCGTGAGCAGGAATCCGTGATTACGAAGGTGATCATCCGTGTTTTTTACAGCGATGCTGAACGCGATTCGCCGGAATAGCTCTTCCAGGTCTGCATTGGGATTGCCTCCTTTCTGAATGATAAACTGAACCAGATCGAGATAGGACGCTCCGGGCTGACCATCCTGATAGCCTAACAGTGTCATGGCTGATGCGAAATGGATGCGAGCGGCTCCTGACCGGTCAAACCGTTGTGTCAGGAAGGTGTGGTTGCTACTATTGAATTTTCGGGCCGTCGCCTTGCTCATCCGGATACCACTACGCGTCGCCAGCTGATAAACTAAATACTCCCATGCGCCGATATCCGTGCGATCGTTCACACTCGGAAACTTGGCAATCCAGAGATTGCTTTCCGTATCCTGTACACTTGCCTTCGGTCTTGCACCACCCAGCGAAGCTCCCGGCGCGAGCAAGAGATTTATCCACTGCATGGATTCCTTATCATCAAGTGTTCCTTGTTCTAACCGAAGACTTGCAGCCTCAAGCTCTCGCAGTGTTGTCCACGGCGGGGCTGCGTGTCCATGGTTATCGCTCAGGAAAGCACCGGCGTCCGCTACCTTGAAACGCAATGCACCCATCCGGTGCTGGTCGTATACTCCAAGAAGATAGTCTTCTTCAAACAGCTTCACTGGCTTTCTCGCTTCCGTCTTTGCCAGCAATGCTTCGCGGCGATCCATCAGCACTCTACCCCATCGATCTGGTGAAGAGTCAAGAAACACTCCAAAGTTTGGCTTATCACCGGCTAAAAATTGGGGTCCTGTATAAAGCTGGAGGTCCGGATCTAGCACTTGGGCATTGGCGCTTTCAAGCCAGGTCTTATCATAGGAAAACGAAAAAACACTTCGTCCTTTCGTTCGCGTTACTTCAAGCGTTCCCATCAATTGCGCCTCTGGCATTCCAGCCCAATCGGCATAAATTAGAATGTCCATGGCTACTTTTTAGAGCTGCGCTTTGGTGCGAGCAGCTTCGCATCCTGAATTCTGCGGCCCATTTCGTCATCCTTGGCAAGTTGCTCTAAGTCGCTTTCCAACCCTAGTACCAGGAGCAGTTGAGCATATGTCGCCATTGAGACGCCGCCATTACCTTTTTCAACTTGCCAAAGTGTTGTTCGGGTAATACCAGCCCGTTCCGCGACCTGTTGTGTGGTCAGCTTTCGACGAAGACGGGCGAGTCGGATGTTCTCGCCTACCGTTTCCAGCAAGAGTTGAACCTTTGGTAGAAGGACGATGCTACGCTCACCCATATTGTTCAGATTTATGAACAAATTTAGGGCATTTGTCCATAAATCTGGACTCTTATATGCTTAATTCTGCTTGAGCACATAGCTGCATTCACCTTACAGTGTCAGTATGCTTTCTGAATTGAAGTTGACGTGTTCGCCGTATTCAACATATCCTAACTGTGCTGTGAGCATTGCCGTCCCGCCGATGAGAAACTCTGGCGTGTTACAATGATGATGACCATAGATCCAGGCTACAATGTTTGAATCATAAATGTAGTTATAGAGCTCGGTGGCAAATGCTTCGTTCAATTCTGAATAGAGGTATTGCTTGGGGATAGTTCAGGAATGTCGGCACATGGTGTGTTGCGACGATCACTTTTCCTTTTCCTTTAGCTACAGCTTCTTCAATAAAGCTGCGGCAGGCGCAATGCATCCGAAAAGCGTGGATTGGGCGGAATCGCTCTTTACCATATTGGATCACCTTGAAGTCTGATATTGATTTCGAGATCGCCCACTCATTCGCCGGTCCGATGTGAGACCAAAGGGTGGAGCAAATCAGGGTTACGTCGCCCAATTCCACGGCTTGATTATTCAGCAGAAATACATTGTCGCGGATTGCTTCTTTGAAGCTGCCGCTTCGCAGCATGGCATCGGTACGATAATACTCGTGGTTGCCGGGCAGCCAGTACACGGCTTCAAACTTATCAGCGAGATCATTGAAGAACCAGCTGTACCTCTCCATTGCAGCGAATGGGACAAAATCGCCGGCGAGCACCAGTACCTCGGCCTTAGGAATAATAGGATTTGCTTTCAACCAAGCTTCGTTCTTTGGAAACTCAAGATGGAGGTCAGAGCAGTATTGAATAGTCATTGAGTGGCTTTTGTGTTGTACTTGCATTCATGAAAAAGGACTCTTGCATCTGCAAGAATATCCCCGAACAATTTCAGTTCTTAGGCAAGCCGAGAATAAGCCAAATCGCCGGAGCGCCCCTATAATTAGCCTTGGTCGGTAGATTTTATGCACCAACTGCGATATAAGAGTACTGTCTGATTATCGATAATATGGAGTCATCTGCATCGTTTTTAAAATTTAGGTTTATGAGAATGCACGAGGTGAGTGATAAGATGAGGAGCGGATAAAGCCCTTGATTCCAATCAGAGGAAGGTTAAACGATGATGTATTGTTTGTGAATGCTGTTCTGCACTAGGGGAAGACAGGACTCCTTGGCGGGAATTACCGGAAAGCTTTGGTAAGTGCTACAGTACAGCGCTATAACCGCTGGAGCAGGTTGGATGTATGGCAGAAAGTATTTGCACTGACATCCGACCCGTAGCCTATGGTGATCATGGTAGACTCAACAACTGTTAGGGCTAATTAAGTGGCAGCAGGTCAAAAACGCCTGGGGCCCCGGCCAGCCGCTAGGTCATTCACATGGTGGACTGAACTCTCTCGCCCGGGACTATGAAGGATTTCTTTTCCTGGCCGCAGCTATCCTGAACACCAGATTCATTCTGTAAACCGTGCCTAGTGAATAAGTTGAAACCTAAGCCTAGCAGTTTAGGCAATGGGCTATAGCGCGCTCTTTGCAAATGGCAAAATATGGTCCTAGGATAAACACACCTTGGCTAAGCAATCACGCTCTCAGATTGAGCAATGCACATAACCGGAAGTAGGTACCATGATTCATACCAGAAGCGAAAATCTAGTAAATGCATTTAAAGCCCACAAAAAGGCCGAAGCCCGTATTATTTCCATAGAAGCAGCCAATGGCGAGCGGAATAACCGGAGATGTATAAAGTACATTCAGATTCCAAAAGAATTGCTCAAAATGAAGCGCAGCGCCTGCATACGCTGATACTTGCCGGACACGCAGGCCTAATCCAGGATAGAGATGGACACGGGTGCCGCTGTCGTCTTTCACAGCTGAAAGTTCACCCGCAATGACGGGACAGACAAAGTGATTGGAGCATAGCGGCAAAGGCATTACGGCACCAAGGCTATAGTGCTGATTGGTGGAAACACCTGCATTGAGCAGGAGGTACTGTGCAGGAAACAGCTCTGCAGCCTTGATGCCCTGGTAGCTGAGCATGGCCGTAAGATCGCGTAACGCCTGCTGCCGGTCATTATACAGGACATTAGTCTGCGGGTCTGAAATAAAGTCGCTAATGCTTGCCAGGGAGGCGTCCCAAAGAACACGATAGGCATTCCATGCCGTCTGCTGGCCAGCCGTAATGTAGCGGTTGTAGGAGCTGATAAGCTGGTCACAGCTGGTCAGCTCATTCATGATCCCGGCTTTTTCCGCAGCGCTTAGCGGCAATGTTGCATTTGCCAGCCTGATGTACAAGGTATCAATACGGGCAGGTAGCCGCCGGGCAATGCTGTATGCAGAATCCGGCTTTGCAGCTACGCAATGACTCAGTAAGATGGCGGCAATAAAAAGCAGGGGCTTCATAAAGGATGTTTATCTGGTGTTGGCTCTCGTTCTCAAGATCCAGAATGCCTCCGGGGATGGAGAGGCTATCGCGGTCGTTTCTGTTCGGAATGATCTTGCGCGTGTTCGTTTCAATTTGCGTGAACTTCCGGTTTGCAACATTCAGGATGCTGTCTATCTTGTAAAGCGCCCCTGTGTGACGCTTAAGCTCCTGTAGTATCCCCTCAAGTACGGCAGAATCGGACGGCGCGCGAAGTGAGCAGTTCAATGCAATACTTGCTATGCTGGCGTCAATACGCTTCAGTAAGAAATAGTTGGTGCTGTCATGGCTCTTTTGTGCACAGCACTCCCTGCTGCTGCTGATCAGGCTGTCTATGGTCCGGTTGATGCGCTCAAGCGCCTGTATTTGCCGCCCGGCTGCCATACCATCTATTAGGACGGTATCTTTCCGTGGAGAATCAACCTGATGCCCATCGGACCATTTTCCAGAGGGCTGCATGCTATAATCTGGCAAAGAATGGGTCTGGATCTGCAGCAGCGCGGGTAATGTAAAGGTCTGCAGGAAGGGTTGTGCCAGGTTTACGTCTTTGATATTCCTAAAGAAAGGCACCATCAGCAGGATGATCACCAGGCAGATGTTTTTGTAGAGCCAGCCTTTTTGAAATAGCTGGGCACGGGCTTCCTCGCTTGCCTCCTCGCCTGTAATGTTCATCATATGCTGACGCAGCCGCCATTGCTGGTTGCCTGGGAGCTGGTTGCACACCTCAGGATCCCGCAGTAACACATCAAAACGAAGCAGTTCGAGCCGGATGCAGTACAGCATGGTGAAGCAATAAAAGAGCAGTACGAACAGCCAGATCATTCCATGGAACTGAATATTCCGTATAAGACTGGTCCATTCCAGCTTCGTTTTTTCATTGTGCGCGCGGGCAAACTCCCGGCCGGGCGCTACTATGGCTTCTGCCTGAAGGCCGCTTATGTACAGGCTATCAGGCGAAAGATCTAGCAAACTATCCAGCTTCTTTACAACGCTTTTGCTTTGATTGACCATCTTTTCTATGCTGATACCTGTTTTGTAAGCCAGCACTTCATTCATCGGCTGCATTTGCCCGAAAAAGGCCTCTTTCATAAGGCTGCGCAGGCTATCTGCCCCTGGCTTGGCAAGGACAAGGCGCCGGCTAAGATCTTCCAGCACCGAGCTGTCATAGCCTCTTCCTATGATGCCGGAATAATACTTCTCCTGATTATAGTGTGCTACCAGGGTGTCAAACCGCTCCAACGCATTGAGCGAATCAAGACGCAGTACCCGATTGCGCCTGCCAAGCTCCGCCCGGCTAGCAATGCTGCAATACTGATCCAGCTGCGGCAGCAGTTCCTTCCTTATTCTCTCATCCCGGTTGTATTGGTCAAACACCGTTCTGCCCTCTGTACACACGGCTTCTACAGGATGCAGGATCTTACAGTAGAATAAAACTGCCACTGCCAGCCCCAGCAGGCTTATAATCAGGTATTCCAAGCGTATGACCATTGGCAGTAGCCATTTTTGTTCCTTGAGGGCAGCAGGTAGACTGGCCGGATAGGAAAACCGGAAATCCCGATACTTCAGCCACGCCATTCCGGCAAAAGCCAGGAGCAGGAGTAGACAAACAATCGCAAAAAACAGCTTCGCGAGGCTTCTGTTAGAGCAATCAAAGGGCAGGTAGGGAAAAAAAATCACCAGTACGCCACTGACTGCCAGGAAACAGAGCGCTACACGGTCCGGCATACTTTGCTGATCAGCCATTGTTTTACTTAACCTGGGCGGCAGCGGGCGGAGCAGACCGGAAAGCTGTATGGTCCCTTTTATGTTCAGGCAGGCTACGAAAAGTATCAGCGGTACCAGAAAAAAATACAGGAACATGAAGATGAAGTAGCCCCATTTGATGCTGATGCCAAGATTGGCATTCAGGTTATTGAGCAGCAAAGGGAGAAAAGTTGCGAAGGACCCGATGCCGGCCAAAAGGATCATGACCTGTGTTCTCAGGTCTCCTGAAAAGCTAAGGCCTCTTGCGTCTTTATCATTTTCAGCCATAGTGATTCGGCTTTTGAAGATTAGGTTTTCATTGATCCGTACTGGTTCTCTTCCTTACCGTAGTTCAAAAGAGCAGCTCTACCTTTTCAAGAATTCTGAAGTCATCACAGCTGTACTCCTCCTTAAAAGTGGATTTCAGAAAGGCACCATAGTCCGGCTGCGCCTTAATTTCCTGTTGCAGATACGGAGAGGTGTTCACTGCTTTTTCCCAGTTGTAGGCTTTTGCTACGCTTATCGGGTATATGGTAATGCCATTCTGAGTGATCCTCATTCTCAGAAAGTGGTTGTAATGCACCTGTACATGGCTACTGGACGCCTCTGTGATATTGCGCCTCGCAAACCTGTATTCAATGAATAGGTAAAGGCCGAACAGCCAGGACTGCAGTACCCCCAGAGACAGGATTGCTGCCAGGTTCAGAAGAAGCGGATGACGGGCCGCCAGATCATGCAATGAGCCAAAAAGCGTAGCTATACCCGGACAGCAGACAAACGCAAGATTGGCTGCTAATGAGATGCTATACAGTAGAGAAAACGAAACCCGGTTGATAGTGCTCGTGCGCGGCGAGGGCTCTGTAGGCTTCACACTGTAAACCACCATTACAAAGAACAGGGGAACGAGGGACAGCGCAAGTAACTGACACAGGCTGCCGGTCAATGCGGCACCGCCCGCGGGAAGCATAGCTGCATTGCTGCCCAGGTATCCGGTGCACAAGGAGTGGAGGAGGATACTGAGCGCTGACAGGACAGTGGAAATGGCGGTATACTTCCAGTTGCCAATGGGGAATACGAGGTTTCTCCGGTTATGCGATTCAGACATAGCCTGATCCGGGTAGCACACATTACTCTTCGTATACACATTGTCCTGGTCGCCTTCCATATGCGGCGGAATTGCAGGGCCAAACTGCGGCAGCCTTACCTTCAGGCTTCAGAAATGAGCTCATATGCTTAAAGGCTCCGCCCCCGCCGGAAGTGATATACTGCTGTGGCAGTGCCTTCTTGTTTTCATAGCGCGCGTAGTGATGTATATCGCCGGATATCACCAACTGAAACTTCAGCCGGGTATTTATCTTTTTCAGTTCACTGACAAAATAATCCAGGCTGTCCATGCGCTGCCGGCGCTTGCCGGTATCCATACACTCATAGTCATACCAATAGGGTTCAGCTACGAAGAGAATGATGTTGTGTGCTTCATCTTTTGCCAATTTGGTGACAACATAGTTCTTGAAATAAGCAAGCTGTGGGATATCGATATCTCCCAGCAGCTGATTATCGAGCCCGAACAGGTGAACGGTAGGGAAAACCGGATAGATGAAGTAGCTCCTGCGCTGTATCGTAAGGTACCCGCCAATGCCCTTTTGCTGGCACATCATACGTGAAAACGCGGTGAGTCCGTCATACCAGTCATGGTTGCCCGGCATTGCCAGCAGGACAGGACAGTCAGGCTTCTTTTTACCGGTAAAGGGATATACCAGGCGAAGCGGTCCTTTGAAACGGTCATTATACGTCTGCTCGTCGGCTGTTGGATAAACGAGATCGCCGCCTATGATCAGCGCCTTTCCCCTGGGCATCTGGATCTCTGCCTGGTCATTATCAGGATCCCGCAGCTTGAGCTTATCCCTGGAAACAGCGTACAATACCGAAGCGGTGCTGTTAAAACCATCACCAGTATCAGCCATGAAGTCAAGCCAGCACTCGCCTTGCTGCTGCAACAGCTCATTGTAGTTGTCCTCGCCATAGCTGACCATGATCTCCCGCCGGTCAATAATGGACAGCGTCTTTGTGGTCTGGGCTACCTTTTGAAAAGTCAGGAACAGGCCGAAAAAATCAAACCACTGGATAGGGCGCTGCGGTGTGAAGTAGTGTGGACGCTTAGGTAGCGAGCTGGTCAGCTTTATCAGCTTCTGCCTGGACGACAGAGCGCCGATGCCGAGCAGGACTGCCAGCACAGCAATGAAAATGACGAGACACAGACCGTACATAATAGTGGGTTTAGCAGGTGACGGGCTAGTAGCTTTTCTTTGATTGGGTATAGAGATTCAACAGCGGTATATCGATGCCCAGGAAGAACTGCCAGCGTGAATTAAGCCCTTCGGAAACCACCTTTTCGCTGGCATTTATCTCCCGCAGTGCCGGGCCCAGCTGCCAGCTCCAGCCTACAGACACCGGAATTTTCGGGAAGCCGTAGACGATACCCAGGCCTGGTGCTATGATATTCTGAAGTGTCACTTTTGGCAGTGTTGCTGTGCTGGTATCGCTAAAGCGGTAGGCAGCTATCGCGCCGATATCCACGAGGTTGATATGGGTGCTTATGGATGCTCCCCTGGTCAGAAAGTTCAGCACATGCCAGTCGCCGTTCTTATTCAGGCCCCAGCTGAATGTGACACCGATCGGCGCATAAAATCCACTGATCGGCCGCCATTGTCCCGTTTTCTTTTCGCCCAGGTATTCATTGCCGAAAAACCCACCCAGGTAGGCATTGAGCGCGATGTTAAAGCTGGTCTGCTTTTTAATGGTGGCACTGCCTGCAGGCAAGGCGATTGACTCAATAGCGGCCTCTATCTCATCAGCATCTTTGGCCCTGGTGACATTCGCAGCAAAGGAACCGTACTTCACCAGAAAATTGTCTAACACCGACCCGTCTGACTTAGCAACCAAGACATATTTGTTGAGCAGGCCAAGCGAGCCCATGATGGCCGCGTTATAGTTTCTGTTAGCTATATCCTGCGCGATTTCAAGGGTGTTTGTGCTGATCTCAATGGCTTTCCCGATACCTGTCGGTAAATGCCCTGCCGGATCCAGCTTCTTCAGGTCAATAGAATGAAAAAACTGATTGGCACTGTAGAAAGCAGCACCCCAATACTTGCTCAGGTCACTTTCGCCGTGCGCCCTGGCATCCGATAGCTGTTGAAAGGCTGATTCCACATCCTTTGCATTCTTTACCAGTGAAATGATAAATACATTGGCATTTGCGAGTAAGCTTTGTTTGTCGCTTTTTAGTTTAATACCTGCATTGCCAAGCTGCTGATACATCAGTCCCAGATAGAGTCTTTGAGACAGCCCATTGTCAAAGAGCTTTGCAAGTTCAGCCGGAGCAATATAATGCTCACCGTATACATCACTCCGTATGCTGAGACTGAGCAGATCGACGGCTGTTAAGATATCCTGGTCTTTGGGAGTCAGGCTGGAAAGACCTTTCAGATAGGTATTACTGGTAATGGTATGGATAATGTCCGGGATCTTCTGATTGGTGATCAGGCCGTTGCCGATCTGTAAAGCCGATTTCAACACCAGGCCTTCATCAGCAGCAAAAAAATCGCGCAGGGCCTGTACGCGGGTTTTCACATTACCCTCATAATCTTCAGGCTTCAGGCTTCCGAGCCGGGGTATATTACCCATCAGCGAACGGAGATCTTTTTCCAATGCCTCCCGCAGGGTGTTGAGGATATTTGCATATTCCCAGGGATTAAAATGATCAACCAGGATCTTGGTATTGGGGAACATAATCGCAAACTCCGGAAGCTTTGAGTCTTTGAGATTACTGAAGAAGGAGATGAGCAGCTCTTCCTTCGCGCGTTTGATCAGGAACCTGGCCGTACCATCTGCAATGAACGTAACGTCAGTGCCGCCGAGTGAACCCAGGAAGGTCCTGGCAGCCGGCAATGACCCCAGTGACGAAGCTGATGCGGTTTGCGCGGCTATAAAAGTGGTGTCCAGGAACGGATTTTCCTTCAGTTCCTTCGTGTTAATATTGAGGCTTGAGTCACGACGGAAATATTTTTTAAGTATCGGTACGGTCTGTTCGTTCAGCAGCACTTTACCGGGGTTTACATCAACATCTTCGTTTGCAAGGAGCACCTGCACATCCTGATATACCTGGGCAGGGGCAGCAAGGGAGCAAAAAATGAAAAGAAGGCAGAGGAGGAAAGGAAGTTTCATGTAGGTGGAGGTGGTTTTATATTTTATTGAAGTTTGCCAGGAGCTTTTCTACATTCAGTTTGAATGATGGCGGATCGGCAGCGCTTTTTGTGACTTTGTCCGCACTGGCATTGAAGAACTGCTTATAGTCGTTCAGCTTCCAGTTCAGTTTCTTCGCTTTCACTTTACCCATTACCAGCGAGCAGATGCCGGACATGATGGCACATGCCTGACTGGTGCCGTCAAACTCACTGGACGTTGCGCTTAGGTTGATGGCGTGCACATTCTTACCGGGTAAGTAATAATCGATCTTCTTACAGGCGCCCGGATTGATGTCGCTTGCAATGCCGTTCTGCTCATTCAGGGCGCCTATACCCAGCACCTTGGGGTGCCGCGCAGGAAACAGGCATGAGTCGCCCATCGTAAAGCCCAGATTCCCTATGGCTCCGTTGACAATAATGCCTTGCTTAAAGCAGGCGTCAAGACTGGCAGTGTCTGCCAAATCCTCATTTATACCGCCGCTGATAGAGATCAGGTCAATGCCCAGATTGTTGTCCGGGTTTGAGAGAAAGGTCAGCGCTGCGGTAAGCAGGGACTGATTGGTCGTGCCGTTCTTGCCGAACGCTTTGGCAATGAACAGGCTTGCCCGCGGGTTGACGCCTTTGAATATCGTGTTACCGGCGATCAGCGAGGCGCAAAGCGTACCATGCCCGGTCTCGTCATCCACATTACTACCTCCGGACATAAAGTTTTTACTGCCAAATACATTGAAGCCGCTCAGGATGTCCTTACTGCCGTTCAGACCGGTATCAATGACAGCTACTCTTACCGGATTGGCGGATGTGATGTAGGGAAGCGTCAGCTTTTGCAGCTCATCGATCTTCAGCAGCGATTGCCACCATTGCTGCACCAGCGACGGCGCTGCAGAGATGAAATGGTTGTTGTGATCTTTCAGCCACAGGTTACTGCCTTCATGCAGGCTGCCTTTCACAAGCCCAACAGCGTTGAATACAGCCCCCTTGGGCAGCTCACCGACCCAGTTACCGAATGTCGGGTCCGCATCAGGCGAATCTCTGATGTTCAGCTTGTCTGTGATTACTTCGAGCGTATACATGGCTTATCCTTTTGCAGCAGGGTCAGGTTGATTGGTACGTGGCTTTCCTGTCTTGGCAGCAGTCTTGTCCTCGGGCTTGGCGCCACTCACGCGCAGGTTGATGAACTTGTTCAGTAGGTCAAACCAGAAGGGAGCACCCAGTGCAATAGCGAATGCGGTGATGAGTATACCCAGCAGATTGCGGGGTTTTAAAATGCCTGTAAATACGAAGCGTACTTTATTCTGCCAATCCGGCGGCGCCGGTTTTCCGGAACGATGCACCTCATTAAAATCCTTACCGCAATGAGCCCTCCTGAAGCCCTGCGGATCAGCGGCCCATGAAAGGCTATCTGCAACCCAGGCAATAGAGTCTATGCTGTATCCGTAGTCGCCCCAGCCCAGGCCCAGCGTGGTATTCGCCTGGGCGATGTCATTGTAGTACAGTTCCCTGGCGCGTGCAATCTGTGCTTTTACTACAGCCAAGCTGGTATCCCGATTGCTGCCGGTAGGGCCTGCAGCATTTGCCCCGTTTTTTACAGTATTTGCTGCAAGTGAGTCTGCGGTTGTTGCTGCCTCCTTGCCTTGTCGTTTACCCGTATCTGTGCTTGTCGTCAGGCTGTCTTTACGTTTGCTCTTCTCCTCAGCGGCAATCTGGGGGTTTTGAGCACCTGTTGTATTGGCGTTACCAGCCCTCAGATGCCCGTTGGTGTCCAACCCGCGGTTTACCAATTCAATGGCACTTTTTACAAAGGCGTCGCGTACGACTTTCTCCTTTGACAGTGTATCTACTACCGAGAGGGTATTGACGTTGAAAATAACAGCCAGAAAGACGCCGATGATTAGCAGCACCTTATTGGCCTGGCGGCGGTACCAGCCACTGACGCGATCCATCATGTCGTCATACCACTGCTCCAGCAGCCGCTTGAAATGTGCAACATCGCCATTGGCCTGCTGCAGGTAGATGTCCAGTATTCCTTTCAGCTCATTATTGAAAGGATCATTTTTGTCCTGCGCTTTAACCGCGATTTTGTCTGCAATATTCCTGAGCAGTATGGGGCCTGTTTTGTCGTCATGCAGTATATCGATGAGGATATTGGTGAAGGTGTCTGCGCTCAGGTAGGAGGGCTTGTCTGACAGCCCTTTTTCTGCTGCGCGCCGGTATAGCTGATGATTCAGGACATCATTGCTGAACAGCTTTGCCTTCTGTTGAAACAGCCTGCTGAACGCCGGAACGCCGAGCAGCTGGATATTTTGCCTCCTATTTCCTGATATCAGGGATAGCAAATAATTCTTCACCCGGTTCCACCACCTGATCTTGATGTTGGTACCGTCGAGCATTTGCTCAATTCCGCGCTCGAGCATTTTGCCGCGGTACGTGAATATGGTGGCGATAAATTCACTAATCGTGGTTGCCAGCAGGCTGTAGAGCACGTAGATAAATACCAGCCCGATGGCAATATCCAGAACAGCATTATTCATTTTCTGATTTTTATAAAAATGATTGTAAGAGCATATAATTATTGAGGGGCAAGACGATCCCTGCAGGCCCAGGTCCTGATTTTTTTACCATATAGTTGTCCGTAACTACCTGCCGTTATCCGGCGGTTTCCAACAAAGACTTACACGCACAGGCCTCATTTCACCATCGGTTTCCGGTAGCTGCCAGTCTCCACTTTCAGCAGGTGCCTTTCCAGAAAAGCGTGGGCATTTTTGAAAAACAGACCGTCTAGAATATCCTCTATGTCCATACCCAGTGTAATACCAGCCTCTTTCGCGCAGCCCGGCAAGGCCGCCCTCAGGTCGCTGGCAAAATCCTGTAGCATCGCCACACTTTTACAGCAGTGCAGTGACTGTATCAGCCCGTCAAAATCAGAGCCGATGCATACCTGTGTCAGCGGATGGCTGGGCATAGGCGCTGCTTCATGCAGCTTGCACAGGTGCAGGATATGATTGATGAAGCTCCTCAGATGCAGTGTATGGAAGCGGTTGCCAGCCAGCTCCAGGGTGCTTTCCACTTCTTCATCATGATCCTTTAGATCCTCTTCATCCATGATAAGCAACAAGCTGTCCGCAGCATCCGTAGATGTAACCTGGATGGATTTCACAACGTCCGCAACCTTTAGGGAAAACTCGCCCAGCTCTCCCGGTGATATATATTCCGAATCTACAGGCTTCGTATCGTTCTTCTTTACATCTGCACCCATGATCCGTACATCCATTGACAAACCGATGAGGCCGCCGCTTCCGATGACCTTCTGGATGTCATCGTCGTACATATTGATGGAGCAGGGATTGAAGAATGTGCCCGCCAGATGGCCTTCGGGCCGGCGGTAACGGATCCTGTAGCCTTTGTAACCGGGAGACTGCAGCAGGGAAACGTCGATTTTATACCCTGGAATGTCGGCGTAAGCCATACCGGTGAAGCCTACATGACTGGCGAAGATGGGCCGGTCGCTGAAGTAATTGCCATCATGATGCGCATAGAATTGCTTTCGGCTCTTCAGGCTCATGTGCTTCACATCAATGATTACGCCCTGCTCATGTGCCAGGTTAAAGAAGTCAAAGCAATTGGTCTTCGTCGGCGCATGCACCGGGGGATAAGGCTTTACGGGAATGCCATCTTCTACAGGTACAAATTTGGCCTTGTTGAAGATCTTGATGCCGTAAGCATGATTGATCAGCACATTGGGGGCAAGATGTGCCGGCGTAAGGTAGAGTATCTTGGTACCTGCGCCGATCAGGGTTCTGAAATTGTCCAGCATGTCGCCCGTATCCAGCTCACTGTTGCCCGGGCCATAGAAATTGTGGGCGCCTTCTACGCAAAAAAGAATGTGAATGGTATCAAGATCCTCCTTATTGTAGTCAGACCATTTGGCAATCAGCTTCACTTTTTTCCCGGCCAGATCGGGGCCGTCTGCTGACTGCGGGGCGCGCAGGATCTGCTTTTGCTCATCCTGCCGGACGCTGCGGTAGTCGATCACACCTTTGCCCATCGCCTTTACACGGGAGGTATCAATCTGCTTTTTAAAAAATAGGGAGCCGAGGATAAGCTTCCACTGGTCTACCAGGGCCATCTCCGGTGCGAAGATGGGCATGCAGATCAGGTTCATCCCCCATCTGCGCGCTATCTGTCCCAGCGATGCCTGGGAGTCGAGCGCATTCTCAAAAATGCCATCATTGACACTGATGACCTGCCATGGCGACAACTGGTTGCCTCTGTGGCGAAACATGGTTTTCAGGACGGGGTGCAGGTGCAGATCAAAGTAGCGTGCAGGCATGTGTGTGCTTTTGAAATGATCGAAAATGGTTTTTTGTCAGACGGGATGCGCAGTTCTTTCCGGTCTTGCACTCTTGAATATATACCTTTCAATATCATCGTTTAAATCTTATTGCTATACAAGCTCATCGATCTCCTCATCCTCCTGCGCTTCTTCGGTGTCAAATACCAGGGCCGGCGCATTTGGCTCATTGGTCAGCAGCCTGTAGGCAAGATTGCCAATCCAGTAAGGGGCGGTATCCTGCTTACCTGCTGGGCTGTTATTGCCGTGACCAAATGTATATTCCTTACAATCGTCATCCAGCGCATGTACTGTCTCATGAATAATGGTAGCGACAATACTTTCAGTAGAACGACCCAGCTTTTTGACGTTCAGGAACAGGGTGTTCGGGTGCCGCCCATCTGTAAAGGCAAGGGTCTTGCGGTATTTCAAAAAGGTCTGAAATACATTCGGATAAAACAGCTCCAGCTTGAAAATGAGCGGCGAGCGGCGCATGAGATCAGCTATGATGGCAGGACTGGCTGTGCTGAGCGCAAACCGGTCCTTTGCAGCAATGGCCTCGTAAAAGCGTTCGCTCCTTAGCAGCTCATTCGCCATTTGCGTTGCCCGGACAATTGTTGGGTGGGTTTCATTGAATACGACCTCCATATCTATAAATATTTTGATAGTAAAAACAAAGATGAAAGCAGTGCAGGCAGCCGCCTAATTGAAATATCAGGAATGGAAGGCAACTATTAGTAGATATTGACAATCTTCAGGATGGCGCCATACAGGATTATTGATTTTTGCAAATCGGCTCTATTATATTTACCCAGGCTACAACTTTTTTAGAACTATGATTTCTTTGAATTACTAATTTTACTAAAGAAAATATGAATCCGACAACTCCCCAGCAAAAGTTCTTCCTTCATATAAAATCCAAACTGCCAAGCAATATATCATTGGTAGATGAAATTGCTGACTGCCTGAAAATCAGCCTCGATAGTGCATACCGCCGCATCAGGGGTGAGAAGCCGCTGATATTTGAAGAACTACAGCTATTGTCATCACGTTACCGGGTTTCTCTGGATACATTGATGAGTATTGATACAAACAGCACGGTATTCTATGGCACTTGGCTCGGGCCCGGCAACTTCAACTTTGAGCAGTATCTGAAAAATCTGCTGCTGTTAGCTACCAATGTGAACAAGGGTACGCAGAAGATGATCTACTACGAGGCAAAAGACTTTCCCCCGTTCCACTACTTCCACTTCCCGGAGCTCGCTGCATTCAAGTATTTCTTCTGGATGAAAACCATCCTTAACTATCCGGAATGCAGCCGGATGAGCTTTGAGGATAATGAGCTTGGAGGGGTATTGGGTAATGTGGGCGTTGAGATTGTCAAGACCTATACACAGATACCTGCTGCAGAAATATGGAGCGTAGAGACAATTAATAGCACGATCCGCCAGATTGAATACTACAGAGAGGCTGGGGTATTCTTAAGAAAATCAAGTTTAGAATTATTATATGATCAGTTGTCGGCCTTGCTTTCTCATGTTCAGGATCAGGCGGAATATGGGGAAAAGTTTATGCTCAATAGCCGGCCTGGCAGCGGTCCGAAGTTCCAATTGTACTTCAATGATGCCTACCTAGGGCATAATACCATCATGACGGAGACAGACGGACTGGAAGCGGTGTTTATCAATCATGGGGTGCTCAACCTGATGATGACCCATGACAAGGCATTCTGCGCCAATACCCGCCGCTATTTTGAAAATACGATGAAGAAATCCGCGTTGATTAGCTCAGTAAACGACAAGGAGCGCAACCGTTTTTTTCGCGGGATGCAACAGAAGATAGCCCGTATACGCGCCGATGCCTCACTTTATATGCTGGAATATACCCTGTAGCCTTTTCAAAAAGCTTATGGTGTGTCAGGCTTGACCTTAATCAGCCGGTCGTTAATTGTTCATGTGCTGTGTTTGGCCTGTAACTGCCGGCTAAAAATTGAATTACAGGCTTCATCTCTCTTGTCTGGCAGTCATATTGCTAGATACTTCAAGAGCAGGATAAGACTATAAAAGGGAACTCAAGAAAGTGATCTTTTTATTAGACCGATTAGGAGCAGTATTTGAATCGAGCCTGTTACTATTGAACGCCAATTAGTGTGCACTCGCATATTGTGTCTTAGATTTCTAGTCAGAGATCGTCAACGCTAGCCAAAAGGCTCGAAACAAAAGTCGCCCCTGTTAGTCAGGGATATGAACTCTGCTTATTGCAGCTCATATAATCTATTGCGATTCCCCTATGATTAATTGCCCTGGTGCATTCATAGAGCCTCAACAATTGTTTATCGGGATGAAGTGAGCCAAGCTTTTCGTGTATAGCTTCATTTGCAGCTATTGGGTCTAGACTCACAATTTCTGATGGCAGCGATGATTTATCAGACGACCAGAATTCATCCTGAAATCTCAATTCTGTGATAGCAGACATAACGGTGATACTATCCAGCTTTGGCCTGCTACCCAATCAATGCTGCAAAATAATCTTCTTTTAGCCAAGTTGATAACCGTTTCATCCTGATTGTGCCGAACTCCCTGACGCGTCCGTTACTGCATGCAGCGAAGTTGTAGCGATGTGTAACGAAGTGCGACCCCTCAAAAGTCTACGATTAAGTCCTCAGCCTGTTAGCGAGTGAATCCCGCAGCCGTTTGTTTCTTTAGAAGAGCAGCTTCTTAACCTACTGCGTCTTGTATGTTCTGCACAGGGTCATATTGAATTTCAAGGTCAGTGCCATTCCATATTGCACGGCAACTTTCCAGTCTGTAAGTGTCTCCTCCAGGCCCAACCATTCCTACAAAGTCTTCAATTAAATCCAAAAGCAGTACTTCTTCACCTTGCTGTATATCCTTTGGAATGAGGTATGCCGCATAGGGTGACTTAAAGTAATAAGGATAGTACTTATGCGCTAAGACAGTTTTCCATGATGGACTATGATACATCTCGTCACGTGGATCAACGCGGTCTGCAATTTCTCCGGTTCGGATATTTCGTACGAGGTTATAGTAATGCCATATCTTTTTTGATGGCACTACTTTTCGTAGAAGAGGTGTGAAGCCTTGCCGAACGCCTAAGTTGATAGCTCTTAAACTGCGCGCAGTTCTTATTTTCCGCAAGCGCGTGAGAGCGTAGTCAACGGATAATTCTTCTGTGTTTTCCATGAATCATTTGGAGATTAGGATCAATGAGAGTAATTTTCAGGCAAGTGTTAGGAGCTTCTCCAAGCATTTTTACAAGGGCTTCCTGGGGATAATTGCTTGCGTCAATTATATTGTGATTACATTGGCTGCATTTCCGGTTGCCGGCATTACCTAAATCTTCTTCAAGTGAATCCCAGTCTATCCTGTAAGGGCATTGCAGCTTTTTGATGAGCTGACCATCATCCGTAAATAGCTGGTTTGTGACTGGATTAAATTTCAAAGTGACTACAAGATAATTCTTCAATACAAGAGCCTAGACAGACTCTAATCTATAATAACGACTTCGCTGCTTCATCTAACACATCGTTCTCAAAGCTGTTCAGATAAATCTAAGTTGTATGTTCACTATCATGGCCCAAAGCTTCGCTGATTACCGCAGTAGAATGCCCACTCCTTTTTAGCACTGTAGCAAAAGTGTGTCGCGCGACATAAGTCGTCAATTTCCTTTCTTCAATCCCGACCTCGGCAGAGATCGTCTTCAAGTCGCCGTTTACTTGACTCAATACTTTCTTTATCCTGTATTTGATAGAAGCTGGCGATTGAAACTCAGGATTCAGGATAGGGAAAACAAAGCTATCAGGCCCATCATAATAGTGCTCTTTATAAAAAGCGAGTATTTCGTTTGCTGGCTCTAGAAGCCCAATACTAAATGGCTTCTTTGATTTTGAGCGAACGTAGTTCACGCGATTGTAGCTGATGTCCGACCACTTAAGTTTAGCCATATCAGTGAAGTTGATACCTCGCGTGTAGTAACTAAACAGAAAGTAGCTCTTAGCGTGGAATAGGGAAGAGTCTTCTTTTGCCTCAAAGTTCTTTATCAGCATTACCTCATCTTTCGGAATTGCACGCTTACGCGTTTTAGGCTTTCTAAATTTCGCAAAGCCATATTCATTGAAGGGGTCAAAGTCTTTCTTTACAAACTTCTCCGTCTTCGCCATGTTGACCAAGCGCTGAAATGTGCGCATGTAAACTGAACGAGTAGTTAGCGCATTCCCACGCGAAATGCAGTACTCTTCATACTTGCTGCAAGCGCCGGTCAAATTGACCACCTTTCGCCGGTTTAAACTGACCAGGGCGCGCCGGTCCAAATTGACCACCCTGCGCCGGTCCAAATTGACCACCTAAAAGGAGAGAAGATATCACGCTGCGATGAGTGCGGCAAAGAGGCCTAAGTTCTCACAAAACTTAAGCTCCCTTGGCCAACAATCCCATCAGCATGATTAAGATCAGACAGATCCTGCGCCTGCACTTCCAGGGACGCAGCAAAGTGCAGATAGCCGCCCAGACCGGCATCGCACGCAACACCTTAAAGAAGTATCTCAAAGAGCTTACGGCCAGCGGACTGAGCTTTGAAGAGCTGAACCCCCTTAGCGATAAAGACCTTGAAGACCTGTTCATCAAGCCCGAAGACAAGGCTGTCAATGAACGGGTACACCAGCTTTTCAGCCTCTTTCCTGCTATAGATAAGGAGCTGAAGAGAAAGGGCGTTACCAGAGAGCTGCTGTGGCAGGAATACAAACGCAGCCATCCGGACGGGCTGGGGATAAGCCAGTTCAAACATTACTACGCACAGTGGAAGGCGCAGGTCAATCCCACCATGCACATGGAGCACAAGGCCGGCGACAAGCTCTATGTGGACTTCGCCGGAGATAAGCTCGCCATCGTCAACCCACAGACCGGAGAGCTGGAGCCTGTAGAGGTGTTCGTAGCCATCCTCGGCGCCAGCCAGCTCACTTATGTAGAGGCTGTAAGAACGCAAGCCAAAGACGATTTTATAGCCGCCTGTGAGAATGCCCTGCACTTCTACGGCGGCGTACCTGCTGCCATTGTGCCCGACAATCTGCGCTCTGCCGTAACAAAGAGCAGCAAGTACGAGCCTACAATTAATGAGACCTACGCCGACTTCGCCGAGCATTACGGCACCTCCATTCTTCCGGCCAGAGCCTACCGGCCAAGGGATAAAGCCCTTGTAGAAAATGCAGTCCGCATCATCTACACCCGCATCTATGCCAGAATCAGAAAGGAGAGCTACACCAGCCTCGCAGACCTGAACGCTGCTATCCTTGCAGCACTGGCAGACCATAACAGAGCTTCTTTAAGAGGCAGGAACTACAGCCGCCGCCAACAGTTTGAAGAAGTAGAGCGGGCAACCCTTCAGCCCCTGCCAGCCCTTCGTTACGAGCTAAAGGCGCAGCTCTATGCTACAGTAGCCAAGAACGGCCACATCGGCCTTGGGCCGGACAGGCACTACTACAGCGTGCCCTACCGCTTTATAGGCAAGAAGGTAAAAGTGCTCTACTCCAGAAGCACCGTAGAGATCTACTACAACTACGAGCGCATTGCCCTGCACAACCGCACCCGCAGCCCTTACAACTACACCACAGAGCCCGACCACCTGGCCAGTGCCCATCGCTTTGTCAGTGAATGGACGCCGGAGAAGTTCATCTCCTGGGCCGAAGACATTGGCGAAGACGTGAAGCTCTACATCCTAAAAGTGCTGGACAGAAAGCAGCATCCCGAGCAGGCTTATAAGAGCTGCGTAGGCATCCTCTCATTTGCAAAGAAGGTTGGGCACCCACGGCTTATAAGTGCCTGCCAGCGCGCACTTGGATATGGGGCCTACAACTACAAAACCATTCAGAAGATTCTGGAAAAGGAGCTGGACACACACGACGCGCCGGACCAAAGCTGACCAGCTTCAGATGCCCTTCCACGATAATATCCGGGGCGGCAACTACTACCAATAATCAATCACTTCTTCACCCCTTAAAACATCAAAAACATGAATGCAGCAACACTGGAAAAGATGCGCAAAATGAAGCTCCTCGGTATGCACCGGCTCTTCAAAAGCTGCCTGGAAGCAGACCAGCACTCCGCCTACACACCCGATGAACTTATAGCCCATCTGGTAGACGGCGAATGGGACGAGCGGCAGAACCGCAGCATCGGGCTTAAAGTAAAGAATGCCCGCTTCCGCTACCGGGCAGCCCTGGAAGACCTCTACTACAACACCGACCGCAACATTGACAAGAACCAGATACTTCGCTTTGCCGACTGCAGCTTTATAGACAGGAGCGAGAACATCCTCATTACCGGTGCTACAGGCATCGGCAAGAGCTATATCGCTTCAGCCCTTGGCTATCACGCCTGCGGCCTTGGTTACAAAGTGATTTATCACAATGTACCCAAGCTGTTCTCCAGGCTGAAGATGAGTAAAGCCGATGGCTCTTATCTGAAGGAAGTAGCCCGAATAGAGCGGCAGCAGCTCCTGATACTGGACGACTTCGGGATGCAGCCTATAGACGCAGCCAGCCGGGCTGCACTAATGGAGCTCATAGAAGACCGGCATGGCAAGGGAGCAATGATTATCACCTCGCAGGTCCCGGTCAGTAAATGGTATGATGTGATCGGAGAGCAGACCATCGCCGATGCCATCCTGGACCGAATCGTACATAATGCTCACCGCCTGGAACTGCAGGGAGAGTCCATGCGCAAGCGGAGAAAGCTGACTGAAGAGCGAGCCGATTAGATGTAGATCTGGCCGGGGGGCGGGAGCCATAAAAGGGGGCCTGCCGGCGGCTCCTCATCACGAAGCGATATCTTTTTTAGCTTTAGCTCATCATCCGGGCTTCATCGGAAAAGACATCGCTCCGTGATGAGGGAAGAAAACAGAAGATTTAAGACACGATTTAACTACCAAAACAACCATAATCAAACACCACTCATCTCATGCGTGAACCCCTTCTCTTCGCCAGCAAAACAGGTGGTCAATTTGCTCCGGCGTAGGGTGGTCAGTTTGATCGGCGTGCGCACAAAGTTTTGGTCTCCGAAAAACTTGACGAGATTAGAGAGTGAGGTGAAGCCTGTGATGATGTAAAGCCATGCTGCGTCCTCAATATCTCGCGACACGATGTAATGCACATTGTATCCTTGCGAAGGCTCATTGACCGGAAATTTTTGTTGAGCCGGCCAGGCGAGTTCGTGGCTTTGGTCAAAAAGGCTGGCGGGCATTTACCGGATTTAAGAATTAAGCGCCGAAAAAATGGATGAAATAATCTATAAATCAAGTTAGTGCGATAGCTTTGAACTGGCCTGTGAAAATAACATTCTGATATCGTCGGTGATTATTAATTCAACTCTTTTCTCAAGGAAAATCGCTCTGAAATGGTTAGACAAATACTTTTCGTTGCGGCTCTTTTATTCTGTTTTCATATTGCATCTGCGCAATCATATTTGCCTGTCCCAGGCGATACATCCGGCTATACCGCAGGAGAATTCACCGTTTCAGACGGCGCAGCGATTTATAATGTTCCGATAGACGTTTCGCCCGGTACCGCCGGATTCCAGCCGCATCTGTCTTTCGCTTACAGCAGTCAGGGCAGTAATGGCATCATGGGCTTAGGTTGGTCGCTTGAAGGGCTTCCAATCATCAGCCGCGCTGCGCAAACAAAAGCTCAGGACGGTGCAATTCAAGGAATCACCTTTACCAACGCTGACCGATTTGCGCTAAATGGTGAGCGGCTAGTCTTGGTTGATACAACTCAGACTTATGGTGCCAGTGGAACGGAGTACAGAACAGAGCAAAACGCATTTTCCAGAATTATTGCCTCGGGCATACCCGCATCTCCACACACTTTCACGGTGTATGATAAGGCGGGGCTTATCTATGAATTTGGCAACCCTCTGAATAATGCACGGTCGGTGCTGAACAATGCAACCATCATTCACTGGCTGGTAAATAAAGTTTCCGACCGGTTTGGCAACTATTACACGATTGATTATTTCCAGAATGCGTTTACAGGAGAGTATTATCCAACAGAGATAAAGTACTCCGGCAATTCCATAACCGGGCAGTTAACGTATGCGTCCATCAAGTTTGATTATGAGGCAAGAACAGACTCTGTGCAGCGATACATCAATGGCTCAAAGATGAGTAGCAGCAACAAGCGCCTTAAGACAATAAAGTGCTACATGGGGACAAAGCTGATGGAGGCTTACGAGTTTACTTATCAATACAGTCCAGCAGGTATATCGCAGCTCATCTCGTTCCGGCAATGCGGAAGGAATGGGAGTTGTCGTACGCCGACGACCTTTAATTGGAGCAATACTGGTGCGCCCACTTTTACAGTTACGAATCTTGGCAATATTCAACAAGGTGCCGCTGCTAACAGGCTCGTCAGTGCTGACCTAAATGCCGATGGCGTGCAGGACATTCTTAAGATTGTTCAGATAGGCAATGTGACGCCATTCATCGCCAACAAGTCGGTATCCGCACTGTCCTTTGACAGCACGATTATCAATCCGTCCATTACTGTTTACACCGCCGATAAGGTGATGCTTGCAGACTTTAACGGTGATGGCCGCGAAGATTTTTCTGGCGTTTGATTCAACGACGGGCGCAAACAGCATCCGTCTCAATACAACTCAGGTAGGCGGAACGCAAGTAGCAACAAACAGCATTTTTTCGCCGATACCCTACTCACTGTTGCAAAATAAAATAGTTGTTCCATCAGATTTCAATGGTGATGGTCGCTCCGACCTCCTATGCATTGACCCCACAAACGGCAATAATTACTGGCTCTTCAGTAAAACAGTTGGGTACGCCAGTGTCACTTTTGAGCCAAGTGGTTCGCTCAATTATTTCACCAATCTCCAGTCACCAAACGTATATATAGGCAACTATCAACCATTTTTTGCCGACTTCAACGGCGATGGTTTAATTGATGTCTATATACGCCACCCTAGCACCGGGGCAAATGCGCTCTTTCAAAATAATGGAGGCACCATACCATCTTATACTTACGTAAGCGACCCTATTGCACATAGTCAATTAGCCAACGCAAACGGTAAAGTATTTATTCCTGATATGAACGCAGACGGGTTGCCTGACCTCATGTTTTATGTGCCAAGCACTGGTCAGAATACCTGGTGGCTTAACACAGGAAACTTTGCATATGCTCCGCAACCGTCTAACCTGAGCACTACCTATGCATCGTTGATAACCGGCGGCGACAATCTGTTGCATATTGACTTTAACGGAGACGGCTTTACAGACATTATCTGGATGGACAAAGCATCCGGCACCAACCGATGGCTTATCAACGACGGTAAACTCAATTTTACGCCAATTACCGGTAACAGGATTGCCACTTCAGACCTGGCGGGCTACGACCTGCAAGGCATTGGCAACTTCACGTCAAAATCCGGTTTTGACTTTTTCCTTTACAGCAACAGCGCAACAGTAAAGGCCAAAATCGCTAAAGGCACTACAGGGCTAAACAACTTCATAACACGCATCACGCCCGGCAACGGCGATTATAAAGAAATATCTTACGACCTCCTGACCTCTGACAGCCTGTATAGCAAGAGCGATAGCGCCCTTTATCCGCTGATGGATTATCAGGCCACGCAGTATGTGGTAAGCAAGGTGAGGATGCCGGATGGAATTGGTGGACAACGTACCGCTTCTTACCATTACTCTGGCGCGAAAATCCACCTTGCAGGTCGTGGGTTTCGCGGCTTTTCGCAGGTGGATGCGATAGACGAGGCGGCCGGCATCACTGATACGAAGATTCAGCTCAGTGGCCCAGAATCCTGGAAATACATCACTAGCCCGGTAGTAAAAAACATCCGGAAGCTTGCCAATGGGACAGTTATCAGCAGCACGGACATTGATAACAGCATTAAGACTTACAACAATGGTAAATACCACTTCGCATATGTCCGCGGCAGCAGTGCCAAGACTTATGAAGTGAATGGTACGTTCGTGGATTCGCTCCGCACGACGCAGGAGTTTGATGATTATGGGAACGTAATCAGCACGGTGACGAAATACGGCCTTGGGATGCAGGATTCATTGGTGAATGTGACCTACAACTATCCAATACCATGGGTGCTCGGGCGCAATAAGGCATCGCGCTTGTACCGCACATCCGGTAGCCAGCCGATGATTGTGAAGGCCAGTGGCTTTGTGTACGATTCCACAGCCAACACAGGCGTACTATTACGCGAAGACATAGAGCCGGATTCCGGCAATGCGGTAAAAATTACGAAGACCTACCAGCGCGACTTTTACGGTAATATCATTCAAAGCACGGAGACAGGATGGAACGGCACTGCGATGGAGAGCCATGTCACCAAGACGAGCTATACCTCTTTCAATCGCTTCGTGGACAGCATGATTAATCCGGCGGGCCAGGTCTCTACTTACGTTTATGATTCATCCACCGGGCACCTGCTCAAAGAGCGGGATGCAAACGGGCAGACCACGGAATATTTCTACGACAATTTTGGCCGCCCTGTAAAGACTCTCTTCGCCGATGGCAGCTGGACGACGCTTGACTACCGCAAGTGCGGCAACGGGCAGACCTGCCCGCTTTACGGCAGTCACCTTATTTATCAGCAATCCTCAAAGGGCCCGCCGGTAATCACTTACTACGATACGCTGAACCGCGTTATCCGCACAGAGTCTAAAGGCTTCAACGGAACGACGAAGCGTGTAGACAATGTGTACAACGGCAAAGGGCTTCTGGTGCAACAAAGTGCGCCCTACTATGTCGGAGGTGTGCAGCTCTTTACCTATTTCTACCACGATGCCATCGGCAGAACGGTACGCATTGTGTCGCCCGGCAATCGCGTGGACTCTATCAAATATGCCGGCAGAACCACTACTTACGTCAATGCGCTCGGTCAGAAGCGGGTAGTTGTGAAAGATGCGAAAGAGCAGATAATCCTCTCGCGCGACAATCAGAATAACGATGTTGCTTTTCAGTATGACCCGGCTGGCCGGCTAATCCAGATAACCGACCCGGTGGGTAACACGATAAAGATGTCGTACAATATCCACGGGCATCTGACCAAGCTGGACGACCCTGACCTTGGCGTACGCACCTATGTGACGAACAGCTTTGGACAAATGATTGCTTCTACCAGAGGCGCACAGACTACGACCTATAAGTACGATTCACTGGCGCGCATCCGGCAGCGGACGGAGCCGGAAGGCACGCTAAACTATCATTACGATTCACAGCCATTCGGCAAGGGCTTGCTGGATAGCGTGACCGGCTACAACTACTACAAGGAAGCGTATACCTACGATTCGCTCAGCCGCATCACCGCGCAGATAAAGCGCATAGACAGCCAGCTATACACCCAGAGCTTCACTTACGATAATCAAAGCCGTGTGCTCTCAACAACAGACCCAACCGGCTTTTCTATCACCAATGTGTACAACGCAGCTGGCTACCTAAGCGCCGTGAAGCGCACCAATACAACCGATACATTCTGGAAGGCAACGATAATGAACGCTAAAGACCAGGTAGAGCGGCAGCTATACGGAAATGGTCTCCAGGTAGATAAAACGTATGACCCCAATACCGACTACCTCACTGCCGTGAATACAAAGAAAGGCAGCACCCTTTTACAGGACATGTCCTTCACGTTTGACGCAATAGGCAACCTGACGCGGCGTAAAGACATATTGCAAAGTAAACAGGAAGACTTCTGGTTAGACAACCTGAACCGCCTAATAAAATCGCAGGTTCAGGGCGGCGATTCGGTGTTGATTACTTACAACGCCATCGGCAATATCCTGTCAAAATCAGATGTAGGTGTTTATACTTATGGGGGCGTAAACGCCGGACCGCGCCAGGTGCTGAGCGTTACTGGTCCGAATACACAGTGCATTCCTTCTTTCCGAATTGGCACGCAGTACAATTCCTTTGATAAGGTGCGGGAGATAACGCGCGATTCTACTCGCGTGGACATCAGTTACAGTCCCGACCACCAGCGTTGCATGGCGAAGCAGTACGACAGCTCTAAGCTTGTGCGCACCAAAGTATATGTTTCGCCCACGTTTGAAAAGGAGATTAAGAGTGGAGATACCATCATTACACACCTCATTAAAAGCCCCGAAGGGACGGTTGCGGCTTATACCACCCACTCCGCAGTTGGCCGCCCCGCCGCGCTACAGTATTATCACCGCGACCACCTCGGTACCACTGTGCTGGTGACAGACAGCGCCGGCGGTGTAGTAGCCCGCTTTTCGCACGATGCCTGGGGCAGGCGCCGCAATTCCGACTGGAGCACAATATTGACCGACACCAGCGCGCTGGCTGTCGACCGCGGCTTTACAGGGCACGAGCACTACGACCTCTTTGAGCTGATAGACATGAATGGCCGGATTTACGACCCGGTGTTGGGGCGGTTTGCCTCTGCCGACCCATTCATACAAGACCCGACGAATCTGCAATGCCTGAACCGCTATTCTTATTGCGTCAATAATCCGCTCTCCTTTACTGACCCGAGTGGATACTCGTGGAGGCATCCGTTCAAGCACATTGGACATTGGTTTGAGAAAGGGGCGAAGATTATTGCAGGTGGGGTCGCGGCAGCGACCCATTGGGTAGGAGAAAATTGGAGAAGTATTGCAACTACTGCAGCTGCTCTAGTTGTGGGAACCTTTACTGCGGGAACTGGGGTTACAATATGGGGAGCAGTATTCTCTGGAGCAGCAACAGGGTTTGCATCGACAACAACGGCTAGTCTGCTAGCCGGCGGCAATTTAGGAGATGCTCTTAGAGTAGGAATAAGAGGGGCTGTAATAGCAGGGATTGCCGCCGGAGCCTCATTTATAGGGGGTGAAGTCTATCGTCCGACTCAGTTGAGTTCTCATACCCTTCAACGAGCAATCAGTGAAGGTGTAATACAAGGTGGTGCAAGCGTTGCTGATGGCGGTAAGTTTATTCAAGGCTTTTATTCAGGTGCTTTTACTTCTGTTACTTCACCTTATGTTTCAAATATTAGTGGCTACCAAGGCAGAGTAACTGTCTCGGCAGTTTTAGGCGGTACAGTCTAGAACTGGCAGGCGGCCATTTTGCAAATGGCGCAATCACAAGCGCTTTCGTGCAGATGTATAGTGAAGAGGAGCACTGGGGTAAAAAAGATGCCAGATATAATGGGGAAGGCATTGGCGGAACAAATTATACTGGGCCGGGACCTAACATTGACCCACAACTATTAGGATGGCCAGCACTAGATGAAATGGATCGCAGCGCGTATAATCACGATGTGGCTTATTACCAAGCGCATACAGGCGGAATTTTCGGTGCCTTCTTCAATACGAGTGTTATTTCTGCTGATAATGAACTAATTCGCGTGTCATACAGTGTTATGCAGAAATATAAGCAGGGCGTGCCTGACGCAGTAACGAAGCTACCAGTGTCAGAACGAACCTATAATATCGCTCGTGCTGTATATGGTACGTTTTCAATCACAACTACTATCAAATCATTATTCCCTTGGTGATTATATGTCAATCAATCTTTCTATCTTATTAGCATTTGGCATTTTTTATAGTGCTAACCTTTCTGCCCAAACCATTACCCTAGCTTATGATGCCTTCGGCAACCGAACCAGCAAAACCGTCATCGGCACTTATCCAAAGCCAATAGTCAGCGGTGATTCCGTAGTCTGTCAAGGAGACAGCGCACACCTTTCTGCAAGTGGAGGATCAACCTACTATTGGAGCAATGGTCGCACAGGCAGCAACACCTCCGTGCCGGGAGATTCATCGCGCACGTATGCGCTTACTGCCATAAGCAGCGCTGGCTGTTCTACCACCATATATCGCCGGGTGAGCGTTTTGCCCGTGCCGGTTACGGGCGCTATTAGCGGTAATTCTGTGGTGTATGCCGGAGGGGTTGATACGTTTAATGTGCCAGCTCATGCCAGTTCTATCTATAGTTGGAACGTTACGGGTAACAACAGCCTGTTGGGAAACATCAATAGCAGTCAGGCGCGCGTCCGGTGGGGAGCTACATCTGGCCCGGATACAATACGGCTGACGGAATACTCAAACGGCGGGCAGTGCAAAGGGCAAACCGTGTATAAAGTGGTGAACATTCAGACATCTGCGTCCGTACCAGTTTCAAAAGGTGCGACGGCTAATGTCATTGTATATCCGAACCCGGCTACTGAAGGGGCATGGGTAAAGATTCAGCTTGTAAAGCCCGGCGATGCGGTTATTACCATCGCTAATGAAACCGGGCAATTGCTGGGTAGAAAATCTGTCTCCGGTAAGGCCGCCTACGAAGTGCCGCTGGAAAAATCGCTGTTCCCGGTGCCCGGTATTTATCTTATCCATGTCAGCTATGGCGCAAACACCTCAAACCACAAGCTTCAAATAATCCGGTAAGACCATGAAGAAAATATACCTGCTTCTTGCATTCTGTGTGCTTACCGCTGTTGTCTCTAAGGCGCAGAATTTTATAAACTTTCAGGCTAAGGTGACGCAACCCGGCATTACTACCGGCAATACGCTTGAGTTCGACATTCCAGAGCTCAACTGGAAACAATCATTTTCGGGGAACGTCACTATTACGAACGGTCTTTTTTCGGTTACGCTTAATCTGCCGGTAAGCGTTTTTGACAGCGCCCACAGTAGTCGGCAAATGATTGTACACCTTAACAACGCGCTGTTAGACACCTTTACAATTCTCGCCCCGGTAGAGCGCGACCCAACTGTACGCAGCTACATCCGCGATAGTGTGCAATGGGCAAACATTCGTAACAAGCCTACAATAGATACAAGTAATACGAACGAGCTGCAGGTGCTTTCTGTAAGTAGAGACACGTTGCGCCTCTCCAACGGCAACTATGTCATTCTGCCCCGTGTGTCCGATACGTTGCGCAATCTTACAGTCAACGGTAAATTTACCGTGCTGGATACCTCGGTGAGCGTGATAACGACTGTTCCGTTTGTCGGAACGCCCAATACCGGAACCGGACCGTATTGGCAATCATTCAAGGCAACTGCTAATGGCAAGCTGCGTTTCCTGAAAATCAATGTAGGAGCGGCAATTGCCAGCGGAGGCATCACCGTAACAATATTCAGTGGCATCGGCAATAATCCTCCTGCGCTTGGTACGAAATCATTTCCTTCCGTTGCCGCTATGGGTAACTACCCTTTAGATATGACCGGCGTATCCGGTGGCAGCTCCAGCTTTATATCCTTAAGCACCGGCCAGCTATATACGTTTGAAGTGAAGCCTACTATTCCAGGCGCTACCAATACGGTTACAGTACTCGCCGACCCGACAAATCCATACGCTGACGGCATCTCTAACATCCTGCTTACTACAGATATCCCTTTTGAAATCAGCATAGATAAATCTTCGCCGCCCTGTTTCACGTTTGATGCCAACTGCCAGGTGGGAATCGGAACGAATACACCTACTGCTCAACTTGATGTAAAAGGCCGAATCAAAGACCAAACGGGGTTTGTAATGCCTGTAGGCACTATCATCGCTTATGGTGGACGAAACGTTCCCGCTGGCTGGCTGCTCTGCGACGGAACTTCAATCAGCCGCGCGACTTATGCTGACCTCTTTGAAGCGATAGATACGTCTTGGGGCAGTGGTAGCAGCGCTGGGATGTTTAATGTGCCTGATTTAAGGGGCCGATTCGTTAGAGGGCTGGACTATTCACCAACTCGCGGTGCTACAGGCAACGACCCAGAGTATACGTTGCGAACTGCTATAAACATTGGCGGCAACACCGGTAATAATGTAGGCTCTTTACAGAATGAACAATTGAAGTCACACACACATGCGACTTGGGGGCCTTTCGTCAATATATCTACATCAACGGGCGCAGGGCAATTTTCTGTTTATCAAACAGCGAATTATCAGACAGGGGCAAGTGGCGGTTTGGAAACACGGCCTAAAAATGCAGCGGTCAACTACATTATTAAATATTGACTCATGAAACTGTCCCTAGTCTTCCTGTTTCTCCTGATAATAATTACCTCAGTTGCAGCTAATGGTCAGGTGAAAGCGATAAAATACGTTACAGCTAATGGAGGCGGTGTCAAGCCAGGCAACATTTTTTCGTCTGCAACCGTGATTGGGGAGTCAGTTATCGGTAGGTTTTCAACTGGCTCATTGTCCGGAACAGTTGGCTATCTGGATGAAGATGATTTACTGCCAACGTATGTCGTGCCATTGTCGCCTTCTACATACCAGATAAAAGTGTTTCCAAATCCAAACGATGGCGCTTTTAAGGTAATCATTACCGCGCAGCAAAGCCGCGGCGCACAGATTCTTCTGCAGAATGCAATTGGGCAAACTGTTGAATTGCGCAGAGTGCAATTACAGGTAGGCGAAAACCTCTTTCTTTATACCGGCATCGGAGCCGGAACTTATTTCATCAACGTGATGTCAGAAACGGCATTACGGTCTGAGAAGGTAATTGTCAAATGATGCCTGTTGCGAGTTAAGACAAGACTTGCTTGCAACTGTCAAACTACTTGTTGGATGATGAAGTCTAAGCAAAACCAAACAACTTTGTCGGTTGTGCAATAAATAGGTGAGCGCCTTGGCGTCAAGTTAATTCAGCGTTGGAGCAGAATGAAAGAGCATCAAAACACCGAATGGAAAGCATCTTGGCACGAAGACTATCTTAAGTGGATAGTCGGCTTTGCCAATGCACAAGGCGGCAGGCTATACCTCGGTGTAGATGATGATGGAAAAGTAATCGGCCTTAAAGATGCTGAAGCTTTGCTGGAGACGTTGCCTAACAAAATCCGTGACCTTACCGGCATCATCCCGGAGGTAAATCTGCTTGATGAAGCCGGCAAAGAATATCTGGAAATTAAAGTGGCACCTTATAACGTACCCGTATCATTACGTGGGCAATACTATTATCGCAGCGGTGCCACTAAGCAAGAATTAAAGGGGGCTGCTCTTACTGAGTTTCTGCTTCGTAAGACTGGCAGAAGCTGGGATGATATTTCAGAGCCTGCGGCCAGTCTATCTGATTTGGATGAGAATAGCATCAAACAATTTCGCCAAGACGCATCTAAGGCTGGCAGAGTGCCTGAGGATGTTTTAAGCCTAAGTACAGAGGAACTGTTAGCTAAGCTGCGCCTTGTGGACGAAGATGGAAATCTGAAGCGCGCTGCTATCATACTTTTCGGGAAGGGCCGCCGCTTGTACATGAATATGGTCGTGAAGATGGGGCGTTTTCTTAGCGACAGTGACATCCACTTTCAGGAAACGGAAGAAGGTAATCTCTTTCAGTTGCTGCAAGCTGTGCCTGTCCAACTTGACCGGAAATTTTTCGTCAAGACCATTCGCTTTGAGGGCATGCATCGGATTGAGGAACCACCTTATCCACCTACGGCTCTACGAGAGGCTCTGCTCAATGCACTTGTGCATCGTGACTATGCTGGCACACAAATCCAATTGCGTGTCTATGATGACAAGCTTATGCTTTGGAATGAAGGCATGTTGCCGGAAGGTATGAGCCCTGATATGCTACGCGGACCACACAACTCACGCCCGCGTAATCCGCTTCTTGCGGAGGTATGTTACAAAGCTGGCTACATTGAAGCGTGGGGCAGCGGTACGCTCAAGATAATCCGCACTTGTATAGAGGCGGGATTGCCGGAACCAGAGATAACAGAAAATAGTGGCGGCGTTCTTGTTACCATGCACAATAAGGGCAGTTTGAAGCAGGCCGTTGAAAATGCAGCTAGTGCTGACCTCAATGAGCGTCAGCAGTGGGCATTGTCTCAAGTAGAGACTGCCAACAGACTTATCAGTAAAGAGTATACTGCACAATTTGCAATCTCCGGTACGCTGGCACGAAGAGAACTAAGTCAATTGGTGGCCTCGGGTTTATTAAAGAAACACGGTACTGACGGCCGGGCCGTATTCTATACGAAAGCTGATTGAGACAGAATCCGCAACAATCCGCAACAATCCGCAACAATCCGCAACAGTTCCAACCATGTAATTAATGCACCGATTTACCAAAGATTGGCGTCGGAGCACGGCCATTTTAAATGGCAATAATCTTGTTTAGTTGCAAGCGCCGGTCAAATTGACCACCCTTCGCCGGTTTAAACTGACCAGGGCGCGCCGGTTCAAACTGACCACCCCGCGCCGGTCCAAAATGACCACCTAAAAGGAGAGAGGATATCACGCTGCGATGAGTGCGGCAAAGAGGCCTAAGTTCTCACAAAACTTAAGCTCCCTTGGCCAACAATCCCATCAGCATGATTAAGATCAGACAGATCCTGCGCCTGCACTTTCAGGGGCGCAGCAAAGTGCATATAGCCGCCCAGACCGGCATCGCACGCAACACCTTAAAGAAGTATCTCAAAGAGCTTACGGCCAGCGGACTGAGCTTTGAAGAGCTGAATCCTCTTAGCGATAAAGACCTTGAAGACCTGTTCATCAGGCCCGAAGACAAGGCTGTGAATGAGCGGGTAAACCATCTTTTCAGCCTCTTTCCTGCTATTGACAAGGAGCTGAAGAGAAAGGGCGTTACCAGAGAGCTGCTGTGGCAGGAATACAAAAGCAGCCATCCCGACGGTCTGGGGATAAGCCAGTTCAAACATTACTACGCACAGTGGAAGGCGCAGGTCAATCCCACCATGCACATGGAGCATAAGGCCGGCGACAAGCTCTATGTAGACTTCGCCGGAGATAAGCTCGCCATCGTCAATCCACAGACCGGAGAGCTGGAGCCAGTAGAGGTATTCGTAGCCATCCTCGGCGCCAGCCAGCTCACTTATGTAGAGGCTGTGAGAACGCAAGCCAAAGACGATTTTATAGCCGCCTGTGAGAATGCCCTGCACTTCTGTGGTGGCGTACCTGCGGCAATTGTGCCCGACAACCTGCGCTCAGCAGTCACAAAGAGCAGCAAGTACGAGCCTACCATCAATGAGACCTATGCAGACTTCGCAGAGCACTACGGCACCTCCATTCTTCCTGCCAGAGCCTACCGGCCAAGGGATAAGGCTCTTGTAGAAAATGCCGTCCGCATCATCTACACCCGCATCTATGCAAGAATCAGAAAGGAGAGCTACACAAGCCTTGCAGACCTGAATGCAGCCATCCTTGCAGCGCTCGCAGACCATAATGGCGCTTCATTAAGAGGAAGAAACTACAGCCGCCGTCAGCAGTTTGAAGAAGTAGAGCGGGCCGTAATGATGCCTCTGCCAGCACTGCGTTACGAGCTAAAAGCTCAGCTCTATGCTACAGTAGCCAAGAACGGTCACATCGGTCTTGGGCCGGACAGGCACTACTACAGCGTGCCTTACCGCTTCATAGGCAAGAAGGTAAAAGTGCTTTACTCCAGAAGCACCGTAGAAGTCTACTACAACTACGAGCGCATTGCCCTGCACAACCGCACCCGCAGCCCTTACAACTACACCACAGAGCCCGACCACCTGGCCAGTGCCCATCGCTTCGTCAGTGAATGGACGCCGGAAAAGTTCATCTCCTGGGCCGAAGATATTGGCGAGGATGTGAAGCTCTACATCCTAAAAGTGCTGGACAGAAAGCAGCACCCCGAGCAGGCCTACAAGAGCTGCGTAGGCATCCTCTCATTTGCAAAAAAGGTTGGGCACCGCCGGCTGATGAGTGCCTGCCAGCGCGCACTTGGATACGGTGCTTATAACTACAAGACCATCCAAAAGATTCTGGAAAAAGAGCTGGACACACACGACGCGCCGGACCAAAGTGACCAGCTTCAGATGCCCTTCCACGACAATATCCGGGGAGGCAACTACTACCAATAATCAATTACTTCTTCTACTTCTTCTACTTCTTCTACTTCTTCACCCCTTAAAAACCTCAAAAACATGAATGCAGCAACACTGGAAAAGATGCGCAAAATGAAGCTCCTCGGTATGCACCGGCTCTTCAAAAGCTGTCTGGAAGCAGACCAGCACTCCCCCTACACACCCGACGAGCTTATCGCTCACCTGATAGATGGCGAATGGGATGAGCGACAGAACCGCAGCATCGGACTTAAAGTAAGGAACGCCCGCTTCCGCTACCGGGCAGCACTGGAAGACCTCCACTACAACACCGACCGCAACATTGACAAGAACCAGATACTTCGCTTTGCCGACTGCAGCTTCATAGACAAGAGCGAGAACATCCTCATCACCGGCGCAACAGGCATCGGCAAGAGCTATATCGCCTCAGCCCTTGGCTACCACGCCTGCGGCCTTGGTTACAGGGTTATCTATCACAACGTACCCAAGCTGTTCTCTCGCCTGAAGATGAGCAAAGCCGACGGCTCTTACCTGAAGGAAGTAGCCAGAATAGAGCGCCAGCAGCTTCTGATACTGGATGACTTCGGGATGCAGCCTATAGACGCAGCGAGCCGGGCTGCACTAATGGAGCTCATAGAAGACAGGCATGGCAAGGGAGCGATGATTATCACCTCGCAGGTCCCGGTCAGTAAATGGTATGATGTAATCGGAGAGCAGACCATCGCGGATGCCATCCTGGACCGCATCGTACATAATGCCCACCGCCTGGAGCTGCAAGGGGAATCCATGCGCAAGCGTAAAAAGCTGACTGAAGAGGGAGCCGATTAAATGTAGATCTGGCCGGGGAGCGGGAGCCATAAAAGGGGGGCCTGCCGGCGGCTCCTCATCACGAAGCGATATCTTTTTTTAGCTTTAGCTCATCATCCAGGCTTCATCGGAAAAGACATCGCTCCGAGATGAGGGAAGAAAACACCTAAAACAACAACCTAAAACAACCACAATCAAACACCACTCATCTCATGCGTGAACCCCTTCTCTTCGCCAGCAAAACAGGTGGTCAATTTGCTCCGGCGTAGGGTGGTCAGTTTGATCGGCGTGCGCAGTTACACCATCAATGCCGGCCAGAAATGTTGTTAATCGAAGTCTGACGAATGGCTTGTTCGGTTACCTTTAATACCACAGATGCGACACCATTAGTATCATATCCAATGCCAGTAAACAAAGCCGCCCGTTTCCGTTTTGACATTCTGGACGAATGTCTGCGTAACAACAAGAAAAAATGGACAAAGGCTGAGTTGCTGCGGCATGTAAACCGCCGTCTGGAGCAACACTATGGTCGGGACGCTACTATTTCCGCCAGTCAGCTTCGCTACGATCTGGAATCATTGCAAACTGAATTCGGCGCTCCTCTGGAAATGTACCGGGACGGCCGCGCTTACCTGTACCGATATGAAGACAGCTCCTTTTCCCTGCGCAACATACCCGTAGAAGAAGAAGATTTGCAAAAGCTCGGTGATGCCGTCGCCTTGTTGAAACAGATACAAGGCTTCACCATAGCTGATGAAATGGAGGAAATCGTTAGTCGCCTGGAAAGCCGCCATAAGTTTTCCGGAAGCGGCAAGGCTGTTATCGCTTTTGAGGACTCGCCACCCATACGCAGCATAGAAAACCTGGAAGACATCTACCAGGCCATTCTCCAGCGCACGCCGCTTAAAATCACCTATCAGACCTTCCGGGAAGAATGCGCCCGCACCTTTCATATGCATCCTTACCTGCTCAAAGAGTATGCACATCGCTGGTACCTGCTCGGCTACTGCGAGGAGAAGGGGAAGGCCATCAACTTCGCCCTGGACCGTATGCATGAGATACGCGTCGCCCGTGTACCATACATTCCGAACACCTTTATTGACGGCAACAACTACTTCCGGGAGATGATAGGTGTTACCCTTTACCCCGACCAGATTGTGGAGCATGTAGAGCTGCTCTTCAGCAGTGACCTCGCGCCTTACATCCAAACCAAACCCCTGCACCGCAGCCAGGAAATCCTACAGCAATATGAAGATGGCAGCCTGCGCATCCGGCTTCATGTCTATATTAATTATGAGTTGACCACCACGCTGTTAGGCTATGGGCGCAATGTGCGGGTGCTTACGCCAGCTTCACTTGCCGCCTCCATAGCTGAAACTGCCGGTATTGTGGCAAAGCAATACGCACAGTAACCACATACTAATTCACAAAAAAGAAAGGCATGCGCTGAGCATGCCTTTTCTGTTTATAGAGAGCCTTCACCCGGCGCCGGGCGACGGTATAATTGTCTGCTACCCGTTTACCATAGCAAAGTGCATCGGGTCTTTGCGGCCCGTCCAGAGCTGACCACAGAAGATACGGCAGCCATTCATCACTTCCAGGAATGGCGCCGACCAGCGGCCAGAGGTTCCCAGCGGATTGTCCCGCGCATTCAGATCTATAGCTGCACCCCAGCTATGCACGCTGAGCACAGAGTAGCTGCCGCGCACATGCCGGATGTTGAAGCAGCCGTCGCAGCTCCGGATCTCCTTGTGCAGGCCTTGCTCCTCCAACTGCTTAAACGCTTTTTGTAGTAATGCCTTGAAATCCTTGTGCAGGTAGATAGCCGGCTTCGGAAACCAGGGAAATTCTTCGCCCACTTTCCAGAGTGTCATCCATTGGCTCTCCCAGCCCGGTACGCGCGGGTCTCCGTAGGCGTGAAATAATTCCTGTTGGGCCGGTGCGGCAAAGGCGATGGGCGGGCGGCTACTTATACTGTTCATGATTATGAAGTTTTTGAAGGTTAAATGATTAGGTTGGCCTTGCGCTTATAGCGGTACCATCGTCTGCACCGTTTCGGGCCGGATGTACTCTGTTGGTATTAAGAGTGGCTCTATAGCCTCCGCAGGATGCAGACTGCGCTCCCGGTCGCGGATAATGAGCTCAAAGTCAAAGTCCACATCCTGCGTACGCGTCTTCACCGGCGTAATGCCGAGGCGATCCCAGTCGCCATGCAGGCGGGTAAAACTTTGTACTACTGTACCGAGCGGATGGTCGTCCACCTGGCCAAGGTATCGGCCTACCACGCTGGCTATCTGCAGTGTCAGGTTGGAGACCGCCGTTAGCGGAGCCGCCTCGCTGCTGAGGGAAGCGAGCTGACCAACAAGGTCCTTGTATTCTTCATCGCTCTTGGCCTGTTCCAGCACTTGGCCGGCCTCGCGCAGGGAGCTTTTGCTTTTGATGATAGAGCACATGGCGTGTACCTGGTGCGGTGCGCGGCTGTCGCCATCGCCGGCTTCCCAGTAGTAGATGGTCTTATTGATGGGCAGGAACTCAGCCCGGCCTACGCGCGGAAAGGCGTTCAGGTCCATCAACCCCGAGAGTTGGTTGGCTGCGTCGCTGATGACGAGGGTAAGACAGTAGAGGCGGGCACGGCCCGGAAAGAACGGCTTTAGCCGCAGCGTATGGTTATTACGGATATAGGGTGGCAGCATCCGCAGCTCAATGCCGGCTACATCGCCGGATGAGGGAATTGCAGGCAGCGTGCCCGCCAGATGGAGTGTGTTGATTGCATTTTTCATTGCGTAATTTCTTTCTGTAAAAGCATTAGGGCCTGTCCGTTGTGAGTGGTTGCCGGATTGCTTTTACAAAGGAAATTGGGACGCTTGCAGCCTATCTGCACGGAAGAAAATCGTTGAAAAGCAAAGAAGCCACCCGGTGAGGATGGCTTCTTGTCTTGTGGTACGTATTTCGGCTATTGCTGAGATGTTCAGAGAGCGATGTTATTCGCATTTGTAACACGCTGGTCTAGGCCAACCATCAACTCGTGTCCATGTACATTTCGCATCACTGTCTGACAAAGCGCATATTCCACACATATCCCGCTCCTGTTTTCAGGGATAGATAATACAGGCCTGCTGCTAAGCTGCCCGCACTGATGGCTGCCCTGCCATTCTTAAAGGATACTTCTGTACTGTAAACCTTCTGGCCCGTAGCGTTAAGCACGGATATAGCTGCCCGCTCTTCTCTGGCTATGGATTGTACCAGCTCAAAGGCGCCGCTATTCGGGTTAGGCACTATGCCGTATTGCTGCGTCTGCCCCCTGATGCTCTGCACGCCTGCTGCCCATACCTCCACCTTCACGGTGTCTTTTGTAACTACTCCGCAAAGCGTCTGTGTTACTACATAGCTTGTGGTTACGGTTGGCTTTACCCAGATGCCCGGCCCTTTGCCTATGTTGGTGGAAGAACCAAGCACAGTCCAGTCACACCAGATACTTGATGACATAGGCCTGCCGATATAGACGGAATCGCCTTTGCCTACGTGCGTGTCGGGGCCAGCATCTGCCACTGTTGTGCTTTCTACCACGCTGACATCGTCAATGAAGTAGTAAGTGAGGTACTGGCTGTTCCATCCATTAAAAGGAATGGGCTGGAGTGTGGTGGTTGTGAGGCCGTTGAAGTTGCCGATAGTGATAAACTGCTCTGTACCGTTAGCGATAAAAGAGCCTTCAATCTTTGTCCAGCCTGCCGTATCTACAATAGGCCCACCTATATTGATGACTTGCGGCATGTAATGCGTTTGTGGTGAGCCACACTGAGTCGTTGTATCAATACTGCCGTTGTCTAGGTATGCACCTATTTCTTTTATGCCCCAGTCAGAGCTTTCGGCAAGGTTGACATAGAAGGTTACGCAGTATTGCTTACTGGCGGTCAATTTTCTAATCAGTCTGCTTTGAATGTAATCCCGTGAATATCCTATTCCAGAAGTATAGGCAGCGAAATCCCCCATCCCTTTTCCAGAATGCGCATACTGATAGCCTATCAGATTTAATGGAATTGAGAAGCCATAGGACAACTTTGGCGAACACTCATTAAAGTATTCGGCACTACAACCATGATTGCCTGAACTATCTACATCTACGGTAAGTGTATCGATTGGGCGCCATCCTATGGCAAGCCTAATTTGGTCACCTCCCTTAGGACAGGTATTATAAGTTTCAAAGTCTCCATTAGGCACATAGTTTACCTGCGCAAGAAGTACCGTACTGCTTATTGCAAGCAGCACAGCGCTCCATAGCCACTTTATCATTGTCATCTCTTGATAAACTTCAGGTTATAGCGCTGGCCGGCACTATCACCAAGTACTATATGGTGTATGTCGTCAAACCAAAGTGGACTACTTAATGCATGAGCGTATGTAGTGTTTGGCGGATTGTGAGAGATAAAGTTAGGGTGAGTTTTCTCAGGCATGGGCAACAAAAATGAAGGTCGGAATTTGCGCCCTGCCTCTATACAAGACAGGGCGCTTTTCATTTCCGTTGGCTCCGGCTATTCCCGGCGGGTTGCTCTCCAGCAGAGCCCGTTTTCCGCTTCGCCGGTGCATCTCAAAGCTATTCCTTTTGCACCACCTTCCGTCGGCGCTGATGCGCTTTCCTGCGCTCCTGCAGGGTGCGGACTTTGGTGCGTTTTCTCTTTTCTAATACGGCTTCGCCCTTGTCAAAGTACACCTGGGCCGGTGTCAGGTTGTTGATGGATTCGTGGTAGCGATGGTGGTTGTAATGATGCACAAAAGCGGCTACTGCCCGCTCCAACTCTTCGGGGCTGTAGTAGTTTTCCAGCAGTATCCTGTTCTTCAAAGAGCGATTGTAACGTTCAATCTTCCCTTGCGTCTGCGGGTGCATGGGACGGCCATGAACGGGCGTTATTTCTTCTCCTTTGAGGAAGAGCTTGAAGGAATCCGCGATGTAGGAGCTTCCGTTGTCACTTAGCAATCTTGGCCTGCTGCCTTTGGGCAAATTCGCATGGGCCAGGGCCTTTGTGACGGTGCTCTGCGCGTCTTCGCTTTTCATGCCGCTGCACAGCTCCCAGCCTACGATATAGCGGCTGTAATCGTCCAGCACTGTTGAAAGATAATACCAGCCCCAGCCAATGATTTTGAAGTAGGTAAAGTCGGTCTGCCACATCTGGTTTGGCCTGCTGGTCTTGTCCTTAAACTCTGCTGAGGCTGAGGTGATTATGTGCGCCGGAGCGCTTAGCAGCCCGTATTCACGCAGGATGCGATAGACGCTGCTCTCACTGATATAATAGCCATGCGCATCGGTGATGTGCCAGGCCAGTTCTCTTGCTGAATACTCTTCTTTATCAAGGGCTATTTCTACGACCTGCTCTCTTGTTTTCTGCGGTATCCGGTTCCATGTCTGGCGTCCTGATGAAGAGGCAGCCTCTAATCCCTGCGCACCCTTGCGGCGGTACTTTTCGTACCACTTGTAGAAGGTGCTTTTGTGAATGCCGAGCTCTGCCAGTGTGCGCTTCACGCCAACGTCGGAGCCATCCACAAGGCGGATGATTTCTTCTTTTTCTTCCGTGCTGTATCTCATATACTTCTTCTGCTCTGGTTCGTGTTTTATTCTAAGCCTCTTAAACTTTTTTTAAGCACCTTGACCTCTATGGAGAGGTCGGCGACGAGGTCTTTGAGGTTGCGATTCTCGTCTTTTAGGTCTTTTACTTCCGTAGATGTTGCAGCGCGTTCCGTGTCTCCTGAGAGGCGTTTCTTGCCTGCTTCCAGGAAGTCTTTGCTCCAGTTGTAGTAATTGTTTTCGTGGATGCCGTACTTACGGCAAAGGGCTGCTATTGACTCTTCTCCGCGCAGTCCTTCAAGGACTATTTTGATTTTCTCTTCGGATGAGAATACCCGTCGTGTCTGGCGCTTGATGTCCCTGATAATACCGTCTGCGCTTTGCTTGTTCTGTTCCATTTGCAGGAGTTTTTGCGTTAGTAAATTTCCGCAAAACCCTACATTAGACTTCTATGCCATGCAGTCCACCTTACGCTGACGATTTACAGCAGAAGCTGCAGGCGGAAAGCTGCAGTCGAACTACTGGATGTATTATGCGCAAAGCGCGCTTCACGGCGAAACCTACAGCCTGCTATGGGATGAGCTGCGCGCCGCCTCGGCACATGGACGGAGCGTCAGGTTCCCATTTCTGGACTATCGCTTTGCACAGTTCTTTGCATCAATACCGGAAAAGCTCCACAAGGAGTTGTTTTATGATAAGCAGATCCTGCGGACGCCTGCGCGAAAGCTACTCCCAGCTTATGTGACCGACAAGGCGAAGGCGCCGGCATTCATTCCGGGATATGATGTTCGCTTTGCGCTTTTTAATTCCCTCACCTCAGGCCCTGACTCTTTGTTGGAACAAGCCTTTGGCGCTCGCGACACGCCACATCCGGTAATAGACAAAGAGCAGCTTTGGGCGCGCGTGGGGGTAATGAAGCAGAATCCGGAAATTTATGAATGGCAGGAGCTCATTCAAATCATTAATCTTGGGTTGCTGGAGCAGCTTGCCAGGCAAGACGAGGTTGCATTGGATTTCGAGAAAGACATGGAAGCACCGCCGCTTATCCGGTTTGACAAGCCGTTAGAAACCAGGCAAAGCCTGGAAAAGCGTCTGGCCGTGAAGACAGAAGCAGAGTTACTTGCTCAGCCGATACAGTTCTGTGAAGGTTGCGGCCTGATGCAGAATTGCAAAACAGGCGTGCTGTTTCTCTCAAAACATAATACACTTGCTTATGAGCTGGACGAGGAATACACAGGCTGGATAGCCTTGCTCAGGGCGATAGATGGCTCTAAAACGACAACCGAAATTCTGGAAGAAACAGATGTGCTCTTTGAGGAAGTCCGTGAATTCTTTATGTTGGCCCTGAAAGAGCAGATACTATGTTTTGGAAGTGCGCAGGGCGCTCCTGCTACGGCCACCGTTACGACAAACCGATCACGCGCAATCCTTGCCGATGTGCCTGCCTGATTTAGACGGCGATGCGTAATACATGAGTGTGGAGCAATGATAGAATAGTATACAGCCCCTATAAACCCCTCTGCTTTGCCGCGCAATAAAACGATTACCTCTTTTCCCTTCATCCAGCAGCGCGGCATGATGGAGTGTGGCAGTACCTGCTTGGCTATGATTTTTAAGCATCATGGCTATTACAACATTCAGACACTGCTGGCCCGGCTTGGTGAGGTTACTACAGAAGGGATCAGCTTATATAGCCTTGCAAACGTTGCAGAGCAGTTTGGCTTCAAGGCAGATGCTTACGAGCTCGATTGGGACCATCTGCCACAATTGAAGCTCCCACTTATTGCACATTATCGCGGCATTCACTTTATTGTCGTCTATCGCGTAAGCAAGGAGCATGTGTGGATAGCAGACCCGGCTTATGGCAATGACAAACTGACTAAGGAAGAGTTTATTCAGAAGTGGAACGGAATAGCGCTGGAGGTGGCTCCAACGGCGGAAATTTTCAAGAATAAAGACTTAGAGGAGACGGTTGCGGCCTACATGGATGAGCGCAAGTCGCTCTACAGGAAATTTTATAAGCCGGTAATCGTTGCCCTACGCCGTGTGATGCTGGAAATACTGTTAGCCACCTTCCTGCTGCAGGCCCTGGGACTTGCTATTCCTTTTTTCACCCAGACCATCATTGACAATGTTCTGGTAAACCAGAACAAGAAGCTGCTCATCGCCATTCTCGCTGGCATGAGCATCATTTTCGTTACACAGGTACTGCTGCTTTATGTGCGCAATGTGCTGCTGGTGCAGCTGCGTGTGAACTTTGAACTGGACTTTTTCAGCCGCTTCTTCAGGCATTTCATTTCCCTCAAGCAGAAGTATTATGACAGCAATAAGCGCGAAGACTTCATGGCGCGTTTCCAGGAAAACATGACCATCCGGCAGCTGGTTAATCCGACCGTGATTGAGAATATCATAGACCTGCTGTTCGTGCTGCTTTATATTCCGGTTCTCCTGTTCATGAACCTGAAGCTTGGATTTATTGCGCTTGGCTTTGTACTGGTTTACGGATTAGTGACGGCCTACTATGCGCCCATCATGCGGGGTCTGGTCTACAAGGTTTTTTACCGGAATCTGGAGACGCTCGGAGAGTTTCTTGATTCATTGCTTGGCATCAAAAGCATCAAGCTGCTGTCTATTGAAAGCTTCAAATTCTGGCAGTGGAAAGGCAAGTATAAGAAGACGCTTAATGTGGTGCTGGAGTCGGAACATAAAGGCATAATACTGCATTCTATTCAGCGTAGCATCTACTTCCTTAGCCAGCTCGCTGTCTTCTGGATTGGGGGCTACATGAGTTTCAATAATGAAATCTCCATCGGTCAGTACCTCGCCATAACCGCCATCTTTCTGATGGTGCTCAACTCGCTCTTCAACTTTTCGGGTATCTGGTATAACCTCACAGAGCTTTGGGTAAGCATCGGGCGCCTCAATGATGTACTGGTGCAGGAAACAGAAAACACCAATGTGCTCCAACTAACCGACCAATTCGGAACAGATACGGTCGTCGCCAAAAACCTTTCGTTCCGCTACACTCAGAAGGATCAGCACTATGTACTACGTAACCTGAACTTCACTTTAAAGCAAGGCGAGCATATTGGCATTGTTGGCCGAAACGGAACCGGCAAGACTACGCTTGTAAAGCTGCTACTTAATCTTTATCCGGATTATGAGGGGGAGATTATGTATGGCGCTACTGAGATGCGCAAAGCCAATCCGCTGGTACTGCGGAAAAAGGTTTTTCTCTTCCCGCAGGATGTGTACATCTTCAACGGCACTATTAAGGAGAACATCCTGTATGGCAATATGAACGCCGATATGGACGATGTGATCCGTGCGGCAAAGCTGGCGGGCCTGCACGAATACATTAAGACGCAGTATCTCGGCTACAATCATAAAGTCGGCGACCTCGGCTCCAATCTTTCCGGCGGGCAGAAGCTGAAGATTGGCTTTGCCCGACTCTTCATCTCCAATCCGGACATTATCATTCTTGATGAAGCCAGCTCTATGCTGGACGTGGAAAGTGAGAAGGAAATCCTGCAGAATATCAAGAGCCATTTCAAAGGAAAAACGCTGCTTTCCATTGCGCATCGGATGAATACACTGCGTTCAGCAGACCGCATATGGGTCATAGACGGTGGTACCATTGCGGAGGAAGGCCACCACGACCAGCTCATGGAACTTGGTGGCGTATATCATCAATTCATGAAAACCTACGTTGACTTCTGATGGCACACGACATTGATGATTTAGAGCCGCAGCAATATGCGCGACATTACATCGAGGATGACGTGCCCCTGAAGGATGTGCGCAAAAGCACACTGCGCAAATCTGTTTATGTCGGGCTGGGACTGTTTGTGCTTATAATAGTTGCTGGGTTCACGATTAAGTTTCCTGATGAAGTGTCGTTGCCTTTTGTCCTGCGCGGTGAAATGCCGGAAAGGATTTATCGTTTCCCTTACCCGGTTTACATTGAAGAATTGTACGCGAAGACCGGCAGCCCGGTGCAAAAAGGAACGGCGCTTGTCCGCATTACGTCGCCGGAAGTTGTTTCCCTTCTCAGCAACTATCGTGCGGCGGAAGCGGCACTGCTTAACTATCGGGCTAACAAGCCCCAGGCACTGGCAGACACACGCGATATTGTTCGGCTGCAGGCGGCACAGAACGCTCATATGCTTCAGGAAATCAACCAGCGTCTTCGCGCGCTGCAAAGCACCTGGAAGAGCAATGAAGCCCGCCTGCGCTATGAACTGGACGAGGCAAGCCGGCGCCTGACGCTAAACCAGGCGCTTTATAATTCCAGACACATTTCTGCAGCTGGAACTCAAGGAATATGAAACGGCAAAAATGCGCGCAGCGGATGCGCTGACTACCGCGACCGAAGCTCATATCCGGGATGCGGCTTCGCTACGCGAAGAGGCCGCCCGCTACGGTCTGCAGAACATATCTCTTAACCGCGAAGAAGACCGCAATTTATCTGAAGCACGTACCGACTCTACAGCACTTATCAATGCTCTGGCACAGGCAGAAGCTGCTATCCGGCATTCCTTCGGTGACTTTGCTATTGAAGATGGCAGCCTAGTATTAAAAGCCGAAGCAGAGGGCACGTTATCGTTTCTTTTTGAAGGCGAGCGTGAGGTCCAGGGGAGCTCGATCCTGCTAAAGCTCACACGTGATGCAAGTGGCCTTTACGCCACTGCCGTGAGTCCATCGTCGCTGATTGGGAAACTCAGGAAGGGACAGACTGCATTTCTGAAAGTGGCCACCTTTCCCGCATATGAATGGGGTGCGGCGAAAGGCCATGTAGAACAGCTTAGCCTTACGCCCGACGAGAAAGGAGGGTTCAATGTCCGCATCTCTTTAGATGAGCATCGCAGGCTTGCTAACAGGTTGCAGCCGGGCATGGACGGTGTGATGGCTATTCAGCTCCATGAGCGGACATTCTTCCAGTACTTTTTCCGCAACCTCCAAAAGTCTGCAGCCGTGCTCCGGGGTGATGATTAGATTGACTGTAATAGGGGAGCATAGGAATAATCTACACTGGATAGGAGAAAGGCAAATTAATGGTTCACAAATGAATGCTTGTCTTCAACACTACTATTAGAAGTACAGGAAATTGTATTTAGTATCTAAACTGCATTGCCAAGTGATTCAAGCAGAGGTAAAAAAACGCAGCGCGCTCAAGAAATCCGGCTCTGTCTTGAGGTACTTTTATGCCCGTGGCATCATGCAACGCCACGACTTCGTTTGGCAAACCTGTTTTCTGCTAAGGTGAGGTAAGGTGTGATAAAGCATAGCAGAAGGCAAAAGGGAATAGTTGTTTTTCCTGTAGTCTTGTAGACTTAAGGGCCTTTACAATCTGGCTCTGCCTGAATCCCAACTTTTTCATTGTTTGTGCCTTCTCGGCGTTTCAAGAGAGTGATGTAACTCCACTTGTAAACTGTCCGATTGATAGAATCAATGACCATCTTACCGGTGTCCGTATTAGGCTACATTCGGGTAATGTTACAAAGGCTGATCGCAGGAATAATTTTCCTGCTTTTGCCGTGGGGAATCTGCCACGTGGCCTTTGCGCAGAGCCAAAGCCGATATATCATCCAAAGTAGCCGGCTCACTGTAGAGGACGGCCTTATTACAAACGCCGCTTTATGCGGCCTTCAGGATAGCCGCGGCTTTATCTGGATCGGTACTACAGAAGGATTGCAGCGTTACGACGGGAAACTGTTCCGGTTGTTCAATAAGGGGAAAGGAGGACTCCAGGAAAATAAGGTGAGTTGCATGGCTGAGGACCCAGATGGCAAGCTATGGCTGTTATATAACAGCAGTGAAGACAGGCTTTCGCGTGCAGGCAGGCTTACGGATATAATGGACTTAAAGAGCTATGCAACGAAGAGTCTGGAACAAAGATTCGGCAAGTTTCTTCCTTTTCCGCAGGAAGACCTCAAATGGCTATGTACCGATGATCAGCGTAACCTGTTTCTCATCACAGCCGATGACGCAGTATGGTGGTACCGGGGCCATGGACAATTCAAACTCCTGCTGAAGGGAAACCTGGGTCTTGAATTTTATCCGCACAGCAGTGTGCATCAGGCACATGGCGGCAGTGTATGGCTTTCTTCTCATGAGTTTATTGTACGCCTTGATACTTCTGGTCACTTTACCAGGCTGAGTTTCCCCGCAGCTTCAGTAAGCAATGTCTTTCAAATACTTCCCAACGGGTCGTGCTTTGCATTTGCATTAAAGGAATTGCCTCACCTGGCATGGAAGGGCGTTCCCCGTATATATCGGGCAGATGCAGATGGCCGCATCACACCGTCAGCCCTGCATTTCCTTAGCCCGGTGGCACACCCCACGGCCAATGCATACCTACTTGAATACCGCGCTGACGTGCGTAGCCGCAACGTAATTATTCATAATCCGCGCATCGGGTTGAAGCTTATTACAGATAGTGAAAGCATTCTTCTGATTGATACCGCTACGCTGGCTGCCGAACCGCCGCTTAGCCCTTATGCGTACTTCACAGACCGCAGCGGCGGGCACTGGCTATGCAGTCCCCTCGGTGTTTTTCGCTTCAGGATTTACCCGAATTACTTTAGCAATTGCCTCACCCGCGCCCAACTGCCCGCTGCCACGGCAGTCACGAATCAGGCACGGGGCATCTGGGCGGATGTATCAGGGCAGGTGTATATAGCACGGGATGGCCTTTATCGACTCACAGACAGCAACCACGCTCTAAAGCGCCTGACGCAAAGCCCCACATTCGTGGTACAAGGTGAACGCGATACATTGTGGTTTAGCAATGATCAATACCTAATGCGTATGTCGCTGAAGAGCGAAAGGCAGCAACGTATCCGCTCCAACCTCAAACCCGGGCAGATTACATGGTCGTTGCACCGCAGCCGCAGTGGGCGACTATACGTAGGCGGCGATCGGTTTATCGGTTTCATTCAGGCGGACAGTATCGTACTGCTGGCGCCTGGCACTAACCGCCGGCTGGATGGAACCTGCTACCAGTTTTTGGAAGACCGCAATGGAGTGCTGTGGGCCGTTACCGATGATGGTCTATTCGCGATACATGAATCCCGCTACGAGCCTTACTCAGTTGCGGCCAAGCCACTGCCCAGTACGCGGTTACACTATATATACGACGATGGAAACGATTGGTGGATTTGCACGGCTGGCGACGGGCTCGTTCGCTGGAATCATAAATCCGGTGCGGTAAGACGATATAGTATAGACGACGGGCTGCCATCTAATGTGTTATACGGCTGTTTGCCGGACCGGGCAGGGCTTTTTTGGATTAGCAGTAACAATGGCCTTATACGCTTCAATCCACGGACTGGTGGCATCAGAACATTCACTAAAAAGGATGGCTTGCCGGATAACGAATTCAATCGTATCTCCTTCCATAAGGCAGCTGATGAACGCCTGTATTTTGGCGGGCTTAACGGGGTTACAGCATTTTATCCTGAAGCCATTCCATACAATGCCGGAAACCAATTAGACGCACCCCTTCAGGTTACTGGCATTCAGCAGTTCAATGCCAGGCAAGGAAAGCTATTAGATAAGTCAGCCGACTTTGCTAATACCGGTAGCATTTTGCTTGAGCCAGACGAGCGCTTTCTTGAGCTATCAGTCCGACTTCTTGATTACACCCCTGGTCCGCATCGCTATGATTATCGCATAGAAGGACTTGATTCGGTCTGGCGCAGTTCGGAAGATGGCATCATACGCCTGGAGCACACGCCCTATGGTTCCTATACGCTGCATGTGCGCGGAAAGAATACAGCATGGAGTAGTCAGGAGTTACGCATTCCATTGCGGGTACTGACGCCCTTTTATCGCAGATTGCCTTTTATCATTGGCGCCATTATCGCTTTCCTGCTGACATTACTAGTAGCCATCCGTGCAAGAGTGCGCATTTTGCACCAGGTTAATAAACGCCTAGAACGCACCATTGCCCAGCGCACAAATGAGCTACGCCAGTCGCTGGCACAAAAAGACGTGCTGATGAAGGAAATCCATCATCGCGTAAAGAACAACCTTCAGGTAATTTCTGCGCTGCAGCAAATGCAGGCTGCCCGTAGCACAGACCCTCAGGTGAAGGAAGCGCTTGAGGAGGCACAGAACAGGGTGCTGTCAATCGCCTTTATCCATCATAACCTCTACCAGCGCGAAGATCTCACAAGCGTGGAACTGCAAAGCTTTGTTCATGAGCTGGCAGGGCACATTTTAGATGTCTGTACTACGCCAGGCAAGCGCATCAATCTAACGCAGGACGTTGCCGACGTGACACTTGACATAGACACTGCTGTGCCGCTTGGTCTTATTATCAACGAGCTTTTTACCAATTCCTGTAAACATGCCTTCAATGGCCGCGACGAGGGCCATATTACTATCAGCTTGCACGCAAAGGGCCAGGGAAGCTACGTGCTGGAATACGAGGATGATGGCCCCGGGCTGAAGCCTGAGATTGATTTTCAAAAGGCGGACTCACTTGGACTCATGCTTATCAATCAGCTGACACTACAATTGGACGGCAGTATTATTTATACTCACGACATAAAAAGCCGCTTTATTTTAGCCTTCCAGGATTTTGAAAGCAGGAATAAAGATTAGCCCAGAAACGTATGATCCCTCTTAAGATTGGAATTGTAGAGGATGACTTGATTATAGCTCAGTCTATCAGCGATATGCTTGCGGAAAGTGGTTATGCCAGTACGAGGCCGGCTAAGCGATATAGTGAAGCGATAGCGATGATTGAAGAGGGAACACCTGATCTGCTTCTATTAGATGTAATGATTCTAGGTAAGATGGACGGCATTGAAGTCGGCCGCACCGTGCAAAAAGAGTTCGGTATTCCATTTATTTTTCTTACAGCGAATACGGATTTTGAGACAATACGCCGGGCGAAAGAAGTTGCTCCGGCGGCATTCCTCGCCAAGCCTGTTACAAAGGGGCAGCTTTTCGCTGCCATTGAGATAGCGATGGCCAATTCAATGCTGAATACATCAAAAGTAGCGCCTGCAGGAGCAGATAACCATTTGCGAAAGACGGATACACTTTTTGTAAAACATGGGTACAACTACCGCAAGGTAGAAGCAGCTGAAATTGTGTTCGCCGAAAGCGAGCAGAATTATGTGGCGCTCCAACTCCGGGACGGGTCGCGGGTGACAATGCGCGCAACCATCTTAGATTTTTTGGGCAGCGTTGATACCGGGTACTTTTTGCGCGTGCACCGGAGCTTCATCGTAGCAACCGCAATGATAGATCGTATTGAAAGTAATACACTGTTTGTCGGGCCTTACAGCATTCCCATCGGGAAAAGCTATCGCGATGAGGTATTGCGTTCGCTTGGTCTTCGCAGGTAATTAGCTTGCTACCTATATACTGCTTTCCGTTCGTCCCTGTTTTTCGCCTTTCATCCCTAACCGGGTGCCTTTTGTCCCAGGCGCTTTGCAATTAACATTCCTGCTTATAATCTTGCGCCCAAATGCCGGCGGCAAGTGCTCAACAAATTTGTGCTTAGCTATTAATGTGATTTTGCTTTAATGCAGATTTTTACAAAAAGTTATTCAAAATCATCAAGTTAGTCGCTGTTTGTAAAATATAATATACAATAAATATAAGATTGAGTGATGAAGAGACGTCTATATTTCGCAACCCAGCCATGTTTTTTTGTTTTATTGATTTTGATGGCAGTGGCGCGGCCGGTTAGTGCCCAGCTTCCATATTTTCAGTCTTTCAAAGACACCAGTGCACCCGGTCTGGTCATCGGCGGCAGTCCATCTGCTTTTCTGACGGCTGGTAAAACAGTTTCTTACGGCTACAGCTACGTTACCGACCCGATTAACGACGGCTACCTTCGCCTTACACCAGACAGTAGCGCTGTCGGCTACGTTTATAACAATACCGCCTTCCCGGCGCAGAACGGACTGCGGGTAAGCGTAGAGTACTTCATGTATTCAAAGAACTACCCACCTGCGGATGGCTTTACTTTCTTTTTGTTTAACGGGGCTACTACCAGTTTCAACATCGGCTCTTATGGTGGCGGCCTGGGTTATAACAGTTCCGGTTCCACCCCGGGGGTCAGCAACGGATATCTGGGGATTGGCTTTGATGTGTACGGGAACTATTCCGGTGGCAATGGAGGCCCAGGCCAGGTGCCTAACTCAGTCGTAATTCGCGGTTCGGGCAACGGAACCACAGGATATAATTACCTCACAGCTGTTTCGCCAGGCTTCACTCTTGGGAGCGGCACTGCGCGTGTACCCGATTCCACCATGTCCGGTTATCGCAGGGCCATTATTACACTGGTGCCTAAAGCAGTGACTGGCGGTTACAGCTATAATATAAGTGTGACAATTGTGACTGGCGGCACTACGCCTGTTTACAACACTATCATCAACAACTACACTGGCTTCAGCGACGTAGCGCCTACAAATCTGAAATACGGTTTTGCAGCTTCTACCGGCGCCTTAGTAGAGGCGCATGAAATACGCAATCTGCGGGTAGATGCTTACACGCAGCCTACCGGCACACCTACGGCTACTGCCGACAGTGTAAATATGGGCTGCGCATCCAATACGCAGATCATTAATGTGCTCAATAATGATGTCCCGGTCAATCAGCCGCTTGCTTTTGACAGCACATCCGTCCGGCTTATCAATCCGGCCAATATCAACGATACCGGAAAGTCTTATACCATTGCGGGTGTTGGTACGTTTTCTGCCGACAGTGTTTTCGGGGCCTCCGGCAAGGTATATTTCACACCGGTAGCCAGCTTTTCCGGAAACGCTACAATTCGGTATGTGGTGCAGGATAATTACGGCAAGAGGTCTAATGCTGCACTCATTACCGTAAATGCAAGCGCCCGGGCGCTGATTCTTGCAGCTACAACAACCAATCCCACTTGTAATGGTGGTGCCAACGGAAGCGTAACTATTAACGGAAGCACCAACCCAGCCGGCTATACCTATGCGCTGGGCACCGCAGCCTATCAGACTTCCGGGACCTTCAGTGGACTTGGCGCAGGTACCTTTCTGTTTCATACTAAAAACAGCAATGGCTGCATCCGGGACACCAGCATTACGCTTACCCAGCCAGCGGCACTAACAGTCAGTAAGACGCAAACGAATGTGCTTTGTAACGGAGGTTCAACAGGCAGCGCAACATTGACAGCTGGAGGAGGCACTACTCCGTACCAATATGCATTGGGTTCTGGCACCTACGGCAGCAGCAATGTTTTCAGCGGTCTGGCGGCGGGCACTTATACCCTTAACGTAAAAGACGCAAACAATTGTACGGCTACTACTACAGTTACTATTACCCAGCCGGCAGCATTGACCGTAAGTGCCAGCCAGACAAACGTGCTTTGTAACGGAGGCTCAACAGGCAGTGCAACATTGACAGCTGGCGGCGGCACTACTCCGTACCAGTACGCGCTGGGTTCCGGCACTTATGGCACCAATAACGTATTCAATGGTCTTGCAGCCGGCACTTATACCCTAAATGTCAAAGACGCAAACAATTGCACCACATCTACTTCAGTTACCATCACCCAGCCAGCGGCACTAACGGCCAACAAAACGCAAACGAATGTGCTTTGTAACGGAGGCTCTACGGGCAGCGCAACTTTGATTGCCGCTGGAGGCACAACCCCGTACCAGTATGCCCTTGGTTCAGGCGCTTATAGCACCAACAATGTTTTCAACGGTCTGGCTGCAGGTACTTATACTCTTAATGTAAAGGATGCAAACAATTGCACGACTTCTACTACTGTTACCATTACCCAGCCAGCGGCGTTGACTGTAAGTGCGAGCCAGACAAATGTACTTTGTAACGGAGGTTCAACTGGCAGCGCAACGTTAACAGCTGGCGGAGGTACGACTCCGTACCAATACGCGCTTGGCTCCGGTACTTATGGCAGTAGCAATGTGTTCAATGGCCTTGCAGCAGGTACTTATACCCTAAATGTAAAGGATGCAAACAATTGCACGATTTCTACTACTGTTACCATTACCCAGCCCGCGGCACTAACGGCCAACAAGACGCAAACGAATGTGCTTTGTAACGGAGGTTCAACAGGCAGCGCAACATTGACAGCTGGAGGAGGCACTACTCCGTATCAGTACGCATTGGGTTCTGGCACCTTCGGCAGCAGCAATGTTTTCAGCGGTCTGGCGGCGGGCACTTATACCCTTAATGTAAAAGACGCTAACAATTGTACTGCTTCTACTACAGTGACCATCACACAGCCGGCAGCATTGACCGTAGGTGCCAGCCAGACGAATGTTCTATGTAACGGCGGCGCTACAGGCAGCGCAACATTGACAGCCGGCGGCGGTACTACTCCGTACCAGTACGCATTAGGTTCAGGCGCTTATGGCACAAATAACGTATTCAATGGTCTTGCAGCAGGTACTTATACCCTAAATGTAAAGGATGCTAATAATTGCACAGCTTCTACTTCAGTTACTATTACCCAGCCGGCAGCACTAACGGCCAACAAGACGCAAACGAATGTCCTATGTAACGGCGGCTTAACGGGTAGCGCAACATTGACGGCCGTGGGCGGTACCGCTCCATATCAGTATGCGCTTGGTTCCGGTACTTATAGCACCAACAATGTGTTCAATGGTCTGACAGCAGGTACTTATACGCTGAATGTAAAGGATGCCAATAATTGCACGGCTAATACATCAGTTACCATCACGCAACCAGCATTATTGACCGTAAGTGCCAGCCAGACGAATGTTCTATGTAACGGAGGTTCAACAGGCAGCGCAACATTGACAGCTGGCGGCGGCACCACTCCGTATCAGTATGCACTAGGCTCAGGCACCTATGGCACCAACAATCTGTTCAACGGCCTGGCGGCGGGTACTTATATCCTTAATGTAAAGGATGCAAACAATTGTACTGCTACTACTACAGTTACCATCACGCAACCGGCAGCGTTGACTCTGGTTACCAGCAATGTGCAGCCTATAAACTGCTTCGGTGACCGTACCGGTTCTATCTTCAGCAACTTTCAGCGGCGGCACCCAGCCTTACAGCTATAAGTGGAATACCGAATCAGCGTTCCGCAGTACTAACCTGCTCACCAATCTCGGCGCAAATAAATACTGGCTTACCACACTTGATAACAACGGTTGCAGCCGGGTAGACACGTTTACCATTCAAGCACCGGACTCGCTATATGTCAATCTAGGTAAGGACCTGACCTTATGCAAAGACCAGTCTGTAACCCTTAATGCAGCCATTCCGCAAAGCGGTGTCAGCTATGTCTGGACGGAGTCACAGTCGGTGAAAGGCACTGGCAGCACCCTGGTTGTCAACTCGCCCGGACTTTATATCGTTACGGCGACTACCGCCAAGAGCTGCGTGTACCGCGATTCCATTCGTATTTCGCAGTCTGCTGCCAATATCAGCGCCGACTTTGCCGCGGCCACCCAGGCATTTAAAGACACCCTCTATCGGATAGTCAATACCAGTTCGCCGAGCCCTGACAGCGTACAGTGGATTTTTCCCGTTACCAATAAGATTTCTTTCTTGTCCCGGCAGCCAAATATGGTAGAACTGTATTTCCGGGATACCGGTACCTATGATATAGGAATCCGCAGCTTTTTAGGAGCCTGCGAGGCAGTGAAGTACAGCCGCATCGTAGTGGTGGACCAGCAGACAACGCCTGTGATCATAACCAAGAAATCGCCACTTATTAAGGCGTTCGCCATTTCGCCTAATCCATCTAGCGGCAATTTCAACGTCAATATTGAACTTGATAGTGCGGCCACGATCAACCTGAGGCTCATTGACATCATCACCGGCAAACCCAAGGATATACGTAGTGCCAACGGCCAGAATAAATATCTGATCACATACACACTAGCGCCATTGCCGACCGGCATCTATATTCTGTTGCTTGAAACGCCTCAGGAAAGCCGAACTCTGAAGGTGATCATCAATTAAGTGCGACTCTTCCAGATACCTGCTTTTTATTTCTTCCCGCTGCATCTCTTTTAGCTGCTTATGAATGCTTTTATTCCTGTCCGGCGCAGTAGCAGGGCTCTGCTGACCTGTGTACTCCTGCTTTCCGGAATTTTCAAAGGCCTGGCGCAAACGCCGGTCACTGCCATACCGCAGCTGCTGCCGCCCTATTCCCAGAACCTGTCCACCTATTACTCAGGTGCCAGTCCACGGCTGATACTTACGCTGCTCAATAACGACTTCAATACGCCTAACCTTCAGGCTGTTGTACGCATCACTATTACCGGCCGCAGCAATGGCATCGTCATTAAGAGCGCCCCGCAATCTTACTTTGCGCCGGTACAGTTGCAGGGCGGGATACCTAAGCAACTGCAGCTTGGCGACCTGGCGGCTCTGTTCCGCACCGATCAGCTCACCTTTTCCGGAATTACAGCCTCTGATTATGCCAAAACCAATAGCCTTCCGGAAGGTATTTACGACTTCTGTTTTGAAGTGTACGAAGCCAATACCAACCGCAGGCTGAGCAATCCTGGCTGCGCAACGGCCTACCTGGCACTGAGCGACCCGCCACTGTTGAATACGCCAAGCAACAATACCAGCGTAAAAATTACCGAGCCGCTTAACCTCACCTTTAACTGGACGCCCAGACACCGGACCAGTGCCACCGAGCCTACCAGCTATACCTTCCAGATTATTGAGATTCAGAATTCCGGTAATTATCAGAACAACGGCACAGGCAATATTTCTTCTTCAACAGCTAACCCACAGGTCGCTTTCAGCCAGCAAAAAATCCTTTACGAGCGCACCGTCACAACCACCAGCCTGATTTATGGTCCTTCAGAGCCGCAGTTGATTCCGGGCAGATTGTATGCCTGGCGCGTCAAGGCATCTATGGGTATGGGAGAAAGTCAGGTGACTTTCCGAAACGGGGGCTACAGCGAGGTATCCATATTTAATGCTATTCCACCGTGCAACGCCATTACAAATGTGGTGGCTACATCCTATCCCGGAAGCCTTACACTGCTTTGGCCACGACAGCTGAATGCATCGTCTTATAAGGTAATGTACCGCCGTGCCGGCCGCGATCTGATCTGGACAGAAGCTACCAGCTTCGGCGAAACGCATACCCTCAGTAATCTGGACCCTGGAACAGAATATGAATATCGGATCGGCTTTGGCTGCGGCATCGCCAATACCCCGGTGCTTTCAGATATCGGCAAAATCCGGATTGCCCAGCCGCTCAAAGTGCGCGGTAGGATAGATTGGGCGCTGGATATGGACGCCGAAAACAACAAGCCTACCAATGGCAGTTACAGTTTCATTCAGCAGGTCACTAACACGCCTTCTGGCCCGACACAGACCGTTACACCGGTCGCAGCTACGGCATTGCCTGGCAATAATAAAAAGCCCCTCAAACAAGGCGACGTAAAAATCATTTACCTCCAGGGGGGAAAGGGCATAGACTCCATGCTCGTAAAGACGGATGCGTCAGGCCAGTTTGAGCAAACTATTCCGGCGCCGGTAGCCGCGTTGGCGGCAAAAACACCGGGCAGCATCAAGGTAATGCTGGTAGCAGACATTCCGAACCACGCCAATAAGGCAAGCGTTACGGAAAGTATAGCAACCGGCGCAGCCAGCAACGTCACCGAAGCCAATCTGCTGCTGACGCTGAATACGCTGGAGCTGCAGATGAGCGCGTTTACACAGGCCAACCTGCCCGATGCGGTCAAAAGTCAGCTGGTCTTTGACGTATTTATTCCAAAGACCGCCATTGCCCGACTGCCACTTTTCTCGCAAATGGGGTATAGCGTGCAACCTGAAGAAATAACCTGGAACACGGTTACCTATCAAAAGATTGAAACCCGCACTGATAATACGCCGGTCCGCAGAATGCTGAAGCTTCCGGAAGGTGAGTATCTGGTAAGGATGAAGGTGGGCAACGGCGCCGCAGAATTCCTGCCAGTCCAGTCAAAGGTGAATGGGGAGAGTGCTTTCTCCTGGTGGGAGCGCAATAAATCATCGCGGCTGGTGCTCACGCAAAAGGCGGAGCTGAAGCGTAACCGGACGCTCGCAGGCCGCATTCAGCTAAACGGCGCGGCCTGGAAAGACGTGAGTGTCTCGCTTGAGGTGCGCAACAGCAATGGAAAAACAGCATCTGCAGTCTCGGCCACCGATGCCAGCGGCAATTACTCAATGAAGATTCCTGAATTGACGGATGGCGTCGGCATTAGCTACAAACTGACTGTCCGCGACAAGGATCAATTTCTGAACAGCAGCAATGCGCCGGCACAGGATCTGACCACACTTCCCGAAACCGGAGCGGCCACGGAAAATGTAGATTACAATTTCCGGATGGCTACGGTGACGGGCCGGGCGGTGAATGTTAGCGGCCAGGCCATTGAACGCATAAAAGCAGCCGCTTATGTGCCCGGTCAGACGCTGCCTATTGCCGAGGCTTTTACCACCAAAGAGGGCTTTTACAGCGTAGCCATACCGTTGTGGCAGCTGCCGCAGTCAACTGTGGAAATCAGGCTGATGGGCGATGGATATGAGACTGCCAAAAAGGCCTTGACGTTTAATCAAAAGTCAATCAACAGCAAACCCGGGCTGACCGCTGCTGCGTGGGAGCAGGCTTTATATAGCCTCCCGTCTGTAGCGGGCTATCAGCAATCTTCCGCCAAACGACCTTCCATTTCGGAACTTGGTCTGACTGGTCCGGATGCAGCGGGTGCATATGCAAAAATCAACGGCAAGTATCAGGCCGTTTCTATCGTCACAGACGGCGATGCCATCACAGTAGTGCGCGAATCGGCCGTTGTGAAGATCAAGCCGGTCTTTAGTGAAGGTTCGGGGACGGTGTCTTTTGCGATCACTGAAAATGGAAAGCAACAACCGCTGACCGTAACTGGCAACCATAACCAGATCGTGGAATTGCGGTTGCCACGTGGCAAAAACTCGCTGGTGCTGACGCCGCAAAGCAGCAACGCGCTATACAATACGCTGACGCAGGAATTCTTTTCCGACCCAGGCGATGCCAGCGTAAAGACGATCAACTTCCAAAGCCTGGTAGGATTAGGGATTACCGTAAACGACTCCGTGAAGAACATGAGGCTGGACAGCACTACAGTAACAGTTGAAGGAATTGCGTCGGTTCCGGATAAGGAAAAGGGCTACAGCTACAGGCTGGTGCCAGCCGGAAGTAAATCCTATACCATTCGGGTTTCCCGCCGGGGCTACCGGACGCAGGAAAAAGTGATTTCGGTCAGCGGTAAGAGCAAGGTAGATGTTGTGTTCAACCTGCCGGTTGAAATTGTGGCGGCCGGCTCGGTGAAGGCGTTCGCAGGCTACAAAGTGGAGGTGAAGAGTATCGAGCCGACCACTAACCCGAAACTCTATAGCCTTAGCGGCAAAATTACACTTCCCGAAAACGACGTATTTAAGAACCTGCCGGGCTATACGACGCTCACATTTAACAACGTATCGGTGGAGCTTGATGATAAAGGGAATGCGGTGCCGCAGGCCAATGTGATGTTTGAGGAAAAACTGCTGATGGCCAAAGCATTTGACTTCGCCAAAGTAGAGCTGACCAACAACAACCAGGGCATTGAGATGCGTGCGATGAAGAGTGAAAATGGCGAAGCAACCTATGCAATTGGGGGCATTTCCGGGATCAATCTGAAGCTTGCGCTTGCCAACGAGTCAAATTTGAGCAGTTACCTGAAGCTGGAAGATGCAGTGCTGCGCAATGAACTCGCAACGGGCTCCGACAAGGAAGTAATATATGTCCCTGCCGGTCATAAGATCAATAGCCTAACCAAAGATGCAAAATATCTTGCATCGCTTGGCGGGGCTAATACCAGCACTACCAACCTGATCTCTATTAATATAACACCGGCGTTAAAGCAGGAATACGTTGCTAAAAAGGCAGGCCTGCTGATACCGCTGCTGCTTACGAGGCATCAGAACAGTTTGTCGAAAGAGGGACTTACAATGGGCGGTTTTGTCGTGATTCCGGACGTGAAGGGATTAAAGAAATTTGCCGATTCTGGAAAAATCGCGCTTACCGAGCTTACAATCGGCACCGACTTCAGGGTTAAGAATATCGGTTTGAGCCTTACGCCGCAAAAGCCTGTAGAGATTGGGCTGCGCCGGGTACGGGCGTTCCTGCAATCTGCCACGCTATATAATGTAGGAACAGTCAATGCGGGGCTTGGTGTAGGCGGCTATGTGTCCATCAAAAAAGCTGCGACCACAGCCACACAGGATACCATCTTTATCAATCAGTTCAAGTTTGTGAACGCCGCTGCCGGTCCGTCAGTAGAGGCCGCGTTCCGGATTGGCGGGAAAGGTATCGGTATCAAGGGCTTATCGTTTACGATGAACGCCGGCGACGAACTCACTTTTAAGCACGACCCGGAAGAAGGCAACTTTACTTTCGGCGCTGCCGGTAACCTTAACTATACCTCTACCAGCACTTCCGGAAATGCATCGGATGGCAGCACCAAAAAGTTTTCATCCAGCCTGTTCCCTGTGCGCATTCAGAAGTTTGAGTTCAATACCAAGAACTGGGGCTTCTTTTTGCTGGCCGCTCCCAATGCGAAGATCAACATAAAGGCAGCGACCATTAATCTGGAGAAGCTGATGGTGAGTGTTGGCGGCACCAACCTGAATAAAGACAATCTCATCAAGCTTTTTGAAACGGACAATGATGCCTCTATCAAGGATATTAAGATGCCAGGCGGAGGCGACGAAGTGGTGGATGAAAATAATGCTTCCTGGGCGCTGGGCCTAAAGGGCGGCTTAGCCTTTGAAAGCGCCCTGAAAGGACTTAAAGCCAATGCAAGTGCCTCTCTGATCATTGGCGATATCAACAACAGCTTCTTCATCAACGTCAATGAGATTTCATTGGGCATTGAGCAGAGCGCATTCACGTTGACGGCAAAAGCCAGGCTAAGTCTGCTTCCTGAAAAGACGGGCTTCGAAGGCGCTGCTTCTCTGAGGGTGCTGCAAAGAGGCTTTGATGCGTCTTTCAAGTTCTACAAGCTCAACGATCTATCGTCTGGCAAGAGCGGTATAGAGGTAGGTGCAAGCTTTGCCCTGACCGTTCCCGTAGTAACCGGGCCGATCAACTGGTGGAAGATCGGCGGCGGATTCGACTTCAACACGATGACCAACCAGTATGCTGTAATGCTGCTGGGCGATGCAGGTCCCACAGGTACGCCAAAGGAAACCTTCTACCTGAAGGACGATACAGTGAAGCTGAAGTTTGATTTTGACAAATGTGCCGGTTGGCCGGTAATTGAGGCCCGTGCCAAGCTCAATATCGCAACTGAAGACTGGCTGTCTGCCAAGATGGACATTGACTTCTGCAGGCCAATGTTCCTGCTGGCTATTGATGGCCGTATTCCTAAAATCCCTAAGGTGGATCTGTTTGCCAAAGGCGTGGTATATGTAACGCAACAGGCTGGCAAAGGGGTATTGTTTACTGCGCTTAATATCCAACTGAATGCATTGGACAATCTCATCAAAGGCAACGCATTCTTTGGTGTAGGGCTTAACTACAATAACGATGCGCCCGGTACGCCCTCTGAAACCAAACAGATGTGGAACTCAATCAGTCCGGAAGCAAAATCCGGCGGCATCTTTAACGCGATTGACCTCAATGCAGACCTATCTACTTCCTTCAGCGGCGGCTTTGACATTGCAGGGGGAAAGCTTCTTTCTGTAAGCTACCAGGCCGGCTTTAATGCCAGAACTAAGATCTACTACAAATTCACTGAGAAAACCTTTTACGGGTTGGTCGCCGGCGATTTCAACGCGAGCATGAGTGCGTCTATCGTGGGCATTGGCCTGTCCGGAAGAGTAGGCGTCAATGTCCGTGCTGAAGGCGGATACAACACACCGAGCTATCCGGGAAAATGGTTTGCGAACGGTGACGCTGGTGCATATGTTGAATTCTACAACAACAACAACGTCGGATGTAATGACTGGAATGCCGGCTGGGACTGGTCGCAAAACTGTGGAAGCATCTGGTACCCGTGTGGCTGCGGTTGGTTTTGCGTTACAAGCTGTTACAAGACCGTGTGTGCCGGCGCGCCTTACCTACGTTTTAAGTTCTGCGCCAGCAAGAATGTTGGCTTCCGGTACGTCCAGGGCTCTTCTTTCTCCGTTAGCTTATAAAAATAAGGATTTTTTGTATGAATAAATTGTTTTCGCTGCTGATTGTCCTGCTCGCGGCATTTCCCGTTTTTGCCCAAGAGAGCAAAGAAGATTCAGACGGCCAGTATTTGCTGAGTGCTTCGGGCCCGCGGGGAAACTATATTTTCCTTTATCGTGGACGAGGAGCTGATACGAGTATGTATTCCGTTGCCGGCATCCTGACAGTAGAACGTACGGCTTTGGATTCTGCGCATATCCTAAGTGGAAAAAAACCTAAGGCTGACAAGCTGGGTGAGGTGCAAGCAGTTCAATCGAAACGCGACCTGCACTCTTATTATTCAGAGGCAGAAATTCAGGAACTACTGAAGCTTTATAGCCTCACAACTGAAGAGGAACTGCTTCAAAAAATCCAAGTCCAGCGGGCACCTAACAACTACGATATTGCTTATACCGACATCCGGATGCAGCAAGCGCTGGGGCATGTATTTCTGGATGCAACTGCTGAGATAGGTAAAACATACCTGTACAAAATTTTTCGCACCGATGCGGGCGGCAGTAAGCTTCCCTGGGCATACGCATACCAAACTGCCCGAGCCAATAACGCGGGTTTGTTTCAATACCGCGCTGTGCCGGATTCTGTGATGGTTTCCGACAGCCTAGTAATGTTTAACTGGAAGTACGACCTCACCAGGAAAGAGATTCCCGGTCGGAAGCCCGCTGCAGGAGATGTTTCAAACAATGATGAATATCTGGTCAACCCCGCGAATCTCCGCCTCCGGACCTATGTACTGCGTAACGGAAAGCTTGAAGACTCAAAGCTATACCTTGGCCTTGCCAATCAGAAAGAAGATAAAGTGGTGGTAATGCACGCCATTAATACCAGACCCGAAGAGGAGATTATGGCTTTCACGGTGCTCGAAGACGAGATAGGCAACCGGAGCGCTTTCTCCGATACTGTTTATACCACAGCACTTAGCTACAACAATGCGCCGATTGTGATTTCGGCAGATGTAAAAGAAGTAACTGACGGTCTCCGCATTTCCTGGCCACAGCTCCCCGAAAAGCGTTACATCAGCGGCATCAAAATCCAGCGGCTCGGCGGCGAGGGCAGTACTGACGAAGTGACTGACATTATCATTACTTCCCCACGTGATACCTCTTTTATTGACTATACAGCACAGGTCGGCTATACATATCGCTACCTTGTATCCACCGCTTTTGCGAAAGGCGTTGCCTTTCAGCAGCGGGTACCAGCCGTAGGGGCCGGTACGCTGGCCAAATTCAGCAAGCCCGTGCCGCCGCGCAATCTCCGTATTGCAAACGAGGGTAAAAACATCCGTATTGACTGGGACAGCAGCATCTCCAAAGGCTTTTTCGGATATCACGTGTACCGCAGCTTTGACGGTGGCCCTATGGAGCTGGTCGCAGGTCCTGTGAAGACAAACAGCTATACAGATACCGCAGCGCATCTTTCAGGTAGAACGATTTACACCTATGCAGTGCAAACGCAGAACCTGATGCAGGATACCAGCATCCTGAGCGATGTTGTCAGCATTACACCGCAGCGCGCCGTAGTCATCAATGGTCCTGTAACAGTGTCCACATACTACGCCAATGGTCAGTTGCAACTTTCCTGGGATGATGCCCGCAAAAACGACAGTTATATCACCGGCTATCAGCTGGAACGCCGTCAGGGCAACGCTGCATTTGCACCCTTCGGCGCTATATTGACGAACCCCTTTGCTGTAGATTCCGGTATAAGGCCCGGCACGGTCTACCAGTATCGCGTGGCAGCATTAGGGCCTGGCGGCGAACGAAGCGAATATACAAATGCCGCTCAGTTTGAGTTGCCTGCCGTTGTGGGCCAGACTACGGTAGACCCTACAACACGTAATACCGATCAGGGCGTGGAAATCAGCTGGACTGCCTTGCAGATTGAAGGGCAGAAAGACTTTGGCGTATATCGCCGTGTGCTTCCGGAAGGTAATTATCGCCTCATTGGGACAGTCGCACCCGGTGCCTCGGAATTTACCGACAAAGACACCCGGGAGGGCGAGAACTACATATACGTAGTAACATTCCGCTATAGCAACGGTACCGAAGGACCACAGGGGCTACCAAGCGCCCAGGTCTTTCACAAGCAGGCACCCGCCCAGCCATAGATTTTACAAAATTCTCATTACTGCATCGCCATGAAGCATCTCGCTTTTCCCGGAATCATGCTGGCCTGTGTGCTGGCCTCCCACGTTGCCCACAGTCAAAATATAGATCTCGAGCATGCGGGAGCAGGGTTTCAGAAAGGAAACCTGCTTAAGCTCGGCGGCTACGTGTCAGCCAATGCGCTGTACTCTGCGAGCAACAATCCCGAGAACGAAAGGCTTCCTTTCACCTACTTCCTGAACGGCGGCGTCAATGCTCGTCTGTTCCAGCTTATTGATGTGCCGGTGCAGTTCACGATTACCAACGTCGGCGGACAATTTAATTATCCGACACTGCCTACGCGTCTGAGTATACATCCGACCTATAAATGGGCCACCGCGCATATAGGCAATACGGCTATGGCGCTCTCACCCTATACTGTGAACGGGCATTTGTTTGACGGGGCTGCCTTAGAACTGCAACCGGGTAAATTCCGGCTTACCGCACTCTATGGGCGTTTTCAGCGGGCCGAAAACTATGATAGTAGCAATCTGGCCTCTCCGGCAGCTTACCATCGCATCGGGTGGGGTGTAAAAGCAGGTTATGTAACTGACAGAGTCAGGGTAGCCTACACCGTTTTCCGCGCCAAAGACGATCCGAACTCTATCAGCATTTTGCCGCCCGACAGTCTGGGCATTACCCCACAGGAAAATCTGGTGATGAGCATAGAGGGCGGGGTGCAAATCATGAAGGGCCTTGATCTCACGGCCGAGCACGCTACCAGCGGCCTCACCACCAATACAAATGCAGAAGCACTGACCGAAACCAGCAAGGATGGCGGCTTCCAGCCGCTAGACCCCTTTCTCAAGCGGCGTGTCTCCAGCGAGTACCACAACGCATGGCGCGGCAACCTCAACTACAGGCTGCGCAAAGCGATAATCGGGCTTGGTTACGAACGGGTTGATCCGGGCTATAAAACGCTGGGCGCCTACTTCTTTAATAACGATCTGGAAAGCTTTACACTGAATGTAACCCAGCAGGCATTAAAAGACCGGCTGACGATTGCAGTAGCCGGCGGTTATCAGCATGATAATCTGGATGATCTGAAAGGCAGCATCAACCACCGCGGCGTGGTTTCCGCCAATCTGAGCTTTTTCCAGAATGAGCGCTTTAATCTTATAGCCTCGTACTCCAACTTTCTCACTTACATCAATGTACAGTCCCAGTTCCAGCACATTAATCAGGCAAACCCGTACCAGTATATAGATACGTTGAACTTCAGCCAGATTTCGCAAAATGCGATGGTGAGTATTAATCAGGTGCTTTCTAAATCAGACCTGCGCGTGCATGCCATCAACGTAATGGTCAATTTCCTGAAGGCTAACGACAAGAAAGGAGACGAAGTTGATGCTAATGCTGCTTCCTCATTCTATAACGGAGCTGTTTCGTGGTCTACACAGTATGTGCCGAAACGCATCAATACTACACTGGGCATAAATGCATCACTCAACCATATCGGCGCAAACAATTTTCTAACTATCGGTCCAACCGCATCGGCTGCATGGTACATCATTAAAGAGAAGCTATTTGCGGGATTGGCCTTGTCTTACAATCAAACGTCCGGCTCTAATGTGTCGGCCAGTCATGTCTTTAACAGTCGGCTGAATGCCAACTATGTAATAAGAAAGGATCAGTCGGTAACGCTTGGTTTGATGGGCCAACAGCGTTCTGCCGAAGGCAAAAATCCGTCTGACATGATTTTGACATTGGGCTACGATCTGCGGTTTTAAGTCCATTCTTATCTTTAATTTCTCGGAAGAATGGCGTCGCTGAGCAAAATATATAAAGAGAAGAGATTCAATGTTCCTGGAACTGGAGCAGCGTTTACCGTTCAGTAATGGGTCAAGAAGTGATTTTAGAAGCTTAGATTATGTAAAGGCAGGAGGTGATTGAAAAATTGTGGAAATAGGCTAAGTCCTTAATTCCCAGCTGTGGCAAGACAAATGATGACCGTCTTTTTGTAAATGCTGTTCAGTGCCATGCAAAAGGAGGTTTGACCTGGCAGCACTTTCCGGAACGCTATGGAAAATAGCAGAGCGTCGGAGGTACAACCGCTGGCATATTCCAATTTCATTCGGCGAATAGTGCCTGGTTTTTATTGAAAGCGGGTGCCAATCTCCTCATCAGGACAGCTACGTGCTCAATCAGTATTTGAAATCGTTGAGTAGCATGCGCAGCTCAAAGCCTATCTGATATCTGGAAAACGAAGGTTTTGTCGGTTCTAGGAAAACTCCGTCCCAACGCCAAACACCTTTGAATATCCGATTCTTAAGATCAATAATAAATGTTTCTGATAGGGTTTTCTGTGGCTTTATTTGCCTTTCTGCGCATAGCATTACGATTTGAATATCTTTTCGGTTGAGTTCATTAGAACACGACCTCGGTCAAATACTTCTTAGCCAACACTAGAAGAATTGCTCCAATTTCAGGCTGGCCTTGCGTAACCATCCGGTAGCTGCCGTTTGACTTTTAGTCAGAATATGCCACCATTTTATAGTGTAAAGCATTAAAAAACATTACGCGCTCTGTTTGCGTATATTTTTACACCAGCTCCCTATGCCTTCCATATACATAACCGGCGTCCAGCAAATAGGCATCGGCGTTGAAAACGCCGGCGAAGCTGCGCGGGTTTATAAAGACCTGTTTGGCATGAATGCCCTTGTCTTTGATGACACTTCGGAGGCGGCACTTATGACGCGCTACACCGGCGGTAACAAGTTCCGCAGACGCGCATTGCTTACGCTCAATATGCAAGGCGGCGGCGGTTTTGAAATCTGGCAATTCCTGAATCGCCAACCAACAGCAGCTCTTAACCACGCAGTTTATGGCGACCTTGGCATCTACGCCTGTATCCTGAAATGCGATGATGTTCCCGCAGCATATGCTTACTTAAGCACTAAGACAGGCATTAAACTTTCCGCAGTTCAGCAATCGGCGCACGGAATGCCCCAATGTTGGCTGACAGATACATATAACAATACATTTCTCATCACGCAATACAATGAGCGTTTCAACGGGCTGCAAGGGCCAGTGGCCGGCGTCCTCGGCGCTGTAATTGGCGTAAGTGAAATAGATGCCGCCCTGCCGCTCTATCGTGATGTGCTTGGTATCAGTGAGCTAATCAGCGATGTAACCGGGAACTGGAATGATAATCCGGATAGCGTAGCCGCGCAGTACCGACGAGTTGTCCTTCAAAAAAAACCGGATGGCCGTGGCGCATTCGGCAAGCTGCTCGGCTCTGTCCAGATAGAATTGGTGCAAGCTTTAGACCGGAAACCGACCAAGATTTACACAAATCGCTTTTGGGGCGACCCAGGTTTTATTCATCTCTGCTTTGACGTACTGGAAATGGATGGTTTAAAAGCGCTTGCTATGCAGGAAGGCTTCCCATTTACGGTAGATAGCAAAGAGTCTTTCTCAATGGAAGGTGCTGCGGGCCGTTTTTGCTACCTGGAAGATGCGGACGGCACCTTAATAGAATTGGTGGAGACGCACAAAGTTCCGGTGATGAAAAAATGGGGTATCTACCTAAATCTCAAAAAGCGTGGCATTGAAAAGCCTCTGGCTGATTGGATGGTGAAGCTCTTAGGGTTGAGCAAGGTGAAATAAGTCATAATGGCTTCACAACCAACCTTCCGGCAAGTCTGCCGCTTCATCCACGTCGCTGAGCTGCGGTAGTACATCGTAGCTTAGACGTGCACGCGTCAGGTCTGCTATAGTTTCCGAAAATACAGTTTCGCCCGACCATGTTTTATTTGTGAACAGCTCACGGTGCAGGTGCCGCAAGCCAAGCAGATAATAACCACCGTCTTCCGCCGGACCAATTACTACATCGTGGGAAAGAAGCGACAAAAATGCCTGCTGCACATGCGCGGGCTCTAAGTCGGGGCAGTCGCTGCCGATGATAACTACATGGTGATAGCCTGCCGAGAATAGTTGTATGAAAGCATCCTGCATCTTCGTGCCCAAATCGCCTTCTGCCTGTAGGTTCAGGGCAAAATCCTGCCAGAAAAGGTCCGCCGGCGGCTCGGTGAGAAATACGTGGACATCACAGCCGCATTGCAAAGCCACCTCACGAGTATGTGCGAGCAAGCGTACATAAATCCGTAAAGCGGCTTCATCGCCAATAGTCGCGGCAAGTCGGGTTTTGACCCTGCCCAATGCGGGCTTCCGGGCGAAGATGATGAGGGCGTTATGGTGCAAGTGCTTTTGACGTTTACTTTTCTCATGCCGTTTGTCCGCCGCAACTGCTGCCCGCGCCAGCCGTACAGCCATAACAGTGCTGCGCTACGATGATGTCACGCGCCTCAAGCGCTTCTAAATCAAACTGAGAAATGTGCTTACCACGCGACGCCACTTTCAGGTCCAGCATCTGGTTGAAGTCGCAGTCATAGAGAAAACCATCCCAGCCAATTGAAATCGTAGTGCGACACATCACGCCTGCCGCTGCTGTTGGATTGAAGGCGGCTATAAGCTTGCTCATGTACTTCTCATAGTTGCCGCTTTCCAGCAGGTATTGCAGATAGCGCGAGATGGGCAGATTGGTGATGGCATACAAGTCGTTGAACGTAATACCAAAGTCTTTCAGCAGCGCCGTCTTGAATTCGCGCTCCAATGCTTCCTGGGAAGGTGGCAGAAATGCGCCCGCTGGATTGAACACAAGATTCAGCTTTAGTCCTGTGCCTTCAACGCCATAACCAACTTCATTCAGCATTTGCAGCGCTTTAATGCTGTCCTCAAAAACGCCGTCTCCGCGCTGCCTGTCGGTACGGTCAGCGGTATAAAAGGGCAATGAAGAGACAACTTCTACGCCATGCTGCTTAAAGAACTGTGGAAGGTCGTAATACTTCTTGTTGGCGCGGATAATAGTGAGGTTGCACCGCACGATGATGTGCACCCCCCGCGCCGAGATATGCTCAACAAACCAGCGGAAGTCAGGATTCATTTCAGGTGCGCCGCCGGTAAGGTCAACCGTCTTCAGGTTCGGGTAAGCATCCAAAACATCAAGGCATTGCTGCATCGTTTCACGCGTCATAATCTCCTTCCTGTCCGGGCCAGCATCTACGTGACAGTGTTTGCACACCTGATTGCACATCTTACCGACGTTTATCTGGAAGATGGAAATGGCGGTTGGCCGCAATGGGAAAAGGCCAATGTCCCCCAGCTTTTCCTGAAAAGGTACCGGCATAAAATGCCCGTCCGCGCCATGCTCTATTACTTCAAGCTGATGGTGACTGTCGGCTAAAATGCTGCCTTGCGCTTTGAGAGATTTTGTTGCCATTATTACAAGTCGCCGTCTGACGCCAAGAGAATTTATTATCGCGAAGTTGCCTGCAAATCCTGATTACAAGGCAAAGTGTCCCACTAACAAGATTGAAATAATGAATTTACGAGTTGTCGCTGCGGATGGATTTCATAGGTCACTAAATGCTGTACAGTCGCCTTTTGAAAGGTTCATTGAGCGAGTCTGACATAAATGGAGGTAAAAGTTCAACAAGCCGCCAAACCAACTTGCATCCGATACCGTAACTGCTATCTTCAACCGCGAATCCGCCTACACTTGCCGCAAACTACAGAAACCGCTATTCTCGTTTTCTCGCGCACTGCGCGGGAAGAAGCGACAGGTAAGCGGTATGGCAGGGGCTATCGGCAGGATTTCCGCATTGCGAAGCAACTGATTGCACATACCGAGCAGGCTGCACAGTTTTCCGGCCTGACCGTAATCCGAAAATACTCCGCCAGGCAGCAAGGAGCCAATTTCGGCGAACGTTTTGCCAATGCTATTGAAGACGTCTTCGCGCAAGGCTTTTCCCGTGTTATTGCGATTGGCACTGACACGCCCGAGATTACGCCCGGCATTCTGCGCCGCATAGACAAGGTGCTGCAAGAATGTATGCTCGTCACTGGCCCGTCTGAAGACGGGGGTGTATATGCAATTGGCATGTCTCGCGCCGGTTGGGACAGAGCTGCATTTCTACAGGTGAGATGGCAGACAGAAAATGTTGCGCCAGATTTGGCAGCCTACTGCATTAACCTTCATCTGGGCCATCACGTACTTGCGCCCCTCCGCGACATTGACAATGGCCCGGCATTTAATGAATGGCTGCATAAGGCTGGCGCACACACGCCGGTTGCGCGGAATATAGTCGCTGGGTTGATGATATGCCATCCATTTATGCGCATTGAAGGTGCGCTGCATCTCGCGCCTGCTTTCCCGCAGGAAGTTCGCAGAGGCCCGCCGGTATCCGCTTAATTCACTGCGAATACTGACAGACTTATCAGCCCATGTAGGGTTAGAGCAAGCTGTATTTTCCTAATCACAAATTTTTGCTGTCCGGAACTTTTATGTCCAAAATTTATACAACAGTCTTACTGCTGCTGCTCAGCCTTTGCGCGGGCGCTCAATCCACACTAGTGTCGGGTCTAATTACCGACAAGGCCAACGGCAAACCGCTGCCGGGCGTAAACATTATTGAACGCGGCACGCAAAATACCAGTGCGTCCGATAAAGACGGTCGCTATAGCATCACGGTGAGTGATGAAAATGCCACGCTTGTCTTTAGCGTTGTCGGTTATGAAACCACAACCGCCGAAGTTGGCGGAGACGAGAATCTGAATATCAGCCTCGCCGCTTCGTCGCGCGGATTGGATGAGGTAGTTGTTACCGCGCTCGGCATCAAGCGCGAAAAGCGCGACCTCGGCTATGCCGTTCAGAAGCTGGACAGCCGCGACCTGAGCGAAGTGAAAAGCGTGAATTTTCTCGATAATATCTCTGGCAAAATCGCCGGTGTAACAGTGACCCCGGGCCCTACAGGCGTTGGCTCCACTTCCAAAATCACCATTCGCGGTGAGTCTTCATTTACCAATAACAATCCGCTGTTTGTTGTGGATGGCGTTCCCATCAATAACAACACGCCGTTCAATGTACACAGCGAGGCTGCAGCAGGATTTCAGGGCGTTGATTTTGGTAACGGCGCAGCGGAAGTAAATCCGGACGATGTACAGTCGGTAACTATCCTTAAAGGTCCAAGCGCTGCTGCCTTATATGGTACGCGCGCTTCCAACGGCGTTGTCGTGATTACAACGAAAGACGGAAAGAGCACAAAAGGACTCGGCATTTCTTTTAATTCTAGTACCACCGTTGACGGCCCTTTCAAGCTGCCTAAATTCCAGAACAAATACGGTCAGGGCAATTCCGGCAAGTTTGAATACAAGGATGGCCTCGGCGGCGGTATCAACGATAACATCAGTTACAGCTGGGGCCCGGCGCTTGACCAGGGCATTCTGATAAAGCAATACGACAGCCCGGTGCAACTGCCCGACGGAACAACGGTACGCGGCGGCGATTTAGCTGTGCGCGGGAACAACCCAATTACGCCAACGCCGTTCAACTCGCACCCGGACAATCTGAAGGATTTCTACCGCACCGGCATTACCGCCGTAAACAATCTTGCGATTTCCTCCACCGGTGATTTGGGCAGCTACCGCCTTGCCTACACCGATATGCGCAGCAAATCTTACATCCCCGGCGTCAATCTCAATCGTAAAACTGCCGCTGCTCACTTTATTTTCACGCCGGTCAGCAAGCTTCAGGTAACCGCTTCGGCGAACTATGTGAACACGACTTCTGACAACCGCCCGTCTAATGGCTACGGCTCGGAGAACACCAACTATGCGCTTGTAGCCTGGGGTGCGCGCTCGCTGGACTATGAGCCGATGAAGAACATCTGGCAACCCGGGCTCACGGGCATTCAGCAATATTCCTTCAACACCACATACTTTGATAATCCATACCTGACGCTGCTGGAGAATACCAATTCGTTGAACCGCAACCGGATTTTCGGCAATGTCCGCGCGCAATACAATTTCACGCCAAAGCTAAGCCTGGCGCTGCGCTCGGGCATTGATTATTCACAAGAGACACGTGCATTCAAGCGCCATTTTAGCACTAACCGGTTCGTGAATGGTGCCTATGCAGAGCAGGGCGTTTATTACAAGGAAATCAACAGCGACGTACTGCTGGATTACGCTGACAAATTCGGAGACTTCTCCATTGACCTTTCCGCAGGCGCAAATCGCTTAGACCAGCATGCGTCTTTCCTACAGGTGCAGGCGCTGAATCTCGCTCAGCCGGGTGTCTTCTCGCTCAACAATGCGGCTACACCCTTAGAGAAGTATGAGTACATAGGCAATAAACGAATCAACAGCATCTACGGCCTTGCAAAGTTTGGCTATCGCAACTTCCTGTTCTTCGACATTACTGGCCGCAACGATTGGTCAAGCGCCCTGGCGACGCCTGTTTCCGCCGACCATACCAGCTTCTTCTATCCTTCCTTTTCCGGCTCCTTTGTACTATCCAATGTGATACATCTGCCGCGCGCAATCTCCTACGTGCAGGCACGCGCTTCTTATGCGCAGGTGGGCAACGACACCGACCCGTACCAGACCGCGGGCGTGTATAACAGCAAGACACCGTATGCTTCGCAGCCGACGCTGAGCGAGCAAAGCACGATTGCTGCTTCTGCCCTGCTTCCAGAAAAAAAATCTTCCGTGGAGCTTGGTGCGGACGTCCGATTTTTTGGCGACCGGCTGGGCGTGGATGTAACATGGTATAATGCCCGCACAGAAAACCAGATTGTGCAGTTACCAATCAGCGCCACATCGGGCTACTCGCAGCAGGTAGTGAATGGCAGCAGAGTGCAAAACAGAGGTTTGGAAATCGTGGTCAACGCTTTGCCGATTCACAGCAAGAATTTTCGCTGGGATGCGACGCTCAACTTTAGCCGCTATGTAGCTACAGTGAGCGGACTGCCCACGGGCGTATCACGGCTCACGCTCGGCTATAACCGCGTTTATGACAACCTTAACCAGACCGTGTATGTGCAGGTTGAGGAAGGCGGCCGCATCGGAGACCTGTATGGAACCGGCTACAAAAGAACTGCCGATGGGCAGTTCATTGTGGATGCAAATGGAAACTTCATTGTGGACAATACGCTGAAGAAGCTGGGCAACTATAATTCGGATTTCAATCTTGGGTTCACCAATAGCTTCAGCTACAAAAACTGGCGGCTGGGTTTCTTGGTTGACTGGCGGCAAGGTGGCATTTTGGTATCCAGAACCCTGGCGCTTGCAGGTGTGGCCGGACAGTTGATAGAAACAGAGAACCGGCCTGCCGACGGCATCGTAGTGAACGGTGTGGTGAACACCGGTACTGCTGCCGCTCCTGTTTATGTGCTCAATACAAAATCCATTACTGCCGAGAGCTATTACCGCCAATACTACGACCGCAACCACGAAGAGAACAATACTTATGATGCGTCGTTTGTAAAGTTGCGGCAGGTGTCCATCGGCTATACGTTTAATACCGACAGGCTGTCGCATACCTTCCTTAAAGGCGTGAAGGGCATTGAGCTTTCCCTGATTGGCAGAAACCTGTTTGCAATCAGCCATATCCAGCATTTTGACCCCGAGCAAATTGCTTCGCAGGGCAGCGGCTTCGTAAGTGGGGTGGAGGATATGTCTTATCCCACAACGCGCTCTTTTGGCTTTAAGCTCGGCCTGAATCTCTAACCTGACAACGAAACAAACATGCAACAGAACAGACTCCTCATAGCCGTCACGGCCCTCCTGCTTTTTGCGTCCTGCACGAAGAAGTTTCAGGACATCAACTCTAATCCAAACGCACCAATCTCTGCCAATCCCGACTTGCTCCTGCGGCAAGTTCAATACGATTTTGGCGAGAACAAAGGCTACGAAGGCTTCACTGCGGGCAACCCGCTCGGGCAATATTTCACGATGGTGGATTTTAATCTTTGGGACCGTCACGACCTGAATTCGCCACAATACGGCGGCAAGCCCTGGACATACCTCTATACCAATCTCCGCGACAATGAAAGCCTGCTGGCTACTGCGCGGGCCAATGCCGTTTACAAAGTGTATGAAGGCCCGGCACTCATTATGAAAGCATACATGGCGGGCATTCTGACCGACCTGTACGGCGATGTGCCTTATTCCACTGCACTTCAAGGTAAGAGCGGTAATACGACGCCCGCATACGACAAGCAGGAAGACATCTACAATGCTGCAGGGGGCATTCTGGATAATCTGGAAAAGGGCGTAGCAGCGATTAAAGCATACACCGGGCCACAAGGGTTAAAAGGAGATATTCTTTACAACGGCAATCTGGCCTCGTGGCAGAAGTTTGCCAACTCGCTGCGCATCAAATACCTCATGCGTAGCTCTGATAAAGTTCCCGTAGGTGCGAAGCTTCAGGCCATTTATGCAGAGGGGGCCTACATCAAGACCAGCGCAGAAAATGCAGCATTCTCTTTTACCGACGGCGCGCCCAACAACTTTCGCTTTGCAACGCTACGTGTTGGCGACTATAACCTTTTCATTCTCTCGCAAACAGCTGAGGAAATTCTAAAAAGTTATTCCGACCCGCGCCTTAGCATCTACTTCCGGCCAACCGCGGCTGACCCTACTACGTACAAGGGCCTGCTCAATGGGCAGGATGCGTCTAAGACGTCTATCACTGTCGCGAACTATTCGCTGTCTGGCACCATTTTTCGGGAGCAGACGAGCCGCCTGAAAGCCAATTTCATGACGAGTTGGGAGACATCGTTTCTGCTTGCGGAGGCAGCTAAGAAAGGCTATATCACTGCAGATGACAAGGCGCTTTATGAAAGTGGTGTGCAGGCGGCAATGACGTATTGGGGCGCGATGATGCCGGCCACTTACCTGACCACCGGCCCTGCTGCATACGGCACTGGCGGCGCAGATAAGCTGGAGCAAATCATTACGCAAAAATGGATGGCGAGCATCATCAATGGCTACGAAGGCTGGATAGAGTGGCGTAGGACAGGCTACCCGAAGCTGAAGCCGATTGCAGCGAGCCTGAACAACGGCCTGATTCCGGTGCGTCTGCCTTATCCATCGGAAGAGCAAGCGCTGAATGCGACGAGCTACGGTACTGCCGCCGCAGCCACTAATGGGAATAGCGTAAACGCGAAAGTTTGGTGGCAGGTTAAATAAAATCATTGACGGAGCATAGGTTACTGTGCTCCGACATTGCTTCTTTCAAATGAATTCACTCTTCTGGCAATGGGCTATCCTGATTGGCTTCGGTGCGCTTTTCCTGATTGTCTCGCCGTTTGCAAAAAACGCTACCGAATTTTTCCGCGCTGCCACTAAGTCAGGTAAGACGCCGGGCGCATTCATACTTACGAGCAGCCTCGTAATTGCCTGGATATTCGCCAAGAGCATTACCAATGCAGCCAATCTCGGACTGGAATATGGTATAGTCGGCGGACTGGCATACGCCTGCTATTACTTTTCGTTTCTGGTCGGCGGCGTGATACTTTACAAGCTGCGTGTGAAAGGTGGTTTTGAAAGCATTCACCAATTTCTGCGCAGTAAATATGGCAGCAACTCAGTGCGCCTCTTTACGCTGCTGCTGCTCTTCCGGCTTTACAATGAAATATGGAGTAACACAATTGTAATCGGCAGCTACTTTGGTGCGCCGGGTAGCAGCCACTATTATTGGGCAATCATTGTGTTTACGGTGCTGATACTGGCTTACACGCTAAAGGGCGGATTGCGCACCTCGCTTATCACCGATGCTATCCAGATGGCATTTTTTGCGGTGCTGCTCTGCATCCTGCTCTTCATTATACTGCCCAAAAGCCATTACAGCGCGGGAGATTACCTGTCGTCGGGCGAATGGACGATGAAGGGTGGCGTTGCGCTGATGCTTACTGCGCTGCTGCAGGTATTCAGCTATCCGTTTCACGACCCTATTCTTACCGACCGCGCGTTTATAGCCTCGCCCCGGACAACCATTCGCAGCTATGTCGCGGCGACGGTTATTGGATTTGCCTGCATCCTGCTTTTTTCCTTTATTGGCATTTTTGCGAAGTCGCAGGGACTGCAGGGTCAGGCGTCAGTAGAAGTCAGCAAAATGCTCGGAATCGGTGTAATGCTGATGATGAACCTCATCATGATTACTTCGGCGGCCTCGTGCATTGATTCAACCTTCACTTCATTTGCCAAGCTAATAGTCGTGGACATCGGGCGATTTAAAACAGCGCCAATTTCTAAAGGCCGGATAGCTATGTGCGTGCTCGCTACTCTGGGCACTATTCCTGTTTTTTTCAATGCCAGCGTGCTTTCAGCAACAACCATCAGCGGAACGATGGTTATAGGCCTCGCGCCGGTTTTCCTCTTCTGGAATAAGTCCATGCCGAAGCTTTCTTTTCAGCTAAGTGTGTGGTGCGGCGTGATAGCCGGAATTGTTCTGGCGGCAAAGGCATTACCGTCTTCACTAATATGGTTTGAGGGTAAATACGGAGAATTATTGTCCATAAACATCATTGGCACGGCGCTCTGCTTTCTCCTTTTCTTTTTACCCTTAGCTTTCCGAAATGGAAGGGCCGTGCAGGATTGAAGTGCATGAGGAAATTGGCGGGAAGCTGCTGGTTTTCGGCGGCGTGTACGGCAACCTCCAGGCTTTGCAGGCGATGCGCGAGACTGCGCTTGCTGAAGGCATTCCACCAGGTAATACTTTTTGCACTGGCGATGTAGTCGGCTATTGTGCTCACCGGCGGAATGCATTGCCTTAATTCGGGAATGGGGCATTCATTGCATTGCGGGAAATGTAGAAATCCAATTGAGGACAGGAGAAAATGACTGCGGCTGCAATTTTAATGAGAATGGACGTTGCGATTTGGCCTCGCGGAACTGGTACGCTTACGCGAAGGCAAGAATGAGCACCGCCGAACTGCAATGGATGAATGGCCTTCCGGACTTCATCCGCTTTCAGTATTCTGGTCGGAAGTGTGTCGTACTTCACGGTTCGGCGTTCCAGACGGCGGGATACATTTTCGCATCAACAGATTGGGCGGAGAAACGCAAAAGTTTTGAGGCGCTGGATGCAGATATCATCATTGCCGGGCACAGTGGGCTTCCCTTTCTTCAGGAAGCGGATAATTTGTGCTGGCTGAATGCCGGCGTGATCGGAATGCCGGCAAACGATGGCAATACGCGTGTGTGGTATGCAATAATGGATACCGGCGGGGCCGGCGGGATCAAGGCGAGCCATCACCAGTTGGAATACGACTGTAAAGCTGCGGCGGCTCTGATGCTCGCAGCGGGCCTTCCACAGCAATATGCGCTTACCCTTACTACCGGCCTCTGGGACAATTGCGAGATATTGCCGGAAACAGAAACGCGCGCGCAGGGCAAAAAGATTCCAACCTCCGTTCATAAAATTTCCGTCAGATGATGGATTGGGAAAGCAGCCTCAAAGCCGTTCAGCCCTTCGCAATCGCGGGCGTGCTGGTGCTCGCCTATATTGCCGAACACATCTATCCGCAGCGCCGCGAGCTGATTGATTACCGGCATGATGCCCGGAACCTCGGTATTGGCATCCTGAACGCGGCGCTTATTTTCGGAATCGGCTATTTCTTTCAAAAGGCACTAAGCTGGTACAACGCGCTACCATTCGGAGCCCTCAACATCATTCAGCTTCCCAAGCTGCTGCACATCTCCGTTGAACTGCTCGTTCTTGATTGCCTGATGTACTGGTGGCATCGCGCAAATCACCGCTGGGCCTGGCTCTGGCGCTTCCATCGTTTTCATCACGAGGATACAAAGTTGAACAGTACATCCGCGTTGCGCTTTCATGCAGTGGAGTTGTCGCTGTCATATGTGTGGCGGCTGGTTCTTTTCCCTTTGCTCGGAATCAGCATAGCCGGTTTTGCGCTTTATGGTATCGTGTTTTCTGCTGTCGTGATATTTCACCATTCCGGCATTCGCATCAGTCGCGCAAGTGACGCCGTACTGCGTATAGGAATGGTTACGCCACTCATGCACCGCATTCATCACTCCGTTGTCCGGCGAGAGGCAGACAGCAATTACGGGTCAGTACTTCCGTGGTGGGATTGGCTATTTCGGAGCTATAGGGCAGAGGGAACCGGCGAAGTGAAGTTTGGTGTTGAATAAGCTGAGTTCTTAGTCTGAAAACAATTTGTGGTCTTCGTTCGTACCTTATCGTTCCAATCATGCAATCAATAAAGCAAAACCTATTTCGCTATATCACCTTCGTTGCGTTCTGCGTTCTGGCCAGTATGTATGCAAGCGCTGCGGTTCCATCGCACGGTGCGTGGGATAAAATACTCAGGAAGTATGTGAATAACGCTGGCTGGGTTGATTACAAAGGCATTATCAAAGACAAAGCTGAGTTTGAGACTTACTTGGCGTTGCTCAGCAGCAATCCGCCGGAAAAATCCTGGTCTTCTGCCGATAGAGAAGCCTATTGGATTAATGCCTACAACGCTTTTACGGTGAAGCTCATCATTGACCATTACCCGGTGAAGAGCATTAAAGACATCGGCCCGAAGCACCAGATTGTGCGTATCAATACGCCGTGGCAAAAGAAGTTCTTCAGGATTGGCGGCAAGCGTTTCAAGCTGGATAAAATTGAGAACCAGATTCTGCGCAAAGATTTTAACGACCCGCGCATTCACTTCGCCATAGTATGCGCATCACGGAGCTGCGCCCGGCTGCGCAATGAGGCCTACACCGGCGCGAAGCTGGAGGAACAATTGAACGACCAGGCACGCGATTTCCTGCGCACGAAAGCGAAGAACGAATTTGAGTCTTCGTCCAAAGCAGAACTGTCGCCGTACTTTGATTGGTTCGGTAAAGACTTTAAAAAGAAGAGCGGTACTGTGGTAGCCTTCATCAATCTCTATGCACCGGTAAAGCTGAAAGAAGACGCCGACATTGAATACAAGGATTACGACTGGTCGCTCAACGAACAACGCTAAGTACTGTGCCGCAACACCTCGTTATCATCGGCAATGGCATATCCGGCACCACCTGCGCGCGAGAGGTGCGCAAGCGTGATGCCTCTGTGCGCATCACCATCATTTCTTCCGAATCGCCGCATTTCTTCTCTCGTACTGCGCTCATGTACGTCTATATGGGCCACATGAAGCATGAGCACATCAAGCCTTACGAAGACTCATTTTGGGAGACGAACAGGCTGGCGCTGGTTCATGATACGGTGACCAAAGTGGACACGCGTGGCAAAGTAATTATGCTGAAAAGTGGCGCGTTGTTGCCTTATGATAAACTCGTTGTCGCCTGCGGCTCGCAAAGCAACATACCCGACTGGCCCGGTAAAGACCTGCGCGGTGTGCAAGGATTGTATAGCCTTCAGGATTTGGAAGGGATGGAATCGCAAACGAAGAACATTAAACAGGCAGTAATAATTGGTGGCGGACTCATCGGTATTGAAATGGCGGAGATGCTGCGTAGTCGTGGTATTGGCGTGAAGATGCTGGTACGCGAGAAATTGTTTTGGAATAGCGTATTGCCAGATGAAGAAGCGAAGATGATAGGCCGGCACATCGCTGAGCACGGCGTGCAATTACTGCCGGAAACAGAACTGGCAAGCCTACATGATGGCGATGGAAGGCGCCGCCTGCACCATATCAAAACGAAAGATGGCCGGACGATTGAGTGCCAATTCGCCGGACTGACGGTTGGCGTTCGGGCTAACATCGGTTTCCTAAAAGAAAGCGGCATTGAGACGGATATGGGCGTTCTCGTGAATGCAGCGATGGAGACTTCCGTACCCGATGTATTCGCGATCGGCGATTGTGTGCAATACCGGAAGCCGCCCGAAGGGCGCAAACCGGTGGAGCAGGTCTGGTATACGGGCCGCATGCACGGCGAGGTTCTTGCGAAGACTCTTTGCGGTGAACCGACTGAATACACGCCCGGCCCCTGGTTCAACTCTGCAAAATTCTTTGACATAGACTACCAGACCTATGGACTTGTGCCGGCGAAGACCGCCGAAGGCCAGCAAGTATTTTACTGGGAACATCCAGGCGGGAAGATTTCATTTCGCGCCGTGTATCATGCCGGGCAAAAAACACTTCAAGGCATCAACGTCTTTGGCATAAGGCTCAGGCATGAGGTGGCTGACCGCTGGCTGCGCGATGGGCGTGACATAGGCTACGTGATGGCGCATCTCGCAGACGCACAGTTTGACCCGGAGTTTTATTGCCACTACGAAAACGCTATTTTACGGGACTACAACAAAGCAGCCGGAACCTCTATTAAGCCGGAACGAAAAAGCTGGAAACGGATTCTTGGATTCGCTTCATAAAACAATTCAACCGCTATGCTCAGTGACACGCCCAGCTTATCCATCTCGCAGCCACACCCCGACGGCGTCAGCGCACTTTCCAAAGCCGGACTTGCCTTTTCAGCGGCGGGTATTTTAGTCCTGCTCATAGCATTGGCGGGTGTGACACTTTCTCCGGCCCCGTTGTACATCTGGTTTTCTATTCTTGCAATAATTGGCGGTGCGGCCGTCTACGCCGCCGGAAAATATCTTTCGCAACCAGCGGGCATTAAGAATAACGGTGTGTGGCAGCAAAGCCTTACGGCACGCGGGATTATAGGCTGGATGATTGGCATTGTCCTCACTGGTTTTTACGTGCTTATCTATTGGTGGCCACAATACCTTGGCCTCGGCAATGCAGAAGAGGGCGTGCCTAACACCGGCCTTATTCACCTCTTTGACCCCCTAAGTAATTTGCTTCATGGCGACCTGGCAAGTGAATGGTTTATGTACGGCGTGCTTTATACGGTGGCTATCCTGGCAATGGGCATCAAGTTCCTGTTCAAATACCGGGGCAATCGCTACCATACAGTTCGGACGCTTGTAGTCATAGGGAGCCAGCTTGTGCTCGCTTTCTTCATTCCTGAAATCATTGCCGGATTGAAGAATGGCGGCGGTGATTTTAATACAGACATCAAGCTTCTTCTGGCCGCTCAACCATGAATTCTTTTACCCGGAAAGCTTAGACGGAATGCGGGAGGGAGGCAACTTCGGCATGTTGTATCTGGTTGTCGGTACTTTTCTCTTTACTACCGTCGCTCCTATTATCACGTACTTCGTCGGCAAACGCTGGTATTGCAGTTGGGTTTGTGGTTGTGGCGGGCTGGCCGAGACCGCGGGCGACCCGTTCAGACAGCTTTCTTCAAAAAAATTAGGGGCCTGGAAAGTTGAGCGCTGGTTGATTCATTCAGTTCTTGTAGCAGTCACACTGATGACGGCGATTGTGCTTTACGGCTACTTCAGCGGCTCCGAAACTTTCCTTGGGCTGGATATTGACACTTACTTCAAGACGCCATACGGATTCATCATCGGGGCCGTTTTTTCGGGCGTTGTCGGTGTGGGCTTCTATCCCATCATGGGCAATCGCGTATGGTGTCGGTTCGGGTGCCCGCTGGCGGCGTACATGGGCATCATACAACGCTTCAAGTCGCGCTTTAGGATTACTACAAACGGCGGACAGTGCATTTCCTGCGGCAATTGCTCTACCTATTGTGAACAGGGGATAGATGTGCGGGCCTACGCACAAAAAGGCCAAAACATCGTGCGGGCGTCGTGCGTAGGATGCGGCGTATGCGCGGCAGTTTGTCCGCGTGGCGTACTGAAATTGGAGAATGGGCCGGAAGTTGGTAGGATTAAAGACGTTCCTACACTGACGGGAATGCTTCGCGGGAAATAAGCCTCATGCAGCGCCCGCCCAAAGTAATTGTAATCATTCCAGCCTTCAACGAAGAGAACGCTGTGGGAATGGTGGTAAGGGAAATTCCGAAGGCGTATGTCTCACAAATCATCGTCGTCAACAACAACTCCAAAGATGAAACGCGGCGCTCGGCAGAAGAAGCAGGGGCCATTGTGGTTGATGAGCCAAAACAAGGTTACGGCAATGCCTGCCTCAAAGGCATAGACTACGTGCGCCGCCAGCACCTCAATCCTGACATCATTGTATTCCTTGACGCAGACCACTCAGATTATCCTGAAGAGCTGCCGCTATTGTTGAAACCAATTACCGAAGACGTTTATGATATGGTAATAGGCTCGCGCGCGCTAGGCAAGCGGAAGCGCGGCAGCATGATGCCTCAACAGATTTTCGGCAACTGGCTTGCCACCCGCATGATGCGCGTCCTCTACCGCATTCACTACACCGACCTCGGGCCGTTCCGCGCCATCCGCTGGCCGGCACTGGAAGGCCTCGGCATGAAGGACAGGAATTATGGCTGGACCGTAGAGATGCAGCTAAAAGCGGCAAAGCAACGGCTGAAGATTACCGAAGTGCCGGTAAGCTACAGGGAGCGAATTGGCGTATCAAAAGTGAGCGGAACAGTACGGGGCACGCTCGGTGCAGGCTACAAGATTATTACGACCATTTTCAAGTACCTGTAGCATGAAAGGAGCTTCCATCAAAATTGCGCTGCTATTAATGCTGATGGTCGTTGTGCATGTCTGGCTCGCATATTTCACGCTGCGCGCGCAGACGATGCAGCTCTTCAGTTTGTTCGCCGTGTTATTCCTGCTTTATTATCTGCTTTGCCAAACCGCCGCTGCCGCGAAGCAGCTAAGCTGGCTGCTGATTGGCGGCATCGCACTGCGCGCCATCTGGGTATTTGCTTTTCCGCAGCTCTCTGATGATTGGGCGCGCTTCGTCTGGGACGGTCGGCTGTTGGCGGCAGGCTACAATCCGTTTAATCATTTGCCTTCGGAACTGATGAAAGGTGGATTGCCCGGCTCGGAAGTCGCCGATGCGTCTTTGTTTCATGCCATGAATTCGCCGGAATATTTTACTGTTTATCCGCCACTGCTACAGAGTATGTTCGCAGCCGCTGCGTGGCTTTTTCCGCACAATGTCTCTGCGAATATCATCGTGCTTAAGACCTTCATCTTACTCGCGGAATGCGGGTCTATCGCCCTGCTCGTTAGGCTTTGCGATAGCTGGAAATTACCAAGCAGTAGATCTTTGCTTTATGCGCTGAATCCATTGGTAATTGCTGAGCTTACGGGCAATGTGCATCATGAAGGTGTCGTAATATTCTTCCTGCTTGCGACACTCTATGCTTTGCAGAAGGAGCGCTTTTGGCTGGCGGTGCTCCTCTTCACTGGCGCTGCTGTAACGAAGCTTTTGCCACTTATCTTTCTCCCGCTCATGCTGGCATATTTCGGATGGAGGCGAGGCCTGCTTTTCTGTGCATCCGTACTCACGCTATTCGCAGTCTGCTGGCTGCCGTTTGTCAATGGTGGGCTTTTCCATCATGCAACTGCGAGCGTTGGACTATACTTCAATCTATTTGAGTTCAATGCGAGCATCTACTACGTTGTCCGCGACATTGTATTCTATTTCACGAACGAGATAAGAATTGAGTCAATTGCTCCGGCTCTCGGGGGTCTGGGCACAACGGCTATCCTGCTTTATGCCTTCATAAAGCGCAAAGCTTTATTCATGGCGGATTTGCCAAAGGCGTTCCTTATCACATTGTCCGTTTATCTCGCGTTCACCACGATGGTACACCCCTGGTATATCGCACCGCTCATTGCGTTGTCCGTCTTTACACCGCTACGCTTTCCGCTGGTCTGGTCCGCGATGATTGTGACCAGCTATTACGAATATCATACACAGCCGGAAACGGAATCGGCTGTGCAGCTTTGGGTGGAATATAGCGTGGTCGCTGCGGCGGTTGTCTGGGATGTATGGCAGATGCGAAAGAGTGCTTTTACCGCGAAGCTGAACCACGATGGCAGAGGGTAAGCACATTTTCCAAACGTTTTCCCCTACACGCTGGCAGCGGTTCAAGTGGGGCTCGCGTGTATTGCTGCTGCTGCTTGCATTTATCATTGCCGTGATGGTACTGGCGCTTCGTAATGTCTATAATCCATCCCTGCCGCAGCTAAAGAGCGAAGGCGAAGCGTTTAAGGCCATTCTGCAGCCAGACAGTCAAAAGCTGATGGCAGACAGCCGCCTATTACAGGAATATCGCGGATTTCGGCATTCTATCCGTTCTGCCAACACCGCCCGTATTCGCTATTCCGATTCCGCAGCTAAGCTGGGATATATGGCCTGCCCGATACGTGCCGCTTTCTATGTGGACTGGGATGCACAGGCATTCACTTCTCTTCGCGCCAACATCTCCAGCATGAACATGGTGTTGCCCGAATGGCTATTTATAGACCCGCGCAGTGATACGCTGTATAACACCATTGACACCCGCGCACTCGCGCTTATCAAAGCATCGGGCGTGAAAACAGTGCCCATGCTTTCCAACTTCTTCGGAGAGGAATTTGACGGGGCTGCCGTGCATCGCATTCTTTCCGACGACCGGAAGCGGACGCGGCTTATCCGCGATGTTGCCGCAACGCTGCTGCGATACAGGTTTCAGGGCATTAATGTGGACTTTGAGGAACTACAGGAAAGCGGCGACGAGCCACTCATCCGCTTTATGCAGGAGCTGTACGGAGCATTGCATCCGCTTGGCCTCTTAGTGACGCAGGATGTTGCACCGCTGAATGAAGACTACAATCTAAAATCGCTTGCAGCATGGAATGATTATCTGTTCCTCATGTCGTACGACCAGCACAATCCGGAAAGCAATCCCGGCCCGATAAGCGAGCAGAAGTGGATTGAGGCAACAGTTGCAAAAGTCATTGCAAAGGGCATCGCGCCGCAGAAGATTATCCTCTGCATGGCGGGTTATGGCTACGACTGGCCAAAGGGCGGCAGGGGCAAAGACCTGACCTATGAGGAAGCCCTTACCACGGCCGAGGAATCGGAAGGGCAAATTGTTTTTGACAACGACAGCTATAATCTGCATTACACCTATTACGACGATAACGATTTGGCGCATGAAGTGCATTTCACGGATGCCGCTACCAATTTCAATACGCTGCGCTTTGCGGCGGAGAATGATTTGAGCGGTGTCGCACTCTGGCGGCTTGGCTCAGAGATAAGCGGCTCTGGACGTTTTACATGCAGGATGTAATGCCCGGCGCCCTGAAAGGTTTTGATTTCAAAAATCTGGAAAACGTTTCGCCTTCCAATGCGGTTGACTACATTGGCGAAGGCGAAGTGCTGGACGTAATCGGAACGCCACACGCGGGGCATATCACGCTGGAAGTGGACAGCGGAGACCTACTAATAAGCGAGGAAGATTACCGTGAGCTGCCATCTTCCTTTGTGGTGAAGAAATTCGGGAAAGCGGAGAAGAAGATGGTGCTCACATTTGATGATGGCCCGGATGCCAACTACACGCCGCGCATTCTGGACATTCTGCGCCGGGAGGGAGTACCCGCAGCCTTCTTTCTTTTAGGCAACAATGCCGAGCGCAACATTCCCATCGTCAAGCGCATTTACCGCGAGGGACATGAAATCGGCAACCATTCTTTTACGCATCCCAACATGGCGGAGATTTCGCTGGCGCGGGCTGCGCTGGAGCTGAATGCAACGCGGCTGCTGATTGCCTGCATCACGGGGCATAGCACTATCCTGTTTCGTCCGCCCTATAATGCTGATTCAGAGCCGGAAACCCTGGAAGAGTTAAGGCCGGTAGCACTTTCCCGGCAGATGTCCTACCTCACCATCGGCGAAAACATTGACCCCAACGATTGGGAAGCGGGCGTCACTGCCGACACAATCTTTTCGCGCATTGTGCAACAAGAAGCTTCCGGCAATATCATTCTGCTGCACGACGCAGGTGGCAATCGTGAGGCGACGGTAAAAGTGCTGCCGCGCATCATCCAATACTTCCGAAGTAAAGGCTACTCATTCACCACCATCGGCGACCTCATTGGCAAAAGGCGGGACGAGCTGATGCCGCCACTACCACGCGATGCCGGTTACAATCTGGTACAGCTTAATTACTATCTCGCCCTTGCCGGCTATTGGGGCAGCAGTTTGTTTGCCGCAGTATTTCTGGTGTGTATTGTTCTTTCGGGGCTGCGCATTCTGGCGCTTGCGGTGCTGGCAGCCAGCGCACGACGCAAGGCCCGGCGAACAACATTACCAACGCTTCCCGGGAATCCGCTTCTCAGCATTATCGTTCCTGCTTACAATGAATCACTCAATGCGGTGGCCGGCGTGCGCAATCTGTTGCAAAGCAGCTACCCGAATCTTCAAATCATTTTTGTGGATGACGGCAGCACGGATGAAACATCGGCGCTCGTGCATGAGGCGTTTGGAGCGGACTCGCGAGTGAAGGTCTTTACCAAGCCCAACGGGGGGAAATCGTCGGCGCTGAATCTTGGCATAGCGCACGCCGAAGCTCAATACCTCCTCTGCATAGATGCCGATACGAAGCTGCTGCCCGAAGCCGCGGAAAATCTGATGCGGCATTTTGCAGACGCCCGCGTTGCGGCAGTGGCGGGCAAGGTGCGCGTTGGTAACGAGGTAAACATCATTACGCGCTGGCAAAGTCTGGAGTACATCACCAGTCAGAATTTTGACCGGTTGGCCTTTGGGCGCATCAATGCCATTACTGTTGTGCCGGGCGCTATTGGCGCGTTCCGCAAGAGCGCTGTGCTCGCGCTCGGTGGCTTCACGTCTGACACCTTCGCGGAGGATTGCGACCTGACGATGCGGCTGCTTCGTGCAGGTTACATCGTCGCGGCCGACCAGGATGCTGTTGCACTTACCGAAGCGCCCGAAACCGTCCGTCAGTTTTTGCAGCAGCGTTTCCGGTGGACGTTTGGTGTAATGCAGGCGTTTTGGAAGAACAGAGATGCGCTTTTTGGGCGCAAGACGCGCACGCTTGGCTGGGTAGCATTGCCTAACATTCTGATTTTTCAATTTCTTATCCCGCTGCTGACCCCCCTCGCCGATTTGCTGATGCTGCTTGGCCTCCTTACCGGCAGTGGCATGCATATCCTATCTTATTACCTCATCTTCCTTACCGTTGATTGTATGGTCGCAGGCATTGCGTTTGCCTTCGGCAATGAAGCGTGGTGGAAGCTTTTCAGAATCATTCCGCAACGGCTGGGCTATCGGTGGCTGATGCTGTATGTGCTGACGAAGGCCATACGCCGTGCTATTAAAGGGGAACTGCAGCATTGGGGTGTTCTGAAGCGCACCGGCAATGTGCGTACACTGACTGGCTAAACGAAATTGGTATGCTTTACGTATATCATCTCAGTATGCGGTTTCCAGTTTATTCATCTCTCCTGGTTGGCCTTATGGCTTTTGCACTGAGCACTAATGGGCAGAAGCGGGCGCGGCGACTTACAGCTTTCCCGTTTCCCGTAGTTTATTACGCGCCCGAAACCCGTTTTGCAGGCGGCGTGGCTGGCGTCGCTACTTTTCGCTTTAAGCCAGATTCGCTGCGTGCACGTCCTTCATCTATTACGGCTGGTGTCGCCTATACGCAAAACCGGCAGTTGTTGCTTTACATCAACTTCAACCTCTTTTACGACAATGCGCAATGGTATGCCTACGGCGAGGCAGGCTATTATAAATACAGCTACAAGTTCTTCGGTATTGCCCGTCAAGAAACACCAGAGGTATTATACGGAGTAGATTATCCACGGGTAAAGATGAACCTCGCTCGGCGGCTCTTGCCCCATTTTTATGCGGGTTTCGGTTACCAGTTTGAGAACTATAAGATCAAAGACACGGCTGTTATCGGCCCGCTGGCAAACGATGCAATTCCCGGTAATCGCGGCAGCCGTACTTCCGGCATTGGTCCGCAGATTATCTATGATTCGCGGGATTCTGTGCTGTTCCCGTCACGGGGTTCTTTCGGCACGGCAAGCTGGTTGAATAATGGGCCGGCGTGGGGTGGCGACCATAGCTTCAACAAGTACGTGCTTGACGTATCTTTTTATCACTGCGTCTTCCCGAAAATCATTCTTGCACTCAATTGCTACAGCAGCTTAGTTACCGGTGAGGCACCGTTTCAGCAGCAGTCCTTGCTTGGTGGCAACAAGCGTATGCGTGGCTACTATGAAGGCCGTTATATTGACCGGAACCTTTCCGTGCTTCAGGCTGAGGCACGCTTCCCGGTATGGAAAAGACTTGGCGGCGTAGCCTTCGGGGGTGCAGGCGCGTTGGGCAATGAGACGAATTTTTTGCGGCTTGACGATGTGAAATATTCTTATGGTGCCGGGCTTCGCTTCAATGTCGTGCGCAAAGACCATCTGAATCTGAGGCTGGATTATGCGCTTGGCCCCCACACCAGTGGTGTTTACTTTACTGTTGGGGAAGCTTTCTAATAACTGTTCTATTTTCTTTGTCCATGCGCCGCGCATTTCTGCTCTTTGTTTGTTTTCTATCCATGTCGGCTGCGGCTCGTGCCGAAGACTATACGTTTGATTATAGCCCGCTCTGCGCGCAGGCATATAAGGCTTATCTCGCATTGCGGCCCGATGAAGGCGATGCGCTCATTAAGCGAGAAATCATAGCACATCCTTATAACCTGTTACCCGTTTACATTGCTGACTATGGAGACTTCCTAACGCTCGTCTTTAACGGCGACCTTTACCAACTTGGCCAGCGGGAAGACCACGAAAAAGTACGGATTGAAAGAATAGAGCGGGGTAGCGATGATTCGCCGTGGAAGCGTCTTACGCTTGCGGGCATTCACCAGCATTGGGCGCTCATTCATATCCGATTTGGAGCGCGGCTGAAGGGCGCCTTGGCTTTCCGGCGTTCCTACCTGCTGCTTAAAGAAAATGCCAGCCGATTTCCCAAATTCGCGCCTACGGCGGTTATATATGGCATAGAAGAGGCAATGGCAGGCACCATCCCAGACGGCTACAAATGGCTGATGAGCATTTTTGGAATGAAGGGCAATTTGCCGAGTGGTATGTCACGCCTCAGCGGCTACCTGAAGTCCAATTTGTCGGCTGATAGTCCGCTGCATGAGGAAGCGGTAATTTTTGATTTCTATACACGCTTCTATCTTGGCTCAGACAAAGCCAACGTGTGGCAGGCAGCAGGGAGCGATGCGACTTTTGACATTCGAAACAATCTACTCCGTGCCTTTGTTCGGGCAAATATCGCGCTTTCTTATCGTAAGGCGGATGCGGCCGTTGCGGCGATGCAGATAGCCAAAGCGACTCCTGGCGCCAATGCTTACCCGGTATTTGACTATGAGCTGGGCAGCGCGATGCTATTGCGGCTCAATCCGGATTGCACCACTTATCTGGAGCAATTTGCCGCGAGAAACAAGGGTAAGCTTTTTACAAAGGACGCATTGCACAAAGCAGCATTGGCCTGGTACATCAAAGGTGATATGGCTAAAGCGACAACCGCTAAAGCGGCCATACTGCAAAAAGGCTCACTCATAACCGATGCCGACATTACTGCGCAGCGATTCGCCAAGGAAGGTCGGTGGCCACAACCCGTTATTTTCAAGGCAAGGATGCTGATTGATGGCGGCTACTATCCGCAGGCATTGACTATCCTTCGCAATACTTCTGCTACGGCGTTCCCGGAGTTGGCTGATAAGTTAGAATACGAATTACGGCTTGGACGCGCATTAGAGGAAAGTGGGGACACTGCGCATGCCGTACCACACTATCGGTGGGTAATCAATAACGGAAGTGAAAGAGGGGAAGATTTCGCGGCGCGTGCTGCATTGCAGGTGGCTAATATCTATGAGGCGCGAAAGCAACTTGCCGAAGCCAAAAGATATTTTTCGCTCTGCCTTTCCATGCGCGGTCACGATTTTCAGAACGCAATTGACCAGCAGGCAAAGGCCGGCCTCGCCAGGCTTAACCGTGGCGGATGATAGCAGAAGACCACTTGTGATGGTTTAGTACGTACGTAGGCTTATTGCATAGTTTGCCACAAGGCTTATTTCTTCCGGCGTAAGCTTTGCTTTGAATGAAGGCATTGGCCTTTTGCCAGCCGTAATGAGGTTGATAATGTCCTCATATTTCATGTGGCTTATCTGGAGGTTCTTCGCTCCGAATATTCCCTTTCCGCCTGTTTCGCCGTGGCACCGCTGGCACTTTTTCCTGTAAATGTCCTTCCCGGTCTGTGGCTCACCCGTGAATGCGCTCAGCGTAAGTAGCAGCATTGCCATGCATACCATCGTGAGAAATTTAGACATCTTATATTATTTCAAGGCAGGCAGCTAGTGCTCTAACGTAAGTTACGACTGCGTGCATGCTTTTACGAGCGTATTTTCCGTTGCTGGCTTCTATCTTAGAGAGCCAAAACAATAGCAGGCCTGAACTGGCTTTCCAACGTATTTCTTTACATGATGCTTAGTGTGATTATTCCTGCTTACAATGAAAGTGAGCACATCGTTGGTCTGATTCAATATTTAAAGGCGGCAATTACGGATGGCAATGTAGAGGTAATTGTTAGCGACGGTGGCAGCAGCGACGATACGATGGCATTGGCAAGTAATGCAGGAGCCATAGCAATTCTCTCGCCGGTGAAGGGCCGTGCCGGCCAAATGAACCATGCGGTTGCAATCGCGAAGGGCGACGTCTATTACTTTGTTCACGCTGACAGCCGCCCACCGCAATCCTTTGCGCAGGATATAGAAGAGGCGATAGCGCAGGGCTACAACTGCGGCTCCTACCGGTTTCGGTTTGACAGGAATAGGGGAATGCTCCGTCTCAATTCCTTTTTCACCCGCTTCAATTACCTGTTCGTTCGTGGCGGCGACCAGAGCATTTTTGTGACGAAAGAATTGTGGCAGAAAGTAGGGCCCTACAAAGACGATATGCTCATTATGGAAGACTATGATTTTCTCGCGCGCATCTGGAAAGCTGGCTGTTTTAAGCTTATCCCTAAAGACACGATCGTAAGTGCGCGCAAGTACGACACAAACAGCTGGATACGCGTACAGCTTGCCAACCTTAAAGTCGTGCACATGTATCGGAAAGGTGCATCGCAGCAGGCCATGATTGATGCATATCGCAAGGCTTTAAACTACCGAAAGAATGCGTTTTAAGGATAAGGTTATCTGGATAACCGGCGCATCATCCGGCATTGGTGCGGAACTAGCGCGGCAACTCTCTGTGCAAGGTGCGCTACTAATTCTTACGGCTCGGAACGAGGCGGCGATGAGTGAGCTTGCTAAGAGTTTTGCAACGGGCACATGCTTCGTTTTGTCGGCAGACCTTACGGATCCTACTTCCTCAGTAATGCTTATAGAGCGGGCAATACAGGCCTTTGGCCGGATAGATTCGGTAATACACGCTGCTGGAGTCAGTCAGCGCTCGGTGGCAGAAGAGACTGATTTGAGCGTTTACCGGCAACTCCTGGAGATAAACTTCTTTGCCCCCGCAACCATCACTAAAGCACTATTACCGCATTTCCGGGCACAGGGTTCAGGGCAGATTATTGCCATCAGCAGCATGGCGGGTTTGATGGGATTCCCGTTGCGTACAGGCTATTCGGCTGCAAAGCATGCCTTGAAAGGCTTTTTTGAGACCTTGCAGACAGAGCACAACATTCCAGGATTACACATTATTCTGGTTTATCCCGGCCGCATTCAGACACCTATTTCTATGGCCGCGCTCACTGCTGACGGCAAACCGCATGGCAGGATGGATAAAGGGCAGCAAGACGGCATCCCGGTTAGTCAGTGCGCGGCTAAGATTATCCGCGCGATGGCCAAGAACAGGCGGCGCGTAATTATTGCACGCGGAGAGCGGATGCTCTGGTGGCTTTGGTTTTTGATGCCTGCGGCTTACTTCAGGATTGCACGCAAAAAAGGGCTGGAGCCGTAAATGCACTCAGCAAACACTTACATCGCAATCTCCTTCACCTTGTTCATCATCTGCACGCCGTGCACCAGGCTTGCGCCGCCGCGTATAGCGCCGGCAACATGCACGGCCTCCATCATCTGCTGCTCGTTCCACCCTTTCTCAAACGCATCGCTGCTATAGGCGTCGATGCAGTAGGGGCATTGCACGGCATGTGCCACAGCCAAGGCGATGAGAGACTTCTCCCGCGCAGTCAAAGCGCCCTCTGCGAAGACGGCTCCATACCAGCCAAAGAATTTGTCAGCAAGCTCTTTACCGTACTCACCGATGTTGCCGAACCTGCCGAGGTCTTCGGCGTTGTAGTAGTGGTTGTTATCTGCCATCTGATTAGCGATTTATTCTTTAAAGTTGTTCAGGTAAATGTCCCAGTCGTACTTTTTAAAGGTTATGCGCGGCTCCTTTTCCGAGCGGCACAACACCCACCTGGTGCAGCAGCTTCCTGATGCCGCGCTTGCCGCCAAAATCTGCACGAAACCAGCCCATAAATGCAGTGACAGCCGCTTTGTTTGCGCTGCTGTCGTAGTCTGTTTCCACCTTTAGATGGCCTTTCATTGCCTGCTGCAACTGTTCGTCTATTTTATCAACGCTGTAGTATGCAATCGGGGGGCAACTGCGTGCGCCGCAGTTCAGCGCGAAATGAATGCGATAGTCCAGCTTGTCCACGCGGAAGTCTTTCTCAAACCGACCCGGAAACAGCTTATTCAGATAGCCGAAGCTCAATTTGTTCTTTGAGCGGCGCAGGATGCCGTGCTCAATATCGTCCAGGCTCAGCGTCTTCCCGGCAATGGTTACAAGCTTTGCTTTGAAGAACTTGTTCCGGCTTTTATAGCGTTCTGGCGCTGCTTTGAGCGCCGTCTGTGTGGCTGCGTTGTAGACGTTTATCCAAAATGTTTTTCGCGCATCGTCCGTCTGCAAAAGCTGCTTCAAGTAGTCTCGGTCCGCGGCGGCAAGGACGCTGCGCAGGCTGTCCGTCTGCTCGCCGATGCGCGCTGCGTACAGCCAGTCGGCGGCTACCTTTTGGTAGTCCGGCTGTTGTGCATTGGCCAATATATTGCCGAGCATGAGTAAAAGAAAGAGTAGGCCACGCATGGTGTTCGCTGACCAAGATACGTGGCGCAGGGAACTAAAGATTTGAGGATGTACTTTCCCGTTCCAAAATTATTTTATGCAGCAGGATTGGATAGCCGCATTGGCGGCAACTACTGATTTTCTACGTCCCTACGCACAGGGCGCGGGCGCGACCGGCATTGTGCTGGGTACGGGACTTGGCGCATTGGTGGGCCATATGGAGGTGGCGCACAGCATACCTTACAGCGACATCCCGCACTTCCCGACCGCGACAGTGGAGTTCCACAAAGGCAATTTGCTGTTCGGTAAGATTGGGAATAAGCATGTGATTGCCATGCAGGGACGTTTTCATTTTTACGAAGGATACACGATGCAGGAAATTACCTTTCCCATCCGGGTAATGAAAGCGCTGGGCTGCAGGCGGTTGTTGCTTAGCAATGCGGCCGGCGGCATCAACAAACACTTTAAAAAGGGCGACCTCGTGCTGCTGGACGACCATATCAACCTGCAAACCGATAATCCATTACGCGGCCTGAACGACCCGGCATTTGGGCAGCGCTTTGTGGATATGAGCGCGCCCTACGATGCAACGTTGATGCAGGGCTTGCAGGCGGCAGCGAGCGAACAAGGCACATCCTTGAAAAAAGGCGTCTATGCTTCTGTAATCGGGCCAAATCTGGAGACCCGCGCCGAGTACCGATTCCTGCGCATCATCGGCGCCGACATGGTAGGCATGAGCACGGTTCCGGAAGTGATTGTAGCAAATCAGGTTGGCCTTCCCTGCGCGGCCATCTCTGTTATTACCGACGAATGCGACCCTGATAATCTGAAGCCGGTGGATATTGCGGAAATTATTGCCGTGGCAGGTGCGGCGGATGCAAAGCTTAGCGGCATTTTTGCAGCGGTGGTGTAACGATGAGCTGACAGCCTTTTCCGTAACTTATCTGCCGCAAGAACTTGCTATTTTAGACGCTTTTCCGGCCAATGACCGTTTAGGCCAGCACGCCGCGCAAGGCAGATAAAGAATTGCTCCGGTTCCAGCCGAAGCCCCTTGAAATTCTGCATTTGAGGAATGCCGGGCGCATCTCTTCAACAACTAAAGCCTTATAGCGCGGATTGGAAACCAAAAGTCTTATGTGCACAACCCGCCGGGGCGATGTCTCTTACGCACCAGTTTGTCAGGCAGATACAACGAGTGACCGAAGCCGGTTGATAAGGTGCGAATGCTTATTGAAGCTAAACGGCCCGGCAGCTCGGAAATAATGAATATCGGCATGCCGAACACCAACGCCATGTGGCGGTTTTGCTTTATTACCTCCACCGGCAATTGATGAAGCACGTACTCATAATATAGCGCTCATAAAGCGGGACAGAGATGCGGTGGCGATTGTAGAGCCTATAATCAATGAGTTGGTCATCATTTTCTGTAAACGTGCATTCAAAGTCCGTATGGCGGTATTATAATCATGCGTATTCTGGAATGGAAGGAACCTATAAACTTTTATGTGAAGTTGACAGCCTCGCCTGAACCTGTGCAAGTCGGTACAAAGCAGCAAGTCAAAGAACGGAAAGCACTATTTGTAAAGTACGGGGACAAGTATAAAATGATTAGGGAAGCTGGAATTGTCTATGGCGAAAGCGATCAGAATTATTTAGTGATTCGTCTGAAGGACAGAAATACCGTTACTGCGCGTTCAACAATCACGGAGTTTGAAGAAAGCCTTTCGCCAAACCTGTATATGAAGGCCCACCTTAGCTTTATTATTGCGATCATCAAAGTCAGTGGTCTTCAAGGCAATATGCTCTTTGCCGGATCGTACCTGATTCCGGTTGGAAACATTTACAGAGATGAAGTAATGCGCGTTCCGGGCATCCGCAAATAATCATATCTCCGTCTAAGTAGATGTTGTTTGTTCATCCCTAAATCTTACCGTATGTCCCGGCTTTCAGTTGTATATCCCTAACGCTTTGCTAACGTGATTGCGCATTGTACCGTTGCGCTGGAATGCCGATTCTAGACCTCAGCAGAATAACGCTCACCAAGACGGTTGTTGGAATTATGTGCCCGCTTTGCGCCGGCGAGCTGTACAGCATGGAGCCCATTGCGAAGCCCTCGTTTTGGGTTAGGATGATCTATTGCGAGCCGCGAGCTATTTGCAGACCATACAAATGCAAGACCTGCAATAAGGAATACATGTTGGTTGAAAAAGCGAATAATCATACATAACATAGACGTATTGATAACACACCCAAACATGAAAAAATCAAAGCCCAAATTCCATTGGCGCAAGCTGACGCTAATGCTGCTGCTGGCAGCAGGAAATTTTGCGACTCAAGCGCAGACCGTTACCGGCCCGGCTGGTATTAGTACCGGGCTCAAGACCTGGCTGGATGCTTCAGACCCCGATGCAGACGGTAATTCATCCAACAATCCGGCTAACAGCACAGCACTTAATACCTGGAAAGACAAGTCTGGAAGTGGTAATGATGGCGTAAACCTTACTGCCAACGGAGGCGCATACCGCTCTGATGCAACCTCGTTGATTAATGGTCATCCGGTAGTGCGGTTTGCGAGCACGAACGTGTACAAGTTTGCGAACATTGACCTCCGTGCAATTTCGAATCCGGATATCACAATCATTACGGTTTACAAGCAAGGGAATGCCGGCCGGACCGGGCTTTGGGGTAATGATGATGGAAACTGGGACCGCTTTATGTACACTGCTTTTAACGGACAGAATGGAATTGCATCCAGAGGGCCTGGTCAATCGCCACCTAATACTGATATTACAGGCAGTGGTGTACCCGGAAATCTTTATTTGTTTACCGGAGTTTATGACGGCGATGTTGTCAACGGTGTGAATAACGGAACTGCTAACGGTTCTGCATTCTACTTTAATGGAAGCCTGCTTGGGACATTTACTGATAAGACTGAAGCTTCCTTAGCGCAAACAACATTGCGACTCGGATTTGATGGCGACGATGGCTACTTTAATGGAGATGTAGCCGAGTTTATAGTTTACAATCGTGTCTTAACGGCTTGCGAAATACAGCAAATAAATAGCTACTTAAGCTCCAAATACGGTGTGACATTCACGACAGCGACGGTAACACCAGGCGGAGCAACTTCTTTTTGTCCGGGCGGCTCGGTGACTCTGACCGCAAATGCCGGGCTGAGCTATCAGTGGTATCAGGATAATGTGGCGATCACCGGTGCTGTCAGCCGTACATATACAGCCTCTGCTTCCGGTAGCTATCATGTAGTAGTCACTTCAGCAAATTGTGCTACTCCCGCAGCCTCAGCTGCAGTTGTCGTAACGGTAAAACCTAATCCTGTAGTGGTAGCTGGCAGCAACAGCCCGGTTGGCATCGGCAATTCATTAAATTTGACGGCCAGCGGCGCTACAACCTATAGCTGGAGCGGTCCCAATAGCTTCAGCAGTACCCTTCAGAATCCAACGGTAGCCGCAGTTACAGCGGCGGCTGCAGGCACATACACAGTCACTGGCACCACCAACGGATGTACCGGCACAGCTAGCGTACCGGTTCAGATCGGGGTACCCGCTGGTGCACTTCATTTTGACGGAGTTGATGATTATGTGAACCTCGGCGACAATATTGAAGGCTTTGGCGCAGTGACTTTTGAAGCATGGATATATAGGAATAGTTCAATTTTCACTGACTTTGATGAAATCTGCTCCAAAGAAGTAATCAATAGCTTCTCTGTGCAGAATTGGGACAGCCGCCTGCATGTAAACTTCGGCAATGGTAGTGGTTGGGGCAATGCCACATCATCCAACTCTGTGATTCCATTTAACACATGGACACACGTTGCAGCTACGCGTGACGCCTCCGGCAATGTGAAGATTTATATCAATGGTCAGCCAGACGGTTCCGGCTTTAATAATCAATCGGGCAGCAATAGCGCTTTAAGGGCTGTTGGATTTAAACCAGGGCAGACATTCGCCCAGGCTGGCTTTAATGGTAACATTGAAGAGCTGCGGATCTGGAACCGGGCGCTTTGTCAGGGAGAGATTCAGAACAATATGAACTGCGAGCTCGCAGGCACCCAGTCGGGTCTCCTGGCTTATTATAAGTTCAATCAGGGCTTCATTAATAGCAACAATGCGGGTGTGACTACACTGTCAGATCTGAGCCGGGAATGGCCTCAATGGCGCCCTCACTGGTTTTGCGCTGACTGGCAGCACATCCAACTGGGTAGCTGGAAAGGTTTCTGGAAGCTGCGCTGCTTTCATACCGCCAACTGCTACAGCAACAGCTTCCGGGTCGCTCGCAATCTGCTCGGGTAGCAGTGTTTTGCTTACTGCATCCTCAGGTACTGCATACCAATGGTACAGGAATACCGTTGCCATTGCGGGTGCCGTGAATCAAACTTATAGTGCTACTACTGCTGGCAGCTACTATGTCGTTGTTACGTCTACTAATTGTCCTGCTACCTCTAACATACTTACAGTCACAGTCAATCCTAATCCGATCATTACCGTCGGTGGAATCAAAATAATATGCTCCGGAACGGGCACAATCTTGGCGGCTTCTGGTGCAAATACCTATACCTGGTCACCAGCTACAGGTTTATCAGCCGCTTCCGGAACCAGCGTGACAGCTACGCCAACAGCTAATCAGACTTACACCATTACCGGAACCAGTTCCGCTGGCTGTGTTGGTAGTATAACCGAGACAATTACCGTGAATACTGCTCCCGGGATAATTGTTCCTGTGGTTGCTGCTGTGCCAGCAAGCACGGGAAATTGCAGCGCGATCGTAAGCTATCCTGCGGCAACTGTAACAGGTACTCCTGCTCCCGCAGTGACATACTCGGCGCTTTCCGGTACCAGCTTCAACGTAGGTCTTAATACGGTAACAGTAACAGCAAATAATAGCTGCGGTACTGCAAATAATTCATTCAACGTTACCGTGACTGATATTGAGTCCCCGTCTTTTACAGCACCTACAGCCATCAACTGTGCAGCTTGATGCTAATTGCAGCTTTGCTGTTCCTGATTTGATAACAGGCCTGACAGGTAATGATAATTGCGGTTCGGTAAGCTTTACACAGAGCCCGATTGCCGGTACGGTAATTACTTCTTCTGAAGGTGCTCCACATAATGTAGATATTACGGCTATTGATATTCACTTAAATCAGAAGGTGCATACTGTTACGCTAACGGCCGACGATATTATAGCGCCCACGTTTACAGCACCTGCCAATTCGGATGTTGCACTATCGAGTAACTGTAGTATTACGGTCCCTAACCTGCTTGCAAATCTGACCGGCGCTGACAACTGCGGTACGGTCACATTCACACAATCTCCTGCGGCCAACACTGTAATTGTGTCATCTCACAATGCAACGCATACCGTTACTATCACCGCAAATGATGGCAACGGAAATACAACACAGCATATCGTGACCCTCACATCAAAAGATCTTCAGGCACCAACCATCAATGGAATGCCGGCAAATATCTCTGTGAATAATGACGCCGGCGATTGCGCAGCGGTGGTTTCCTGGACTGCACCAACCGTATCAGATAACTGTACTGCAACACTCGCATCAAGTCAATCAAGCGGCACCTCTTTCCCGCTTGGTGTTACAACTGTTACTTACACAGCTACCGACGCAGCCGGCCTCACGGCTGCCCAATCCTTCTCCGTTACTGTGACGGACAATCAAAAACCGACTATTATGGCACCGGCAGATGTGGAGGCCGATGCTGCCACCGGATTGTGCGGCACCGCTACAGTTACATTAGGTACACCTGTAACTGGTGACAACTGTGGAGTAGCCTATGTAACTAACGATGCCCCATCTTCTTACACTGTGGGAAATACGACAGTTACCTGGACTGTAACGGATAACAGCGGCAATCAAAGCTCTGCACAGCAAGTAGTGACCATAGTTGATAATCAGAATCCGAGCATTACGGCCCCAGCAAACGTGAATATGAATGGGTATTGCGTACCAGTGGCAGTTGCCTTAGGTACACCAGCAACTGCGGACAACTGTGGCGTTGCTACAGTAACAAATAATGCGCCCGCTGTCTTTCCCGTCGGTGCAACAACAGTTACCTGGACGGTTACCGATGTCCATGGTAATACTGCTACAGCACCTCAAATCGTAACTGTAACGCCGGTGAGCATTTCGGCCACTGCTTCAGTGACCCCACTTTACCCTTTCCCAGGGCAGGAAATACAAACCATTTATCTTGGCTACAGCTCGTCTGCCCAATCGGAATCCATCAGCATGGCAGCACCGTCAGGGGGAACTGCACCTTACTCCTACAGCTGGAAACAATCAGGTTGCAACAGCACTACGCTTAGTACACTATCCAATACGGCAAACTCATATACATTCAGCCCTACTTCTTCAATGATCTGTAGGTCCGACAGTGATAATGTGTTCACCTTTGTCATTACGACTACGGATGCTCATGGGTGCACAGTTTCCAAAACTAAAAAGATTAACGTCGTTGATCCTTTCGTTGGAAATAAGATCATGATTTGCCATCGTCCACCGGGTAATCCCACCAATACGCAAATGCTTACCGTGTCGGCAAATGCTATACCGGCACACTTGGGCCATGGCGATAATCTTGGCAATTGCGCTGAATTTCAGGGCAGAACGGCAAAGGCAAGTGAGGAACAGGCCGTCAAAGTATATCCTAACCCAACCGCAGGTCAGTTCCGGGTAGAATTATCATCTATCAGTGAGCATGCAGAGGTTACGGTCATGGATGTACAAGGCAGGATGATTGCTCGCCAAGTACTTTCGAACGATCAGGGCCGGGTAGTCGCTTTTGATCTTAGTCAGTTCAGTGCAGGAATGTATCTGATACAGGTACAGAACGGAGACATGAATTATCGGACAAAAATTATAGTGCAATAAATCCTGAATTGTCTGACATAGAAGCGCCCGGGTTAATACCCCGGGCGCTTTCGTTTATTGTGAGATATTATACATTAAAATTAATTCTTTGATATGATTTATTTCAAATCATCCTCTATTTGTTCTAGATCCAGAAAGCACTGCTCAATCAATAAACTAAGACCTTTGAAGCAGAATCCCTTCGCTCCTCTTTGTATTTAGTCCATTCAGGCAAAACATCCGTTGATCCTTATCCCTCTCCCGAGAAAACCCAACACTGAAATCAATATAATATCATCGCGTAACGCATCGGCGCGCCTCTGGTGGATTGGCGCTGAAACAGGCCAATTTTACGGCTCGTATGTGCTGGTATAAAAATTGTCCGCCAGATTCCACCATGCCCACGCTCCAGCACATTACCGATCATAAGCTCGTCGCCATCATCCGTGGTGCCGCCCCCGACGCTATCCTGCGCTACGTAGATGCCCTCTTTGAGGGTGGCATCCGTACGCTGGAAGTTACTGTCAACTCTCCCAAAGCCCTCAAGGTGATTGAAGAAGTGGCAGACAAGGCTGGCGACCGTATGCTCATTGGCGCAGGCACTGTCCTTGATCCGGAAACGGCGCGTGCCGCCCTTATTGCAGGTGCGCAATTCATCGTATCGCCTACAATGGACATTGCTACCATCCAAATGACAAAGAAGTATGGCGCGCTTTCCATTCCCGGTGCAATGACACCCACAGAAATCCTGACCGCATACACCGCAGGTGCAGACATCATTAAAGTCTTCCCGGCCTCTGCCGTGGGGCCGTCTTTCTTCAGAGAAATGGCCGGCCCACTGCCACATATTCCACTCATGCCCACTGGCGGCGTATCGCTGAACAACATTGCCGATTACGCAAAGGCCGGCGCAAAGGCATTTGGCCTCGGCTCCTCGCTCACAGATACTAAGGGGGCAATTACAGACGAGTCGTTAAGAGCGCTCACGCAGCGCGCAAAGGATTTTATGGCCGCTGCAACTGTCTAACTTCCCGCTATGAAAATCCGGAGCTATGAGCTGTATCAGGTACCGCCGCGCTGGCTGTTCCTGAAGATAGAAACCGACGAAGGCATTACCGGCTGGGGTGAGCCTGTGATAGAAGGCAAAGCCGCCACCGTAAAAGGTGCTGTAGAAGAGCTGATGGCCAGACCTTATAGGCAAAGACCCGCTGAACATTGAAGACCACTGGAATACGATGTATCGCGGCGGCTTCTATCGCGGCGGCCCCATTCTTATGAGCGCCATCTCCGGCATTGACCAGGCGCTATGGGATATCAAGGGCAAATATCACAATGCGCCTATCCACATGCTCATGGGCGGCAAGGCCCGCGACTCTATGCGCGTTTATTCCTGGATAGGTGGCGACCGCCCGGTAGATGTAGGTGTAGCAGCAACGGAGGTGGTGAGACAAAGGCTTTACCGCCTTGAAGATGAATGCTACGGACGAGTTGCAGTACGTAGATTCTTTCTGAAAGATTGAAGCGTCTGTCGCGCGCATAGCCGCCGTGCGCGAAGCCGTGGGCCAGGACGTTGGCATCGGGGTAGACTTTCACGGCCGGGTGCATAAACCCATGGCTAAAGTGCTGGCTAAAGAGCTGGAGCCCTTTCATCCGATGTTCATTGAGGAGCCGGTGTTGCCAGAGAACAACGAGGCGCTGCGCGAAATCGCAAAGCACGTCGCCATCCCAATAGCCACAGGCGAGCGGATGTTCAGTCGCTGGCATTTCAAGCAACTGCTGATAGATGGGTAGTAGACATTATCCAACCTGACCTCTCGCACGCCGGTGGCATCACGGAATGCAAGAAGATCATCTCCATGGCCGAGGCCTTTGACGTAGCCGCCGCGCCGCATTGTCCGCTGGGTCCTATTGCGCTGGCCGCCTGCCTGCAGGTAGATGCCACCTGCCATAATGCCTTTATTCAGGAGCAAAGCCTCGGCATCCATTACAACCAGGGCAATGACCTGCTGGACTATATGGCCGATCGTAATTCATTTGCCTATGAGGACAGGCTTTGTGAAGATTCCCGATGGCCCCGGTCTCGGCATTGAAATAAACGAAGCGTACGTGAAGGAGCGCGCCGCCGAAGGCCACGACTGGCACAACCCTATCTGGCGACACAAGGATGGCAGCGTGGCAGAATGGTGAACCAGACCTTGAGACGTTCAAGCGTTTCGTAGTTGAGCGTGTGGAAAATGAGTCCCGCAAGGGAGGAACGAAATAATAGCCAGGGATTTTAATCCATGGGATGGGAAGAATGATTTATTAGTCAGGGACTTTGAGCCTGACATCCCGGAAATAGAAAAAAATGAACGCCAGACTCTTCCTTAGCTGCGACTGGGGCACCACAGCCTTTCGCCTTCGTCTTGTAGCAGCCGACGGCTTCAAAGTCGTTGCGGAATCGGAAAGCAAGCAGGGTAATGCCGCTGTATTTGAGGCCTGGAAGCAGCGTGGTAAGCAGGAAGGCGATCGTGTAAGATTCTACCAGGCCATTCTCAAGGAGCACCTCGCAAAACTGGAAGCGCAAGCTGATTTCCCCAAAGACATCCCGCTTATCATTTCTGGCATGGCGTCGTCCACCGTCGGCATGATGGAGTTGCCTTACAAGGATATCCCGTTTGCATTGGATGGCGCTGATTTAGATGCAAAGCTTATCCCGCCATCTGTAGATTTTGTTCATGCTATCCTCCTTATCTCAGGCGTCAGAACAGAAGACGACGTAATGCGTGGCGAAGAAGTGCAGGTAGTGGGCTGCTGCATCACCGGCAACGAAGAGCGCTTCATCCTCCATCCCGGCACCCATTGCAAGCACATCCGGACGAAATCTGGCAGTGCTACCACTTTCAAGACCTACATGACCGGCGAATTCTTTTCGCTGCTCAGCTCCAAAAGCATCCTCGCTGCATCCGTACAGGAAAACCGAAACTTTGATGTGCCTGGCAATCGCGCGCAGTTTGAAGCCGGCGTTGCATCTGCCGTGAAAGAAGGCCTGTTGCACGGCGCATTCCTTATCCGCACCGGCGATTTATTCGGGAAGCGCAGCAAGGAGGATGCTTTCTACTTCCTGAGCGGTTTGCTCATCGGCGCAGAATTGCAGCATTTTCCGGCCGATTTTTCCGGCCCGCTCATCCTTGCGGGAGAAGACGGGCTTGTGACGCAGTACAAGGCTGCGTTGGAAATCCTTGGCATCGCGCAGCGCTTGCAAAGCATTGACATAAAAAGCGCTGATGCCATTACGCTCGCCGGCCAATGGGCCGTTTATCTGAACCATTCTTCATCAACCAATGCCTGATATTATTCAAGCAATATCGCTGCTTGCTGCACAAGCCACTTTAGGCGAAGGCGCCCTTTGGCATCCTCACGGACAAAAACTCTACTGGTTAGATATCATGCGGCGTGAGCTGCACATCTACGACCCGCAAACCAAAGTGGATAAAATGTTTTCCACCGGGGCTTATGTAAGTACGGTCGTGCCCATTGAGGGCAGCGCGGATGTGCTCGTGGCATTGCAAACGGGCATTCACCGCATGAATGCAGCCACGGGTGCGCTTACACTGCTCAGCAATTTGCTGCCCGGACCGCCGGTGCGTTTTAATGACGGCAAGTGTGACCCTGCAGGCCGTTTCTGGGTGGGCACTATCTCTATGGATGGTGCGCGCGGTCAATCAAAGCTCTATCGCCTTGACGGCGACGGTTCCCTGCATGAGATGCTAAGCGATGTGTCCATCTCTAATGGGATCGTCTGGACGGCCGACCGGAAGACAATGTACTACAATGACACGCCCACTGGCACGGTGCAGGCTTTTGATTATGACGATGCGAGCGGCTCTATCTCCAACAGGCGCGTAGCCATCGCAATGCGGGAAATAGACGGCTGGCCGGACGGTATGTGTATAGACGGCGAGGGGATGCTATGGGTGGCGATGTGGGGTGCCGGCGCAGTGAACCGCTATAATCCGGAAAGTGGCGAATTGCTGCAGCAGGTAAAAGTTCCCGCCCCGCATACTAGCTCCTGCGCCTTCGGCGGGCCGGACTTGAAGACACTGTACATCACCACCGCCCGGGCAGAACTAAGCGATGCAGAACTGGCGCGATATCCTCAGTCGGGAGACCTTTTTGTGGCGGAGGTGAGCGTTGCCGGGGTGCCCGCAAGCTTTTACCAGCCGCAATAGCCTTCGTTTTTCGGATTCTGTTGCGTCAGTATGCTCAATTTTTTTGCCGCTTTGCGCCCTTGCTGATGGTAACGTCAGCAACTTATGGGCACAGCTTCGGCGTTGTTTGATCTAACGCCGGCATATGCGGAATGGACAAAGTTATCGTCATACCAATGGCCGCCATTCATGCCTGGCTTTCCCGTATGGAATCCATTGTAAATAAAGTTCTGAGCCGTTCTGGAGCATTTCACTAGCGCCACTGAAAGGGAGTTTTGTAAAATCCTTGTTACGCTTGATGTAGTACCAATTGCAGCCCAAGATTTGCATTGCACGGGCTAACTAAAATTATCTGCAATGAACATTTTCAAAAGCACTATTCTTTTTGTGCTGCTTGCAATGGCGTTAAGCTCCTGCATGTGTTACGGTCCTGGTTATGGCGGACACCGTGGCGGTCATGGCTATCGCGGCGGCAGCCATGGACACCATCAAGGAGGTGGGGGCTACCGGCGTTAGTGCTGCGCAGACATCTATCAAAAGGCTGTACCATAACTGGTGCAGCCTTTCTATTGTCTCTTCTTCAAGATGCCAGCCATTAGATTTTGCATGCAATTCCATAATGCTGAAACCATGTTGTGCTTAATACGACGCTTCTGGCTATTGCCCACTTTCCCGCTCCGGAAAGCAGCAATTGTAGCAGCTAATTGCCGGAATCAGCCTCCAGAATCAGCCAGCGGCCTTCGTTGAGGCTTAGAATTTTAGCCGGAAAGAATTACGAGGGCGCAACCTCATCGCTGTTCCGTGAGTTTAGCAAGCCTTTCGCCACCTTCAGCGCTCCTGTCTTAAAGTCAATAATTCCGTTGCGCTCATCCTCAATGTCTGTGGCCTGTGTGTAGACATCGCCGGCTATATGGCGCTTGCGCAGCTCATCCTTAAAAGACTTGATCAGGGCAGCGCGGTCGGCATTCTCCTCCGGCCCGCCGTAATTGGAGAAGCCAAAGCCGCCCCATTCGCTCACTACCAAAGGCACCTGACGGCGATAGAAGAAGGGATCGCCCACCGTAAGTGGCAGGAAGGCTACGCCGTTAAGCTGTCCTGCCGTAAGTTGATCCAGCATCTCGCGCCAGCGGCCAATGTCCGGCGTGTAAAGGTGGGCCGTAAGCATATCGCTCTTCAGGCGCCCCTCCAGTGAGATGTGTTGCCAGCCGTCATTATCCACCACCAGAAATTGCGGATAGTTGATTTGCATAAAGTGGTACATGCGCACGATATATTCCTGTGTAGCCGCATTCGTGGCAATGTCCTGCGCACCCCAATCCTCATTGTACAGACTCCAGATAACTACCGACGGGTGGCTTTCAATAAGCCGCAGCATCCGCATCAGTTCAGCCTCGTGGTTAACGCGGGAGCGTTCTGTGGAGGCGTGCGGGGATGGCACCTCAACCCACAGCAGCAGCCCCAGCTTATCTGCCAGGTGATAGATGCGGGGGTCCACACCTGCAATGTGGATGCGCACCAGATTGCAGCCCAGGTCTTTCATGGCATGCATGTGCAGTCGTATTTCCTCGTAGCTCGCATTGCCCGGCTGGTAAAGAATACCGTCCAGATAAACGGGCTGGTTATTCAGGTAAATAATACTGCCCCGGGCCTCAATCTTGCGAAAGCCGATTTCCGTTTCAATGGGTGCCACATGGCCCGCGCCATCTTCCAGCTCTGCCACAAGGCGGTACAGATGCGGCGAATCCGGGCTCCACAGCTCCGCCTGCGGCAGCTCTATGACCAAGCGCTGGCTCTTCTGCCCGGCATTCAGCCAAAGCGGGAACTCATCTGTAGCAATCGGCTCTTTCCCCTTGCGCTCATACACCTTCAGGCGAATGATATAGTTGCCCGGGTCGTGAATGCGTGTAGTGAGGTTCACGCGCACGAGCTTGTCTTCCACAACGCTCACGACGCCTACGCGGGTGCGGAGGCGGTTACGCTCCACCGGTTCAATCCACACACTGCGGGTTGCCCCACTGCTGGTCTGGTACCAGATGCCGCCGCGTTTGTACACGTGGCTCTCCTGCTTGCCTCGAGGCACATCAGCATCCATAGAATCGGCAATGCGCACCGTAAGCCGGTTCACCGGCTGCAGCAGGGCGTCCGGCAGCTCAAATGAAAAGGACGTGTACTCGCCAATGTGCGCTTCAGCCCCTTCTATAGTACGCAGCGGCTGACCGTTTAGCCATACGCGCGTCTCATATCCGCAGGCGCCAAAAGTGAGCTGTAGCAGTTTGGGCGTGTCGCCGGCCGGACGAAGGAAGGCTGGATTTTCAAAGCTGCGCTCATACCAGACCACAATTTCATCCTGCCAGGTGCTTGCATTCTTCGCCATCAGCGCTTCAAGGCTGCCTGGCCAGGCTGCGGTCTGCGCATATTCGTGCCCGATGTACCACAGCTCGCTAAGGCCGGCATTTCTTTCGTCCAGCACAAAATTCCATTCGCCGTCCAGCAGCACAAAGGCATTAGGGCGGACTACGGAGCGCGGTAATGGATTGGAATCATCATCTGGCAGGCCGGCTGCGCCGTTAGGCAGCGCTGCTTCAAGATTCTGTAAACTCATAAAAGATAAATGTAGGCGGCGGCGCCAAGCTGTAAACAGCCTTAACGGGCATTTAAATCTAAGCTGACGCGCGCGTGGCGCATTACGCCATTGTGCGCAGCTTGCCCACAGCGCTCAACACTAAATCCACGCCATTAGCCAACTGTGCAATGAGCTGCTGCATTTCCACCGACATGCGCCCCTCCTTCGCAAATACCTCAATGCGGAGCGCTGTTTCCTGCAATGCGCTCAGTCTGAGGCTGGCAAAACAGGGCCGGATGCGATGTGAGATGCGGGCAATGAGCGCTCCGTCCTTCAAGCCAAATGCATCTTTCATTTGCTGTATGGCTGCCGGCAGCTCTTGCGCTACAATGCGTAGCAGCCGCTGCGCAAATACATCATCACCACCGCTAAGCTCCTGCAACAGGGTGGCGCTCACCAGCGGCGCATCTTCACTATCAGTGCATGGCTGGGCCTTGAGCCGGGCCAATATGTGGCAAAGGCGATCCAGAGACAGCGGTTTGGGCAACGCATCATTTGCGCCTGCTTCAGTTACTGCAGCCATTTCTTTGGAAGATAAGCTGGCGCTAATGGCGATGATGGGCAGTACGTTAAAACCTGCTGCGCGAATATTTTTTGTAGCTTCAAGGCCGTCGCAGATAGGCATCTGCACATCCATCAGGATAAGGTCATAGTCACTTTCCTGCGTCATGGCCAATGCCTGCTCACCATCTATAGCCTCTGCGACCAAAGACCCGTGGCGCCGTAAGGCTGCGCCGGTAATAAGCCGGCTCACCGGACAGTCGTCAGCAATAAGGATGCGAAGGCCGCGGAGTTGCTGCGCATAGGCGGCCAGGGCCGTGCTGCGGTTAGCTCCGACATTTTTAGAGAGCGTCATCGTTGTAAAAGGACAGGTGAATTAAGCTTAATCCAGAACCAGTTCTCTGGTCTGGATCATCTTGTAAATGGTGGACTTGCCAATGTCCAGCATATCTGCTACGGCCTGAACATTGTTGTCATTTTGCCGCAGGTGAAAGGAAATAATGTCGGCTGTATACTCACGCAGCGTCTTACCCTGTTTTGCAGGAAGCGCTGTGCTGTCGCCGGTCGGGAAGCTGATGTCCGTTACGTCTATCTCATCCCCGTCGCACATTACGGCCGCCAGCTCCACAATAGCCTTAAGTTCCCGCACATTGCCGGGATAGTTGTAGGCATCCAACTTGCGAAGTGCGGCAGGTGTCAGGCTGAGGGTGCCAAGACTATTTGTCTTGCAAAAGCTTTGCAGAAAATGTACGGCCAGGAGGGGTACATCGCCATCGCGCTCACGAAGGGCGGGCAGCGCTATCGGCAGGCCGATGGTTCTGTAATAGAGGTCTTCTCGGAATGCGCCTTTACGTACCTCCTCAGGCAGATTTTTGTGTGTTGCAACAATCAGACGCACGTCAAGCGGTATTTTGTCGCTGCCCCCTACGCGCACCAGCTCGCGTTCCTGCAGCACCCGCAGCAGCTTGCTCTGTACGCTTATATCCAATTCAGCTATTTCGTCCAGCAAGAGTGTGCCCTTATCCGCCTCTTCAAAGCGGCCGATACGGCGTGCCGTTGCGCCGGTGAAGGCACCTTTTTCATGGCCAAAAAGCTCGCTTTCAATTAATTCCTTCGGGATGGCCGCCATATTTACCACCACCAACGGCCGCCGCCGCCGCTCTGAAGCCTCATGGATGGCGCGGGCCACTACTTCTTTACCGGTGCCAGTCTCTCCGGTAATAGATACATTAATGCTGCTGCGTGATGCCTTGTGCATCAGCACGGTCACTTTTTGCATGGCCGGGCTGTCACCGCGCAGCGCCTGGCTGAAATCCGGTGCTTCTCCGGGAGCCGTCTCCCGCACGTGTGTTGACTCCCCTTTGATGGGCTTGTGGTTGCGCAGGCGGGCTACGGCGTTCCATAGGGTCTCGCGCGTCGTATCGTCTTTTACAAAATAATCAGTGGCACCCTGCTTGAGCAATTCTACCGCCACAGCCACATCCTGTTGGGCGGATACAACGATGATTGGAATATCCGGAAGCAACGTCCGCAGCTTTTTAAGGGCTTCGGCACCGGAGCTGTCCGGCAGTGAATAATCTAAAGTAATAAGGTCAGGCTTCGCTCCTGCGAGGGCCGAAATACAGTTCTTGAGGCATGCAAACCGTTGCACACTATACTCTTCGTTCAATGAAAGGTGGTACTCAAGAATCTCGCCGTACCAGGGGTCGTCTTCTATAATAAAAATCCGGAAGGAGCTTATGTAGTTGTTTGTCCGATAGTCAGGTGTGAATAGACGTGCAAGAAAATGATAAAAGGATGAGCCGACGAGTCCAACAGCCTGCATAACATGTTTTTAACCGCGTCCGGATTCTGGAAAGGGCTTCCGGGAGCTGGACATAGTAAGTGACAAAAAATGCGTAAAACAGTTGTTAGACAATCACTTGGTTTTTGGCATAGTGATCGCTTGGCGTGTGCAAAAGAATATACCCACACCCATTTCTTTCTTCCAATGAAGCGTATTAAGGACCTCAACATTTTTGTGGTAGACGATAATCCACTGGCGCGCAAAAGCTATCAGCAATACCTGACGCGTATGGGCTGCGAGCGCCTGAACGTCTATGAAAACGGCCAGGATTGTATCAACGAGCTGGCAGAAAACCCTGACATGGTGTTGATTGATTATATGATGGAGCCGCTTGACGGCCTAGAGGTGCTCAAAAAGATCAGGCGCTTCAATCCACAGGTTTATCTGGTGATGATAAGCGGCCAGACAGACCTTCAGGTAGCCGTCAATGCCATGAAATACGGCGCATTTGACTACATTATAAAAGGTGATACAGAGGCCGAGCAGATTGCCGCTGTGCTGCATAAAATGCTGCACGTCATGAATCTTGTGAAGCGCGGCCGGCCAAAGTCTATCCCCCAGAAAATACTTTCATTCCTTTCGCTCTGAGCCACCGGCAGAAGTCCGGCGCCAACTGCCGGCAGCCTATATGCCGGCTCTGCTGGCCGCGTTTCAACCGCTGAACGATTACAGACAGACTTTCCAGAATCAGGAACAAAATTCTTTACGCCGGAAGGCAAAAGATTACAAGAAAAAAGTAAACCCTTGCCAGCAGCGGATTTTCCCGATTGGCACAGGGATAGCTAATAAGAGCATTATGCACACAGAGCAGCAGATCCAGGATATCGGCATATTGAATAAGGGGCTTCAGCTCCTCAATATTGACGTGTCGCTAAAGCCCGTCGGCCGGACGCGCCATCCGCTGGTTTGTCGCTTCATTAACAATGCTGACGGCAGTTTACGTTGGATATGGCCTGCATCTTCCCGAAGGCCGCAATTTTTGCGCTTTCATAACCAGGGTACCGAGCAGGCGAAGTGGTATGCACGCATCATCCGCACAGGTTTTGCTTTAAAGCTCCCTCGTTTGGTGACCTCCGGTACGCGAACAATTTATACATCAGCTATAGGCGAGCGCAGCCTGCGGCAGGTAAAGGATTGGGCCATTTTTACCGGCACTGCGGGCATTAACCGTAAACTGATGATCTGGCACGAAGATGAAAAAGGCCAGTCTGCATTTACTAAGCTTTCCCTTACTATTCCGGCTGCAAAGAATATCTACGCCGAGCGCAGCGCCATTATGCAGCCCGTTCCGGAAGGCATTGTGGCGCCCGAAACTATTCATACCCGCTGCCTGGCCTTCACTCAGGGCGACTTGTTTAATGATAAGGTAGTTAAGCCGGTACGCGCTCTGAACGAGCTGCCGCTTTCCTCGCTGCAGCGGTGGCTGGGCTGCGACCTGCGCAACCAACGCATGTGCGATGCCAGCTGGTACCGCGATGCGCAAGCCTGGCTCCAGGTGCCCAGGCGCTTTAAGGATGATCCTATATCTGAAGTGCTGCTGCAAAAGATGCGCACCCTTATTGAGTGTATGTTGCCACAGGCAATGGTGCCGGTAGCGCGCGCGCATGGAGATTTTATCCCTTGCAATGTCCGGCTGCGCGGTGATCAAATCCTGCTTATAGACTGGGAGCTTAGCCGCGACGATATGCCTGCGCTCTACGATTTGTTCCATTTTATTTATCAGGACGGCATTCTTAGCAAGCGCCAGCCTTTTGCTGCGATCCGAAAGGAAATTGATGAAACGCTGCGCCAACCTGAATGGGAGGCCTTCCTGATCAAGCATGAAATTGACCCGAATGAGGCGGAACAGCAATACCTGCTCAGCACCATCAGCTATTATCTCCAGGCGTATTCCCAACAGGCAAAGTGGCACCACCACGTACCCTTGCTGACGCAGGTGTGGTGCGAAGCGCTGGGCTTTTGGATGGATTATGAAGGTCTGCTTACACAGCGCCAGCTGGTGTTACAGGATGTAGCCCATTTTATGCACAGCCGGCCCTACGCTGCCATGAAGCTTTCAGTTGATGATATTACTGCTTTGCCTAATGCTGCTAACCTGGATCTCTGCATGCCGTTTAAAGCCGCCGCTGAATTAAAACATTACCTAAGCACGCATCGCTGCGTAGAGCGGATCCGGGAAAAACGGCAGTCTTTTATACGTCAGCTGAGTCTCTTTCTGAATAATGGCAGCATTATCCATATTGACTGCAGCAGCGCAATGCGCCACGGTAAGCTCGTCTTTGCCGATGCGGCAAAAACCTGGGATGGCGCGCGGCTCAATGAGGCCGGCATGAAGGTGCCCACCACCGGCGATGACATGCGCTATACCCGGCTCTTCTATCTGCTCAATCGCAGCGCTATGCCGCAGTCCTACCGCGACCATTATCTCTCGCAGAACATGAACGTGCAGTCGGACCTGCTCCGGCAGATGCGCGAGGAAGGCGCAGCGGAAAACAAGAATTTTGCGGCCTTGTTGCAGTACGATGATGTAAACCGTGAGCGGGCTGTAGCATTTCTGAAGACCATGCCCGCCAACCGCGGATGGGCCGGTATATGGCGCCGCATGCAGCATACAGGAGACCGACTTCGCAAGCTTATTCCGCACCGTGGCTACATTATCACCTTCAGCGGTGTGGATGGCCCAGGCAAGAGTACGGTTATAGAGGCGACCCGACACCGGATAGACAAGGAGCTACGCACACCGGTAGTGGTGCTGCGGCACCGCCCTAGTATGCTGCCTGTGCTGAGCGGCGTCAGCTATCAGCAGCAGGGAGCGACAGCCACGCTGCAGCCCAAGGCCGCCAAGCTTTCCCGGATTGGCACTTACATGCGCTTTGCCTATTACTACACCGATTACCTGTTTGGTCAATGCTACGTCCAGCTGCGCTATGTTATGCGGGGTTACGTAGTGCTATACGATCGCTATTATTTTGATTTTATCAGTGACAGCAAACGCAACAACATTATGCTGCCTTCTGCTTTCACTACATGGTGGTACCGATTCCTATTTGAACCTGACCTGAACTTCTTTCTATACCCGCCGTTGGATTCTGGCCTGCCGCGTAAGCAGGAACTGGATGCTGCAAGTATAGAGCAGCTCACAGGCAAATACCTGGCACTTTTCAACAAGCTGGAGCAGCGATCTGGCCATGGCCACTATATCTCCGTACGCAACATGCGCCTGGGAGACACGCTGGATACCTTGTTCAATCATATTAAAACACGCGAGGCAAGCGCCGCATGATCCCATAAACGTGCGTACATAGCGTGCTTTTGCTGCGCCGCTGCAATACCGGCGCTTCAGCGCTTTTTTTGAAACATAACTGCATCCGTAAAAAGAGCCTCCATACTGTAAATGAAGCAAAGATTGATTGCAGTCCATCTGCTCAACGATCGTAGTGGGAGCGCCCTGATTTTGCGGCAGGCCCTGGAGGTATTGGGCGAAGATCTTGATGTGACGCTGTTCACCGCAGCGCTACCAGCAGGAGGTTTTCTGAAGTGAAATACCGGGCGTCGCAGTTCGGTCGCTGAAATACCGGAGAAGTAAAAACCTCTGGGTCGGCTCCTGTCTTTTTCTTTGGTGTCAGCTGTTGCTCCTGCTTCAGTTACTGCAGTTCCTGCGTCGCGGTGATAAAGTATATGTCAATACGCTCCTGCCTTTTGGCGCAGCGCTGGCTGCGAAGCTGCGTGGATGCCCGGTAGTCTATCATGTGCATGAGGCGGTCATTGAGCCCCGGGCATTCCGCAAGCTGTTGATGCGTGTGGCAAACGCCACTGCGCACAAAATGCTCTTTGTTTCTAATTATGTGGCTGGTGAGTTTGCTTTTGCAAAGCCGAAGACAGAAGTCGTCTACAATGCCTTACCTAAGTCCTTTACCGACGCTGTGTCTGGCATAGACCAGCCTAGCTGGAATGCACCGTTTACTGTGCTCATGATTTGTTCTATGAACGCCTACAAAGGCTTTTGTCAGTTCATGCAGATTGCAGCAAAGGTGCCTTTCGCGCGCTTTCAACTGGTGCTGAACGCCTCCCAGGTAGAAGTGGCCGGCTTCTGCACATTCCGTAAGATTCCCAGGAATTGCGAGGTTTTTCCCACTCAGTCAGATACTGTTCCCTTCTATAAGCGGGCACATATGGTACTTAACCTGTCGCTTGCGGACGCATTTATTGAGGGTTTTGGAATGACGGTGCTGGAGGCAATGCGCTGTCGCCGCCCGGTGATTGTGCCGACAGTGGGTGGCGTACGTGAGCTTGTTACCCACGGCCGGCAGGGTTACTGCATGGATGGGCGCCAGGTGGATGAAATAGCAGGTGCCCTGCGTGCTGTTTCATCAGACCACGAGGCCTATATGGCCTTGAGTAATGCGGCTTATCGACGGTCACTAAGCTTCGGTGCTGAGGCATTCCGGCAAAGCATACGGGCCGCCTTCTGTGGCCCCTATCATGAACCGACCGCGAAGGATAAGCCAGGTCTGGTGTTTTCCGATGACGATTATGATGTCTTGTTTCAATAGTGAGTCAAATCCTACTCTCCTTCAATCACCTTCCCGCCTTTACCTTGCGCCGTCCGCCCTTCGGTGAATCGCCGGCCATGCGTACAATCTTCGGCGTAAAGGAGCCGAGGACATCTACAAGCGTTTGCTGCGCGTCCATCACCGTGCGAATGTCTTTGTAGGCCATCGGCGCCTCATCCAGTCCGCCACCGATGAGCTTGACCCCCTGTCGTTCTAAGATTTCTTTCATCTCCTTATGCGTAATGGTATTGATAGCCGCGGTCCGGCTCATGCGCCTTCCGGCACCGTGCGAGGCAGAAGCCACAGCCGCTTCCACGCCCTTGCCTTTTACGATAAAGCCCGGCGCGGTCATAGAGCCGGGAGTAATGCCGAGGACACCGTTCCCCGCCGGCGTAGCGCCTTTGCGATGCACAATTACTTCCTTGCCCTCGTGCAGCTCCTTCCAGGCGAAGTTGTGGTGGTTCTCCACCATACGCAGCGGCTGCGCGCCCCAGCGCTTTCGCAATCTTATCATGGATGACGTGGTGACAGGCTGAAGCATAATCGCCGGCCAGGTTCATGGCCAGCCAGTATTGCTGGCCCTCCTCTTCATCTAAAGTCAGCCAGGCAAGGTTAGCGGCTTCTTTCGGCAGCATCCGCTTTGCCTTTGCAATCTTCGTAAAGTGCGACGCAACATTTGCGCCCAATGCGCGGGAGCCTGAATGCGTAAGAAAGCCGACATAGGTTCCGGGCACAAGCGCGAGGGTAGGATCGGCATGCGGAATTTCAACAAGCCCCCATTCTGCAAAATGGTTACCACCGCCGGAGGTGCCGATTTGTGCAGCGGCTTTGCTTTGCAATTCGCGCAGCAGCGGCAAGGAATAAAATTCTTTCCGGTCTAAGATCTCATGTTCTGTACGGCCCTTGGAAGTGCCGCCCGCACCGAAGACGGTTGCTTCAATCAGTTCACGCGTGAAAATCTTTTCCTTTTCGTCTAAATCACGCGGTGCGATGTCAAAAACGGACAGGCACATTCTGCAACCAATGTCCACGCCTACACCGTAGGGAATGACCGCATTCTCTGTTGCCAGGACACCGCCGATTGGCAGTCCGTAGCCCGCGTGAGCGTCTGGCATGAGTGCTCCGCTACGTGCGATGGGTAGGCGGGCGGCGGCCTGCATCTGCGCCAGCGCGCCCGCTTCAATGCCTTCTGCGCCGAAAATGGAGAAAGGTACCCCTTGCTCTATGAGGTCTATTTCCTGCACGGCACCTTCCTTCTTTTTGGGAATGAGCTTTTGAGCGATGGGGCCGAAGACCGGATCTTCCAAATAATCTTCCGGAGCGCCGAGGACGCGCTTGAGCAATTCCAGCTGCTCCGGTACAGGCGTTTTCTTGTGATGGTTAGCCATGACGCTCATGGCTACAGAAATAACCGGGCCCTCGGGAAAGCCGGCCGCAATGAGGTCTTTACCGCGGACGTGATTCTTTGCCATAGTGAACAGGGTTGCCCCAAAACCACTCCAAAATTGCGCCCGCGCCGCCCGACCTTTGTGACATGCCATTTAAGACGCCTGATGAGACTGACTTAACCTTCTTTCACAGCATTCTTCCCGCTCAAAGAATCCTTGCAGATGAAGAGCATATCAGCCGGTGTTCTTCTGATCACACTGAAGATCTCTGCCATCCGCCGGATGTTGTGCTGCAGCCGGAAGGCGTGGAAGAGGTGAGCGCTATTATGCGCCATTGTCACAAGTACGGTATTGCGGTAACGCCACGAGGCGCCGGCACTGGCCTGAGCGGTGGTGCGCTAGCCATTCACGGCGGCGTGAGCTTAGACATGCGTCGCATGAACCGCATTCTGAACATTGACACCCGCAATTTTCAGGTAACTACAGAGCCGGGCGTCATTACTCAGGAATTGCAGGATGCGGTAAAGGATAAAGGTCTTTTCTATCCGCCCGACCCAGCGAGCAAAGGCTCCTGTTTCATTGGCGGGAATGTGGCGGAAAATAGCGGCGGGCCAAAGGCGGTGAAATATGGCGTGGTGAAAGACTATGTGCTTAACCTTGAGGTCGTACTGCCGAATGGTGAAGTGATGTGGACGGGGGCGAACGTTTTAAAAAACAGCACCGGCTACAACCTCACGCAGCTGATTACGGGCAGCGAAGGCACCTTAGCTATCATCACGAAAATCGTCCTTCGTCTTATCCCACATCCGCAGCATGACGTGCTGATGCTGGTGCCGTTTCGCAGCGCGGAAGATGCTTGCGCGGCGGTGAATCAGATTTTTCTGGCCGGACACACACCGAGCGCGCTGGAGTTTATGGAGCGGGATGCGCTGGAGTGGAGCATGCGCTTTACACAGAACAGCAGCATTGCAGTGCCGGATGACATTGCCGCACACCTGCTGATAGAAGTTGACGGGAATAATCCTGACCAACTGATGGCGGATATGGAAAGCATCGCTGAAATCGTGAGCCGCTATGATATTGAGGAGCCGTTACTTGGCGGATACGCATGAGCAGAAGGAGCTCTTGTGGGCGCTCCGCCGGAAGGTGGGTGAAGCGGTAAAGAGCCATTCTGTTTATAAAGAAGAAGACACCGTAGTGCCGCGTGCTGAGCTGCCGGAATTATTACGCATCGTGAAAAGCATTGGTGCGCAATACGGCTTTAAGAGCGTTTGCTATGGCCATGCGGGTGATGGGAACCTGCACGTCAATATCATTCGCGGAGACCTGAGCGAGCAGGTCTGGCGGGAAGAATTGCCGAAGGCTATCCGTGAATTGTTTGGTGAAGTGGTTCGCCTCGGCGGAACTATTTCCGGTGAGCATGGCATTGGGCTGGTGCAAAAGAGCTATATGGATATTGCGTTCAGCAAGACACAGCTACAGCTGATGCGCGACATCAAAGGCGTCTTTGACCCGAAGGGCATTCTGAATCCGGGGAAGATTTTTGCTGAGTAGAAATCAATCCGATGGCTTACCAAAGCAAGTCATCATCCGCCGCTTCAGGTGGCGGCGTTGCCTTGCGCAGCATCTCTTCTGTACCTGCCTGTCCCAGACGAGCTGTGCAATAAGCTGCCCCGCATCCGGCGCGTCCATAGCAGCGTCCAATTGCGCTTCGGGAATGTCCAGGCGGTACATCAGCTGGATAAAACCCATCGGGTCATCACGCAACATCGCATCAATGCGTGCACCAGCGCCGCAAGAATTTCTTCCTTTGAATGCAGCGAAGCGTCAAGGTTCCATTCCTGAATGATGATGTCCATTGTTGCTACTGCATATCAAACGGCATCGCGCAAGCCTTCATCACCACTTCCTTCACACTCGTCAGCGGGATGCGTTCCTGCGTCATGTTGTCGCGGTGGCGGATAGTGACGGTGCCGTCTTCTTTCGTCTGGTGGTCGATGGTCACGCAGAAGGGCGTGCCAATGGCATCCTGGCGGCGGTAGCGCTTGCCGATGCTATCCTTTTCTTCGTAGAAGCACATGAAATGCGGCATGCATTCCTTCATCAACTCGCGGGCTAAATCCGGCAGGCCATCTTTCTTAGTCAGCGGCATCACTGCCAAGCTTAATTGGCGCCAGGAATGGCGGCAGCTTCATCACCACTCGGTCGTCCTTCTTTTCCTCCGTGCTCAGGTCCTGCTCTTCATATGCTTCTGAAACCACCATCAGGAAGCGCGGTCAAGGCCGATGCTCGTTTCCACCACGTATGGAATGTAGTTGCCGTAAGGCTTGCCGGTGGCCTCGTCAATGTCATTGTCGAAGTACTGCATCTTCTTGCCGCTGAACTGCTGGTGCTGCTTCAGGTCAAAGTCGGTACGGCTGTGGATGCCTTCTACTTCCTTAAAGCCGATCGGGAAGTCATACTCAATATCGCAGGCGGCGTCGGCATAGTGGGCAAGCTTCGCGTGGTCGTGGTAAGCGGTAGCTTTCGGCGGGAATGCCGAGTGAGAGATGCCATTCATGCGCGCTCCTTCCAGTATTCATACCACTCCTTTTGCGTGCCAGGGCGCACAAAGAACTGCATCTCCATCTGCTCAAACTCCCGCATGCGGAAGATGAACTGGCGCGCCACGATCTCATTTCGGAAAGCCTTGCCAGTCTGCGCGATGCCGAATGGAATCTTCATCCGCCCCGTCTTCTGCACATTCAGGAAGTTGACGAAGATGCCCTGCGCCGTTTCGGGGCGCAGATAGACGCCGTTGTCCTCGCCGTCTTCAGCAGCTACCGCGCCAAATTCGGTGCGGAACATGAGGTTGAACTGGCGCACATCCGTCCAGTTGCTTGTTTCTGAAACGGAGCATTTAATACTTGCGCTCTTCAATGAGCTGTCTTCAGGCCCGCAAAGTCATCTTCCGCCAGCAAGGCGTCCATTTGCGTCAGCAGCTTGGCGCTTTCTTCTTCCGGTAATGTCTCCGCGAATGCCTTCAATCAGATGATCAACCCGGTAGCGCTTCTTGCTGTCCTTATTGTCAATCATCGGGTCGCTGAAATTGTCCACGTGCCCGCTGGCCTTCCAGATAGTCGGGTGCATGAAGATGGCGGCATCGATACCCACAATGTTCTCATGCATCTGCGTCATGGTCAGCCACCAGTAATCGCGGATATTCTTCTTGAGCTGCGCGCCATATTGGCCATAGTCATAAACGGCGCTCAGGCCGTCGTAGATTTCGGAAGAAGGGAAAATGTAGCCATATTCTTTGCAGTGTCCGATGATGGCCTGCAGGTCGCGTGTCTTTGCCATAGCTTTAGTTGGAGCGCGAAGTTAACCGGCGGCCAACAAGCTACCGCACAATGCTTGCTTATTGCTAAGCCGTTTCACTATATTTATCTGCTCAACAAACATATTAATTCATGCTACACCGTATTGCCCTTATCGCTGTCATGCTCGTTGCCACACTTGGCGCTGCCAACAAAGCCTTTGCCGAGAAGGATAAGCTGGAAGGCCTTTGGTATAACGCGGAGAAGACGGCCAAGATTCAGATTTATCGCGCTGTGGACAATAAGTTCTGGGGTAAGATAGTATGGCTGAAAGAGCCAAATAAGAGACGGCAAGCCGAAGATGGATGAGAATAACCAGAAGGAAAGCCTGCGGAAGCGCCCTATCCTCAACCTGCCAATTCTCTCCCATTTCGTTAAGAAAGACGATGATACCTACGAGGACGGCACCATCTATGACCCTAAAAACGGCAAGACTTACTCTTGTATTATTACTTACAGGAGCGACAAAGAACTGGGTATCCGCGGCTATGTAGGCGTTTCAATTATTGGGCGAACAACCACTTGGGAGCGCGCAGAATAGCGCTACAGATTAAGCCTTTGGCAGTGTGAAAAAAATCTTCGGCTTTTTTGGCGGCAGCCGTTATCTTTGCCGTCCTTCGGAGCGAAGCGGTAAGCGTTTTTATCTGAAGACAATCAATATGGTGAGGTGGGAGAGAGGCCGAATCCACTAGTTTGCTAAACTGGCATACACCTTTAAAGTGTATCGCGGGTTCGAATCCCGCCCTCACCGCGGATGGTCGATGGTTTTAGTTAGGGAAGTAGCGCAGTCCGGTAGCGCACCTGGTTTGGGACCAGGGGGTCGCAGGTTCGAACCCTGTCTTCCCTACAAAGTAAGAGGCGCAAAGCAATTTGCGCCTCTTCTTAAAACAAAGCATTCCCATAGTGCTTTGATTGGTAAGAACTCGTAGCTCAGTTGGTAGAGCAATACACTTTTAATGTATGGGTCTTGGGTTCGAGTCCCAACGGGTTCACCAAAAATAGCCGCTCTAAGAGCGGCTATTTTTTGTTTTCTACCAATCATAGAGGCGCACTAGGCAACAGCCCGATGCCTTATAAAGCTTTGAAGTTCAAAATCAGTTAAAAGAATCGCCGCACTTTTGTTATCATTGGGATCAATAGCATGGTATTTATGATGCCATTGGTAGTGCTACAATGAAACTGGGTAAAAAAGATACTGTCATACAACAACTGCAAAAGGAAATTATTTCTCTGCAGGGATATGGTATTGATTTGTGCCGGCGGCATATTCCTACTGGACTGGAAGTAGTTGAAAGGTCCTTTCCCAATCAGACGTTTCCAACCGGCGCCATCCACGAGTTTCTAAGCTCGGAAAAGGAAAATGTCGCAGCTACCAACGGCTTTATCGGCGGGTTTCTGAGCAGATTTCAGAAGTCTATAGGCACCTGTCTCTGGATCAGCTCACAGAGAACGATTTTCCCTCCTTCTTTAAAGTTCTTTGACGTTGCGCCGGAACGCATCGTCTTTATCGATTTGGTGAGTGACAGGGAAGTCTTGTGGGCGCTTGAAGAAGCGCTGAAATGCAAGGCATTGGCAGCTGTGGTCGGTGAATTGCGGGAAATCAGTTTTACACAATCCAGAAGGCTGCAACTGGCAGTGGAACAAAGCCATGTGACCGGTTTTTTACACCGCTATGCACCGCGGTTGGAAAATACGGTTGCTTGCGTGTCTCGTTGGAAGATTACTTCGTTGCCAAGCGTATTAGATGACAAATTGCCTGGCGTCGGTGCTCCACGCTGGAATGTACATCTGCTCAAAGCACGCAATGGGAAGCCTGGCTCGTGGCAAGTGGAATGGACAGCTCAGGGCTTTCGGCACATTCCAACCTTCGTGCCGTCGGTTGCTCGTCAGGCCATTACTAAAGTCGCGTAGCCATGCCGAAACGTTTTGTTGCCATATGGTTTCGCCGGCTAATCACTGATTGGTATATGCGTCGCTCTCCTGAGCTGCGGGACATACCATTTGTGCTGGCTGCGCCAGAGCATGGACATATGAGGGTTAAAGCCACCAGCGCCGGAGCACAGCGCAAAGGCATAGAAGTCGGCATGATTGTAGCCGACAGCCGTGCCATTCTTCCGGATTTATGTGTTTTAGATGCCCAGCCCGGCCAGGCAGAAAAGCTGCTGCGCGGGCTCGCTGAGTGGTGCCTGCGCTATACACCCTTTGTTGCGATAGATGCCCCGGATGGATTGTTACTGGAAGTAAGCGGATGTCCGCACCTGTGGAGCGGCGAGCTTCCATATCTCAAAGACATGGTCATGAGGCTGCGCGGCTTTGGATATGATGTACGTGCGGCAATGGCGGATACAGCCGCGGCAGCATGGGCTGTTTCCCGTTACGGACAGATTTCGCCAATTGTTGAAACAGGCAGGCAATTGGATGCATTATGTCCCTTGCCACCAGCTGCGTTACGGCTCGATGCGGCTGTGGTAGCCAGATTAGAAAAGCTTGGCCTTTATCAGATTCAAAGCTTCATCAACATGCCACGTTCAGTCTTGCGTCGGCGCTTTGGCGCGCATTTGCTGGAACGGTTGGATCAGGCATTAGGGCAGGCTGTAGAAGCATTGGAGCCTGTTGAGCCCATTCAACCCTATCAGGAGCGGCTGCCGTGCCTTGAGCCTATCCGTACCGCCATAGGAATAGAGATTGCTTTGCAACGATTGCTGGAAAAGATTTGCCAGCGCCTTGCAAATGAAGAAAAGGGTTTAAGAACGGCTCAGCTTAAAGGCTTTCGCATTGATGGGAATATTCAGCAAATCAGTATTGGCACCAACAGGCCCTCGCGCCATGCAGCACATCTCTTCAAGCTCTTTGAGCTAAAGATCAGTACTATGGAGCCGGACCTGGGCTTTGAGCTCTTCATAATTGAAGCCCTGATTGTGGAAGAATTGACTACCGTGCAGGAACAACTCTGGAATACAGGCGAAGACAGGAGCGAGCATGAGGTAGTAGAATTACTGGATAAGCTGGGCGGCAAACTGGGCAGGCATGTTATTCACCGCTATCTGCCTGCGGAGCACTACTGGCCGGAACGTTCCTTTAAGCCTGCATCGTCGCTGGATGAAAAGCCGCAGACGGAATGGCGTACGGACAAGCCGCGCCCGATCCATCTTTTGCCAAAGCCAGAGCCAATAGAAGTCTCTGTGCCCCTCCCGGATTATCCGCCGATGCTTTTTAAATACAAAGGCAGGCTGCATACCATTCAGAAGGCAGACGGTCCGGAACGAATAGAGCAGGAATGGTGGCTGGAGCAAGGCTCATCCCGGGATTATTACTGTGTAGAGGATAAAGAAGGTGCACGTTACTGGCTCTTTCGCGAAGGGCAATACTGTGATGAGCAAAAGCCGCAATGGTTTATTCACGGATTTTTTGCCTGATGCCTGAAATATGAGCTACACAGAATTACAGGTCACAAGCAATTTCAGTTTTTTGCGTGGCGGCTCTCATCCGGAGGAGCTGGTAAAAGAAGCCATCAGGCTTGGCTACAAAGCAATTGCAATTACAGACCGCAATACCCTGGCCGGAATTGTGCGGGCACATGTAGCGGCAAAGGGTAAAGATTTTCGCATTATTCCCGCCTGCAGGCTGGATTTGCTGGATGGGCCATCATTGCTGGCTTATCCAACCAACCAGGCTGCTTATTCGCGGCTTTCCACACTACTGACTATTGGGAATCTGCGTACAGAAAAAGGACAGTGCCATTTGTACAAGGCAGATGTGTATCAGCATGCTGAAGGCATCAGGTTCATTGCTGTACCGCCGGAAACTTTGAATAGCGCATTTGAGATTGAGTCTTCCTACAAAAGTGCGTTATGTGAATACAAAGAAGCTTTGGGCAATGCGCTCTGTCTCGGCGCCATCTGCACTTATGGGGGCGATGATGACAAGAAGCTCTTCAGGCTTTCGCAGCTTGCCGCGCAAATGGGTCTTCCCCTAGTAGCTACTAATGATGTACACTATCATCATGCAAGCCGCAGGGAACTACAGGATGTGCTTACCTGCATCCGTGAAAAGTGTACCATCTACGATGCCGGGTTCCGCCTTTGCCAGAATGCAGAACGCCATCTGAAACCTGAGGCGGAAATGCTGCGGCTATTCAGGAAATACCCCGATGCCATTCGCTGCGCGGAAGCACTTGCAGCAGCTTGCCAATTTTCACTAAGCAGCCTTCAATACGTTTATCCGGAAGAACTGGCCAGTGAAGGGCGCACACCACACCAGGAGTTAGAGCTGCTTACATGGAAAGGTGCGGAAAAGCACTGGGGAAACGAAATTCCTCAAGGCATTCGTGATTGCATCAGGATGGAATTAGACTTTATAGCGCGTAAGAATTATGCGTCCTATTTTCTAACAGTGCAAGACTTTGTTGCCTTTGCACGAAAGCAAAACATACTGTGTCAGGGCCGTGGTTCTGCTGCTAATTCAGTAGTCTGTTACTGCCTCGGCATTACCTCTGTTGATCCATCCAAATTCAAATTGCTATTTGCCCGTTTTATGTCTGATGCCCGGGATGAGCCGCCGGATATTGATGTGGACTTTGAGCATGAGCGTAGGGAAGAAGTGATGCAATATGTTTTTAAAAAGTATGGTCGCGAAAGAGCTGGTATAGTTGCTACGGTAACCCAGGTGCATGGCAGAGGTGCTATCCGGGATGTGGGCAAGGTCATGGGCCTTTCGCTTGATACCATCAACCGGCTCTCTAATTCCTTATGGGAGTTTACCGAAGACTGGATGGCAGGCAAGCATGCGACCTCTGAGGGCTTTGACGCGAATGATCCGCACTTGCGAAAGGTGTTACAGCTTACATCGCAATACATCGGTTTCCCGCGCCAGTTAGGCCAGCATACCGGGGGCTTTGTAATTACGCATGGCAAGCTGAGTGACCTGTGTCCCATCCTGAATGCAAGAATGGAAAACCGCACCTGTATTGAATGGAATAAAGACGATATAGAGGCACTTGGCTTCCTGAAGGTTGACATACTGGCGCTTGGCATGCTCACCTGCATCCGCAAGGCTTTTGACCTGCTGAAAGCGCATTATGGCATTGAACATACGCTTGCCAGCATTCCTCAGGATGAGCCGGAAGTCTATGAGATGATCAGCCATGCAGATACGATTGGTGTATTCCAGATTGAGAGCCGTGCGCAGATGTCCATGCTGCCGCGACTAAAGCCGAAGTGCTTTTATGACTTGGTGATTGAAGTGGCCATCGTACGCCCGGGCCCAATTCAGGGCGATATGGTGCATCCATATCTACGCAGACGTAATAATGAAGAGCCTGTAGAATATCCATCCAGGGAGCTTGAAGAAATTTTAGGCCGGACTTTAGGTGTGCCGCTCTTCCAGGAACAGGCAATGGAAATCGCGATTGTTGCGGCCGGTTTTACGCCCGCAGAAGCAGATGGCTTACGACGCAGCATGGCGACATTTAAGGCCAAAGGCAAAGTGACGGATTGGGAAAAGAAGTTGGTTTCCGGTATGGTTGCCAAGGGCTATAATGCAGAATATGCAAAGCGCGTATTCCGTCAGCTGGAAGGCTTTGGCAGCTATGGTTTCCCGGAAAGTCATGCGGCAAGTTTTGCACTTTTAGTCTATGTTTCTGCCTGGATTAAGTGCCATTATCCGGATGTGTTTGCCACCGCATTGCTAAATAGTATGCCTATGGGCTTCTACCAGCCGGCACAGATTGTAATTGATGCCCGCAAGCATGGTGTGGAAGTACGCCCTGTGGATGTCAATCTATCTGACTGGGATAACAGGCTGGAAGAAAAAGGTGAGCGCTATTGTCCTATCCGGCTTGGCTTCAGACAGGTAAGCGGCTTAAGGGAAGAAGAGATGAATACGCTTGTGTCTGCCCGGCAAAACGGCTTTAATAGCATCAATGCATTGGTAGATGCAGGCGTATCCCTGGCTGCATTGGAAAAGCTGGCCGATGCCGATGCCTTTCGCTCATTAGGTATGGACAGGCGACAGGCGCTTTGGGAAGTCTCCGCGCTTGCCGACCATCCGACCGGAATATTCGCCGGCCAGTCTTCTGAATCCGCCAATGAGCCTCGCATTCATCTCCCGGAGATGACGCTGCCCGAACATGTGGTTCAGGATTACAGCAGCACATCATTGTCTTTAAAAGCGCATCCGGTAAGCTTTGTGCGTGAGCGGCTAAACCTGCTCCATGTTACCCCCAATGGAAGCCTGAGTCAGCAAGCAGACGGTATTCCGATTAAGGTCGCAGGGCTCGTGTTAGTTCGCCAGCGCCCCGGCACAGCCAGTGGTATTTGCTTCATCACGCTTGAAGATGAAACAGGCACTGCAAACCTTGTTGTCTTCAAAAAGTTCTTTGACAAATTCCGCAAGGAGATTCTGCAGTCAAGATTACTGCTGGTAGAAGGCAAGCTGCAGCGGGAAGGCGAGGTTGTTCATGTAGTGGTCAGCCGCTGCATCAATGCGTCCGGATTATTGCGCGACATAATATCGCCTGATGAAAAGCAGGATGCGCTGCTCACGCTTTCACCGGCTGATGAGAAAGTAGATGACCGGTCAGACCACAGAATGCATAAACACAAACCTCCCTCTGTGCAAATGGAGATTTTTCCGGGCGGAAGAAATTTCAAATAGTTCATACGTGATAGAACTCCGCTTAACAGCTTCAATGACCATTTGAAATACTGCCAGCCGGGCGCTCAAACTTACCAGGCCGCTCAGGGATAAACTATGTCTGATCACGGTGTCATTAGTGTCACAAATACACAAATAAGTATGATGCATTGCGTCAATCAGGCCTGGATGCTGATTACTGCAAAGCTTTCACCAACCTATTAGGATTTGTACTATAGATATTGTAAAAAAAGTGGGCTCTCAACAAACGCTCCGGGGTTTTTTCGTGTCTTACAAACTGATTAAGAGGCTGAATTTTAACCAATAAAATGTATTTTGTCCGCCATAAGGATAATGCCATGAACAAGAACGGTGCTATTGTAATCATAGACGATGATGCGGACGACCGCTATCTGCTGGCCGACGTATTTCGTGAGTTGGATTACCCAAATGAGGTAAAATTCTTTGATGGCGGGAGGGATGCGCTCTCTTATCTGGAGCAGAGTGAGAGCAGCCCGTTCCTTATTCTGTCTGACGTCAATATGCCCGGGTTAGATGGCTTTGAACTGCGTAAAATTATCCGGGAAAATGCCTTGCTGGCCGAAAAATGCGTCCCGTATCTCTTCTTCTCCACCTTCGTGAGCGAGAAGGCCGTGCGCCAGGCTTACCTGATGTCGGTACAAGGCTTTTTTGTAAAGCCCAATACCTACGAGCATTTGAAAGGTACCATGCGCAAAATTGTAGAATACTGGCAGGAATGCCACGCGCCAAACCTGCAGGCAGCTTAGCGCCGGAAGCCAAAAAGGTGTTCCCGCGCATCTGCCACGCCACTCAGTTTGTTACGGATGATTTCCGCGGCCATCATAGAGAAGGTCGTTCCGTTGCCCCCGTAGCCTAGGGCAAAGCTGACACCCTTTATGCCCGGATACTCCCCGATATAGGGCAGGCCATCCTCCGTCTCCCCAAAGGTGCCACACCAGCTGAAGTCGGCTGAGATGCCTTTCAGGTGCGGAAAGAGTTTGACGCATTGCGCCAGCAGTTCTTCGCGCTTTGCTTTCAGCAAAGCATCCCGCCGCTGCTCATTCTTAAACGTTACGTCACCGCCTCCCATCATCACACGGCCCTCAGCCGTAGTGCGCAAGTAGAAGTATGGCCGTGCCGTTTCCCAGATCAGCGCCTTGCCGTTCCACAACGCTTCGTCCGCCAGCGGCTGTGAAACCAGGGCGTATGTGCTGTTTATGTTCATCACCCGCTTCGGCAGAAAAGTTTCCGATTCATAGCCCGGTGCGCAGATGACGTGCCTTGCGCGAATGCGCAAATCATTGCGCGTAAGCAGATCTACGACATGCTTACCGCACTTCATCCTGATCACTTCCGTTCGCGTGTAAAGCTTTAAGGCACCACTGGCCACATGATGCCGGATGATGCCGGAGGCCGCACGGTACGCATCCATCTGTGCTGCATGGCTGTGCCTGATCGCATTGCGGCGATCAATGCCGTACTCCTCTGTCAAGGCCTCTTTATCTAAAAGCGCTGCGGGAATGCCATGCTGCCTGCGCAGCTTATATTCAGCTACATTGTCTTTTGCCCCACGTCGGTCTGAGGCAAGGTACAAGCTATCCTTCCGCTCATATCCTGCCTCCACGCCAGTGGCTTTTAATACCTCGCCCACACGCGCCACGGCTTGCAGGCTGGCTTCATAAATGCGCACTGCTGCAGCCTCTCCATAATGCCGCTTCAGATCCATAAGGCTGATATCCAGCTCATAATTAAGTTGTGCGGTAGATGCCCAGGTGCTGCCGGATGACAGCAGCCGGCGGTCCAGCATCGTGCAGCGAAACCCAGCCGTACACAGCTCATGCGCTACCAATGCACCTGAAATACCCGCGCCGATAATGACCACCTCCTCATCCGGCAAGGACCGGGCAAGCGTCGGAAAGTCTTCACCTAAAAGGCCATTGATGGCCAGCCAATAGGGAATGCCGGAATGTAGGTCAAGTTTCTGCGGGAAAGGCATGTAGGAGCTATATCAACAGATGGCGCGCCGGATTGTTGCCGTCGCTTTTATTAGAAAGCCCGGTTGATGCCCACCACATACCGCAAAGCAGCATACTGTGGATTACTGTAAGGCGCGCAATTGAGGAAAACGGGAAAGTCTACCCGCAAGGTCAGCGGTTTTGCCTGCGCAAATGGCCCAAACTGTTTAATGGTAAATGCCAGTCCAGGGCCTGCATCTACATGTACATCGCTCCACATTTTCGTAGGAGCGATGTCTGTGAAATCTGCCGCATTGTAACGGCTTAGCTCATAAATGCCTGCATCGGCAAACAGGTATGCGTCCACATGCAGCCAGCTTCTCGTTGCCTTCGGCGAAAGGCGGATCAGCCGGTCAAAATCCAGTTCCCCGTTCACGGCAACCCCACTGCGGCTTTTATAGCCAATCAACTCTGCTCCATCGCGCCGGTCTGGCAGGAAGTAGCCTGTGTAGCCCCGCAGGTTCAGCCCGCCGCCCTGCTGGAAATGCGTGGGCTCATAACGGTTATCCCCGCGCCAGTCCTCATCGTCCGGCACGAAGCCTACGGAGCGCGTGTATTTGTTGTCCATAAGTGCTTCAGGGTTCGCGCCGGCGGAGTATAGCAGGCTTTCATACGGCAGACTTGTACCCGTTCCATAGCGGCCAAAGAAGCGCGTACGTAAATCCAGCCTGCCAAGCTGATGCGTATTAACCACTTCTAATTGGACGAAGCTGTAGTTAAATGCGTCGCTGCTGTTGCCCGTCAAAAAGGGCGCGCGAATGAGGGCGTTCACCATCCCGCTGCCTTTCGGATACGTCCACCCACTTGCCCACGAAAGGTTGAGCGAGCTATTGGGCCGCTCATCAGTGCTGCTCCATTCCTGCGGGGCCAGCAGGTAGTCAAAATCCTGCGGGTTGCGGCGCGCCATCGTCAGGAAATGCAGCCCAAGGCGGCTTTGGGTGCCGTAAGCGTATATAAGGCCGACGTTTCCGTAATCATAACCGTCCAGGTAGCGCAGGTGGACGTCGTAGCCGAGCTTCGGGATGCGCTTGGTGAGGGGCGACGACGCATTGAGCGTCATGTTCAGCAGTGGGTAGCGGGCGTATGCTCCTTCGCCGTCGGCGCGCTTGTATTGCGCTTCCTGCAGCAGGTGGGTATTCCACCATAGCGTGTAGTCCAGCTTGCGCAGCAGGCCGAGGTAATCGCCTTCCACATGAATGCCGGCTTTGATGCCGTCCACCGCATTCCACCATACATCCGGGCGTATCCACACGCGGGTGTGCCGACGGTCAAATGGGTGGACGAGGCCGGCATCAAAGCGCACAATTGTTCCGTCGTTATGCCAGCCGCGGCTGTAATAGTTGTTAGTCCAGTCCACGTCCGCGAGGCGGTAGCTGGTATCTATCTGCACGCTGCGCAGGCCGCCTGTCACAGCTACCCGCGCGGTGTACGTAGGCTGAATTTTACTCCAGCCCCACCATTTCGTCAGATTGTCCGCACCTGGCTTCTCAAACCAGGTGTTCGGTATCGTATAGCTCTTCCGGCTCCCATCGTTGGCCGTTACGGTAAAGTCAACCGGCATCTGGCTTAGGCCTTCGCGGCGGAAAGAGATTTTCCAATCATCTTTTTGGTCCTTTACGCGCTTTGCGCCCGTTATGGCGTAGTCAATCGTCTTCGTCGTCTCAATCCATTCATCAAAAAACCAATTGAGATCTACGTGTGTGAACTGGATAATGGAAGCCCGGAAATCTTCAAAGTAGGGGTGCGCAAAGCGCCACTGCATAAAGTAATGCTGCATGGCCCGCTGAAAGAGTGAATCGCCCAGCACATACTGCAGGTTGTAGAGCATCGAGGCGGTCTTGTAGTACACCTGCCGGTAGCCGCCCTCATGCGCCAGCGCATCATGAAAGTCATTGGATTGCGTGTTTAATGGCAGCTCGTTCCTGTTCAGTGCATCTGCAGTATAGGCGTTCAGCACATTGCGGTCTATTACCAGCGACGGCTCCTGCCAGGGCTGCGTCCAGCGCGGCTTTGCCTTGCCCGGCTTAATGGTATCGCCTTCAATGCGCCGCAGGCCCCAGGCTGTCAGGAATTGCGTGAAGCCTTCATCCATCGCCGCACGATAGGTCTCGTTGGAGCCCACCATGCCGTAAAACCAGTTGTGCCCTATCTCGTGCACCAGCAGGCCGCGGTAGCCGGGATCAGCACCGCCGTCCAGCGTGAGCATAGGGTATTCCATGCCATCCTGCGCATCGGCGGCCACCATCTTGGGATACCCATATGGGCCGATGTCTTCAGAAAATGTCTTGATGATTTTGGCTACATACTCCGCCGAGTTCTGCCAGCCTGCTGCGTGTGGCTCCTGCGCAATGCCTACGCACTCAATGCCATTCCAGTAAGTGGTGGCGATGCGGTAAGACGGATCGGCGGTGAAGGCAAAGTCATGCACGCCTTCGGCGTGAAATTTCCACACTTTCCGCTCGCCTTTTACATACGGCGTAATGACCGACGGCGCCTCGTTCCACTTCTTCGCCCGGAAATTTTTCATGTCCAGCTTTTCGCGCAGCGCCTTCGGCAAGACCTCCTCGCGGTTGGCCAGCTCGCCGGTTGCTTCTACCACATAATTGGAAGGAAAATCCAGCGACACATCGTAGGTGCCGAACTCTCCGTAGAATTCTTTGTTCAGATGCTGGTAGGTATCCCAGCCGAACTTTCTATCATAGACACAGACTTTTGGAAACCACTGGCAGCCATTGTAGTGTTTCCAGCCCCAGGCATCATACATCTTCATACGGCGGCGCGTAGAGCCGTTATCGTACCAGGCTTTAAACTTCATCTGGAGCGCGACCCTGCCGCCCGGCGGTAAAGGATCATGCAGCTTTACACGCAGGATAGTATTGTCAAGATCCGTTTCCGCACGGCCGCCGCTTACCGTCACATCATACACCATGGTGCCCTCACCCGCCGCCTCATGCTTTCCCAGCTTTGGCTTCCCGCCTTTTTCTCTTTCCAGCCTGTGCAGGTATGAGCCTTCTATGAAAGCATTCTGATAAAGATGGAAGAACAATGCTCGCAGCGTATCGGGCGAATTATTGATGTAGCTCAGTGTTTCCTCGCCATCAATGCGGTGCTCTGTCTCGTCTATACGCGCATTTATGGTGCAATTAATATCCTGCTGCCAATAGGCAGCGTCCGGCTTGCGGGCCTTCCAGTAAAGCGGATTAGATTCAGGATTTCCTTTGAAAATCTGCGCATCAGACGGGGAAGAAATAGCCAGCAGTAAGGCAATCAGGGCCAATCGGCGCACCGGGAAAGAGTTAACAGACAGCATTTAATGCAATGTTAGGCGGCAATTCATATTTCCACAGCCGGGCATTGTTGAATAATGCCCTTAAACACAATTTTGACGTACTGTAGTATGTTTCTAATCAAAAATGGATCTACTTATGGTCTGAATCCATCAACACGCCCCATGCTGCTGCTCAACATCCCCCGCATTCTTGCCGAAAAGGGCATTGCCGCCCCCAAAAAGTTTTTAATGGAGCTCGGATGCTACCCGCAGGCAGCCACTGCCATGCTGGGGGGTAAAAGGGTGCGCATTGACCGCGATCAAGTGGAAAAAATATGCATCGCGCTGCACTGCACGCCCAACGAGCTGTTTGACTGGCAGCCCGGCGGCGCCGTCGTTGATGCCCGTCACCCCATGCGCACTTATCCGCACAAAGCAGCCGGCAATTACCGAGTTGTTGCGCAACCTTTCACCAGAAAAGCTGGAGGCCGTGCGGGCACTGGTACTTGAAGCCGATGCGCCGCATTAATTCACACTCACCAGATCAATCTGAAACAGCAGATTTGAATTGCCTGGAATGCCGCCCGTTCCGGTAGCGCCGTAGGCTAAGCTTGGCGGCAGGTACAGATTGATCGCGCCGCCGCTGCCAATCAGTGGCAGCCCTTCCTGCCAGCCCAATACCAGCGTATTTAGCGGAAAGCTTGAATTGTTACCAGCTTCTATTTGTGTGCCGTTCAGGTAGCGTAGCGTATAGCTCACCTTTATCGTAGAGCACACGGTGGGGCGGCGCGTAGTATCGCCGGTACGGACAATAACGTAGAAAAAGCCGCGTGGGTCGCCCACGGCATTAATACCGCCGGCATTCAGGGCCGATTGCAGATTGGCCACTTCACTTGACGGCGCAACGGTAGTTACAGGCGCGCAGCGGTCAACGGTATCACTTTTGGTGCAGGAGCAGAGGAGCAGCGCGGCGCAGCAGATGGAAAGCAGTCTGGATAGCATAATGCGCAAGCTACTGCGAAAGCGCTGCTGCATGGCGCATGCAGGCCTATTTTCGCGCAGCCGAAAAATACCTTTATGGACAACAACCTTCAGACCCTTATTACCGAAGCTTTTGCCAATCGCGCATTATTACAGGAAGCCCGCTACGCGGACGCCGTAAATGCCGTCATTGAAGAAGTAGACAAGGGCCGCCTGCGCGTTGCGTCTCCGCAGGAAGGCGGCTGGCAGGTCAATGAGTGGGTAAAGCAGGCCATCCTCATGTACTTCGCCATCCGCCAGATGCAGACCTGGGAGCTGCCTCCCTTTGAGTTTTATGATAAGATGGCGCTGAAAAAAGACTACGCCGCCTTGGGCGTACGCGCCGTACCGCATGCGGTGGCCCGCTATGGCGCATACCTCGGCAGGAATGTCGTGCTCATGCCTTCCTATGTAAACATAGGTGCTTATGTGGATGAGGGCACCATGGTGGACACCTGGGCCACGGTAGGGTCCTGCGCGCAGATTGGCAAAGGCGTACATCTTTCCGGCGGGGTAGGCATTGGTGGTGTGCTGGAGCCTTTGCAGGCCGCGCCGGTCATTATTGAAGATGGCTGCTTCATCGGCTCTCGGTGCATAGTCGTGGAAGGGGTGCACGTGGAAGCGGAGGCTGTGCTTGGCGCCAATGTAGTGCTGACGCAGAGCGCCAAAATCATAGATGTGAGCGGAGCGGAGCCGGTTACGTATACGGGACGCGTGCCGGCCAGAAGTGTGGTAATTCCCGGTACCTATAACAAGCAGTTTCCTGCCGGCGAGTACGGCGTAGGCTGCGCCCTGATCATTGGCCAACGCAAGGCTTCTACAGATTTAAAGACAAGCCTGAACGATGCCCTGCGGGACTTTAATGTGGCGGTATAATCATTTGGCAATAGGGATATGAACGATTTTCTGCAGCAGGATTTCTGGGGCGCAACAATCGGAAGTTATCTTGCTTTTGTCTTACTCGCCCTTGCCGCACTCCTGTTAAAGAAGCCGCTGGCCCGGCTGTTGGCGCGCGTCACATCCGGGCTTGCCACGCGTTTCTCAGGCGGCAAGTACCGGCCACTTTTCCGCTCACTGATCCGCAAGCCTGTGGAATGGCTGATTGCCATCCTGTTGCTCTTCTTTGCTTTCAACTTTATTGAAGGCCCGCTTAACAGTGTCGTGTTGCTCCACTGGCACCGTAGCGGCGGCACCGGCGCCTTGCGTGCCGCAGAAGTCATAGACCACCTGTTCTTCTTCTTCGCTATTATCTTCATCACCCTGCTGCTCTCGCGCACCGTGGATTTCATCTATCGTACGCAGGTGGAGCGGGCGCATCATCAGGCGCAGCGGGAACGCGCCCAATTACTCCCGCTGCTTAAAGATGTCGTGAAGATTGTCCTGTGGACGATGGGTTTTTTCTGGATGCTGGGTGTGGTGTTTCATGTCAATATCCCGGCACTCGTTACCGGCCTTGGCATTGGTGGCGTAGCATTGGCTCTGGCGGCGAAAGAAAGCATTGAGAATCTCCTGGCTTCTTTTACAATTCTAGCCGACAAGCCATTTTCCGTAGGCGACACGGTAAAGCTGGCTGCGCTGGAAGGCGCCGTAGAGCGCATTGGCTTCCGCAGCACGCGCCTGCGCACGAGCGATGGCTCGCTGGTTATTGTGCCTAACAAGAAGCTTATTGATGAGAATCTGGAAAACCTTTCCGCCCGCGCAACGCTTCACATGCGCCTGAATGTGCCGGTAAAATGGAGCAAACCACCCCAGGAGATCGATACGCTACTCTTGCGCATCAGGGAAGGCATTGGCAGGCTACCGGAAGCGTCAGGCAGCGTGCGCGTGGTCATTGAGTCGTTTGTAATAGACGGCTTCGTGATTGGCATTGCCTACGACCTGTCGCCCGGTCTGCCGCAGGCGGCTATTGCGGATGTGAAGGCAAGTGTAGGCCGGATAGTCTATGATGCGGTTGGCGCTTCCTGAGCGGGTTAATTATTTGCCCGCTTCCACTTTGGCTCCTTTACTTTAAAGGTGAAGAAGCGCTGAACCATATAAGAAAAAACGGCCACCACCACATTTGTCAGAATGTTGGAAGGCGTTGCATAAATGCCACAGACCTCGTGGAAGAAAGGCACGAATAAATAAGTGAGTACCGCGCAGGCGCCAACGGTCATGAGATAACGGAACATCTGCACCCGCCCGCGCAAAGGACTTTCGGGAAACACGATGTAACGGGACATCGTGAAGCCATACGGCGTGGAGATACAGAAGGCAACAATGGCCGCGGCTATGGCTGAGCGTATGGTCGTAAAAGATGTATGAACATCCTGCTCATGAAACAGGAAGTGATAGGCGAGGTAAAAGGAGATGATGTTAAGCGTCGCACCCGAAGACCCACAGGCGAGGTAGCGGAAGGTCTGCGTATCAATCCATCGTGCGAAAGGACGATGAAAAAAGTCTATGATAGCGAGAACGATATGACGAATGGCACGGAGCACAGGCGTGCGAAAATAGTTGGAATGTCGGAGCGTTGGGACGTTTGAACGTTAATTGCATCCGTCAATTGTGTGCTGCAATAGCAATCCGCATCTTTGCCGGCCAGATCTAACTACATCCAACGCTATTCAACCGCACCCAACCATAAAAATCCCGTTCTGGATTTTCCTGCTCATCGCTGCCCTGTATTGCTGTGCGGTGCGCGTGGATGTAATGGATATTGACGCCAGCCAGTACGCCGAAATCAGTCGTGAACTGGCCCGCTCCGGCGACTATCTCCATATCTATGACCGTGGTTATGACTACCTGGACAAGCCGCCGTTTCTGTTCTGGATAACCGCCTTCAGCATGAAGGTGTTTGGGGCCACCAACTTCGGATACCGGCTTCCTACCATTCTTTTTGCGCTGCTGGCCATCTATGCCACCTATCGCCTGACGAGGTTGCTGTACAATGAAAGCATTGCCCGGATTGCCGCACTTGTGCTTGCAACGTCGCAGGGCTTCTTTCTTTGGACCAATGACGTACGCACGGACATGGTGCTTACGGGTTGCGTAGCCACGGCACTTTGGTGCATCCGCGAGTGTGAATTCAGGCGCCGCTGGTATTTTGTGTTGGGCGGAACGGCTGCTATTGCATGCGGCATGATGACGAAGGGGCCGATTGCGCTATTCGTGCCGCTCTTCGCCTTTGGCGCTGACTGGCTGTTGCGCCGGAAGTGGCGACAGCTTTTCTCGCCCTGGCACCTGTTGGATGCGGCGCTTATTGCCATCTTTCTGATACCGATGTGTATTGGTCTTTACCAACAGTTTGACATGCATCCTGAAAAATGGATAGAGGGCAAACAAGGCACTTCCGGACTGCGTTTCTTCTTCTGGACACAGAGCTTTGGTCGCATTACAGGTGAGAATACCTGGGACAATGGGGCTGATCCGTTCTTCCTGCTCAGCAGCATGGGCTGGGCATTTCTGCCATGGATTTTTCTTTTCCTGACGGCCCTTTTCATCAATGTGCGCAGCGTAGTCCGGCAAAAGTTCCGGCTGCGGGAAGGGCAGGAGTGGGTGAGTACCGGTGGTTTTCTGCTGACTTACTTGGCGCTGTGCAGCTCGCATTATCAGTTGCCGCATTACATCCTCGTTGCCTTTCCGCTCGCGGCAATCATTGCCGGAAAGCTGCTCTATGATTTTATCGCCACAGAAGATTATCAGAAACTGCGTAAGGCTTTCGCGGGCATTCAGACCGGGGTAATAGCGTTGCTATTAATCGGCGCGCTGCTTATTCTGACGCTTGTATTTCCGGCAGGGTTAACAGGCGTACTGCTTTTTTCAATTGGTAGTGGTGTCTGGGTAGTTGTGTTGCTGCGCAATAGTGCGGGCAGACGGGTGCTGTGGAGCTCTGCGGCCGGCATTATGCTGGTCAACTTCTTCCTGACCAATTTCTTCTACTACCCGTTGCTGCAATATGAGGTTGGTGCTGTTGCCGGGAAATACATACGTGCCCACAGCATACCGCAATCAAAGCTTTGGGCATGGCGCATGGAGGACCCATTGGATGCCATTCATTTTTATGCCGGAATGGTGGTTAGAAAAAGTGATGACTACCCGGCACCGGGCGGGCATGGCGATTATCTCTTGCTGATGCGAAAAGACTTGACATCGCTGGACTCAGCGGGCAAACCTTACACGATTGCGCTACAAGGGCGGCTTTTTAAGGCCAGCGAAATGACACCGCAATTTCTGAACCTGAAAACACGTGACAGCGCTACGAAGCCCTGGTGCCTTGTACTGTTGCGCTGAGCTATTTGAATTGCTTGAAGAAATAGGTCACCGGCTCTTCGCTTACAATCAGCTCGTCCGGCTTGGCGCTCAGTACTTTAAGCTGGCGTGCCCCACGGGCTCCGGTGCAATAGAGTATGCCGCCATCATACCTTGTAATCTTCCAGGACGGCTGGCCCTCCATATCCTTAGCCGACGCCACAACGCCTATCGTATCACCGCCGCGCTGACGGATGTCTATCATCTGTACAATAAGTGTATAGTCAATTTCCGGTAGGGTTGTGCTACTGGTGCGCTTATAGACTTCCCACTTGCCTCTTATCTGGCTCAGGCTGGCAGGCCCCCCTGCTACTTCTTCCCTGTAAGCCCGGCCAGCACTCGCAGCCGCGCTATTGTCTTCCGCTTCAGGTCCTTTGGTATAACGCATAAACTTGTAACTGCCGGCATCGTCCTTCAGTATCATTTTGTCGTTGCGTCACCTCTACAATGTTGTACGCGCGCATACCAAGGTCCAGCAGGCCAGGTGTTAGCTTTATATGTGCCGCGATACATAAAGCTATGCTTGCGTTGTGTGGTGTATTCATTGCCTACCAGAAAGTCATAGTATGTGGTGTCGGTGTAATCAATCGCATCTTGCCGCAGGTCTATACGCCGTACTTCTTTCCAGCTTCCCGTCAGGTCAACAGACTTGGTTTTACTTTTATCCTTTGCAAAAGCGGCGCAGCAAAGCGTAAGTAATGATATGGTGAGCAGCGCGTGTTTCATATGTCTGTGTTTAAACTTGCGCAAAGCCCTATAAATATCTTACCACAATTTCTTTATGATGTCCCCGGCCGAATCGCTGCTCATCACTATTATCCAGCCGCAAATGGCCTGGGAAGAAAAGAGCGTCAACCTTGACCATTATGCCAGACTGATCTCCGGTATGGAAGGCGCAAAGGAAATTGTGGTGTTGCCTGAAATGTTTTCCACCGGTTTCTCCATGGCGCCGGACCGGTTGGCGGAAAGTATGAATGGCATATCGGTACAGTGGATGCGCGATACGGCGAGGGAGCACCGCATTATCCTAACCGGATCACTGATTATTGAAGAAGAGGGCCATTATTACAATCGCCTTATCTGGATGCAGCCGGACGGTACGCACCGCCATTACGATAAGCGCCATCTTTTTGGCTATGCAGATGAAGATAACCACTACACCGCCGGCAGCCGCAAGCTGATTACCCAGGTAAAAGGCTGGCGTATCTGCCCGCTTATCTGCTATGATTTACGCTTTCCTGTATGGGCGCGCTATGCCCCGGGCAGCGAGTATGATGTACTGCTCTATGTGGCCAATTGGCCGCAGCGTCGCGTTGTTGCCTGGAAAACCCTGCTTCAGGCGCGCGCAATAGAAAACCAGGCCTACTGCATTGGCGTCAACCGCGTTGGTGAGGATGGAAACGGGCACGGTTATCCAGGGCAAGCTCCGCCTATGATCCATTAGGCGGCCTGCTTTGGCAGGGAGAAGATACGGAAGCCGTACATACGATCATGCTAAGCCGCAAGAAGCTGGAAGAAACACGAAATCAATTGCCGTTTCTGAGAGACGCTGATCGGTTCATTATTGCCGGTAAATAAGCCTTCTAGGGAGCTAAGCCGCTCGCGTCCCAATCGTGAGTAAGGCCTCCCGCCGGAAAACAATCCGGTCGTGCAGCCGGCTGCTGCGGCCCTGCCAGAATTCTATATACACGGGCAGTACCCGGTAACCACCCCAGAAGGAAGGCCGCGGCACGGCATCGCCGGGATAGTGTTCTGAAAAGTGCTGTACCCGCTCTTCCAGTATGCGGCGGTCCGCAATAACGCTGCTTTGCGGCGATGCCCAGGCCCCGATGCGGCTGCCACGCGGGCGGGAGTTGTAAATATGCGTCGCTTTCTTCGTCACTTAGTTGTTCTACTGCGCCTTCAATGCGCACCTGCCGTTCCAGCTCTTTCCAAAAGAACACGCAGGGCAGCCTAAGGCTTTGATCCAGCTGATGGCCTTTGGCGCTTTCGTAATTGGTAAAAAGGAAAAGCCGCGTTCATCCAGCCCTTTAAGCAGCACAATACGGGCGTGCGGTTTACCCTCACTGTCGGCGGTAGCCAGCGTCATTGCATTGACCTCGTCAATAGCCCGCGTTTCCGCTTCCTCAAACCAGTGCTGAAAAAAAGCCAGTGGATCTGTACCTGCCGTCGCCTCGTCCAGCGCAGCAAGCCGGTAGTCCTTGCGCAGATCTGCAAGGTTAATATCCGTTGCGGCCACGGGCTTACTTATTGGAAGTGATCACGTACTTAACAAACACATAAACAAGCTCAATAGCCATCAGAAAGCACATGATATAGGCCAGGATCGGACCAATGGATTCGCCGGCATTAAAAATAGCATTCAGGAGAAGCGGGGCAGCCATAAGGGGGTGATTTTCGGCCTGCAAGATACGGTTCACGCCTTATTGAAGCGTCGCTGCTTCCCTTCCTGCAAACTGAATTATTGCTGCGGCAATTTCCCCCGCCCCTTTCCCGTAAAGCATCGTCTGGTGGTTTCCTGCAACTGTAATAAGCCGGGCGTCAGGAAGCATATTCACCGTCTCCTGTGCATAATCGGGCGGTAGCAGCGGCTGGTTGAGCGTATAATCTTCCGGCGCATTAACCAGTAAGACGGGTGCCTTAATATTTGCCATCAGCTCCGGCCATTTGATAGCCGCTACGCCCATTGAGGCCTGAATGATATTGGCAAGCTGAGGCCGCGGCGTCACGCCGCCCTGCTCGTGCGGACGTACGTCAGCGTCGTAATAAGGCTCCATCAGGTCGCTCCAGAAGCTTAAGTAAGGTGCCGTTTTCACTTCTTTCAGATAGTCGTTCATGCTCGGGTACCGAACATCCAGCGTAGCAAGCCGGAATGACAACATCTCCGCCGCATGCGGGTTCATCCGCGCGGCGGCATCCAAAATAACGAGCTTTTCTACCCGCTCCGGATAATGCGCGCCGAGGTAAAATGACAGCAGCCCGCCAAAAGAATGCCCGCAAAATATGGCCTTCTGAACGCCAAGTGTATCCATCAGCCCTAGGATGTCTTGCGCATGGTCTTCCATGCTGTAATGGAACGCCGGATGTTCGCTTTCCCCGCGGCCGCGCAGGTCCACTGAAACAATGCGGAAGTGGTCTCCCAGCCCGGCAGCCACCACGCCGTCAAAAGCATGGGCGTTTGCGGTAAGCCCGTGCATCATGATGAGCAATGGCCCCTTGCCCGGATATTCTAAGTAATGAAGCCGAATGTTGTTGACGTTAATGAAAGGCATTGATGTTGAAATGTTTGAATGTTTGAATGTTGGAGTGTTGGAGTGTTGGAATGTCAATGGTTTCAAGCTGGGTAATCCAGTGCACATTCCAATATTGAAACGCGCCAACCAATTACTGGGCCGTCCAGCCGCCATCTACCGGCAGGGCTATGCCTGTAATGGTAGCCGCCGCGTCCGACGCGAGGAAGAACGCCGTTTGCGCGATGCTTTCTATGGAATTGAACGATTTTATCGCCTGCTTTTCCAGCATTACTTTTTTAACTACATCTTCAGCGCTCATTTGGTGGACCGCCATCTGGTCGGCAATCTGCTTGTCAATAATCGGCGTATGCACGTAGCCGGGGCAAATGGCATTCGCGGTGATGCCATGGGGAGCGCCTTCCAGCGCCAGCGTCTTTGTGAGACCAATAAGGCCGTGCTTGGCGGCTACATATGCGCTTTTAAACTCAGAAGCAACGAGGCCATGCGCCGATGCGATATTAATGATGCGGCCCCAGCCTTTTTCCTTCATGCCCGGCCAAAGGGCTTTTGTGAGATGAAAGGCGGCTGACAGATTAATGGCGATAATGGCATCCCATTTTGCTTCCGGGAAGCTTTCTATGGGAGCAACGTGCTGGATACCAGCATTATTGACCAGAATGTCCACGCTGCCAAAGGTTTTTAAAGCGTCCTGCGCAAGGCTGCGGATAGCTTCCGGCGCCGCCATATTTGAAGGAGAGAACAAGTGCCGGATACCTGCTTCTGCCGCAAGGCCCGCTGCTATTTCCGCGCCGTTTGGCTCCAGCCCGTTGAAGATGATATTATACCCTTGCGCTGCAAAAATTTTGGCAATGCCGAGACCGATGCCGGAAGTGCTGCCGGTGATAAGAACCGTTTTCATGAAAAGCGAAGGTGCAGCGCTCAGGCATAAAAAAAGCCAGCCTGAGAACAGGCCAGCCCCTATAAACCCTGCCGCAATAGTAGTGCGCGGTTTTTATTTATGCAAGTCGCAAGCAAAACTTTTTTGTACTTACACAATTAACGACCTCATTTTGTGGCATATCTAAATCCCTGACGGGACTCAAGCTTTTGAAAGCGCAATGCCGTAAGGCCTACTTTTGCCCTTCACTAAACCTGAGCGGCAATTATGCAGTTTCTGGATTTTGAAAAGCCGGTGGAAGAGCTCTACGGCCAGATAACGAAGATGCGCGAGCTGGGCGAGAAGAACGGTATGGACGTCAGCGCATCTATCCGGGAACTGGAGGCAGCCGTCACCAAGACCCGCAACAGCATTTATGATAACCTTACACCCTGGCAGCGCGTGCAGCTAGCCGCCACCCGGAACGCCCTTATACGCTTTATTATATAGAGCAGATGTGCAGCAGCTTTACCGAGCTGTTCGGCGACCGCCAGGTGGCCGACGATAAGGCGATGGTAGGCGGTATGGCAGAGCTGGATGGTCAGCCGGTAATGATAATAGGCCAGCAGAAAGGCATCAATACGAAGCTGCGGCAGTTCCGCAACTTCGGTATGGCCAATCCGGAAGGCTACCGCAAAGCGCTGCGCCTGATGAAGCTGGCGGAGAAGTTCAACCGGCCGGTTATTACCCTTATAGATACGCCGGGCGCGTTTCCCGGCCTTGGAAGCAGAAGAGCGCGGACAGGGTGAGGCCATCGCGCGCAATCTGTTTGAGATGATTAACCTGACGGTTCCGGTCATCTGCGTCATCATTGGCGAAGGGGCGAGCGGCGGCGCACTTGGCATTGGCATCGGCGATAAGGTGGCGATGCTGGAGAATACCTGGTACACCGTCATTTCGCCGGAAAGCTGCTCCTCCATCCTCTGGCGCGACTGGAACCACAAGGAAGTAGGCTGCAGAACAGCTGCATCTTACTTCCGCAGACATGAGCTGCTTCGGGCTTGGTGGACGATGTGCTGCCGGAGCCAAGCGGCGGCGCGCATACCGCGCCGGAAGCGATGGCTGAAGACATTGAAGGAATATCTTACTAAAATCGCTTGCAGAACTTGCTCCGATGGACGCGGAAGACACGAATTGAGCAGCGCATCGAAAAATTCTCGCGCATGGGCTTCTTTGAAGAAAACGCAGTGATAGAAGCAGCGCCCGCCAAAGGCCGGACAAAAGAAAGAGAAATCCGGTAAGTCGCGGCTTTAGCCAAATACCAGACGCCATTAACCCGTTTCTCCGGAGAGATAAATCAAACTATGGCAACAGCTAAGAAGACAGCTATCACCTATAGCGGCAGCCGCACTTTCCGCGGCACTGGCGTAGCCCTGGTCACGCCCTTTACAAAGAATGGCTACATAGATTTCAAGGGCCTCGCAAAGCTCATCGACCACGTCATTAATGACGGTGTGGACTACCTGGTGGCCCTGGGCACGACCGCTGAGACACCCACGCTGACGCAAATGAGAAGAAGGAGGTCCTCATCTCTGTGCTCAACCACGCCGAGGGCCGCGTGCCGGTTGTATGCGGCATGGGCGGGAACAACACGCGTGAGGTGCTGGAGTGCATGGAAACTTTCCCCTGGAAGGCGTGGCTGGCCTTCTAAGCGTTGCGCCTTATTACAACAAGCCTTCTCAGGAAGGCATCTATCAGCACTTCAAAGCCATTGCCGGCGCTACGAAGCTGCCCATTATTCTTTACAATGTTCCGGGCCGCACGGTTACCAACATTCTGCCTCAGACGGTCATCCGCATCGCGAAGGATTGCCCGAATGTGGTGGCCATCAAGGAAGCCTCCGGCAATCTGGTGCAGTGCATGGAGCTCATTGCCGCGAAGCCGGAAGGATTTGTAGTGCTCTCCGGCGATGATAATCTCGTGGTGCCGCAGATAGCCGTTGGCATGGAAGGCGTGATTTCCGTTGCCGCCAACTGCTTTACCCGTGATTTTACCGCACATGGTAAATGCTGCGCTGCGCGGGGATTTTGCGAAGCGCGGGAGCTGCATTACAAGCTGCTGCCGGGCATTGACCTGCTCTTTGCCGAAGGCAACCCCACCGGCGTGAAGTATGTGCTGCACAAGATGGGCATCATGAAAAACTCGCTGCGCCTGCCGCTGGTGGCTGCGACTGACGCGCTGGCGGAAAAGCTGGACAGCTACTTGAGCTAACCCGCATCAGTCATGGCGTCTTAAGCTTCGGCTGTTTATTATCGTCTCCGAAACGGAAATTTAAGGACATCCCCCACTCGTTGAAGTCTTGCGCAGCAGACTTCAATGATGAATGGCGGCAAGACTGTGTCTTGCATTGCTATTGCAAGTCGGAGACTTGCCTTTATTCTGGGTTTAAGTCTGCTTTGCAAGACTTAAACCAGTAAGGGTATTATCGTCACAACGAATTTACATACCACTCAGCCTAAGCCAAACACTTCATCGCTCAAGTCTTTCAAGGAAGGATTGTGCGCTTTAATCAGGTTCCATTTCCAGACGCTGTGCCATTTCTTCAATTGCTTCTCTCTTTTAATGGCAGCCATAATTGTCGGAAAGCCTTTATAGTGCATCAGGTACTGTAGATTGTATCTGGCCGTGAACTCGCTGCCGTGACCTTCCTGATGCTGTGTGATTCTCTTTTTCAAGTCGCCGGTTGCGCCGATGTAGAGTGTGTTTCTGCCTGCATTGCTGAGGATGTAGATGAAGCCGGTGGAAAGCGGCGTCGGCTCATGGCGGTACAGTGCTTGCTCCATGTCTATGGCCATGACACTAATCTACACGACTGAGATGTGCTGCACGATAAAAATGTGCTGCTCGCCCAACATTCCGTCATGCCGAACTTGTTTCGGCATCTATGGTGGGCTCGCTCGTAATATCTGGCGGATAGATGCCGAAACAAGTTCGGCATGACGCCTCTGGTATGGGTGCTGTGGTATGTGACGGGTGCCGTAGCCACAGGCTACAAAATAGTGCGACGTAGGCAGCTCAGCGCTTAGCCACGCCTACAGCTACGCCGAACGGGGACATTGCGCAATATTGATTGGACTTGGTTGCATTTTCCAATTAGTTTTCCAATCTTCGCCGGTAATGAGAACCATCATCGTACTCGCTTTGTGCCTATTATTTGCCTCATGCAGTCACCAAGCAACTATAACGTTTGAAAAGGAAAGCGCTGATATTGTACCATCCGACGAGGGGCTATATGCGAAGTCAAGAACCGTTTGCGTAAAAAGTGCGAATCAAAATGTGATGTACTCCGCAAATGAGTTTACATCAAAAATCAACATTCTAATAAATACTGTTGAGAAGGCATTTCTTGGGAAAAGCCCAAGCGGGACTTTTTCCATTGTGAAGGAAACCGAGAATCCCGATTTGCTTATTGAAATTATCGGAGTAGAAGATTATTTGTATCAAACCAATAAAGCAGAAAAAGCAAACGGGAAAAAGAAAGTCCTTTCGTGTACTTACAAAGCTCCAGGCTTTAAGACCTTCGTGAAGGTTACCAATAAGGATAGGAAAATTGTAAACTACACTTTCTACAACACGCCCTGTACTGGTGGCTGTACAATTAATTACAAGCAATACTGTGATCCGAAGCCCAAAAAATCAAAGCGAAAAAATGAAGAGGAAGAAGCGTTTGAGATTGGAGCAAAGGGCAACTTGCTTCCTGCAGAGCAGATCGGAAGGGAAATAGCGCGTCACATTTTTTCGGCTATGGGACTTAACAAATAGCAACATCCCCATCCCAGTTCGGCGTGGGTAAAGTGCAAGGGCCGCCTACGTCGCACTATCCTGTAGCCTGTGGCTACCTGCTATACCACCTGCCACCCCTCCTTCACCACGCCCATCACAAACACGCTCTGCACATTGCCCACATTGTCCATCGCGCTCAGCTTATTGACGTGGAAGTCGTAGTAGGCGTTCATATCCGCCGCCACCACCTTCAGCATAAAATCAAACTGGCCGGAGATGGTCAGGCATTCCAGCACCTCGTCCATGCCTAAAATGCTCTGGATGAACTTGCTGCCTTCCTCCTTATTGTGCTGCCGCAGGGATACGTAGCAGATCGCCATCAGGCTGCGGCCCAGCTTCGCGCCGTCCAGAATAGCCACGTATTGCCTGATGACGCCGGAGCGTTCCAGCCGCCGCACCCGCTCGTGAACGGGCGTGGGGCTAAGGTGCACTTTTTCAGAAAGCTGCTTCACCGTCATCCGCGCATCCCCCTGCAAGAGGCGGAGAATAGCAATGTCCGTGGCGTCCAGGGCAGGCGATTCTCCTTTTTGCTTCTCCTTTGGCATCTCTAAACAGCAGATTGTGCTGCCGTTGGGGCTAATGTAGGCGATTATCCTAAAATTTTCTAACGGCGAAGAAGATTATCCTGCAAACTTACCTTTGCCCCTGCTAACGATTCGTTCTTTGTCATTCCCGCAGGGAATCTCAAGTAACGCGAGCACATCTCGCTGTGAGATTCCCTGCGGGAATGACAAAGTCGCTAAGTTCGCCGGCAAATAGAACTTCAATCAGTCAAACCGCTTTTAAGCAATCATAAATCGCAAATATCATGAATACCGCATCCGCAAACGTTGACTTCAAGATGCCCTATAAAGTGGCAGATATCTCCCTCGCCGAATGGGGCCGCAAGGAAATCCGCCTCGCCGAAGCCGAAATGCCCGGCCTGATGGCCATCCGTGCAGAGTACGGCGCCAGCCAGCCGCTGAAGGGCGCCCGCATCGCCGGCTGCCTGCACATGACCATCCAGACGGCCGTGCTCATTGAAACGCTCGTCGCCCTGGGCGCCGAAGTGAAGTGGAGCTTCCTGCAACATCTTCTCTACGCAAGATCAGGCTGCTGCGGCGATTGCTGCTGCCGGCATCGGCGTTTATGCGTGGAAAGGCCAGACGCAGGAAGAAGCGGACTGGTGCATTGAGCAGACGCTTGTTCTTCGGCAGCGAAGACCGCCCGCTGAATATGATCCTGGACGATGGTGGCGACCTGACCAATATCGTTCTTGACAAGTACCCCGAGCTGGTGCAGCACATCAAGGGCATTTCTGAAGAAACGACTACCGGCGTTCACCGCCTGTATGAGCGCATGGCCAAGGGCACATTGCCGATTCCTGCTATCAACGTGAATGACTCTGTTACCAAGAGCAAGTTTGACAACAAGTATGGCTGCCAGGAAAGCCTCGGTGGACGCTATCCGCCGCGCTACCGATGTGATGATGGCCGGCAAGGTAGCCGTTGTAGGTGGCTATGGTGACGTAGGTAAGGGTTCTGCGCAATCGCCTTCGTGGTGCCGGTGCCCGCGTAATCGTTACCGAGATTGACCCGATTTGCGCGCTTGCAGGCTGCTATGGACGGCTTTGAAGTAAAGAAGATGATTGACGCCGTAAAAGAAGCCGACATCATCGTAACTGCTTCCGGCTGCCGCGACCTCATCACCGAAGCAGCACTTCCGCGCTGATGAAGGACAAGGCTATTGTCTGCAACATCGGCCACTTTGATATTGAGATCGACATGGCCTGGCTGAACGAGCAACTACGGCAATACCAAGGACACCATCAAGCCGCAGGTGGACCTTTACAACATTGACGGCAAGCGACATCATCGTACTGGCTGAAGGCCGCCTGGTGAACCTGGGCTGCGCCACCGGCCACCCGTCCTTCGTAATGTCCAACTCCTTCACCAACCAGACGCTGGCGCAGATTGAGCTGTGGACGAACAGCGATCAGTACGAGAACAAGGTGTATGTGCTGCCTAAGCACCTCGACGAGAAGGTAGCCCGTCTGCACCTTGCCAAAATCGGCGTTAGAGCTGGATGAGCTGACCGATGCGCAGGCTGCGTATCTCGGCATTCCGAAGAGAGGGCCGTTCAAGGCAGAGCAGTACCGCTACTAATCAACATTGCATTATCTGAACACCCCGCATAGTGCGGGGTGTTTTTATTTTAATCCATGATGGATATGACTATTGTATGCGGCAAACACGCATGCCGGCAAAAATTCAATTATTATTTATGTACGTTTGAGCCTTACCTCAATCCATCACATGAAAAAACTGATCTACACCTTACTGGGAATGCTGCTGGCTGGCCAGGCCCATTCACAGGCTATTACGCTTAGCTCATCACCTACCACCGCGCCGGGCAAGATAGATTCCTGTGGCATTCCGTCAGCAGCCGGCCTAGCTGCGCTGCCCTCTATTGCCGCGGCTACCAACGCCTCCTGGGATTTGACCGGCGTCTCCTTGCAGTCGGCACCTTACACTTACAAGTACATTGCCAAGACGCCCGGCTTTCCTTCCGCCACGCTCTGGCGTTGATTCGGTGACTTATGCGCTTTCCGCATCCTCTCCATACAGCTACAAAGCCTGGCCTAATGTCTTGCAATCCTCAACAGGCGTGGCAATCCTCGGCGAGGAGATTCTGACGCGGCAGGCAAAAGGACTTGGCGCTGCCACCGGCAATAATTTAGACAGCATCATATTCCCGGCGCAAGTGATGACGTTCAGCGTGCCACTGCGCAGCCTGAAATTCCCTGCTACTTACGGCACTGTCTGGGTAGACAGTGCCGTAAGGACGCTTAATATCAACCTGACCGTGACGGCGGCCTCGCTCAATAATGCGCCCGGCCAGCAGCGGCAGAAACGCATCTACCTGGATTCCGTGGTAGGCTGGGGCCGGATGAAGGTGCCGGTGTTTGGGAAGACGACTTCCGCCTGGATTCCGGTATTGCAGATGCATCATACGGATACACAGGTAGACAGCTTTTTCCTCAATGGATCGCCCGCCTCCGCTACATTGCTGGCAGCCGTTGGCGTGACACAAGGCCAGATTACACGCGTCGTTCGCACTTACTTCTACCGTGCCGGAGCCTTCCGGCCACTGATTGAGGCGGTTCATTCCGCGCCGTCCTTTAGTTCAAGTGTGTCTAAGATGTTTATCCATGCGGTGGATGTACCAGATGCAACCGCGGTTCCCCATCTGACGGGAAATGCATTCCGTGTTTATCCGAATCCTTTACACGCAGGCGGTCAGCTGCACATAGAAATGCAGGGTATCGCTGGTTACGGCTGGAGCTATACATTAGTCAATATAGCAGGCCAGATCATTATGGATGGCGTACTCCCGCAATTGGCTATGAAGAACAGCACGGACATTAGTCTGCCGCAAAGTCTCTCCGCAGGAATTTACTACTTGACAATGAAGGATGTTTCTGCTCAAGTATCAATACTGCCTGTTACTGTTGAATAAAGCCTGTTGATATCCCTGGAAAGTAAGTTTAATAGAAAGGCCGCCCATTCGGGCGGCCTTCTTATTGCGCATAGCGATTGCCATTTATCGCAGCACTGCTTTAATGTTCACTGCGCCATCATTACCCGCCACATGCACCAGATAATTCCCTGTGGAGAGGCCGGCGGCGCTAACCGGCAGCACATTTAATCCGCCCTTTACATTCCAGATCTGCTGCCGCATCAGGCTTCCAACGGCATTGTAAATCTCTACGCTCAATGATTCGCTCCGGTCGCCCTCAAAGTGGAGTGTGAACGCGCCTTCCGCCGGGTTCGGGAACAGCGTGCAGTCCAGCTTGCGGCTGCCACTGTATTGTGGTACGCCAAGCTGCGCTACCAACGCCTTTACCGCTCCATATGCGTTGATCTTCCCGTGGCCCCAGGCATTATTTCCGGATGACGGCAGCGCGCCGGTGAAATTATCCTGAATGGCTGTCTGGAAAATGACGCTTTTACATTCCGCAGGCGTCAGCGAGGGCTTTGCCTGCAGCATCAGCGCTACGATGCCCGCCGCTGCCGGCGATGCAGCAGATGTGCCGCTGAACTCGCCAAAGTAATAGTCACGGCCTTTGAACGTAGTCTTGGTGCGCACATAGGCGCTGCTTTGGCCCGTGGGTGTATAGGCTGTATCATAAGAAGACATGGTGGAAGTGATCGTCAGGCCGGGGGCGCAGATGTCCGGCTTGATGCGGCCGTCAGCCATGGGGCCACGACTGGAGAAGGCGGCCAGACCATTGAGCGGCGCGTAGCTGCTGTTGTAGCTCCACATATTGTTGTTGATGTCCGTCCACGCATTGCGCGTAACGCTTGCACCTACCAGGAGCACACTTTGCGCAGCACCCATGTCTGAGGTGCACATCATGGAGTCGCCCTCGGTTGCATCAGGGTAACCGAGCTTAGCGAAGGAGCTTTGGTAGCCGGAATCATAGCCGTAGTAGTAATACTCGTTCCAGACATTCAGCTTACCGCTTTTGGCGCGGAAGGCAATGCGTAGCGTATCGGTGGTTTTATTCAACACCTCAATAGTCATGCGGGGCTTACCATTGAACTCAGCGGTTGAATTGATAAAATTGAGCGTACACAGTGCCCCGCCGGTACCACTGATGGAAGAAGGGTGAGCGCCATTGTCCAGGCAATACGAGATAGTGGCAGAGCTTGGAGCGCCGTTCCGGTAAAGCGTCGCCTCCGCGCACCAGGTCTTGCCGGTATCACCCCAGGCATCCACCCAGGTGCGCTGGTACTTCTTCGGAGAGAAAGTGAGAAATGTGGCCAACTGGCTGTCCACAGCTGTAAATGTCTTACCCATGTGAATGTGCTCGGTGCCTTCATTGCCTGCGCTCATCACAATGATCTTTCCTGCTCCGCTCAGCGCATCGCAGGCCTGGTTAAAAAGGGTAGTGCCATCATGCGGGCCGCTCTGGGAGCCCCAGGAGATATTGACTACTGCGGGCTTGCCCACGCTCTGGGCATATTTGAAGATATAATTAACGCCATCAATAAAATCTGCAAAGCCGCTCTGCCGCCATTGGCCCGCGATGGAATCCCGGCGCACCCCTACAAGCACCGCCTCAGCATCATAGGCCATGCCGCGCCATATACGGTTATTTGTGCTGCCCCAGCCGGAGCCTATGGCCATGCCGGCCACCGCGGTACCGTGGGTTTGTTTTGCATTGTCTGTGGTGGCGCCTTGAATACTGGTTGTATCACCCAGCTCGCGGCCGTAGGTATAGGGCGCCGGCGGCGCACCGCTGCCGCCCAGCTCCCACACTTTTCTGACGCGGTATTTCGCGCCTAGGGTGTCGTAAAAAAGCGGATTGCCATAGTCAAAGCCGAAGTCTATAATGCCGACGATGACGCCTTTGCCGCTGTAGGCCATGGGCAGGTCATAGCCGCCGTGCACGCTGTCCACCCGTGTAGCCCTTCGAGCCGATGAAAGTCGCGGCGCGGCCAGCGGCTCATCCAACTGCACATAGCGGATACCAGCGGCTTTTGCCAGCGCGGGCACCGCTATTACGGGCACCTGAAGCGTCCACACTGCCCCAGCCTGCGTACCGATTGTGGCGCCAATGGCATTGAGGGAACGCTCTGCAGCGCCCGCATTGACCACCTGCACCAGGGCGCTCATCAGACGCTCACCGCCGGGGCCGGTCTTATAGACATAACCTTCGGGCAGCGGTTCCGGTCCATGAGTCAGAAACAGGCGGGTGGCGGGGGAGAGGAGCGGGCTGCTTGCCTCCTGCGCGCAGAGGCGTGTAGCGAGGGCTATAAGAAAAACGGATAAGTAGAGGACTTGCTTCATTTGTAGCAAATTAGGGAATGTTGGGGTGACACGGGCACGCAACAACTGATTATGGACTTTATAATGATGTATGCTGAAGGAGTCTATGTTTTTATCAGCTGATGTTTTTCATGCAATTAAGCGAGTGGGCTGTAAAAGCTGCTTCGCTGGCGGAATGAATTGGATGGCGCCTGTACCAGCTAAATACTTATGCGGTAAAACGGTCAATGTCTACGAACTATTGACATATAAGTCTACATGCTAAAGGTTAGCTTTGCCATTCGCCGCAGTATATGGCATAATAGCCCCGTTTTGCTAACGCAAGGCCAATTTTATCTGTCTTATAGAGCGCGAACGCGGGATCTCGTCCTGCAATAAGCTTTAATCCCGCAGACTGCCTGTTGTTCTTTTAGTATTTCTGTCTATGACGCACACGCTACGCAACCGATTACTTTTTACCGTCCTGCTGTTGCCCCTGCTGCTTTTTGGCCGCCGGGCGGAGGCGTCTCACTTATATGGGGCGGATCTATATTATACCTGGGTAAGTGGCACTACCTATACAGTTACGCTCACCATTTATGGCGATTGCGGCGGTTCTGCATTCTCAACACTCAATGGTGCATCGCCGGAAATTGATATTTATAAGAATACGACCTTTCAGACAACCATCAGCCTGACGCAGCAGGGGACAGGCTTTGAGGTAACGCCGGTTTGTCCGTCGCAGGCCTCTAATACCAACTGCTCCAACCCCTTATCTACTATTAAGGGCGTAAAGCGTTACATTTATCAAGGTACCTATACCTTGGGTAGCACCTCTACCAATTGGCGGTTTCGCTTCAGCGGAAACCTGCCCAATACGCCGTCCGGCAGCGTAGCGGGGCGCAGCAACAGCATATCCAACATCAATACCGGGTCGGTAACGGCGCTCGAAGCACGCCTGAATAACGTTGTTACGCAGAATTCCTCGGTCAATTACACAACAATACCTACGCCCTTTTTCTGTATCAATAAGCCGGCAGCTTATAACCCTGGCGCGGTAGACCCCAATGGCGACTCGCTGAGCTTTTCGCTTGTGCCAGGCTTGAATGGTACTTCCGGAACCGTAACATATGTAAGCCCTTATACTGCTACGCTGCCATTATCCACCAGTGCGTTTTCTGCCTCATCAACAAATGGTCAGGTCAACTTTACACCAAATACTGCCCAGCTTGCATTAGTAGTAAGTCAGGTAAATGAATATAAAAATGGCGTTCTGGTAGGTACTTCCATGCGGGAGATGACCTTCGTGGTGCTCAACACCTGCAGCAATAATCCGCCCGGGGCCGGCATTTCCAATACCAGTACCAATGTGGGCGCTTCTACGGCAACTACTATAAGTGCCTGTAAGACAGCTGGCATTATCAGCTTCAACATCAATCCAACCGATGCTGACGGCGACAAGATCAACATGCAGGCAACCGGCCTGCCAACTGGCGCCACCTTCAGTATTTTTAATAATAACGGCTATTTCCCCGTAGGCACTTTCACCTGGAACCTCGCCGGTGTTCCGCCAGGCACTTACAACTTCTTTGTCACGTTTACGGATGATGGCTGCTCTCTCTCGAGCAAGCAGACGCAGGCATACACGATTAATGTATATGGGGATCCCAACCCGGGTTATGCACTCACCAGCGCCGCAACCTGTATAGCGAAAGGCCGCTATATCATGACACCCTATGCAGGCACAGCACCTTATAACATTACGGTGTCCAATGCCAGCACAACACATACGTTTACGGGCATCACCACATCACAGACCGATAGTCTTTCGCCAGGCAATTACACCATTCATACCGTCAGTGCCATCGGGTGTACTTACGATACGACGATCACGATTGTATCACCTACCAACCTGAGCGCCACGGTCAGCTTTGTGAGTCCTGTATGCTATGGCGGCAGTACCGGCAGCATCACGGCAAATGGTATTAATGGCGTTACACCCTACACTTACGCCATTGGGTCCGGCACCTTTACCACTGCCAATACCTTCACTGGCCTCAGCGCAGGTACTTACGTTCTGCATATTAAAGACGCCGCGAGCTGTTCGCTGGATACCACAGTTACATTAATAGACACGGCTCAAACCTATGCAACTGTTGCCTTCTCCAGGCCGCCTTGTAATAACTTTCCTAACGGCTCCATCAGCATCTCCGGCTACAATACCGCCGGGCCCTTTACTTATGCCATCGGTTCCGGCACTTACAGCAGCTCCGGACTGTTTACCGGTCTGTACTCCGGGTCATATACCGTTCATATCAAAAACGGCGCGGGCTGTGTGAAAGACACAATCGTTACGCTGCCGGATTCTGTGAAGATTGCTGCTGCGATACCGGTCACAAATGCCCTTTGCTTTGGCAGCACCAACGGAATCATTACGGTGAATGCCAGCGGCGCATATCCGCCATATACCTATGCGGTGAATACCGGCACTTATGGCACAAGCAATGTCTTTACCGGTCTTGCGCCCGGCACTTATGCCGTGCATGTGCGCGATACAGCGCAGTGTTATTTTGATACGACAGTCACTATTGGCGAGCCTACGAAGGTGGTGAACGTGCCCACGGTTACGGCCAATGTTTCCTGTAACGGCGGCGCGAATGGCACCATCACTATTGCGGCATCAGGCGGTACGCCGGGCTATAATTATGCCCTGGGTGCAGGAGCATACAGCAGCGCTTCTTCGTTCAGCGGATTGGCAGCGGGCACCTATACGCTGCATGTATTGGATGCCAACGGATGCATTAAAGACAGCACGGCTACTGTCACGCAGCCTAGCCCGATTGTCATTGGCTGGACCTTCATCAGCCCTAACTGTTCCAACACGGCAGACGGCTCCGTGACGCTAAGCGCATCGGGCGGCACGCCGGGCTATACTTATGCAGTTGATGCGTTGGCCTATCAGACCTCCGGCACTTTTACCGGCCTCCTGGGCGGCACGCACACACTTCACGCAAAGGACGCAAATGGCTGCATCAAAGACAGCACAATTAATCTGGCCGCACCTGGACGCCTTACGCCTTCTGCCGCAGTGCGCAGCAGCACCTGCACTACCCTGGGTGATGGTAAGGTAACGCTGGGTGCGAGCGGCGGTACTGCCGGATATACTTACGCACAAGGCAGCAGCAGCTACGGCGCTTCCAACATTTTTACCCCGCTGGTAGCAGGGACCTATACCTTTCACGTAAAAGATAGTCACGGTTGTATTGCGGACACCACCATCACTATTACGGACTCGCTGACTATCTTCAGGGAATGTAACGGTGACCAATGTCCAGTGCTATAACCTGAACAATGGCAGCATAACCGTAACTGGAAACGGCGGCCAATCGCCTTACAATTACGCCCTTGGTACCGGGACCTACGGCACGAGCGGCAGCTTCACCGGATTGACCAACGCGACCTATGTGCTGCATATCAAAGATGCCAACGGCTGTATTAAGGATACGACACTCACCATCACGCAGCCAACGCTTTTGAAGCCGTCGGCAAGCGTGACCAACATACTTTGTAACAGCGCCAGCACCGGCGCGGCTACAATCGGAGCCACAGGCGGCACACCAGGCTATACTTATGCTGTTGGCAGCGGTGCCTATGGCAGTTCGGGCTCATTCACGGGTCTGACAGCAGGTACTTATACTTTTCACGTAAAGGATGCCAACGGCTGTATCTCTGATACGGTGCTGACTATTACGCAGCCAACACCGCTTGCAGTTACCGCAGTAGCTACGAATGTATTGTGCAATGGCGGCACCAGCGCTACGGTAACTGTTACTGCCAGCGGCGGTACGCCAGGATATACTTATGCTTTTGATGCGAATGCTTACAACGGCAGCAATGTGCTCACAGGCCTGAACGCTGGCATCCATACCATTCATACAAAAGACGCCAATGGCTGTATCAAAGACACGAACATTACCATTACAGAGCCTACAAAGCTGATAATGGGCTATACTGCCGTGCAGCCGCTTTGCTTTAACGACGCCAATGGCAGCATTACTATCTCGGCTTCCGGCGGTACAACGCCTTATCAATACTCCATCGGCTCCTTCGCATTCAGCGGAACTACGAATTACAGCAGCCTGTCGGCCGGTACTTATGTTCTGCATATTAAAGATGCCAACAACTGTACAAAGGACAGCACCATTACCCTCGGGCAGCCCGCCGCGCTGGCGATGTCACTGAGCATCTCCAATGTGTTGTGCAATGGCGGTAGCAGTGCTTCCGTAACGATGACGGCCTCCGGCGGCACACCGGCATACACTTATGCAATTGATGCCGGCGCATTCAGCGCTTCCGCAACCCTTAGCGGTCTGAGCGCCGGATCGCACACAGTGCACCTGAAAGACGCCAATGGCTGTACCAAGGATAGCACCATCAACATTTCGCAGCCTGCCAAGCTGAACCTGACTTATACAGTAACACAGCCACTGTGCTTCGGGGCTGCCAATGGAGCTATCACCATTACCGGCATTGGCGGCACCACGCCTTATTCTTTTGCTTTGAACGGCGGCGCTTTCGGTAGCTCCGGCACCTTCACCGGGCTGAGCGCGGGTGTCGATACACTACATATCAAAGATGCCAACGGCTGTGCCAAGGACAGCATCATTACGCTGAGTCAGCCCACAGGTCTGGCACTTACTGCTACCAAAGCTGACGTGCTATGCAACGGTGGTACCAGCGGTACCGTAACGGTAACTGCCAATGGCGGTGTGTCTCCTTACACTTACGCCTTTGACCTGAATGCCTTTGGCAGCTCCAATGTGCTTACGGGCCTGGCGGCTGGCGTTCATACCATTCACCTGAAAGACGCGAATGGTTGCCTCAAGGATACAAACATCACCATCACCGAACCTACGAAGCTCCTGATTGGCTATACACTGGTAAAGCCACTTTGCTTTGCTGACGCGAATGGCTCTATCACCATTTCCGCCAGCGGCGGTACCCCGGCCTATCAATATGCCCTTGGCTCCGGAGCCTTCGGCAGCACCACGGTGTACAACGGCCTCGCAGCAGGCATCTACGTGCTGCACATTAAAGATGCGAACGGCTGTACGGTAGACAGCAACATCACCCTCAGCCAGCCCGCAGCGCTTGCTATGACACTCAATGTATCTAATGTGCTGTGCAATGGCGGGACTACCGGCGCGGTGAGCGTGACTGCAGGCGGCGGCACCCCGGCATATCAATATGCACTGGATGCAGGTGCTTTCGGCTCAGCCACTTCCTTTACGGGTCTGAGTGCCGGATCACACACATTGCACCTGAAAGACGCCAATGGCTGTTTGAAGGATTCCACCTTCAACATTACCCAGCCGTCTAAGCTAAACCTGACTTATACAGCAACTTAGCCACTGTGCTTTGGTTCGGCCAATGGCGCTATTACAATCATTGGCATCGGAGGGACTACGCCTTACCGTTATGCCCTCAATGGCGGTGCATTCAGCAACTCGGGCACCTTCACGGGCTTAACTGCCGGAGTGGATACGCTGCACATCATAGACTTCAATAATTGTACAAAGGACAGCATCATTACTCTTGGCCAGCCAGCCCAGCTGACCCTTACCGCTTCAAAAACTGATGTACTATGTAACGGTGGTGCCACCGGCACCGTAACTGTGAATGGCGCCGGCGGTGTATCACCTTATACTTATGGATACGACCTTGGGACTTATGGATCATCCAATGTACTTACAGGCTTGGTAGCCGGCATCCATACCGTTCACCTGAAGGATGCAAACAGCTGTATTAAGGATACAAACATTACCATTACTGAGCCTGCCAAACTGTTGATTGGATATACCCTGACGCAGCCGCTTTGTAACGGTGATGCCAATGGTACTATCTCCATTTCGGCTTCCGGCGGCACACCAACTTATCAATATGCGCTTAATTCTTCTTCTTTTAGCACTTCCCCTGTTTATACAGCCCTGAGCGCAGGTACTTATACGCTGCATCTGAAGGATGCTAATGGCTGTACCCGCGACAGTATCATTACCTTAGGTCAGCCCGCTGTGCTCGGCGTAAGCCTGGTGGTAACGAATGTGTTGTGCAATGGTAACAGCACGGGTTCTGTTACAGCTGCCGGTACGGGTGGTACATCGCCTTATCAATATGCGTTAGGTACGGGCGCTTTTGGAACAGCCAGCACCTTTAGCGGACTTTCTGCCGGGACCTATACGGTACATGTAAAGGACGCCAATAGCTGTTTGAAGGATACGACCTTCAATATTACCCAGCCTACAAAGCTGAACCTCGCCTTCACGGCCACGCAGCCATTATGTAATGGCGGGTCTAATGGATCTATTACAATCTCCGGCATCGGAGGTACAACTCCTTATACTTATGCCATCAATAGCGGCATCTTTGGCAGCTCCGGGGTTTTCAACGGGCTGAGCGCGGGCGTGGATACGCTGCATATTAAGGATGCCAATGGATGTACCAAAGACAGCATCGTCATCCTTGGCCAGCCAACGGCCCTGGCATTGTCCCTCGTAGTTACAAATGTGCTGTGCAATGGCGGCAACAGCGGAACCATAACCGTTACGGCGTCCGGAGGTATAACGCCATATACCTATGCGGTAGATGCGGGCACTTACACCACTTCCAATGTGTTGTCAGGTCTGGCAGCAGGAGCCCATACCGTACACCTGAAAGATGCTAACGGCTGTATCAAGGATTCTAATATCAACATCACGCAGCCAACGGCGCTATCACTGACGTACACAATTACGACGCCGCTTTGTAACAATGATGCGAATGGCGCCATCAGCGTAAGCGGTACCGGCGGCACGCCGGGTTATCAGTACGCGCTTGGCAGCAGCGGATATGCATCTTCCGGCATCTTCAGCAGCCTTTCGGCAGGCACCTATACATTGCACGTCAAGGATGCAAACGGTTGCGTGAAAGACAGCAATATCACTATTACACAACCGGCGCCGCTTGCTTTGACACTTAGCATTACCCCCATTCTGTGTAATGGAGACTCTGCGACTGTGACGGTGACGGCTTCGGGCGGCACAACCGCGTACAGCTATACGTATGATGCGAAGGCCTTTGGCAGCTCTAATGTGCTGACGGGATTCCTGGCGGGCACGCACACGGTTCACTTAAAGGATGCGAACGGCTGTATAAAGGATACGACCTTCACCATTGCGCAGCCTACAAAGCTGACACTGACATATACGGCCACGCCGCCTCTCTGTAACGGCGACAAGAACGGTTCGCTTACCATTACCGGTTCTGGCGGCATTACAACTTATACTTATGCCTTGAATGGCGGCGCTTATGGAAGCTCCGGCACCTTTAACGGACTGGGTGCTGCTACTGACACGCTGCATGTGAAAGACGCTAATGGCTGTATCAAGGACAGCATTATCAACTTTACGCAGCCGGCAAAGCTCAGCTTCACGCTGGCTATCCAGAATGTGCTGTGTAATGGCGGCAATACCGGTCAGGTAACTGTAACAGCCACAGGCGGAACATTGTCTTATCAATATGCTTCGGACAGCAACCCATTCGGTTCTTCAAATGTGCTGACTGGCCTGGCTGCGGGTACGCACGACATCCACTTGAAGGATGCAAACGGCTGTGTTAAGGACACAACCATCAACATTACACAACCTCCTGTATTATTGATGGGCTATACAGCTACAGCACCGCCTTGTAATGGCACCAATACCGGATCCATTATCATTACCGGTACGGGTGGCACTACGCCTTACAGCTTTGCCGTGGATCTCAGTGCTTTTGGTACTTCAGGTACTTTCACGAGTGTGGGCGCAGGTACGCACGTACTGCATCTGAAAGATGCTAACGGCTGTATCGTGGACAGCACTATTACTATCTCCCAGCCGACCCCAATCTTCACCAATGCCTTTGTGAAGCGTCCACGCTGTACACCATTGGTGAATGGTGCAGTGACGCTGTATCCCTTCGGCGGAACGCCCGGCTATACCTATGCCGTGAATACGGGCGCTTACCAGGCCTCCAGCACTATTACCGGCCTGCCATCCGGCACGCATGTGTTCCACGTAAAGGACGCCAACGGCTGTATCCACGATACGACGATTACGGTGCAGGACTCGGTATTTGTACATGCCAACTATACAGTTACCAACCTTACCTGCAACGGAAGCGCCAATGGTTCAGTCGCGGTTACGCCATTCGGCGGCGATCCGACTTACACCTTCGCTACCTCGCTGGGCAGCAGCAATAGTCCGTATTCTACAACCAACCCAATAACGGGACTCAGCGCGGCCACCTATGTCCTGCATGTTAAGGATGCTAACGGATGTATCCTTGACACACCAGTTACGCTTACACAACCCACTTACATCCTACCAAGTGCAGTGGTGACGCAGCCTAAGTGCAATGGTGGCTCTGATGGCATTATCCAGATGTCGGCCACAGGCGGTACTCCTGGATACACATATGCGCAGGCAAATGCAGGCCCGTATAATAACACCGGCACCTTTACGGGTATTAAAGCCGGCAACTATACGCTGTATGTAAAAGATGCCAATGGATGTATACAGTCCTGGGCTGTTCAGGTAGGTGAGCCAAGCAAGGTTGTCATTGACTCCATTTTCAAGACGGACCTGCTTTGCTTTGGCGATAACTCCGGCACCACCCGCGTATATGGTTCCGGCGGTACCCCACCTTACCAGTATGCATTTGACGGCCAGCCGTACACCAGCCTCATACCGGTGACAGGTATTACTGCAGGTAACCATACCATTCACATTCAGGATGCGAATGGATGCGTCAAAGACACGGTGCTCTTCTTTAAGCAGCCGTCACAGCTTCACTTTACAATGCCAGGCATTGTGCAGCCCACGTGCGAGGGCAAGCTGGATGGTTCCATTACCATTGCTGCGTTTGGTGGCACGCCATCTTACCTATATGCCATGGACGCGGGTACCTACAAGCCCGTTACGCTCTATACCGGCCTCGGCGAGGGCAGCTACGTCTTCCACGTGAAAGATTCCAATAGCTGCGCCCTGGATACCAGCGTCACGCTGACGGGCTATCCGCATATTGTGCTGGGCCAGCCTGAGCTGACGTCGCCGTCGTGCTACGGCCTCTCCAACGGTATAATAGACCTCAATGTGAGCGGCGGCGTTACGCCACTCAGCTACCATGTGGTGAAGCCGGATATGACCAATAACACCGGCGTGTTTGACACGCTGCGCCGTGGGACCTATAGCTTCCAGATTACCGATGCAAAGGGCTGCCGCAAGGATACCACCCTGTTCCTGGACGAGCCGGAGCCGCTCATTGTACAGGCTAATACAACGCCCAATGACTGCGAAGGCGCAGATGATAATGGCGCCATTGCTGTAAATGTGAATGGCGGTACCGCGCCTTACACGTACACCTGGAGCAGCGGCCAGAATACGGATGTTGTAAGTGCCGTGCCTAATGGAGCTTATTGGGTAACTGTAGTAGATGCCCACCTCTGTGCCGACTCCGCATTGGCGGTTGTGGGTTACGATAACTGCTGTAAGCCATTCCTGCCAGATGCCTTCACGCCGAATGGCGATGGCCGTAATGATATCTACCGTCTGCGCTGGAAAGGGGATGTGAAGAACCTCGTCTTCTCTATCTACAACCGCTACGGCGAGCGCGTGTTCGTCTCTTACCAGCCGGATGTTGGTTGGGATGGCACCTTCCACGGCCGCCCTGTAGACATGGGTGTTTACTTCTACGATGTCAAGTTTGACTGCGGCAGCAAGGAAGGAAACAGGGTAGAATATAAGGGTGATGTGACGTTGATACGATGATGGAATAATGAGGAGTACAACAAAAAGGCTGAAGGCACGCGCCTTCAGCCTTTTGATTTTTTGTTAGTCGGCAGTCCGTTCTTTCAGGTAGCAAGTGGCGCTTGAGCGTTGTATACTTCCCAGTAAAAACTTGGTGTCGTGGATAGATAAGTCCTTACGGATATTTGCGGCATTAGTTTTTAACCTGCCGGGCATCCAGGCTGCCCTATTACAGTTGCCATCCTAGCATGAACCGACAAGAGCACGACCCCATGACTGCGCAGAAACGGCAGACGGAGCTACTGTCTGTTATAGCGCTGTTTGTGCTGCTTGTCTTCCAAAGGGGATTTACGGGCCAGGGCTGGGATGATAATTTCTTTCTGAACTGGTGCCAGTATATTCAGGCGCATGGGCTGGCAAACACTTATGGATCAGGAACCGATTACCTACCGTTTTATCAATACATCCTGTGGCTGTTTGTAAAGCTATGTGGCAGTGATCCGGCAACTATTGCGCTGCGGCTGCCCTATCTGCATGCCTTTACCCTGGCGTTTGACTTTGCCGGCTTGTATATGGTGTACCGATGGATTGACCGCCGGCTGAGCCTGTTGGCGGTATTGGTGCTGTCGTTAGGCAACCTTGGCTACAGCTATAACACACTGATCTTCGGCCAGGTGGATGCTATCTGGGCGGCATTAGGCTTCGGTGCAATGTATTTTTCCGCAAAAGGGCGCGTAGTGCCCGGGGCAATGTTGATTGTACTGGCACTCGCCATGAAGCTGCAAGCAATTATCCTGTTGCCGGTCTGGTGCCTCGTTACGGTTGATGCGATTATTCGTATGGATACAAAACGAGCCATTGGGCAACTGGGTGGCGCATTGCTGGCGGCAATAACTACAGCGGTGCTGGTGCTTACACCTTTTGCCTTTGGAGATGGGGGACTGGGCGCTGTGAAGCGCGTGATTTTCAATTCGGTAGGCGGCTTTCCCATTCTTTCGCTTTCCGCTTACAATGCATACTGGATACTCTGGGATGTGCCAAATCTGCAGCGCGATGATTGGGTGATATGGCATGGGCTGAACTACCGGCAAATCGGCCTGTTGATATTCGGCCTTAGCTCGCTGCTGGCCATGCTGCCGCTGATAATACATGTCATCCGAAATCTTTTGCGCCCCTTGCGTGAGCGACGCGCGCTGAAGCGCGAGCTTATTTGGATTTCCGCGGCGCTGGTGTGCATACTCTTCTTTTATTGTAATACCGAGATGCACGAACGTTACTCGCATACGGCAATAATCTTTCTCACTGCTTACGCCTTTTACGCGCGGCGGTGGTGGGCTTACCTGGCATACCTGCTTTTTTCGCTTGTGTACTTTCTGAATCTGGAGGTCGTAGTACATCACCTGCAGTTGAGCAATTACAAAGGATGGCTATTTGAGCCGCGTGTCATTGCCACACTTTACTTCATTGATATACTTTGGCTGGCCGGTTTGCTTGTCTACCATTCCACCAGGCGGCATACATTGGCGTTTGCCTCGCCTGCCGTGTGACTTTCGGGCTTGCCTTTCAGGAAAGATTGCAATAAAAAACCCGAAGCATTTGCCCCGGGTTTTTTTAAATAAAAGCTAAGCTGATTAATAATCTACGGCTTCACCCTTAGCAGTATTACGCCACTCGTTCTGAAAATAGGTAGCATCGTCCTCGTTTCGCGGGCGCACACCCATCATGATATGGCCGTTCTTAATGCCTTCCTCATAGCGCTTAGCGCGATCTTCAGGCATGCCATGACCTACAAGGCCGCCAATAAGGCCTCCGGTAAGACCACCTGCGCCTGCGCCGGCTAATGCCGCCGCGATAGGGCCTGCTACTACTAAGCCAAGGCCCGGAATAACCAGCGTAGTACCAATGGCTGCAATAGCGCCTGCAATGGCTCCGAGCGTGCCGCCGATAGCTGATCCTGTGCCCGCACCTTCCATAGCTTTGTTGCCGAGCTCTGTGTCTGCTGTGTTTTCGCCGAAGTGGCGTTTGCGGGCATCGTCGCTCATTACCAGGTCAACGTCGTCGTGAGTATAACCCCGGGACGTGAGTGAGCCATAGGCGCGTTCTGCTGAATCTCGGTCGCGAAACATGCCAGTGAGCATGCGGTTGCCAGATGATGTGCTGCCAGTTTGGTTTGATTGATCCATAGTGTAGGTTTTGTTTAGTAAAAAATAGGGTTGGCTCTTGGAGGTATAAACACCGTGCCTGTTAGGAATACTCCTTGTACAGGCCCCATGGTTGCAATTGTTTGGGTCAAAAAGACCGCAAAGCGCTCACTCGTACAGTGGCTTACGCCTGATAACTACCGAAACAATTTCGGATGACGGTGGCAAGTCGCAGGGGCATGCCAACTCGTTTCATGTTTAGTCGTTGAAAGTAGCTGGCTGTAGAATAGCAGGACGAATGCCCTAACTCTTGTCTGCGCTTTGGCATATGTCCAGCGAACGGAATACTTTGGTCAATGCTTCTAATAATCACTTCTGCACCATCCCCTCCAAAAACCACAACACTTCACCCATCCCCCCAAATCCTTCCGCCAGCAGCATAAAATTCTTCCCCACCTGCTTCAGGCGCGCTTTGTGCGTAGCCGCCGTCTGGATGTGCTGCATGATGCCTTTAAACGTGTCGCTCTCAAAGTAGGGCGAGTCGGGATTGGAGATGAAGTAAAGCCGCAGCTGGCTGTTCTTGAGAATAAGCTTTTCAAAGCCCAGCTCCTTCGCCACATGGCGGCAGCGCAGCGCAGTAAAGAGATTTTCCACCGGCTCCGGCAGCGGCCCGAACCGGTCTACGAGCATCTCCTTAAACACAGCCACATCTTCGGCGCGCTCAAGCTCGTCCAACTGCTGATAAAGCGAAAGGCGCTCCGTGATATTCTCTACATAAGAGTCTGGGATGAGCAGTTCCAGGTCGGTGTCAATGGTGCAATCGGTAACGAAGTCTTTCTGGCGGTCTAGGTCTGCCGCAAAGACGTCTTTGAAGTCGGTCGTCTTGAGCTCATGCATCGCTTCGGCAAGAATTTTCTGGTACATCTCAAAGCCCATGTCGGTGATAAAGCCGCTCTGCTCGCCGCCTAGCAGATTGCCCGCTCCGCGGATGTCCAGGTCGCGCATGGCAATCTGGAAGCCGGAGCCTAGCTCATTGAACTGCTCCAAAGTCTGCAGTCGCTTGCGCGAGTCATCCGGCAGCGTGATATACGGCGGCGCAATCAGATAGCAGAATGCCTTCTTATTGGAGCGGCCTACACGTCCGCGCAACTGGTGCAGGTCGGAGAGGCCATAGTTGGTGCGCGTTATTGATGATGATGGTGTTGGCATTGGAAATATCCACGCCACTCTCCACGATATTGGTGCAGCAGAGCACGTCGTACTTGTAGGCTGATAAAGTCGGCGAGTGCCTGCTCCAGCTTGTGGCCTTCCATCTGCCCGTGCGCCATCACAAAGCGCAGGTCAGGGCAGAGCTCCCGGAGCTTGCCCATCATATCGGGCAGGCTTTGTACGCGGTTGTGCACGAAGTATACCTGTCCGCCGCGTTCCGTCTCGTAATAGATGCGCGTCGCGTATGGCGATCTCGTCAAAGACCATCACTTCCGTATGCACCGGCTGACGGTTGGGCGGCGGCGTGTTGATGATGCAGAGGTCGCGCGCGCTCATGAGCGAGAACTGCAGGGTGCGCGGAATGGGCGTGGCGGTGAGCGTGAGCGTATCTACAGAAGCCTTGCGCTCACGCAGCTTTTCCTTTGCGGCTACGCCGAATTTCTGCTCCTCATCTATCACCAGCAGGCCGAGGTCTTTAAACTTCACGTCCTTGCCAAGAAGGCCATGCGTGCCGATGATGATGTCCATCTTCCCTTCCTCCAGCTTCTGCAAAGTCTCCTTTTTTTCCTTCGCGCTCTTAAAGCGGTTGATGTAATCCACGGTGCAAGGGAAATCCTTAAGCCGTTCCGAAAATGTCTGGTAGTGCTGGTAGGCCAGAATGGTCGTGGGTACGAGGATGGCGGCCTGCTTGCCATCCACCACGCGTCTTGAACGCCGCACGAATAGCCACTTCTGTTTTGCCGAAGCCTACATCGCCGCACACGAGCCTGTCCATCGGATTTTCGGCTTCCATATCGCGCTTTACATCGGCGGTCGCTTTGGCTTGGTCGGGTGTGTCTTCGTAGAAGAAAGAAGCTTCTAGTTCCGTCTGCAGATAGGTATCCGGTGTGTGGGCAAAGCCCTTGCTGGCCTTCCGCTTAGCGTAAAGCTTGATGAGGTCAGCGGCAATGTCCTTGACCTGCTTCTTTGTCTTTGCCTTCAGCTTTTCCCAGGCATCAGAGCCCAGCTTGTTCACGCGCGGCGGCGAGCCTTCCTTGCCGGTGTACTTGGAGATTTTGTGCAGCGAGTTGATGTTGACGTACAGCACATCATTGTCCTTGTAGATGATGCGTACGGCTTCCTGCATGTTGCCGTTCACCTCAATCTTCTGCAGGCCGCGAGTAGACGCCTACGCCGTGGTCTATGTGCGTCACAAAGTCGCCGGGCTGTCAGTTCGCGCAGGGCTTTTAGGGTAATGGCCTTGCCTTTGGAATAAGCCTGCTTGACGGCATACTTGTGGTAGCGCTGGAAAATCTGGTGGTCGGTGTAGCAGACGAGATTGTGGTCGTGGTCAATAAATCCTTTGGAGATGGCGGTGGGGATGGGGACGAAATTCACTCCGCCTTTACATCTTCAAAGATGATGCGCAGACGCTCCAACTGCTTCGGCTGCTCCGCAAAGATGTAGGGCGTACATTGGCCACTGCAGCGTTTCTTCAGGTCGGTAATGAGCAGCTCAAAATTGCCGGTTAAAAGCAGGCTGTTCTTCCGTATTGAAACGAATGGATATCGGAGCTTCATTAAAATGCTTTTGCAGCGAAGAGGCCTCCCATTCCAGCAGATGCCGCTTGCTGATTGCGGCTTTCCAGCTTTCACTTCGCTCAAAGTCCGCCTTTGTCAGTTCTTTCTGGATGTGCTCCTCATGGTCTTCATCCATAACGCCTAGCTCAATGCTGCTCCGGCAAATCACCTTCCAATTGGCCGATCTTGCCAAAGCAGAAATTAAAATCCTTAAACCAGAAGCAGGTATTCCCCGGCAGGTATTCCAGGAGCGAAATCTTTTCACCGCTTTCAAACTTCGTCTCAATATTCGGCAGGATACTTACGCTCAAAAGCTTTCGTTCCGAGAGCTGGGTTTCAGGGTTGAACAGCCGAATGCTGTCCACCTCATTGCCGAACAATTCTATCCGGTACGGATGCTCATTGCCGAAGGAATAAATGTCCAGAATGCCGCCCCGCATCGCAAACTGGCCGGGCTCATACACAAAGTCTTCCCGCCGGAAGCCCAACTCTACGAAGCGCGCCATCAGCGGTTCCGGCTTAATAGATCTCGCCCGTACGAATCTGGATCATGTTCCGCGACAGCAAAGACGGGTTGACGACTTTCTCAAAGAGCGCTTCCGGATAGGTGACGAGCACCTTCTTCCGCACCCGCTCGCCATTGAATTTGGAAAGCGCCTCGGTGCGCAGCATGACGTGGCTGCTGTTGAGGTCGGAGAAGTTGCCGGTGCGCTTAAAAGAATCGGGGAAGTAATGAATATCCAGCGCGCCGGTAAGGTGCTCAATATCGTTATGGAAGTAGGCAGCCTCCTCTTTGTCGTTCAGTACAAAGACATGATTGGCTTCTGAGAGTTGCCAGGCTGCCGTGGCAACAAAAGAAATAGAAGAGCCGCATAATCCGTATAAATGCGCCCTGAATTTAGGGCTGGGCAATGAGAGGGCAGCCGCCAGCTCTTTAAGCCGCGGATCAGCCCTGTAAGTGTCCAACAAAACCGACAAATTCATCCGGCGCGAAGGTAAGGTGGCGGTGTCGGCTGCCGCTGATTAACTCAGGCCCCGTACATCATTTAAGAAACGCTTATACGCCGTGGCCCAGCCTGTCCACGCGGCATCGGTGCCGAGGGAATAGTTGTGCATAATGGTCACGAGAAAACCGCCACATGAGGAGAGGCTATCGGTTATTGCCCGCAGCCGCGCAAAGGCTTCTTCTGCAGAAAGGCCAAGGTCATAATGCGCAGTGCTGTCCATAAAGGAGAAGGGATGGACACGCAGGTTCGTAGCCCCTTCGCGCTCTAAATCATACCACAGAAATGTGTGACTTGTACCCGCACGAAATCCGAAATGGGTGCTGTAACCCATGCTCCAGTCATCTGTAATACCCGCCGCAATCAGTGTGTGATAGGTCTGTGGAAGGCGCAGCTTGATGAAGTGCTGGCGCGAGTTATGAACAGGATGGCCGGTGATGCGCTCCAGCGTGCGCTGCTCCGCTGTGAGCTTTTCAGGCGCTACATCGGAATAATAGGAAGGATGCAGGCCGAGCCGGCCGGAGCCGTCCAGGGCTTTGATGAGCGAAGCCATACGTGGGTGTGTCGGAGCAATGTTCTTGTCAAATGGCGATGACTTTGCCGCAGCTAGAATAAAATACAGCGGCCTAATGTCGTCGTCCATGTGCTGTCCCAACATCCACACAAAAGACTCAAAAGGGTCTTTTGCAGCGCCGCGCAATACGCGCATACGCTCTGCAACGCGGCTTAGCCTTCCGCCAGCAATGTCTTTAAACACTGCGCCAAGCGTACGTCGGAAGCCCTTAAACCGGTAGCTCCAGGCAATGTCTATATCGTAGGAAGGCTGGAAGGAGAATGCTTTTTGCGGAATGCTGATGCTCCACACTTGCTCTAAAAACTGTCGGAAGGCTTCCACCCACTCATCCACTACTGGGCGCTCCAAGGCGGGAAAAAGAATGCTTTGCTGTGCAGGATAACGGTTATGCCGGTCGGGCGTAAAGGACAAATATTCTTCGTAGCGCGTCAACAGGTAGAAGATGCCGGCAAGCAGATCAAACTGAATGTCGCAGGGACTTGCTTCATCAAAGAACAGTGTGTGCAGGCCTTCCCATTCCGCTGTCTGAACTGCCTGTGGCCGGGTGCCAGTTTCCCACAGCAGACCGGTAGCGTGAATGCTGGCTGCGCCTTCTATGAAGCCGTAAGCGATGCAATGCTGCGCAGATTCCGCTTCCTTCTTATCGTGCGTCAGCCGGTAGTTCAATCCGAGTCTTTCTCCGAGCAGCCAGTCCAGCACATAGCGAAGGCGTGGGCTGTCTTTCCCCGCATAAACATGGATAGTTGGCAATTCAAGAGTAGCAGCATTCATTCAGCCGCAATGTAGCGACATGCATTGCATGTCCCTAGGAGGGATTTTTCTGATGCTCCTTCCAAAGCTGCTGAAAGGTTTTTGGTGCGAATTCCGTCCCCGCGCGGCGGGCCAGCCAGCTTCCGCCAAAGACCTTTTTCAGCATCACATTCTTAATGCCGGAGCCAGCCATATTCATCATAGAGCGGCTCAGCATGCCACGCCGCCAGAGGCTCCATGCTATGTTCTCGGCCTTGCCATTGAGACCCTCCTCGGCAGCCGAATGCCGGTTTTCCAGAAGCATCTCGTGGATATTAATCTTCACCGGGCAAGCGGTAGTGCAGGCGCCGCAAAGCGATGATGCGTAGCTTAGATGCTTGTATTCCTTCAGCGATGCGAGGTGCGGTGAGATGACGGAGCCAATCGGCCCGCTGTAAGTGGCGCCATAGGCATGTCCGCCGACATTTTTATACACCGGACAAGCATTCAGGCAGGAGCCGCAGCGGATGCAATACAGTCCTTCGCGCACTTCCGGTCGCTGATACAGATTAGTTCGGCCATTGTCTAACAGAATTACGTACATCTCCTCTGGCCCGTCTAATTCTCCTTTCTGCTTCGGGCCGGTGAAAATGGTATTATAAACCGTCACATTTTGTCCCGTACCATAGGTAGCCAGCAGGGGCCAGAACAGCGCGAGATCGGCCATAGTCGGCAGCACTTTTTCAATGCCTACAATGGCGATGTGCGTCTTTGGGAAAGCTGTGGACAATCGACCATTGCCTTCATTTTCTGTCACGCAGACCGCGCCGGTATCGGCGATGAGAAAATTGCCGCCCGTTACACCAATGTCTGCCGACTGGTACATGGCGCGCAGGTTCTGGCGCGCTATCATCGTTAGCTTCAGGCGGCGTCAGGTTTGGTTCGGTGCCCAGCTTTTCATGGAATACGCGGGCGACGTCCTCTTTACTCTTGTGCATCGCCGGCGTCACGATGTGGTAGGGCGCTTCGCCATCTAACTGCTGGATGTATTCGCCAAGGTCGGTTTCTACGCTTTCAATGTTGTGCTCTGCAAGAAAGGCGTTTAGGTGAATTTCTTCCGTCACCATGCTCTTGCTTTTTACAACCTGCTTTGCGCCCTTCTCCTGGCAGATAGCCAATACAGCCTCATTGGCTTCCTGTGCATTCTCCGCCCAAATCACCTTTCCGCCGCGGGCTGTGAAAGCCTTTTCAAACTGCTCCAGATACTGGTCCAGATTTTCCATTGCTTTCCACTTCACATTCTTAGCCTTGCGCCGCGCGAGGTCCAGGTCGCTGAATTGCAGCTTGCCTTTCACTACCGTATCGGCGTACTTCTGAATGTTGAAGGCAAGCTTCCGCTTGTGCTCCAGGTCGTGCGCTTTTACCTCGCTTTTGGCAAGGAAGGTGGATTGATTATTCTCTTTTGTCTTTGCCAAGGTTGCTAAACGGGCGCGGTTAGGCCTTACCCGCTTCAAAATTAGTCCACCAGCGGCATCGTGGCTTTATAGTCTTTTGGAGTCATCCCCCTAAAAAATCACCTTTTAGACGTCCCTTTTCCCCCACTGCAGGGGATGGGATCCGCTGTGCCGCAAAGCCACATTTGGGGGGACGGATTCATCGCCTTAAACACCCTTAAAAACCATCAGCTATGAACATGCAAATCATCAGTCTCTGCGCCCTGGTGCTGTTAACGGCAGCCTGCAACAAAAAGGATACTCCTGGTCCCGGCATAGGCCATGACGGAATACCCTGCACCGAGCCAGTCCAGGAGGAAGCGATGAGTACAAAAAAGCCGCAGCTTGCCGCACGAGTCAGCGACACCTCGCAAATATTCCCGGGCCATAAGCCACCCCCGAATACGCAACGCTAAAAGCCAACGCCGAGGCCAAACTCTACCAGCTCGGCAATCGCTTTGTGGGTCTTCAGCTGAAATGACAGGCAAAGTTCCTTCAGTGGGCCGCGTTCGGCGCGGATGATATAATAATTGTAGCCCAGTTTCTCATAATACGGATCCGTGCGTAAGACGGCTTCCTTTAGATAGACGCCTATTTGTGCAGTCAGGCCCATACGACCGAAAAGCCATTCATGGCCCAGGAAGACGGCGCTTTTCCAGGAATTGGCACGCTCGGTGCCGCCGTTGATTTCATTATTGCGCTGGAAGGCGTAGATATTGCCGTGATAAGAATAGTCCAGGCCGATAAAAACCTTATTCCGACTCTTATATCGTCGGCTGACGTAAGCAGAAGCGAGATAGGTCTTGTAAATGGGCCCATCAGTGGTGCCGCTTTCATTAAAGGCGATGCCGAGGCGGGCCTGCGCCAGTACCCGGTTGCGCAAACGTGGGCGCTCCCGGTCAGTTAGTTCCGGCCGGTCGCCGCCGGGCCAGTATCGTATTCCTATATGGCCGCCGTACATGTTTACACCCAGATTGGGTTGCTTCATGGCGCCATTGCTTAAATGGCTGAAGTTCAGCCCCGCCTGTATGCTCCAGTGCCGGTCAATGCGGTAGCGCAGGTCAGTAGTGATGAGTGTAAAATTGTTCACGGCGCTGCCGATAGCGTTATTCAGCGTATCCCATTCCGGCGCACGGGTGTAGTGCCGCGTCACATAGCCAATGCCCATGCCGCCGCGCAAAGTCCATTCCAGCCGTTTGCCACGAATCAGATAGGTCTGAAGGAATGGATAGATGCCAAATGCGGATCCATATATTGAGTCGATTCCGTAACGCGTATAGCTGGCACCTACGCCCCAGACAGGATAGTGGCGGCGCTGTTCCCAGTCTTGCGTGCCGGTGGTTTGCTTTAGAATTGCAATGTCCAGCGCGGTGCTCAGATCGGGTATTGGCGGACGAAATTTTTCGTTGTGCTTCAGCACTTTACCAGCCATTGCATTGATCTCAATAGCAACATTGCCTTGCGCCCGCAATGTGAACGCCGGCAGCTCCAATGCGAGGACAAGGCATAATATAGATCCCTTTCGGAAGGACATGAATAGCCAAAAATAGGCCGCCGCAGCCGCCTTGCCTACCTTTACGCCTGTGCAGCAACAACAAGTCAGAAGGCTCGCCATCCTCGGCGCTACCGGCTCTATCGGTACGCAGGCCCTTGAGGTGGTAGCCGCCCATCCCGGTTTTTTTGAGATAGAAGTCCTTTCTGCGCATCGCAATACGGCGCTGCTCATCCAGCAGGCCCGGCAGTTCAACCCGAATGCCGTCGTTGTGACGGAGGAGGCGAAGTATGCGGAGGTAAAAGGCGCTTTGGCAGACCTTCCCATAAAAGTATTTGCAGGCGAGGCAGCCCTACGCGAAGTGGTAGCCTGGGATAGCGTAGATGTAGTGCTCGGCGCCATACCTCGGCTTTGCAGGCTTGTCGTCAACGCTGGCGGCCATTGATGCCGGCAAGACCATTGCACTGGCCAATAAGGAAACGCTGGTAGTAGCGGGGGAACTGGTGATGCAGCGGGCTTTTGAGAAAAAGGCACGCATCATTCCGGTAGACAGCGAGCACAGCGCCATTTTTCAATGCATCGTTGGCGAGGACCTGGCTTCTATTGAAAAAGTTATCCTTACAGCCTCTGGCGGTCCGTTCATTGGGCGCAAGCCGAATTTTCTGGTCAATGTAAAAGCTACGCACGCGCTCCAGCACCCTAACTGGACAATGGGCGCGAAGATTACGATTGACTCCGCCACGCTGATGAACAAAGGCCTGGAGATGATAGAAGCGAAGTGGCTGTTTGGACTGGAAAACGAGCAGATAGAAGTAGTGGTGCATCCGCAAAGCATCGTTCACAGCCTCGTGCAGTTTGTGGACGGCTCCCTGAAAGCCCAATTGGGCCTGCCGGATATGAAGCTGCCTATTCAGTACGCTTTGGGCTGGCCGCGCCGCCTGCCAAATGCATTTAAGCGCTTTCGCTTTAAGGATTTTGAAAAGCTAAGCTTTGAGGAACCCGATGTAAAGACCTTCCGTAACCTGCAGCTGGCCAAGGATGCCATGATGCGTGGCGGCAACGTACCCTGCGTGCTAAATGCTGTCAATGAGGTGGTTGTCCACGCCTTCCTTCAGAATAAAGTCGGCTTTCTGGAAATGAGCGATATCATAGAGCAGGTAATCAGTCAGGTGTCGCTTGTGGAAAATCCGGATATGGATGCACTAATCCAAAGCGACGCTGAAGCGCGGGAATATGCGGGCGAGCTTTTGAAGAAAAGCCAGCTTTCGGCATATTGAGTTTTCGTTGAGACGTTAAAGCGTTAAAGCGTTGAGACGTTCCCGGCTATAATTCGGAAATTGCACACCATTCAGACGCTTTAACGTCTCCACTTTTCAACGACTCAACGCTTCTACTCCTTGCATCCTCTCCTGCTCCTTGCCGGCGTCCAATGGGCGCAGCTATTCTTCGCGCTTTCGGCGCTCATATTGCTCCACGAGTTCGGTCATTATTTCTTCGCCAAGCTGTTCAAGACGCGGGTAGAGAAATTCTATCTCTTCTTTGACTTCCTTTTTCCGTTTTCGGGTCTGCTCAATTTTTCCCTGCTTAAGTGGACAAAGGGTGGAACTCAATATGGCATTGGCTGGTTTCCGTTGGGCGGTTATGTCAAAATTGCCGGCATGGTGGACGAGAGTATGGACAAGGACGCCCTTGCTAAGCCACCAGAACCATGGGAATATCGCTCAAAGCCGGCCTGGCAGCGGCTCCTGATTATGCTGGGCGGCATCATCGTCAACATCATTACGGCAATGCTTGTGTATATGGTGGTGTTTGGCGTGTGGGGGGAAGAATACCTGCCTGTGGCTAATGCGAAATACGGGATCATGACCGACAGCCTCGGTGCGAGCCTCGGCCTGCGCGCCGGCGACCAGGTTGTGAGCGTGGATGGTAAGCCGGTAGACCGCTTTAACCATATCATGACGGATATCATCCTGAATGAGGCAAAGACGATGCAGGTGATCCGCGACGGCCAGCCGGTGAACATCCAGCTACCTGCCGGCACCATCCGCAAGATATTAAAGGGCGATAAAGAGGTATTTGCGCCGCGTGTGCCGACTGTGGTGGCGGAAGTGTCGCCCAACAGTGAGGCCAGCAAAATGAAGCTCCAAAAGGACGACAGCATCGTAGCCCTTAACGGGCAGCCGGTTTTCTTTTATGACGACTTCCGGCAGCGTGTGCAGTCCCTGAAAGGCCAGCCTATTCGCCTCTCGGTCATGCGCGGACAGCAGCTTGCGGTATTAGATGGCGCGGTGGATAAGAATGGGAAACTGGGTTTTCTGCGCTACGGCGAGGACCGCTTCCTGCCCATGAAACACATCACTTACAATCCTGTCCAGGCTATTGGCAAGGGCTTTACGTTCACCTGGCGCCAGTTTGTGAACTATTTCGCGCAGTTCAAGATGATTTTTACCTCTAAGGAGGTAAAGGCGTCCGAAAGCCTCGGCGGCATAGGCACCTTCGCCAAAATCTTCCCGACAGAGTTTGTTTGGCACGACTTCCTGATGCTCGTAGCATTCATTTCCATTGTGCTTGCCTTTATGAACCTGCTGCCTATTCCAGGCTTGGATGGCGGATATGTGATTTTCCTGCTCTATGAATTGATAAGTGGCCGCAAAGTGAGCGAGAAGGTCATGGAGCGCGCAACGACGGTAGGCCTCGTGCTGCTGCTGGGATTGATGCTTTATGCGAACGGGCTGGATATATTCCGGGCGTGGTTTAAGAAATAGCGGCTCTGAAGGTGGCTGTGTGCGCTGCTACAATGTGCCGGATTTCCCGGCTATAGCCACCGCCCATGCTCACCGAAACCGGCAACCCACGTTTCCTGCACTCCTCAAAGACAAATGCATCCCGCGCCGCGCAATCTTCCAGGCTCAGGCCCAGCTTCCCGAACTTATCGGTAGCCAGCACATCTACGCCGGCGAGGTACAGCACTATATCCGGCTTTATAGTGTCTAACAGCCCCGGCAGTGTTTCTTTCAGGATGCGCAGGTATTCCGAGCCACCTGTGCCATCTGCCAGACCAATGTCTAAATCGCTCTGTTCCTTACGGAACGGATAATTATGCTGTCCGTGCATGGAAAAGGTGAAGACGCGCGGCTCTTGCTCAAACAGCTTGGCCGTTCCGTTTCCCTGATGGACATCCAGATCCACAATCAGCACTTGTCGCACCTTCCCGGTGTGCAGGAGGTAATTGGCGGCAACTGCAAAATCATTCAGGATGCAGAAGCCCTCGCCATGGTCTGCAAAGGCATGGTGCGTGCCTCCGGCAGTATTTAGCGCAATATCTTGGTGCTCCAAAGCCCAGAGTGCGCAGCCGATGGTGCCACGCGCAATGCGTCGTGTACGCTCTATAAGCTTCGCAGACAGCGGAAAGCCGATGGCCCGCATCTCGCGCTCGCTCAGCGTCAGCGTCTTCATCTTATGCCAGTATTCTTCGGTGTGCGTCAGGAGGATTACCTCCGCATCCAGCTCCTCCGGACACCAGAAATCGGCTTCGGTAGCTATGCCTTCATAAAGGAGTGCTTCCGGTATAAGCTCATACTTCAGCATCGGGAAGCGATGGTCTTCAGGCAGGGGCAGGGCGAAGCCCGGTGCATAGGCTATACGGGCAGGCGGAACGGGATAAAGGGGCAGAAAAGCCATTGTGAAAAGATAGTCCGGTGCCATAATAGCTACTGTAATCCCCAACGCTTTTGCGTAAATTTGTAGTAAGTTCTTTGAAGGAAATCTTCCTTCTATTGCACATAAAACGGGGCCGCCCGGTTTTGACAGCAGTGAGTAAGGCAGGTGTAAGCATGCCGTGCGTTGGACCATTAGCACGTAAATCTGAAAGTTCAAACCATAAATGGCAATACTCAGTATGCCATGGCTGCCTAATCAGTGATTTAGCAGTCATTAGGGCCGCCGCAAGCAGCCAGCCACGAGCTGCAGCCGCCGCCGACTCAAAACAATCGTGGATAAGGCCATTCTGTAATCACGCAGGATAGCACGAACAAATCAATCGTGATGTAGGAGGCAGCTACGTTTGTCCCGCCCGGGGCCGCTTCTGAAACTCAATGCGGGAATAAGCATGTAGAAAGCTTCCAATGCGCCTGTTTGGACGCGGGTTCGAATCCCGCCGGCTCCACTTCCACAAAAAGCCCTCGCTATGCGAGGGCTTTTTGTTTTGATAAAATCAACGGCATCCAGAATATTCTTTGCGCTGGCATAAGTAGCCTTTCTTAAGGGCTGGCTAATACCCTGCTTGTTTTAGCAAATATGCGGGCCTGCAACCAATGATTATAAAGCTAATAGTCAATAACAAACCCTTGTTTAATAAACCACATTTCCTGTAAGGCAGCGCGGATATTTTTGCTCACTCCGGTATTTATCATGCCGGCTCCATTAATCAAAAAAGGCAAATATATCCGCACATTCATGAAAAAGCATTTCTTCCTCTTCGGCGCCTTAGCCTCGCTTTTCATCACATCCGCCGTCGCACAGGTCAACATCGGTAGCAATACTGCTCCGAATGCCGATGCCGCTCTTGAAATCTCCAGCGGCACGAGCAAAGGCCTGCTGCTGCCCCGCGTCTCCCTCAGCGCTACCAACAGCCTGTCGCCGCTCACCAATGGGCCTTTTGCCACAATAAAAGGCATGGCGGTTTACAATACCGCTACCGCAGGCAGCGGAAGCACTGCTGTAACGCCGGGATTCTACTATTGCGATGGTACGCAGTGGGTGAAGCTCGTAGCATCGGCAGGCGGCAATGATAAGAACGTATATGACGGCGACGGCACGCTGCTGGCTAACCGTGCCATCATAATGGCTGATAAAAACCTGACCTTCTCCGGCACTACGGGTAATCTGATTTATAATCCTTCGTCTACCGGCAAGGCAGGCATCGGCACAGCCGCGCCGGCCAGCATGCTTTCAGTAACAAGCGGCCTGGCTGTAGGTAGCACCTACGCCTCTGGCAATACCGCACCGGTAAATAGCGCCATCGTGGAAGGATGCGTAGCCATCGGTACGCCAACGCCGGACGCATCTGCCCAACTGACGCTGGGCAGCACCAGCAAAGGCTTTCTGCCCAACAAGGTGAGCCTCAGCTCTACCAGCGACGCAAGCACCGTGGCATCTCCTGCTACGGGCCTTATTGTCTATAATACCAACGCTGCCATTAGCGGCGGCTACGGCATTGGCCTTTATATGAATACCGGAACTTCCTCGTCGCCTGTCTGGGGCCAGTTGGCGGTAACCTCGCCGGTACAAGGGTCTACAGTATCTAAAATCATTTACTCCGGCACTTTGGGCGACCAGTCAAAAACCGTGGGTATCGGCAATTTCATATTCCGATTCACTGCCTCATCGCCCGGAACTGTAAAGCCACAGATGGCGCTTACCGCCGCTCAAAACCTGTCCGCTTATGTCGGCGTGAATCAACAGTATTCTGCGAACGGCTACGAGTACTCAAATGCTACGCTCAACTATACTACCGGCAACTACAACACTTTTCAGGATATTATGGGCACCATGGCTAATGGCGAGCTAAACATCATGAACATCGTGGACGCGACCAACAACAACTATTACCGCGTTACTTTCTACATCTCCGGTGGGGGCTCGCCCAACTACACCTGGTCTATCATCGCGGAGAAATTCTAAGCAAAAGCTGCTTAAGCTAAAAAATCAAAGATGCTCATGCAAAGAATTACTTCACTTATTGCCTTTGCGGCCCTGCCCCTGTGCGGCGGCGCCCAAACGGCGCTTTATAACAGCGGTATCATCAATATCAGCGCCGCCGGACAAGTATATGTAGCGGGCGATGCGGCCAATAGATCCGGCGCAACGCTTCAGAATGACGGCCTGCTTACCGTCACCGGCGCATTCAGCAATGATGCTGCGATGGCCACACCTGCCTCCGGTACGCTACGCCTGAACGGAAACACCGCGCAGACCATAACAGGCGCTGCCGACTATTTTGCAAAAGACGTGCTGGTGGACAATCCCGCCGGGATTACTCTGGCTACGCGGCTGAAGGTGGATGGCGTGCTCTCATTCAACAACGGCGTAATAAATGCTAACAATGCGGCTTACCCGGTCGTTTTCACCGCCAACGCTTCCATAAGCGGCGTGGCTGTGCCTTCAGACGCCAGCCATGTGAAAGGTTACGTGATGAAAGAAGGTACCGGTGCCTTTACATTTCCAACAGGAAACGGCGCAAAATACCAGCCCGTAGATATAGCCTTGAGCGTCAACAGCGCCGGCATTACCGCACGGTATTATAATGCGGATGCCGGCAGCGCCAGCTTCGGCACGGGCGGTGCATCTGCCACGCCCCTTCTTTTTTACAACACGGCTGAATATTGGGATTTATCGCCGGCAGGCACCGCATCCGGTACCGTCACCATTCATTGGGACGGATACGGCAACCGTGGCATCGGCAATACCGCCGACCTGCGTGTGGCCCACAAAAGCGGCGGTGCATGGCTCAACGAAGGCGCGGCGAGCGTCAGCGGCACCACGGGCGCAGGCAGCGTCACCAGCGGCAGTATCAGCACCTGGAGCCCCTTTACATTGGGCAGTGTTTCCAGCGCGAGCCCATTGCCCATAAAGCTGCTTTCGTTTACCGCATCGGCGCTGGAGCGGGCCAACCGCATTAGCTGGAAAACCGCAACAACCGAAAGCGTCAGCCACTTTGAAGTGGAGCGCTCGGCGGATGGCCGCGTATTCACAGCCATTGGCACCCAACTCCCCGATGGCAACAGGACAGACTACTCCTTTGATGATGCGCAGCCACTGGCCGGCACCGCCTACTACCGGCTGCGTTTAGTGGAAAGCGGCACTGCGGCTTATAGCCAGACGGTGAGTCTGACGCGTACGGGGAGCAGTGGCATAACGCTGAGCATTTATCCGAACCCGGCTACTAGTGAGTTGCATGTAGAAGCAAGTGCGGCAGGCAGCATTTCCCTGAAGGACGTCTCCGGCAAAACCATTTTAAGCAAGGCTGTAAACGGCAGCACTACTATCAGCCTTCGCGGCTTCCCTGCGGGCCTGTTCTTCGCAACGTACGAAAGTCAGGGGCTTACTTAGACGATACGCTTATCAAAGCTATAGCGGCGAGTGAACCGGCTATTTTGATGAAATCCTGCAGGAAAAAAGTCTGATACTTTGCCGCTTCTTGCTACAGTTGGATTTGTCCTAAAAAGTCCCGCGCCGGCGGGACTTTTTCCATTTTGCCTGTTTACGTTCGTTCAGTTTCCGTCCGGCACAACTGGCACATACGGTTATTTCTTGGGCGTCGGTAATACGTATAAATATATTTCGCCTGTGCGGAACAGCAGAAGAACGACAATTAATTCTTCTTTGATCCATTATTCCCTATAGAAAATCGCTGAATATTTACGCTATGCTACAACGATTCCTTTCGTGATAGCGAGATGCAGCAATACTTACCCGTTGTGTTCCGCATCGGGCTCGTCCCAACTTGCGACTCCCGTACTTTAATAATTACAGGCATAAGTTCTGTGCTCTTTAAGAGCAGGAACATACATGGTCATGAGGCTGCAGCGCCTTACCGGACGCCTTTTTGACCATAATCAGTCATGTCCGCATTGCCTTTTAGATCAATTTGAAAAATTCTGATACGGCTGCTTTCTTGCTGATAACAATGCGTTAGTGTGGCAATTCTATGACTGGATTACTATCCCGGTTAGTTTTGCGGCGCTAAAGGATATAAATAATTCGGTTTGGTTAGCGAATCAATAACAAGCACACACGCACAATTATAGTTTTAAATCTATCTAGACATTTTCCTAAAGTGTTGGGCATAAATGCACAAGTGATACGGCGTCCTTCCCAGCACAATGCAGTCCCATTACTACCAGAATCACAAGTTCCATTATTAATTATCAGAAACAACACATGCAAAGACATCTCCTCTTCTTCCTATTACTATTGGGAGTAATCCCGGCAAGCGCTACCATTCGATATGTAGATGCCTCAGTTAGCAACAGTGGGGCCGGCACTACTTGGGCAACTGCTTACAAGACCATTCAGGAAGGCATTAACGCCTGCACTGCCAATGGCGACGAGGTTTGGGTAAAGGCAGGGACTTATTACCCTACCGAAGACCCGAATGGCAGTGCCTCGCCCACAGACCTCCGTGACAAAACCATTTATATCAAGAACTATAACATAAGGCTTTACGGCGGCTTTAACGGCACCGAGACCATCTCGGCACAGCGCGCCCCGCAGACAAACCTCACCATCCTTAGCGGCGATATTGATGCAGCCGGTGCAAACGATTGTTACCACGTGCTCCTGACCATTAACCGCACTACTGCCTGCGTCACAGACGGCTTTACAGTACAGGGTGGAAAGGCGAATGTCGGCACCACCCTTATTGTTTCTTCCCCTTTCGCAGGCGTTATCCGCAACAGCGGCGGCGGTATGTTTAACAGCGTTAGCAGCCCCACCATAAGCAACTGCATCTTTAGCGGCGATACGGTCAGCAATCAGGGCGGCGCCATATATAACTACAGCAGCAGCCCTGCCGTGCGTAACTGCAGCTTCAGTAGTAACATGGCCTCCGACGGCGGCGGCATGTACGGCACCGGCGGCAGCAGCCCTGCTCTGACCAGCTGCAGCTTCAGCGGCAATACAGCGAGCTCGTACGCCGGCGGTATCTATAACGACAACGGCAGCCCCACGATTAGCTATTGCAGCTTCACCGGCAATACGGGCGTCGGTGCCGCAGGGGGCATCCATAACAATGGCGGCAGCCCCATTATAAGCAACTGTAGTTTCACTGGTAATAAATCCTCCTCCTACGGAGGTTGCATGTCCAACTTCAACAGTACCGCAACTATAAGCAATTGCGTGTTCAGCAGGAATACATCCGCCAGCGGCGGCGGCGGCGCCATGCTTAACAGCGTTAGCAGCCCCACTATAAGCAATTGCATTTTCAGTGGCAATACAGTAATTGGCTACGGCGGCGCCATGTATAACTACAGCACCAGCAGCCCCACCATAAGCAACTGCCTCTTCATCAACGATACAGCTACTGCAGGCGGTGGCGGCATATATACTTACGGCAGCAACGCTTCTATAACCAACTGCACCTTTTATGGCAACCGGGCAACAGCGAGCGGCAGCAATGGCGGGGGACTGTATTTTACATATACCAGCGGAGGTACGGTTACAAATTGCATTCTGTGGAATAACACAACGACAAACAACAGTACAGATGCCCACCTGGAGGAAATCTACAAAGAGAGTGGCGGCTCTACGCCCCTGACGGCCAGCTACTCCGCCATAGATGATTACCTGAGTACAGCAACCAACAATTATACTTCGGGCAGCGGCATCGTCACTAACAACCCGTCGTTCGTAGCCACTGCCGACCTTGACGGCCCCGACAACATCTGGGGCACCGCCGACGACGGCCTGCGCATCGGCTGCTCCAGCCTGGTTAAAAATGCAGGCACTACCGGCCCTGCCAACGATGTGCTGGGCAATCCCCGCACAGGCAATCCTGACCTGGGCGCTTATGAGGGTATGGCCACGGCTTCTGCTTCATTTAGTTACATCCCCGCGCGCACCACCGCTGTATCGCAGTCGCAGACTGGCGCCGCGCTTAATTACTCGACCTGCGATACGCAGGTAGTGAAAATAGACGCCAGCTCGGGCACCCTCAGCGGCAGCACCATTGCCAAAGTATATGTGCAGGACGTGGCCCCGTCCTTTAACGGCCAGCCTTATGTGCGCCGCTACTATGACATTACACCCGCCAGCGGGGCAAATACAGCCACCGCAACGATTACACTTTACTTCACCCAGGCCGACTTTGACGACTATAACAGCAACAAGCCCGCGGCTTATCCTGCATTGCCTGCAGATGCTACCGATGCAGCGAATAATAAAGCTAATCTGCGCATTACCCAGGAACATGGAACCAGTAACACAGGCGCACCGGGCTCTTACGGGGGCTGGAGCGGAACGGGTGCAGCCAATGTACTCATCAGCCCGACAACAGTAACCTGGAACGGTACGGCATCGCGCTGGGAGGTGACCTTCCCGGTCACCGGCTTTTCGGGCTTTTTTGCTCATACAACCACTACCAACGCCCCGCTGCCTATAGGCCTGCTTTCATTCAATGCAAAGCTTGTCTCTGATAATGATGTGCTGCTGGACTGGCAAGTGGCAGATGCTAAAGACGGCAAGGATTACATCGTGGAAAGAAGCGCAGATGGCGCCGCCTTCCATGCCGTAGGAAGTGTAGCGGCCACAAACGCGGACGTTTACAGCCTGCATGACTTTGCACCACTGGGCGGCAAGAGCTATTACAGGCTGCGCCTGCCGGACAACACTGGCAAGACAAGCTACAGCAATGTGCAAAGCGTCTTTATCGGTACAAAGAGCTATGTGCAGGTAGCGCCATCGCCGGCCCATGACTTCCTCGCCATCGCTACGAATGCGGAAGGCCTCAGCGCAACGCTCAGCGATATGCAGGGTAGGCTGCGGCAGTCCCTGGCCGTGAGCAATGGGATGAAGCTGGATATATCAGCCTTGCCTCCGGGCATCTATCTGCTCAGGCTGAGCAGCGGCGAGGTGCTGAAGATTGTGAAGGAATAAGGCAGCGGCCTTAATTTTTTCCAGGAATTTCCTTTTATAAACTTGTATTTTAAGCCGTAGACTTTTTTGAAATAGCTCAAGCTAAGCGTTCGGGACTTTGTCCGCCGGCTCTATAAAAGCCCTGACGATTATTCGTCGGGGCTTTTTTATTGCGGCTATTGGCTTAGGCGGATGCAATGATGCAAATAGTGACCGCTGTACGACGCTGAACTAAAGGAACTGGAACACTACTTGCGCAGCGACGCCAATGAAGATGCAAGACGCCAGCATCTCGTTCCGCTCTTTCGCAAAATGTTCTAAGACAAGATGAAAACAGAAAGTGCGGCAGGTAGCGCAGACGTTTACATAGAAGGCATTCTTGTCGTTGAAGGCAAAACAGATTTTAGCCAATGGGTGGAAGGCTTTTATCAGGCCCTGCATTATCACCGCAGGTATGGCCTTGCCTTCAACAGCATTATGGTGATTGCCCACCGGTTCTGCGGCATCTGGAAAGTGCATAAACTGCCGGAAGCCGCTTGTACTTTCCCGCTCCCGTCATGCCGAACTTGTTTCGGCATCTATCGGGAAGACGAACGCGATAGAACCCGAAACAAGTTCGGGTTGACGGTAGCATGAGTATCACAAATAAAAGGCTCCGCCGCGGCGGAGCCTTCTATCCTTAATTCATATCATCCGCAAGCGCCCGCCGCGCCATCCTCACCGCCCTTCTTCCCCCGCCCCGCATCCACCACCACCCGCGCGGCGCGGTAAGCGGCGGCCATTTGCGGCTCGTCCTCGGCGTAGAGGCTGCTCATCAAGTCGTCCAGCACCAGCAGCTCCGCCTTGCCACCCTTCATGATTTGGGGCACCGATGCGGTGATGGCCGAGCGGCCCGATATGGCGGCGCGCGTGCCGGGCGCGGCTTTGGCAAAGGCATCTATGGCGGCCTGCGCGGCGGTGTCGGAGCCTGCTGTAAATCCGTAATCGCCCAGATTGTCCTTCACGCCCACGGCGGCATCCAGCATCCCTTGCAGGCGCGCCAGCAGCTCATCCAGCGGCGTGTTTTGAAGGGCACTTTTCTCAAAATCCACGGCGGTGAACAGGGTATTGTTGCCCACCTTGCGCGCATAGGCGCGGGCCAGCTTGCTCAGCTTCAGCACCAGGGCAATGGCATTGTCGGCAGCCGCTTCCTTATCGGAGGTAATGCCTTTGGTGGTGCCGCCTGCCTGGCCTTTGGCGGCATTGTCGGCGGCATCAATGTACGATTTGAGGTCGGCCACCCCTTCAGAGAAGGCTTTGTTGCCGCTCCAGATGTCTTTGTATATCTGGAGCACATCGTACACTACTTTCCACATAGAGTGGCGGTTGAGGTCAGGCTGCTTCATTAGACGTAAAGGGAGGATTTGGTGAATAATGACACTAAAAATAGCAAGCACCCATTAAATAGACAAATTGCTCATGAGATGCCTCTAAAAGCATTTCCGAGCTTCCCCCAAGTGATTATGATCTTTGGAAATGGCCATGTGAGCTTATCAAAAGCGATTGAGCGTTGCCCAAAAACGCCTCTGAGCGTCCCAAAATGGTTTGAGACATGCTCAAAAGCGGTTGAGACCTGTCAAAAATGACGTGCGACCTGTCAAAAATGTGTCCGGTGGCTGGCTAAATTCTTTGTGAGCGTCCCAAAATTGATTGTGAGGGCTTTCGGCCCGGCAAAGCAGGCAGTAAATCAGCGCCTCCAAAAGCAGTTACTTTTGTAGCCGTGTGCCGCTTCATTTCGTCCATGCTGGCCGTGTTGGTAATTGTGCTGTCTTGCTTTCCGTGCAATGATGCGCAGGGCAGTGCCTGTGCAAGCGGCAGCGCCACGCAATCCCGGTGTAAAGGGGGCAATGAGGAACATTGTCCGCTGCATGGGGAAGACCTTTGCTCTCCGTTTTGTACCTGTTCCTGCTGCGCCGGTATCACGCTTCCGGTATGCATTGATCTGCGTACGCCCTCCGTCTTTATTTATGCCCGAAGGCCGGTTACACGGTATGTGCCGCAACGGGGGGAAGCGGTTGAATTTGCAGTCTGGGAGCCGCCCCGGGTAGTTTGATGTTTTGCGTTCCGTTTAGCGCCGGGCAGTTGCACCTGATGTGATGGCTCGGTGCCCATTTCAATCATCAAACTTTCTCATTTTTAATGAACAGGATTATCCTTGTTCCTGCCTTGCTGCTATTGGCAGCATGCGCAAGCGCGCAGACACAGATACCAGCCCTGGGTGCAGACACTACTTCCCACCAGGATGCCGCCGGCATAGACGACCAGGAGCTGGACGAGGTGGTGATCATTTCTACCACCCGTACCACCCGCAGCATTGCGAACCTGCCTACCCGCGTAGAAGTAATAGGCGGCGAAGAAGTGGACGAGAAGAATAACATGCGCCCCGCCAATGTATCCATGCTGCTGCATGAAAGCACCGGAATGCAGGTACAGCAGACGTCGGCCACCAGCGGCAATGCCTCTATCCGCATCCAGGGACTGGACGGGCGCTATACCCAGCTGCTGAAAGACGGCTATCCATCCTTTGGCAACTTCTCCGGCGGCCTCAGCATCCTGGAAATTCCCCCGCTTGACCTGAAGCAGGTAGAGATCATCAAAGGCCCGGCCTCCACGCTCTATGGGGCGGGTGCCATTGCCGGCGTGGTCAACTTCATCGGCCGTACACCTGCCAACCTGCCTTATTATAGCGCTATTATCAACCAGTCGCACGTAGGGCAAACAAACATTGGCGGCTTTGCGGCGCAGCGGTGGAAGAAGCTGGGTTTCACGCTCCTCGCATTGGGCAATAACCAGCTTGCCTACGATGTGGATAAGGACGGCTTTACCGAGCTTCCAAAGTCAAGTGATTTTACGGTTCATCCAAAGCTCTTTTTCTATCCGGACGGGAACACCACCATTTCCATCGGCAACAGCTTTACCCGTGGCAGGCGAAAGGGCGGCGACCTGGATGTAATTGAGCGGGGCAGCAGTTCTGACCACACCTATTTTGAACAAAACAGCACACTGCGCGACGTAGCAACAATGGACATCACCCGCAGGCTCAAAAATGCAGACCGGCTGGCGCTGAAATCCAGCTACAGCTACTTCAACCGCCGGATTGAGGTGCCTGGCTATCTGTTTGAAGGCACGTCCAGCAATGTGTTTGCCGAGCTAAGCTACCTGCGGGAGCGGGGCCGCCACACCATCATAGCCGGCGGAAATTTCATCTCAGATGTGTTTAGCGAACAGCAGCACGCCTCGCTGATGCAGCGCGATTTTAAGACGACTACCGGTGGCGTCTTTGCGCAGCATACCTGGGACGTGACCAATTGGTTTAAGCTGGAAAGTGGTCTCCGCATAGACGCGGTGCATTATGGCAATAACCTTTATGATAAGTCGGAAGTGCTGGCATTGCCTCGCGTGTCTGGTCTGTTTATCTGGAACAGTAAGCTCAGCTCGCGCATAGGTGGCGGCTTTGGCTATAAAACGCCTACGCTCTTTACTGAGCAGACGGAGGGATTTCAATATCAGGGTGTGCTGCCGCTAAATGGCGTAACGAGCGAGCGCAGCGTTGGCGGCACGGCTGATGTGAATTACCGGACGGCCCTCAGCGAACACCTGAGCTTTTCCCTGAACCATATGTTCTTTCTCACCAGCATTAGTAACCCAACGGTGCTGCAGATGGGCAGGCCCGGCAGCTTTTACTTTGCCAATAGTGATAAGCCGGTATGGAGCAAAGGATTTGAGACGAACCTGAAACTTGTGTACCGCCATGACTTTAAGCTCTTTGCCGGCTATACGTTCACAGACGCAAAGGCGGAATACCTGAACGCTAATCAGACCCTGCCGCTGCTGCCGCAAAGCAAGCTGAACCTGGCGCTGGTCTATGAGTCGGAAGGGTTTTTGAAAGCCGGGCTCGAAGCCTACTTCACGGACCGACAATACCTGAAGTGATGGAACCCGTACGCCTTCATTTTGGGAACTGGGCGCCATGGTGGAGAAAAGCTTCGGCAAAATATCCGTTTTTGTCAATGCGGAGAACTTTACCGACGTACGCCAGAGCAACTACAAGCGCGTGGTGAACGGGCCCCATACATCGCCCTATTTTGACGAGATATGGACGCATACAGAAGGCTTTGTGGTGAACGGCGGCATCAAGTTGAAGCTATAGGAATATGGCTGAACATCATGGACACAGTCAAAAAAAGAAAAACGGAAGAGCGCCTCTTCCGTTTCTTCATTTACACCCCAAAAAACAACTGTCTTTATGCTAATCACCGCTTACGGCGGCGCGTTGCGGTATCATGGTGCCGGCGTGGTCTACCGGCAGCTTCCATTCCACCTTCGTATTATAATCCTGTAATTCTTTAGACGCCGGCACGCGCGTGACGGTATAGGTAATCTTATTAGTGCCGTCGCGGTCCGAGATAAAGCGGAATACGGCGATGCCTTCAGCAGGCATGGTAAAAGTGAGCTTCGGCGACTTTGTGAGCTTTACCCGGCCCAGTACTTCTTCCGGAAACCGGAATGCCAACATCCGATCCAGCTTTTTGGAGGCCTTCGCGTCAATGGTTACTACGTCGCCCTTGGCAAAGGCATATCCGATCTGGGTAGTGCCGCCGATGCCGGGGGCCGTTGTTGTAACTCCGGAATCTACCACTACTGCGGTTTGGGCGCAAACGGCCGTGGAAAAGAGTAGGAGGGCGCTGACCAGAATTGCTTTCATATCCGTGGGCGGTGTTTGCTTGCACAAATATGCTGCATCATTCGCTTATTGTGAAGCGTTTGTTATTAAAACGCCATCAATTTTATTATTAAATACATACGCCGTTCTCGGATGTGCTTGCCATTCCCGCTGCAGCATGCCGTAATGGAGAGAGTTCCGATACCGGCCATCGTGCAGAAAATCTTCCAGGAAACGCGCCTCGTGGCGAAAGCCGGCATCCGTTAACAGGCCGCCCGAAGCGGCATTCTCTTCATCTGTAACGGCTGATACGCTATGGAAGTCCAGTACCTGGAAGCCATACGCTAGTGCCGAGGCCAATGCTTCCCGCATAATGCCCTTCCGGTGCCATGCGCGCGCCAGAGCGTAGCCAACCTCCGCGCGGTGATGATCCGGCTGTACGTTCACATAGCCTATCAGCCCGATTACGGCGCCGCTTTCCTTCCATTCAATGGCCCAGTTGATGCGTTCATTTTTCATCACATAGCTGTCTATCAGCTCAATGAGCATTTCCACGTCTGCCTGCGTCTGCGCCAGCGGGCGCGGTATGTAACGCATCACTTCCGGGTCGGAACGCATGAGAAAAAGGTCGGCCGCATCCTCGCGTATGGGCCGGCGCAGGATGAGCCGCGGTGTTTCCAATACAGGAAACGGATTAAAGTCAATGGTAAGCATGGCGTGACGAACTTAGGCAAATGTCATTGCGCCCGGATGTTGATCTGTCTGCGTCAAGCCAGCAAACAGCGCAATAGCCAGTTAGTAAGCGAGCCATTATATTTGTTTTTCTAATCCACACCATCATGAGCAATCTGGAGCAAATCAAAGGTCTTTGGGAGCGCGCTAAATCCGCCAATCATAATACAGAGAGCCTCACGACCCTCCTCGCTGATTATACCCGCGTATTGTCAGTGGTGACTGATTCTGATGAGGCCTACAAAACGAGTCTTCGCCGCCTGCGCGAGGAAATTCCGGACCTGCAGCGTCTTGTAACTAAAAAACACGACCCAATCCTGAAGGGCCGACTGCAGGATGCCATTAACGCCCTCAGAAGGAAAGTAGAAGAAGTAGAAGCGCCCCCGGCAGAAGTAGCGCCCGTTGCTTCACAAGACAATACCGATGCAGCCACCGGCGTTGTAGCGCCGCCGGAAGACGGACACCGCGTACGCAACATGCCCAACCTGGGCATGGATTAAGATCAACGTTAAAACATACAATTTTTATAAATCACACATTCAATTTTAATGAAAAAATTAATATTCCCACTTTGCCTCGCACTTTCCTTCGTGGCTTGCAAAAAAAGTGACAGTGGCTCGGGTTCCCGCAGCGAAAGCATGGTAGGCACCTGGAAATCTACAGAAGCAGGTACGGACGACAACGCTAACGGCACCTGGGAAGCTTCAGAGCGCATGGCCATCCCGCAGGATTCCGCCGCCATTTTTGTATTTAAATCCGATGGCAGCGGAACAGTCGGAGCAGCATTCGGCGGCTTGCCGATAAGCATTCCTATGAAGTGGGACCTTCAGAACAGTGACAACGACCTGCGCGTAATCGTTGATTATTTTGGCGTCAGCGACACATTGATCCAAAACATCGTTTCCCTGACCGCTACCGACGCAGTGACCCGCGACCAGAGCTATACGCCGGCCGTCTATACGGCTTATAAAAAGCAATAGACCGGCATTCACAGGGTAGATAGACAGACCGGGGTATTGTTCCTTCGGAATAAATATTGACGCAGAATACAATTGCCGTCTGAGGGATACTGTTATCCGCCAGACGGCTTTGCTGTCTGAATTGGGCCTCATTATCCTGTTTGATGACACGAAGATTTCTTTTAACCAATATGATTCGCGCATTCAAACCGGCAAAGTGCTGCGGAGCCATATCAAAGCCAAAGGTTCTCTCATGCATGCATTGTGAACATGAAAGTGCGCGGTATTGGCGTGCTGACAGAATGTAGCGTTGGTGCAGCGTAATTGCCGCTATACACTGTGCTCAACTTGTTTCAGGATAGTGAAGTCACGAGGCATTCTTCACGGCTTGTCAATTTTCACAACGCTGATAAAAATCCAAAGCAGGTTTATAAAGGTGAATCTCGGGTCAAAACCATAAACGGCATTCAGCACCGCAATGCCTGCAAGGATGATTCCAAAGCGCTTATGGCGGGCAAGATAGGCGAGGGCTTTGTTTTGAGTTTGTACAGTTTGCATAAACGCAAATTTCGGTGCAGACGTGCCGCTATAGTGTATCAATGTGGACTGTCGCCACTATGCACGGAGCAGTATTTTTTGTTGGAACGTACAGTGTGATAAAAATTACTAGGTACTTTTTACTACCGGTCTTTACCGCTATTCTGGCATTTATTGAAAGGAACATGAATCATTCGTTTCATTCGGCTTTATGGAGGCAGAAGGCTGAAGAGCAGGCAACCGAAGTAGCTGCAATCAGTTTTCGCTTAAAAATGCAAGGATGATTGCTACATAAAGCCCTGGCTGTTCTACGCTGATGGAATTGCTGTCTTGCGGGCTTTTCATTCATCCTGCGCCCAAAAAGGACGAGGCGGGGATTTTGTAAGTGAGATAACGCCGATGCTTCCAAAAAAGCGACACAGCGCTCCCGTATGACCACTGCTTCAATACCCAAAACACCATCTGCGAGCCGGATAAAGCCTATCGCACAGGCCGGGCTCACTGCCAAAGGCATTGTGTATTGTCTGCTGGGCGTGCTCACGGCCATGGCGGCTTTCCGCATAGGTGGTACCGATGAACAAGCAACCGATAAAAATGGTGTTTTTGACTTTGTGCAGGCCCGGCCCGGCGGCCAGATCATGCTCGGCATTATTGCCGCAGGCCTGATATGCTACTGCATCTGGCGCGGCTTTCAGGCCTTCGGCAATACGGAGCATAAGGATAAGGACGCTAAAGGCTGGGCAGTGCGCGGGCGCTACCTGCTGAGCGGCCTCACCTATGGTTCCGTGGCCGTGCATGCGATACAATTACTGCTGCGCAAAGCAAGTGGCTCCGGCGATCAGCAGCAGAGCCTTGCGCGGGAGTTGCTGAGCAAGCCGTTCGGGCAACTGCTGGCAGGTGGGGGTGCCGCGGTGCTGCTGGGCGTAGGCATCTACCAGATATACTACGGCCTTTCAGAAAAATACAGAAAGCATGCGGAAGAGCTTGGCGGCAAAGGCCGTACACTGCTCCTGCGGGCAGGCAAAGTGGGTTACGTATCGCGCGGGCTGGTGTGGGTGCTGCTGGCGTGGATGTTTTTGAAAGCCGCCCTTTCTGCCAATGCGGCCGAAGCTGGTGATACTTCAAGGGCTTTCGCCTTTCTGCATGAGGCGGCCTACGGCACCTTCCTGCTTGCAGCCGTAGGGCTTGGGCTTACCTGCTATGGGCTGTTCAGTTTTGTGCGGGCGCGGTATGATCAGATGTAAGGGGCCTCGGCAGCAGTGCCGGATTTGCAATCCGGCGCAACATGGTAGCAGATTTGTAATCCGCGCTACCTTGCGCCCATGCCCCTCTACAGAGAATGGGAGCCTAATGAGCACGCCCTCGCCGCCATCTGGCATATAGAAGAGCCGGAAGCCTTTTTCCAGCATAAAACCGGACTTGTCTCCTCCATAAAGCATCCCCGCAAACGCATAGAGCACCTTTGTGGCCGCTACCTCCTGCAGCACCTCAAGGAAGACTTCCCCCTGCACCATATAGCCCCAGACGCACACGACAAGCCGCGCCTGCCGGAGAATCAATACTTCTTCAGCATCTCCCACTCCTACCCCTATGTAGCAGCCATTATTTCAGATGGGGAAGAGTGCGGCATAGACATCCAGGTGTGGAAAGAGAACATAATAGAAATCGCTCATATGTACCTCTCTGAAGCGGAGCAGGCGGTATGTAGCGGAGATGCGCGGATAATGACCCTCGCCTGGACCATCAAGGAGGCCGCTTATAAATGGTGGGGCCGTCGCGGCGCAGAGTTTATCCGCGACCTGCCGATTAAAAGGATAATGGAGGAAACAACCGCGTATTATCCACCTAACGTTCCGGAGCCTTTTCATGTGAAAATGACCTGCTTCGGAAATCAGATAGAACCTAAGGCATTGCTTTATAAAGACTTTGCACTATCCTACATGACAGCGCGCCGTCCGGAAAACGATAAATGATTATTTGATGCAATGTGCATAATATTTGAAGAAATGCAGAAAATTCATGCAAACGTTCTCTAAAAACCTTTTCTTTGCAAAAATCTTAATTAATCATGGGCGCACGTTTTCCCGCACTTCAGGAATACCGCAATGAGGAGAAGAAAATCTCCCATTACAACGGCAAAAAGGTTACTGCCATGTTTGCCGGCAACGTTTTCTCCAATAAGGCCATGCGCGAGTGGCTGAGCGACGAGGCCTACAAGAGCCTCTCTGCCTCCGCCAAAAACGGCACCCGCCTTGACCGCCGCATGGCCGACCAGATTGCCTCCGGCATGAAGGCCTGGGCCGAAGAAAAGGGCGTGACCCACTTCACCCACTGGTTTCAGCCGCTGACCGGCACCACTGCCGAAAAGCACGACTCTTTCTTTACTATTAAAAGCGACGGCACTGCTATAGAGTTGTTTGACGGCGACGCCCTCATCCAGCAGGAGCCGGACGCTTCTTCCTTCCCGAATGGCGGCATCCGCGCCACTTTTGAAGCCCGCGGCTACACCGCATGGGACCCGAGCTCGCCAGCCTTCATCATGGAGACGGGCTTTGGCAAGACGCTTTGCATTCCTACTATCTTCATTGCCTACTCCGGCGAAAGCCTGGACCATAAGGCGCCGCTGCTGAAGAGCATTGCCGCGCTGAACAAGGCTGCGGTGGATGTATGCGCAGTATTTTGATAAGAACGTCACGAAGGTGACGGCAACGCTGGGCTGGGAGCAGGAGTACTTCGTGATTGACGAAGCCCTTGCCAATGCCCGCCCCGACCTGGTGATGTGCGGCCGTACGCTGATTGGTCACTCGCCTGCAAAGGGCCAGCAGTTGGAAGATCATTACTTCGGCTCTATTCCGGAGCGCGTGTTTGCCTTCATGCAGGACTTTGAGCAGGAGTCTTATAAGCTCGGTATTCCGCTGCGCACGCGGCACAATGAGGTAGCGCCCGGCCAGTTTGAGTGCGCGCCGATATTTGAAGAGTGCAACATTGCTGTTGACCACAACAGCCTGCTGATGGATGTGATGGCCCGCGTGGCCAAGCGCCATAAGCTGAAGGTGCTGCTCCACGAAAAGCCATTCGCAGGCGTGAACGGCAGCGGCAAGCACAACAACTGGAGCCTTGCTACCGATACCGGCGTAAACCTGCTGGCACCTGGTAAGACGCCGCGCACCAACCTCATGTTCCTCACCTTCTTCGTGAATACGATCAAGGCCGTGCACGACTATGCTGATCTGCTGCGTGCCTCCATTGCCAGCGCAGGCAATGATCACCGCCTCGGTGCCAACGAAGCCCCGCCGGCCATCATCTCCGCATACCTCGGCTCTTACCTGAGCAAAGTGCTGGATGAGGTTGAAGAGCGCGTAAAGGACAAGTTTGACGAGCAGGACGAAGCCATCCTGAAGCTGGATATCCATAAGCAGATCCCCGAGCTGCTGATGGATAATACGGACCGCAACCGGACTTCGCCTTTCGCCTTTACAGGTAATAAGTTTGAGTTCCGCGCGGTGGGTTCAAGCGCCAACTGCGCCGGGCCTATGACGGTGCTGAACACGATCGTTGCCGAGACGCTGAAGCAATTCCGCGCCGAAGTGGACGGCCTTATCGCCAAGGGCGAGAAGAAGGAAATCGCCATCCTGCACGTGCTGCGCAACTACATCCGCGATTCTAAAAAAATCCGCTTTGAGGGCGACAACTACAGCGAGGAGTGGGCGAAGGAAGCCGAAGGCCGCGGCCTCTCCAACTTCAAGACGACGCCTGAAGCGCTGGACGCCTACATCAGCGAAGCTGCCAAGCACGTCTTCTATTCCAACGGCATCTTCTCTGAGCGGGAGCTGGAAGCCCGCCACGAGATTATGCTGGAAGAGTACGTGAAGAAGGTCCAGATTGAGGCCCGCATCCTGGGCTACCTCGCTACCAACCATGTGCTGCCTGCTGCCATTGAGTACCAGAACAAGCTGATTGAAAACATCCGCGGCCTGAAAGACATCGGGCTGCCCGAAGAGTCATTCCGTGCGCAAAAGGCCCTGGCAGGCGTCATCTCCGGCCACATCCAGAGCATCAACGATGCCGTGGAGGCCATGATTGAAGCCCGTAAGCAGGCCAACGAGGAAGCCTCCATGCACGAGCGCGCCGCCTCTTACTGCGATGATGTAAAGAGCTACTTTGACACCATCCGCCACCACGCCGACAAGCTGGAGCTGGTGGTGGACGACAAGCTCTGGCCGCTGCCCAAGTATAGGGAGCTGCTGTATCTGCGCTGATATTCATGAAACAACTTCAAATAAAAAGGCCCGCACTACAATGTGCGGGCCTTTGCGTTTACCACTCCGATTGGGCAGATTGCGGGTCAAGCCCGCAATGACAGTAACCTTCTGCCTTTGTTCCGTGATGGAGCTTTTTGCAGCCGCTGCAAGTCCTGACGCGCAACAGACTTGTCATTGCGGGCTTGACCCGCAATCTGCCGGTCCGGTATTACTTCCCCGCCGCCTTCTTCCCTGCCTTCGTGCCGGGGGCCGTCTTCTTGTATTCACTCTTCTTCTTAAAGCCCAGGCTCGCGTACTCATCGCTGCTGGAGCCGTACTGACCGATTACGCTCGGGTCTTCCGGATGTTAGCGCCGCGCATCCGGAAGTGGAATAGAACCGTTCTCTGAGCGGTGCCGTTCGGAGAACGGCCTTATTCGGCTTCGCGATGCACTGTTCTATCATCGCGAAGAGCTTGGATTATTGCTTGAGCAATGTTCCGCTCGCCAGCATTTGGCCATTATTATCGGTAAGCCGATAGAAGTATTGCCCTGCTGCACGGCTTTGCATTGGAATGCTCACTTTACTGCTGCCTGATGGATAATTGGCTAAAGGAGCTGCCCACACCTCGCGGCCTTGTATATCTGTTAGAATGATGCGGATGGATTGTGAGCGCTGCAATGAAATGGATAGTATGGTTGAAATAGAAGTAGGATTAGGGAAGGCCGCTACAATACAGTCGTTCCCGTTATTGCTTTGTACGCCGGTTGATTGAAGACAGGGGGGAACTCCGTTGCTATAGTTGAAGCCTGCAATGAAGGAGGGAAAGTCTATAAACGATTGCCCGGCGAAAGAGACGAAGTTGGTATCGTATGCTACAGCATTGCCCGAAAGATTCGGATTATTAATGCGGCCTACGATTGATGCATTCTCTGCGACATAAATCTTACCATCATTCGCAACCTGCATGCCTACTCCTATGGTTCCGATATTTTGCGCAGCACGAATAGTGAATTTTGATGCCTTGACAGAATCACAATTGCCGCTTCCGGCATTCAGGTTGTACTGGTAAATTCTTCTGATTTGTCCGCCAGGGTTTGTAGCCAGATAGAGCTTAGAACCATCGGGCGAAAATTCCACGTTATATATGGCCGGAGCCACTGTGCTGCCACTGTCAACATAGATGCGGCATAAATTGGTAACAGCACCAGTTGAGCTGTTGAAATTGAACAATTCAACGACGGCTGGATTAGTGCCAAAATGAGTAACTGCAATCCTATTGCCGGCTGCATTGAACTTCATTTGCCCTATACCGGCAAATACATTAAGAGGTCTATAGCCTATTTCCGAAACCACAGGAGCACTTATACCGGCACTTGTGAGTTGCCAAGCAAAGAATGAGTCTGTTCGTGCCCCATGGCCTAAAATCCAATAAACGCCTTCTGCAGCATTGCTCTTACAAACACAGAGCTTTTCAGTTCCGCTATCTACCATCCGGATATTCTTTTGACTTGTAATTACGTCGCCCCGGTTGCTGTCAAGGCACATATCTACCACGCTGTAGCGATAGCCTTTAGGCGTATGAATGTTCGTAAAGTTTTCTATTGCTTCAGAAGTAAACACATAGAACAAGCTGCTGCTGCCGGGCTTAGGAACAATGATGCTGGACTGTGTTGAAGAACTAAAGCCGGCTAATGAGTCGCCATGTGGCATTATCTTATGAAACCGGTTCCAGACACAATAACCGCCTGTATAAAACAGAAAGTTTCCATTAGCATCCGAGATGGATGAAGAACCTTCTTGGGCATTAGTCAAGGCGCCCCCTTTATAGCTGCCGGTCAGGCCACCAGAAATTTTATTCGGCGTGCCGCTGGAAAAATCCAGTCCGCATTTAATTCCGAAATACCAGACGTTAGCCTGCTTTTGCGCAGCGGCAAAATCCGAAGTGATCACCGCGAGCAGGATGAGTAGCGTTCTGTACATGGACCTGTGGATTCGGTTAGAGGTAGAAAAGACCAAGTATTGCATAGCAAAGTTGGATAACAAGGATACCCTATTTATTCCAAAAAAGGAAGTGGACATACCAACAGCGTGGAATTTGAATTCCGCGAAGCGGTCCCAAAATAGGCGCGCAGTTGTTGTCTTATGGTCACAGGTAATCGGAACTGCGCTTTGCTATAGCTTGCATTATGCTTCAACTCGGCCTCGCCACCTTTGCAGACGTCGGCAATATCAGCCCCCAACAACGGATGGCTCACCTTCTGGAAGAAGCGAGGCTTGCGGATGCGGCGGGCTTGGATGTCTTCGCCGTGGGCGAGCATCACCGCCCGGACTATGTGGTTAGCGCCCCGCCCATTGCGCTCGCCGCCATTGCAGCGGTCACAAAAGACATTCGTCTTTCTTCAGCCGTCACAGTGCTTTCTTCCGAAGACCCGGTGCGCGTATTCCAGCAGTTCGCCACGGTAGACCTGCTGTCCGGCGGGCGCGCGGAAATCATGGCTGGCCGTGGCTCTTTTATTGAATCCTTTCCCCTCTTCGGCTACAACCTCAGTGATTACGATGCGCTCTTTGCCGAGAAGCTGGAGCTGCTGGTGCAGCTTACGCGCAATGAAGTGGTCAATTGGAAGGGCAAATTCACCCAATCGCTGGACGGAGTTACCGTTTACCCGCGTCCGGTCCAGAATCCCTTGCCCGTATGGGTAGCCGTTGGCGGCACGCCGCAGTCCGTGGTTCGCGCGGCGCAATACAATTTGCCGCTCACACTGGCCATCATTGGCGGGCAATGGCACCGCTTTGCGCCGTTTGTGAAGCTCTATAAGCAAACGCTGGCGGAAGCCGGGCAAGACGCCGCCGCGGCACAGGTCTGCATTAACCAGCATTGCTACATCACCGAAGACTCGCAGCAGGCAGCTGATGAATTCTATCCTGTGCATCATGAGATTTTCAGTCGCATAGGCCGCGAGCGGGGCTGGATGCCGGGCGGGCGGCGGGAATTTGACGCCGGCCTTCAGCCAGATGGACATCTGCTGGTGGGCTCACCGCAGCAGGTGATTGATAAGCTGAGCGCCGAATATGAGCTTTTTGGCAATACCCGCTTCGTAGCGCAAACCAGTATTGGCACACTGCCGCATGACAAGGCCATGAAGAGCATGGAACTATTTGCTATGAAGGTGGCGCCGGCACTGCGGGCGCTTGCTGCCAGGCCGTAACTTGCTGATACACTCAAAACTGCCCAGCTTATGAAGCAACTTTCCATTCTGTTCTTTCTATTGGTTGGCTGTTACGGCAAGGGCGAGGCTCAGACATCCATCAGCTGCACCGATCCGGCCGCCGAGGCCGCCATGCTTGGTCAGTATGTACACACGCCCTTCATCGCGCCCGCCGGCTGGAATTACGCAGATACCATCAGCCGCGGCATCAACGCCCACGTATCGTCGGACTCGCTGCATGCCTATCTGGATGTGCTGCGCTCCTTTGGGAATAGAAATTCGGGCTTAGACACCGTAAGCGGCACCAGGGGAATCGGCGCGGCAAGGCGCTGGGTATACGGAAAGTTTCAGGATTTTTCAGCAAGAGAAGGCGGTCGGCTCCTGCCGGCTTATCTGCAGTTTAATATGGCCATGTGCAGCCAGACGCAGCACCGCAACATCATGGCGGTGCTTCCAGGTACGGATACCGCCGATAAATCCATCATCGTCATAGAGGCACATATTGATAGCCGCTGCGCTGGCCTTTGCGACACGGCCTGCCTTGCCGAAGGCATGGAAGACAATGGCAGCGGTACAGCGCTGGTGATGGAACTGGCGCGGGTGATGAGCCGTTATACTTATAAACAGACAATAGTCTTTCTGGTGGTGATTGGCGAAGAGCAGGGACTGTATGGTGGTAAGGCGTTCTCCGATTACTGTGTACAGAAGGGCATCAAGGTAAAGGCCTGTCTGAACAACGACGTCATCGGCGGTGTCATTTGCGGGCAGACGTCCTCGCCGCCCTCCTGCGCGGGGCTAAACAGCATTGACAGTACGGACGTAAGGCTGTTTTCTTTTGGCAGCTTTAACTCGCCGCACAAGCAGGCGGCGCGCTATGTGAAGCTGGAGTATAAAGAGCAGCTGCGCGGCCAGGCACAGGTGCCTATGAGCATTCAGATTATGACGCCGGAAGACCGTACGGGCCGCGGCGGCGATCATATCCCTTTCCGGCAGAACGGCCAGACTGCGATCCGGTTTACAGCTGCCAATGAGCATGGGGATGCAAGCCTAGGCACAGGCTATACCGACCGGCAGCATACTTCTTCCGACATTCTGGGCGTGGACCGGAATAATGACGGGACGCTGGACTCTTTCTTCGTGGATTTCAATTATCTGGCACGCAACGCAGTGATAAATGGCAATGCGGCGGCGATGATGGCCATTGGGCCGAAAACCCCTTCATTCAGCGTAAATGCTTCGGGCACGCCAGTAGTTTTCATTAACCAGCAGCCGGCCTACCCGAAATACCGGATTGCGCTGCGCACCACGTCCAACGATTGGGATTCGGTTTATACCTTCTCCGGCTCAGGACCATTTACCATGCATACGAAGGCGGCGCTATCATCTGTAGTTTTTGAATTAAGCGTAGCATCTGTAGACAGCAATGGTGTGGAAAGTCTTTTTTCTAATGAGTCATACGCTACGGTGGGCATTGCGAATGCCCGGCAGCAGGAGCCAGCAATCCTTCTGCTTCAGAATAAGCCGAATCCATTTGATGAGGTAACCAGCATTGGGGTGCTGGTGAATGAGCTGCCACATTACCAGGAGGCCTATATACAAATAGCGGATGCGTTGGCTGGCCAGGAGGTACAGCGACTGCCCATTGTATTAAAGAAAGGAATAGCCGAAGTGACGTTCAGACATGGATATGGAAGGCGCGGTGTATATGTCTATACACTTTTTGTTGACGGGAAGCGTGTGGATTCGCGGAAGATGGTCTTTGCGAATTAAAACAGGCTTCATACATACGCTGTAGCGCTTTGTGGAAAAACCTCATGGCAGCGGCTTCACTTAGACACTGATATAAGTCACCTAGCAAATTATGCACGTATTCCATGGGCATGCTCATTCTTGTCTAGAATGGTGGCGCCACTGGCAATAGTTCTTTATAGAAATGCCATAGATTTGACATGGCTTTATTTCCGGAACCCTCGCAGCTGCAATTCGTTTAGGTTACAAAGGCAAAATAGTCACACGATTAAACATTCTCACACATGAAGAAACGATACCTATTGTTGCCGCTGGTTTGCGGCCTTATTTACATTACCACTACCAGTGAGCTTCCCGGCTCAAGTCTCGGGAGCTCCGTAGCCAGCTGCGGACAGGGCGGATGCCACACCGGAGGCACGGGTAGTACCACGAGCACTACCGGCCTTACGCTTACAGATCAGGCTAACAGCCAGGTTGTTAGCGGGAGCTATACGCCTGGCCACATTTATACCGTGAAGTTGACCGGTAGTAACACCGCTAATCTGCCGAAATTTGGCTTTCAGCTAAAGGCGAGCAAAGGTGTATACTCCTCGCCCGCCACCGGTGAAACCATTGTCGCGTCCACCATGTTGACACATGGCAGTACGGCTTTGGCTGCCGTAAGCAACGTTTATACCGCCACGGCAACCTGGACCGCACCCGCCGCCGGCAGCGGCACGGTGACATTCACCGGTATATTCAACGCTGTAAATGGCAATAATCTCCAAACGGGTGATATGCCAGGCACGCCGCAGCCATTCACATATACGGAGGCCGTTGCGGCAACAGCAGTCAGCAATGTTTCCCTTGGCAGCCTGAGTGTTTATCCTAATCCAGCCTCCAATATGCTTAACCTGCGTCTTAGCAATGCAGCATCCGGCCGCTATGAGCTGATGGTGTATAATACGGCCGGCGTGCGCGTGCTTTCCCGCACAGATTACGTTAGCCAGGGCAATCAGGTGCTGTCCTTAGACATTACTCATCTGGCAGCCGGCACCTATTTTATTGCCGTGGGCAGCAACGAAAGCCGGTTAATGAAAACATTTTTGAAGCAGTAAGCATTATATATTCTTATTTTTTAAAGGCCTCTTTTTAAGAGGCCTTTCCTGTTCGCAGCGATTGCGATGGGCAAGGCTCAAATCCAAAAAATCCGGGTCACCTTTGCGCCGCTATGGCCGAAGAAAAATCCCTCAATTTTTTAGAAGAAATCATTGAAGCCGACCTTGCCGCCGGCAAATACCCGGACGGCATCCAGACGCGCTTTCCGCCGGAGCCGAACGGCTACCTGCACATCGGCCACGCTTCCGCCATCGTGCTCAACTTCGGCCTCGCCAAAAAATATGGCGGCAAGTGCAACCTGCGCTTTGACGATACCAACCCGAGTACCGAGGAGACGGAATATGTAGAAAGCATCCAGCATGACATTCAATGGCTGGGCTTTGAATGGGATGCGCGTTTCTTCGCCTCCGATTACTTTGAGACACTTTATGGCTTTGCTGTAAAGCTTATCCGGGACGGCAAGGCGTATGTAGATGACAGCACTGCAGAAGAGATAGCAGCCACAAAAGGCTCTACAACGGAGCCTGGCAAAGACTCGCCGCACCGGGGCAGGAGCGTGGAGGAAAATCTGCGGCTGTTTGAGGAAATGCGTGCCGGCAAATATGCCGACGGCGAGAAGGTGCTGCGTGCGAAAGATCGATATGGCGCATCCCAACCTGCTGCTGCGCGACCCTATTATGTACCGCATCAAGCACGCGCACCATCACCGCACGGGCGATGCCTGGTGCATCTACCCGATGTATGATTTCGCGCACGGGCAGAGCGACTCCATTGAGCATGTGACGCATTCTATCTGCACGCTGGAGTTCATTCATCACCGGCCGCTGTACGATTGGTTTATAGAGCAGCTGGGTATCTATCCATCGCATCAGTATGAGTTTGCGCGGCGCAACCTGAGCTATACCGTGATGAGCAAGCGCAAGCTGCTGCAACTGGTCAATGAAGACCACGTAGATGGCTGGGACGATCCCGCGCATGCCTACAATTTCAGCGGATGCGCCGCCGCGGCTATCCGGCTGCTGCCATCCGCCAGTTCTGCGATACGGTGGGCATTGCGAAGCGAGAAAATATGGTGGACCTGGGCGTGCTGGAATTTTGTGTGCGCGAGCAATTGAATAAAACGTGCGCACCGCTATATGATGGTGCTGGACCCGGTAAAGCTGGTCATCACCAATTATCCCGAAGGGCAAAATGAAGCGTTGGAGGCGGAGAATAATCCGGAGGACGAAAGCGCAGGCAGCAGGCAAGATTCCGTTCGGCAGGGAACTATGGATAGAGCGCGAGGATTTTATGGAAGCTCCGCCGAAGAAATTCTTCCGCCTCGGGCCGGGCCTGATGGTGCGGCTGAAGCACGCCTACATCATCAAGTGCGACGACTTTAAGAAGGACGAAGCCGGCAATGTGACGGAAATCCACTGCAGCTACATCCTGGAAAGCCGCAGCGGCTACCGATACGAGCGGCATCAATGTAAAAGGCACTATTCACTGGGTAAGCGCAGACCACGCAAAACAGGCCGAGGTGCGGATGTACGACCGGCTTTTCCGCGTTGAAAATCCGGCCGATGAGGAAGGCGATTTTAAAGAATACCTGAATCCCGATTCGCTGCAAACCATTACGGCCTTTATAGAGCCGGCTCTTACGGAAGTGCCTGCCGGTCAGGCATTTCAGGCGCTGCGCAAAGGCTATTTCTGTGCAGACACTACGAGCACGCCCGACAAGCCGGTCTTTAACCGGACAGTTGGTCTGAAGGATGCCTGGGCCAAGGAGATAAAGAAAGCTTAGGCCCCGGCGACAGCTATCATACTGATCTCTACGTTTACCCCCTTTGGCAGGCCACTTACCTGCACCGTCTCACGCGCGGGTGCGGTGGCAGGATCAAAGTAAACGGAATACACTTCGTTAACCTCGCTGAATTGCCCCATATCCGTAAGGAAAATGGTGGTTTTTACCACATTGGAGAAGTCAAGGCCGGCGGCGGTAAGAATGCCCTTAAGGTTTTGCATCACCCGGTCGGTCTCGGTAATAATATCTTCTTTATAAAGCGTGCCGTCCACTGGGTCAAGGGCTATCTGGCCGGATATGAACAGCAGCCCGCCTGCCATGACCGCCTGACTGTAGGGGCCGATTGGCGCAGGGGCAGCGGTGGTAATAATGATATTCTTATTCATAGACGGCAAATGTAGGCCGGCGGCTATTTTTGCCGCGCTATGGCTATCCGCATACTACATATTGATACTTCCGGCCCGGTGGGCATGGTGATGGTGGGCCTTGACGGCAAGCCAGTTAATCATAAGATTTTTGAAGGCGAACGCAATCACGCGGGCAAGTTGAATGGGCTGGTAGATGAACTATTGTCAGAAGTTAAGCTGGAGTTGGGAGATCTGGACGCGCTTGCTGTATGTAACGGTCCCGGTTCTTATACAGGGCTTCGCATTGGTTTAGCTACCGCAAAAGGGTATTGTTACGTGCTGGAAAAGCCGCTGATACTCCAGAACCGTTTATGCTTAATGCTGGAAGAGCTAAGGGCCAAAAACCCTGGCGATGAACATAGTGCAAAAAACAGCTTAGCCATTATACCTGCGCGGGCAGGAGAATACTACGTAGCGGCCGAGGGCGCATTTATGACGCCGCCACGCCATATGACTACGCCGGAACTGGCGGCGGTTTATATGGATGTGCGGTATTTAAATATTGTCGGAGCAAAAGGTACGGATCTGGACTTTCTGCCAGCTGATAATATATTGCCACATCATGACTTAGATACATTTGTCTGGGGCGGTAATACGCTTGCGTTATTTATAAAAAATGATTTTGCCGATCTTGCATATTCAGAACCAGAATATTTAAAATCCGCTTACATAACGGCTTCCCGCGCGGACAGATAGAAGCGGTAAGTCGTTAGGATGACCCATGGCATTTAACGCTGGGTTAACAGCCACAGCTTATCATATCTTTGCCGATATAAATAGAAGCCGTATGTTTGCACCCGCAATAAAGCATTATTTTTTTTTTACAATCACCGTTTAATCTTCATTTAATAACAGATGGAAACAACAATGACAGGCAACACCCTGGTAATCCGCAAGGACGAGACGAGCAACGAGAATATTAAGCTGGACTATGTAGCGGTGAAGACTGCTGCGATGACACTACGCGCTATCAACCACAAGCTGCGTCAGCAAATCGTACGCCTGCTGGAAGAGCACAAGCGCATGAACGTAACCGACATTTATGTAAAGCTTCGTTTGGAGCAAAGCGTTGCTTCTCAGCATCTTGCGATTCTCCGCCGTGCTAATATCGTGATCACGCAGCGTGAAGGCAAGTTCATTCACTACAGCCTGAATCACAAGCGTATAGCCGACATCGCTCAGTTTGTAGGTGAGCTGGTAAACAGCGAAAGCGCAAAGAACAACAACAACGACGACAACGCTTAATTGCCGCGCCTTCTTTGTAGCAAAAATGCCTTCCAACCGGAAGGCATTTTTTATTTAGTACTATTCTTAATTGCTTCCCATGTCGTATATAATGATTCCTGTGATGGCCGATTAGCAGGTATTTCCGTTAGTGGCTGGCAGGCAATAAGGCTTTCATGGCAGTCTTGTGGGAGTTGTTGGTAAAGCCTCGTCCCTGCGGTTTTCCAGGCTATCATATCATCACTTACTTCCTTAATAATTTTTGCGGGATTACCTACTACAAGCGACCGCCGTGGAATTATCGTCTTCGCATTAATAAATGCCAATGCGCCAATGATACATTCTTCACCTATCTCCACTTCATCCATTATCACGGCATTCATTCCTATTAAAGAATTTTTGCCAATGGACGCGCCGTGAATTATGGCCCCATGGCCTATATGCGCTCCCTCATATAGCTTCACGGTTACACCGGGAAACATATGTACTGTACAGTTTTCCTGCACATTGCAGCCATCTTCCAGCACAATGCCGCCCCAGTCGCCACGCAATGCCGCTCCGGGACCTATATAACAGTCTTTTCCTATAATCACATTTCCAGTGACCGCCGCCTGCGGGTGGACGAAGGACGAAGGATGAACAACAGGAATAAAGCCTTTGAACGCGTAAATCATAATTGCGCAAAGATGATAGAAAAGAAAACGACCGGCTCTTGCAAGCCGGTCGTTTTAATAAAACATGATATTAATTCAGTTCTACAGGAATAGGTTTGTGTTCTAGTCCGCCTTTTCCTTCCAATGGTAATTCCGGCGCCACTTCACCCTTCCCAAACTTCCGCTTTACCCAAGCTTTGAAGCGGAAGGAAAGCAGGCACATCACCGGTACAATAATCAGCGTCAGGAAGGTCGCGAAGGACAGCCCGTAGATCATAGTCCATGCCAGTGAGCTCCAGAAAGCTGCGCTATCGCCGCCAAAAAAGATGTGCGGATTCAGCTCCGAAAAGAGCGTAGCGAAGTCAATATTCAGGCCCACAGCCAGCGGTATCAGCCCTAGGATGGCTGCCGTTGCCGTCAGGATTACCGGCGTCATCCGCGTGCGGCCCGCTTCCACAATGGCGTCGTACGGACTCATGCCTTCTTTCAGCATCAGATCCATAAACTCTACGAGCAGGATACCGTTCCGCACCACAATACCCGCAAGGGCCACCATGCCAATGCCGCCCATTACAATAGAGAAAGTGGTCTGGAAGATGGCGAGGCCGAGGAATACGCCAAACCAGGAGAAGACAATTTCGCTCATGATAATCAGCGTGCGCGAGAAGGAGTTGAACTGGATAATCAGAATGAGGAAGATCAGACATCCGGCAGTGCCCATGGCCCCGCCCAAGAAGCCCATCGTCTCTGCCTGTTCTTCCTGCTGACCGCCCATCTTGATGTTGATGCCAGCCGGTACATGATAGCCATTCAGCTCATTCTGCACGGCCTGCACTACTTCCTGCTCGTTGAAGCCGCCAACAACATTGGAAGAAAGCGAGATAATTCGCTTCTGGTCTTTCCGCTTAATGCCGCCGTAGGTCGTGGCATAACGCACATTCGCGAAGGAAGAAATCGGTACCGAACGTACCACGCCGCCCATACCCATATCACGGAATATTACGGGCATATTCTGAATGGCGCTGATGTCTTCCCGCTGGCTTTTGGCAAGGCGCAGCGTGATTGGATAATCATCATTCTCATCGCGGAAGCGAGAGATTTCCTTACCAAACACCGCGGTACGCAGGCCGCCGGCTACCTGGCCTGTGTTGATGCTGTTCGTATTCATCCGCTCGCGGTCCAGGTCAAAGACGATTTCCGGCTTATTGGCCTGGAAGTCGGAGCGTAGCTCTTCTACGCCCGGCACCTGTTTAGCTTTTATAAAACGCTTCAGGCGCTCGCTCGTTGCTACAAGTGAGTCAAGATTGTCTCCTGTGATGTCAATCACGACTGGCTTAGGCAGCGGCGGACCGCCTTGCTCTTTATCTACTGTCACTACTGCGCCGGGAATGCCTTGTACGGCTGCGCGAATGCGCTCCATTGCATCGGCGGTAGAAGCGCCGTGCCGCTCCGAGAATTCTTTATAAGCAACCGTCACACGCCCTTTATTCGGGAAATCGCCAACCTCGCCGCTGCTTGGGTCCACGGCGCCTACCGTTACATTGGCAATAATGCTCTTTACAATGGGCGACATCTTGCCTGTCTTTGGGTCTATTAAGGCGCCATTCACTTGTTTCTCTACACGCTCCAAAATCGTGTTGGTGTAGGCCTGGTCTGTGCCGACCGGCATATTCAGATAGACGTAGGTAAAGTTCGGGTCGCCGCTGGGGAAGAAGACGACGTTTGGCGGGCGAAAATTCACCAGCACAATCGTGAAGATGAAGATGCCGAACATGATTAGCAGCGTGATGCCCGGTGCATGCAGCGCGCGTTGCAGCACCGAACGTACCAGTTCTGAAACGCAGGCCAGGCCTTATTCTGGAAAGAATGAATCCACTTTTCAAACACAAACTTCTCCAGCAACACAAACAGGTAGATGAAGATGATGAAGTTGCCCACGCCCCATGCCCGGCTTACATAGCACAACGCGGCAAGGCGAAGGAAAATGATCATCAGAATCTTGTCCCTTTTCTTGAAGCGTCGGCGACCGTCGTCCTTCGGATTATGCGGCTTCATGAAGTCCACCGCAAAGACCGGATTGATGACATAGGCCACCAGCAGCGATGCCACCAGTGTAATGATCAGCGTAACCGGCAGGAAGAACATGAACGAGCCGATCACACTGTTCCAGAATGCCAGCGGGATAAACGGCATCAGCGTAGTAGCCGTACCGCGAAAGTACCGGCAGAAACACTTCGCCCGTCGCCAGCTTGGCCGCCTTCTTAATCGGCACCTTGCCATTGTCAAAAATCCGGTGCGTATTTTCAATCACCACAATCGCATCATCCACTACAATACCCAGCGCGAGCAGGAAGGAGAACAGCACAATCATGTTCAGCGTAAAGCCGATGCCCGGCATTACCAGGAAGGCAAGCGCGCAGGACAGCGGCACGGACATGCGCCACAAACAAAGCGTTCGTCACGCCCATGAAGAACATGAGGATGATGGTCACGAGGATGAAGCCGATGATGATGGTGTTGACCAGATCGTGCAGCGTGGTGCGCGTGCTCTCGCTCTGGTCGCCGGTGTTCACGATGTCAGGTCGCGCGGCAGCTCGCTCTTCTTCATCTCCTTCGTCAGCTTCTCGATCTTGTCGGAGGCATCGATGAGGTTTTCCCCGCTGGCCTTGATGATGTTCAGCGTGATTACATTTTTGCCATCCAGCCGCGCATAGCTCTTCTGCTCTTCAAAAGAATCCTCAATGTCCGCGATGTCGCGCAGATAGATGGATGCAGCCCTGCGCATTCTTTACCACGATGCTCTTCATCTGCTCGGCGCTCTTGAACTCATTCTTCACGCTGAGTGATGCGCTTCTGATTGTTCATCGCCACCTCGCCCGCCGTCGTGGAAATATTTTCGCTCGCTACCGTCCGCTCTATATCGTCAAAGGTCAATCCCGCGGCAGCCATCTTGTAGAGGTCCACGTTGATCTGGATCTCCCGGTCCAGCGCGCCCACCATATCCACGCGCTTGATTTCCTTCAGCTCCTCAATCTTATCCTTCACGCGGTCGGCGTATTTCTTCAGGCGCGTTCAGGTCATAATTGCCGGAGATGTTCACGTACATGATCGGCATCTCGGTCAGGTCAATGTCCTTTACCTCCGGCTCATTGGGCAGGTTTTGCGGCAGGTCTGTGCGGGCTTTATCCACTGCATCCTTTACGTCGCGCTTTGCCTTATCGGTCTTGCACGTCGGGGTTGAACTCCACAATCACCACCGAGAAATCCTGGAAGGAATTGGACGTCACCTTCTTCACGCCCGTGAGGTTCTTCACCTCCTTTTCAATCGGCTTGGTGACGAGGTTCTCCATGTTATCCGGAGAGGTACCGGGATAGACCGTCTGCACAATAATCTGCGGCAGCTTGATCTCCGGGAATTGCTCCTTGGGCAGGCTATTATACGTTATGAAGCCCGCCAGCGTGATGATGATGGTCAGGATATACACCGCCGTGCGATTGTCAATCGCCCACGATGAGAGGAAAAATTCTTTGATTCTATTGTCTTTCATAACAACTTATTCTTTGAGGCCGCATCTGCGGCTTCGCCGCTTTTGTAATCTTTATTTTGTCAGCTAAGGATTGCCATTTGGCTTCCGTTGCGTCGCACATTTCAGCGTTCATCACGCTATAAAGCTTTTCCCGCAGAGACGCAGCGGAGCTGAGCGGCAGAGACTATCGCGAAATATCTTTTTCTGCCTGCTCAAGGGTTATTGCCCTCCACCACTGCATCTCTGCGCGAAAGAACTTCTTTGCATCCGCCGCCGCCGGTAATCGTACCGGCGGCGGGTTAGACGCTAATTTATTCGGCGATCGGTTTGCCATCCGCCTCGGCGGATTGTGTCGCTCCACATGCCCCGGCTCACCGAGAGGCAAAGGCGCCGAAAACTATTTTTCAACCTGTCAGACTCCTGCCTGTCTATTGTACACTGATAGCCGTTCCGTTATCTAATTCTTCGTAGCCTGCGGTAATTACCTTATCGCCCGCATTGAGGCCACCCAGTATTTCAACCATACCATCTGCATTGCGGCCAGTCTGTACTGCCACGCTCTTCGCCACTTTGCCATCCGCCACAAATACAATATCGCCGGCGCCCGTTTTCTGAATTGCAGCAACCGGCACCACAATCGCGTTGCTGGCTGAGTAGTTGGCAATCTTCATCCGCGCGCTCATGTTGGGATGCAGCACCTTATTAGCACCCAGGTTCACTTGCACCTCAAATGCACGGGAGGTAGGGTCAACAGACTGCGCCACATAAGAGATGCGCGTCTTGATGGAATCGTTCACATCGGGGAATACAAGCGTGACTGGGTCGCCCGTCTTCACCTTACCCAAGTAGCTTTCGCCGAGGCGGGCTTCAGCCTTCAGCTTATTCGCATTTACAATGCGGATGCCCTTCACGCCCCCAGGCTGCGCAGCATCACCGGTATGGAGGTCCACCGCATCCACAGTGCCGGAAATCGGGGCCTTGACGCTATACATATTGCGCTGTGCCACGATGCCCGCACGTTGCTTGGTTGCGGCTTCATAATTAGTTTTGGCCTGCAGTAATTGTACTTCGGTACCTATCTGCTGTGCCCACAGCTTTTGCTGCTTTTCATAGAGTGAACGAAGCAGGGAAATCTGTGCATCCTGCGCGGCAATCTGCTGGTCAACGGCGGCCGCGTCCAGCACAGCCAGGGTCTGACCCTGACCTACCTTCTGACCTACATGCACCAGCACACTGCGCACGGTGCCCATCATCTGCGGCGTAGCCATTACGTTTTCATCGCCGGTGATGGCTGCCTGCACATCTATATATGATTGAAAGCTCTGCGGCGCTATTTCCATCACAGAGACGGGCACTGCTTTGATGGAATCTTTGACGCCGCCCTTTAATTCCAGGTTGCGGATTTTAGTATCTATGTCTGCGCGCTCTTTCTTGAGCTTCGCAATCTGTGTAGTTACGGATTCTTCCTTCTTGCCGCAGGCGCTGAACAGCGTAACTGCAACGAGAAGAGCTACTAACTTTTTCATCGTGTTGGTGTATCGTTGGATGAGGTAGGATGGTGTTAGATGGAGTTGTTTATTGCGCAAAGCCACCAAGTGCACGCTGTACGTCGGACTGAGCATTGACTACGTCAAGCATAGCGGTGTAATAATTGTTTTGGGATAGCAGCAGGTCCGTCTGCGCCTGATTCACCTCAAGGTTGGAGCCTACGCCGGCCTTGAATTTTTTCCGCGCAAGGTCAACAACCGTATTAGAGAGCTCCAGGTTACGGCGTTGTTTTTCTGCGGCCAGGAGTGCATTGCGCAGTGTAGTCTGTGCCTGCGCCGTCTGGAAGTCCAGGCTTTGCTTTAGCAGGTGCAGACGGTTCTTTGACATCTCTAAATCTACCTTTGCCTCGCGTACCTGATTTTGCCGCTGGAAGCCGTTGAAGATGGGCACATTCAGCTGCAGGCCTACAAGAGAAGAGAAGAAGTAGGTGCTTTGGAAGCGCGTGAGATCCCTGAAGTCATTGGAGCCGTAGTTGTAGCCCATATTTCCGATGGCATTCAGCGTGGGCAGCGCGGAAAGCTGATAGCGCTTCACATTATACTCACCAAGGCGAACAACTTTTTCGGAAAGGCTTACTTCAGTGCGGCGTGCGTAGTCCAGGGTTTCTGTAAGCAGCTCTGTGGCAGCTGTCACGTTGTCGGTAAGCGAGGTGTCGGTCAGCTCAATCGGCTGGTCAATGTCCATGCCAATCGTAAACTTCAGCGCCTGCAGGCCAGTCTCCAGAAGCGATGCGGTGCGCAGGCTGTCGGTTTCCAGATTGGTTAGTTGCACCTGGCTGCGGCTTACATCAATTTTCTCGGAGAAGCCCGTTTTGTAAAGGACCTCTACATCATGCGCCATATCGCGTGCCGTGGCCAATGACGCCGCAAGCGTGCGAACCTGCTGCTGCCCGATCACAACTGCGTAGTATGCCCGCTGGATATTGTAACGCACATTCTGCTCTGTGAGCTTGGAGGCTTCGCGCGCCACTTCCATAATCGTCTTACGCGCCTTCAGCGCTACCAGCAAAGAGCCATCAAAGAGTGTCTGACTGCCGTTAAGCAGCGCACTAGAAGAATACTTTGTAGAAAACTGTACCGGCTGCAATACATCATCGTCGGATGGGTCATTAGGCGTGAAAAATCCAACGGGCACATTTGTTACCTGCGGATTCACATAGTCGTTTAACTGCGCAGCGCCATTTACGTGAGGAAGTGCCGCAGCCTTAATCTGATTATTGGCTGCATCCTGTTTTAAAATGGCAAGACGCGCATTTTTAATCGTATCCGCATGCCCCATCGCAAAATCAATGCAGTCCTGCAGGCTCAGGCGCACAGTGCCTGTTTCCTGGGCAGGTGGCTTAGCAGCCGCAGCCAACGGCAGCAGTACAATGACTAAAAATGTTAGGAAGAGACGATTCATATCTTGGGTACTTCTTTCAGGTATTTTTCAGAGTATTTCTGGTAAAGCCTTTCACCTTTCGCCGTCATCAGGCCGTAGAGGAAGTTTTCCATAATGGCAACTGTTGCCAGATGGGGATGATGGGCTTCGGCAACAAGTGAATTAGGCTGGAAAAGTATGAGGCAGCTTTCAAGCCGGTAGCGTGCCAGTAGGTCAGCGTCCATGCCCTGTCGGTAAAGGCCCTCCTCCATGCCGCGAATGATATTGTCGCGAATCATCTCCACATCCTTTAGCATTTGCTTGTTGTGGAAGCGTGCATAAGCCTCCGGGAAATAGCGCTGCAGCTCCAGCATAGATAGCGGGTTAATCTGGCGGAACATCTGTCCCAGTACCGCATTCACGCGCACCATGCCTTCTACAGCATTCTCCGACTGCTCTATAATCGTTGCTAGGTGATTATGAATATGCTCTCCGTACCACGTAACGGCAGCAAGCACTACGTCCGGCTTAGACGTAAAGTGCTGATAGAGCGTCTTCTTGGAAATACCTGCCTTCCGCGCAATATCATCCATCGTGATCGTTTTGAAGCCATACTGGCGAAACGAATCAACGGCTACGGTAAGTATTTTGGTAACTGCATCCATCTTTTTGCGGGTGCAAAACTATGGAAACGTTTTTGTTGAAAAAAGTTTCCTGCGTATCTATTTGTTTTCACTAAGCGCAAAGCATTCATTGTGAGCAAAAGAGCGGGTATGCTATATTTACCGGTATACAAACAATGTAACTACAACTATGGGATTCGTAAAAGACTTTAAAGCATTCGCCCTAAAGGGTAATGTCGTTGAGCTGGCAACAGCTGTCATTATAGGCGCTGCGTTTGGCGCAATCGTCTCTTCGCTGGTAGAAGACGTTATCACACCGCTTCTACTCAAGCCCGCGCTGGATGCAGCAGGCGTCACCGACCTCAATAAGCTGGCCTGGGGCGCGGTCAAATACGGCAACTTCCTTGCCGCAGTTATAAAATTCATCATAGTTGCACTAGTTCTGTTTTCCATCATTCGTGCTATGAGTAGTATAATGCGTAAGAAGGAAGAAGCCCCCGCTGCACCGCCGGCTCCAAGCAGCACAGATACTTTGCTGATGGAAATCCGCGACGAGCTGAAGCGCCGCGGCTAAGTGCGTGTTTCCCGCAGATTTTCACAGAATGGCGCAGAACAACTTTCGGGAATCTGCGTAAATCAGCGCCATCTGCGGGAAACGGCTCATCTGCCGGAAAAAACCGGCATTTTTGCAGGCAAGCATGTCGTCCGCAACCAAGCACCATATACTTACCGGCTTACGCCGCCGCAAGGCCGAGCGCCAGCCTGCCTTCGCCGTTCTTGCCGATCCGGATAAAATGGCGCCCTCCGAAATGGCGGCCTTGGCAAAGCTTTGTAACGATGGCGGCGTTGATTACCTGCTCGTCGGCGGCTCCCTTGTTGTCACGCACCAGATAGACGCCTGCATCCAGCGCTTTAAGGCAGAAAGTGATATACCGGTCATCCTCTTCCCCGGCTCACCAGCACAGGTCACTCCTTATGCCGATGCGCTGCTTTATTTATCGCTTATTTCCGGTCGCAACCCAGAATTGCTCATTGGGCAGCATGTACTTTCCGCCCCGGCGGTAAAGGCCAGCGGACTGGAGGTGATGAGCACTGGCTATATGGTTATTGACGGCGGAGCACCTACAACTGTTTCTTACATCAGCGGTTCCCTGCCGCTGCCGGCCAATAAGCCGGACATTGCCCTCTGCACCGCATGGGCAGGCGAGCTGCTTGGCCAGCACCTACTTTATATGGATGCCGGCAGCGGGGCGCGCTACCCGGTCAGTGCGGAGATGATTCAAAAGGTAAGTAGCCACACGGCTATCCCTTTATTTGTAGGCGGCGGTATGCGTACGCCGGAAGCGGTGCATACAGCGGCGGCCGCCGGGGCTACGGTGGTGGTGGTGGGCAATGCTATTGAAAGCGACCCGATGCTTATCAAGGACTTGGCGGCCGCGGTGCATCGTATGGACAGCCAACATGTGACTTAGCACTGTTATCATGAAAGCAATCCTTACTCTTGTCCTAGCCTCGCCGCCACAATTTCCGTAGCGCAAAAGCCCTTCATCCTCGGCGAAGTCCGAAGCCTCCAGTCCGCCATCCTCAAAGAAGAACGAACGCTTAACATTTACCTCCCCGAAGGCTACAAAACCGGCGACACAACAAAATATCCCGTCATCTACCTGCTGGACGGCTCCGCCGACGAAGACTTCATCCATATAGCCGGCCTGGTGCAGTTCAGCTCCTTTTCATGGATAGGCCGTCTGCCCCCTTCCATTGTGGTAGGCATTGCCAACACCGCCCGCCAGCGCGACTTTACCTTCCCCACAAGCGTCCCGAAGGATAAAGCAATGGTGAAAAGCTTCGGCGGCTCCGCGGCATTCACCGATTTTATTGAAAAGGAGCTTCAGACCTTCATAGCGCGTACTTACCGGATAAGTGCTGCCAAAACCCTTATCGGAGAATCGCTTGGAGGACTATTGGCCGCGGAAATCCTGCTGAAAAAGCCGCAACTGTTTGACACTTACATCATCGTCAGTCCCAGCCTTTGGTGGGATGCCGGCTCCCTCCTTCAATACAAACCAAAGACCTTAGACAGCACTTATACGCGTGCTACCCAGGTGTACATAGCAGTAGGTAAAGAAGGCATTACGCCCACAGAGCCGCCGCGCGTAATGGAGGTGGATGCCAACCTGCTGGCCGATAAGCTGCGGGCACGCAAAGCGCCGGGCCTGCACATTCACTTTGACTATCTGCCAGATGAAGACCACGCAACGATCATGCATCGGGCGGTGCTCAATGCCTTTAAGGTGCTAAAGCAGGCTCCGTAGAAAGATTGGTTGTCTCAGAAAGAAATAACGGCTGCTGCTTTTGTCTTTGATTTTTCTTTTATATTTTGGCGGCAAATCCTTCCCGCCATGAAATACTTTTTACTGCTGGTCGTGTCGCTTTGCAGCGGTTTTGCACTATCAGCGCAACCAACCACGCGCCTGCCACATGGTGGTGGAGAATATGTACTTACGCCTGGCAGCTGCATTACGCCGGATCAGGTTGTTGAAATCAATAAAACCCTGATAGCTAACCGTAAGCAACTTACGGACGCGGGCATACTTCCGCCTCCTGGCAATGCGCTCAAAACAGCTGTAACTACATTCGGCTGGCCGCTGAAGCAGGCTACAGGCTTCAGTTACTACAATTTGTATGGCATATCCAATTATGTGGATCATGACCTTACTTACCCAAATCACATCAAAGACTGGAACTGCGGCACCCGCACCTACGATCAGACGGGTGGCTACAATCATGGTGGCATGGATATCTTTCTATGGCCTTTTTCTCAAAATATGATGGCCGACCAGCAGGCACAAATTGTAGCTGCTGCGCCAGGCACCATCCTGGCCAAGTATGACGGAAATTTTGACAAGAATTGCGCCGTAGGCAGTGTGGGCAGTACCCAATGGAATGCCGTATATGTGCAGCATGCCGATGGCACGGTAGCATGGTACGGCCATATGAAAAGCGGCTCACTTACCACCAAAGTGGTAGGTCAGACAGTAGTTCAAGGTGAATACCTCGGCTAAGTCGGCTCATCCGGCAATAGCTCGGGACCCCACCTGCATTTTGAGGTACAGAATGCTTCCGGAACGGTGCTGGATCCCTACAGTGGCCCCTGCAGTAGTGGCGCCAGCATGTGGCAGACGCAAAAGCCTTATTACGAATCGGCAATAAATGCACTGCTGACCCATAGCCAGGCGCCATCTTTTGCTACCTGCCCTAACCTGGACGTCAAAAACACGCGTGACACCTTCCTGCCGGGCGAAGTAGTCTATTTCAATTCCTATTACCATGACCAACTGAAAAACCAAAGTGCCGTGCATTCCATTCTGCGTCCGGACAATAGCGTTTTTGATACGTGGCAGAGCGCGTTAACCAGTGCCGATTGGTACGCTGCTTCTTACTGGTATTGGTCCTATACACTGCCCGCTTCCGCTCCTGGCGGCTGGTGGCACTACAAGGTGGTTTATCAGGGGGCTACCTATACACACGATTTTTATGTAAAAGGACCTCTTGCTATCAACCAGCCGGGGCGCAGCTTCTCTGGCACCCTCTATCCCATCCCTGCTAAAAACAACCTTTACATAAGCGCCGCCGCGCCATTGGAACGAGCTGACGTATTCAGCATCTCAGGCCAGCAAGTCGCAGGAAGCGCGTTACAGCCCGGTGTGCCGATTTCTCTGCAAGGCTTGACCGACGGGATTTATTTCCTAAGCATTCATTATAAAGATGGTCGTACCGAGGCCGCCAAGCTGCTGGTGCAGCACTAGGAGTCTCATTTTTTGTAAATATATTCCGTCATTTCTTTAATAGAAATGGGATAGCTATTAGCAATATAGCTTCCCATCCGTTCTGTGTTAAGGATTTTTTAACATAGCTGGCAGGCTATTGGCACAGGCTTAGCAATAGTGGGGTTGCGTTATACATTCTGATAACCGCAAAAACGCCAAGCCATGAAAGCACTCATTTCAGCCATCGCCATAGTCGGGCTTTGTTCCATGACAGCCTGCAACCGTTCTGCCGTCCAGGAAAAAGAAGCCGCCCTACAGGCGCAGCAGCATACTATTGACTCTATGAATGCCGAACTGGCCAAAAAGCACGTCATAGACTCTATGAATGAGGTCACCAAGACGCAATACGTGCTCAACCCGCCAGTCAATACCACTACACAGGTAGTTCCGGTTGCGCCCGTCAGCAGCACTCGCAGAACCGTGCGGCACAGCTCAGCCAGCCACACGCGCAGCGCCGCCAGTTCCGGAAATACTGTAAGTCAATCACAACCTGTAGTTTATCAGGAAGCTCCCGCTGAACCCGCTAAAAAGAAAGGATGGAGCGCCAAGGCTAAGGGTGCCGTGATCGGTGCCGGTACAGGTGCTGCTGCAGGTGCCATCATCAATGGCCGCAATCGCGGTGCAGGCGCCATAATCGGTGGCGTGCTCGGTGCCGCTGCAGGCACTGGTGCAGGTGCAATTATCGACAAGAAGAAGGGCAGGTAGTACGCCCGAACATATATATTTTTTGATGCGGATGCCGGTTTTGAAGCCGGCATCCGCACTTTTGCGTAATGCCCAAGCTACTTTCAAACTTCTTTTCCTCAGGAATGCGCGGCACGTTATCTGCCCTGATAGTCGGATGCCTACTTTCCGCCTGCAACGACAGCCGCCCGCCGCAATCGCAGGAGGTAACGCGGCAACAGGACAGGAGCGCATTGCTGCGTCAGCAAGGACAAAAAGTGCTCTCTGCACTGCACGATACCAACTTTCAGGCTTTGACCGTTAATATTCAACCCCATGGCGGGCTCCGTTTTTCCCCTTACGGCCATATAGACCTCTTTAGTGACCAAAAGCTGAATAGCCAGAATTTGCTCCGCGCCGCCGATGCGCGGACACGATTAAGCTGGGGCAGCTACCCTGACGGCAGCGCAACGATTGTGCTAAGCCCGCAGGATTACCTTCGGCAGTTTGTCTATACGGCCGATTTTCTGAATGCCGATTCTACCGCCATTATTCAGGGTATTCCCCACGACGACAAGGAGCAAAGCATTGGTAATTTATATGATGGCGCCGATTGCATCACTTATATTAAAAAAGGGGAAGGTGGTCAGCACCGCCTGCGCCTGTTCTTCGCGCCTGAAGGTGATCAGTACTACCTGCTCGGGCTCATGCACGAAGTTGCTCCGTTATAAGTGCTCTTAAAAGGCCTTATCAAACACATTTTCTCCTTATCTTCGCGCTCCGTTTAAAAAAATCAATCCCGGCGCCGGCTCCAAAGGGCGCTTTCTAAATCGCAATAGCTACCATGAAACGTACCTACCAACCGCACCGCCGTCGTCGTAAAAGCGTACACGGGTTCCGTCAACGCATGCAGACGGCCAATGGCCGTAAGGTGCTGGCATCCCGCCGCGCCAAGGGTCGCCATAAGCTCACTGTGAGCGATGAGCGCCGCCTGAAGTAATTCATTACCACGATTTTGTGTCGTTGCATCGCCATACGCTCGGCGCGGGCAGCCGCCTGAAGCGCGAACAACACATTCAAACGCTTTTCCGTTCCGGGAAAGCGTTTTCTGTTTTTCCGGTGCGCGTTGTTTGGCTGCTTACGGAACGCGGTACCGAACCTTCCGCCACACGCGTCGGCTTTTCGGCGCCTAAAAAGAAATTCAAGCGGGCTGTTCATCGGGCCCGCATTAAGCGGCTGCTGCGCGAAGCCTGGCGCCTACAGCAGCATGAACTGACGGCCGCTATTCCCGAAGGAAAGCAACTACAACTGTTTCTGTTATTTACAGATGCGGCGCTGCCCGAATATGCGAGCGTTTACGAGGCGGTACGGATAGTCATAGGCCGCCTGAAAGAGGTCATAAGCCATGCGTAGCATCGTTACAGCAATTCTCCTGGGTGGCATCCGGCTTTATCAATTGCTGCTTTCACCCTTTTTAGGTGCAAGCTGCCGCTACACGCCTACCTGCTCTGCATACGCGGCGGAAGCGCTGCGCAAATGGGGACCTTTAAAAGGTGGCTGGCTGGCGGTAAAACGCATTGGGCGTTGCCGGCCCGGCGGCGGGCATGGCTACGACCCGGTGCCGTAACCGGTGCTGCGGGAATATGCGGCACAGATTTAATGATAAAACGGCTGTACATTACAGGATAAACCAGTGATCACTATGCGTTATCTTCTTTCCGTTTTTCTATTATCCGTTCTTTGCAGCTGGTCCCGGTCAGCTGTTGGACAGGCGGCTCAGGATGCCAATATCCGTTTTGGTAAAACAGACCGGCCCGGATTACTCATTACCTATCCTTATTCTAAAGGCATCACTGAAAGTGCCGTACGTGCTCGTCTGGACAGAGCCGGTCTGGGCAAAGCAAAATCTGACAAAGGATTTATGTCTTTTCAGGCGGCCAGCTGGGGAGAAGTAGCGCCCGGCCAGCTTGACGTCTATGCAAAGGTGGACGCTAACAGGGAAGACAATCAAAGTACTATAGCGCTGTTGGTGAGTAAAGGCTACGACAACTATGTTAGCGCTTCCTCAGACCCGGCTATCAATGCTAAGCTCAAGGCTTGGTTAGACGCACTGCTTCCGGACATTCAGGCCATGCAGCGCCTGGCGGATGTCCGTACGATGGAAGAAGCGCTGGCCCGGGCCGAAAAAAGAGTATAAGGACGCGGATGATGATGGCAACAAGCTTGCCCGCGAGAAAGAGCGGCTTGAAAAGCAGATGGCAGAAAATGCCAGTGTGAAGCAACAGCGTGGCGACGCGCTGAGTGCCGCCAAGGCCAAGCTGGAGCAGGCAAAGGCCGGCATCAAATAAATGGTTGCAAAGAGGCGTTTGCCAGCGCATGAACAACACATTTGGGAAACGCATCCTGTGGTCTGCAGTAGCTGCCGTAGCCGTCACGGCTTTAGGTTATTGGGCGGACAGCGACCCTTCCTATCCCAATGTATGGGATACGGTGAAGGAATTCCTCGTCCTTAGTTTTTTAATGCTGTTCCCGGCGATTTTGGGTGTTTCGTGGCTCGTAGCCCGTGCAAGGCGGTCTAAAACCTAGCTTGCCAGATACGCCATGAACCTTCTGCCTGTAGCTGAAGCATTTCCAGCCCGCTTTTTACAGTCGCGCCAGCCGCTTCGCCTTTCTGGAGGAGGGGCGTCAATGGCGGGTTATACACCAGGTCATACAACAGGTGCCGCGGCGTGAGCCCCTCGTAAGGCAACATTGGAAGTCCCTCGCCAAGCGTACCAAGGGTGGTGGTGTTGATAATAAGTAGATGACGCTGCAGCAATTCCGGGCTTATCATTTCATAGGAAAGCACTTCATCTTTTGCCGTGCGGGAAACGAGTTGGAACGGAATGCCTACCTGTTGCAAAGCATAGCGTACTGCCAGCGAAGCCCCGCCGCCGCCCAGTACGAGCGCGCGGGTATGAAAGGGCTGTAAAAGCGGTCGGAGGCTGTCCCTAAAGGCAGTCCAGTCCGTATTATAGCCACTGAGCGCGCCATTGCGGATGGCAATGCAGTTTACGGCGCCGATGGCCTGCGCATCATCGGAAATGGCGTCCAGATATGAAAACACACTTTGCTTGTACGGTGCCGTCACATTCAGGCCGCGTAAACCCGGATGGGCCATGAGCAAAGCTGGCATGTAGGAAATTTCCGGAAGCGGAAAGGCCGCATAGCGCGCATCAATTTGCTCCCGCGCAAATTTTGCTTCAAAGAAAGCCGGCGAAAAGGAATGCGTCAGCGGATAGCCGATGAGGCCATATTGTGCTGCCTTATTAGGCATTATTGCTCCAGAAACATATGGAAGGTGTCCCCGCGAAGGCCGATGCGCGTCGCCTCCAGCGGAAGGACGTCGTTTGGTGCGATATTGCCCAGATTCACGTTAGAGCCAAGCAGCTCCAGGAAGTATACCTGCTGGCCCTTTTGCGGCGCTTCCCAAAGGATTTGCTCCGCCGGTATCTGTGTCAGAATTTCCTGCACCAGGCCCTCTCGCACCTCGCCAGAGCCCCGATAGATGCCTACATTGCCCGCCTCGCGCGCTTCGGCAATTACGTAGCTCGCACCGGCTTCAAGCTCGGCTTTCATCAGTTCTATCCACTTGTAGGGCGGCATGATGTGCGCGGCATCTTTGGAGCCTACCTCAGAAAGTACGGTTACCTGCTTGGCCAGCTTTTCAATATAGCCGCACTTCTCCGCATGCGGGATGGTGATGGAGCCGTCGCTCACTTCCGCGTGCGTGAGGCCATAATCGGCCACGATGCGCTGGTAGTCGTCAAACTGATTGCGGATGAGAAAGGCTTCAAAGAGCGTCCCGCCGAAGTAAACGGGGATATTGTGCGCGTGGTAAATGTCAATCTTCTCCCGCAGGTTGGGCGTAACATACGCAGTGCCGAAGCCCAGCTTGACTACATCTATATGCGGCGCGGCAACGGAGAGGAAGTTGCGCACCTCGTCTAAGCCGAGACCTTTATCCATTACCATCGTGAGGCCATTCGTGCGCGGCTTGTCTGTGCGGACGGGTAGATTATTGAGCTGAAAGTTCATGTACAGTATAGGGTAGGGCGCAAAGGTAAAGGCTTGCCTATCTTCGCCCGTTCATGCGTCTCAATCAGCCAATAGTCGGCCTTTTTTTAGGGCTCTGTATGCCTCTGATCGGCTTCATCGTTGTTTATTTTATCCTTGGCCGCGGCATGTCGTTCGGCGGCTTTGTGGAACACCTGAGTAACTCCGGCGATGCCGCCAGCAAGGTGATCTCGCTCTCCGTGCTGGCTAATCTGCTACCCTTTCTGTACTTCAACCGCCGCCGCCTTGACCAGGCCGTAAAGGGCATCGTCATTGCTACGATCCTTTACATGGTGCTCTTCATCTACATGAAGTACGTGCGGTAAGGGGGCAAATAAAAAGGGGAAGAATGACCGCAGCTATTCTTCCCACTTTCCGGATAATTTCCGTTAAACGCTTACAGGTCCTTTCGCTTCACACTCTTCGGCAGCGTTACGTCGGCCGTGCCCGTCTTTCCGGCGCGTTCATATTCCAGCGCCAGCTTGCCGCCGCTCTTGTGGCTGCGCACGGCCATTTGCAGCTCATCTACCGAGCTCACCTTATCATCACCGACGCGGGTAATCACATCGCCTTCCCTGATGCCAGCGCTCGCCGCCGGAGAACCCGGCTTCACGCTCAGTACGCGCACGCCCGCGCCGTCGGCACGGTCTTCAGCGCTTACGCCCAGTTTTGGCGTTGGCGTTGCCTCGTCCATTGCAGCAAAGGGGAAGGAGCGGAAGAATGAATTAGGCATGTCCATCTCTTCGCTACCGCCCTCGCCAGGGAAGCGGAACGACCGCATGCTTACCTGTGGCTGCGCGCGCTCCAGCTTAGCGGTAGCAGTACGCTCGTTGCCGGCGCGTTCGTAGTTAATCGTCACTTTATCGCCCGGCTCATGCTGGCTGCCAATTTCTGAGACAAGCGCAGCAGCGTCCTTAATGACCTTACCGTCCACGCGGGTAATGAGGTCACCTTCCTGAAGGCCGGCCTTCTTCAGCGGGTGAGCCGGGTGTAATACCCTTTACCAGCGCCCCTACCTTCACAGACTTCGGATCCGTCATTACGCCGAGCATAGCACGACGAGATGGAGTGGTTGCAGGCATATCTTCTGTCCGGTTGCCACCATCGCCAAAGCCGTTGAAGCCACCGCCGCCAAAAGAGCGTAGCCTGGGCTTATCATCATCACCGGCATCGCCATCTTCAATAATTATTTTCTTGTACACCCTGGTGCCGTCGCCGTCGTTTATTGTCACTACCGCCTCGCCGTTTACATAAACGGAGCCGTCCTTGACTTCAACGATGGTTTTACCGCCTTCTTTTTCTTTTTTAATAATGACCGTTTCTTCCCGGGTCATCTTCTTAGTGCCTTGCGCAGCGGCGCCGGTACTAAATAGGCCGCCAAGCAGGAATATGGCGGCAATCTTCAGCAGGTTGTGTCGCTTCATATGAGTGTGTTGATTTTTAGTGATGCGAATTTAATTCGCCGGTCGGGCGACTGTCTTACAAAGCACCGTTAAATGAGTAAGCATCAGTTTCAAAATAAATGTCAAAAGCTCATTCTGCACTTTCCGTCCCAACTTAGCGCCTCATGATGCACCGGGTTGCCGCTGCGCTCCGCCGCCTCTTCGTTTTACTGACCGCTCCGAATGCGATTGTTTGCTGGCTGGTGCTGGCCCTTGCGCCGCTGCTCTACGCCGGCCGCTACAATCACCCTTCCAATGACGATTATTTCAACGCGGTCTGGAAAGATTACTTCGGCTTTCAAAAGTGGCTTTACCTCCATTCCACCGGCCGTTACTTCAGCAGCCTGATTGTCTCCTTCACGCCGCTGCACTGGCATTCCTGGACGGGCTACCGGATGGCGGCATGGCTGCTAATCATAGCATTGGCCGCGGTGATGTTTCTAGCAGTTTTAAGGCTTTGCGGGAAAGTCGCGGAGCTATCCCGTCGCGCCAGGTATGCGCTGGCCGCGGGGGCCGTCTTCGTCCTGTTCAATGGCATGGCTTCGCCGGAGCAAGGACTTTACTGGTACACCGGCGCTATGACGTACACGCTGGCGGCGTTACTGTTCATTTGCTTTCTAAGCCTCTGCCTGCGGCTGGACCGCGAAGTGCAAGTTGCCTCCATTCCGCTGCGCGCATTTGCAATGGCTGCCCTCTTGCTGCTTTGCGTCATCGGCAGCAACGAAACGATTATACCGCTGCCCTTTATCGTGTGCGGAGCGCTCGCCGTTTATTACCGGAAATCAGGCTCCGCCAATCTTGCACGTTTCTATATATGGCTGCTGTTGGTCTGCTGCATCGGTGCAGCTGCCGCGCTGCTTGCGCCGGGGAATGGTGAACGTCAGGAAGGCATTCCGCGGAGCTTAGCGGTGGCGCTGCCCTCGTGGCTGCTTTTTACCAAAGACATGTTCCTCGGCTGGCTGCGGGAGCCTTTTCTGCAGCTTTACTCCATTGGGGCGCTGGTGGCCGCCCGGCGAATAAAATTGCGGTGTCGGGTGCCACTCTGGGTTGCTTTCGTTGCGCCGCTGGTCCTGACCTGCGCCATGACGCTGCCCGGATTCTGGGCGCTTGGACGAATGCCACCTTACCGGGCGCAAAACATCGCATATCTCTTCTTCCTGATTTTTTGGGCCTTCTTCTTGATCCAGCTTGCGGGCCGGATGCAGCCGCTTTGGGACGATGGCCGGCACCTTTCCAGACCCTTGCGGGAACTGCTCGGCATTGCCGCCGCGGTATGTGCGCTGCAAGGCTTTAACGTAGATGAGTTGCGGCGCAGCTCCAATTATTTTCTGCTGGCGAAGAACCTGGCGCAGGGCACACTACGCCATTTTGACGCCGAGGAGGAAGCGCGCTATGCTTTGCTCCGGCATACGTCTGCTGACTCGCTCGTGCTGCAGCCACTGTGCTACCGGCACCACAATAGCCTCTACTTCGCGGACATTAGCCCCGATGCGCATGCTTTTCCAAATCCTGAGTTTGCGAAGTTTTGGGGAAAGCGCAAGGTTTGGCTGGATACTGCCGGCGCCAGTCAGCGATAGAGGATTAAGGGGCGCTGCCCTCCTTTTTCACCGCGCAAAGCCGTCTTCTTTACGGAAAGGCCCCGCTAACTTTACGCATCACGTATTCGCCTATGCGCTTTCGCTGCTTTACGCTTTTATTGATAAGCCTGGTTTTCGGCTACCGCGCAACGGCTACCCACTACCGTGGCGGCGAAATGGCCTGCCGCAGCCTCGGAAATGGTACTTATGAACTAAGCGTGCGCATCTATAGCGATTGCCACCATGGCGATGCAAGCTCCATTGCGCAGGATTTGCCGCTTTATGTTGCGGTATTTGAAGGTGGCAACAGGATACTGGTAGATGATTCCTTAAGCGGCGCCTACCAGCCCATGCCGCTCAATGCGGTATCCGGATGTTACAATGACACCAATGAATACTGCGCGAAGTATGCCGTGTTGAAGCGGACCCTCCGCCTGTCGCCAAATGCTGATGGCTACCGCATCGTCAACCAGCGCTGCTGCATGGGCGTGGATGTGCGCAACATCGCTGATGCCGGCGCTAATGGCCTGACACTTCAATGTGCCATTCCCGGCACCGCTCAGTTGGGTGCCGGCGGCACCAATTCCAGCCCGGCATTCCGCTCTGGTCCGCCGCTTCGCCTCTGCATCAACAGCTCCTTCAACTTAGACTTCGGCGCCAGCGATGCCGACGGCGATTCCCTGGCTTACCACTTTGTGAGCGGCCTGGCTGGCGGCACTGCCAGTGATGCAAAGCCTGTTCCTTCAGCTGCCGTTTTTACACCGCTGCTGTATGCGCCCGGTTGCTCACCGGGCCAGCCACTGGGCAGTAGCGGTGTAATGGCTCTGGATGCCGCTACCGGCGCCCTAAGTGGCCGCTGCGGCACGGCCGGCGAGTACCTGGTGTGTGTGGCATGTGACGAATACCGCGCCGGTGTGCGCCTAGGCTCCGTGACACGTGCATATGTGGTGGAGTTCGCGAATTGTAATAAGGAAGTAGCGGCGCAGGTGCAGCGTGATCCTGCCGCCGCAGCATCCGGCATAGACTCGCTGAGCATCACCCGCTGTGCGGGGGAGCGGACGGTGAGCTTCCAAAACAGGAGCACAGGCGCAATAGCCTATCACTGGGATTTTGGTGTGGCTGGCCGGGATGACGATACTTCCTCGCTGGCCAATCCGCAGTTCAGCTACCCGGCGTCCGGCAAGTATCCGCTTACGCTGATTGCTTATGGTGCGAATTGCGCGGACACACTTCACGGCACTGTGCTGCTCTCCGACGATACGGTGATCGCAGATTTTACCATCACGGGCGGCTCCTGCCTGCTGGATACGGTGGTGCTGATTGACAACTCCACGGCCAGCGGCGGCATCATTACCCAATACCGCTGGCAGACGGGTGGGGAGGCGGCATCGGGGAGCGCAATCGGCCTTATCCTGCAGCTACCGGGCCCGCTGGTGGTAACGCATAGTGTGGTGAGCGAGCATGGCTGCATAGCCTCGGTGGATAAGACGATTCAGGTGCGGGAAGCGGCCATTTACGGCGGCAACGATACGGTGGTGGCGAAGGACCTGGAGCTAATCCTTACAGCAAGCGGCGGTGTTTCTTACAACTGGGAAGCCCTGCCGCCCGGCGAGCTGGACGGCTACATACCCGGCTCCGCCTCCGCAAAGCCGCAGACGAGCACTTACGGGAAGGATTTCAAGTACATCGTGACGGGCCGGGACGCCACGGGCTGCGGTGGGCGCGATACGGTGCGGGTGACGGTATCGGAGCAGTCGTACATCTTCGTGCCCTCTGCCTTTACGCCCAATGGCGATAGCCGGAACGATGTGCTGCACGCTTACGTATCGGGCGGGAATATCCTGCTCTTTGCCATTTACAACCGGCGGGGGAACCAGGTGTTCAGCACCACCAACCCGCATGAGGGCTGGGATGGCCGCCACAAGGGCGAGGAAGCCGCCATGGACGTCTATTACTGGATGCTGAAGGTGCAGAGCGGCTACTCGGGGCACGAGCTGATTTACAGCGGGGATGTGACGCTCGTGCGGTGATGGTTTGTGGTCATAGCATAAGCCTGTGCTTGTTGTGATTTGCTTTCGTCATTATTCCAACTATGGCCGCCGTTGCCGGTCATAAGACATGGCAACGGCGGAGGGAATACCAACAAGGGTGAAATTGTGTTTACGGTTTAATTATTCTATATGCATTTACCTGCAGGCCTTTTATATGTAAAAAATAAGTTCCGCTTGGTAATTCCTTGATGTCTAACATGATATTAGATAATGTCGTTGCGACTCTTTGATGTATTATTTGTTTGCCTGAAACATCATATACACCTAACTCTATATTTTCAGACAGAGTTTGATATGCTTTATCCAAGCCAATATTAATATAGTTATTGTCAGCTGTTACAAGAATATTGTTTTGTAGATTTATGCTTGGTGTAATTTTATTGCCATAATTGTCGTATGTAGAGGTTCCACAAGCATTCTTTGCAATCACAGAATAATTAATTGGGTCATAATTACTTGTAAAGGACACAATCTTCCCTGTTTTTGAAACATAGCCGGGGTTGCCATAAATAGACCAATTGTAGGTAGTATAATTAAGAGGATTAGTTATGGTAAGTGTATTTGCCCAGTGGCCGGCATTATAGTTGGAAACTACATTGACGTTAGGAGTTGAAGGCGCTCCAGCAACAATAGGAAAGGTAGTTGTTGTATAACATCCTTCTTCATATGGAGCCCATGAGGCAGTTATATAGTGGTTGCCCTCAATAAGAAACCGGACAGAAAGCTGGCCATTTGCCGTGCTCACTATCTGTACCCCCTCACTAGCTGCCCATTGTAAATTATAAAATGAATTTTGGTTTGTAATGTTATAGGTATATATCGGTCCATTAGGTCCTGGAATACAAATGGTAGATGGGCCCTCTATTGATGGGCATACATCTCGTAGCCCTTGTTGTATATTGTCTTGCCGCTGATATATTCGGATGTAATCAATTAGCCACTCCATGTAAGTACCTTCATCTATCTCATCATGTGACTCCCATTTCGGTGTGCAAATACCAGCCAAATCATAAGTATATAAATCTAGTGTCATTTTAAGTTCTGCCATAGCTTGCATCCAATGGTTTGGATCATAAAATGGGAACCATGTTTGGCCATTATCATCAAATGATCCGTTATATACTGAACTTCCAGGCCAGCACCCTGAACTTTGTGGGCCTGTAATGCTTTGGTATTCATATCTACTATATTCCATGACTTGGTTGCCGTCAACGTACATCCTAATAAAGTTCTCATCCCATTCGGTTGCATATGTATGCCAATTATCTACATCACTTACATGAAAATGTCTTACAGGGCCCGAGTATGTTGTACAAGTACTCCCGATCTGATACCTATCGCAGCTTGTAGATACCGCAGTTAAATCTGTCTCACAAGGTAAGTATTCAAAAAAATTAATATCGCTCGTGCCCGGATAAGTAGGAGTGGGAACATCTGTTATACATTTGCCTTGGCCTAAGGCCCAAAATGCTGCCCAAGCACCGCCTTGTCTGGGAAGCTTACATCTGATCTCAAATTTGCCGCTTTGAAAAGATATAGGATTAAATATCTTTCCGGTTTTGAAATGTCGGTAGGTATTATAACCGGTTGCAGGGTTATAAATGGTTTGTGGATCATAAGTTAATTTCAGTAAGCAGTTTCCCCCACTAACTTGTACATTTCCTGCGTCATAGAAACTTGCACCATCATCAACATTTACCATCTCATACGCATCGGTTGCTGACGCACCAGTTGGAGAATTATAATAGGAGTTTGTTACACTATTCCATCTCGGATTATAGGTAATCCATTTTGACAGATCTATCGATGTTCCAGAAAATTCATCGTGAAAGACTAAGGCCCAAGGAGCACTTTGACATAGATCGGTTGTTGTGGAGAAGGTCACTTGGGCATTCACATGTGAAGAGAAGCACAGAAAAAGGATGGCAAGAATTGAAAGTTTAGTTGATCTCATTGTATTAGTTTATGTATGGACAAACGTAACTGTTCTAGTTCTGTAAGCGTCCCCGAAAGCTGGCCAGTTTAAAGTAGAGGTTATCTCTAACTTTAAAACACCAACAAACAGGGGATGAAAAAATCACAATTCACCGAGAGCCAGATTGTGTCTGCCATTAAAAAGCAGGAGGCAGGCACCGCAGTCAAGGAGATATGCCGCGAGCTCGGCATATCAGATGCAACCTTCTACAACTGGAAGGCGAAGTATGGAGGAATGGAAGTAAGCGAAGTAAAGCGGCTCAAAGAGGTAGAAGCAGAGCTCGCCCAGTTCAAACGCATGTATGCTGATGTGAGCTTTCAGCTGGATGCAGCCAAAGCCTTACTTGCAAAAAAATGGTAGGGTCTGCCGTTAAAAGAGAAGCTGTCCGATTCCTCAAAGAGGAGCGGCAGTGCAGCCACAGGCAGGCCTGCATCCTCGTGAAGCTGCCACGAACCACCTGCGCCTATACAAGTAAGCCAAAGGACGATGCTGCCGTGCATGACAAGCTGGATTTACTCACACAGAAGCACCCCAACATTGGCTTCTGGAGCTGCTACTACCGTCTGCGCAACCGTGGCGAGCGTATCAATCACAAACGACTACGACGCATTTACAGGGCTATGAACCTGCACATACGCAGAAGGCCTAAGCGCAGACTGCCCGACAGGATCAAGCTGCCGCTGATGGTTCCTACCGGCGCTAACCAGTGCTGGAGCCTGGACTTTATGAGCGATGCCCTTACTGACGGAAGGAAGTTCAGGGTGCTCAACATCATAGACGACTTCAACCGGGAGAGTCTGCAAATAGAAGTGGACACCTCACTGCCTGCCCGGCGCGTGCAAAGAGTCCTGGACAATGTAGTTGCCCAAAGAGGACTGCCCGGCAATATCCGCTCTGACAATGGGCCTGAGTTTATCTCCCACCTGATGGAGCAATGGTGCGAGGACAACAAGGTAAGCTGGCATTACATCCAGCCTGGGAAGCCGACACAGAATGCCTTTATTGAACGTCAGAACGGATCTATGAGAAGAGAGCTGCTGAATGCTTATCAGTTTGACTCTCTGAAGGAAGTGCGTGCCATGTGCAGCGAGTGGCAACGGGATTACAACAGTGAGCGTCCGCATAAAGCACTCGGATACCTCTCACCTGTCACCTATGCAAAGCGCCGGCTAAATAGCGAACCTAAAGATGATGAAAGCACAGAAGCCTTATCCACAAATCCGCGTAGGCCGGCGCAGCCAAAGCAAGCCTGCCGTATAACGCGGAATTGTGGATAAGATATTTGAAAAACCAATGCCCGAAAAACAACCAAAACTCTACTTTTAAACGGCTCCGTTTTTAGGGACGCTTACACTTCAATGCAATGTATATTTTAGTAGATTCTGCTGGATTTGCTTATATTAACTGTCATGTAATAGTTATATTGTTATCTGATAGTGCTTGATATATTATGAATACATTATTTATATAACTATAATTTATACTCTAAAATATAGTTGCAAATCAGTAATTTGAATGTGATAGTTTGCTAGTTACAATTACTTGATTAATAATAAATTAATGCTTGTAGCAAGCGTTTTCATAAGTATAATTTGAGGTGATTGAAATTCATAAAAATAATTTGACTATGAGATAAATGGCCTGTTAATATGCTACTTGTTTAATTCATAAATATTATATTTTTAATCTTTTTTCTTGATTGGTCTAACTAATAAATAGTGAATATTGCTTTTGGTATTCCACTTGTAGTGCTTTGCTTGGTAGCCTATATGTGGTCCTGGGTTTTAGCCCAAAGAGGAAATTATTGTTATGCGCTACTTTTAGTAATGCTATGTGGACTTATGCTCCGCATATATCTTAGTACAGATGTCAACTTACATGACTGGGACGAGCGCTATCATGCGCTTGTTGCAAAGCATTTGCTACTTCACCCATTCAGACCTACACTTTATGAGCATTCAATACTTCCTTACGACTACAGAAATTGGACAGGCAGCCATATATGGTTGCATAAACAACCTTTTCCACTATGGCTGATGGCTTTAAGTATTGATATATTTGGTCTTCATGCGTTTGCGGTGCGGGTGCCGGCCATACTACTCACCACATTTGCTATCTGGTTTGTTTATAGCATCGGCAAGATGTGGTATGGACGAGAAGTCGGATTTCTTGCTGCAATCTTGGCTTCTATACACGGGCTAATCATTGAGTTGGCGGCAGGGCGGGCGAGCACCGACTGCGTTGATGCAGTATGCTATAGTTGCGTAACCTTTGCCGTATGGCTAAGTATTAAGGCTGTTCAGCGTCGGAGCCTTATACTGCACGTGCTGCTAGGAGCAACAATAGGCTTAGGTATTCTTACTAAATGGCTGCCTGCCCTCATTACATTACCAATATGGGCGGTACAGGCTTATCCTGTATTCCGATCGCAATGGGGCAAACTGCTGGTCTGCGCAGCATGTGTGCTGGTGAGCATCGTACTTATCGCACTTCCTTGGCAGTTGTACATTTTTTACGCATTTCCAATTGAAGCCCGTTGGGAATGGATTTACAACAACCGCCATTTTTTTCATGCACTAGAGGGTCATGAAGGTAATTTCTTCTATCACTTTGACCACCTTCGGATGAAATATGGGGAATTTATCTATTTGGCAATTATTTGGGCGACTTGGGAAGGTTTGCGGCGGCGGTCTTAGGCGGACCAAGCAACGCTCTTGTGGTTTTGGGGCGTTTATCTTTTCTTTTCCTTCGCCGCCACCAAGATGGAAGCATACACAGTCATCGCTGCTCCGGCAGTGTTTATTATTACAGCAAGAGCAGCCATTAGTTTGCGTGAGCGTGCAAATGCGGTAGGCAACTACAGATATGTATGGGCTGTGCTTGGGATTGGGTTAATTGGGCTTCCAGTCAGGTATTCATTAGAGCGATTAAAGCCTTTCACGGCTTTGGAGCGAAATCCAACATGGCAACAGCAAATTGAAGTATTGCGTCAGTCTCCAAATAATACGCCACGGACCATTTTGTTTCGAAAATGCCCACGCTATAGAGATTATGTTCTTTACGGACTGTACAGCTTATGAGCGGAGCGCAGATTCAGTCGATTTGGTACGACTTATTAAGGCAGGTTACCATGTAGCTGAGAACTAACCCAGATACTCCAGATATTACCGCTATTGTTATTGTTTGTTTCCGCTCTCGCCGTTGCTGATTCTTATGACCAGCAATGTTCCCACATGCAGTAGAAACGCCCTAAGCTGTAGTAAGCCTTTCCGCGGGCGCGGATGGGCTTAGTACAGCTGTGGTATTGCGGCTTTTTATAAAATATTGTATCAATCCGGCAGCAGCGGCCTTAGCATTGATGGAAGACCAACAAGCGCGAATGATCATAGCAGCCCTGCCTCACCGCATAAACGGATTCGTCCGCTTTTCTTCTCCCACCGTTGTCTCCGGCCCGTGCCCCGGCCACACCACCGTTTCGTCCGGCAGCGTAAAGACCTGCGTGCGGATGCTGTCGAGCAATTGCTGATGATTGCCGCCCGGCAAATCCGTCCGGCCAATGGAGCCGGCAAAGAGTACATCGCCCCCGATAGCCCAGCCGCCTTCGGGGTAATAAAAAACGACCGAGCCCGGCGAATGTCCGGGCGCGAGGCGGACCTCCAGCATGTCCCTGCCCAGCATCAGCGGCTCGCCCTCCTTAAGTACCTGTGTAGGCTGCGGGATGTTCCCGAAGGGCAGGCCAAACAGCATGGCCGAGCCCCTGGCGCCTGCCAGCACCGGTGCTTCCAGCGGGTGCAGCCCAAAGGGCAGTCCCCACTTTTCCATCAGCACCTCCACGCCGAGGATGTGGTCAATGTGGGCATGCGTATTGATGATGCCCTGCGGCGTCAGGCCTTGCTGCGCAATGAAAGCGTTAAATGATGCGTGTTCGTCCGCATCGCTCATGCCGGGGTCAACAATCCAGCAGGCGCCTTCACCGTTATAGATGATGTAGGTATTTTCGCTGAAGGCGTTGAAGGTGGCAGCGTGAAGTTGGAGCATGGTTCGGGCCTTTTCTTATCTTGAAGGCGCAAACCTACGCAGCCCTTGCCCGTCTAAACGCATTACGTCTCTCCCATCTTAATAAATGAGCGCATACTCTTTCAGGCATCATCGGGCGGCTTTTGCCGTAGCTGTGCTCTGCCTGCTTTCCGTTTTTTATTCCGGCACCGCCGCCGCGCAGGCCAATGTGGAAGTCTTTGGCCAGAACCGGGTGCAGTACCGCAAGTTTGAGTGGAAGTTCTTTGACACAAAGCACTTCCGCGTTTATCACTACGACCGCAGCGGCGTGGCGCTGGCGCGCTATGTGGCCGAACAGGCGGAGCGCGATATTGCGGTTGTGGAGCAGCGCATGAGCGGCACCTTTCCCAAGCGCTTCAACATCGTTCTCTACAATTCTTACGACGAATACCGCCAGAGCAACATAGGCCTGCGCTACGATAACCAGATTGAAGGCACGGCCACCGGCACCGTAGATATTGTTGGCGATAAGCTGGTTGTTTACTTTGACGGCGTACATACCGACCTGCGGCGGCAAATCCGCGCGGGCATGAGCCAGGTGGTATTGCAACGGGCGCTTTTTGGTGAGAATTTCCGTGAGGTGGTGAAGAATTCCCTGCTACTGAATCTGCCGGCCTGGGTATCACAAGGCTATATCGCTTACCTCGTGGATGGCTGGGACCCGGCATCGGAAAGCGCGTGGAAGAATGAGCTGTCGGCTTTCCCTAAAACAGGCTTCTATACCCTTGCGGAGCGTAGACCGGAGCTGGCCGGGAAGGCCTTCTGGAAATGGGTGGCCGACCGCTATGGCGATGAGGTGCCTAAGACGCTGCTCTACGCCATGCAGCTCAAGAGCAGCCTCAATCAGGGCATCAAGCTCACGCTCAGCATGAAGGCCATCCGCGCGTACGATTCCTGTATTGCATGGTACAAGACCGTCTTTGCCGCAGACTCGCTGGCGCAGGAAACGCCGCCTTCTGATTCCGCACTGCTCTCTATCAAGGTGCCGAAGGATAATGGCGTCATCAAAACCATACGTGTATCCCCGCGCGGGCAGGACGTGGCCTATTGCCTGTTTAAAGAGGGTGAATACTTCATCTACCTCCAGAAGACCGACAATGAGCAGGTGCGCTCCCTCATTATGACAGAGGGCGCAAAGGACTGGAACGAGCAGACCGCTGATCCCGATTATCCCATCCTGGCGTGGAGCACGAATGGCTACAAGCTGGCTATTATGTACCGCCACAAGACGGAGACGCGGCTGCGCATCTACAATTCGCTGAAGGCGCGTATTGAGAATTATACCATTCCCGCCAACCGCTTTGACCGTGTGCTGGGCATGGCTTTCAACGAGGACAACGACCAGATTATCTTCTCCGCCGTGCGCCGCAGCCAGACGGACCTTTATTCCTTTACCATCAAAGGCTCCCGTCTCTCCAACATCACCAATGACATCTGGGACGATACGCAGCCACAGTTCATCTCCGGCGGGGCGCGGCGCGGCATCCTCTTTCTTTCCAACCGCCCGCAGGCGAATATGGATGTGCCCGCGGCGGTGAATGAATTGCCTACCGGCCCTATGAACGTCTTCTTTTACGATACGAAGACTCAAAGCCGCGAGCTGTTGCAATGCTCTTATAACAAAAGCGGTAACCTCACGCAGCCTATTCAGTATGGAGCTGACAATTTCGCCTTCCTTCTGGACACTAACGGCATCCAGAACAAGTACGTCGTCACCTTCGTGCGGAAGGGCAATAACTACGACTCTGCCGTGCCTGTGCCGGTTACCAATTACTCCCGTTCTATCCTCAACCACCAGTACAACGCTGCTGCCAATCAGGTGGCTGATGTACTGCAGATGGGCGACCACTACAAAGTCTTCTTCGGGCCGCTGCTCATCCCGGGCGACAATGTATCTCCAAAGACATTACAGCCAACGACGCTGCGCCAAAGCGTTCTTCGCAGGGAAATCAGCCCCGCCCGGGCACCCGGCCTCACCATTGGCGGCGATACGGTGCTGGAGCCAGTGCTGAAGCGCGGCAATACCTTCCAGAACGAGTTTGGCAGCGATACGGGCACCACCGTAGCCACCCTTAAATCAGACACGCGCCGTAATAATACCAACGCGGCCGATACGGACCTGGTTCTGAATCCGCTGATCAAAGACAGCACCTACCTGAAGCTCAAAGCCCAGAAGTACCGCCTCTCCTTCAAGCCCGACTTCTTCCAAGCGCGGCTGGATAATACCGTCCTCTTTACCCAATACCAGAGCGCCGGCCTGCATGGCAATCAATATTCCAGCCCTTCTATTGGCGGCCTCATCTCCATCTCGCTGACCGATGCGCTGGAGAATCACAAGTTCACGGGCGGCATCCGCCTGCCGGTGTCCTTCTCGGGCATGACCTACTTCCTCCAGTATCAAAACTTCACCAAACGCCTGGACTGGGGCCTCCTCTTCCTGCGTACGGCTAATCTTTATACCTACGACGTTGTCTATACCGACTCCAGCGGCAATGGCCTATTCAGCAATGAGCAGCTGGGCAAGGTAACCAGCTACATGCTGCAAGGCAACGCCGCTTACCCGCTGGACCGCCGCCGCCGCATCAATGGCACCCTTGGCCTCCGCCAGGATGTGCTGGACTTCAAGGCAGAGGATACGCTTAGCCTTACCTTCTCGCCCCAGACCAAGACCTACTGGGCTATGAGCCGCCTGGAATACGTCTTTGACAACAGTATCACGCCCGTAACCAACATCCGCGAAGGCTTCCGCTGGAAGGTGTATGGCGAGTACCTCCTTGGCCTCAGCAAAAGCAACAAAGGCGGCTTCTACAACCTCGGCCTGGACTTCCGCTACTACAAGCGCCTCTACCGCAACGCCATCTTCGCCGCCCGCATCTCCTCCGCCCACTCCGAAGGCAACCAGCACATCCTCTACTTCCTCGGCGGCGTGGACGGATGGCTCACACCCCGCAGCAGCAATACGCCACCCGATCCCGGTCAGAATTACGCCTTCCAGGCCCTTGCCTCCCCCCTGCGCGGCTATGAGCAGAATGCCCGCAATGGCAACTCCTACGCCCTTGCTAATCTGGAGCTGCGCGTACCCGTGCTTACCACCTTCCTGCGCCGGCCCATCCAAAGTACCTTCCTGCGCAATCTGCAACTCTGCGGCTTTACCGATGCCGGCTCCGCCTGGAACGGCTGGCTGCCCGATGCCGCCAATACCACGCGTGTCTATAACCTCAGCTCCGTGCAGACGCCCGTGCGGCTGCAGGTGCAGGCCTTCCAGAGCAGCGGACTGGCTATGGGCTACGGCACCGGCCTGCGCTCTACGGTGCTCGGCTACTTTGCCCGCGTAGATGCAGCCTGGAATATTGACGGGCGAAAGACGCCCATCTGGTACGTAGCCATCGGGATGGATTTTTAGAGGGTAACGACCATTTTTGTTGCCGGCTTCCGGTTCGCTATTTGGCTACGGTTGCCGCCGAAGGCGTGTTGCGTGTTCTTTTGACAAAAAGAACACGCAACCACGTTTCAGGGGCTGTCAGTCTGTTGGGCTTTTCACATAAACCGGATGGACGGGTGGTGACACGCGCCACGGCGGGTAGCTTACCGGGCTCGGTAAACGTTTACCGAGCTGACTTTTTCATTTTTCCAGCCCGGTAAACCATTTTCGCAGCTGACTTTTTCATTTACCGGGCTGGAAAAATCGTTTTTCCAGCTGACTTTTTCATTTTCCCAGCTCGGTAAACCATTTTTTCCAGCCCGGTAAACCATTTTCCCAGCCCGGTAAATGATTTTCCGAGGTCCCACAGATGGACGGACCCTGAAATGTGGTTGCATGTTCTTTTTGCCAAAAAAACATGCAATACGCCTTCGGCGGCAACGGCAGCTAAATAGGGCGCTGAAAGCTGGCAACATAATGAATTTCCCGCCCGACATTTGCGCCCACTATGTCTCGTCGCGCGCTTACGGTTACGCTGGTGGTGTTCTTTATCCTCTTGTCGGCCGGCTTCTTTGCCTATTACTACCACATCACCCGCACGCTGCCGCAGACGCTGGCGGTGATCGGGGAGCCGGGCCATCATGTGGATACCTTCTCGTTTTATAATCAGGACGGAAAGCTCATTACGCAGAAGGATGTGGCGGGGAAGGTGTATGTGGCGGAGTATTTCTTTGCGACGTGCCGCGGCATCTGCCCTAAGATGAATGAGAATATGACGAAGGTGTATCAGGCGTATCAGGGCAATCCGGACGTGCTGATTCTCTCGCACACGGTGGACCCGAAGAATGATACGGTGGAGGCGCTGAAGGAATATAGCCGGCGCTTTAATGCGGATGCGCGGCAGTGGATGTTCCTGACGGGCACGAAGAAGCGGCTGTATGAGATGGCGCTGGAGAGCTACCTGATATCTGCGGTGGATAGCACGCGGCCGGCGAATATTGAGGAGGCGTTTATCCACGACAAGCATTTTGTGCTGGTGGATAAGCACGGCCGCCTGCGCGGGCGTTTTTATGACGGGCTGGAGCGCTCGCAACTGGACACGCTGATCAGCGACATCCACTTGCTGCTTGAAGAAAAAGAGTAGGCGGTCCCCAATTCACTATTCACTTTTTCACTGTTCACTACATCATGACCTGGCTGCAAGCAATTATCACCGCCATCGTAGAAGGCATCACCGAGTTTCTGCCCATCTCCTCCACGGCGCACATGAAGTTTGCGCAGGCCCTGATGCACATAGATCCGAAGGATGCCTTCGTGAATATGTTTGACATCGTGATACAGTTGGCGGCCATCCTTGCGGTGGTAGTGCTGTACTGGAAGAAGTTTGTGGACTTCCGCGGCTGGGGCTTTTATGTAAAGCTCATTATTGCGGTAATACCCGCGCTGATAGCAGGGGCACTACTGAAGAAGCATATTGAGGCAGTGCTGGGGAATATCCAGACAATCGCCATCATCACGGTGCTGGGCGGCGTGGTGCTGCTATTTGTGGACAAGTGGTTTTCACGCCCGCGGGTGGATAGCGAGGAGGGCATCACCAACGGAACGGCGCTGAAGGTGGGCCTCTTTCAGATCCTTTCCATCATTTTCCCTGGCCTGAGCCGAAGTGCGGCGACGATTATTGGCGGGATGGCCTCGGGGCTTACGCGGCGCGTGGCTGCTGAGTTTTCATTTTTCCTGGCCGTGCCCACGATGGCGGCTGCAACGGCGAAGGAGCTTTATGATACATATAAGGAAACGCCAGAGGCGCTACACAATTCCAACCTCGGGATGCTGGGATTAGGCTGCGTAGTGTCGTTTGTGGTGTCGCTGATAGCTATCCGGGGGTTTATCAGCTATTTACAGAAGCATGGCTTCCGGGTGTTCGGGATCTACCGGATTATTGCGGGGTTGATTATTCTGGGATTGATTTGGGGGAAGGTGATTTAAGTCACGTTACGGATCGTTGCGCGTCATGCCGAATACGCGTGACGATTACAACATCAACTCCAATTTCATAAAAAAGCTTGTAAGGAAAGCGCTTTGAACGGATGCGCCGAAAATAAGGATGAAACTGAGTATAGTGCTGCGGATGCTCAGCAAGTTCTGCCATGCAAACCTCTATTTCTTTAATGAATTCGTCGCCTAAGCCTTCCCGCTGCAATTCATACCATAAATAAGCTTCGCGCATTTCTATGCGTGCTTCCTCCTGTATCTGAATGCGGTAGCTCATGCCACTCATTTGGCTGTGATGAAGCGTTTCGCCTCCTCCCAGTCATATACTTTACTTTCACCTGAAAGGCGTCGCTGCCGACGGCGTTCCAATTCATGGACTTCAGCCACATCGTCTGCTGTATCATTATATGAATCAGCAACGGCCATCAAAATGTTCAATAGCCGGTCATCGCTGCTATTTATCACTTCGTGCAGATGTTCTCTGATTGTTCCTTCTTGCATAGCGCTGCGCTTTGAATTCAAATTTACGACTGCGAGGTCAGCAGCAAATCCAGATCCGTGTACTTAATCCCGAAGCGCTTCGCGATAGGCGCATTCGTTACGCAGCCTTTGTACATATAGACGCCGTGTCGGATGCCGGCCTTTGCCTGAATAAGGCCTTCCACACCGCCGCTGTCCGCACTTTCCAGCAGAAGCGGCATCAGTACATTGCTCACCGCACGCGAGGCCGTGCGCGATACGCCGGAGGCAATATTGGGCACGCAATAGTGGATAACGTCATACTTCTTGAAAGTCGGCAGCTCGTGCGTAGTAGTGCGGGACGTTTCAAAGACACCGCCGCGGTCAATGCTGATGTCTACGATCACGGAGCCGGCCTTCATATTCTGCACCATCTCCTCGCTCACAATGACCGGCGTTACGCCATTCACAGGCTTCAGCGCTCCTACCGCCACGTCGGCAATCATCAGTTCCTCCGCCAGGGTAACCGGCTCTATGACGGAGGTAAAAAGCCGCGCGCCCACATTGTTCTGCAGCCGCATAAGGCGATAGATGGAATTGTCAAACACCTTCACTACGGCCCCGAGCCCCAGCGCCGTGCGCGCGGCAAACTCTCCCACCACTCCCGCGCCGATGATGACTACAATGGCCGGCGGCACGCCGGAGATACCGCCGAGCAGAATGCCTTTGCCCTGCTGTACATTGCTCAGATAGCTTGCTGCTGTGAGAATAGCGGAAGAGCCGGCAATCTCGCTCATAGAGCGTACAATCGGATAATTGCCCGCATCATCCTTAATGGATTCAAATGCTACTGCTATGATTCTTTTCTGCACCAGCGCGTGCACCATCTCGGCCTTCAGCATTGGCATATGAATGGGCGAGAAAATAACCTGATTCGGCTGCAGCCAGCTCACTTCTTCCTCCAGATGGGCGCGCTTTTGATAATGGCGGTTGCTTTATAGACTTCTGCTTTGTCATATACAATGCGGGCACCGGCATTGCTGTAATCCACATCAAAGTAAAAGGAGCCTTCGCCTGCGCCATGCTCTACGCAGACATCATGGCCATTATTCACCAGCACAGAAACGGATTCCGGCGTCAGCGCCACGCGGGCTTCCTGAAAAGAAGATTCCTTTGGGATGCCGATGAAGAGCTGCTTCTTTTTCGGGATGATTTCCAGCGTTTCCTCTTGTGCAACGTAAGAGAATGCAGGCGAGATAAATGGTCTTCTGACGGGGCCGTGTTCCACGCTATGTTGTCAATTTTGAGAAAAGTACAACGTCATTTTTAATTTCCGGCGCAATCGTGAAAGAATGGTTAGGATGGCCTGGTCTTTGACGGGGTACAAGCCGCCCGCGCCCTACATTTGTCCGCGCACCGGAGTGTGGAGCACGGGCAGGAAACGACATGCTGAAACAATCGCAACAACAACGCCTCTTACAGCGGCTTTCGCCGCAGCAGATTCAGATTATGAAGCTGCTGCAGGTGCCTACGGCCAACCTGGAGGAGCGCATCAAGGAAGAGCTGGAAGAAAACCCCGCGCTGGAATATGGAGAGGAAGGAGAAGAAGGCGGCGACGAGCTTTACAATGAATCAACCGACACTGCTACAACCGAAGAAGATTATAGCGGCGATGACGAAGGCACAGACGATGTAGAGCTAAGCGACGATACGGCCGATAAAGTAGATTTAGACGATTACCTGCGCGGCGAAGACAGCGGCGAGTACGGCGACTACGGTAGCGATGATTACGGCAGCGGCGCTGATGATAGCGACCGCCAGCCAACGCCCATCCGGCTGGAAAATTCCTTTCACGAGCACCTGATAGATCAGCTTGGCATGCTGGACCTGGACGAGCGTCAGCAGGCAATTGCGGAGCAGATTGTTGGCTCTATAGATGATGACGGCTACCTGCGCCGGGAAGTGCCCGCCATTGTAGACGACCTTGCCTTCGCGCGCAACATTTCTACGGATGTGGATGAAGTCGGCGGCATTCTGGAGCGCATCCAAAACACTTTTGACCCGCCCGGTACCGGCGCATGGACGTTGCAGGATTGCCTGCTGCTGCAACTGAAGCGTATTCCCTAAAAGCCCGGAAGTGGAGGCCGCCATGACACTGCTGTCAAAGTACTTCAATGAGTTTATCAAGAAGCATTACGAAAAGGTGCAGCGTCAGCTGGGCGTGGATAGCGACGACGTTCAAGCAAATCATCACACTAATTACACGGCTTACGCCGAAGCCAGGCGCGGCTTTTGGAAGCGTGAATAAGGCGGAGAGCTATGTGATTCCAGACTTCTTCGTGTATAACAACGGCGGCAAGCTGGAACTGACGCTTAACTCCCGCAATGCGCCTGAGCTGCGTGTATCCGAAGGCTACCGCGAGATGATGAAGGCTTATGACCGCGGCGATAAAAAGGACAAACGCCAGAAAGAAGCCGTACAATTCATCAAGCAAAAGCTGGATGCCGCGAAGTGGTTCATTGATGCCATCAAGCAGCGGCAGCATACACTCCTGCACACGATGCAGGCCATCATAGACATCCAGCACGAATTTTTCCTGACCGGCGATGACACCACGTTACGACCGATGATTCTGAAAGACGTAGCGCAGCGGACGCACTTGGATATTTCTACAGTAAGTCGCGTCGCCAACAGCAAGTATGTGCAGACAGAATTCGGCACTTACAAGCTGAAGTACTTCTTTTCAGAAGGCCTGCAAACCGAAAGCGGCGAGGAAGTGAGCACACGCGAGGTAAAGAGCATTCTCAATACCCTCATTAGCGAGGAAGATAAAAAGCACCCGCTATCTGATGACCGCCTGACGGAACTTTTGCAGGAGAAAGGCTACAACATTGCCCGGCGTACGGTGGCGAAGTACCGGGAGCAGCTGAATCTTCCGGTGGCGCGCCTGCGGAAGGAACTGTAGGCGCTACCAATGATAACCGGCGGCGTGTAAGACCTCGCGGATAGCTTCATAGCTTTTAAAGGCAATTGGCCCCAATTCATCGCGGGATATCCAGCGGGCCTCCTGAATGCTTTCTTCCGCCTGCGGCGATAGCTTGTCGGCGCTGGTGCCCTTCATTGAGTACCAGGAAGTCGTTTTTACCAGTTGCTGGCCTTTTTGGGCGTAGATGTGATACGTGTCGCAGACTTTATCTGCCAGCTGCAGACGTTGCAGACCGGTTTCCTCGCTTACCTCTCGCTTAGCGCATTCATCTATTTCTTCGCCCTCGTCGCGCTTGCCTTTCGGTAAATCCCAGCGCCCGCGACGGTAAATCATCAGCACACGGCCACGCTCATCTTCTACCACGCCGCCTGCGGCATCAATAGGCTCGTACAACCGGTGTAATTCCCCGAGCAATGCATCGGGTGATATATCCTCAATAATGGCACCTTGGGTACGTGGCGCGGCAAGGTGCTGGAAGGCGAGCCGGTAATTCCGCTGAAAGGCGCCCGTCAGTTTCAGATAGCCGTTCGCTACAGGATGCTCCGCTTTATAAGCTGAAGCGTCCGAGGTAAGAATAAGGGGTTTGTTACAATAGTAGATTTTCCGGCTAAAAGACATAATGGGCGGGCTTGATAGGCAGGGCAAGGGCTTTGACGTAGGTTTGAGGCGTCATGAGCACTCAAAAAGAATTCGCCTCGCGCCTCCTGCAAATTAAGGCGCTACAGATTAACGCCGAGCACCCGTATCAATGGGCAAGCGGCTGGTTCAGCCCGGTTTATTGCGACAACCGGAAGGTTCTCTCTCATCCGCACCTACGTGATTTCGTAAAAAGTGAGCTGGCGAATATGGTGTTGCAACACTTTCCTGAAGCGGAAGTAATTGCAGGTGTGGCAACTGCGGGCATTGCGCATGGGGTAATGGCGGCAGATTTGCTTAAACTGCCCTTTATCTATGTGCGTGCCAAGCCAAAGGAGCACGGCATGGGCAACCAAATTGAGGGCGAATTGCAGCCCGGTCAGAAAGTGGTGGTGGTGGAAGACTTGGTAAGTACCGGCAAAAGCTCCTTGCAAGCTGTTGAAGCTATTCGCGCGGCCGGTGCGGAAGTGATTGGGATGTGCGCACTGTTTACTTATTCTTTCCCGCTGGCATACGATGCGTTTAAAGAAGCAGGTGTGCCGCTGCACACGATATCCGATTACAACGCGCTGATGGAGCTTGCCGCAGAGCAAGGCATTATCCGGGAAGAAGACAAGATAACGCTGGCGCAATGGCGCATGGCGCCGGATATGTGGGGCCGCGTGGCGGGCTAGAATAATGCGGATTTCGGAATTCGGAATTCGGAATGAACGACTCAACAATTCAACGATTTAACTTGGGAGCCTGGCTGCGCCTGATGCGTTGGCCCAACCTGCTCATTGTCGGGGCCACGCAGGCCGTTGCGTGGTGGTGTGTTATCCATCCGCTGCCCGGCCCGAAGGTTCTGTCGCCGCTGAACTTCTGGTTGCTTTGTCTTTCCACTATGCTCATTGCCGCAGGCGGCTATATCATCAACGACTACTTTGACATCCGCATAGACGTCATCAACAAGCCGGATAAGGTTATTCTTGAGAAAGATATTCCGCGCCGGCTGGCAATTATTGTGCATTCGGTGCTGAATGCCGTTGCGCTCGGCCTTGCTGCAATGGTGGCATTGCCTGCCGGGCACCCCGAATGGCTATTGCTGCAGTTGGCAACTACCGGATTGCTCTGGCGTTATTCCACAACCTGGAAGCGGCAGTTTGTGATTGGAAATGTAATGGTGGCGTTGATGACGGCGCTGACCATTATTGCGCTCATTATTTACGAGCCGGAAGTTCACCGTGCTAAAGTTGTAATTCCCGGATGGCAAACGGTAATAGGCTGGCCAGGTAGTGTTACTTTAAGTGTATTTGCTGCCTTTGCCTTTCTACTTACGTGGATGCGCGAAATCGTAAAAGACATGGAAGACTATAAAGGCGACGATGCAGAAGGCTGCGTGACAATGCCAATCCGCTGGGGACTTTTGCGCAGCAGCAGAGCAGTTCAGGCCTTAGGCTGTGTAGCGCTTGTCATGCTTGTTTTTGCAGCCATTGCACTTTGGAAAGTTTCAAGTGGATGGAATTGGTCGGTTGCGTACATCATGCTGCTTATCGTGCTGCCGCTCACCATTTTGATTTTCCGGCTTCCGAAAGCCGCTACAAGTGCTCACTATCACAAGGCCAGCGCCCATATCAAGCTTATTATGGTGTCCGGCGTATTGTCGCTCTTAGTGCTTAACCTATTGAACTATGCCTAAACTCATCCTTGCCTCCGGCTCTCCACGCAGGAAAGACCTGCTGAAGCTCGCCCACATAGATTTTGAAGTCATCACGTCAGATGTGGATGAGACTAACCCGCCCGGCATGCCCGGTGAGGAAGTGCCGGTGCATCTTGCCAAAGAGAAAGCCTATGCCGTAGCTGCTAAACATCCTGAAAGAGACATTCTCGCGGCAGATACAGTTGTATTGCTGGACGGCGATATTCTAGGCAAGCCCGAAAACGATGAAGACGCAAAGCAGATGCTGGGCCGGCTTTCCGGCAGGATGCACCGCGTTGTAACCGGTGTTTGTCTTTTGAAAGGGGGCCGGGAACAGTCATTCTCTGTTACTACCGAAGTGTATTTCCGCCCGCTCAGCAAGGAGCAAATCAGCTTTTACGTGGACAATTATCACCCGATGGACAAGGCCGGCTCCTACGCTATTCAGGAGTACATCGGCATCATCGGCATTGAAAAGATTGTCGGCGATTACTACAACGTGATGGGCCTGCCGGTTGGCGACGTGGTGCCGCTACTCTAGGATTTCGCAACTCTGTTCGGCTTGATGGAAGTACGCGGCTCGGCAACCAGAAATGCCAGCTCTTTAGCAGCCGCGCTTCCGAGCGCCACGCCCATTCCACCCATGCGAAAAGCGCCGAACACCCTTTCGGAGAACGCTTTAATAAGCGGCGCCTTTGTTGCGCCAAAGGCCATGATGCCGCTCCAGCGCATATCAATTTCAAAATCCTGCCTTGGCAGAATCATCTCACGCAGCTTCCCCTCCAAATCCTGCTGAATGTGCTCGCTTAGCGAAAACTCTGTTGTCCGTTCACCTTCAAAGTCCAGATTACGCCCGCCGCCAATCAGCACACGGCCGTCCAGCTCACGGAAATAGTAATAACCGGCATCGTAATGAAAAACGCCCTTGAATTTCAGTCCGGGAACAGGATGCGTGACTAAAACCTGTCCGCGGCCCGGTACCACATCTTCGTCCGGCAGTAGCTGCTTCGCAAATGCATTGGTGCATATGGAAAGCGTCTCGCAGCGCAGCATCAGGCATTCCTGGCGGAACGGCTCGGCCACTTCCAGCGTTACGCCACCCTTCTCTTCTTCAAAGCGCCGCACGTCCGCGCCGGTTTTGATTTCCACGCCCGCCCTTTGCGCCAGCTCAGTGAGACTGCGCATCGTTTGGCCGCTATTAATACTGCCTTCAAACGTGTTTTCAATCAAGCCAGCTACATGACTTTCTGAAAAACCGAACTCCCGGATGCGTTTGTTCGCCGGCTTGAATGCCGCCTTATGCAGGTAAGGCTGAAGTAAATGATTTAGAAAATCCAGACGATCCATTACGCTCAAATCCTGCTCCGGAATCAATTCATAGCCGCCATGAGCCTGATAGCCAAGCGCTGTATCATCCAGCCGTTGCCGGAGAATGTCCAGGCCGGTTTTGCGCCGCATAAATAGCGCGACAACTTCTTCGCGGCTGTGATGTTCTAAGTCTGCTAGCAGCTCTGTTGCGCTGCCCATGCAGGCAAAGCCTGCATTGCGCGTTGTGGCGCCGGTTGGAAGCAAGCCTCTTTCTAAAACCAGCACCCGGCTTTTCGGAAACGTCTCTTTCAACTCTATCGCTGCAGAAATCCCGGTAATGCCGCTGCCCACGACAATATGGTCGTAGGACGTGAAGGACTGACGTTCCCAATAGGAGAGCATGTATGTAGATGCACAGCTAACGGCTGCGCTCGTAACGCTAACGAGATTATTTCCTCACGTAAAGCCCGATTATCATCAGCGCGAGCGTGATGAACAGGCCAACCATCCACTTAATCATATCCACTTTGCTATCAGAGATTTCCTTGCGCAAGCTGGCTATGTCATCTTTTGTAGCAAGCGTAGCACTTCGGATTTCTACACGGCTCTCTACCTCTGATTTTACATAATCAGTCAAAGCCTTCGCCTCCTGCTCGCCGATTTTGGCGCGCAGGATATTGTACATGTCTATGGAAGAGATAGGCGCGGTCATTTACGCTTTCAAAGATAGATAATCTGCGTACTGAGACCTAAGCTGCATATGACAACAACAAGCCAATAAGCTCCCGCAGCCCAATCCCGTATTTTTGCCGCCCTCCCGACGGGCAAAGAACCATGGAATATAACTTCTCCGATATAGAAAATGAATGGCGGCAATGGTGGGCTGACAACGCCATCTACAAAACGGGCAACGACCTCAGCAGACCCAAGCACTTCGTGCTGGATATGTTCCCATACCCCAGCGGCGCGGGCCTGCACGTCGGCCATCCGCTCGGCTACATCGCTTCTGACATATACGCTCGCTATAAGCGGCAGCGTGGCTACAACGTGCTGCACCCGATGGGCTACGATGCCTTTGGCCTGCCCGCAGAGCAGTACGCCATTGAAACCGGTCAGCACCCGGCGGTAACAACAGAGCAAAACATCAAGCGCTACCGCGAGCAGCTGGACAACATCGGTTTCTCTTACGACTGGAGCCGGGAGGTGCGCACTTCAGACCCTGCTTACTACAAGTGGACGCAGTGGATTTTTACCAAGCTTTTCCATTCATGGTTTGACAGGAAGAGCCAGAAGGCTCGTCCTATTGAAGAGCTGATTGCCATTTTTGAGAAGGAAGGCAATACCAACATTACCGCTCCCGGCGACGAAAAGCTCTCCTTCACCAAAGAGCAATGGAAGCAGTACACGATTGCCGAGCAGCGCGCCTGCCTCATGCACTACCGCATCGCTTACTTAGACTGGGCAGAAGTGTGGTGGTGCGAAGCCTTGGGCACCGTGCTTGCTAATGATGAAGTCGTAAACGGTGTCTGCGAGCGCGGCGGCCATCCATGCGTGCGCAAAAAGATGCGGCAGTGGATGCTGCGCATTACAGAATATGCGGAACGCCTGTTGAACGGCCTGGAAGGTTTGGACTGGAGCGAGGCAATGAAGGATATGCAGCGCAACTGGATTGGCAAAAGCAGCGGCGCGCAAATCACTTTTGACGTCAAAGACCTGCCTTACAAGATTAAGATTTTCACCACACGTCCCGATACCATTTTCGGGGCCGACTTTATGGTGCTGGCGCCGGAGCATGAGCTGGTGGGCCGTATCACGACAGAAGCGCAGCAGCATGAGGTGGCGGAGTACAAGCTTTACACGCAGCGCCGCTCCGAGCGCGAGCGCATTTCGGAAACAAAGACCGTGAGCGGTGCATTTACCGGCGCTTATGCGGTGCATCCGTTTACGCGCAAGCCCATTCCTATCTACATCTCCGAATATGTGCTGGCGGGCTATGGCACGGGCGCTATTATGGCCGTGCCGAGCGGCGATGACCGCGACCATGCCTTTGCGCGGCACTTCGGCATCCACATCACCAATGTGTTTGGCGCGAGCTACAAAGGCGATACCGCCTACACTGATAAAGTCGGCACGATTGAAGGCTCTGACTTCATCTCCGGCCTCGCCATTCCAAAAGCGATTGACGTAGCCATCCGCGCAGTGGAAGACGCGGGCATTGGCGAGCGGCGCATTAACTATAAGCTGCGGGATGCAGGTTTTTCCCGGCAGCGCTATTGGGGTGAGCCTTTCCCGGTGATTTATCACAATGATGTGCCCTACACGATTGATGAGGAAGGCCTCACTTGCGATACTTCTCTGCGTGCGTTGCCGGTGGAATTGCCACATGTAGAAACCTATGGCCCCGGCCCCGAAGGACAAGGCCCGCTGGCGAACCTGGAAGACTGGGTGCAGACGCCCGCCGGCCGCCGGGAGACGAACACGATGCCCGGATACGCCGGCTCCTCGTGGTACTTCTTCCGCTACATGGACCCGCATAACGACGAAGAATTTGCCAGCCGCGAAGCCACCGATTACTGGCAGCAGGTGGATGTGTATGTAGGCGGCACCGAGCACGCCGTAGGCCACCTGCTCTACGCAAGAATGTGGACGAAGGTGCTGGCCGATTTAGGCTACGTAAGCTTTGATGAGCCCTTTAAGAAGTTGGTGAATCAGGGGATGATACAGGGGATAAGTCACTTTGCTTATATCTCAAAGCGCGCTTTGAGTAATGAAGATGGAAATGATGTTGACGAGTATGAAGCGGCGGCTTATGAATCAAAATCAAATTCTTGGTACATCTATCCTGAAAACGACCGAGATGATGTTATTGGTGTTTCATGCCGAGATACTGATCGTGCACTGTACTCCGCAGATGGCTTTTGGGAAGAGGCTCGCGAACATTTCGTCCCATTTCGCATACCCAACGAGTTTGTTTTTTACCAAGGCGGGCAACCCTATTTGAATATTGAAAAAGCATGGAAGTCTGACAATCCCAGAGTTCAAGGCGCATATTTCGTGCGTGGTTCATTTTTCTATAAAGAAGATCGTTGGCGTATTGACCAAAACTGGACTTCGGGTCCAGACAGAAAGTTCTTGCTTTCAACAGCCCCCGAAAAAATGTCCAAATCCAAATACAACGTCGTCAATCCCGACGACATTGTAGCTCAATACGGCGCGGACACGTTCCGGATGTACGAGATGTTCCTCGGCCCGATAGAGGTCAGCAAGCCTTGGGATACAAAGGGCATTGAAGGCGTCCACCGCTTCCTCAAAAAGCTCTGGCGCCTCTACGTGAATGAAGCCGGCGAGTGGTTGCCGCAAGACACTGAGGCTTCGGCTACGCTCAGCCACCGGGAAGAGAATCTCCGCAGCATCCACCGCCTCATCAAAAAAGTCGGCGATGACATCGAGCGGTTCGGCTTCAACACCTGCGTCTCCGCGTTCATGATAGCCGTCAACGAGCTACAGGCCGCCAAATGCCGCGACCGCGACGTGCTGGAAGCCCTCGCCGTAATCCTCTCGCCATTCGCGCCGCACCTTGCCGAAGAACTGTGGCATCGCTTCGGGCATGAAAGCAGCGTCGTAATGGCGCCCTGGCCGAAGTGGGACGAGCAGTATCTGACGGAGAGTAGCTTCATTTACCCCGTGGCGGTAAATGGCAAGAAACGCACGGATCTCGCCTTTTCGCTGGATGCTTCCGAAAGCGCCGTCCGCAAGGAAGTCCTTGCCAACGAAACCATTGCCAAATGGACAGAGGGAAAGGAGCCGAAAAAGTTTATCTATGTGAAAGGCCGGATGATAAATGTGGTAGTATAGAAGCGTCTTGCAACGGCAGGTTGATATTGGCATATGCTAAACAGGTCATTGCCGCGTTACATTTAGGTCTAAACTATTTGTCATGCGCCGCATCCTCATCGTCTTGCTGCTTTGCAGCATTGTCACCGCATGTCAGGCAGATATACCGAGGCTCGGACTGAAGGCGGCGCTGGAAAGCGGCCAGATCAAGCTGGCTGCCGCTACAACAGGAAGGGTTTACAACGGTAAAGCGCTGCGCCTGCATATAACCAATGCTTCCCGTAACACGCTCCAGCTACGCGTAGACCCCGCGCTCATCTTTAAGCCGGATGATGCGGCCTATCAGCCCCTCGTGCTTCCCGCCGAAGAAACTTTTGCGCTCGCGCCTGGCGGTACCACGGATATAGAGGTACAGACCTTTTGCGGCAAGCTACACGCCTCCGCGCCCGGCTCAAAACTGAACTACAAGCTTTGGCGGCAGGGCGACACTGACCTCATCAAGGTTACACAATACATCCGCAAAAACAGCCTATACGACGACCTCGGGCAGGCTGCCATCTGGGCGCTTACCGATGGCCACGATCTGGATGGCGTGATAGACCCGGCCCGCCCTAAAATCAGCGCGGAGTTGCTGGCCCTTATGATAAAGCTTACCGGGCGGCCAACGCCTGAATACTTTAAGCTGTATAAGATGGACACTACGGCCGGCCAACCCGTCTTCCGGAAGCGCATGCTTAAAATCGTCGCTAATATGGAGTGGAAGCTGGAAGTGCCCGCGCCCGTCAGCCTCGGCATTTACAACCAGACCGGCGACCTTGTCCAGGGCGTGCTGGCCGACGAGCAGATGAAGCAAGGTGGCTACAAAATGATGGTGCAGTTTGAAGCAGAGGGCGCGCCGCCGGGCAATTATTTTATGCGTTTGCGCGAGGGTGAAAAGCTGATGAAGGAACTCAAGGTGACGGTAGATTGACCGCGTAGGAACTCACCGCCGTGCGTTCCTAAATTCGCGCCCATGCTCCAGCCCGCCACGCTCGCCTTCCTGCGCAGCCTTAAAAAGAACAATGACAAAGCATGGTTTGACGGCCATCGCAAAGAGTATGAGACGGCTAAGAAAGATTTTGAAGCCTTCGTCGGCGAGCTGTTGAAAGCGCTTGTATCGCTGGAGCCCGAGCTGGCCAATCAGGCGGCAAAAGACTGCACTTACCGCATTTTCCGTGACGTGCGCTTCTCCAAAGACAAGACGCCCTACAAAAGCCATTTCGGCGCCTTCTTCTCCCGCGGCGGCCGTAAGTGGGATGGCGCGGGCTACTATCTACACTTAGAGCCCGGCGCCATCTTCGCCGGCGGAGGACTCTGGATGCCGGAAGCGCCGCTGTTGAAAAGGGTGCGGCAGGAAATAGACTACGGCTTTGAAGAATTTTCCGGCATTGTCAACAAAAAGGCTTTTAAGAAGGTATTTCCGAAGCTAAACGGAGAAAGCATCTCCCGCCCGCCACAAGGCTACGAGGCAGATAATCCCGCCATTGAATTTCTGAAGATGAAAAGCTTCACCGCCGGCACGTCGCTGAAAGATGAAGTCTTTACTTCCAAAGACGCGACGAAGCAAATAGTCACTGCCTTCACCGCGCTCAGCCCACTTATCAGCTTCCTCAACCGTGCGCAGGAAGATTAAGGCCTGACTGCAAAATTTGCGATGACCGGATTATGGTCGGATAACGTGTTGTACTGCGACCGGAAGCCAATCAGCTCCAGAGCCGTCGGGTCGTAAAACACATAATCAATCCGCAGCGTCGGCGACAGCATATTGTAGGTGCGGCCGATGCCGAAGCCACGCTCTGCAAAGGCATCCTTCAGCTTTCCCTTCATGCGTTCATAAGTGTATGAAGCAGGCAGGTCATTAAAATCGCCGCACAGCACAATCGGGTAGGGGCTTTCCGCCATAATCGCTGCCGCGCTGTCCGCCTGTATGGCGCGCTTCACGTACGCACCGCCGAAGCGCCGGATAAAGGAGCGTGATTGGCTCACTGCTATTTCGCTGTCGCGGTTGGAAACCTCTTCCAGATATCCCTTCTCCTTATCGCTTAGCGTGAAGGATTGCAGATGAGTCGTAAAGACGCGGAGCTTCTTTCCGTCCGGCAGCGTCACATCCGCGCGCATCAGTTGCACATCTACATCGCCGTCATGGCGCGTGTGCAGGGCATACACATGATCGTTGCTCAGCGGGTAGCGGCTGAAGAGCGCCGTGCCCAGAAAAATCTTTGCGCCAATTGTATTGTCATAGCGGAACCGAAACTCCTTATAGCCGCACTCATCCATAATGTGCGTGCTGTAAGGCTTCAAGCTGTTGTTGTAAACAGTATAAAACTCCGGCAGCACCAGAATGTCGGGCGCTTCGGAGCGGATTTGGGCAATGATGCGATCGTCGGTCGTGCGGTCTGGCGGGCGGTCAAAGATGCCCATGCCATGTACATTCCAGCTCATTACCTTCAGTCGTCCCGGCCCCGGGGTCAGATCGTGCCCCGCAAAAAGATGCAGTCCAACCACTGCCGGGATGATGCGGTACGCACAACCGAGCGCCAGCAGCGGCACCACCATCCGCCACTTTTTCCTGGCAAAAAGCAGCCAAAAAAGGGCCAGCAGCACATTGGCAGCAATGGCAAATGGCGCCGTCATAGACGCCAGCGCCAGGTATTTATAGCTCAGCGGGGAGGTGAAGGCAGCCGCCAGGCAGCATAATAGCCAAATGGCCGCCCCTATGGTTATGACGAAGAGGATGGTTCCGGCTGCGCGGCGAAGGAGGGAAGGCCGTTTCAATCCTGTGCTTCCTTGCTGGCCTGCAGCAGCATCTCCCGCTCTTCCGGCGTGAGTGAGGCATAGCCGCGTTGATGAATTTTTTCCAGAATCTCATCTATCCGGCGCTGCGTAATCTCTTCCTTCGTTATTGGTTTGCGCGTCAGCTCTATGACCTGCTGGCGGCGCTTATGGTGGCGATTGCCCTTATACTCATCCGGCGTCATGGCGCCGCCCAGGCCACTGGTAATGCTATACATCCATCCACCCGGCTGGAAGCCCCGTTTAAGCGCCGTCATTGTCAGGTAGCCGGCTGCAAGGCCGCCAATGCTCATGAGCAGCAAGGGCAGATGGCTCGCATAGACCAGCGCATTGAGCGCTATGAAAATGCCCACCACTACCAGCAGCGGAATGCTGAAATTCTCGCCCAGGTAAAAGCGATACTTAGGCGCAAGTGTTACCGTAGCCGCAGCCAGCGCCATCACACCGGCATTGGCAGTAAGAATGGCTAGCGGAGCCGCCGTGAGCCCGGGTATAAGCCACGTAAGCAGAAAGCAAAGTCCGCCCAGCAGCGTGCCATAGATAAACGTCGGAATCACCTGCCGGTGGCCCACCAGATTCTGAACCACATTGCCAAAGCAGTACAGCCACACCATATTGCTCAGCCATTCCATAAATCCGCGATGCGCCCAGCCGTAGGTAAGCAGCGTCCAGGGCTTATCACGGAACGCCTGCAAGGGCGCAAGGGCTGTATACATATCCACATTGGCCGCAGCCGTCAGCCCCGGTACGCCAAATACGATCAGCGTTACACGAACAAGATGATACAGGATAAAGCCCACACCGCTCGCCACAATAAGTTGTAGCACGGCGTTCTGGTTATAACCCGGAATAGAGAAGGAAGAGCGGCGATTCATAGACGTTTATCCAAATTACGGCAGGGCTTTGGCGCAGCCAACTAAAGGTACCTTAAAACTACCGGTCGCCGAAGCGATACCGCCATAGCCGCAGCAGCAAAAACGCAAACAGCATTCCCCCCAGGTGCGCGAAATGCGCCACATTATCCCCCGCAGAGTTACGCACCCCGCTATACAGCTCAAAAAGACCGTAAAACAGCACAAACCACTTCGCCTTAACCGGTATCGGCGGGAACAGCAGCATCAGCTCCAGGTTTGGGTAGAGATACCCAAACGCAAACAACACCCCAAACACCGCCCCGCTCGCACCCACCGTCGCCTCATCAAGCATACCATCCACATGCGCACCCGCCGCATCCCGCGCGCCATACACATACTCATGCAGGTACTGCCCCGCAAACTTCGGGTAAGACACATCCCCCGGCGACGCCGTCCAGCTGCTATAAACCGAATTCAATCGCTCCAGAATCCGCCCGTCCACCCCATGCGGCGGGTGATGCCGCACAAACAGCTCCAGCTGCGCCAGCGTCGGATTGCCCAGATAATCCTTATAGCTATCCACCACCGGCTCATACTGCAGGCTCAGCACCCCCAGGTGGCACGCCGCCGCCCCCAGCCCGCACACCAGGTAAAACGTCAGGAAACGCTTCGGCCCCCACCTGTTCTCCAGGATAGACCCAAACATCCACAGCGCAAACATATTAGACGCCAGGTGCAGCACCGTCTCCTCCAGGCTCCGCGGGTCCCCGTGCATAAACAGATGCGTCACAAACTGCCACGGCCGGAACAGCCCCGAGCGCACATAATGCAGCCCCAGGTAATCCGCCAGCGATATACCAAACGAGCCCCACAGCACATGCTGCGCAATGGCCAGGATCACATTGATAATAAGCAGGTTCTTCACAATCGGCGGCATCACCTGAAACCGGCGCGGACGGGTATCATACATAGCCCCGCAAAGTTGCAGAGAAAGCCGACTGATAACGACCATTATGTTACCAGCTTCCGTTCGCTCCCTATCGTCCCTTGCGTCGCACATTTCAGGGTTCGTCAGTCTGTTAGGCTTTTCCCTTAGCTAGCGTCGCGCTAGGGCTTATCGTGCATTATCGGGAAGGAATCGTTCCTAATCATGCTGAAATCGTTCCCAAACGATAATCATTAGTTCCCACCCGGTAATTAGTAGTACTTCCCCCAAACCTATCTGTACCTCATCATACCTTAATCTTACCTTATCGGGAATCAGTAGTGCGCAATCATTCCTCAATCATGCATCCACCGTGCGAAAAAAGGGCAAACTGCCACGGAAATGCTGTAGATGATGCCGGTAGCCCAGTAAAATAGCACGCAGCGACTGTAACAAGTACTGGTGGAACTGTAAACAGCCTGTAATTCAGTGCAACTGGTTGGCAGGCAGTTGCTGCATTGTGGCGAAAGCGTGTAAGCCGCCGTGGCGCGCTTAGTTAGGTACTGTTTACAGAATGAATTTAGTCGTTTAGCACTGCGGCGGCGAGGAAGATGAAGCCTTCATAGTTGCGGGCAAGTTTATCGAAGCGGGTGGCGATTCTGCGGTAGTATTTCAGCCGGTTGATAGCTCGCTTCAATACGTTTCTGCCTTTGTATTTTTCGGTGTCCAGCGGCCGTTGGCTTTGCGGTTGCTTTTCGATGGAATAACTACCTCCAGAACGCCGGCCTCCTAGTTCAGCTATAAACCAGTCAGCGTCATAGCCTTTATCTCCCATCGCGATCAGGGGACGATAGCCCTTGACAAGCGCACTTGCCTGCCTGTAATCACTCTCCTCACCTGGCCCGACAATGGTGCGGCAAATGCGGCCCACCGCATTTACGGCCACGTGAATCTTGGAGGTTAGTCCACCACGTGAACGACCCAGAGCGGCTGACCGGGCTTCGGTTTTTTTTGACCTGCAGCCACCTGATTGGCCCGCACCGAGGTGGAGTCCACCATCACCACCAGTGGCTCCGGATCAGCGGTGAGCTCAAAAATCTTCTCCCACACCCCAGCCCGGCTCCACCGGTTGTAACGCTGATAAACAGAGTACCACTTACCAAAGCGCTCCGGCAGGTCGCGCCACGGCAAGCCCGTTTTGGCATGAAAAAGAACGGCATTCACAAACAAGCGGTCATCATGTGAGCGCCCACGCTTCGGCAGCATTGGCTTTATCTGCTCCCACATCTTATCACTAATCTCATGGCGTCTCATCAACACGAATCTCCAAAATCACCTCCTACTACTTAGCCAAACTGTAAACAGCGCCTAGTAGCCATACGGGTAGGCAAAGGAAAAGCCAAACAGACTGACAGCCGATGAAACGTGCGACGCAACCGTCGCCAAATAGCGAACCGAAAGCCGGCAAAACAAAATTGAAAAAGGGCGCGCCTGAGCGCCCGCGGGTTACAGCTCCTTTTCCGGGTAATCCGCATTCCAGCCCCAGCGCTCCGTGGCGTGGCCAATGCCGGTGATTTTGCCAAGGCTCATGGTCAGGCCAAACTCATTGTAGGCCCCGGCAATGTGGTAGTAAGAGCGGGCGTAGTGCACCTGAAACTTGTTGAGGTGCACGCCGATGCCGAAGGAAAAGCCAGCCAGGGCGCCCTTGTCTTTGAGGGAGAGCTCGCCACGGCGCAGGTGGTTGTAAGAGGCGCTGAGTGTGAGCCGCCCGCCGGGCACCAGCTCCGCGCCGAAGATGAAGTGGCGGAAGAGCTTGTCGGCAAAATGGGAGCCGGTGAAGGAGGAGGAGTCAACGGAGCCGAGGAGGGAGGAGCCTTCCAGATCGGCGGCGTTGTTGTAGCGCACGTCCCATTGGTAGAGGTGGTGGAGGGTAGCCATCAGCCGCAGGGGCAGGTGGGCAAAGCGCTTGGACACGGTGAACTGCACGTCGTAAGGCAGGGTCTCGGCCACGCCATTGTAGCTGAGCAGCATGTAGCCGAGGTTTTTGGCGGCTGCGCCGAAGGCAATGAGGTTGGCGGTATCGGTATAGGTGATGCCGACATCGGCCAGGAGGCCGGCGGCGGTCTTATCGCCGTAGGCGGAGTAGGCGAGCTTCAGGGCGCCACCATAGCGCCAGCGCTCGCCATAGGCATGGCTGGCCCCGAGGGAGACGGCAAAGTCGGTAGCGCGGAAGGTGCTGCCTGCGTAGCCGAGGATGTCGGTAGCGTCAAAAGTGCCGTAGTTCAGGTATTGAATGCCGAGGATGAAGGAGGTATTGGACAGTTTGGGCACGTGGTAGCCGTAGGCAAGATTGGCCACGGAGATGCCTGCGTAATAATTGTTGTACGCGAGGCTAAGCTGGTTGTGCAGGGACGGCCGCATCTGGGCAGGGTTCTGCAGGGCAAGGGAGACTTCCTGGGCGGGATTGCCCACATTGATGCCGCCGAGGGCGGAGATGTGGGGGCTTTGTGCCAGCCGTAAAAAGGTAAATGCAGACTGCCCGCCGGTAACCTGCGCGGAGCTGATGCCGCACAAAGAGACTAATACGGCAGCCAGCCCAATGCGTAAGGGTTGAAACATGGTCTTGCTCTAAACGCCCGGAGGCGTGTCTTATTGCTGGCCCGCGGCCTTCTGGATTTCTTCAACGATGGGCGTTGAAACGCCGGTAAAGGAGAAGCCGCCGTCGTGGAAGAGGTTCTGCATCGTCACCATGCGCGTGAAGTCGGAGAAGAGCATGGTAGTGAACGCGGCGCAATCCTCCGCCGGTGCATTGCCCAGCGGGCTCATCTTGTCGGCATAAGAGAAGAAAGCATCAAAGCCGCCAACGCCGCAGCCGGCGGTAGTAGCCGTAGGCGATTGGCAGACGGTGTTGACGCGGACTTTCTTCTGAAAGCCATAGTAATAGCCAAATGAGCGGGCAATGCTTTCCAGCAGCGCCTTGGCATCGGCCATGTCGTTATAGCCGGGGAAGGTGCGCTGCGCAGCGATGTAGGAAAGCGCTACCACGGAGCCCCATTCATTGATGGCGTCCAGCTTCATGCAGGCCTGAAGCAGCCGGTGCAGGGAAAGGGCGGAGATGTCCAGCGTCTTATGGAAATTCTCGTAGTTGGTCTCGGTATAGGAAATGATCTTGCGCACATTGGGGCTCATGCCTATGGAGTGCAGCACAAAGTCCACCTTGCCGCCGAGGTGCTGCATGGATTCTGTCAGCAGCTTTTCCAGGTCTTCGTTGGAAGTAGCATCGGCGCCGATGATGGGTGCGTCGCCGCACTGGGCGGCCAGATCCTTAATCTTGCCCATGCGCAGCGCAATGGGGGCGTTGGTAAGCACAATCTGGGCGCCTTCCTCATGACAGCGCAAGGCGGTTTTCCACGCGATAGAGCGCTCGTCCAGCGCGCCGAAGATGATGCCTTTCTTGCCTTGCAGTAATCCGTAAGCCATGTAGTGGTGATTGGTTGGGCCGTAAAAGTAAGGCGGGCGGGGTGATTATCTTTGGCCTATGACCACGGTGCAGCTGCGTAACCTGTTTCTGGTGCTTATCATCGTAGGCTCCGGTCTTGTATTGCTGGGAGCACTGGCAAAGTTCCGGCATTGGCCGGCGGCCAATGTGCTGCTGCCTATTGGGCTGCTGGCAGAAATGGTGGCGGCAGTCGGGTTTTTGTTCATCAGCCTGAGGGCGCGGAGGGGCCGGCGGTAGATGCGTTCTGGCGCGGATTTACTATTGGTTCGCGCATATGCGGAGAAGAAGTCTGGTAATTACATCTGCCGTTTCCATATTACTACTGCTTGCGGGTGGCGCATTTTGGTACACAAAACACCAACTGAAACAGGGAAGACCGGCAGATGCGCCAGCCATTACACAGCAGGAAGCTTCGGCGATAGATCTGCGTCCGGCAGCCATTGCCAGGCTGCAAAAGCTCGTGCAGAATGGTTCGGATGGGCTCTACCGGCTTAGGATTGATTCATTGGAAACGGATCTGGCCTCCGGCACTATCATTTTGCGAGGTATCGGCCTGCGGCCAGACAGCGCAGCCATTCAAGCATTAGACGCCGCGAAAAAGCTGCCGGATGATGTGTACGACATGGAGTTGTCCAGCCTCCGCATCTCCGGCATTGGGCTGGCCGATATTATCAAGCGGCGCGACCTGCATGTACAGGCTATTGTCTGCGAGCGGCCGCAGATAACGGTGTATCATAAGCTGCAGCCCTACAACGCAGATAAGCGAGCGGTCGCCAAACGTCAGACGATTTATCAGCGGATGCAAGAGCAGATAGACCGGCTGGCTATAGACAGCATTTTGCTCACGCACGGCAATATCACAGATTACACCAGTGGGAAAAAGACGAGTTACGCTGATGTATCGCTGAGCCTGACGGACATTTTGATTGACGCTGCCGCTGAAAGGGATCAGACGCGCTTTCTATTTGCAAAGAAGGCCTTGCTGGAAGCAGGGAAGGTGGAAATGCCAGTGGGCAACAGCGCGTACGACCTGGCCATCGGCGCTATCTCTATCAGCGGCGAAGCGAGATCGTTGACCTTGCGGAACCTGACGCTGAAACCGCACGGCGGCCGAGAGGCTTTTTTGAAAGGGCAAAAGACGCAGACCCAAGTGTATGAAATTGAATTGCCGGAGCTGACGCTGCGCGGCGCGGACTGGTGGGCGGCGGTTCACGGCGAGTCGCTGGTGGCTGCAGCGGCCGACATCTCGGGTGCGCGTGCCACAATGTTCCTGGATCAGCGGCTGCCTCGAGCCCAACGGTGAAGCGAGACAATTTTCCGCAGCAGTTGCTGGCCGATGCCGGAATTCGTGTGTCGCTGAATCGGGTAACGCTCCGGGATGCTGCAGTTATCTATGAAGAATATACCCGTAGGAGTGATCGGCAAAGCCGGATTTCATTCAACGCCATCAATGCCACTGCGGAAGGCGTGACCAATGTAACGGCGGAAGTAGCAGCACATCCTACTTCAATACTGCGCGGAAGCTGCCGTTTTATGAATGTCGCGCCCATGACGGCCACGTTTTGGCTAGATCTGCCGCGCAGCAAAAAAGGCGCATTCAAAGCAGATTTGACGATCGGCGCAATGGGAAGTGAGGTGGCTAATACATTCGCGGAAGGCATGGGGCTGGTCCGCTTCACAAGTGGACAGCTGCAAAAGGCATTTGCGCACATAGAAGGCAACAATGACAATGTACACGGCATAGTAGCCGCTCAATACACCGATCTTCATATAGAGCCGCTAAAGTCAAAAGAGGACGACGAAGGCCGGCTCAAAGGCAAGCGCATCACCAAAACGATTGCCAATGCCATTTTCATCAAAAACAGCAATCCTGCAAAAGGTGAGGCACTGCGCCGTCCTGAGTTTTCCCTTGACCGGACCAGGGAGAGCAACTTCTTCAACTTCGTGTGGATGGGCACAAAGATGGGATTACTCAAGACCATAGGCGTGCCTGCAAAGCTGGGAATGTAAGCGGCTGCATAATTTTTATACATTTATGACGCATCTCTTCACCCCTATCATGCGTTAAGCACCGCTTATGAGCCACTTTCAAAAACCGGGCGTCTATATTACCGGAGTTGGTCAGCTGAAGGTGGAGAAGGAATCGGCGAGAAGCCTCCGCGAGATGGGTGCGCAAGCCATCCGCGCAGCTATGGCCGATGCCGGCGTGGACGGAGTGGATGCCCTTTATGTGGGCAATATGCTGTCTGGCATGCTTTGCCATCAGCAACAGCTTTCGCCTATTGTAGCCAGCGAAGCGGGGATGACCGGTATTGAGGCCGTGACGGTGGAGGCGGCCTGCGGTTCCGGCGGGGCGGCGCTGCGCAATGGCTACATGGCTATTATGAGCGGTATGTGCGATACGGTGGCCGTCTGCGGGCTGGAAAAGATGAGCCACCCGGACAAGCATTTTGTCACGGAGGCCATCGCCACGGCGTCCGATTGGGAGATTGAGGGTGGGCAAGGCGAATCTTTTGTAACGCTGAATGCGCATCTGGCGCAGCTGTACCTGGATGCCTATAAGGTATCGGCAGATGTATTTGCCAACTTCGGCATTAATGCGCATCGCAACGCGAATAGGAATCCGGCGGCGCTTTTCCATAAAGAAATAACCCGTGAGGATTACATCAACGCAAAGGTCATTGCGCCGCCACTGCGGCTTTATGATGCCTCGCCCATCTGCGACGGCAGCGCGGCCGTAATTCTTTCCAAGTATCCCGCTTCGCGCAAAGACAGACCGGGCATAAAAATCACGGCTTCCTCTGCTGCTTCTGAAAGCGTGGGCATTGCACGCCGCGCGCATCCGCTGGACGCGGAGGGCATTCAACGTTCCGGCAGAAAGGCAATGGAGATGGCGGGGATCGCGCACGCTGATGTGGACTTTTTTGAGCTGCACGATGCCTATTCCATCATCGCCACGCTATCGCTGGAAGGCATGGGCTTCGCGCCGAAAGGCGAGGGCTGGAAGCTGGCGGAAGAAGGAGCCATCATGCGGGATGGCCGGCTGCCCATATCAACGTTTGGCGGGCTAAAGGCGCGGGGGCATCCGATAGGCGCATCGGGCGTCTATCAGACGGTGGAGGCTTTCCTGCAGCTTACGGGCAGGGCAGATGATAATGCCATTAGCAGGGCGCCACGCGTGGGGTTGATTCAGAGCATCGGCGGGACAGCTTCGTCCGTCGTTACGCATGTTTTGGTGCGGGAATAGCGGCTGTGGATTATTGCTATTTCAAGGCGGCGTAAATAATTTTCCCGGCAATCCTAACGGGTCGCCTTTTGTCGTTGTCTATAAATCAGCCGCTTGCTCCATAAGAAGCTCTCCCTAAATTTTTCTCCAAAAGCTGAAAACTATGAAGCAATTCTCCGCACTGCTCCTTGCCCTTTGCTGCTTTGCCTTTGCGGGCAGGGCGTCCACCGTCTCCGGCAACGTCAGCTATTCCGGCTCAGTATCCGCCGGGGGCGTGAAGGTGTATTTGTACGACTCGTCCTTCCTGTCTCCCGGCGTTGTGGCTATAGACAGCACCATAACGAGCTTTTCAGGTACCTACAGCATGACTGCTACGCCTATCTCCGGCCATAGCTACTTTCTCCTGAGCAAGGTTTGCAATCCTTATTCTTATTACTTCCTCGGCACCTTTAGCTCCAGCGTAAGCGCAAACTTTACCCTTAGCTGTAGCAGTATTATGGTGCAGGATACAGTGCGTAACAGCACTACCGGCGCGCCCGTGTGGGGGCAGAAGGTGTATCTGACCAATGCCTCGGCTACTTATCGCGACAGTTCCTACACTGGAGTTTCCGGCGTAGCTACGTTCGGCGTTCCTCCTACCTATGCCTCCGGCAGCTTTACGGTGTCTACCTACGCCTGCGGCCTGCAGTCGCAGACCTTCACGCTCTCCGGCGCTGCGGCTGTAGCGCCTACGCTGTACGGGTGCGTGAGCAATGGGGTCATCAGCGGCACGCTGACCAATCTGAGCACGAGCAGCCCTATTGCCAGCTACAAGGTGAATATCGTTGACTCTTCCGCTACGGCAGCACTTTGGCTGGACAGCACTTATACGAACGCCTCCGGCGCTTACAGCTTTACCCTGCCGCTTTGGGTTCCTTCTGGCAATATGATAGCCTATGCCTACACCTGCGGCGCGCGCATCCGTAACAGCGCGGCCTTCAGCGGCAGCAGCCTTACCCTGAATCTCTCCGGCTGCGCCACCAGCACAGCCACCATCAGCGGCACGGTTACTAATGCTTCTACGAGCGCAGCCATTGTGGGGCAGAAGGTCTATATCTACGATTCCTTTTCCACGACCAGTATTTACCGTGACAGCACCATCACTAATGCTGCCGGCGGCTATTCCTTTACCATTCCGCCCTCTATTACCAGCGGTTATATGCTCGTGAGCGCGGCATCCTGCGGCTCGAGTTATAGCTTCGTGAGCTACACCGGCAGCAGCGCCGTCGCCAACTTCAGCGTGATTACCACACCCGGCACGGTGTCCGGCACTGTGAATTATTACGGCGGCGGGAAGGTTGCCGGCGCGAACGTGCAATTTACCAAGGCCGGCTTTGCGCCCATCAGCACTACGGCGAACAGCGTGGGCGCTTATTCCATGACTATTCCATGCAGCTGGGGCGCGGGCTACATATCGCTCTATATTACTGCGCCAGGCACAAACTGCAATCATAACCACGGCATCAGCTATACCGGCGCCAATATGGCCGGCCTTGCGGATTCGCTGTGCTACTTCGGCGTATCCGGCGTTGTGAGCAAGCAGGGTGGGGGCATGGCTTCCAATGCCAAGGTCTATTGGGTAACGGAGTATTGGGACAGTACCACTACCCCTGCTACCGTTACGCTTTATGCCTTTGACTCTACCGTAACGAATGCTTCCGGTGCCTACAAGATTGGAAGCGATTATATGCCCTCCGGCCCTTATAATATCAATTACATCAAGGCTGCCCTCCTGCCTTCAGACCCTGCTTACCTCAACTTCCTGCCCACCTATCACGATTCCGCCCTTGTATGGAGCGGTGCGGATACGGTGAAGTACAGCCAATGGCAGAGTCGCGCCACCAATGTCCATGTATCCCTGCGTGCCGGCGTCAATCCCGGCGGGCCGGGCTTTATAAGCGGTAATGTGCTGCTGGGCGCTAACAAGGCCGCCGGTGTGGGCGATCCGCTGCCGGGCCGCATCCTGCTCCTTACCACTGCGGCTGGCAAGGCCGTGGCCTTTACTTACTCTGACGCTGCAGGCAAGTTCTCCTTCTCCAACCTGGCGCTGGGCAATTACCTGCTGTCTGGCGATGCATGGGGGCTGAAAAACCCCGCGCTGGCTATCTCGCTGACGCAGGGACATGCTACGGAGAACAGCGTGGTATTTGAAGAGAATGACAAGAAGTTTGAAGGCCACCTGAATGCTACAGCCGTATCCGGTCCTACGGCGTTGGAGGCCCTGCGCATCTACCCGAACCCCGTGAAGGATTATGTGGGCATCAGCGGGCTGGGCGCTATTAGCGGTACTAAGACGGTGGTGCTGCGCAATGCTATGGGGACTGTTGTCTTACAGTCAGAAATTCCTGCGGGAACGGTTGGCGAGGTTGGTACTATCGGCTTGCCTGCAGGCATTTATATGCTGCAATTGCAGACAATGGCCGGGGTGCAAAACTTCCGGTTTGTAAAAGACTAAACCATACTCATGCCGATTCTTATGGTAGCCGCGCACACAATGCGCGGCTACTTTATTTGTTGCATCTTGTGTCAGTTTCCACAAAACGTGTTAGGGCCAATAAAGCGAGTCTAAAAAACTGTGTTCAATCTGCTTTGGGGTATTCCTGTAACAGCTGGCTGTATAGCAGGCTTTTGGTACGCGTGGCGATTGGCTAAGGCGGAGCGTTATGATGCTGCCTTGGTATTTATTTTACTCTGCGGGCTGATACTTCGCGTTTACACGGCCGCTGATGCGAATCTTCACGACTGGGACGAGCGCTACCATGCATTAGTAGCGAAAAACCTTACGCAGCACTGGCTAAAGCCAACACTTTACGATCATCCCTTACTACCATACAAATACACAGACTGGACGGCAAATCATATCTGGTTGCATAAGCAGCCGCTTGCACTATGGCTGATGGCGCTTTGCATCAAACTATTTGGTGCACACGCGTTTGTAATCAGAATCCCCGCAATATTGCTAACCGCTTTTGCTATTTGGCTTGTCTATCAAATAGCAAAGAGTTTATATGATGCCCGAGTTGCTATTATAAGTGCTTTCCTCTGCGCAATACACGGATTAGTAATTGAGTTAGCATCCGGACGTGCCGGCACAGATAGCATTGACGCGGTGTTCTTCTCTTTTGTAACGCTTTCTATCTGGATGATAGTCAAGGCAGTAAGTAACAAGAGCTATGCATTGCATTTAGTTGCAGGCGTATTTCTTGGCCTGGCTCTATTGACCAAGTGGCTACCTGCCCTCATTGCGCTGCCTGTGTGGCTGATATTGTCTATGCCGCGCTTTAAGGGTGAACGCATAAGGATGCTTGGGTGTCTGGCGTGCCTATTATTTGCGGCAACAGCAATAGCTCTTCCCTGGCAGCTTTATACCATATCTCATTTTCCACTTGAAGCAAAATGGGAACATAGTTATAACCAACGGCATTTCTGTTCAGCTTTAGAAGGACATGATGGCGGTTTCTTTTATCACTTTGACCATCTGCGGATGAAATATGGAGAACTGGTCTATTTATCCATTCTGTGGGTTACTTGGAATGGAATCAAGCATGGGCGTGTGGCCGACCGGGCGCTACTCCTGTGGCTTTGGGGCACTTTTCTCCCGTTCTCCTTTGCTGCGACAAAGATGGAAGCCTATACAATCATCGCCGCCCCCTCCATTTTTATTATTACAGCTCTTGCTTTTGTGCATCTGGGTACCCGTTTGGCAGACGTCGGTAAGTATCGTTGGATGCTTACTTTAATATGGATTAGCCTACTGGCATTGCCGGCGCGTTACACCCTTGAACGCGTTAAGCCTTTCGCAATAATGAATCGTAATCCTGAGTGGAACAAAGAAATTACGGCTGTACGTAAATCGGAAGCTAATAACTATAGGACCGTTTTTGTTGGATGCAGTCATCCGATAGAACTAATGTTTGCTACCGATTGCATGGCCTACAGGGAAAAAATTGACAGCGTAACGCGAGTCCGGCTAATTTATAATGGCTACACGGTGCAGAACAGCACGGGTGCCCTATCTATTGATACCAACGATCCATAAAGTCACCAAATCTTTGCCATTCAATCCCTACATTTGCGCAAAATTTCAGGGGCTGTCTTATGCGTTCTGTCCGGTTACTCTTCGTTCTGCTTGCTGTTTCACTTTTTAGCTCCAATGCCCTGCTGGCGCAGAATGCGCCTGTTTTAGAAGGTAAAGAGGAAAAAACCGAGGCAAAAGGTGAGGAAGGTGAAAAGGAACACAAACTGGACGTTGCCGGCGAGATGTTTGGCCACGTCGGCGATTCCCACGAATGGCACCTCTTCGGCGTGAGCGGTCACCCGGTGGCTATTCCGTTGCCTGTTATTGCTTATACGCCTACATTAGGCCTGCAAGTGTTTTCCGCCTCGGCCTTCAACTTCCACGAAATGGAAGAGCACGTGATGGAAGATGGCAAGACGCATATCTCCAACTCTGTCAACGGTTTGCACCTTGAGAAAGGCATAAAGGAAAAGCTCATTGCCGATGACGGCAGCAAGGTGTACGATTTTTCCATAACCAAGAATGTGCTGGCCATGTTCCTCTCTATCGGCATCCTGCTTGTGGATAATGCTGGCAGTAGGCAAGAAATATCAGAAAAACGGCGCGGGCAAAGCGCCGAGCGGCTTTCAGAATGCATTAGAGCCGGTTATCACCTTCATCCGCGATGAGGTGGCCAAGCCAACGCTGGGCTATAAGTACATGAAGTACATGCCGCTGCTGCTGACGCTGTTCTTCTTTATCTGGATCAACAATCTGCTGGGCCTGCTGCCCTTCGGCTTCAACTTCACCGGCAATATCGCCGTGACGCTTTGCCTCGCGATTGTATCCTTCATCGTAATGCTGGTGAGCGCCAACAAGCACTTCTGGGGCCACCTGCTGAATCCTCCGGGCGTGCCCTTCGGCATCAAGCTGCTGCTGGTGCCTATTGAAATCATCTCCCTGTTTGTAAAGCCCGTCGCACTTACCATCCGTCTGTTTGCAAACATTCTGGCCGGTCACATCGTGATCCTGAGCGTGGTATTCATGATTTTCATCTTCGCAGGCATCTCTACAGGTGGTGGGCGTGGCGTTTGTGCCGGTGTCTGTTGCCTTCTCCATCTTCATGTTCTTCCTGGAGCTGCTGGTGGCAGCCATTCAGGCATTCATCTTCACAAATCTTACAGCAGTATTTATTGGCCAGGCCATAGAAGAGTCCCACCATCACGAAGAAGACCACCACCACGTAGGCGAAGCGGTTAATGACCTAACAGGCCAGGAGTATCATACTTCAAACAGCGAAGTGATCGCCTAATAACTCAATTTTAAGTAAATTTTTTTCACCCAAATCCATAGTAACATGTCGTTGTTGAACACAATTCTGCTGGCAGCACACCGGTACGCTGAGACCTTTGCACAAGCAGGTGGCGCAATCGGCGCTGGTCTGGCTGCTCTTGGCGCCGGCGTTGGTATCGGTCAGATTGGTAGAGGCGCTGTAGAAAGCATCGCCCGCCAGCCCGAAGCATCCGGTGACATCCGCGCGAACATGATCCTGACCGCAGCCTTCGTAGAAGGTGTAGCGCTGTTCGGGGTTATCGCCGGTATCCTGGCTATCGTACTGTAATTCACAGTACGGCAGAAAAAAACTTAACCCGCGTCCAAAGCAAAGGGCGGCGGACGCGGGTTATTATGTTTGCTACGTCATTAGAAAGATTTGCGGTTGACGAAACAACCCTTCAACGAATCAACTATTCAACTTAAAGATGGATTTACTAACTCCCGAATTAGGCCTCTTCGTCTGGACGCTCATCGCGTTTCTGATTGTATTCTTCATCCTGAAGAAGTTTGCCTGGGGCCCAATCCTCACGACGCTCGGCGAGCGCGAGAAGGGCATCGCAGACTCCATTGCATCGGCTGACCGCGTAAAGGCGGAAATGGCCCTGATGCAAAGCGAAAACGAAAAGCCTGATGCAACAAGCCCGCGAAGAGCGCGGCGTCATGCTGAAGGAAGCAAAGCAGATGAGCGAACAAATCATTGCTAAAGCGAAGGAAGATACCCGTGCCATCACCGATAAGATGATGGCCGATGCCCAGCAGCAAATCACGCAGCAAAAGATGGCCGCGCTGACAGATGTGAAGAATCAAATAGGCAAGCTGGCAGTAGAAGTAGCTGAGAAAGTATTGCGTCAGCAGCTCGGTACAGAGGCTGCCCAGAATGCTTACACCGAGCTTCTTTCTAAAGAAGTAAAACTCAATTAGCTTATTTGATGATTTTATAATTTGATTGTAGCTCCGGCATCATCAAATCAGTAAATCATCAAATCATCAAATCAAAAAATGCTTAATCCCCGTCTCGCTTCCCGCTACGCCAAAAGTCTCCTGGACCTGGCTGTTGAGCAGAATTCGCTGGAAGCAACCCTGCAGGATGTACAGCTGATAGATGCTACCATTCGCGGCAGCCGCGAATTGTCTGCCGTGCTGAAAAGCCCCGTCATCAAAGCCGATAAGAAGGATGCAATTGTGGAAGCGGTTTTTGGCGCAAAGCTTTCTCCGCTCACCCGAGCATTTGTAAAGCTGCTGACTACAAAAGGCCGCGAAGGAACGCTTGGTGAGATGGCTACTGATTTCATGAGCCAATATCGCACCATGAAGAACATTTCGCAGGTAAAGCTCGTCACCGCAGCGCCGGTAAGCAAAGAGGTAAAAGAAAGCATCCGTCAGAAAGTGGCTAGCGCAATGCCCGGCCAAAGCATTGAGCTGACAACGGAAGTAAAGCCTGAACTCATAGGCGGCTTTGTACTGGAAATGGGTGACAAACTTGTTGACGCATCTATCAAGCGTGACCTGAACGATATTCGCAAGCAGTTCATGCAGAATCTGTACATCCAGAATATCCGCTAAGAAAATTTTAAAAGAACAAACATTCAATCCTCCATATGGTTGACATTAAGCCAGACGAAATAAGCGCGATTCTGCGCCAGCAGCTTACCTCCTTTGACGCAGGCGCAAGCCTGGAAGAAGTGGGTACGGTGCTCACTGTGGGCGATGGTATTGCCCGCGTTTACGGCCTCACTTCTGTTCGTCAGGGTGAGCTCGTTCAGTTTGAAGACGGCCTGCAGGCCATCGCCCTGAACCTTGAAGAAGACAACGTGGGCGTGGTAATGATGGGCGAGTTTTCGCACATCAAGGAAGGCGCCAAAGTGCGTCGTACCGGCCAGATCGCCTCCATCAAGGTAGGCGAGGGCATGTGCGGCCGCGTAGTAAACACACTCGGTCAGCCGATCGACGGCAAGGGCCCGCTGACCGGCGAGCTGTATGAAATGCCGATGGAGCGCAAGGCGCCGGGCGTAATCTTCCGCGAGCCTGTAAAAGAGCCGCTGCAAACGGGTATCAAGGCCATCGACGCCATGATTCCAATCGGCCGTGGCCAGCGTGAGCTCGTAATCGGCGACCGCCAGACCGGCAAGAGCGCGATCTGCATTGACGCCATCATCAATCAGAAAGAATTTTACGCAGCAGGCAAGCCGGTGTATTGCATCTACGTAGCCATCGGCCAGAAGGCATCTACCATCGCGCAGGTGATGAAGACGCTGGAAGACAATGGTGCGATGCCTTACACGGTCATCGTTGCTGCATCTGCTTCTGAGCCAGCTCCGCTCCAGTTCTTCGCTCCATTTGCGGGTGCTGCCATCGGCGAGTTCTTCCGTGATACTGGCCGTCCTGCACTGGTGGTGTATGATGACCTTTCCAAGCAAGCCGTGGCTTACCGTGAGGTATCGCTGCTGCTCCGCCGTCCGCCGGGCCGTGAGGCTTATCCGGGCGACGTATTCTACCTGCACAGCCGTCTGCTGGAGCGTGCCGCCAAGGTGATCAACAACGATGAGATCGTGAAGACCATGAACGACCTTCCTGAAAGCATCAAGCACCTCGTGAAAGGTGGTGGTTCACTCACGGCGCTTCCAATCATCGAAACGCAGGCTGGTGACGTATCCGCCTACATCCCGACGAACGTAATCTCCATCACCGATGGTCAGATATTCCTGGAGGGTAACCTCTTCAACGCCGGTATCCGTCCTGCCATCAACGTAGGTATCTCCGTGAGCCGCGTAGGTGGTAATGCGCAGATCAAGTCCATGAAGAAAGTATCCGGTACCCTGAAGCTGGACCAGGCCCTTTACCGCGAGCTGGAGGCCTTCTCCAAGTTCGGTGGCGACCTCGATGCTGCGACAAAGAGCGTAATTGACAAGGGTGCCCGCAACGTGGAAATCCTGAAGCAGCCGCAATTCTCTCCGTATTCCGTGGAAAAGCAGGTTGCTATCATTTACCTCGGTACAAATGGCCTGATGCAGCGACGTTCCGGTAAAGAACGTACGCGCTTTTGAAGAGCAATTCCTCCGCGAGCTGGAGCTGAAGCATCCAGAGCTGCTGAACGACTTTAAGAAGGGCAATCTGCCTGAAGAAGGCCTGGCGAAGATGACGAAGCTGGCGGCTGATGTTGCGGCAACGTTTAAGAGCTAATGAAAGAATTAAGATTGAAGCCTCGCAGTAATGCGGGGCTTTTTTATTGCCGACAATAAAAGTTAGCTTCACATAAATCCAGGGGCACATGAGGCAGCTCTCAATATGGGCATCTGCGCACCGGGCCGCAGCCCGTTACATAATTATTGGTGCTTTCCTGCTTCTAAATGCGCTGAGCATCCTACTCGCGGTATTTCTTTTTGATGATCAAGCTCGGGGCGCAGCCTGGCTTATGGGCGCCTTTATCATCATAATGCCCGCCGCAGCTATAGCATATCCTGATAAAGACACAGTAGGGCGCTATTGGCGCCGTAAGGCCTGCGAGGGCGGGGTGGTGTTAGCCACATTTCTGCTTGTCCTCGGCAATACAGCCATCGAGCTACAGTCAGGCCATAACAATGCCATTACCCAATATGCAAATGCATCTTACCGTGCTCCTCAACCAGCACAAGCGCACGGCTTATATGAGCAGCTGCATCAACTGCGCGATGGCTTTCAGGAAATGAGTACGGCAGCGAAAATCATTCTTTGTATTCTGGTGGCAGCAGTAGCCGCTTTGGCGGGAACGCTCATTGTATTCGCAGCATGCGAGCTCGCATGCGCCGGCAATGGCGCATTGGCGTCGTTGGTCGCAATCGTTGGATTAGGCGGCATTATAGCGGGAGGATATCTGCTGATTCGCCGAATTTTCAGAGGCCCTCGCTGGTTTCAGAAGAAATTGGCGCCTACGCGTCAAGGCGATGAGTAAGCAGCGAATTGGCTAATTTTCGCCAATGCCTAACCGCCTTATCAACGAGCAAAGCCCTTACCTTCTTCAGCACGCCCATAATCCCGTGGACTGGTATCCATGGGGCGATGAGGCCTTCCAGCGCGCAAAAGCGGAAAATAAGCCTCTGATCGTGTCTGTTGGCTATGCTGCCTGCCATTGGTGCCATGTGATGGAGCGGGAGAGTTTTGAAGATGAAAGCACAGCCGCTTTCATGAATGAGCACTTCATCTGCATTAAAGTTGACCGGGAAGAGCATCCGGATGTAGACGCCTTATACATGGATGCGGTTCAAGCGATTTCCGGCTCCGGCGGGTGGCCGCTCAATGCCTTTGTAACGCCGGACAGAATCCCCTTTTTCGGGGGCACTTATTATCCGCCGCGGCCCGCCTACAATCGCCCCTCCTGGCTGCAGATAATGCAGCGCATGAGCGAGATATGGACAATGCAGCAAAGCGAGGTAAAGGCTCAGTCAGATCAAATGATCGGTTATCTGAAACAGGTCTCCAAAGCCGCTGCCGGCGAAGCTTCCAGTATTTCTGCTGCTTATTGTGCGCAGATGGCCGGAGCCTTACTGAAGATGGCTGACAAGGAATGGGGCGGCTTTGGCGGCGCGCCAAAATTTCCGGGTACCATGGCCATAACTTTTTTGCTGGAACATCACTGCTATTTCGGCGATGAAGCGGCCTTGCATCACGGATTGCTTTGTCTGGATAAGATGATTGCCGGTGGGATTTACGACCATCTTGGTGGCGGTTTTGCTCGCTACAGTACCGACCAGGAATGGCTGGCGCCGCATTTTGAGAAGATGCTTTATGACAATGCCCTGCTTGTCTCTGTTTTGGCCGATGCTTACAATCTTACCAAGATGCCGCGCTACAGGACGGTGATTGAGGAAACGATCGCTTTTGTGAATCGTGAACTTCGCGACCCAAGCGGCGGCTTTTACAGTGCGCTTGACGCTGATAGCGAGGGTGAGGAAGGGAAATTTTATACCTGGACGTGGGAAGAGTGGCTACTTGTAACAAATGGCGGCAACAAGCTTGCGGAAGCCTATTTCGGGGTTTTAGAAGCCGGAAATTGGGAGCAAACCAATATTCTGCATGAGGCAATGCCGCTAAAAAAGGTGGCAGCGGATTTTGGCCTTGCATATGAAGCTGCGGAACAACAAATCGTAGCCTTAAAGCAGATTTTATTCCAAAGCCGTGCAACACGCAGTCGTCCGCTAACGGACGATAAAAGCCTGCTTTCCTGGAATGCGCTGATGAATATTGCGCTCACTAAAGCCGCTATTGCATTGGACGAGGAAGCCTATCTGAAACAAGCGACGACACACTTGGAATGGATGAGCTCCGCCTTCCGTAATACGGCCGGCGACCTGATGCATGTGTGGAAAAAAGGGAAGCCGCGCATCATTGCCAAGCTGGACGATTACGCTTATCTGGCGGAAGCGATGATCCGCCTCGGCACGGCTACAGGCACGCACAAATGGGTGGCTCAGGCGGCCAATCTATGCGAAACCGTCCTGAAAGCCTTCAGCGATGCGGACACACCGTTTTTATTTCTGAGCGCTTCTGCGCAGACGGATATTCCCGTGCGCAAAACGGACGTCTATGACGGCGCCACTCCTTCGGCAAATGCGGTAATGGCTTGGGTACTGCAGGCGCTCGGAATGTTCATGGAACGCTCTGAATGGAGCGCGCAGGCCGAAGAAATGTTAGGGCGTATGGTGCAGACGACAACGCGGTATACCTACTCTTTCGGGCATTGGGCAACGCTCCTTCAACGAACGCTTCAAAGCCCTAAGACCCTTGTCATCAGCGGGTCTGGGGCTGCCGCGATGCATTGGCAACTGCTGCAGGCAGCGCTTCCACACGTCCTTGTTTTACCAGCCGGAAACGCCGCAGAAAATATCCCTTTAACCGCAGGCAAAAAAAGTGACGGCGATTCCCTTATTTTTGTTTGCACCGGCACAGCCTGTCTGCCGCCGGTTTCCTCAATCCAAGATGCGCTGCGACTCCTCTAGCAAACCGCTTTTACACCCAGTTACAGACGGCAAAAAAGCGCCATTAGCAGGGCCTTCACGAGATTTTTTTCACACTGTCTTTGCTTTTTCAGAAAAAACGCCAAATATTGTGTGCTCGTTTTAGCTCCGCATTATGACGCTAAGCTGAAAAACCTTTTTATTTGCCACTTCGCATAAACACAACAATCGGTAGTATGAAACAACTCTCCCTGACCATCTCAGCCGTTGCGCTGCTCGCACTTGCATCCGGCTGCGGTCCATCAGGAAACCAGGGTCAGCTCGTGGGCGCACCTAATACTATGGCTTACAGAAGCCCGGCCCCCGTAGGTATGGCGTTTGTTCCCTCCGGCGTACTGAAAATGGGCGCCTCTGACGAGGATATCACCGGTAAGAACGAAACGCTGATCCGTACTGCTCAGGTAGCGGGCTTTTACATGGACGCAACGGAGATTTCTAACCAGGAATACCGCCAGTTTACAGACTGGGTACGTGACTCAATCGCACACACAGTCCTCGGCGATTTTCGCGACAATCCTGACGGCACACAAACTATTGATTGGCGCAAGAAGCCTAATTACCGCAATGCAGATGTGCAAGATCAATTAAGCTCGCTTTTCATTCCTGCAGATCAAAGCGGCTGGGGCCGCAAGGAGTTTGATAACAGCAAGCTCGTTTACCACCTGGAATATTTCGACTTCGAAGAATCTGCCCGCAACCCCTCAATTCCCCGCACTAATTTTATCGTGCGCCGTGATGTGGCTGTTTATCCGGACACGAACGTGTGGATGCGCCAGTTTTCTTATTCATACAACGAGCCAATTGCCCGTCAGTATAACTGGTTCAATGCATTTGACAACTATCCTGTTGTAGGTGTAAACTGGTTTACAGCCAATGCCTTCTGTGATTGGCGCACGAAGCTGTGGCGTTCTGAGCGGGAGAAGAGCCGCCAGTACTTTGAAAGTGCTTTCCGTCTGCCTACAGAGCAGGAGTGGGAGTGGGCTGCCCGCGGTGGCCGCAATGAAGCGCCTTACCCATGGGGCGGTCCATATATCGTAAACAAGAAGGGATGTTATCTGGCTAACTTCAAGCCACAGCGCGGAAACTATGCTGCTGACGGCGGTCTCTACACAACGCCGGTAAATGCTTATTTTCCAAATGACTACGGTCTGTACAACATGGCCGGAAATGTAAGCGAGTGGACAGGCTCATCCTACTTCGGCCAGGCGTACAATACAGTTGCCGATGTGAATCCGGACGTGCGTTATCGCATTCGCGATAATGATCCGCAGTGGATGCGCCGCAAGGTGGTACGCGGCGGGTCCTGGAGGGATGTTGCTTACTATCTGCAGAACGGTACCCGCGACTTTGAATATGCGGACACGGCAAAGGCTTACATCGGTTTCCGTTGCGTTTACCCGGAAGTTTCCCAAGCTGTTACCAACCGACCTATCCGTGGACGCGCTGCTAATCGTTAATCGCTTCATAATGAGCGTGGCTTAACGAAATAACACCCAACCAATCGCCGTTTTTATCCCCATTGACCCTTTCAATTTCTCCTTCAACTACAGACAATGAACTCAATCGCACTGTTTTTTGAAACCAAAGCCGGTAAGTATCTCAAGAATTTTGTCATCGGCCTTGGTGCTGCTGTCGTACTGATCGGTGCGCTTGCGAAAATTCAACACTGGCCAATTGCCAATTTCATGCTGCCTGTCGGCATGATCACGGAAGCCTTCATCTTCACGCTGCTCGGCATCTTGCCGCCACACAAAGACTACTACTGGGAGCGTTATTATCCGAATCTGGATGAGAATCCACATGTAGAAGCTTACCGCAAGGGTGTAAAGTTTCAGGTGCCTGCTATGGCTATCGGCAGTGGCGGTGGAGGCAGCTCAAGCGCAACCGCTTCCTTAGATAAGATGCTGGAGGAAGCCCAAATAAATCCGGCGAATCTGCGCCGTCTGAACGAAAACTTCAGCCGTTTCGGCCAGACAGTAGAGCAGATGAAAGATATTACCGACGTAACAGCAGCAACCGGTGCTTACACAACAGCTGCCCGTGAAACCGCTACTGCGCTTGGCCAGATGAAAACAACCTTCCAAGGTGCTACAGAGACCATGGGCGTGTTCAATAACGCTTCCGCTGATGCTGCAAAATTCCATCAGCAAGTGACGGTGCTGACGCAAAATCTTGGCTCCCTGAACCAGATTTATGAAGTTGAGCTCCAGGATGCTAACAACCACCTTAAGGCAATGAACAAGTTCTACAGCACGCTGCTCAATGCATCTGATTCTATGGCTGCTTCTGCTGAAGATGCTAAGGCTGCCCGTGAACAAATTGGCGCATTGGCCCGCAATCTGACCAACCTGAATAATGTATATGGCAATATGCTGGCTGCCATGCAAGGGCGCTAAGGCCCGGCATACGTGACAAGGAATTGTGTAGCCATTTACCCTTTCTCTATTATTTCTGTAAAAGCTAAAGAATGTCCATACCTAAAGAGCCGCGGCAGATCATGATTAACCTCATGTATCTGGTACTTACTGCCATGCTGGCCCTTAATATTTCAAGCGAAATCCTGCACGCGTTCAAAATCCTCAACGCTGGCATCACGAAGTCCAATGAAACTGTTGAAGGCAATAATGCCGACGTAATGCGAGATTTTGAGGCCAACGTTAATATGCCTGAGCAAACTGTCCGGGTCAAGCCTTACTATGAAAAGGCGCAGGAAATCTCGGCTAAGTCTGATGAAGTCTATAAATATCTTGAATCATGGAAAGGAAAAGTGATTGAAAGAGCAGGTGGTTACAAAACTGGAAAGGAAGCCGGAGAGATAAAGAATGAGGAGAATATTGATGCCTCAACGGATCTGCTTGTTGAAAGAAAAGGTGGCGATCAAATCAAGGCAAAACTTAATGAACTGCGCCAGTTTATGTTACAGCGCATAGAAAACCCGGATGTGCGGGCTTCATTTGAGAAGGAATTGCCGATTCAGGTGCCTGTCGTTGAAAAGAGCGAAGACAATCCAAATGGCGACTGGAGCACCGGTACGTTTTACCACGTACCAACGCTTGGTGTGATAGCGCTGATGTCAAAGATGCAAAACGACGTCCGCAACTCTCAGGCTGCTGTACTGAATGCACTCTTTAAAGATGCACAGGCAAAACCACTTAAGTTCGACGCTATTACGGGGATCGCCGTTCCTAAAACAAGCTATGCACTTGTAGGTCAGCCAATTGAAGCGAATATCATGGTAGCCGCATACAACAAATCAGTTACGCCACAAATCAGTGCGTCCTCAGGCTCTATCACAGAAGTGAAAGGTGGTATCGGTACGTGGAAGGCGACTGCATCGGGCCTCGGACTACAAACTGTTCGTGGTACAATCAGCGTGACCAACAATGGCCAGAAGCTTTCTCAGCCTTGGGAATTCCAATATATGGTGGGCTCTGCAGGCGCATCTATGCAACTGGATAAAATGAACGTCTTTTATATCGGCGTACCTAACCCGATAACGGTAACAGCAGCCGGCTATTCCCTTGAAGATGTAAGCATTAGCATTCCGGGGGCAACTGTCACGTCCACAGGTAAGGGAACTTATACCGTCGTAGTCACGCAACCAGGCAAGGTATCTGCTGCTATTAATGCAAAAACCGCTCAGGGTGTTGCCAAAGTGGGTGGTATGGATGTCCGTGTAAAACGTATTCCCGATCCGGTAGCGAAACTCGGCGGTAAGATTAGTGGCGGTATGCCAGCCAGTATCTATCGTGCTCAACTGGGGGTGGCCGCTGTGCTTGAGAATTTTGACTTTGACACTAAATTTGAAATTGTCGGCTACGATTTCTCGTACCAGCAGAAGAGAGCAGATTATCAGGGTCCATTCCACATGAATAATTCTTACTTTGCCAACGAGGCAAAGAAATACACGGAAAACATGGCTAAGCCAGGCGACCGCGTTTATATCGACAACGTGCGCGCAAAGGGGCCAGACGGCACCGTTCGTTCTCTTAACAGCATTACTTTACTTCTGAACTAACATTTTTAGCGACCAGCTATTATTTTCGCCAGCATGAATATCCGCCAATCATACCAGCTTGCCGCCTTAGCAGGGATCCTCGCGTGCAGCACAGCCGCCCGGGCGCAAAACGTTACCGATGCCGCTCAATCCGGTAATGGCAGCAATAATGAACCCGTCAGTGCAACATGGCAGCCTTCGCTTGTACGCGACGGCGCCTACGACCGCACGCCGCACACGATGCGTACGCTTAATTGGCAGCCGCTACGTGAGGCCGACATCCTCTGGAAAAAGCGCGTTTGGCGCGAGATTGATACCCGCGAAAAGCAAAATCTGGCCTTCCGATATCCTGGTGATGACCAGACGGGCGGCGGTTATTTCATTGAAATTCTGCTGGACGCGGTGAAAAAGGGCAAGATAAAAGCCTATTCCACTTTTGATGACCGCTTTACTACCGCGCTCACTAAGGAGCAGATCATTGAAAAGCTCGTAGGTAAGCCCGATACTATCTCTCAGGAAGATCCGGTAACAGGTCAGGTAAAACAGCTCATCCGCAGCCGTGACTTCAACCCAGACATCGTAACGCTCTACAGGGTAAAGGAGGATTGGATGTTTGATCGCAACGTCGGCCGTATGGTGGTTCGCATCATTGGTATTGCACCGCTGGTTGACATCAAGAATGAAGATGGTACTACCCGTGCTTCCACGCCACTCCTTTGGATTTATTATCCGGAAGCTCGCCCTGTGTTTGCCCAATATGAAGTATTCAACCCAGAAAATGACGTTCAGCGCATGACATGGGACGATTATCTGGAAGGTCGTTATTGGAATGGCCGTATTATTCAGGTAAGTAATGGAACCAACGAATCATTCAGCCAGGCTGGCATGAGTAGAATGGAATCCCTGTACGAAGCTCAGCGACTGACCGAACGCGTATTTGACAAGGAGCACGATATGTGGGTGTATTAAGATACACTGTTTACACTTTTTTCAATAAGCGCTGCAGACCTTCTGCGGCGCTTATTTTTTGGCACAGAACGCGATTGCCGCTCTATCTTGCCGCGTCTACCGCTGCTCTATGTCCAACGCGCTGCCGAAACTTGAAGTCTGCCTTTCTCCCGCACTCCTGCAGCTGTATGATCCGACAGACTCCGTAACGGTCATCATAGATGTATTTCGGGCTACATCCACGATTGCTGCCGCGCTGCACAATGGCGCAGAACGTGTTATACCCGTCGCCGCGGTAGATGAATGTATCCGGATAGGCGCAGCTACAGCAAATAGCATCACAGCTGGCGAGCGAGATGGGAAAGTCGCTGCTGGACTGCAGTATGGCAACTCTCCTTCAGAGTATCCACGACCATTTATTGCTGGTAAAACACTTGTTCTTACTACCACTAATGGAACCCGCCTGCTGCACATGATTCGCGGAGCACACAGCATTATCACAGGTTCTTTTTTGAATCTGACAGCTGTTTGTGATTATCTGATCGCCACTCGAAAGCCTGTACTCCTTGGCTGTGCGGCATGGAAAGACCGCTTCAATCTTGAAGACACCCTTTTTGCAGGTGCCGTCGTTAATAGGATTGCACCACACTTCTCCATCAATTGCGACAGCGCGAGGGCTGCCGGCACGCTGGAAGCGCAAACCGGTGGTGCGTACCTCGATTACCTACGCGATAGCGCCCACTATCACCGTTTAGCTGCGTATGGCCTGGAGCACGACCTGGCTTATTGCGCAACACCCGATTTGCATCCAGTAGTTCCCATTCTGCAGGGCGCCGATCTGGTTAGCCTAAGGACATAAAAAAAAACCGGCGCCAACGGCAACCGGTCTAATATCTCAAGGAGAAGCTTCTGCTTATTTCTTGGCAGTAGCCTCACCTTTCTTACAGCAAGACTTTTCCTTACAGTCAGCCTTTGCTTCTTTCTTACATTCAGTCTTATTCTTATCCTTGCAGCAGGCCTTTGCAGTCTTGTCCTTATCGCAAGGAGCTGCAAAAGAAGCGGCAGCGAACATCAGGCCAGCAGCGAGTAGAGTGAGCTTTTTCATGAAGAAGATCTTTGATTTTTTTAGAATGAGCTACGAAACTAAGCCAAATGCGCGAGTACGGTGATCCCGCCTTTCACCGCCTGGCCAATCTTAACATCCACCTTTGTTCCTAAAGGCAGGTAAACATCCACACGCGATCCGAAGCGAATGAAACCGAACTCCTGATTCTGTTCCAAAACCTGACCTTCCTTGACATACCAGCAGATGCGGCGGGCCAGTGCGCCGGCAACCTGACGAAGCATTACCGGCATCTGCTCATTCTCAATCACCATCGTTGTGCGCTCATTGTCTGTGCTGCTCTTCGGGTGCCATGCCACGAGGTATTTACCCGGGTGATACTTCATGTACTTCACCTCCCCGGTGATCGGGCTCCGATTTATATGCACATTCAGCGGACTCATGAAAATGGAAAGCTGAAGTCGCTTATCCTTAAAATATTCAGGCTCAAACGTTTCTTCAACCACTACAACCTTGCCGTCGGCCGGAGCAATGATCATTTGCGCTCCCAGCTCAAACTGTCGGACGGGCAAGCGGAAAAACCAGATCACCCAGGCCCAGAGTAAAAAGAAGACAAAATTGAGCGGATACATCAGCCAGGGTAGCGAATACAGGAAGCGGTAGCTGAGGTAGCCCAACACAATCCAAAGCGCAGTAGCGATTATAATGTACCGGTAGCCTTCACGGTGAAGTGTCATATTAATTTCGGATTTCGGAATGTAGAATTGAGGTAGCCGGCCAAAGGTCGTCTAAAACACTTTTATAGGCAGCGCACCCATGAAAAGGTAGGCGTATGCAAAGGCAAATGGCGTAGCGACAAGCAACGAATCAAAGCGGTCAAGTGCACCGCCGTGGCCGGGCATCATTGTGCCACTATCCTTGATGTTTGCAAGGCGCTTCAGCTTGCTTTCCAATAAATCACCGGCCGTGCCGGCAATGGATGCGCAAAGCGCAAGCGCGGCCCAGTCCGTCATCTGAAAAAGCCTGCTGTACCAGCCCCACCATATGGCCAGCCCCATGGTCAGGATTGCGCCGCCTATTGTCCCTTCCCAGGTCTTTTTAGGCGAGATAGAGGAAAAAGGTGTTCGGCCAATGAATGAGCCTACGAGATAAGCCATCGTATCATTCATCCAGATCAGGAGCACAAGGGCCAATGGCAATAGCAGGCTTTGCAGCCGCAAGGCGTACAGCATCAGTGCAGGCATTGTAATATAGCCCAACGCTGCAAAGGCATATAGGCCCGGAACAAGTGCCGGCCTTTTGGAAAGCCCTGCGCAAAGCAACATAAGCGGCACAAAAAGCAGCAGCGGCGGCAAATACTGCGGCTGCGCAATGACCGGCGCTAAGCCTTGAACCGCGCTTGCCAAAGGCGGCAGCCATAGCATCATTAATGATACAGCCATCGTAACCGGCAGCAGCCATCCAGGAGCGGGCGCGGCAGTAATAACGGCCATTATCCTGAAAAATTCCCGTAGACACAGCAGCGCCATTACCGAAACCAATGCGAGCAAGGCCCAGGCATTCCAAAGCAATCCGCCCATCATGATTGCGGAAAAAACAACAGCGCTCCCAAGGCGGGTGAAAAAGGTAGGCCAGTGAAGTGCCATGTGGTTATTGGATGGCGTTGAATTAAGTGGTGGGAGTTATTTTAAGACAGCGGCAGCTCTTGTTTTGGGCCATCCTTTGGTCCGTCCCTGAAATCATCCGACCAGTTCACCGGCATTGGTGTTTGTGTTTTGACCAAAAAGTAAAAACTGATTACGAATAGGCTTAACCCTGCCAATACATAAATCGCGGGTAATGCCGAACCTTCGGCTACTTGTTTTAATCCGGCACTACGACCACTCATAAACACCAACACTACCTGTGTCCCGTTATACAGAAAATGCGCCCAGATGCTGCAAAGCAAGGAACCCGTCAGGAAGTAAACGAGTGCCAGCACACAGCCCGCAATAAAGATGAATACAAATCCGTAGGGGCTCAAATGAATACAAGCAAACAATAAGGCCGTCAAAAAGACCGGCATTACCATGCTTCGCTGCGCATCGGGCACCTGACCCGGCGTACCGGAGGCAATAGCCGCCACCTGCGCGGTTTTACGGTGTAAGAGGCGCAGCAGCACGCCACGAAACACTAATTCCTCTCCAACAGCCGGCAGCAATGCCAGAATGACCAGCAGGAGTAGTAACTCGCCGGGCGTGTTCAGGCGCAGAAATGCGCCAATCATGTTGTCGTTGGCAGCCTGCAGCTCGTTGGCCCAGGCGCCAAAGTGAAGATGAGCCATCATCCAGGCCTCGCCGGCAAGAAAAAGTGGAATGAGCCCAAGCATAACCCCGGTTACCAATAGCCAGTGAATTGACCTGCCCGGCGCCCTTAGCCCCAGATAATTCAAGATCCGCGGATGCGTTGTGAGCCCAAACAAAAGGCCCGGCAGCGCAAAAGTGCCAAGATGCGAGACCCCCTGAGCCAATAGTGCCGCCCGAATGACATTTATAGAAGAAGCGGCATTCAGTTGCGTAAGATCTGCGAATGAAACGCCGGACAACTTCGGCACCAGGGCCAGCACGAGATAAGACGCAAAGGAGGCCAGCGTCAATATCATCATCACAAACAGAAAGAGCTGCATGCCCCAGGGATATACGCGCCAGTAACGGTTAAACATCGGTCGCAAAGGTGCTCAATAAGCCCCACATTTGTGCCCATGAAAGCGATGATCCTCGCCGCAGGTCTCGGCACCCGGCTTGCCCCATTCACGCATCATCACCCTAAAGCGCTTGCACGCGTGGGAGACATGACTCTGCTGGAATGGAACATCCGTTACCTACAGCGCTCCGGCATCCGCGAAGTAGTCGTGAACGTCCATCACTTTGCCGACCAGATTGAAACGACTATTACGGCCGCAAGCGGGTGGGGAAGTGACATCTCCATCTCTGACGAGCGCGATGAGGTACTGGAGACCGGTGGCGGCCTGAAGCGGGCCGCATCCTTTTTTGAAGGTGCCGCGGCATTCGTGGTGATGAATGTGGATGTGCTTACAGACCTTCAGTTGGACGCTCTTATTGAAGCACATCGCTCCAAAGCGCCTTTAGCAACGCTCGCGGTAATGCAGCGCCCATCGTCACGTTACCTGCTTTTTGATGATGCCATGCAGCTAAAAGGCTGGCGCAATGAAAAAACCGGCGCGCAACGCGGGGAAGCTGGTGCGCCGTTTGCGTTTAGCGGCATTCAGGTAATATCCGCAACGCTGCTCCATAGCATCCGGCAGGAAGGTAAGTTCTCGCTGATAGATGTGTATCTGGCTGCGTGTGCAACGGGCGGCACTATCAGCGGATTTGACCATAGCAACGGGAAGTTTTTAGATGTTGGCAAGCCAGAAACGCTGGCAGCCGCTGCGACAATGTTTAGCGAATAAAGGTCAGTTACACTAGCGTAATTCTCAGAAATGAAAAGCCGCTCCTCTTGAGGGAGCGGCTTTCTATTGTTAGTGTTCCGGCTGCAGCAACCAAAGGACGATTATGGGAAAATGCCCAATTCCTCATAAGCAACGCCCACCTTATTGATAGCAACAATAAAGGCGGCAGTACGCATATCAGTACCCGGATTAGCCAGCAGGGATTCGCGGATTTCGTGGAAGGAACCGATCATGGTATCCTCAAGGCCGGAATAAACCAGGTCGACTTCATCGGGGCCGTGCAGAATCATACGACGCTCAATGTCATTGACGCTCTTACCAGTCAGGCTTTCTACGGAGTTCAGAATCTGGCTGTTCACATTTTCAGTGAAGCGCTTATCCATGCGACCGAAACGTACGTGACTCAGGTTTTTCAGCCATTCAAAATACGATACCGTAACGCCGCCGGCATTAATATACATATCTGGAACAACCACGATACCTTTTGCGTTCAGAATTTCGTCGGCTTCCGGAGTCAGTGGGCCGTTAGCGCCTTCGCCGATGATCTTGGCCTGGATACGTGCTGCATTAGATGCGTTGATTACGTTTTCCAGCGCGGCAGGAATAAGAATATCGCAAGGCATCTCCAGCACCTCGGCGCTGTTGGCAATGTCCTTATTGCCTTCAAAGCCGTGGATAGAACCGCCGCTTTTCCGGTGGGCAATCAGTTTCTCAAGGTCAATGCCCTTCTCATTATAAACACCGCCTTCATATTCGGCAATGCCGACGATGAGCGCGCCCGCTTCGTAGAAAAACTTAGCCGCGTGGTAGCCCACATTGCCGAGGCCCTGTACAATCACCCGCTTGCCTTCCACGCCCGTAGTCAGGCCCAGCTTATCCATGTCTTCCTTCACGCGACACAACTCACGGATGCCGTAGAATACACCGAGGCCGGTAGCTTCTGTACGTCCGCGAACGCCGCCCTGCGTGACCGGCTTTCCGGTAACGCAGCCAAGCGCATTTACCTCACCGGGGTTGAGCGATGCATAAGTATCAGCAATCCAGCTCATCTCACGCGGGCCGGTTCCATAGTCGGGCGCTGGTACGTCAATGCCAGGGCCGATAAAATTCTTCTTCACCAGCTCGCTGGTATAGCGGCGGGTAATCTTTTCCAGCTCGTAAGTAGTGTAGTTCTTTGGGTTGATTTTGATACCGCCCTTGCCACCGCCGAAAGGCACATTCACAATGGCGCATTTGTACGTCATCAGCGCGGCCAGCGCCATTACCTCATCCTGGTTTACATCTATGGAAAAGCGGATGCCGCCCTTACAAGGCAGCTTATGATGGCAGTGCTGCACCCGATAGGCTTCTATTACCTCCACCTTTTCGCCAATGCGTACGGGGAACTTCATCTGATACACCGAGTTGCAGGCCTTGATCTGCTCCAGGATGCCTTTCTCAAAGCGCGTGTGTGTGGATGCCTTGTCAAAGTTGCGCTCTACGCCATGGAAAAAGGAATAGTGCGGTTGCGCAGGGCCGGTGGTTGCAACCGTGGCAACCGGCGAGGTGAGTGTTTCTGCCATTTTATTTAGAATGTGGAATGTTGGATGCTTTCTTAGGAAGATTTATCAGACAAAAAATCAGTTAATCCGCTAATCTGAAGTGCCGTGCTCCCGCTCAATACGGGACAGTTTACGCTCCAGATGTATTAAGAATGCGATAATGCCGGCAAAGATAGTGGCGAGCACAAGAACGACGACGTAAATCTTACCGCTTTGGCGCATGCCGGTAGCCATTTCCGGCGCTGCGGCACCTATGTTTTGCGCCCGACTTAAAAGAGGCGGCAGCAATAAAAAGAGTAGGGTGGCAAAGGCCCGGCGCATCAGGTAGTAATAGCGGGATTAGGAGAATGGATGGCAAATGTATCGCGCTCACCCGCTTCCCGGATACGCACCTTCAGGCGGGCTATCCAGAGGCCGAGCAGAAACCAGGCAACTACTGCTGGATAGAATACCAGCCGCATGTTGCTGTCCAGATCATACTGCTTAAAGGCGGGATTGCCGCCGGCACCGGGATGAAGCGAGTCAACCATGCGGGGCAGGATGAATATGAGAGGAAACATCAATGCGAAAATGAAGACGTTGTAGACCGCCGAGATGCGCGCGCGCTTCTCTTCGTCTTTAATTCCGCCGCGAAGAATCACATAGGCGAAATAAGATAGCATGCAGAGTGCCGTGCCCAGTTGTTTCGGGTCATTGCTCCAGGCAGCGCCCCAGGTCATTTGTGCCCATTCCATGCCGGTCAGCATGCCGAGGATGGAAAAGAGGATGCCTACGTTGGTGAATTCCACGGCACGGACATCGTCCCGCAAATCGCTGCTTCGCAGGTATTTAATAGAATAGAAAAATCCGTAGCCGAACAGGAGAATCATTGTAAACCACATCGGCACATGGAAGTACAGGTTGCGGATGGTCTCATTAAGAATGTCCATCGCCGGTACCGGCATTAGTATGCCTCCGATAACCGTATAGCCGAGCAGCAGGATGCAGAGGATTTTCCACCAGGAAAGGCGCATAGCGGCGCAAAGGTAATGAGCCAGTGAGCCAACAGGTTAAATTGAGGATGCCAAATTCCAAACTTCAGGTACAGGCGCCATTTATTCCTGCCATAGAAACGGAAATAGTATCAGCCCCAGCACTACAACGAGGAAATCCAGCCCAAGCAATACACCAGCCAGATTCCACCAGCCACTTACATAAACGTCCGTCAGGGCTTTACCGGCCAGCTTGCTGAGCATTAACAGCACCGGCGTAATGAGCGGAAAGCCGAGGATGGCCATAAGCGCGGCATTTTGACCTGCCCTGGCTGCAATGGCAGACAAGAAAGTAAAGACGACGGATAAACTAAGGCTGCCCAGTGCAGCTACGCCGCAGAATAAGCCTACCTGCGCGAGCGGCAGGCCCAGCAGCAGCCAAAACAGTAACAGGCTTATAGCCGTCATTATAAATTGCAGGACAACGCTGTACAGCATCTTGGCCAGCAGGAAAGTCTGCGGTTTTACCAGTGAATAGTAATATCGAAAGCGTTGTGCGGGCTCCTGCAGGAACGAGCGCGCCACTGAATTGACCACCACAAAGAGCTGGGTAAGCCAGAAAAGCACATTCCAGACGGCAGCCTCCGGGCGCCCGGCCATCATATATACTGCGAAGACAGTGCTGCCAATATAGAGCACTACGCCATAAAGCGTATGCTTTTGCCGCCATTCCAGCAGCAGGTCTTTCCGTACAAGCGCAATGAATGGCGAGTGCATCGGCGCGAAATTCGGTATTTGGCGGGCGGAATGCGGCATGAATCTCAATGCTTCAATTTTCACTCAAAAAAATCTGAAGCTTTTTTGGCGCGCAAGGAGCGGCCTTCTATATTTGCACTCCCGAAAGGGAATGGCGTATAAGCGGAAGTAGCTCAGCTGGTAGAGCACGACCTTGCCAAGGTCGGGGTCGCGCGTTCGAATCGCGTCTTCCGCTCCCTGATAAGATTCCAGATTCTTCATAGAGTCTGGAATTTTTGTTTGCGGAAGGTTTGGTTTTTGACCATTAGCGTTTGACTTTTGCCGTCCACCCGCCCTGGTGGTGAAACTGGTAGACACGAGGGACTTAAAATCCCTTGGGCCGCAAGGTCCGTGCAGGTTCAATTCCTGTCCGGGGCACCCAAATGGAAAGGTCAGCAAAATGCTGACCTTTCTTCATTTTGGAAGTGCTGGAACCCTTGCCAGTAGCGGCTATCAGGGCAAACACCGGATTTTCTCCAATGGTTCGATAATTGTTTTTCTCAAAAACGAGCTTTTGCGGGAATATTGAACCAACGATGCGTTGTTTTCCTGCCAAATCCGCTGCCAGCCAGTGTTTGTCTATGTTTTGCAGCAGTGGAATGCCTTTATCTAAATACTCTTGATAGTCGTCCTCGGAAGTGAGTAGCGCTACCTTCTTTCGCTCCAAAGTATCTATCTCCGGCGCAAGAGCATTGCGGATGTCCTTGTACTCTGAGGCAGTGAGTTCTGCATCCAGCATCAAAGCTTGAGCATTCTGGATGCGCTGCTTGAGCTTCTCAATTTGTGCCTGTATTTCCCTTGTTTGTTTTGTCTTGTCCGAGCCATTCTTCTTGTAGTATTCACTCATCATGGCATAGTAGAGTTCCAGAATCTCCTTTTTTGCTGATATGCCTTTGAGCGTTTTTTCGACGAATACCTCATGGGCTGTATCTGCACGGTACCGCTCTTTGCAGGCTGCTGCTGTCTGGCAATGGTAGTAGTAATATTTGCCGCCATTGCCTTTTACTGCACCGCCTGTAATTGGCTTCCCACAGGTCTTGCACACCAGGAAGCCGCGCAAAGGAAGCGCCTCATCTTTTGTACTGCGCACTTTTGTTACCCGCTTCCTTCCATGCAGGATGTCCTGCACCTCATCAAACTGTGCTTCTGTAATCAGTGGCTGATGGATGCCTTTTTGCAAGCGCCGGTCAAATTGACCACCCTTCGCCGGTTTAAATTGACCAGGGCGCGCCGGTCCAAATTGACCACCCTGCGCCGGTCCAAATTGACCACCTAAAAGGAGAGAGGATATCACGCTGCGATGAGTGCGGTAAAGAGGCCTAAGTTCTCACAAAACTTAAGCTCCCTTGGCCAACAATCCCATCAGCATGATTAAGATCAGACAGATCCTGCGCCTGCACTTCCAGGGACGCAGCAAAGTGCATATAGCCGCCCAGACCGGCATCGCACGCAACACCTTAAAGAAGTATCTCAAAGAGCTTACGGCCAGCGGACTGAGCTTTGAAGAGCTGAATCCTCTTAGCGATAAAGACCTTGAAGACCTGTTCATCAGGCCCGAAGACAAGGCTGTCAATGAGCGGGTAAACCATCTTTTCAGCCTCTTTCCTGCTATTGACAAGGAGCTGAAGAGAAAGGGGGTTACCAGAGAGCTGCTGTGGCAGGAATACAAACGCAGCCATCCGGACGGGCTGGGGATAAGCCAGTTCAAACATTACTACGCACAGTGGAAGGCGCAGGTCAATCCCACCATGCACATGGAGCACAAGGCCGGCGACAAGCTCTATGTAGACTATGCCGGAGACAAGCTCTCCATCGTCAACCCGCAGACCGGAGAGCTGGAGCCAGTAGAGGTATTCGTAGCCATCCTCGGCGCCAGCCAGCTCACTTATGTAGAGGCTGTGAGAACGCAAGCCAAAGACGATTTTATAGCCGCCTGTGAGAATGCCCTGCACTTCTGTGGTGGCGTACCTGCGGCAATTGTGCCCGACAACCTGCGCTCAGCAGTCACAAAGAGCAGCAAGTACGAGCCTACCATCAATGAGACCTATGCAGACTTCGCAGAGCACTACGGCACCTCCATTCTTCCTGCCAGAGCCTACCGGCCAAGGGATAAGGCTCTTGTAGAAAATGCCGTCCGCATCATCTACACCCGCATCTATGCAAGAATCAGAAAGGAGAGCTACACAAGCCTTGCAGACCTGAATGCAGCCATCCTTGCAGCGCTCGCAGACCATAATGGCGCTTCATTAAGAGGAAGAAACTACAGCCGCCGTCAGCAGTTTGAAGAAGTAGAGCGGGCCGTAATGATGCCTCTGCCAGCACTGCGTTACGAGCTAAAAGCTCAGCTCTATGCTACAGTAGCCAAGAACGGTCACATCGGTCTTGGGCCGGACAGGCACTACTACAGCGTGCCTTACCGCTTCATAGGCAAGAAGGTAAAAGTGCTTTACTCCAGAAGCACCGTAGAAGTCTACTACAACTACGAGCGCATTGCCCTGCACAACCGCACCCGCAGCCCTTACAACTACACCACAGAGCCCGACCACCTGGCCAGTGCCCATCGCTTCGTCAGTGAATGGACGCCGGAAAAGTTCATCTCCTGGGCCGAAGATATTGGCGAGGATGTGAAGCTCTACATCCTAAAAGTGCTGGACAGAAAGCAGCACCCCGAGCAGGCCTACAAGAGCTGCGTAGGCATCCTCTCATTTGCAAAGAAGGTTGGGCACCGCCGGCTGATGAGTGCCTGCCAGCGCGCACTTGGATACGGTGCTTATAACTACAAGACCATCCAAAAGATTCTGGAGAAAGAGCTGGACACACACGACGCGCCGGACCAAAGTGACCAGCTTCAGATGCCCTTCCACGACAATATCCGGGGAGGCAATTATTATCAATAATCAATCACTTCTTCACCCCTTAAAACCTCAAAAACATGAATGCAGCAACACTGGAAAAGATGCGCAAAATGAAGCTCCTCGGTATGCACCGGCTCTTCAAAAGCTGTCTGGAAGCAGACCAGCACTCCGCCTACACACCCGATGAACTCATAGCCCATCTGGTAGACGGGGAATGGGACGAGCGGCAGAACCGCAGCATCGGACTTAAAGTAAGGAATGCCCGCTTCCGTTACCGGGCAGCCCTGGAAGACCTCCACTACAACACCGACCGCAACATTGACAAGAATCAGATACTTCGCTTTGCCGACTGCAGCTTCATAGACAAGAGCGAGAACATCCTCATTACCGGTGCAACAGGCATCGGCAAGAGCTACATCGCTTCAGCCCTTGGCTACCACGCCTGCGGCCTTGGCTATCGTGTGATTTATCACAATGTACCCAAGCTGTTCTCCAGGCTCAAGATGAGCAAAGCCGATGGCTCTTATCTGAAGGAAGTAGCCCGGATAGAGCGCCAGCAGCTCCTGATACTGGACGACTTCGGGATGCAGCCTATAGACGCAGCCAGCCGGGCTGCACTAATGGAGCTCATAGAAGACAGGCATGGCAAGGGAGCGATGATTATCACCTCGCAGGTCCCGGTCAGTAAATGGTATGATGTAATCGGAGAGCAGACCATCGCGGATGCCATCCTGGACAGAATTGTACACAATGCTCACCGCCTGGAACTGCAGGGAGAGTCCATGCGCAAGCGGAGAAAGCTGACTGAAGAGCGAGCCGATTAGATGTAGATCTGGCCGGGGGGCGGGAGCCATAAAAGGGGCCTGCCGGCGGCTCCTCATCACGAAGCGATATCTTTTTTTAGCTTTAGCTCATCTCCGGGCTTCATCAGAAAAGACATCGCTCCGTGATGAGGGAAGAAAACAGAAGATTTAAGACACGATTTAACTACCAAAACAAACATAATCAAACACCACTCATCTCATGCGTGAACCCCTTCTCTTCGCCAGCAAAACAGGTGGTCAATTTGCTCCGGCGTAGGGTGGTCAGTTTGATCGGCGTGCGCAGCATCATTAACGATACAACTGGCGGGCGCGTTCGGGTAACAAATGGTAGTTGGGGCGGCGATAGGCCCGGTCCCTTAGATATTAGAGCTTCAGAGCAGGTAGTTTGCGATGAAATCTATGAGGCAGGTGCTACCGCGGCGTTTTCAGCAGGTAATGGTTGGAAAAGTGGAAGCGGATTGTCTTATACCTACTACTATCCCGCCTCGTGTGACCACAATATTTCTGTCTCATCAGTAGGGCACAAATTCACTTCTGGTACTTTTCAGCTACAGGACATTCACGAACAAGTAGTTACCGGCGATTCAGTACAGACATTTCAGCATAATGACCGCGTAGATATTTGCTCTCCTGGCAGAGACATCCTCCTACAAACCAGTGGCAACACATGGCAAATCACCTCTGGTACTTCCTACTCCTCGCCCACAGTAGCAGGCGTTGCTGCGTTGATGTACTCCCAGCAATCTTGCCTAACCCCCTACCAAGTAGAATACTTGCTAAAGAAAACATCCAAGGACATTTATCAGCAAACATGGGATGGCGTCCATTTCTATAATGCCCACTACTATGATGGTATCAGCCGATATAGCAGCCGACTTGGCGCAGGCAGGTTGCAAGCTGACAGCGCTGTTTTTCGAGCAAATCCCAACTTTCCGCGAGGCCTTGAATGCAATGATTCAGCAACCCGAACAATGTATATTGATGGTGTGACGTTGACACATAAATGCGCACCAGGAACAGTAGCAGGCTTATCAAATCCGCAATTGAAAATTGGCGAGATACATAATGGGCAGCCAAATTATACTTACCTATGGACACCGATTAACGGTAATACATGCTCTTTAAGCAGTTACACAGCCGCATCTCCTTATATCACGAGCACCGGCGGTGCACCTTCACCTCTAGTTTATTACCGACTGGCAGTGTATGATGCATCTGAAATTCAGAAAGTAGCTACTGTGATGGTGATGGTCTATTTGCGTACTGATTCTGTCTCCGATCTTGCTATGCGTGATTCTTACTATGATATGCTTGACGAGCCTAACAGTCAGTTCAATATTAACCATCAGCATTATGACATATGGCATAGTCCTGATTTTTGGAATCGTGATACTGTTGATGTAGACAGTCTCATTCCACAAAATCCACAGTATTTCTTAAAGGGTTATCCTAATTATCTGTTCGTTCGCGTGAAGAACGTAGGCTGCGCAGCAAATGTACCAGACGCTAATACGCTAAGCACCTATTGGACTTATGGTTCTACTGGCGAACAGTGGCGAGCAGATTGGTACGGATACAATCTTGTAAAGGACAGCGCAAATAACTTAACCTTGCCATCAGGTGGCCTTATTGATTCCACAACAACAATTCCAGTAATTCAACCGGGCATGGATACCATAGTCCGTATTCCTTGGTATCCGCCAAATCCAAGAATGCGCACCGGGACACCTGGCCTTGGCCAACCTACAGGAGTAGATGTCTGTATTCTTGCACGCTTATTAGAGCGGACACTGCCTATTAATGGTCTCTTTTATCCAGACACATTTAGGCGCTCGGCCACTAATATCAATAATAACAACAACATAGTTACACGCAATTTTAGCTCAGTTAATCTGGGAAAAGCCTGCGCAAACTGCCGCACGTTGAACAACACCAGTAACAACATTCACCGAGTATATGTTTCCAACTCGGATAATGAAGACAAGGTGTTCACTGTTGACATGATAACTTAGAAGGATATTGAAAGGCACCTATCAGGTGACATTTCTAAGTACATCTATATCACATTGAAACTTGATGGTCTTTATGACCGTTGGCAAGCTTCGGGCGGACAAGGTAACTATATGTCAAAAGATGGCGAAACAAAGACAGTCACTTATGACCCTTCCTCGCCATTACGGCTTGAAGGCATTACAATACATCCAGGTGAGCATTTCCCTGTGGATATAAACTTTGTGCAACGCAGTGGTGTCACCGTTCCTAATGACATCAAAGACTTTAATGTTTATATCCGACAACTGGTGCATGAAAACAATACGAAGCATATTTACGGTGCTTACGTGTATGGTATAAACATTGCTGCAACCGACAACGCACTGAACAAACGCGGCCAAACAGCTACTAACCCAGGTATTAGCACAAAGCCGGCGGCATTCTATACAGTATATCCTAATCCTACTTCCAGCATGTTGAACATTCGCTATGCAGGTACTGACAACGCGCTTGTAGAAGTGGCTGTAACAGATGTTTCAGGTAAAACAGTTTATAGGAGAAGCAATGTTCCCATGCAAAATGGCTTTGTGTACTCCATAAAAATGTCTTCACTGCCTTCAGGCACCTATTTTATCAGGTTAGCGGATAATAGTGGACATACTGACACGCAAAAATTCACGAAGCAGTAATTGGATATAATCGTAGATAGGAGGCTGTCTCACAACTTGGAGACAGCCTCTTTTTATTCGGATAGGTGATGGAGCGCGTTCGCGTTTATGCGATTCTCACAGGCTTCATTTGAGTTGTGAGACTTCCTCCTTTTTTATTACTACTGGCGAAGTAGGCTAAGTGCATGAAAGATTTCAAGCATTTGGTTCGATAACGTTCCACTTGGGGGCACATAGCTTAAAACCCGCTCTCAAGCGGGTTTTGCTTTATACCCAAAGTGGAATATTGAACCGGCTTACGAGCCGGGTCGTTCCGCCTGGTGTTTCAGCGACTTCTTTATGGCCAAGGATGTACGTAAATGCCACTAATTTCCTTACATCTTGCCCCGTCTCGCAGCCGCCTGCAGATAACGTCCAAAATGCCTGCGGCAAGCGCGCTGTAAATAGTTGCCATCCCATTAGCAAGAGTCGGGCTAGCGAATCATTAGCCGCATGAGTGCGGATCTCAAACGGGCGCGGAGTATACGGTTTGCAACGGCGGCGTGCAGAAATGTGCTCTATCCCGGCGGCATAAACCGTCAGAGCACCAAAGTGGCGGAAGGCGGTGATAGAGATGGCACAACGAATGGGACGTTAGCACTTGCGGTAAGGAAACGGACACTATGTGAAACACTAAAGCCGAAATTCCTTTTAAAACACAGCTGCACGTTGATGCACGGCGTCCTTACGATTATTCGGCCCGGACATGTGTCTGTCTGTGCACTCTGTCTGGCTTGAAAACGGATTTTTAATGACCATTTCAATGAACATACCATTTCGTACCCATGCCCCCCCCCCCTTTTATGGGGGAACAGGCTGCCGGTGCAGTTTGCACTTTTGAACCATCGCCAATCAAACCTACTTTATGAAAAAAGCTATTTTCTTCTTTCTTGCCGCAATTCAGATTACTTACAGCTACGCACAGCAGACTACCGGCGGCACTGTGGTTATCGTAGGTTTTGATAACTACGACAACAGAAATCTATACGGGCTTTTGGATGCGGAGCAGGACGGCGTGTTAAGCCTCCGGTTTCTTGATGATAAGAACCCTTGCACCATTGACCGTCAGGGCAATGTTCTGTCGGGCAATGAATACGTGGAACGGATGAAGCCCGGCAAGTCCATCGTTTTTATTCAAATCTATGAGAAGATGAAGTGGATTGGAAGCCCCGAGGAACACATGGGCAGCGACTTGAGCGTGGAAATGCTGATAGTTACCAAAGGCGGCGATACCGTTTTTGCTAACAGCGAGTATTCGCCGGCCAGCAAGTCGTTTGCCGTGCAGGCAAAACCGTCGCTGAGACGAAGTACGTTTCAATTTACAGGTAGAGGCTACAACGTTACCTACTCCGACAATCCTAAAATCCGGCCTGGCGATAGCATTAAGGCTATCTATCTGTATCCTGTGCGGACACGCAGATTTTACACAAAGCGGTAAGTCAAAAACCGGCCTCACTTTGATGCGTGTAGCACATTGAAAATAATTCTTTCATGCTTCTGCGTCTGCCATCGATACGTCCTGTCGCGCCACTGCATACAAACTTTCTATTCTGATTCCTGTAAGAACCTAATGAAAAAGATTACGCAACTATCCATTCTATTCGCTTGCCTTTCCGCAGGCTCTTTGACCGCGCAGATTAACAGAAGCGGAGTGCTGAGAACCAGAGCGGATGTTGCTCCGTCGCAGGCAAGCTCACCCGTTATGGAAAGAAGAGCAGTCTTGCCCGCGAGGCAGCAATCTTTAGGCAATTACAGCACTCAGTGGAAAAGCGCGGACGGAACGGTGATGACCCAATCTTTTACCCTTCGGAAAAACCTTCAAACGACCCAGCCGGGCAATGTTTTCAGTTCCGGCAGCAAGCTGAAAATCCAGGTAAAATCAACTTCTGCTGAAGACATGGGTGACTGCTTCTCTTGCACCACCGAAGAGAAAAGGGTAAGCATGAGCGACAATACATTTCTTACTGTTGGTTATGCCGCGCAGTCTTCCAATATCTATCCCGGCGCCATATACAAGTTTGATAATTACGCAAATGGAAGCTGGCGGGCAGAAGAGGCTGAACGCAATCCCATTGTTCTGAATGCGTCTGTGTACAATGTTACCGGCAGAAACTATGAAGATGTGCCTCAGCCGAGCGCGGCAAGCATTGGCAATGCCATAGCTAACTTGTTCGGACGATTTAGTGTAGACCCGAATAAGGTGACTAATGGCTCCATGCAGTTTACTGCTTATGAAGTGGAAAGCCTCGCTGATGTAATGGTAAAAGTCGGGGCCTCCGGACATGGCTTTGGATACTATGCCAAAAACCTTTTTCAGTTCAATGATAAAGAGCATCACCGGTTCATACTGATTGACTGCACGAAGGAAATGTTTACCATCAACACGACTGCGCCAGCCAGCGGCTTCTTTTCGGATGCCGCCCGCGGGACGGGTGATATGATGTACATCAGCTCTGTTACCTATGGCGTTAGGATTCTGGCCTGCATGGACATAGCAACAAGAGAGAAGACAATCGCAGACAAATTTGAAGGCGGAGGCAATTGGGGCGTTGCCGGCGGCCAGATTGATGTAGATGCGTTTAGCCGTGAATTTAATACTACAAACACCATTAAGATGTACGTAGTCGGGGGACGAAGCAATGAAGTGTTTCCCGTGTATAATTATGATGACCTGAAAAAGCGCTGTGCCGAGATAGCAAAAACGACGACTTACAACACCGTCCTGCCGGTTAAATATCAGCTTAAGAACCTCATGGGCGATGTGGTAACGAGCAGCAGCGCTACGGACTACTTTAAAGTGAGGAACTGCTCCTGCAAGTCACCCGGCAAGCCTGAGCCTGCTATTGAGGTTACTGCCGGTGTCTCAAGCATGCGGACACTGAATAATAATACGGACGCAGAGCTGTATGGGCAAATTTGGGCGCAGGCATTTGATGGCGCCGGGCGGGAAATTGCTCCTTTAGGTGGGAGGGACAGGCTTTTTAGTGTGGCACAGGAGGCACATCTTAGTGCTGACCAGCTAAGGAGTATGTACAACCCTCAAATCACTGCAAAATTCAAGATACCTGCGGATAGGAAGGTTGGAGCAAAGCTCATCATCTTTTACTGGTTGATGGAATACGATGCCATCGGAGGCGATGATTTCCTGCACATGCAAAACGGCTATCAGCTGACTTACAATAATAACAACACCAAATATTACGTAGCCGAAATCCGACTTGACGACGTATCCGCCACTGGGTCTTACAGTCCAAAGACGGCAAGCTTTACAGCCGCTGGCGAAGGCGTGTTTGAAATAACCACTAATGTTTCAAAAAAAGAGCTGATACAATAAAATGATTCGCTTTTCTCCATTGTCTTCACGCTGAATCTGATGGCTGTTGCCGGTGTGGCCTAAACAGCCGGCAGCCTGCGTAAAATCTTAAACAAAGAGCACCTGCTGACGTTTGAGCAGCGCAGCATAGCACGGTAGCAGCCGTCCATTACTGTGGAGGTAAGTCGCGAAACTTTTCAAACCATTCATAAACCAAGAGCACAAAAAAACATGAAAACATTCATTGCCTTCATCATCGCGGGTCTTATGCATCAGATTGCGCTTGCTCAAATGCCCAATGAGAGTACCGTAAAGTTTGCTGACGGGAAATTCTATACGGCTAAAGTGCTTTCTGAAACTGGCGAAAGGATTAAGCTGCAATTTCTGGATTCTGGAGAGCGTCTATGAATTTGGCCGAACCGGCGTAATACTTAGTTCTACCGGAGCCTACCCCGTGGGCCAAAAAGTACACTTAATATTAGTGAAGGAAGCCGGCGAAAGTGTCTATGAAGAATCAATCATTCCTATGGGCACTGCATATGGCATAAAGTTCAGCGACGGGAAAGTCTATTTCTGTAGAGTAAATACCACCGACCCCGACATCTTCACATGCGAGTTCCCGCACTCCGGAAGCCGATACACCATGAAAAAAGAAGGTAAGCTGTGGAAAGTCTTTTCTACAACCACCGGCACTTATGGCAAAGGTCATGTCTTGCTCAATATCTATAGGCTAAGCGCACGCAGAATGTTCTTTGATGACGGAAGCCATGTATTCCCCGAAGGGGAAACGATGCCTACCGACAACTAAATCAATCTTTTTTGCTTTACGGCCCTGTAACGTGGGCTTTTGCCATAGCGGAAATGAAACGCGTCAGTATCCCCGGTAGAACCGTCTAAATCGTTGTCTTATCTCTTGCTGCCGCCGCATGTATCACAGCGCACGTCTGACGTCAAGAGTTTCTCAATTGCAGCATCTCAAAAACTTTTAACCGCTAATAAATCGTACAACCATGAAATCATTTGCAGCCTTCCTTCTCTTTGCGATTTTGGCATCGCCATGCATGGCCAATTCGGTTAGAATAAAGCTCTTCAACAACTCCAACTGCACCATCAGGGGCACTGACCTTCAAATACACAACGGCGACTTCCCAATTCGCGACCATGGGAATCCGCTTTACAACAAGAGCTTTCCGCCCGGCTCATATGCTGAGCTGTACACAGGCACCGCATCCGCCTTTTGCGGCACTGATGGTTACGTGGAGTTTCAGACTGAAGTAGCAGGTAAAACTTATCAGATTGCGATTCATTTCAATAATCCATACATTGGCTCAAATGCATTCAATGGCGTGGCAAGCTCCCCTTTTGTGATAAAACATTTGGGTGGAGGGGATGGCGCCGATGCAATGGTGAGCTACGAGCTTACCGGAGGGCCAAAGATTGATGCAGGCGCACCGCCACCTCCTCCGGTAATAGAGCTGCCCACTACCGGAAACAGAGTTGTAAGCGGGACAATTAGCTGGAGTATTGATACAACCGGGCAGCCGGAAGAGGCGGATTTGTCACAAGCATTCCTGTTTACCGTGACTGCGCCTGCACGCCTGCTGCGAAACGCAAACGGAGGCGCAAGCTATCAAGACACAAAGGGAACCTTTGACAACATTTTTGAGCTAAAAGATTTGAACGTGACCTTCACGGATAGTCGCACGGAGGCTCGCCGCGACGGCATCGGAAACATCATGGCGGCAAACCGTTCTGTAAAATATATTATTCATAATCTACCAGATGGTCTTCCAATAAACATTGTCCTTCGCCCGGCCTCCCTTGTATGGAAGCCCGGAATAAGATTTACGGAGAAGCCGCCCGGCACACCGCTTGATGCCAAGTGGGTAGTGTTTTTGCAGGAAACGCTGCACACTGAAGTCCGGATTAATTATGTGGTGTACGGTAGCTGGTTTGACACCGATGGCAAATATGCAGGCGGGCCGTCGCCAGGCAAGATGCCGGGATTTTTGGCTGATTTGAAAAACAGGCCAATACGCTCAACTTTTGGAGCATCACCTAATGACCTGCCTGGCGTTGAACGCGACCGTCGGCTTCAAATCAACCGGGAACAGACGCCGATAGGCCGCGACACCCGGCGGTTCACTGCGCCGCAGACAAGACCCGCAAGTGAGCTGAGAGGGAAATAGATAAGACAGCTTAGCATATAGACGGTCAGGCATGAGGCTTTGCAACAGTGCCTTTGCCGGGTTACCGCATTACAGCCACCTAAGGAAGTCTACTTCCATTGGCGGAGATTTTCATTTATGTGTGTCCTTAAAGTGCCCCTTTGTGTGGGATATACAGGCATTTTCAAAACAGACTTTTGCACTGGAACCCAGAGCATTTACCAACCAACCAAACCATCATTATGAAAAAAGCATCACACCTCGCGCTCTGCCTGCTCCTCGCCTTCACCGCTGGTGCGCAACCCCTGACCTTCACCAAAAAAGCCGACTTCCCCGGCAGCAGGCGTTGGGACCAGATATCCTTTGCTATCGGCAGCACCGTTTATACAGGTGCAGGATTCTTTGACAGCCTCCTGAACGGGACTGCGCTGAAGGACCGGCGCGACCTTTATGCCTACAATACCGCAAACAATAGCTGGACAAAGAAGGCTGACGTCCCGTTTGCTGGCGTACGCAACAACAACTGCGTAGAAATTGGCGGCGTAGCCTATGCTGGCTTCGGATGGGATAACGCAGCGGTTTACCGCGACTGGTGGCAATATAATTACGCCACCGATACCTGGGCGCAGAAGGCCGGATTCCCGACACAGCCCGCTGGGGCTCTTCCATGTTTGAATCGGGCGGTAAGGGCTATATGGTGGGTGGCACTACAGACGGAAGCTCTAAGGCGCTGAAAGAAGTCTGGCAGTACGACCCTGCACTGGATAAGTGGACAAGGAAGGCCGATTTTCCCGGCGCGGCCCGTTGGCTCGGCTTCGCGGCGACGAACGGCGGAAGCATTTATTTCGGATTGGGCGGAGCAGGTCCCAGTTATTTCAGCGACATGTATAAGTACAATGTGGCCTCCGACACGTGGACACCTATTGCGTCTATTCCCGCGCGACCAAATCTGCCGGTTACAGATGGGAACGCTTATTTCTCGGTTTTAGAGGGCAAGAAGCTCGTCGTGATGAATATTGATGTGGAGGACACCGCCATTGCAAATAAGTACGCCATCTGCATCTACGATACATCCGCCAATAGCTGGACTTGCTACCCGAATGCCAACAAGGCTGGATTCCGGTACACTAATCTTTGTGAGAAAGTAGGCAGCAAAGCGTACATGGGGTGCGGCGGCACGTATCGCCTCGGCTGGTACACCGACATGTGGGAGATTAACCTGGCGGGCCTGTCCACCGCCGTGGAGGCTGCGAATCCGGGGCTGGTAGGTATTCACATCCAAGCCGCCGGCTCAAAAATTCAGGCCGTTATTCCGCAGGAGGTCTTTACCCAAAACGGCCCTCTGACGCTGGAGCTGCTCAGCATGGACGGCAAAAAGCTCAGCAGCTATCGTTTGGAAAAGTCTGGTTTGCTGGATGCGTCGGCAATGCAGCCGGGCAGCTATGCTTATGTACTTAAAGCGGCGGCAGCACCATTAAAATCCGGAGTGCTGATACTTCAATAATGTAGAATTTCATACAGGCCGTTCGCTATCCGGAGCGGTCTGTGCCTTCCCGTTACGCACCCCGTGCGGCAGTGCCGGGTCTTCAGTTTGCTCACATCTTCTGTGCGATTGCCGAAGCAGCGCGACCAGTTTGTAGAATACTTTTATGCAGCCACCATGATACGCGTCCTGATATTTGAAGATAACCCCGATTTCGTGGATAGTCTCTCCGAGCTGCTGACAGGCGCGGAAGGGATAGAGTTGGCAGGCGCGTACAATAACTGTAAGAACGCGGTAAAGAATGTGGCATTCCATCGCCCGGACGTGGTGCTGATGGATATTGACATGCCTGTGGAAAACGGCTTGCAGGGGCTGCGGGCGCTACGTGCCGCAGGCGATGAAGTCTGCGTGTTGATGCTAACCGTCTTTGACGATAACGAGCGCGTATTCCAGGCAATCTGCCACGGAGCCAGCGGCTACCTGCTTAAGCGCACGCCGCCTGAAAAAATTATTGCCGCCATTCGCGAAGCGCATGACGGCGGCGCGCCGATGACGCCTTCGGTTGCGAAGCAGGTGCTCCGGCTCTTCTCGCAGCCTTTTCAGAAGTCGGAAGACCTGCAAACGCTTACGCCGCGCGAGCACGATGTGTTGGCCCTGCTTGTGCGCGGCTACAGCTACAAAATGGCGGCAGCCGAGATGCGCATTGGCATGGAGACGCTGCGCTTTCACGTAAAGAACATCTATGGGAAGCTGCACGTCAATTCCAAGAGCGAGGCGGTGGCAAAGGCCATACAAAACCGATTAATGTAATCTTACCTTGCAAGCGACAACCAAAGATTCTGATACATGCGGAACTCAAAAATCGTGGAGGCGCTTCCATGGCTGCTTGTTGTTGGGTCCGTGGCCGTAATAATGGGCTGTTTGTTCAAGCTACAACATTGGCCATGTGCGGCAATTATGTTGGTTATTGGACTTACGCTTGAAGCGATAGGTGTACCTCTGATGATATTATATCTGTGGAAAAATCGTTCTGCGGGCGGTAGCACACATTGAAAGCGATTCTTTTGCTGCAGGGATTTTAGTTCGTTTAAATCGGCAGTTGACCATGCACGTGTCGCCACTATAGTTCATACGTCCGAACAGACACAAAAAGCATTTTGACTACGCGCTCATATAGACTCTTCCTTGCCTGTCTTGGTCTGCTGTTGGCTTCCTGTAATGGGGCTGGTCCCAACAGCGGCGAAGGAAAAAGCGGAGTTTTTGATACAGCCAGTCTTCGGCGGCAGATTGACAGCATTGATATGTGTGCAAGCCGCGGCGACACTTCCGGTTGCAAGCGCTTCCTGCGCAGTTTTCAAGACCCGGATGTAGCTTCTGGCCTCCCCTTACTTGTGTTTGACGCTTACTTTTCCGCCAATAATATACCCGGCAGTGTGGGGGAAGAGCAAAGCAAAGAAGTTGAGCACTATCTCACAACCTTGTACAGCGAGTTGCAGCGCCTTGCCATTGATGTGAATAGCGAGCGGCTGCAGGTGTATGCGGATTATTTACCGGCCTGCCGGCTGAGTAATCTGGGGCATAATGCGGAAGCGTTGCCGCTGCTTCTAGCGCAATTGGAAAGCTTCACAAGGTTGAACGATAAATTCGGTGAGGGCTTGCTGAAAAGGAGAGTGGGGCTCGTGTATTTTTTCGTTTACCGGCAGTTTGAAAAATCAGCTTCGTATTTCAAAGAAGCCCTTGCCGTGTCGCCCGAAGAAGGAGAAAAGGCAGCGAATGCCGAGATGCTCGTTAAAGTATATTTCTGTCTGGACAACGAAGATTCGCTCAAAAAGTACCGACAGATTCAGCATCGCTTCACGATGTGGAGCGATACAATGCGAGGCGCTGAGGTGAATGCCTGCTACTACATTCTCGGCTACATACATGGCCGGAATGATTGGAAGGATTCTGCTGACAGGTACGTCTCAGCCATGCTGAATTTTTATGAGCGCGCCGAGAACACGCCGTTTAACGACTTGCTTTCGTATGCGCCAGCTTACTGTATGGCGCTCACTAGAAATCGGCTTCTGGCTGAATCGGGTGCGCTTATCAGCCGGCTTGAACAGCTAACAAAAACGCATCAACGGCTTCCTAATAATACCCTTGCCGTCTATGATGCGGCAGTGCAATACCATGAAGCTCGTGGCGACGTGCCGTCGGCACACTGGTATCTGAAAACATATCTCAATCTTAGCCGTAGTCTGGGTCTTGATGCACATAAGGAGCAGACTGAGTTGGCGAGGATAGAGTATGAGGCATCAAAGCGGGAGGCTGCCCAAAAGCAGAAAGCCACTCTTGCACAGCAGCAGTCGCACACGTTGAAGTATATTTCATTTGCACTAATCATCAATTCCGTTGCGCTGATACTGTTGGTGTTCTTCATTATCCGGCAGTCAAAGCTTCGCCGCCGCCTGGAAGCTGAGCAACTCCGTAACCGGCTTTCCCGAGACCTCCACGACGACATTGGCTCTACGCTTAGCTCCATCAATATCCTCAGCAGCACGGCTCAGCGCAATCTATTTGCTTCCGGCGATGAAAAAACAAAGGCATCACTGGAAAAAATGTCGGAGCGCAGCCAGCGGCTTTTAGACAGCATGAGCGATATTATCTGGAACATTCAGACCGGCAACGACACACTGGAGGAATTACTCAGCCGGATGCGCGAGTATGCCACGGGCATTTTGGAGGCAAGGAACATTGCCTGCACGTTTGGGTTTCCAGCACAAGCGCAAGTCAAACTTGGCCTGGACACGAAGACCAATCTCTATCTCATCTTCAAAGAGGCCGTCAATAACCTTGCAAAATATTCTGGCTGCTCAGAGGCAAGAATGTCGTTAGAGTTAAAAGATGGCCACATAGTGATGGAGGTGAGCGATAATGGCCGGGGTTTTAAACGTACCGAACTACAACATGAAGGCGGCCTTGCTAATATGCAGCATCGCGCCGCGGAAATGAAGGGCTCACTTTCCCTGACCTCCGGCATAGACAATGGCACCCGCATCGTCCTGCATGCGCCGTTGCGATAAGTTACTTTGCCTCCCTTTGTAAGTGTGAGGGTTGCTTTATGTGGTTGGCATTTACATAGCACTAAAGTCCTTTTTATTCAATTGCCAATGAAAAATACTGGCTATTCTGCTTTACTCTTGCCTCTTCGACTGCCGCCTTTGCTTAGGCTCAGATGCTGATTGCCGAGTACGCTTTCGGCCAAATTTCTAAAGCGTAAAAAACTATTGCTGCATTACAAATAAACGACTCAGGTTCTTGAAGATTTCCAGCATTTGGTTGGATAACGTTCCACTTGGGGGCACATTGACTGAAACCCGCTCTCAGAGCGGGTTTTATTTTATACCCGAAGTGCAATATCGAACCTTTCTTAATTAATGCCTGTTATGTCCATTTTGAATAAGGCTGTAAATTTGAAGGGATGAATACAGCAGCAAATAATATCATCCTACTTCGTAACCGGTTGCATGAATACATAGAACGTGCTGATGAACGCCATCTAACAGCAATCTATGTCCTTGTTGATGGAGAAGAAGAAGACGCTTCACCTAAATATGAAGCATCCACGATTGAGATGCTACATAGCAGAAGAGATGCTCACCTCGCAGGGAAAACTGGTTCTTATACTATAGAAGAGTCACTTGCATTGATTCGTGGACATAAGTAAGTCTATGTCCTTTCGTCTAATCATTAAGGAGGAAGCGCACCATGATGCGGCGGATGCTTAGGAATATTACGAAAGACAACAGCCAGATTTAGGTGAGCGTTTTCTGGAGGCGTTAGTTGCCAGATATGCTGATTTATCCCAGCATCCTCAGTATTACAGTTACATCGCGGAGGATCCAAAGCAGGTACTTAGAGATGTAAAACTTGATCGCTTCCCTTATGTTGTGGTTTATGAAATTTCTGAAACAGAAGATGTGATTATTTACGCTGTCCACAACACTAGTAAAGATCCTTCGTCTAAAGCGAGGAGAGCGCCTTAAGAATTGCTATCATGTGGTGCGATAATGTTCCACTTGGGGGCGCCCAAGTGAAAGGTCAGCTTTGTGCTGACCTTTTCTTTTAGAACTTCATATTGATAAAAGTCGGCCTGGCGAATTGAGAATCAGTCGCCATGTGCTAGGAACAGCACGGCGTTTGGCGAGCATCTGATCTACAGACGTTTAGAAATTTTCCATGACGTTTGTGCAATTGCGCTCCGGCCGGCATCTTTCTGTAGGAAAAAGGATAAACACGTGACGGCTAAAAACGTCATTGTTGCGGTAAAGCCGCATGGATAGTGTTAAGGCGTCCTTATCTTTGAACTTCCGACAAAACTGAAAAACCGACCAAACATTTACATCATGATTAGAAAGTTGATGCTTGCGCTTGGCGCATCGCTGGCTTTAGGCTTTAGCGCCGGCGCTCAAAGCAGAAGCACCTGCGCCACTGATGATTTTAATAAGCAGCAGGCGGCGTTGCACCCCAGAATTCTTATTGACGAAGCGCGGCTCAATGCTGATATTGAACGCATTCTGAAAGGAGGACGCTTGAAGACGGGTAATAATAATTTCCAGGCTAAAGATGCGTTTGACAGCTCCGGCTATAAAGATACTACTACCTGGGTTGGTGATGTGGCGCAGTACCATATACCAATGGTGGTGCACATTATTTATGAAGGCGCTAATACTTCCAGCACAAACCTGACAGACAATGACATATATAATATGGTGTCGCGTCTGAACGGATACTATAATGCCACAGACCCGGCATTAAATGGCATCACTACTTCATTTAAGCCTTATATAGGTAATGCGCACATTACCTTTCACCTGGCTACCAAGGACCCGAATGGTAAGCCAACCCGTGGTATCGTACGCCAGTACTCCTACGCTTCAAATTATGGAGATGAGAATGCTAAGATTGACCAATGGCCCCCGGACCAATATCTGAACCTTTATCTGGAAAATGTTATCGGGCGTGGCGCTTCCAAAGGCATCGTACTGGCATATGCCACTTTCCCTTCTTCTTATACAGAGAATATATATTCTAGGGGTAATCAGCCGTGCCGATCAGGCGTCTGTAGCCACCGGCGGTATCGCTTATACGATCGCGCACGAAATTGGCCACTTCCTAAGCCTGTACCACGTTTGGAATAGCAATGGTCAGGAAGTAGAAGGCACTACCTGCGGCGACGACGAAGTGGATGATACGCCTCCCACGCGTGGTCACTTCAGTTGCGGCAACACACAACTGTATGATACTGTATGCTCTAGCGGCTATTTTAAAGAATATGACTCTGCTGATTATTACCACATCACAAGGCTTACCGGTAATATCGAGTCAAATCGCGTAGTGACTACAGGCTCGGCCACATCCTTTCCTGACTCAATTACGATAGTCGGTCAGAGCTTTATTCCGGATACAACGGATTTTCTGCAGAACATTACCGTTCGCGTGGGTGCGGATTCGCGCTCCGGCGACGTTACTTCAATGAGCCTGTACACCATCGGAGGCGCGTTAGTAGGCACTTCCACCAATACGCAGACGATTACACCCGGTCAGATATTGACCTATAATTTTCCAACAACTATTCAACTGGTTGCAAATTCTTCTTACAAGTTTGTAATCAACAGAGTATCCGGCGGCATCGGCCTGTTTTCATTTGATGTGAATGATTCCAACAAGTACGCCGGCGGTACTTTATATCGTGGCACTACAGCAAATACCTCTGTCTCCAGCAGTGATCTATACTTTGCTGTAAAGGCTACCGTACGTAATGTGGCGGCCAATCTGACCAGCAACAAGACGGTTTGGAATAACTCAACGCTCACCGGCGGCCCGAGCATCATTGGACAAACTATTACAGTAGGTACTGCAGGTGTTGCTATCCGCAGCATCAAGCTTATTTTCAGCACAACTTCCCTAGCGGGCGACAGCGTTGCTCTGGGCATTTATGATGCTGCCGGTAGCCTGGTAGCTACTTCAGACGGCCACCGCGTTATTGCAGGTGATGCAACAACATTTGCCTTCCAATTGCCGGTACTTACAGCTTATAAGACCTATAAGTTCGTGATCAACAAGGTCAAGGGTGCAGGCGTATTCTCCGTACAGCTCAACAACACTAACCCTTATTCGGGCGGTGTAATGTACAGTGGACCTAACGCAGCTACTCCTGTGCCAGGCAGCGACCTTTATTTTGATATCGCTATCACACGCCTTCGCCGCTTTGACTATCCTGATACGAACAATACGCAGAACATCATGGATTACTCCAGCTGCAATAGCGAAATGTTCACGAAGGGCCAGATAGCACGCATGCGCGCTACGCTTCGCAGTGACGTAGGCAACCGATACAAGCTTATCAGCGATGCCAACCTTGCCCGAACAGGTGTCCTGGATACAGTCACTGGCAATTTTATCACGCCTCCGGATATCACCCCAACTGCACTCTTTACAGTAAATCGCAACTTTACCTGCCAGGGCAGCGGTCCTATTACGTTCACGAACCGTAGCTACAACGATACAATTGCGAGCGCGACCTGGAACTTTGACAAGGGCGCTGATGTTCCTACGTCCTCCACTATTGCCAACGCCACGCCAACGTTTAACGATACTGGCTGGGTAACCGCTACACTGATAGTTAGTGGTAATAACACACCCGGCTCCAGCACGTATACCCGTAAAGACCTGGTGTACGTAGCCAGCCCGAATGGCATCACACCCTATGTAGAAGAATTCAATCCGGGAAATCAGCTAGGCAAATTCCCAGTCTTCAATTACTTTGACAATCCAAACTACCGCTGGGAGCTTTACAATGCAGGTGTGTTTGATTTCACCTCCATCCGGTTCAAGAACTATGACATCCGGGATAAAGCCAGTGTACTGAACGGCCTCGCCCTGAACACTGCTCCCCAATCTCCCCGTGGCCTTTTTGCAGATTTCTATACGCCTGCATACAACCTGGATGTGGCTCCGTTTGACAACAAGTGCTTCCTGAGCTTCTTCTCCGCAGGCGCGTTCCGGACTAATAAGCCAAATGAAATGAACGACTCCCTGCTCATCTCCTATTCTACAAACTGCGGTCAGACATGGAGCACGCTCGGTAAGCTTAAGTACGGCGATCTGGCTAACAATGGCTATCGCGACGATCAATTCGTGCCGCAATACAATGAGTGGAAGGAACAATCTTTTGCGGTTCCGTTCAGCGCCCGTTCAGCTAATACCTACTTCCGCTTCCGCTATTTCCCCGGCACAGACAATGCATATCTCCGCTTCGGTGGTCTGGACTTTGGTACCGGCAACAACTTCTACCTTGATCGCCTGGCTGTAACTGCTAACCCGCTTGGTGTAGTAAATGGCGTCATTGTAAAACTGGGTATGAGCGTGCAGCCTAACCCCACCTCAGGTGCTGCAACCATCCGCCTCAACGGTGGTGACAACAGTATAGCCGAAGTGAATGTTACCGACGTGACCGGTAAGCTCGTATTCCATACCAGCGCTGTACGTAAGGCAACTACAACTGAGATTGAAATCCCTGCATCTGCTATTGCAGCCAAGGGTATGTATCTGGTGCATGTTGTAACCAACGGCGCTACGCAAACACAGAAGCTTGTAGCTTACTAACAAGCACGTTTACTTAAATGCTCAGAAAGCCCCGGCCACCGTGCCGGGGCTTTCTCTTTAGAGCGTAGCTAATGTGCAGCGGTTATCTTTGCGGCGCTTCGCCAAGCCCTCTATTATGCCCAATACGCCAACCGTTTCGCTGCGCAATGCCAATATCTATCAAGGCAAAAGCCTTATCCTGAGCAATGTGAATCTGGAAGTGATGAAAGGCGATTTCATCTACCTCATCGGGAAAACCGGTAGCGGTAAAAGCAGCCTGTTAAAGACCCTGTACGGCGACATCTATCTGACCGAAGGCGAGGGTGAAATAGCAGGCATTGACCTGAAAAAGCTGAAATGGCAGAACATTCCGCAGCTACGCCGGAACCTCGGTATCGTATTTCAGGATTTTCGGCTGCTAAGCGACCGCAATGTTTACGACAATCTTGAATTTGTGCTTAAAGCCACGGGCCACACCGAAAAGGCTGTGATGAAGGAAACGATAGATACCGTACTAAGCAAGGTGGGGCTGAAAGGAAAGGCCCATAAAATGCCGCACGAAATGAGTGGGGGCGAGCAACAGCGGGTAGATATTGCACGCGCATTATTGAACAGGCCTAAGCTTATTGTAGCCGATGAGCCAACCGGCAATCTGGACCCGGACACCGCTGATGAAATTATGCAGCTCCTCTTCTCCATCTGCCGCGATTATCAGACTGCTGTGGTAATGGCCACACACGATTATACCCTTATCCAGAAATATCCTGCACGTGTGGTGCGTATTGAGGGGGGCACCGCGCGGGAGATTACTGCTGCCGGCATGGTATAAAGCCTTTAGATTTAGAAGGTTGAATGACGACAGGTTTGAACCCACTACTGGCAAAGTGACTGTACCGCACTTCAAAACGAGTCATTCCAATCGTTCAAATTAGTCAACACAGACAGATGCTCACTAATCTCTCCGATACCAACTCACTGCTACGCATCTGGATGCGCGAGCTGCGCGACACGTCCATCCAGGAAGACCGCGCTCGTTTTCGCCGTAATATGGAGCGCATAGGTGAGGTGGCAGCTTATGAGCTGTCCAAAACGCTGCAATTTGAAATGCAGACCGTGCAAACGCCTATGGGCGAATGTGACTGCGCGACGCTGCAACAACAGCCGGTTATTGCCACGATACTGCGTGCCGGCCTGCCCCTCCATGCGGGTCTTATGAACTACTTTGACCGTGCCGATGCGGCTTTTGTAGCCGCCTACCGCCGTCACAACCGCGATGGTAGCTTTGAAATAGAGCAGCAATACCTGACCTCGCCGGATCTGGATGGCCGCATCCTCATCATCGCGGACCCGATGCTGGCCACCGGCGCTTCACTGTCGCTGGCCATAGAATCTCTGCTGGAAAATGGTACGCCAGCCCAGATACACATCGTTACGGCAATAGCCTGCACGGAAGGCGTAGACTTCATCCTGCGCCGTCACCCGGAAGTGTTCATCTGGAGCGGAGATGTGGATGATGAGCTTACCGCACGCGGATACATCGTGCCCGGTCTGGGGGATGCGGGTGACCTCTCTTATGGCAGCAAGCGGCAGGCTTAAAATACTTGGAGCGATACCCAACCAAAAATATCCTTTCTACGTCTTGTATAGTTTGTGAAATAGCCCTACTTTGGCTTTCCGAAAAGTAATTTTTACAACTCATTTTCAAATCAATCTCCGCAGATGAAGCGAATCATACTCGGCCTCAGTGTAGCAGTGATAACGGCGAGCGCAGCGCAGGCCCAGGACATCCACCATACGCAATACTTCGCGTCTCCGCTGACACTTAACCCGGCCCTTACCGGCCTCGTGCGCGGCGATCTTCGCGTAGCGGCTAACTATCGTACCCAGTGGTACACGGTATCCAGCAACCCTTATCAAACAGCCGTGATCTCTTATGACATGGCCACGATGAAGAACCGACTGCCGGAAGGCGACGCGCTCGGCATCGGCATTGTAGGCTCCTTTGACCGCTCTGGTGTAGGCGCCCTCCAAGTGATTAATGTTGGTCTTTCCGCTGCTTATCACAAGGCATTTGGTGTTGAAAAGCAGCACACCTTCTCCGTAGGCTTCCAGGGCACGCTGGTGCAAAAGTCACTGGACTTCACCAAACTGAAATTTGAAGATCAGTTTGACCCTGCTACAGGCTACGCCAATCGTACAACCGGCGAGAACACGCAAAACAAAGACCTTACTTATCCTGATTTTAGCCTTGGTCTCATGTATTCCGGCCGCGTGAGCGAGCACGCTACTGCTTACATCGGCGGTTCAGTGTATCACCTTACTACGCCTACAGAAACCTTCCTCAGCGGCAACAATACCATCCACCGCCGCTTCAATGGCTACCTCGGCGGGTCTTTTGACCTGAATGAGAACATGGTGCTGTATGCATCTGCGCTTTACCAAAATCAGGCGTCTGCCACTGAAGTAATGCTCGGCGCCGCTGCAGGATTCATCCTTAATCCAGGTCACGAAGAATACCGTCAGAACACGGTGCTTTACCTCGGCGGCTGGTATCGCTACGGTGATGGCATTTGCCCTTACATCGGTCTGGAATGGACAAAGATGACCCTCGGCATTTCTTACGACGTCAACACTTCTTCCTTTACACCGGCCACCGGCAGCCAGGGTGCGTATGAGTTGACCCTCACTTTCAACGGCAGAATCGTTCGCCACGACGCCGACCCTAGCTATAATTTCTCCTGCCCCAAGTTCTAAGATCCTTCGAACATGATATTAGAAAAACCGCCTTCGGGCGGTTTTTTTGTGCCGACTTATGTTCCGCTCCAATCTGCCATTACATAGCGGATTCCGGAGTATGTTCACCGCCCGGATCTGTCTGAAAGCTAATGGCATCTATCGCCTGATCAAAGCTATCTTGCCGGTCAAATGCTGCAAGTATCTGCCCATCCTGTTTCGCTGCCCTTTCAGTATCCATTCACTATTGCCAAAGGCACCAAAACCGAACAGCCTGCACTTCTTGTATCACTCAGCTTCGGCAAGCTCCAGGGTTGGGGAGAGGCACCTGCCATCCGATATTACAACGTGACCGTGGCGGGCATGATAGAAGCGCTTCAGAACGTAAAGCCCACCATTGAGCGCTATGCACTCACCGATCCCCGACGCTTTTGGCACTTCCTGCATCACCTCTTGCCCGGCCAGAATTTTCTCATTGCCGCGTTGGACATTGCCGGCTGGGATTTGTTCGCCCGGCTGCGTAAGCAACCATTGCATATGGCGCTCGGATGGCCCATTGTAGCACCAAAGCCATGTGACTATACCATCGGCCTCGGAACCGCAACGGAGATGCAGCAAAAGCTCCGTGCACACCCCTCCGCAATTTATAAGCTAAAGCTGGCAAGTCCTGATGATATAGACCGTGTGAGGGCCTTGCGCAGCCTTACTGCGTCCCCTTTCCGTGTGGACGTTAATGAGGGCTGGCAATACGATGATACCGTGCGCCTGCTGCCAGAACTGCACCGCCTTGGCGTAATACTCCTCGAGCAGCCGCTTCCAAAAGACGCGTGGGAAGAATCTGCTGCACTTAAAGCCCAATCACCTATTCCCATCTTTGCTGATGAAGCCTGTATAGAGGAGCGCGACATCGCCAGGTGTGCAGGCGCATTCCACGGCATCAACATCAAGCTCACCAAATGTGGCGGCATTACGCCGGCACTGCGGATGATGGAAACGGCAAAGGCTGCCGGCCTGCAGGTCATGCTTGGCTCCATGAACGAAAGCAGCATTGGCGCTGCTGCCATCGCGCATCTTTCTCCCGCTGCCGACTTCCTGGATGCCGACGGCCCACTACTCCTTGCGGGAGATTACGCCGACGGCCTGCGCTGGAGCGAGCAGAACGGTCTTCCCTATTACCTGGCTCCGGGCGAAGGAACTGGCCTTGGCATCACCATGCGCGAGGGCTGGCAGCGCTACGTCACAGATGGCGCCGCTTGAGTACCTTGCCACCTTTCTGATAATCTCTTGAACGTACCGTACACCGTCCAACGTGATGCCTCCCTGCGCGGCCTAAATACCTTCGGCATGGACGTACGTGCACCGGCGATGCTGGAGTTGACAGATGCAGCGCAGCTTTCGCAGATAGCCACCGATACTTCATTGCCAAGCCCCTTTTATGTCCTCGGTGGTGGCAGCAATGTGCTCCTTGCCAGCCCGGTAAAAGGTACCGTCATCCTGAACCGCATCCGCGGCATTGAGACGATTAAGGAAGATGCCGATAACGTCTGGCTGCGTGCTGGTGCAGGCGAAGTATGGCACGACCTCGTGCTCCATGCCATTGGCAATGGACTGGGCGGCATAGAAAATCTCGCGCTTATTCCGGGCACTGTCGGCGCATCGCCCATTCAGAATATCGGCGCTTACGGTGTAGAAGTAAAGGATACAATTGCTGAAGTAGAAGCCTGGGATTGGGAAGAAGGCAGGCTGCGGAATTTCTCCAATGAAGAATGCCGCTTCGGCTACCGCGACAGCATTTTTAAAGCCACCCTGAAAGCCAGGGTAGTGGTCACCGCCGTTACCTTCCGCCTCACCAAACATCCGGTTTTACACACCGATTATGGCGCCATCCGCGACGAATTGGCCGCTATGGGTGCGGAGCCTTCCGTTGCCAGCATTGCGCAGGCAGTCATCAACATCCGCCGCAGCAAGCTGCCTGATCCCGCCGTGATCGGCAATGCGGGTTCCTTCTTCAAAAACCCGACAATTGAGGCGGCCCACTTCGCCGAATTGCGTTTGGCGCATCCAGCCATTCCAGCTTATCCGGCGCCCGATGGCCGTGTGAAAGTGCCTGCCGGTTGGCTCATAGAGCAGTGTGGCTGGAAAGGCAGGCGCATCGGCGATGCCGGTATACATGCGAAGCAGGCACTTGTTGTAGTAAACCATGGCGGCGCCACCGGGGCGGAGCTTTGGGCGCTTTCCGAACAAGTATTGAAAGACGTAAAAGCCCGGTTCGGCATTGAGCTGGAGCGGGAAGTACAGGTGTGGTAGCTGCATGCCCCGACGGACGGTCGTATCTTCGTGCCCATGCAGATTTTAGACGGAGCCGCGGTATCCGCGCACATCCGTGAGCAAATAAAGGCGGAGACGGTCCGCATGACGGCAGCCGGCCACCGGCCCCCACACCTTGCCGCCATCCTTGTAGGTGAAGACCCCGCGTCGCAGGTATATGTAAGCTCCAAGGTGCGTACCTGTGAGGAGCTTGGATTCGGCTCTACCATGCTGCGCCTCGATGCCGGCATTTCCGAAGCAGCCTTGCTGCAGGAAGTGGAAAAGCTGAACCGAAATGCAGACATAGACGGCATTCTGGTGCAGCTTCCGCTGCCAAAGCATATTTCCTCCGACGCCATTATCAATGCCATTGACCCGCGCAAGGATGTGGACGGCTTTCATCCCATATCGCAGGGAAAGATGGTGCTGGGCCAGGAAACCTTTCTCCCTGCCACGCCATACGGCATCTTGCTGATGCTGGAGCATTACGGCATCAATCCGGCCGGCATGAATGCCGTGGTGATTGGCCGCAGCAACATTGTGGGAACGCCCATGAGCATCCTGCTGAGCCGTCCTGTGTCATTTGGCAACGCCACTGTTACCCTTACCCACAGTAGGACCAAAGACCTCGCCGCCATCTGCCGCGAGGCAGACCTGATTGTAGCCGCCATCGGCCAGCCGCGCTTCGTCAAAGCCGATATGGTGAAGGATGGCGCCATCATCATAGACGTAGGCATCAACAGCATCCCGGACGCCTCGCGCAAAAGCGGCAGCCGCCTTGTGGGCGATGTAGACTTTGACGCCGTGGCCCCTAAGTGCGCCTGGATCACGCCCGTGCCCAAAGGCGTAGGTCCCATGACCATCTGCGGCCTGATGAAGAACACTATGCGGGCGCGTATGAGCCAATTAGTCAAGTAGCCGTGCAATCCACAATCATCCATCTGCAATCCGCAACCACTTATCCCGTAATGGAGCACTTCTACACGCTCCAGGGAGAAGGCCTGTACAGCGGGCAGGCCGCCTATTTCATCCGCCTGGGTGGCTGCGATGTGGGCTGCGTGTGGTGTGATGTAAAGGAAAAGCTGGGACGCCGCTGCGCATCCGCACATGAGCGTGGCCGCCATTGTAGGCGAGGCCGCGCAGCACCCCGGCCGCATCGCCGTAATTACCGGCGGAGAGCCTGCCATGCACGACCTGACGGCCCTTACCGAAGGCCTGAAAAGCGCCGGATTCCGCACGCATATAGAAACCTCCGGCTCTTCCCCGCTGAGCGGCACGCTGGACTTCATTACCCTTTCTCCTAAAAAATTTAAGGCCCCGCTGCCGGAAGTGCTTTCCCGCGCAGGCGAATTGAAAGTGGTGGTCTATCACAAGAGCGACTTCGCCTGGGCGGAGCAGCACGCCGCGCAGGTGGATGCAGGCTGCAAGCTTTATCTCCAGCCGGAATGGAGCCGGCGCGAGGCCGTCACGCCGCTCATTATAGACTACATCAAGGCGCATCCGCATTGGCAGCTTTCGCTGCAAACGCACAAGTACCTGGATATTCCGTAGATCATAAGATCAAAAATAGTAGAATTGAACCTTTATCAATACCGATGCAGCTTAATTTTCTCAGAAGTACCGTCTGAGAAAGTGACTATTGCTACATAAATTCCTCCCGGCCAATCAATCGCGTCTATTACCAAACTACCATTTGATAAAAGCGATTGATTGATAATGCTTCTCCCTTGAATATCGGTTACTCTGACGTTCGTGGCAATCTTATCGGCATTTGGAAAGCCTATTGTCCAAACGTCATGAGTCGGGTTAGGAGCAACATTATAATTAAGCTGCTCAACAACATTCCGCGCTTGGCGATACACGCTACCATCCGTATGCAATTGAGCTGTGGTTGTCCATGTGTTACTACAAATTCCGGAAGTGGTAATTGTATATGTGACGGGCTGGCCCGGACTCATTAAACATGGTACCGTTCCTGCATTTGAACCAGATGCATAGCAGGCTCCATTATAGTTAATAGACCAACTATAGCTTAGATTTGGTGGCGGAGCAGGGAAGTGTGCTACTACTTGCCATATGTAAGGGCTAACTTGATAGGATGTAAATTCTGGTTTCGGTCTAACTCCTTGAACTCCTTTATACTGTATCTGCTGCTTAATCCAAGGTGCGCTTGAAATACTGATTTGGACGTGACCTTCATTGCTACTCGGAGCAAAATAATCGTCAAAGGGGATTTCCGGACCTGAACTACATATCAAATTCCGCCAAATAGAATTATTCCAATTGAAACTTGAGTGATAAAAGCCCAGAGCGCTAACTGTAGGAATAAATGTATTATAATGGTAGTCAACCGTATGATCCCAATTTACCTTTACATCGCCGATACTATTAAGCACCGCCACGCACTTTAGATAGTCCTGATTTATTGGAAAGTACTTAGCTATAGTATCTGTAGATGCATATTGACCGCCACCTGTAAAATCAAGGCTGCCAGTCTTTCCCGTACCTCCCCAATAGTGGTTGTATGTCGGCCCATCATATATATTGCCATTGAACACATTCCATCCGTAACCGCGTGGCGCTACGCTTAACGCTTTGAAGTGTGCCATGCTTGTACCGCTCATTGGGCTATGCGCTTTCTTACCTTCTAAATCCCAAAGACGGACAGGTGAAGTACTTTCGCTTGATCCGAACATATGGCCGTTTGTAATGGCAATTTTCCTTAGGTTAGTAGGATAACCCATCCAATAAATCATGCTGTCCCACGTTTTGCGTTTAGGTTCAGAGTTTTGAATAGAATGTTTATAATATGTAATTCCCCCAAAATTAATTGGAGTTGCCACATCCCCACCAACCTGATAAACTAACAGCTGCCGTGCAGCTATAGACCGGATTTTAGTGTCAAAAGCCTCCTTGCCATCTACCTTATTTAATATATACCCGCTCCACCACAAAAATGCCTGATTGCCCAACGGGATATTCGCGCCCAGATTAGGAGAATCAAATCCTACATAAAGCCGGCAGTTATGATTCATGTTGTTCTTCTGCATGTATTTTAGCGCATACCGGCTGATTTGCCCGCCCATGCTGGGACCTATGACAACGATTTTCTCTGTGCTACCATACTGTACAAGCTTACCGTTTACTTCGTTTATCAGCTTGATTAACACCATTGCATTGCGCTCCATATAGTCTGTGCCGCCATCTCTGATATGGGTAAAATGAAAGGGCCCAATATTATATTGTACAGGATATTCCGGGAAATTCAGCACGACAACATCGTATCCCATCTGGCGCAACTCTAAGCCGAGACTTTTACTACCATAGTCATACTTCAACAGATTATAGACATCATCCGGAGACTGTTGACCACCATTCTTAGGATCAAATCCATCCATTATAATGATTGGGTTTGTAACGTGGTCATTACATTGGTCAAGGCGGAAATAGTATTTTACTTCCCCTGCACCTTCTGTAGCAATAGGCTCATCATAACCCTTAAATTTTAAATCAGGGCCTGAAGAAAAACGAATTATCTCACTCACACATTCCTTCCGCATATCAAATTCTGCTGATCTTGAATACCTTACACTGGAAAATTGCTCTACAAAATGCAAGATGCTGCCCCCTGACAGATTCAGGTCAATACCAAGGTAAATGCTTTCATTATTGCGTAAGAACTCATCAGAGACGACAACGATGCCGCTTGATCCATTGGCTATGGTGACGGAACCTCCGGTCGGAGATGTTATGGTTACCGACGAAACCTCGCTTCCGGAAATATTCTGGAGCCTCAAAGTCGGGTCAACATAAAAGACTGTGGAATCGCTCCTCAGGTAATTATCGCATATCAGGGGGAATCTGGCGCTTTTGACATTATACGGGCTTAAGCCTCCTGCATCTACAAGCACGCTATCCACATTTAAAGCCATTCGTCCGTCTGCAAGGGCGTTACTATCTATGTCGTTGTATTGATAATTTACGGCGGCAATGCTGATCGTATCGCTTGCCACCCTCGCATATTCGGCTATTGAGTCAACCCGCGTCGCGTCATATAGTACGCTGTCATTGTAAGACGACAGGCACAGCTCATGCCAAATCTGTTTCCCGTCACCATAGCTGATGGTGTCTCCCTCATGCAATGCAGCCGGATTCTTCCATGTGAATACGCGGTTGAGCAGCACACCGGTCGTTACCCGGCTTTTGTCTAACAGCCGGAGCTTAATATCCATGCTATCCCGGTAGGTAAGCGTTGGGATCGCCGTAGTATCCGGGCCGCTGCTTATAGTGTCCAACTCGCCATATATATCAGCATCAAGCCGATGATAGTCAAACGTATCTACCTCCTGTCCCTGAGCAGTAACAGTAAGAAAGAGGGTCAGAAATATAAGTAATAGATATGTTGTTTTTATTTACAGATTTATTTTGAATTTTCCGTCAGTTATCTTCGCAATAGTAGTCCCATTATTTGCTTCAAAATCGAAAATGCCTTGTACATTGGTAGCGCTTCTGTTTGTGAAAATTACCCTTCCCTCGAAAGACTCAAATTCCGGGTTTACACCAACTTCAAATGGATAAGGGCTGTAAAGTTGCACATAGCTTCTGCTGGTAAGAGTAAATGCGATCGTGTCAGTCCGGCTCATATCCGCAGTATCAAGTGTGAAGGTGAATTGCGTCTGCGGGTAATCGTCGCTGCCGGCTTTAATCTCATAATGCGGACGATCAACGACTTCAAAACGCGCGTACAAGGCATCGCTGCCGAACAACCCATCGCCTTGTTTGAATGTCCAATATTTGCCGTCTATCTTGCAGTTAAAGTATTCTCCGTTCGGAGAAACATCCGGCTCAGATGCGTCGTCCTTTTTGCAAGAGAAAACGATACTGCAAATGAATAAGCATGAGAGTAACTGGATTTTGCCTTTCATGATAGAAGATTTTTATAAAACTACAGAGAAAAGTTAACAATTGTTGAAATGAATTGTTTTTGCAGTACAAAAATTTATTATCTCTTCTAATATGAAAAATTATACATATTCATATTTAAATATAAAAGTCAATATACCCACAGCCTATTACCCGTAACGAAACCGTTCAGCCGGTTTTCTATCAGTCCGTCCTTTTTATTCCACCCGCGCCAGCCCCGCCTTAGCCATCTGGTCAAGGCTGTCCTGATAATCATGGTCGCGCATGGAGAGGGCCGTCTGGTAATAGCGGCGTGCGGCGTCCTTCTGGCCGCGGGCTTCATAGATGCCCGCCATCTGAATAGCGGCGCGGGCGGCGAAGTGCTCCGGGCGGGCACGGCCGGCATTGATGGCGCGCTGATAAGCCTGAACAGCAGCGGCGGCATCGCCGGTCTCTTCCAGCGCCCGCCCGAGGCGGAAGTCATACTCCAGCTTATCGGCAGGATTGAAAAATTGAGCAGCGCTCACTTCACGCAGCTTTGGCAGGGCCTGCGCGGCGTAGCCACCGTCAATGAGCAGGCGGGCACGCAGCAGGATGGGGTTGGGCCAGGTTTTGCCTTCGGCAAAGCGCAGTGCCTGCCGGTCGGCATCAGTCAGGGCGCTCCCTTCTTTAAGAATGCGGCTGCGATAGGCGGTGGCCTGCGCGGATTGACCGCTGAGGTGCGCGGAATAGGCGCATTGCTGCAAGGCGTCCTTGATGTAAAGCCCGCCCCTGTCGGCAGCTATGAAGCGTTCAAAATGGGTGGTGCAGCCTGATTCCAGCCGGAGCAGGAGCGCGCTGCCCAGCTCAAAGTGGAGGATAGGCCAGGCGCGGGCAGCGGCCTGCGCGTCCGGCGTCTGAAGGGCGGCAATGGCAGCATCGGCATGGCGGTAGGCAAGGGCAAGATTGGCCCGCAGGAAAGCGCGCATCGGATTGCCGGTAATGGGGAAGGCGGCATCGCTGCTTACAGCGGCCCAAACGCCGCGCTTGTCGGCACCGTAGTGGAAGCGGAGGAAGTAATCGTAAAGCACCGCTTCCTCGCGCAGCGGCCCCTCGGGCTTGCGGAGGTAGGCAGTAAGGCGTGCGAGTCCGGCTGTAAGATTGCCCTTCATGCCCAGCACATTCGCAATCCATTTGTAGGATTCGGGGATGATGCCGGCGAGGGCTTCCTCAGTGCCGTACAGCACATCATCGGGCGCGAAGGCGGGGAAGCGGGCGGCATTCTCGCGCAGCAGCAGGTAGGAGCGGCGGATGCCGGTAGCGGCTTTGATCTGGTGGCCGCCGCGTAGCTTTATGAGGGCCCAGTGCAGGTGCACGCCGGCAAGGGCGAGGCGCTTCCAGGGGTCTGAATCGTCAGCTTGGGATAGGCGGGCAAGCCGCTCATCCTCATGCGCAGCGCGTTGCCGGAGTTGATACGGGTCGCCGTTGAAGAGGAGGGTGATGGCATCACCATAGTCGGCGATGTAGGTTGCAGCCAGGTTGTAGGGGTGGGCCACGAGCTCTCGGGTGATGAGGGCGTCCCCTTCAGGAACGTGGAGCGAGAGGTAGGCCCGGTAGGCGGCTGCGCAGGCGGGATTATAGTCAAACGCGTAGGCGTCATCTGCCGCGATGGCGGTACCCGGCAATACACAAAGCAGAAAACCAAGGAACAGGAGGCGACACATACGGTCGCCAAAGATAGAACGAGGGGTGGCAGGGCATTGGGCTGAGTAGCGGGCGGGCCTATCTTTGGCGCAATATTTTAAACCGGAAAATCACTTCACCCCAAAACCATTTCCCATCATGAAACTGTTCAAGAACATTGCTTTCTAGCCCTGCTGACTATCGGCGCTTTTAGCGTTATTACCTACACTGCCTGTAACAAAGATGAGTGTAAAGGGGTACAATGTAATAATGGCGGTACCTGTGTGGGCGGCAGCTGCCAGTGCGCAAGCGGCTATGAAGGACCAAATTGCGACACCAAATCGCGTGACCGTTTCCTTACCAGTGGCGTTACTGCAACGTTTAAAGTTGGCGTTGGTCAGGATGGCTGCTATAATCCTGGATATACCATGACTATTAATCCTGGTACCAATAACGATGAGATCATCATTTCCAACTTTGCCGGTTACGGTACTTCTGCTACTGTAACAGGCCTCAAAGTAAACGGGCTCACCTTTACGCAAACGGGTACTACAACTGCCGGCGCTGTTACGATCAGTAATATATCTGGCTCTATCACCAATGACGGTACGACTATCAGCTTTCAGTACCGCGCTGTAGATGCTACGAAAACAATTAATTGTACCGCTACTGCGACTAAGCTTTAATGATCTGACGTTTGTAAAAAAGAACGGGCCGCATCGTTGCGGCCCGTTCTCTTTTTCTGAATCAGTTAATTACCTCCTGGGCGGTCATTTACATTCTTAGGCGTATTGTCATTTGTTGTCCGGCCCTTTTGGTCTGTACTTGCACCGTTGCCACCGGGACGGTCGTTCACGTTAGTGGGAGTAGAATGGCGAGTCTCAACCGGCTTTGTCGGTCTCACCGTTTTTGTAGTGGTAGTTGTTGTGGTTTTTGAGCCGCCTTTCGCCATGTTCTCCGCACGCATAGCGCTGTCGGCGCGCATTTGAGCCATCGCATTAATCAGGCTATCGTTCTGAGCCTTCAGCGCGGCTTCCATCGTATCGGCGCGATAGTTAGCCATAGAGTCTATCTGCTCATTGGAGGCGTTATTCTCATTGCTGCCGCAGGAAGATGTGAAGCCGACAATGGCAGCTGCTACTAAGAGGAGCGCGTACTTTTTCATGTTGTGGTGATGTTTTAGATGTGAATTGCGGCAAAAATAGGCTGTAGCCTTCCGAAAGTGCAACAAAGGTGTTCCCAATTGTCCCGACACTTGCATTCTTCAAAAATCTGTTGCTCTTTTGTCTCTGCAAAAACGCCTGTTCTATGTTTCTGAAAAACATCCGCCTCACCAACTTCAAGTGCCATGATGATCTGTTTATAGACTTCAGCGCCGGCAGCGACAGTACAACGCCTGTTCGCAAGACCACTCTTCTGGCGGGTGAAAACGGCGCCGGCACCAATGCGCTGCTCCAGGCCATCGCGCTTATAACTGCCGGCAGCAGCGCGCTGAAAAGCATTCCGGGCCTGCCCGACAATTTCATCCAAACGAAAAAACGGTTTGCGGAGATAGAAGCCGCCATCGTAACGCAGGAAGGTGTGGAGCAGACGCTGCGCCTGCGCCTGACGCGTGGACAAACCGCAGCGCAAGTGGCAGCAGGGGCGGGGGCGGGCCTGGCTTCTATTGACGAATCCGTACGCAGCAAGAGTGCGCAATACTTTGTAGCCGGATACGGCTCCGGCAGACGGCTCAATGCCGGTGGCGCACCCGGCAGCGCGCAGTAAGCGTGATGCGCGGTTTGATGCCGTGCAGTCGCTGTTCAGCGCCGACGCGGTGCTTTATCCAGTCAATAAGCTGGCCGCGGAATTGACAGAACGCGGCGGAAAAGCGGGGCTCAATGCGCTGCTCACCGGGCTGAATGACTTTATTCCTGCAGAAGTGCGGGTGAAGAATTTTTCAAAATCCGGCAGCCTTCAGTTTGATACGCCGGACGGCGTGCTGCCGCTGGCCCTGCTATCCAATGGCTACCGGCAGACGGCTGCGTGGGTCAGCGAGCTTATTTATCAGCTTACGACCGCCTTTGGCGACTACAAAGCGCCCCTTGCGGCTTGCGGCCTGCTGCTGATTGACGAGATAGACGTGCATCTGCACCCGGCCTGGCAGCGGCAAATCCACGCCTTTCTTACCAAAGGGCTGCCCAACATGCAGGTAATTGTCACAACCTATTCGCCGCTTACCGCCCAGCAGGCCGGGCGGGATGAGCTATACGCCTTGCGCCGCGATGAGGCTAACAAGGTGACACTGGTACCCTTTGCCGGTGAGCCATCGGCGCTGCTGCTCCATCAGCTGTTAATGAGCCCGATATTCGGATTGGAAACAGATGAGTCTTTGAAAGTGGAAACGGCCAAAGCGGAGATCCGAACCGCGATACTGAGCGAAAAGCGCGGCGCCGGAGGCGAAAGCATTCAGCCGGTGCCAACCGCCGGAATGATGTCAGGCCCCGCAGGTGGGTCTGGCAGTGAGGCTACTCCGGCAGGCATTGTGATCAATACGCGCAGCAATAGCAGCACAGACGCAGCTGACCTTGCCCTGCTGCAGCAGATAAATGCTGCGCTCCAAACTTCATCCGCTCAAACCGATCAACCGCTCGACGTATGATAGCCCTCAACCGCATCCGTACCGCCAACGCCGTACCGGCGGATTTTTACGGCGATAAACGCATTGCCAACAATTTGGCGCTGATTAAGAGCAAGCTGGCCGGTGATTTTGACGCGGGAAAGGCGACTTCGGACGTGTGGAAGTCTTCAGTTTGGGATAAAGCAAAAGACCAGCTGCTACTTGAAACCGGCGGCAAATGCGCCTATTGCGAATCGCCAACCAGTGTGGTGGCTTATGGTGATGTAGAGCACTTTCGCCCCAAGAGTAAGTACTGGTGGCTTGCCTACTGCTATGAGAATTATCTGCCGGCCTGCACGATTTGTAACCAGCGATTTAAGCGGGATGAGTTTCTGCTGGGCGCCAAAGGCAAGCCACTGCCGGAGCCTGCGGTAAAGAAAGGAATGACGGCCGCGCAGCAAAAGGCAGCAGCGAAGGCTATGACCGTAGATGCGCTGAAAGACGCCGACGGAATGCCCATGAAAAGCTTTACCGATGCGCTCAAGGCGGAAATGGCGCTGCTCATTCATCCGTACTTTCAGGATCCATCCGAATATCTGGCTTATCGCCCTATTCCGGAGACGAAGGAAGTGCTGGTCATTCCGACGAAACCTGCTGCCAAGCCGGTAGTGGAAGCCTGCGAGAAGCTGTTTGGCATCAACCGTCAGGAATTACGTGATGAGCGGTACCGGCATTATGCTACGTACATGACTTTCCGGTATGTGCTTGAGACAGGCGCAGTCAACGACAAGCTGAAAAAGAGTGTCCAGAAGCGGGTTGCAGAGATGGCGGCTGGCAAGCTGCGCTATACGGGCATGATCCGATGGTGTGAAGCGCAAAAGCTGGATGACTTGCCTTGGGATTTTGAAGTGTGAGCTATTGTCGCACCACAATCTCCACACGACGGTTCAGGTCCCGGTGCTCATCCGTGTCATTGTCAGCCCGTGGATTGGCCTCACCCCAGCCTTGCGGCTGCACCGCCTCAGCTGCAAACCCACTTGCCTTGACCATAGCCGCTACCACACCAGCACGGTTGTAAGAAAGCTGCTCATTGAGCAGTGGCGTCCCCGAATTGTCCGTATAGCCGTTCACTAATATGAGAATGCCCGCCATGCCTTTATAGGGAGCAAGGGCTGCTTCCAGGCGTAGCTTGCCGGTATCAGAAAGGATCGTGCTGCTTTTGGCAAAGTAAAGTGTGGTAATCAGGGTGTCTGTTAGTGGTTTTTGGTAGTCAAATGGCAGCAATGAAAAATTGCGCGTCAGCGTCTTGCCGGCCATCGTATCACTTACTGTAAGCGAGTCTGTGATGCTTTGATAGCCAATGCGGTCGGTGAGAAAATGATAACTGTGGCCCACAGGCAGCGCGATGGTATAAGAGCCGTCACCGCGATTGCTTTGCACCTGGTAGAGGTCTTTTCCGCTGGCGGCGTCGCTGATATAAGTATTGGCGTAATTAAGCCGCCCTTGTCCGATGCTGTCATACACATAGCCAGACAGGTAAGCCACCTGCGCAGGCCGGAAGCTGCTTCTCAGCGGACACTGATAGAGGTCAAAATTTCCTGCAAGGCTATCTCTGTCAGACGCGAAGTAGGCCGTATCGCCGGCGGCATTCAACGATAGCGAAACCTCGTCAAAAGGGGTATTTACAGGTATGCCCAGGTTTACTGCCTCTGCCCACGTAGTATCGTCTGACTTGTGGGTTGTAAAGAGATCTGAGCCGCCCATGCCTGGCCGGCCTGTAGAGGCAAAAAAGAGCGTGGCATTGTCGGCATACAGGAAAGGGGCCGTCTCATCCCCTTTTGTATTGACGCCCGGCCCAAGGTTGCGTGGCGCCTGCCAAAGCCCGTGTTCAAAGCGCGACGACCAGATGTCCAGCCCGCCATAGCCGCCTTCGCGATCAGATGCGAAGTATAGCTCCCTGTTATCTGAAGAAAGGCAGGGCATACCTTCAAAGCCGGGCGTGTTGATGGTAGCGCCGAAGCTCTGCGGAATGCTCCAGACCGAATCTGCGCGGTAAGCCATATACAAGTCGCAGCCGCCTTGGTCCCAGCCGGAAATACTGCGGTTGTCACAGCGCATGAAGAAGAGATAGTGGCCGTCTGCAGATATGGATTGAGCGCCTTCCTGCTGCAGCGTATTGGGCGGCGAGCCCATGTTTCGGGCGCTTTGCCAACCGCCGCAAGTGTCTGGCTTTGCGTAAAAAAAATCTTCATCCTGTCCGTTCACGCGGCGGGTAAAGTAGAATGTCTTGCCATCAGCGGATATTGACGGGAACATTTCAGGATCGCCGGTATTAATCCCCCACAGCGGGCCAACAGGCTGCACAACGCCGGAATCCCGGTTACGCCGGGTTTCAACCGCAAAAACAGCCTGTTCGTCAAGGGCTTTCCAAAAGGAATCCCTTGTATTAACGGGAATGCGCTTGCGTGCCTCAGATATATAGCCACTGTACAGAAGGCTGGTAGCAATTTGCTTCTGAAAAATCTTTCGCCCGAAAGGGCAATGGATCTCCGCATCCTGAAGGATAGCTGCCGCTGCCCGGTACTGATGCCGCCGCAGCAGCCAGTCGGCGTAGGTGACATAGGCCTCGGTATAAGGCGGATACTCCTTAATGGCTTTAAGAATACGGCGCTCAGCACTTTTCCCAGTCACGTTGCGAGGCCGCTTCCTGCGCCGCCTGATAGGCACGGCGGGCCACTCCGGGAACCTCCTGAGCAGCGGCATGGACACAGAGCAGCGTTATGAAAAGAAAGAAGTATAGCGTCCGGCTCATTCCGTGGGGCGCGAGGCGCGGGTAAAATTAAGCGGCTTTGCGGCTTTATGTATGAAGCTACACGCGTATTCCTCCCATTCAGATCCCGATACTGTGCCCGGCCTGTCTTAAATTTGAAGCTTTATCCCGAGTGACACCCGATATTGCCGCGTATGCCGATAAATACTGCTCCGAATACATCCACCATATCCTGCCCTTCCTGCCCGCACGAGTTTGAGGTTTCCTGCAGCTATGGAGCAGAGCATCCGCGAGAAATTCGCGCCGAGTTCAACCAGAAATGGGCGGAGCAGAAAAAGAAGCAGGAGCAGAAGATAAATTCCGCAAAAGGAAAGCTGAGCTGCAGCAGCAAGCTTCAGCAAGCTGGAGCAGCCCGCGCCGCGCGCAGGACGCAGAGGTAAAAAAGAAAGTGGACGAAGAGTGCGCGAAGACTACGGAGCGTCTCAAAAAGGAAATAGAGGAGCAGACAGCGCACTCCTTTGGCGCCAAGCTGCGCTTTCTGGAAGAAGAGAAAGCAGCGTTCGCAGGAGCAGCTCAAAGAATCGCAGCGCAAAGAGCTGGAATTTTTACGGAAAGAGGAAGGCTTCCGCAAGCGTGAAGAAGAATTGGAGCTGGAAAAGCAAAAGGCCATTACCGCCGAGCGTGCCCGCCTGCAGGACGAGTTGCGCAAAGGCGAGGAAGAACGCTTTAAGCTGCGCGAGGAAGAGAGCGCCATGCGCATGAAGGAGTATGAGAAGCAACTGGAAGACCAGAAAAAGCTGATTGAAGAAATGAAGCGCAAGGCTGAGCAGGGCTCCATGCAGCTTCAGGGCGAGGTACAGGAGTTGGCGCTGGAAGAAGCTCCTGCGCGCAGCCTTCCCTTATGATAGCGTGAAGGAAGTTGGTAAAGGCATCCGCGGTGCGGACTGCATCCTGACGGTGCGCAATGCCTTCGGGCAGGAATGCGGCTGCATCATTTTTGAAAGCAAGCGAACCCAAAGCTTTGGCGGCGACTGGATTGACAAGCTTAAGGCCGATATGATGGGTTGCAAGGCGGAAATTGCGGTCATCGTCACGCAGGTTTTTCCGAAGGACATGGACAGGTTCGGCGAGCGGCAGGGCGTCTACATCTGCTCCTTCGCGGAAGTAAAGAGTCTGGTGAGCGTGCTGCGGCAGCCATCCTGAAGCTGCACGAAGCGCGCAAAAGCCAGGAGAACAAGGGTGACAAGATGGTAGCGCTGTACGATTATCTGACGTCTTCCGAATTCATGGCGCCTTGGAATACGATGCGTGAATCCTTCCAGTCTTTCCGCGGGCAATTGCAAAAGGAGCGCGACGACTTTGAGAAGAACTGGAAGAAGAAGGAGAAAATGCTGGACATGATTATCAAAAACTCACTCCAGATTTCCGGTTCTATAGAAGGCATTTCCGGCATAGACAGCATGAACTGGAGCGCCGGCGCCATCGCTGAGGAAAATGGCTACCTGATCGAGTAATGCGCAATTTGCAGCAGGCAATTTGCAATCGCTCTTCTATCCGAAACCCGCATTCTGAAATCCGAAATTCCCCGGTAAGTGTTGTACGCCGTCGTAGATATTGAAACCACCGGAAGCTATGCCGCAGGCGCGGGCATTACCGAAATAGCTATTATCATTACAGATGGCGTGGAGATTCTTGACAAATGGGAATCGCTCATCAATCCGCATCGGGCCATTCCGCATTTCATCCAGCAGCTGACCGGCATTACGCCGGATATGGTGGCAGGCGCGCCTTCTTTTCCCGAGGTTGCGGAGCAGGTGCATTCTCTGCTGCAGGATAAGATCTTTGTAGCGCACAATGTCAACTTCGACTACTCCTTCGTCAAGCATCATCTGGAGCAATGCGGCTATTCGCTGCACGCCCGGAAGCTCTGCACGGTGCGCCTTGCGCGGAAGATTAAGCCCGGCTTGGGCAAATATGGCTTAGGCCGCCTTTGCCACACGCTCGGCATTGCGCACAATGACCATCACCGCGCTATGGGCGATGCGCATGCGACAGCGCTGCTTTTTATGCAGCTTCATGCCACGGATGAAGGCGGCCACATGTCGCAAATGCTGAAGGGGCGCAACAAGGAAAGCTACCTGCCGCCTAATGTACCGGTAGAGCAGGTAGACACGCTGCCGCAGACGCCAGGTGTTTATTATTTCTACGATGCGAAAGGCAAAGTCATTTATGTAGGCAAAGCCATTAACCTGCAGAAGCGCGTCAAGAGTCATTTTGCCAATAATAAAAGCAGCCGCCAAAAGGCCGATTTTCTACGCGATATTCATCGTATCTCGCATCATCCCACCGCTACGGATCTGATGGCGCAGATTCTGGAGAGCGTAGAAATCCGGCGGCTGTGGCCTATCCATAACCGCAGCCAGCGCGGTTATCATCCGAAATTTGCCTTGTACGCTTACGAAGACCAGCAAGGATATATGCGGCTCGCCCTGGATGCGCACAAACAACAGCTGAAGCCGCTTTATACCTTCAATACCATCCATGAAGGCCAGGAGTGGCTGCGGAGGCTGATTACTGAATTTGAGCTTTGCCCGCGGCTGTGCAATCTTGCAAAGGGGGCCGATTGCGTAAACGGGAATTATGCCGAAGGCTGCACCGGCCAATGCTGCGAGCCGGGCGGCCCTAAGTATTACAACAACCGCGTGAAGGAAGCGCAGACGTGGATTGCGAAGAGCCTGCCCACACTGGTGCTGGTGGACGTAGGGCGCGACACACGACGAGCAGAGCTGCATCTTGGTTGAGGAAGGCATCTTTAAGGGCATGGGTTACTTCTCATCCCACACCGACATCTATGACCTGTCCATGTTTCGCGATGCCATAGAGCCGATGCAGGACAATGATTTCATCCGAAACCTCATTTATCGCGAAGCGCGCGAGTATCCGCACAAGTGCGTCCGCCTGGAACCGGGCAGCCGGAAGCGCAATGGCGCAGCTTCAGGCGATGAAACAGTCACGCAGGAATTTATCTACGCAGACCTGGCGCATGAAGTAGAATAGGGAACAGTATACTTCTAAAAGTCCAACTGCAGGTTCAGCCCTTCCCGCAACTCTGCAACCAGCGGATTTTTTGTAGCCATTGCCTCATACATTTCCTGTTTGGAAAGCACCTGTGGCTGGGCTGCAAGGGCGGTCTCATCCTCACGCAATTCCGTGGTGATCCGAACGTTCCGATCGGCCTCCTTGCTGAAGAATTCTATGAGCTCGTTGCGCAGGTTCTGCGCGTATGAGTCAGCCATTTGTGTTGGTGAGATCACGCGCACTTCATCTTCCGCAATGCATTCCGCCTGCATCTGCAATAGCTGTGCGTAAACGGAAGACCGGTTATCTGCCTGAGCCTTGTTGCGGAATGCATTGAACATATGCTCGGCATCCTCCTGACAAAGCGCTTTCGCTGCTTCCTTTTTAGCGCTTACTTTTTCTAGCTCACTGTCCAGATCTTTCAGGAAAGATGCGGAGACTCGGCGGCCTTCGGGCTTAGGCCCCGCTGCAGCTGGCTGCGGGACGAGCATTGGCGGCGCAGCCTGCAGAACCACCGGCTCTTCTACCTGAGATGGAATAGCTTCCGGCTCATTAGCCGCGGCAATCTCTTCCGGTGTGTCAACAGGCAGCGAAAACATTTGCGCGGGCGAAGGCGCCAGCGCCTTTGTGATGTGCTGCGGAATAACGGAAGGTATGGGTTGACGCGCTTCAATTAAGGCAGGCTCATCAGTGTTTTTTTTTAGCGCTTCACTTCCTGCGGGCGCAGCGCCGGTAGCCTGTAACAGGTAGCAAAGCCGGATAAGGCAAAGCTCAGTGTGCAGTCGCTTGTTGGTTGCTTCCTTGTAATGCAGCTCGCTTTCGTTGAGCACGTTCAGCGCGGAAAGCACGAAGGACGGTGGGGCCTGCGCGGCCTTGTCAAAGTATTGACGGCGATGCACGTCCGGCACATCCAGCAGCTTAGCCATGCGGCTGTCTTTGCAGAGCAGCAGATTGCGAAAATGCTCGGCGAGGCCTTGCAGCACTACATTTCCTTCAAAGCCTTTGTCCAATACCTCATCCAGTTGCAGCAAGGCCGTACTCACATCCTGCGACAGCATCGCATCAGTAAGACGGAAGTAGAAATTTGCATCCAGCATCGCCAGGTGCTCCATCGTAGCCTCGTAGGTAATACCGCCGCCAGTGAAGGATGCAATCCTGTCCAGCATGGAAAGCGAATCACGCATACAACCCTCGCTCTTTTGGGAGATGACATGCAGCGCGGCTTCCTCTGCCTGCAGCCCTTCTTTTTTGGCAATGCCTTGCAAGTGGCGCACGGTATCCGCCGTTGTGATTCTTTTAAAGTCAAAAATCTGGCAGCGGCTGAGAATAGTGGGGAGGATCTTATGCTTCTCTGTAGTAGCAAGGATGAAGATGGCGTATGGCGGCGGCTCTTCCAGGGTTTTTAGAAAGGCGTTGAAGGCTGCGGCGCTGAGCATGTGCACCTCATCAATGATGTAAATCTTGTAGCGGCCCTGCTGCGGCGCAAAACGAACGCCGTTGACCAGCTCGCGGATATCATCCACCGAATTATTTGAGGCGGCATCCAGCTCAAAGATGTTGAAGGAAGTGTTTTCCTGAAAAGCCCTGCAAGATGCGCATTCACCGCAGGCTTCTATGTCGGGCGTCAGGTTCTCGCAATTAATTGTCTTCGCCAGAATACGGGCGCAGGTCGTCTTTCCTACGCCGCGAGGGCCGCAAAAAAGGAAAGCATGCGCCAGATGCTCCGTGCGGATTGCGTTCTTAAGCGTTGTGGTAATATGCTCTTGCCCTACAACCGTTTCAAAGGTCTGTGGGCGGTATTTACGAGCGCTGACGAGGTACTGGGACATCTGGATTTAAAGGTACGAATAGCTGAACCGGGATTTTGAGGATTTGACTCAATACCGCATGGTAAGTGCCTCAATAATTCGTTCGTGGCGGAAGGAAAGATTTTGCCAGATGCTTGGCCAGCGCGAAAAGAATAAGCGGCAGCACAACAGAATAGTATTGCGGGCGCCAGCGAGCAAATATTAGCCAGGCTTTAATTTCTCCCCGCCGCATTTTCCAACGGTTGCTGCTTTGCCCTCCTGCCGCTAGTATAGGTCGGCCAAGCTGTGTGAATGGTGCGGCGATACGCCATACGCCATGCTTAGCGGCTTCGCGCAGGAAAAGCTCGTAATCTTCCATGTGCCGCAGCCGCTCCTCAAAGCGCAGTCCATTGTCACGGCGCATTACTACACAGGGCGTACCGATAGGATTGCTCAGCAGCAGCTTCCACATCGGGAAGCGCTCGGGTTGGAGCATCGATTCATCCACCGGAAAATCTATGTTTCGAAGCGTATAGGGATGGAAAAGAAAGTTGATGTCCGGCTGCGATGTAAGGATTTTGGCAACTGACGCCAGTTTCTCCCGGTGCCAAAGATCATCCGCATCCTGAAAGGCGATGTGCGAGCCGATAGCCGCCGCAATACCAAAGTTGCGCGCTGCAGAAGGGCCGCTATTATTTTCAAGAGAAACAATGCGAACGGCATCTCCGAAAGTTTCGCGTAATAACAGTTCTGTTTTGTCTGTGCTGCCATCGTTCACCACAATCACTTCCGCCGGCGGTTCCGTCTGCTCCAGACAGCTCCGCACCGAGGCCACAATCGTAGCGGCAGCATTGTAGGCCGGAATGATGACGGAGAATGTCGGCTGCATAGCTTACCGGCTAAATATTTTCTGATAAACGTCCAGCAACCGCTCCTCCTCGCGCTGCCAGCAATATACTTCCCGGGCTTTCAGGCATTCACACTGCAGGCGGGCGTAATACGCTTCGTCGCGCAGCAGCTTATTCAGTGCTGCAGCTACTGTCTGAGGCGTGACCACATCAAGCAGGCTGGCCACTTCATATTGTTCGTTCACTGTTGCATATTCCGGGTAATTCATGGCGAGCTGCGGCACGCCTGCGTGCATGTAGTCAAAGAACCGGTTGGCGAGGCTGAGCTCGTTGCTCAGGCTGGTGGCTACAAACAGCGTAATGCCGACATACGCGCCCAGCGTATAGCTGCGCAATTCTTCGGGCTTTACGTAGCCTTTGAAAACGACCTTTTCTTCAAGCCTAAGATCGCTGACCAGTGCCTGCGCTTCCGTATAGAAATTGCCTTCGCCGCAAATGACGAGTTTCGCATCTATTTCTTGCATGGCGGCTATCAATTCCGGAAAGCAGCGACCGTGATTAACAGCACCCTGATAAAGAATAATCTTTTCCACTTTTGGCGGAATGGTTAGCGGACGCAGCACCGTAGCATTGCGCACAATTGCGTAGCGCACGCCATACATGCGCTCGTATTCGCGCACGTAGCTTTCATTTACCGTATAGCCGTGCGGGAAGTACGGGACAGTATGCCGCTCAATAGCCAGCCACATCTTATGCGTAGCCGAGCGCGTCACCACTTCTTCCATTTCTGTAAATAGCTCGTGTGCATCATAAACACGCGGCTTGCGGCGGATGCGCGACGCGTAGAACACCGGCAGAATGGTGTCCAGATCTATAGCGCAAAAGCAATCAGCTTTAACGAAGATCAGTGTGAAAAACAGCTTCAGATTATAGAGCGCATAAAACAGCTTTCCGCGGTCAATGCGCTGGCGAATACGGCGCTGGCGGAACGGTCGTGCCGGTAATTCTTTACTATTAGGCCGCAGCCGCCCAATGAGCAGGACATCATATCCGGCAGCCTGCAGTGATGTGCAGATGCGAATCATCCGCTGGTCATAGGCGGGATCTGAAGTGACCGTGAGGACGATGCGCTTAGGCCGGCTCATCTTGCTGGGGCGTGAAGTAAACTTTCCGGTCGCCAACTATGGCGTAGGGCGGCTCAAAACCCGGCATACAAGTGGCGCGGATGTGTCGGGCTATCTTGTCGGCATCCCAGGACAGGTCAATCTGTTTGAGCGTCGCCATTTCGTTGCGGAAGTGCAGGGAAGTGCCTCGCGAGTCTTCAAATGACTGCTGGGGGGTCAGCTTGTAATTTCCGGCAACAATTTGCGGCAGTGTTTCCTTGAACAATTCCAGCGAAGCCTTTTCAGTCAGATCATACAACTCATTAATCCAGCAATCGGGCGGAACAGGGAAACGCTTTTCAAAAAGAATCTCACCGTGGTCAATGCGCGTGTCTATCCGGTGGATGGTGGTGCCAAATTCTGCCTTGCCCTCCAGAATGGCAAAGGAAAACTGATTAGAGCCACGATATTCCGGCAGCGGCGCCATGTGCAGGTTAAGGGCGATTTGCCGCGCTCTATCTATATGCGGCTGACGGAGAATTTCATGATATTGGACGGAATAGATGATGTCGCAATCGGGCAATGCTTCCAAAGAAGGAAAAACAGGAATGCCGTGCGCAGTCGCTAGGGTTGCCAGGTCATTCACGCCGCTGAATTCTTTGCGCGCCTGCGTAAGGATGCCGGCCACCTCCACATTCAGTTCCTCCTGCACCGAAATCAGGTGCGCGAGGCATTGGTAACCGATGGGCTTGGAGCCAAGAAATAGGATGGATTTGGAGAGCGCGGGCACGAGGCGTAAAAATAGCCCATCCTGCCCGCCTATTTTTACAGCATCGTGCCCCGCTCAATTCTTTTGATTACCAACCGCATTCCATACCCGCTCCGCGACGGCGGCGCACTGGCGATGGACGCCATGATACGTGGCTATGCAACGGCAGGCTGGCAGGTACACCTGCTGGCGATGAACACGAGCCGACACCCGGTTTCCAAAGAAGGCCTGGCCGGGCTCTACACCGACATCGCCGGTTTTTATACGGTTGATGTTGATAATAGCGTGAGTACGGCGGGCATTCTGAAAAACCTGCTTTTGAGCAGTGAGCCCGAGCATGTGGGGAGGTTTCGCAGCGCCGCTTTTGCGGAAAAGCTTCAAGACTTGCTGGCGGCAGTGAAGCCAGATGCCGTTCAGTTAGAAAGCCCATTCCTGGCTACTTATCTCCCACTTATCCGCAAGGCCGGCGTGGTAGAAATTTACAGGATGCACAATGTGGAAGGCCAGATTTGGAAGCGATTAGCAGCAGAATCGGCCGGTCCGAAGAAAGCTTACCTGAAAACCCTGGCCAAACGTCTGACGCATTATGAGCAGCAGCTCTGGCGGTCGGTGGACTTATTATTGCCAATTACAAAAGCCGACGCTACTGCTGTGCGCGAGGCAGCCATACATACACCAATGGTTGTTGCGCCCTTTGCGCCGCCTTCGGTGAAGGCAGGGGCTATGAAGCCATATTCAGTTAATCGTAAAATCAACGCATACCACATCGGCGCGATGGACTGGCTGCCGAATGCGGAAGGCGTTCGCTGGTTTTTGGATGATGTCTGGCCGAAGCTGCATAAGTGGGCGCCGGAGGTTGAATTTCATTTTGCTGGCCGCGCCATGCCCGAGGCTTTCCAAAAAGGGTTGCCGGAAGGCGTTTTTTGCGCCGGAGAGGTAGTTGATGCTGAAGCCTTTATTGCCGACAAGGACGTATTGGTGGTTCCTATCCGCTCCGGCGGCGGCATCCGGGTGAAAATTCTGGAAGCCATGGCGGCGGGAAAACTGGTGATAAGCACGGATGTGGGTATGCAGGGTATAGACGCGCAGCCAGACATGCACTACCTTAGCGCCAATAGCGCCCATGACTTTGCCCACCTCATAGCTTGGGCCACGTCGCATGCTGAAAAGGTGGCAGCCATTACCGCCGCTGCGCAGGAGCTTATCAGGGAGCGCTATGATGCGGCGGCGATTATGGAAAAGGTGACTACTGCTGTTGAAGCCTTGATAAGCCGATAGCCCTATCAACGGTTCAAGCTGTTTAACTTCTCAACCCGTTCAACCAAACACCCGACCTTTGCCCTATTATGCTGGATAAAATAGAAGCCGCGCTGGACGATATCCGCGCCGGCAAGCTGGTAATTGTGGTGGACGACGAAGACCGTGAGAATGAAGGCGACTTCATAACCGCCGCGCGGAATGTGACGCCGGAAGTCATCAACTTCATGAGCAAGCATGGGCGTGGCCTCATCTGCGCGCCTATCACTGAGGAGCGCTGCGATGAGCTGAATCTGAAGCTGATGGTGGAGAATAATACCGTGCTGCACCAGACGCCTTTTACCGTATCCGTCGACCTGATCGGTCATGGCTGCACAACAGGTATTTCCGCCTCCGACCGCTCCAAGACCGTGCAGGCGCTGATTGACCCGGATACAAAGCCCGAAGACCTGGGCCGTCCCGGCCATATCTTTCCGCTACGCGCACGGAGTGAAGGCGTGCTGCGCCGCTCGGGCCATACCGAGGCTACGGTTGATCTCGCCCGCCTTGCTGGCTTTGAGCCTGCGGGCGTGCTCGTAGAGATCATGAACGACGACGGCACCATGGCCCGCCTGCCGCAGCTTTTCGAGATTGCGAAGCAGTTTGATCTGAAAATCATTTCCATCAAAGACCTTATTGCCTACCGCCTGCAGACGGAAAGCCTGATTGAGGAAGAAGTGCGGGTGCAGATGCCCACGAAGCACGGCGATTTTGAGCTGGTGGCTTTCCGGCAGACCAATACGGGCGAGCACCACCTTGCGCTCATAAAAGGCACCTGGAAGAAGGACGAGCCGATTCTGGTGCGCGTTCACTCCTCCTGCTTCACGGGCGATATTCTGCATTCCCTGCGCTGCGATTGCGGCGAGCAGCTGACGCACGCCATGGAAATGGTGGAGGCTGAAGGCAAGGGCCTTATCCTTTACATGAACCAGGAAGGCCGCGGCATCGGTCTGCTCAATAAGCTCAAGGCCTATAAGCTCCAGGAAGAAGGCGCGGATACCGTAGAAGCAAACCTTGCGCTTGGCTTCAAGAACGACCAGCGCGATTATGGCGTTGGCGCGCAGATTCTCCGCCACCTGAACGCCACGAAACTGCGACTAATGAGCAACAACCCGCGCAAGCGCGCCGGCCTGTAGGATATGGAATTGAGATTGTGGAAACGGTGCCGATTGAGGTGCCAGCCAATCCATACAATGACTGCTACCTGCAAACCAAGCGGGACAAGCTGGGCCATGAAATCATGAAATAGCGTTAAGTCGTTGAGTCGTTACAGCGTTAAGACGATTCCAACGACGCAACGATTCAACGACTCAACTAAATCTTGAAGCTCCTTTTTCTCGCCAACCGTACGCCGTACCCGCCCTATCGCGGCGATAAGCTGAAGATTTATCATCTTGCCAAGCGGCTTGCGGCAAAAGGGCACGAGCTGCATCTGCTCACCTTTGCGCAAAGCGCGGAAGACTTTGCATCGCGGGAAAAGCTGGAAACAATTTTTAAGGAAGTTCACCTCGTAGCCTTGCCTGGCTGGAAGTCGGCATTGCATTGCCTTGCGGCTGCCTGGGATGCTAAGCCGGTTCAGGTGCTCTACTTTCAGGATGCCGCCATGCGGCGGAAGCTGAAAGAGCTGCTTGCGAAGCACCGCTATGATGCCGTGCACGTGCAGCACCTGCGCATGGCGCCGTACCTCGCCGAAGACGCAAAACATCCCCCGCATCCTCGACCTGCCGGACGCCTTCTCGCTTTACTGGCAGCGGCGCAAAGCAAGTAGACAGAGGCTTTTTGCAAAAGGCATTTGAGCAATGGAAGAGGGCAGGCGAGTGCTGCGGTATGAGCCGGTAATGAAGCAGTATAATCTGGCGCTCACCTGCTCGCAGGAAGATCTGGAATACCTGCAGCAAGACACACAGCGCTACCAATCTGCGCCTGCTCCCGAACGGTGTTGATCTGGACACATTCTATCCCTCGGAATCATGATTACGGCCACGACCAAACCTTACTCTTTACCGGCAATATGGATTATGCGCCGAATGTTGATGCTGTGTCAGTATTTCGTGTCACGAAATCTTGCCATCATCCGCGCAGCACATCCCGCATGTGCGGTTCGTGATAGCCGGTCAGCGACCGGTGGAGGCAGTACGCGCGCTTGCGGGAACGGCGTAGAAGTAACCGGCTTTATTAAAGACCTTGCCGCAAAGTACAATGAGGCAAGCGTTGTGGTGGCACCGCTCCGTTTCGGCGCGGGCACGCAGAACAAAGTGCTGGAAGCAATGGCCATGGGCATTCCGGTTGTATGCTCCAATATTGGTTTTGCCGGGCTGGGCATAGCGCAGGGTGAAGGCGCATTTATGCAGACGGCGCCCGAAGCTTTCGCGCAATCAGTAATTGAATTGCTGAACAATGAGGCCTTGCGCCGAGCGACTGGAATGAAAGGCGTTTCACGTAATGCAGGAACGCTTTGGCTGGGACGCGATTGCGGCGCTGCTGGAAGGATATTTTGCAGCATCAATCGTCCGCTGATCATTCTGTCCCAATCGTCTTCTTAATGTAGTGCTGTCTACTTTCTGCTGTTCTTCCATTATCCGCTTTTGCTGCCGCGCATAGATACTTGTGCTGAGTGCAGAAATTCCGTAAAAGAGTCAAAGGTCTTCCGCCAGGAAAGGCCGATGCCGGAACGGGTAATATTGCCGTTGTTCGCCGTCGTTAGTACATCATAGTCCGTTGTCCGGAAGCCATTCAGGCGCAGCCGGCCATCCTTGCTAAGGAGTATTGGATGCGGAAATCGTTCAGCAGATTGAAGTTGGAAGAAGTAGCCGCAGTGCTCACTGGCCGTCCCCAATCATAGGAGCTGCCTACTTCCAGCATCAGGCGGTCATTAAGCAGGTTTTTGCGCAGACCAAGCTTTACTTCATTCCGGTTGAGTGGACCCGCCAAGTGCATTATCCGATACGTTGTAGTTCTTGTACTTCAGGTCCACAGACAGCTTCGGATCGCCAAGCAGCTTATTGACAATATTGGTAAGCTGCGCGCTGGTATTGGTGCTTAGAATCTCGCTCAGGTTATTGATCGCGCCGGCTAGCGGCCGTACCGCCACCCAGGCCTTCCGGCGGGATAAAATAGCCAATCAGCAGCAGCGAAGCTACCTGGTTGAACAGGTCGCGCTCATTTGCATTCAGCCGTTCAAACTTGGTGTAGGCATAAGTGCCGACGGAACGCTTTTCCGGCAGCGCCAGCTTAAACGTAAGATCGGGGTGCAGAATGTTGCGCCGCATGGTGAGCAGCACATCCACATCCTGCTGCCGCTTGATATCCGCCATTTCATTTGCAGGAATGAAGGACGCCGTTCTTTTCCTGTTCGGTTAGCAGATCGTACAGGCTGGCGCGCGTACGGTAGGTTGCCTCCACATCCATTGTAGTCTGCGCCATCGGCCCGCTGAAGTGCACGCTGCTGCCTGACGCCAGCATAAACTGCCGCTTGAAGAAAAGCTGCCGGAAGGTAAATGTATAGTCGCCTTCCTCAATCTTGAAATTGCCGTACATCCGCAAGTCGCCGCCGGCAGGCACTTCCAGCCGCAGATTGCCGGTACCGCGCGCATTGATGGCATCGCCGGTCGTTGGGTCAAGAATGAGCGTGATTTCCGCAAGTGGATTAATAATGGCGTCAATATTTATCGTCAGCTTGCTTGTCGGCCCGGTCGGAATAACCTGCTCCTCGCCATATTTCTTAAAGGTGACATAAGTATAGGTGCCTACATCGCCGCCGGTAGCAATCGGCAGGTACAGGTGAGAGATATCTGCCGGCTCGGCAACGAATATTCATCCGCACATCATCAATCGGCCCGCTCACAGAAAGCGATTTTACATTGGCAACAAGGTGGCCGTAAAAAAGCTGAGTTCTCATAATCCTGCAGATTCAGCACTTCAAACTCATCGCTCTTCATATTCAGCCCGAGGCGGAAATCCGTGAAGCGCTCATGCGTAATCTTGCCCGGTAAGCGTAGCCTTATTGTCATACACATCGCGTAGCGGAATAGCATTGAAAACAATCTCGGTGTTCGACAATGCCGATAGTTGCCGACGGAATGGTATAGTAAGTGCCGAGATAATCTACGCGCAGTGCTGCCTTGTCAAGTGTAATGCTGCCATCCACATCCGGCGCACGGCCCGTACCGCCAATCTTTACTTCGCCATTCGCAGTGCCGCTCAGCCGGCTCACATAGCCTGCCAACACCGGGTTCAGCCAAGAAAGCGGTGCATTATTAAGCCTGATATGATCCGTTCAGGCGCTGATTGCTGGTGCTGTCAAAGGAGACGGTGCCATCTGTGGTAATAGAAGAATCGCCACGGAAAATTCCGCTGCCGCTTTCTAAGAGAAACAATGCCTTTCGGACCATTATATGCGCCGATAATTACAATATCGCCAATTGTATCTGCGCCCGAGCTTTACGCCCGAAGCGCGCAATGAAGCCGCGGCAGATGGCTTCCGGAACAGATCGGTGACGCGGATGGTGCCATTCACCCGGCCATCCGGCGCATAGCCGGGAAGATTGGCAAGGCCGCTAAGCTGTGCAAGGTCGATGTTAGCGGCGCTGACCACCAGCGCCTGCTGCCCGCGTCTCATCTTCCTGCTGCACGCCTATCTGCTGCAGGCCGGAACGCAGGAAAAGATCGCGCACCGAGAGATAGTTGGTGCGATAAACAACCTGGCTGCCGCCGTTCACTTCCCAACGGGTCTGATTGAGGAAAAACTCCGACGGCGCCATGCTCAATACAATGGAATCGCCTCGTGCAACCGCTGCGCCATTAAGCGTGGCGGTGCCGTAAGCGCCGGGCGAAGAGGTAGTGATATTGAATCCAATAGAGTCGTCAGCCACCGTTGTGCCAAGGTTCACCGAAAGCCGCAGCAGCGAATCGCCGACAATTACTTCTGCTGCATCGCCGGATAGCTTCATGCGGCTGAAGTCGCCGTCGCCTTTCAGCGTCAGGCCCGCAATGCGACATTGCCAATCGACGCCGTATGGCACTTTCGCATTGAGCGTGAGCTGCTGCAAGCCCGTATTGAGCGACGCCGGAAACCGTAGCTGTTATTAAAGCCCTTTACAGTGGGTGCCAGAACCGAGCAGTAGTGAGTCGATATCTTTTGTTGTGATAGAAAAGGTCAGGTTCTGATCAGCTGCAGAGCCCTTTGGTGGCGGGATGTACGATGGCAGGTATTGCCCAATAAAATATTGCACGGAATAAGGCAGCTGAGAAAGCTGATATTGCCCTCTACTATTGCCGAGAAATCATTGCTTTCTACCAGCAGCTGTTTTCCGTCCGTCCCGTGCCGATTGCAGATTCCAGGCTTATAGAGTCCACATCCAGCCTGTGGCCCGCCGCGCGTAACATCAATATTATGCAGCAGTGCCTTGCCCAGAAAATCATCAATGGTATTGCCGGTGGCATCCACATCAAAGTCAGCAGAGGCCTCAATCGGCTCTGGCGTCAGATGCAGTGCCTGCAGATTACTTTGCAGCAAATGGGTCTTTGCCCGGATGACCGGCTCCTTGCCGCTCAGGTCGGCCGAGCCATCAAAGGTCATGCGCGAGGTTAGGATCGTCTACCAGAATCTTGCCGTCAAACTTTTTGCCGCCCAAGAACGCCATCGGCGGTGATGTTGCTGTAATTGTAGCCGTACAGCCCAAGACGACTGATAAAGGCATTCACCTTTACAGTCGGCGCGATCTGTTTCAAAAGAATTGCCGGAATAGTGCCCCTAAACGAAACTGCGCCGAGCATGGGCTGATGCAGCAGCTTGCCCAAGCTGAAAATCATGTAGCTGATAATATCACTGCTGTAAACGGCCCGGCGCGTATCAAAGTGTGGCATGGACAGCCTGCGAGCGCGAGTCAACCGTGCCGAGATTGGTGCGCAAGGTGCCATCCAGCTGCGAAATTGTCAATGTAGCCAGTGAAGGAGCCATTGTATTGAATGCTGTGTAGCTGTGCAATGTCAAAGCCCGGCATGCCCCGCAGCATAGGCGCAAAGCGAAAAACTTCTTTGCCGGAAGTGCGCACAGCGCCATTCGTAAACGCAATCTGCGTCGTGTAAATGTCCGGCAGGCCCTTCATGGCAATATCGCCGGTGACGGTATGCGCCCGCATCTGCTGTAGCGACGTTCTTCATCCTGAAGTCTGCAACAGTTCCGGCAAACTGCCCGCTCAGCCTGCATCATTGACGGGAAGTATTCCAGGAAAACCGGAGCGAAGTAGGCTACATCCTGCGGGTCAACGACCGCATCGCTCAATGTCGGCTTCCATGCGCACCTTGCTGATGTAGTCGGTGAAGTCGGGGAAGCGCTTGTAGCGCATGGCATAGCTGTGGCGCACGTCGCTCTTGTCCGTCTTCAGCAGCATATTTTCTACCACGGAAGACGTTAGGCGAAACCGTAACATCGCCTTTCAATTCCCGCAGCGCGATACCGCAACGCTCTTTCGCTTCCATGTGCTCCAGCTTCGCGCGCATCGTATCGCCGGTAATGCGCAGATCATGCGCTTCGATACTTGCACCGGTCATGCCCAGATGGTCAGGGTCAAATTCTTTCCTAGCGCGCGGCCTGGTGGAGGATGTCAGGCTGTAGCGCGCATTTATCCAGGACAAAATCGCGCACGCGTACCACCCAGCCGCCGGGGTTGAATGCAGTCGTGTCAATTACTTCTGCGCGTTGCTTTGCGCTCTTCGGCTTGCCGCCTGCATAGTCGCGCATCGCCACCTTAGTCCTAACGATGCGGATGCGGTCAAGGTCGATAACGCGTTTTTTCAAGTCCAGCTCCTTACCGTCAAGCGCCAGGCTGCCCACATCAATGTCCATATCAGCTGCCGGCCCAGGCATCATCGGAGTGGAAGCGGACGTCTTCAAGGTCAAGATGTTTTAGGTCCAGCTCAAACTCATTCTGAGCTTTTTGTCGTGTCTTTCTTGCCGGTATTAAAGGCATCAATCACGAACTGATAGTTCCATTCCTCGCTTTTGGCGCTGCGGTACAGATGGCCGTAAGCATGATGCAGTCCGAGATAGCGTAATGACGGGCTTCTCTTTCTTCAGATAAAACCAGTCGCTCGCCTTGAGCTCTGCCTCACCTGCATAGAGCAGTGTATCGCCATGCCGGTCTTCTATGTAAAGCCCTTGCAGCAGCAGCCGGTTGGCAAAGTCAATCCGAACATGCTTCAGCGACACCTTCGTATGCAGCTTCTCGGCCAGCATCGTCACCGCCCGCTGGGCCAGCCAGTTCTGCACGCCGGTCACATTCACCAGCACGACAGCCAGCATCACCAGCCCGATGAGGACAAGCAGGGTATTGCGGAGAATGCGAAAGAAGCGTTTCAGGGAAGCGCAGTGATTAAATAGCGACAAAAATAATCCCTTTGCTACCGGCTATTTCCGTGCCGGATGTGAAAGTTGCGCGTATTAGCGGAGCCGCAGTGCGCCCAACAGCCGCCAGAGCCAATGACCGTCGCGCCGCAGTACCAGATATAATTCCCGCCGTGCGCCAAAAGCGCGGAAAAACCGCTCAACGCCACCGTCCATGCTGCCCTCAAAGTCAAAAATTCGGTTTCCACGGCGTCTGGCCTCGCGGATGCAGTGCCACAGCAGCGCGCTCATCGCCCGGTAATTATCGCTCTCCGGGTCTTTGCCGCCCATCAGGTAATAGCTGCGCTGGGCATCCCATACGTTCCAGATGCCCGCGCGTAGCTGGCCATCTTCATATGCCAGATAAAGTGTGCCGGAGCCGGCTTCCACGCACGCGGCCATCAGCCGCTGAAGGTCTTCCTCCGTGTAGCCCTGCCGTACGCGCTTTTCTTCCAGCGTTGCCTTTTGAAAGTCAAAAAGCGCATGGAGCTGTGAAGGGTCTTCTACGATGCGGATCTCCTTTTCCGCTGCGCGGATATTTCGCCGGAGCGGCTCTTTGAAGCCCGCCAGAAGCTCCTCTTCCTCGCCATCCAGTGGCAAAAGGAATGTCTGCTGCACGTCCATCTTAAGCCCAAAACGGCGGAAGAGGCCGGCCTGCTTAAAGCCGGGTGGCAGGCTAAGCGCGCCAAACATCTGCATCGGGCAGAGAATCCAGTAGCTGTTCAGTCACATCATACTCATAAGAATCACGCTTGCTGCCTTTGATGTCAGGCGGATAAAAGACATGTGGGCCGAGGTATGGTGTGAGCTTGGGGTTGCGCATCATGGAGATGCCGACACGCTCCGAGCGGATGAATGGCCATACGCCTGTCACCTGATCTCCTTTCATGGTCAGCACCACATCCCAGTCCGGCCCATCGTAGCATACGGCATCCAGCCACCAGCACTGCGCAAAGAGCGGCACTACGGCGGGGGCCTTGCGGCAAATGGCGGTGAATAGTTCTTTCTCGGTCACGGGAATTAACACGAGCAGAAACTTCCGCAAAAAGCGGCACGGCTAATGCCGTATTAGCAGACGATTAATTTATTGAAATTGCAAAACCCGCGCCGGCTGTATGCGCCGAATATACAGCAGCGGCAACAGCGGCGCATAAGCACGCAAAGCAGAAGCGTGCCCACATCCAGCAGCGAATCTGCCATGGCACGATGCGCACTGGCACCGTACTCATATTATAGGTTTCCTCCGGCAGCTGGATAAAGCCGAAAGCGGTGCTTGCAGAGGCAAAGCCCTAGCCCAAGCACATTGCCCAGCATAATCCCAACGCCGCCAATCAGGCCCGCCACGCATAGGAAAAGTGCCCACAATCCACCCGGCGCCATGCCCAAGGCCTTCAGCAAGCCAATCATTACTGCTCTGTCCACCATCAGAATCAGCATCGCTGACGCCAGATTAATGAGCGCCACAATGCCGACGATGATGAGCAGGATGCGCCCATTGGTATCCTGCGTGCCAAGCCAAGAAAAGACGCCGGCATATACTTCGGTAATGCTTTGCGCGCTCATGGGCGGCGCGACGTAGCGCTCGTAAATCTGCGCGGCCATTGTATCTGCCTGCCGGTTGTCGGCGAGCTCTACCTGGTAGCCGCTGAACTCATCAGGCGCCCAGTCGCTGAGGCGCTGGAGAAGACGGGCGTCGCAGATAGCAAATTGCTTGTCTACCTCTTCCATGCCAGTGTGATAAATACCCGAAACCGTCAGCTTACGGATGCGTGGGCTGCCAGCGGTGATGAAGTAGAGCCGCAGGGCATCGCCGCCCTTTACATTCAGCCGCCTTGCAGTTGTTTGAGAAAGAATGATTTGCTGCGCGTAGCCGGAATCTTCAAACTGAATCGGTTTTCCGCTAAATGAAATTCCCGGAGGGAAAACCTGCCGCCGTGTAACGCCCTTCAGGCGGATGCCCTCCATCTCGCTGCTGCTTTGCAGAATGCCGGGCCGCAGCACAAAAGGATATATATGCTTTACCCTCGCCATGCTGCCTACCTGCCGCATCAACTGCGCATCCAGCTCAACCGGTACTGCCGATACGATATCGCTATTGTTGGCGTCAAAAGGCACAATCAGCACCTCGCCCCAAAAGGAAAAGAGCTTCTCGCGAATGACCGTCTTGAAGCCGCCGATAAAGGCGAGCGCCGCAATCATCACCGCCACGCTCAGCGCCGTAGCAATGATGGCCAGCCGGATGATAAATGCCGAAAACGTTCCCCGCTGATGCCGGAGCATGCGCCGCGCAAGCAGCAGCGGAAGTTGAAGCGTGTGAGCCAAGATGCCGCAAGTTGGGGCCGCCGCTGCTCTTATCCAACAGCGCCCGCCAGTCGGCTCACATCCACTTTGATATCCTTCAGGCTTTGGGCAATCTGGCCGAGCGTGATATTGCCTGCCGGCACCTCGTTGCTTACATAGCTCACAAAGCGCCATACTTCCAGCACATCGCTCACCGGCACCTCGTAGGGCGCGAACTCTTCGTGGTTAAGGCTTTGTAGCAGCAGGCTGCGGCTTTCCTTTATAAAATTAATGACCTGCTTGAATACAAAATCTGCCCCTGCACTTTTCAATATCAGGATGCACAGCGTCTCGTCCTTAATGCCCGTCCAGTCCTGCACGTATTCTGTGATGATGAGGCTGCCTTCAGGAATGGGCAGCATGGAGCGCCCGCTGGTGGGAAACATCCGGTAGGTGCGCCCACCCGGAAGCTGCGGCATGGAGAAGCGCGGCAGGGTAGCAATAAACTCCGGGTCGGTGTGGCCGGCCAGGTAGCCCGCCTTAGCCTTAATGGGTACGTACTCAATATTCTCCCGGTTGGCGCCATCCACCGTAGTTGCCAGTACACGGATCTTGCTGCCGGTTGCAAAATGGTCATTGCCGCTTTCCAGTTCGCGCAGCTTTAGCTCGGAGAGCCTGCGTAGATCCACCTTCAGCAGCGAATCAATGCTCATCTTGAAGAAGCCCGAAAAAGCGATCAGGTCTTCCGCTGTCGGGTTCACGGTTTTGCCGTTTTCATGCGCATTGAGCTTGGAGCGCGTGATGCCAAGGCGCTCCGCTAGCTCATCCTGACTCCACTTTTTCCGCGTACGCAGGTGCCGGAGGTTGGTTGACCAGAAGATGGTGGGCTGTTCCATGGCGTTGGGATTATTAGTGCCGTCGCGGCGAGGTTAATAATGCCAAATGTAGGAGAAAAAAGACGGTGCATTACTGCGTAACCCGATCATCATTAGACTTACATTCTATACTGAGGCCACCGCAATCGTACTTACCCCATAGAGGATCAATGAACTATAAAACTAACCTTAGTGACTTGCTCCTTTAAGCGTGTATATGTACCTAGCAAAACGGTATCATTCTTATTAGTCACGTAGAAAAGAGAAAGCGGGGCTAACAATCCGGCACCATCATTAAATGAGACTTCAAAATTTCCTTGAATGTCGGTTTCAGTATGTGCGATGATATGATTGTCTTTCTTAAGGAGAATTGTTAGTCCGTTTGTACGTAAATGACGTCGTGATTGGAGTAGCCCTTTGAAAATCCCTTCATTTGTTGGAAATGTAAATGAACAAAAGAATGCAATGCAAATGATAGTTGCTAAGTGTCGTCCTAGAGCTAATGCAGTCATCTCTTGGCGAATATACGTCCACGCAAAAGCCAACAGACGCAAAAACGTGAGATTCTGAAACAAGTTCAGGCAGCAATGAATTGTTAGGAGCCTGATGCCGCCGCCTCCATAAAAGGTTCCGCCTCCGCCTTGTTCCCGTCACCCGAACTTGTTTCGGGGGCTATCGTGCGGCGCAGCCCGATAGATGCAGAAACAAGTTCGGTACTACGGAGGCGCTGTGGTATGTGTTAGAAAGTGTAAACAGCCTCACTAAGTAAATAACCGCGCAATGAAAAACGCCGCAGCCGCTGCCGCGCTGCCAATGAGCATTACACGCAAAGCGCCGCCAATTGGCGAGGTGCCGGTAGCCTTGCTCTTGAAATACCCAAACAGAAAGAGGCACACAACCGTGATGCAGCAGCTAATCCGCAGCCCATCGTGCGGGTGCGAGGTGAAGAAGTAGGGCGTGAGCGGCACGAGCCCGCCTACAATGTAGGAGCCGCCGATATTGAAAGCGCTGTTGCGGGCGCGGCGCGGGTCGGGGCGCTCCAGGCCCAGCTCAAACTTCATCATGAAGTCCACCCACTTTTCCTTGTCGCGCGCCATCTCGTCGGCAATGATGTTCTGCGTCTCCGTGCTAAGGCCTAGGCCGGCGAATACGTCGCGCACTTCCTGCTTTTCTATTTCGGGCTTTACCTCAACCTCGTGCTGCTCGCGCGCAAGCTCGCTTTCGTAATGCTCTACCTCCGTCCGACCGGCCAAGTAGCCGCCGAGGCCCATTGCGATAGAGCCGGCGGCAATCTCGGCCAGCCCGGCGGTGATAATGATGCCATTGCTCGCCACGGCCCCGCTCAGCCCCGCAGCCAGCGCGAATGGCACGGTAAGCCCATCGCTCATACCAATCACGATGTCACTCAGGAAGGCGCGGCCAATGCGATGGCGCTCCATGTGCTCGTGGTGCAGGTGCGTATCTACGGCAGGCGCGTCTTGCTCAGGCAAAGTCTTTCAGGCTTTTGCGGATGATGTCTAATGCTTCATCAATCTGCGCGCGCGTAATTAGTAGCGGCGGCGCTAGTCGGATGATATGTCCGTGCGTAGGCTTCGCAATAAGGCCGTTGTCGCGCATAGCCAGGCACAGTTCCCAGGCGGCGTCGGCATCCGGGTGCTCAATGACGATGGCATTGAGCAGGCCCTTCCCGCGAACGGTAGCAATGTATTGATGTCCGATGGCGGATAATTCCTTCCGGAAGTACTCGCCCTGAACAGCAGCGTTCTCCGCCATGCCTTCATCCTGAAGTACATCCAGCGCAGCTATCGCCACCTTGCAAGCCAGCGGATTGCCGCCGTAGGTAGAGCCGTGCTCACCGGGCTTGATGAGCATCATAATTTCATCATCTGCCAGCACCGCAGAGACAGGCAACACGCCGCCGGAGAGGGCTTTGCCGAGGATGAGAATATTGGGCTTTACGCCTTCATGGTCGCATGCCAGCATCCTGCCCGTACGGCAAAGGCCGGTCTGGATTTCATCAGCAATGAATAGGACATTCGCCTTGCGGCAAATAGCAAAGGCTTTGGCGAGATAGCCTTCGTCTGGAACAATAACGCCGGCCTCGCCCTGAATGGGCTCTACCAGGAAACCGGCGACGTTCTTATCTGCAACTGCAGCTTCCAGAGCTGCAAGGTCATTGTAAGGAATAGCCTCGTAGCCCGGCGTGAAGGGGCCGAAGTTGGTGCGCGAAGAAGGGTCGGTAGAAAAGGAGACAACATTGACCGTGCGGCCATGAAAATTGTCGCGGCAGACGATGACTTTAGCCTGGTCGGGCTCAATCTCTTTTACCTCATAGCCCCAGCGGCGCGCCAGCTTGAGGGCGGTCTCCACAGCTTCCACGCCGGTGTTCATCGGCAGCACTTTGTCGTAGCCAAAGAGTTTCGTGATATATTCCTCATACTCGCCGAGGAGGTTGTTGTAGAAAGCGCGGGATGTAAGGGTGAGCTTGCTTGCCTGCTCTATCAATGCTTCAACAATGCGTGGGTGGCAATGTCCCTGATTGACGGCAGAATAGCCGGAAAGGAAGTCAAAATAGCGGGCCCCATTTACGTCCCAGACGTGCACGCCTTCGCCACGGTCTAATACTACCGGAAGCGGATGATAATTGTGTGCGCCGTACTGCTCTTCCAGCGCGAGGAAGCGATGCATAGCGCCTGATGTGGCCGTTGTTGCGAGCATGGGGCGAAGATACGAGGCGGTTTTTGACCGCTTTCGTCAGGAATTAACCTCAGACGATATTATACGCGTGCCGCAACCGCAGTCGGTGGCGTCATCTCCGGCACCTCGTAAGCATCCGGCAGCTCCGCGCGTTCATGTTCATTGATTTTATCAAGTTCCAGCAATGTATAGTTCTCATCGTCCGGGCGACCGTACATGGATAGAAATTTACCGCCGTACACTAACTCGTTGGCTGTGTAAGACGTACGTTGCTGTACGGTATTGGAAAAATGGTCGTCAAATGCCTTGATGTTGACTATGATTTCCAGGCCGCTTTCCATAAACTCCTGCTCGCTGAAGCCGTAGAGTGGGCTTTCCTCATCTATGGGGTGGACAAGCGTCCAGTTAAGTGCCAGCGAGGTTATTCTTTTAATATCCAGCTTCAGTGTGAAGAAGCGTGTAACACGCTTGCCGCTTACCGCATCCGGTGCGTGCAGCGCGCCGGTAACGATGGCCTCAACGTCGGTAAGATGGTTGTTTTTGTAAGTAGCTAAACGAAGCATGAGACCGCGGCCGCCTTTGAAGGGGGATACCAGCATATTATGGCTGAACAGCAGGTACGCCTTTGGCCGTGAAAAGCGCCCGTACAGGATACCGGTCACGACGGCGAAGGCCAGGATGCCTACAAGTGATTCAAGGGACGCGACCGCATTCATCACCATGCCCACCGGCGCAATGTGGCCGTAACCGACGGTGGTCAGGGTTTGCGCAGAGAAGAAAAAGGCCTCGCCGAATTGTTGAATCGGTGTTTCCAGTGGCGAAGTGCTGGTCAGGTGCTCCGTGCCGATGAGGAAGTAGAGGGTGGCGAAAATGAGGTTGATGCTGGTGTAAAAACCGAAGATAATCAGCAGGAATCGCCAGCGTGGCATCCGCAGCAGACTGTGATAAATGGAGATGCGCTCATAAAAGGGAATGCCGGATTTGCGCAGGTTAGCATTACCATCACGATTAATAAGGCGCGCACCCTCTACCGCGCTGTTAGCACTAAAGCCGGTATTCTCAATGCTGCGTAGCGAACGCGGATATGTATGCTTAGCCATGGGCTTTCTTTGAGAAAACAACCGGTGCGAGGGCCGTCGCAATGACGACAACCATACCGGTGAATCCCAAAAATAGGGTTTGCTTCAGGCTAAAATGGCTAACGAGTATTTTGTGAAGTCCAATGAAGGCTAAGGCAAAAACAATAAACATGATGCTCCATGCCTTCCAGGGAATGAGCTGCAGCAAGGAGCATCGTAGCAAGCGCGACGTATGAAAGAGGTAAAAGACTGCCTGTATGTAAGAGCTGATCATAAAGGAGAATGCGACGCCCGGCAGGCCTTTCCAGAGATAGAGCGGATAAGAAAGCGACAGCGCGATGCTCAAATCCATTAGTGCGCCCCAATTAATAGTCTTGACGGAATTAAGGTGCTGGAGCATGGACGTGTAGTTGTACGCCCGCAGCGGCAATGCCATGATGGAGATGGCGAAGAGGGGAACCGAGCCTGCATACTTATCCGTCAGGATGAAGACGATGAACTCATATCGGAAGATGAGCAGGAAGAAAAAGACGGGAAAAACAATTCTACCCAGGAGTGCCCCCGAAAGGTTAAGCAGCGCCAGACGGGATTCGGTTGTCTTTTCGCCGCTCGCCATTTGCTGTAATAGCCCGTTACCGACGGCGCTTAGCAGCGTGGCCATAAACGGGACATCCTGCGTGCCATTCTGATAAACGGCGTAGAGCGATGCCGGCACAATGAGTGAAATAATAACCTTATCAATCCAGCGAAATGCTACTTGCGAAACATCGTAGATGCCAAGCTGCGTCCATTGCTTCCTGATGGCCGGCGACATTGCTTCGGCCGCAATAGCTGAACGAAGACTTCTATAACCAGAAGCTGCTGTAGCCGCCAAAATGCTGATGCGAATACAACCAAGCAATGCAACCAGCCACAACATCGTAACAAGGGAATATGCGCCTTTGAGTGCGAAGAAATGGATGGTGCAAAACCCGATAGCGTACATCAGGCTGGCGGTTAGCGCTGCCGCGAATCGCTTATGAATGATGAGGTAAGTCTCCAGCAGCAATATTGAAACCTGCACGATGAACAGCGCCCCGATTACCCATGCCGCGAAGATGCCGAGATAGAAAAATATGCCTGTCATCGCGGCGGCAAGGCCACAAATCCACAATGCAAAGAGCAGCACTCCCCGTGAATTCAATCGGCGCAGCCAACTGTCTACAGAGACCGCTGTATGTGTAAGCATCAGCGGCGGTAGTCCAATCGCTGCAATGGCGACGAAAACGGCGAGATATACCCAAACTTGTTGATAAGCACCGTTGAGTGCTACAGGTAGCTGCCGCGAAAAGAAGATGCCCACGGCGGCCATAGCCGCCAGCGGAAAGAAGCGAATGGCGAAGATGGCCGCACTACGCGAGAGCAGCGTGCGCCTCATAGCGGAGCCGGGCTCGTTCATCGCAGGCTTCTTTTTGGAGTGAACGAATGGGGCGTGCGGGATTGCCGGCAAGCACGCAATAACCCTCCTCAAAACTTTTGGTCACCACACTATTAGCGCCCACTATGGTAAAATCGCCAGACGCACGCCGGGCAGCACCACCGCGCCCATGCCTAACCAGCAGAAGCGACCGATGTGAATCGGCCTTGCGGCAACCATAGCTTCATTATCCACAAAGTCATGATTGCCGGAAATGAGGCCGACGTTCGGGCCCAGGTTGGTGAAGTCGCCGACATAAACGCCGTTTGAGGCGTTGATATAAACACCGGGAGAGTCGCCGGGATAGGTGCCGATGCCCTTGCTGAGGCCTTGAGGATGATGAATGGTTGCCGTGTGGTGCAGCGCCCACTTCGCTTTCGCATTGTAGCGCAGCAGCTTTCTAAATAGAAAATCCAAAGCGTAAAAGCTCCAGCTCATCTCCTGCCGGAGGCCGAGGGTGCGTTTCAACCTTGAGCCACTACTCATGCCTTTTTATCCGGTGTTACCGTAGCAGTTTCTTCATCACGCTTGCTTCTGCGAAAAGCGAATACAATTGCGCCGATCAACAATGCATATAGCAGGAACGAAGAGATGCCCGCCAGCGTATTGCCGGTATAAAACTTTTGCGGATGGAAGACGAAATCAATCTTGTGATCGCCTGCCGGGATGCGCAGCGCACGCAGCACGTAGTTGGCGCGGATAATGGGCACTTCCTTTCCGTCAATCATCGCCTTCCAGCCGTAAGGATACCAGATGTCGGAGAAGACGGCCAGGCCTTCACGTGGATTGGAAGATGTGTAGTGGATATCATTGAGGCCATACTTCGCCAGCTTCACACTCGCGCTTGGGTCAACGCCCGGCTGCAAGCCCTGTATCTGCGAAGCAAAAGTGTTGCGCACAATGGCTGTTTGCCGCGGATTGAAATCGCCGGGCACGGCCATCACAGTATCACCAAGCTTCGCGGCTTTCATGGAAAGGATTTCCTCATCAGCTGTAGTCACCTCCCTGATTTCCGGCACAAACCATGCGTTGCCGCAGGCGGCAGGATTGGGAACGACTTGCGCCTGCCCTTGCTGGCCTGCCGGCACTATAAAGAAGCGTGTGTTCAGCATGTTCAGCACCTGCGCGTTGAACTGCCCGGCCATATGCACGTCGATCAAATCCTGGTATATTTCCATCTTCGCCGGGCTGTAACCGCCCACGCACTTGTGGAAGTATGCCTGCGTCGCATCGTTATAAACGTCTTTCGTCACGTCTAAGACGCGGTAATAAGGGTCTCCCTGGCCCATCTGCAACACCTGCTGGTCGGCCGGGCGAGGCGTGAAATTCTGCGCATATTCCTCTGGCTCTACATAGTTCTTCTCATTGAGATAACGCCATGCCGTCGGCACCAGATCAATTATTACTATCAGCGCCAGGCCGCCCATTAGGTAAGCCGGTTTAATCTTTCCTTTCAGATAAGCCCACAGTAGGCCCGCGGCAAGTGCGATGTAGAATGCACTTAGCAAGCCACTGTTGCGTGCCATAGCTGCGCGGTCCTCTTTCAGGAAGGAAAGAATTTGTGTGTAACGCGCATCATTGGTCGGGTTGGTAAAATCAAAGAACATAGAGCCGCCCAAACCAACTAGGAGCGCCAGACCGCCGGTAATAATGGCTGCCAGGCGTACTTGCTTCCAAAGCTTAGCCTTTTCGCTCTTCGTTATTAAAATTGTTTAGCACATCCTGAACGCCCCAGACTGCCATTACCGGAAAAAGCAATTGCGGAATCACCAGCACCATACTAGGCGTCCGAAACACATTCATTTTAGGGATGTTGTCAAAAATCCAGTAGTTGAAGGCGGCAAAGTGATTGCCCCAACTCATCATAATGGCTAATGCGCTTACTGCCGCCATCCACCACTTATGGGGCGCGCGGATAACCAGCAAACCAAGCACGAACAAAAAGCAGATAACGGCCCCGAAATACACAGGCCCGGACAGGAACGGCTGGGGACCCCAGTAAGAAGGCAAGCCGCCTTCGGTGACGCCGGTAGCTTCGCTCGTTGCAGGCATAAGGCTTGCATCCTCACCACTGCCACCACCATAGAGGTAAGGCACTAGAAGGCAAAAAGTCTCGCCGATGCCATTGCTCCAGCGGAACGCATATTCTTTATCCAGACCGCCGTTTTTCTTACTGGCGTCGTGGTTGAGCGTTAGCTCGCTTTTGCCACCCCGCATGGTCATTTTCGCGTACTCCAGTGAGGTAAGAAAGCCCGGCAGTGAAGGCGCAGCGCCAAGACTTAACGAAGCCAACGTGATACCCGACGCGATGGCAAACCTGCCGACCTGCTTTTCGCGGATGGCAATAACCAGCAGGCCTATAGCTAATCCAATCAGGATGATGCCCATGTACACCACAATCTGGAAGTGCTGCATGGAAAACATCAGTGCGAATGTGATGCTGGTAAGGGTTGCACCTACCAGCCAGCGCCCCCGGTAAATATGCAGGATTCCGGCAATAACACCCGGCATGTAAGCCAGCGACACCATCTTGGTATCATGTCCGGCAGCAATAATAATCGGGTTGTATGTAGAAAAGGCATATGCTACCGCCCCTATACCGGCAAGCCAGCGGTTTACTCCCAATGCGCGCATGAGCAGGAAGAAGCAGAGCATCGCCATGAAGAAGAAATGCGCCGGCTTTGGAAAAACACCCTCAATCGCGGTCTCAATGTAATAGATGAAGTTGTTGGTCTTACCAAGGAAAAAGGTGTAAGTCGGCATCCCGCCAAACATGCTGTTTGTCCACAACACCGGTTCGCCGGTTTTCTCAAACTCCTGCTTCGCCTCGTGACTCATGCCCTTCCATGACACGTTATCCCCCTGCGTCAGCTCCTTGCCGCTAAGGGCGGGGTAGGCGTACAGCCACGAGAGGACAGCGAAGCCCGCAATGACAATCAGGTGCGGTAGATACTTCTTGAAATTAAAATCGGCCATAAACAGTTTTGAACGGCAACAAAAATAGCCTTCAACGGATAGCGGCCCGTTTTATTTGGGCGCGGCTAAAGCCCCAGTTTTTTTAACGTGTCTTCCATCAGTGTGGTATAGAGGCGGGCACCGCGGTCGTTAAGGTGCACATCGTCGTTGAAAAGCTTTGGATGCATGAGGAACCGTGGGTCGGCGCTCCAGTCCAGAAAGAGGGCGCCATGCTGCGCGGCAAGGCGCGGCAGTGTCTGGTAGCTTTCATTGTTGGCTACCTTAAGCGGATAGTAGAACGGTGAAATAACCACTATAGCCTTCGTGCCGTGCGCCGCAGCCGTATCCAGTATCGCAGTGAAACGCGCCGCCAGCTCCAGGTCAACGCCGGTCAGCTGCTCCATTGCCATCCAATGTGTGGGCTTAAAGGTGGCCGAATCGATCTCCGCATTAAGCGGCTCATAGCCACGGTCCGTAGTATGGGCCAGATTGGTGTAGGTATTCTGAAATATGGCCCCGATGAGCGAATTGTACGCGTATATCCTTGAAACAGCGGCTTTGTACACCTCTATTTTGCCCGCATATGCCACGGCGGGCCAAAGCTCAGGATGGCGGTGTGCGTACGGCAGCAGGCGCGTTGACACACGCTGGATGCCCGGGGCGGCATCGACACCGCTCAGCTCCGTTGGCAGCACTTCCACAATAATGCATTTTGGTGCATATCGTTTATAGACCAGCGGCAGCAGGGCGTTGGTATAGGAAATGCCCATCTCATCACGGCCGCAGTTATAGACGCTTCTGCCCAGCAAGCTGTCCATCAGGCGCGTGTGATAGTGATGCGAGGCGCGGCTGGACCCAAAGATCAGCACATCCTCACGCGTGCTGTCTATGGCGTAGCGGGTTACAATCTCATCGCCGTGCTTTTGCCGGTAAAAACTCCATTCAAGCCCTGCGCCAATAATCCGGTCAGCCACGACAAGGATGAGCAGCAGGATGAGCGACCGGCGAAGTAGGTGTGTTACGGGCTGGCTGCGCACGACTTAAAACTGGAAGTAAATGAATTGACCGCCGTTAAACACGCCGATCAGCAGCATGACTAATAATAATATGGCATACCCCGCCATTCGCACAGACGGCCTGGGGCTCCAGATCATGCTCCACTTTTCGGCAAAGAATTCCTGATTGATTTCCGCAAGTATTAGAAAGATGATGAGCCCTACGGAATACACGAATCCCGCCGCAAAGCCAACGAAAAACGGCCCCGGCCGCAACGTAAAAATATTTTGAATGATGGTAAAAGCAGTGCCCACCGAATCTGCCCGGAAGAATATCCAGGCAAAGGAAGCCAATGTGAACGTTAGCAGATAAGCCGGCAGTTGTCGCCAACCTTTTCTTACAGGAGCCTTCTTTTTGAAAACGAACCGATGCAGTAAGTGCTCCACAACGAGGTAAATGCCGTGCAGGGCCCCCCAGATCACAAATGTCCAGCTGGCGCCATGCCATAATCCGCTGACCATAAAAACGATGAGCAGGTTAATCAGGTGGCGCGGTAGCGAAACACGGCTGCCACCGAGCGGGATATACAGGTAATCACGAAACCAGGTGGACAGCGAAATGTGCCAGCGGCTCCAAAAATCCTTGATGGAAGTGGACAGATAAGGCCTCCTGAAATTTTCCATCAGGTCAATACCCAGCACCTTCGCCGCGCCAAGGGCGATGCCCGAATAGCCGGAAAAGTCGCAGTAGATCTGGAAGGCAAAGAACACTGTAGCCACAATGCAGGTGAGCCCGCTGTGATGCGTCGCATTGTTGTAAACGGCATCTACGTAAATAGACAGCCGGTCGGCAATGACTACTTTTTTAAACAGTCCCCACAGCATCAGCCGCAGGCCCGCCACAATGCGGTCGTAATTGAAATCTACCTTCCGGTAAAACTGATGCAGCACATTCTGCGGCCGCTCAATGGGCCCTGCCACCAGCTGCGGGTAAAACATCACATACAGCGCATAGATTCCGAAATGCCGCTCCGCCTTCTGATTTCCACGATAGACTTCTATCGTATAGCTCATGGCCTGGAAGGTGTGAAAGGAAAGGCCTATAGGCAGCAGGATGCGCAGGGCCGGAACCGGATTTTGCCAGCCGCCCAGCCCAAGCAGGGCAGTCAGATTCTCATTGAGGAAATTGTAGTATTTGAAGAAGGCCAGGAACCCAATGTTGACGATCAGGCTCGCCAGCAGCAGCGGCTTTCGTTGCTCCCGGTTATTCTCAATCAACCTTCCCGCCCAATAATCCACCACGATGGTGAATGCCAGGATGAGGATATAAACAGGGACGAAAACTGCGTAGAAATAGCAGGAGATAAGCAGCAGAAACGCCCAGCGCCACTTATGCGGCAGCAGAAAGTAAATGGCCGTCGTCAGGATAAAGAAGAAGACGAAGTGGAGTGAGTTGAACAGCATCTGGCGCGGTGGCAAATATAGCCTGCCAGCAACGCAGGGCAGCCTTTGCGGCCCGCTGAAACATCGTTTAAAACTTATAGATCATCCCAACGCCATAACCGCCGCCCATCTGGTACATCGGGTAGATCATGGCGTCTTCGCGCACCTTTTTAGAGCCAAAAAGCGCATGCTTCACAATTGGGTAGAGGAAATAGGAAAAGCGAGTAGATGCCATGCCGATGCCTGCGCCGGCCACTACATCGCTGAGCCAGTGTTTGTTGTGATACATACGTAAGTAAGCCACGCTGGTAGCCACTGCATAGCCTGCCGCTGTAACGCTCCAGTGCACCCGGCCCTTATATTCCTGATGCAGAAACTCGGCGGATACAAAAGCTTCCGCTGTATGACCTGAAGCAAAGGAATAATTGTCGGAACTATCGGGTCGCTGCTGAATACCGAGGTATTTCAGTCCAAAGACAAAGCCATTTGCAATAGCATTGCTCATGCCATATATCACCGAACGGTCTAACAGGTTGTTTCTGCCGTGCAGCCCGAAAATGTTCATTCCGTAAACCGCGGCGGCAGGCACCAGCAGCAGGTAATCTTCTACGTAAGGGTGCGAATATGAGCTCTTTCCATCCCAAATTTTTTCGCGTGCCTCTTTATTAATGATACGCAGGCCGGTATTGTTCAGGGTCACTACGCCGTAAGCAAAGAGTGCTCCCGGAATCAGCAGTGTTTTCAGCCGCACCGGCACCTGCACGATGGGGGCCTTCAACTGTGCCTTTACAGAGTCGTGCACCACATCTGCAACCTGTTCAACAATGGTATTAGCCGTGTCTTTCTTCGTTATATCAGGGATGGCTGCAACGGATGCCGGCGCTGAGGCAAACGTATCAACGGTTATTGCTGCTGAATCCTTTACCACTGCTTTTTTTTGCTTCGCAGCTACCGGCTTGCGGACGCCATTTTTCTGCTTTGACCGCGTCTGGGCATGCGCCAAGGGTGTCAAGAATGTAAGTATTAATAAAAAAACACAGATCCTGCGCATCGCTCTAAAGGGCGGTTAATAATCCCGTAATAGTGCTTTGCATAAAAAATAAAGCCAGAAGGTTTTAGGCCTTATCGTAAAAACGCCAGATTAAGTTGCTGAATGCTGCTTCAGAGCGCCTCGGCTTTCGCATGTACGCGTACTCCTGCCTTCCGGCACACTTTTCATTTGGGCTTTAGTCATGGCTAACCGCAAGACCTCTGTCCTGCTGCAGATAGGCACCGTTGTGGTGCTGGGCGGCGCGTGGCTGCTGGGGAAAATGGCACAAAGATCAAAGGCTAGCAAGGGCGGCCTATACGGCATTGATGTAAAAACTTACGGCATGCTCAGCGCTGCGCTGCTACTCGCGGACCTATACGCCATTCCTGCGGTGCTGCGCGGCAAGCTGGATATGGATGCGGATGAACTGGCGGGCATAGACCCCGGCCTCGTGCCGTGGATGGACCGGCATGTGCTCAGCTTTGCCGGCGAGCGGCGAGAGCATTATCGCCGCATTTCCGACCGGGTCTTGCAGGCTTTGGTTGCAGCGCCTTTCCTGCTGCTTCTAAACCGTAATATTCGTAGTGAGTGGAAAGCATATGTAACGCTCTTTACCTGGCTGCACGCGCTGACTTATACGATCTATTCGTTCTCGCCACTCGGTCCCGCCTTCGTGGATAAGTACCGCCCGGTAGTTTATTTTCCTGACCTGCCCGATGCCATCCGTAACTTGGGCAATAACCGCAATGCACGCTTTAGCGGCCATACGGCCAATGGCGCTTGCGCAGCCATATTCATGGCAAAGGTGTACAATGATTATCACCCGCAAAGCAGCCTTCCCGAAAAGGGCCTGCGCTATCTACTGGCGTTTGGTGCGCCGCTGCTACTGGGCTGGCTGCGCATGAAGAGCCTAAAGCACTTTCCCAGCGATGTGCTGCAGGCGATAGCCATTGGAGGCGCTTGCGGGGTGATGGTGCCAGAGCTTTACCGCCAGCCAGTCCGTCAATAGCATATTTCCCCATGCATTACATTTAAGCCGTCATGAAGCAACTTTTGCTCTTTCTGCTTTTCTCCTTTGCTCTTGGCGCGCGGGCGCAGGTGCTACTGCCAGGATATAATGCGGCATTCTACCCAACAGCGTTGGCTTCTGCCAAAGGAGTTGCCATGCCTTTTCTGCTCCGACAAGGCTATGCTACAATGAGCGGCGTAACCGTTGCCGACTCTACGCTGCACTACGGCGCCAGCAGCTATGTGGTGCATCAGACTTATCAAAATGGTGGCACGGGCTACACCATTTCCAATGCTCAATACGGTCCGTATGCCCTTAATGGCATGACCAAGGTGTGGCCCTACGGCATCCCCAACATTCTTTATAATCCCGGGGTCGGCGCCTGGGACTGCATCGGCGATTGCGTGAGCTATGTTGTAAGGGTCCTTTCCGCTACCGGCGATACCAGCACGGCTAATAATGCTTACCTGAACCTGCAATCCGTAATCAAAGCAGCCAATACGACCAATATTGCCTCCAGGGGCTATTCCTCCACTGCCTATCAGTTTGGCTGTGCTTTTCCCACCCTTGGCGCCGGCAACCCTACCGGCTGGCAATACATTGCCGGTAACGTGCTCTGGGATTCGGTGAATGCCACCAATCATTACTACCGGTCTGCGGTAGGCACCTACACCGGCCTGGCTAAAGGAGGATTTGCAAATGCGCAGGCGGGCGATGTGCTGGCATATTCCTTTCCGCGCACCGCATCTTATAATGGCCACCTGATGATTTTGGAAAGCCCTCCCCAGCTGCTCGGCTTTGATTCGCTAAAAGCTTTTATGCCTTCCCAAAGCACTGCTAATATTAACTCGCTTCTGGCTAAGTATAAGGTCTATGCGGCGCCAGTCTTTGACTGTTCAGGCAAGAAGGCGCACTTCCGCGATTCGCGGCAAACGGTGAGTGGTATCGGCCACGGCACCATACTTATCCTCACGTCTATCGCCGGCGATGTGCCTAAAGGCTTCGTCTTCGGCGTGGGATCCGTAAGCGGTAGCGCCATCGGTTATGACACAGTTGGCGTGAACGTCTTTGCGCTGTCGGTAGGGCGATGGAAGGGCAGCGGTAGCGGCGTCGCCGTCCAGCCAATAGCGCAGACGCCCCAACTCAGCGTTTGCGCCCAATCCCGCAGTTGACCGGATATTTATCGGCAGCGAGATAGACGGCGATGCGCAGCTTTTTAATGCGGTGGGGATGATGGTAGGCAGGCTAGTGCTGACCGCCGGCAAAGGCGGTATGCTTGATATAGCAGCGCTGCCGGCCGGTGCTTATTATCTGCATTTTCATAGCAGCGCAGGCATGGTTAGCCGTCCTGTTTTGAAATTGTAACGCACTTATCTTTGAGCGCAGCAAGCGGAAGTAGCTCAGCTGGTAGAGCATCAGCTTCCCAAGCTGAGGGTCGCGGGTTCGAATCTCGTCTTCCGCTCAAGGCCGGGGCATAGCTCCGGCCTTGTTATTGGGGGCCGGCACACTGTCACTTAAGCTATTCAATTATCAGCTTCTCTGCTATTATTCCTTGTCTGGTTCGTACCTGCAACAGGTAGAGGCCCTTTGGCCAGTCGGTAACGGCGACTTTCAAGCCCTGTGCCGGATAGGCTGCATGATAGCGTAGCTGACCCTGGACGTTCAGAATGTCAACAGCTAACACTTCATTGGGCACCAAGGCCTGCCAGTCTATATTCACATTGCTCACGGCAGGATTCGGAGCGACATGTAGCGTAACATAGTTGTTCGCTGCTATGCCTACGCCCTGGGTTGGGCCGGTAAAGTTCCAGATGCTATCAGCGTAAGCAGGGTTATCTATGAAGGGGTTGCGATTATCCTGAAGGGCGTAAGCCGCATTGTTTCGGCTCTTTTCCTTTGCGCTCACTGGGTCAAGGTGATGCCATTCCAGGAGCATCTTAATAGCCCAGGGCTTCAGGTTACTCTTGGTAGCCATTTCCCAGTCTTGAAACTGCGTGCTGTCGGCCAGGTAACGGGTAGTGATATAGAAGTAGGAGCGCGCGATATCGCCCTTGAAAGAGTCAATGGGCTCAAAGGCCGTGGTGGCAGGAGCGCCGGGATATTTGTTAGTACCGAGCTTGCTGCCATTCAAGCTCGTCCACGTCGGCGATATTACGGTTCCATAAGGCCAGTTGGCACGCTGGCTGTTCACCTTGGAGTCGGTAGGGTAGACCACCCAGAGGTCAGTGTACATCGGCGGGTTTGGAGCCAAACTTGCTTTGGGGCCACAGGTGCTCGCGGTTATAGCAGCCCCCCTCGGTGCTGGGCGTGGAAGAGCCGCATTGATCGGCGCCAATTACAAACTCGTAGGGCGGCGTGTTGCCCGGCTTATCGGAATAGATGGAGGCCAACTTTCCGTTTGATTTTTTGTCGGTGGTGTAGTAGGCATTCCAGAGGCCCGGCGTGTAACTGAGCTCTGTATGGCCTTTGATGATGTTGTAAAGGGCAATGCGCAGGGCTTCGCCTTTCTTGCCAGCCGCACTATTGTAATAACCAGCCGGCTGTGCAACAGCGCTAACCGTGATAAAAAGCATAATGAGCGTGAATGCGTAGCGTGGTTTCAATGCGCTGATATTTAATGCGCAAAAATACACCGCCCGTACGGCCAATGCCCGAAGTAGTGTCCGAAATAATGTTCGGAGCGTACTTTAGGTGCGCAAACCAGCCGGAATGGCTGCGCTGTTAATAGTAGAAGTGGCCGGCCTTAGCGGCTGGTAGTTCAGAACAACTCCATTATGCTTGTAGCCCTTTATAACCGCACTTTTGAAGAGGCCTATATCCCCACGCTCCAGCATATTATTCAAAAGCTGGAGCAGCACCGCGTAAGTATAGTCGTGTTCAAAGACTTCTTTGAGCGCTTGCAGCCGCACGTGGCCTTCAATACGCAGCCGAGGCTTTTTACGGGGAAAAAAGACCTGCCGGCCCATACGGACATGCTTATGTCGCTGGGCGGCGACGGCACACTGCTGGATACCATTTCTTACGTTGGCGCTTCCAATATCCCGCTCATCGGCATCAACCTTGGCAGGCTTGGCTTTCTGGCCGCCATCCCTGTAGAAGATGTAGATATGGCTATCCTCTCGCTGGTGCGGGGCTCTTATACGCTGGAGAAGCGTTCGCTGATTCACTTAGACGCGTCAATGCCGCTCTTTGGCGATGCTCCGTTTGCACTCAACGAGTTCACGCTGCACCGCAAGGATTCGTCGTCCATGATTAAGATTCACACATATCTCAATGGCGAGTTCCTGAATACCTATTGGGCCGATGGATTAATCGTCTCTACACCCACTGGCTCAACGGGTTACTCCCTAAGCTGCGGCGGGCCGGTCGTCTTTCCGCAGGCATCATCGTTTGTAATAACGCCCGTAGCGCCCCACAACCTGAACACACGGAGTATTGTGGTCAGCGATGACAATGTGATCTCTTTTGAAGTGGAAGGGCGCTCGGAGCAATTTCTGGCTACGCTGGATGCGCGCACAGAAAGCATTACCTCATCGGTTCAACTTGCCGTGCGGCGCAGAGGCTTTTACCATTTCGCTGGTAAGGCCGGACGAGCACAATTTTTTGCAGACTATACGGCAGAAACTCTACTGGGGGATCGACCGGCAGGAACTAATGCATAAATCTATCCGATTGCTCCTTCCAGATCTGCTATCAGGTCGTTCGCATCCTCAATGCCCACACTTAGTCGGATCAGCGAGTCTGACAAACCACGCTTTGCACGCTCATCCGCGGAATAGAGGCATGCGTCATGCTGGCCGGATGCCCGATAAGCGACTCCACGCCGCCCAGCGATTCTGCCAGTGAAAACAGCTTCGTGCCGCTCAGCACGCGCATTGCATCTTCCATCTTGTCGTCCTTCAGCGTGAAGGAAATCATCCCGCCAAATCCGCGCATCTGCTTTGCCGCCACGGCATGATTCGGGTGGTCTTCAAAGCCGCACCACAGCACGCGGTCCACCTTGGGATGGTGCGCGCAGCCAGCGGGCAATCGCCTCGCCATTCTCACAATGGCGCTGCATCCGCACGTGCAGCGTTTTGATGCCGCGCAGCACCAGGAAGCAATCCTGCGGGCCAGGTACTGCGCCGCAGGAATTTTGGATAAAGCGCAGACGCTCTTCCAGACCGCATCGTCGCATAATGAGCGCGCCATGCACTACATCGCTGTGGCCGCCGAGGTATTTGGTGGCGGAGTGCAGGACCATGTCGGCGCCCAGGTCCAGCGGATTTTGCAGATAGGGCGAGGCGAAGGTATTGTCCACCACCAGCAAGGCATTAGCGCCTTTGGCGATGCCCGCGCAAGCCTCAATGTCCACAACGTTGAGCAGCGGATTGGTAGGCGTTTCCACCCAGATCATCTTCGTCTGCGGCGTTACATACTGCGCAATGCTGGCCGCGTCATGCATGGGCACGAATTGAAACCTAATGCCGTAGGCTGCATAAATTTTAGTGAAAATGCGATATGTGCCGCCGTAAAGGTCATCGCTCACGATCACTTCATCGCCCGGCTGCAGCAACTTAACTACCGCATCAGTGGCTGCCATTCCCGAAGAAAAGCAAAGCCCATGGACTTGCCGTTCTCGATTGCAGCGAGCGCAGCTTGCTAAAGCGGTCCGGGTAGGGTTTTGCGTGCGTGCATATTCATAGCCTTTGTGCTTGCCGGGCGCTTCTTGTACATAGGTAGACGTCTGATAAATCGGCGTCATGATAGCCCCGGAATGAGGGTCAGGATGGACTCCCGCGTGAATAAGGCGGGTTGCGAGGGCATGTTTTTGGTTTTTCACAGAAAAAATTATCCTATTAGTAATAAAATTGTCTATTCGTAAACAGTCATGGCAAAGGAGGTTACTTAAGCAGGTCTTATCGGATTGAAACGGGGCGAAATAAGACACTTACAGCGGCATAGTTATTGGTCTTCAAAATATTGATTAACCACCCCTTAACCTATGACTACAAGATTTTTACATCGTACAACCGCTGCGTTTATATTTAGCCTTCATGTATTTGGAGCAGCGGCACAACTACCAGCGCCATTTAACACAAATGCCCGGAACTATGCATACGTTGGCAAGACCGGCTATAATGCGAATGTAGCGAGAATCACCCTGCATACGACTACCAATCCCGCATCAGCGGGCGGAGGCTTTGATACTGGCCATGTCATCACTTTTACAAACAGTACTGCGCAAGACCTGAATGGTGCCGGTATCAACCGACAGGATGGCTATATGTACGCGCTAGAATATCTATACAGCGGACCCTTTAGCAATGATGCTAAGTTTTACCGGGTAGGTGCCAATGCAGTTGCCACGCAGGTAGGTATTATTCCCGGCCCTGGGTCAGCCGATGCCGGACGCAGTGTTGGTTTCAGCTTTGTGAATCTGGCTTCCGGCACCATAGACAGTACAGGGAATTACTGGTTCAATGCCTATACCTATACAGACGTGAACCTGCCGCTTAATGGCAGTAAGGTGGATATGTTTTTGGGTAAGATAAGCGGCCTTAGTAACCTCGGGGCTTCAACCACAGCAACTCTTACACCTACTTACTACAAGCTGGATATTTCGGATAGCCTTATTCAGCAGGGGCTGACCAATCTGATGACGCAGCAGGCGGCCATGGTAGCCTATCAATTACCACCCACTAATGCCGACGGTGGCTGGCAGGACATGGACTTCCATCCTACCTCAAAAGAGCTATACTCCTACATTGGCTTCCCCAGCGCTCCCAGTACAATTGGCCTTAATCCATATCCTAAACCAGTAATCAATTCATGGCTCATACGTGTAGATAAAACGGTGACGCCATGGAAAGTTGTGCGCGTGAATTCAGTACCAAACACAACACCAAACCGAGAAGAAGATGGCGCCTTCTTTGATGGCGCGGGCAACTTTTATGTGGGCTTTACCGATGGTCAATATGCTACGGCAAATCTGACCACAGGCGCACTTTCTGCTTTAAATCAGTCGGCCTTGCCGCTGTATCAGAGCAATTTGCGCGGCGATTTTGCCACAAATACACCTGCAGCAGCGACGGCGTTGCCTGTTCTGCTTACCAGTTTCAATGGCCAGGCGCTCAAGAGCGGAAACCTCATCTCCTGGACTGCCGGCGCAGAAATCAATACGGATCAGCTGGAGCTGCAGCGTTCAGAAGACGCCAACCACTTCAGCACTATTGCCACCTTCCGTTCGGAGGGGCATGGCAGCAGCTACAGGTATCTTGATGTGGCCGCCAGCGGGAAGGTTTATTACCGGCTGCAGATCATTACCATTAGCGGAGATGCAGAGTATTCTCATATAATCAAAGTAGAAGGTACAAAGCCGGATATAATTACTTCTGTTTACCCTACGGTAGTGTCAGATGGCAAGTTCAATATTGTAGCCGATGCAGCACAAGTGTCAGTAAAAATTTATAGCCTGAATGGCCAGCTGATGCATGCCGCGCAACAAAGCAATAGTTATCCGGGCACTCCCATAAACCTATCACTGGATCTGCCGGCTGGTAGCTATCTGGCACAGATATCGGATGCAGAAACAGGTAATTGGCTGCTCAGCACGCAGATTATATTGCAGTGAGGCTAATGTAATATCAGTACGAGAAACGCAGCTTGTCGGGGCTGCGTTTCTCTTTTCTGAATGTCGCGCGGGAAGCCGATTTAGGCTAAGGTTTAGCTGAAAAAAGAGTGTCTTTTCGTATCTTTAAACAGTATGAATAACCCTTCACACGTTCGCCCGGACGTACAACTTTCTACTACCGACAAAGAGTATGAAAACAGCATCCGGCCGCAGCAGATTGACGATTTTTCGGGGCAGCCGCGACTTATTGAAAACCTGCGCATATTCATTAAGGCCGCTAATATGCGTGGTGAGGCTTTGGATCACGTCCTGTTTCACGGGCCTCCCGGCCTGGGCAAGACAACATTATCCCGGATTGTAGCCAATGAGCTGGGCGTTTCTATCAAAGAAACCTCCGGCCCTGTAATAGAAAAGCCAGCTGATCTGGCTGGCCTGCTCACCTCGCTTGGCGAGCGCGACGTGCTGTTTATTGACGAAATACACCGATTGAGTACGGTTGTAGAAGAATACCTCTACAGTGCGATGGAGGATTTCAAGATTGATATTATGATAGATTCCGGGCCTGCGGCACGTTCAATTCAAATCAATCTCTCGCCGTTCACGCTCGTAGGCGCTACTACGCGCTCCGGGCTGCTTACAGCGCCATTGTTAAGCCGTTTCGGCATCAAAAGCCGACTGGATTATTACACCGCCGAGGTGCTGCAGGGCATCGTTTTGCGCGCTGCGAATGTGCTGAATGTGAAGATCACGTCAGATGCGGCGATGGAAATAGCCCGTCGGAGCCGCGGCACGCCCCGGATAGCCAACGGCTTGCTGCGCCGCATGCGCGACTTTGCTCAGGTGCTTGGTAATGGCGTGATAGACCTGGGGATCTCTGAGCATGGCTTACGAGCCCTCAACGTAGATGCCACCGGACTAGATGAGATGGATAATCGTATTCTTACTGCCTTGATTGATAAATTTAAAGGCGGGCCTACGGGCATTTCTAATATCGCTACTTCAGTAGGCGAGGAAGGGGGCACTATTGAGGAAGTATATGAACCATTTCTCATTCAGGAAGGTTACATCGTCCGTACGCCCCGGGGCCGGGAGGCTACTGAAAAGGCATATAAACACCTGAACCGAAAATGGGTAAAAGGTGAACAAATGCTTTTCTAGAAAGATGTATTTTGACTGATCGCATACGTATTGCTTGCAATTTGGGGGCTGACGAGGGCATTGAAATGGACCGGTTTCGATTGATTATTGGCAAAAATTAAAGACGGCTGACCAGTCGTCTTTTTTTTATTAATAAATGCTCCAGAGTAGGCTTATCGTCCAGCCATCATCAACCGATTTGTAAACCTCCGGTTAATGATCGTTTGTGTTAATTACTAAGCATTCATTATTAATGTAAAAGGCCGAATTAGACCCTCTGAATGACTAGCCGCATTAACATTCAGTTAGTAGAATATTATTGTTGATGGCGAGGTTTTTTAGGAAAACGGCTCAAAAAAATGTTACATATTGAATAAATAATTAAATCATAAGCCGGCTAAAGCGCATCTGTTAGCTATTTGCTAAAGATAAATGCCGGGAAAGCGGGCCATTTTTTATCAAAAGGTTTTGTTCGTGAACGTAGGAGACTACATTTGAGGATTATTCACCTTTACGAATCATTAACCATTCACCCGCTTTTTTCATTATGAAAAGACTGCTACTAGCAACTGTGTTGTTGCTGCCATTTGCCGCGCGAGCGCAGATGAAGCTGGGCAACAACCCAACCACGATTGACCCCGCGTCAATTTTGGAACTGGAGGACTCGACCAGAGCTTTGTATCTGACCAGAGTCAGCCTTACCTCCACCTCGGACGTTACAACCGTGCCAAATCCGAAGGCGGGTATGGTTGTGTTTAACACGAACGCGGCGGTTAATTCAACGCCTAACCCCATCTATACTGCTAACGGCAGGGGCGTCTACTATTTTGATGGCACCGGCTGGGTATATAGCGGAAGTGGCGGCGTGGGCCTGACCAACTTTTGGAGCCTTACTGGTAATGCAAATGCCGTGGATGGGGTGAATTTCCTCGGCACTACCAATAATGTGGCGCTCAACTTTCGCGTATTCAACAATAAGGCGGGACGAATTGACCTACAGGGCAATACGCTCTTAGGCTATCTGGCGGGTAATAACCTGACAACAGGTATTAACCTGAATAATACGCTTATCGGCTCCGGCGCGGGTAGTGGTATCACGAGCGGTGTGAATAACGTTGGTGTTGGTAGCGAGGCCCTCCAGAATAATGGTCAGGGTTTCAGCAATGTAGCCGTAGGTTATCGTGCCGGTGCTACGTATGCCAATAGCAATCACAACACGTACCTCGGTGATTCCACCGACATTACCACGGCCGGCATCAATAACGCAACGGCCGTTGGCGCCGGTGCGCGGGTGAGCCAGAGCAACAGCGTAATTCTGGGTAACAGCGCAGCCAGTGTAGGCATTGGCAATACTGCACCTACTAATAAGCTGCACGTAACCGGTACGGACCCATTGCGTCTGGAAGGACTTCAGGGAATTGGCTCTTCCGGCGTTTCCGGTACAGACAGTGTCCTGACCACTACGGCCAGCGGTGTGGTTAAGAAAGTTGGCGTTTCTTCTGTACTGCAACCTATTAAGGCCAATAACGGCCTTACGCGCGTTGCTGACTCCATCCAGCTGGGCGGTAGCTTAAGTAAGGCTACAAGCATTACCACAAATGGTAATAACCTGGACCTCTTCGGTACGGGTAATCTTAATGTTGCGGACAGCGTGAATGCAGGCGCGGTTACTACAGGTACAACGCTCGCAGTAGGCACCAGTGCAACAGTAGGTACTAACCTCACGGTTACAAACACAATCAAGTCGGCTGCAGATACTGTAAGCGGCAATACACAGACCGGTACTTTAGATGTGGTGAACAATGCTGTTATAGGCAATAATCTCCGTACAAAATCTATTACCGCTACAGGTATTAACGGCGGTATTGTAACAGATAGCGTTCTGAATATTACTACAGGCGGCGTGGTTCGGAAGGTCTCTCCGGTTGCGCTTGTTGCAAATGCTATTCAGGCAGACAACGGAGTTTCCGTAGGCACCGGTACAAATGCTGGTAAGGTCGTGCTTGGTGGCACACTGAACCAGCCGACAAATATTGCAACTAGTGGTTATGATCTTAGTATTACCGGTAACGGTAACCTCAGCGTAACTGACACCATAAACGCCGGCACGCTTGTAGCCGGAAATGTTCGTGTTACAGGAAATGATACCGTTCTCGGAAACACTCGCCTGAACACATTAACTATTACAGGACTTCAGAATGGCAGCACTGCTGACAGCATTTTAACTATTAATGCTGCCGGTGTTGTTCGCAAGATCTCTGATTCTGCTTCCCGTTCTGCTATTAAGGCAAATAATGGCCTTACCCGCGTAGCTGATTCTATCCAACTGGGTGGTGCTTTGACCAAGGCTACTTTTGTAGGAACTTCTGCTTCTAACACACTTGCCCTCACAGGACTTCAGAATGGCACAACTGCTGATTCTGTTTTGACCGTAGGTGCAAATGGTGTGATTCGCAAGATCTCTGATTCTGCTTCCCGTTCTGCTATCAAGGCAAATAATGGCCTTACCCGCGTAGGTGATTCTATCCAACTGGGTGGCGCTTTGACCAAGGCTACTGTTGTAGGAACTTCTGCTTCTAACACACTTGCCCTCACAGGTCTTCAGAATGGCACAACTGCTGATTCTGTTTTGACCGTAGGTGCAAATGGTGTGATTCGCAAGATCTCTGATTCTGCTTCCCGTTCTGCTATTAAGGCAAATAATGGTCTTACTCGTGTAGCTGATTCCATTCAACTGGGTGGTGCTTTGACTAAAGCAACAACAGTAACTACTTCTGCTACTAACACACTTGCGCTTACAGGTCTTCAGAATGGCACAACTGCTGATTCTGTTCTGACAGTAGGCGCTAACGGTGTTATCCGCAAGATCTCTGATTCTGCTTCCCGTTCTGCTATTAAGGCAAATAATGGCCTTACACGCGTAGCTGATTCTATTCAACTGGGTGGTGCTTTGACTAAGGCTACTGTTGTAGGAACTTCTGCTACTAACACACTTGCGCTTACAGGTCTTCAGAACGGTCTGCGCACAGACAGCGTGCTCACGGTAGGTCCTGGCGGCATTGTTCGCAAGATCTCTGATTCTGCTGCACGTTCTAATATTAAGGCAGACAACGGTCTGACAAGAGTTGCTGATTCTATTGAGCTGGGCGGTACCCTGAAAATGGCTACTACCATCGCTACTGGTAATAACAGCAATACCCTTTCTATTACAGGTCCTGGCAACTTCAACGTAGCTGATACAGCTAACGTAGGTGCCCTGACAGTAGGCGGTAATTCACGCGTTGCAGGTACCGACACTGTTATTGGTGGTTCTGTAGCAGGCAGCTACTATACAGCTGGTAACACACGTACTTCTACCCTGACTGCGACCGGCATCACTACTGGCAGCACTGCTGACAGCATTTTAACTATCAATGCTGCCGGTGTTGTCCGCAAGATTTCTGATTCTGCTTCCCGTTCTGCTATTAAGGCAAATAATGGTCTTACTCGTGTAGCTGATTCCATTCAACTGGGTGGTGCTTTGACTAAAGCAACAACAGTAACTACTTCTGCTACTAACACACTTGCCCTCACAGGTCTTCAGAATGGCACAACTGCTGATTCTGTTCTGACAGTAGGCGCTAACGGTGTTATCCGCAAGATCTCTGATTCTGCTTCCCGTTCTGCTATTAAGGCTAATAATGGCCTTACTCGTGTAGCTGATTCCATTCAACTGGGTGGTGCTTTGACTAAGGCTACTGTTGTAGGAACTTCTGCTACTAACACACTTGCGCTTACAGGTCTTCAGAATGGCACAACTGCTGATTCTGTTCTGACAGTAGGCGCTAACGGTGTTATCCGCAAGATCTCTGATTCTGCTTCCCGTTCTGCTATTAAGGCTAATAATGGCCTTACTCGTGTAGCTGATTCCATTCAACTGGGTGGTGCTTTGACTAAGGCTACTGTTGTAGGAACTTCTGCTACTAATACACTTGCGCTCACAGGTCTTCAGAACGGCACAACTGCTGATTCTGTTCTGACAGTAGGTGCAAATGGTGTGATTCGCAAGATTTCTGATTCTGCTGCTCGCAGCAATATCAAGGCAAATAATGGCCTTACACGCGTAGCTGATTCTATCCAACTGGGTGGTGCTTTGACTAAGGCTACTGTTGTAGGAACTTCTGCTTCTAACACACTTGCCCTTACAGGACTTCAGAATGGCACAGCTACCGACAGCTTCCTTACAATAGGTGCTAACGGTGTTATCCGTAAGATTTCTGACTCTGCGGCTCGTTCTAACATTAAGGCAAATAACGGTCTGACCCGTCTGGCTGATTCTATTCAGCTCGGTGGTGCTTTGACTAAAGCAACAACAATTGGTACGTCTGTTACCAACACGCTGGCTGTAACAGGCTTGCAACCAGGCACCGTAACGGATTCCCTGGTAACCATTAACACAACTAACGGTCAGTTACGTCGTGTAGATATCAATACCACTGGTGCCGTTACAAATGCCGGCAACGGCCTGCGCAAGGTTGGCAATACCATCATTCTTGGCGGCAAGCTGGATTCTTCTACCACTATTAATACAGGTATCAATAACCTGACGATTGGTGGCCCATTAAGCTCCGGCGGTGTAAGTATATCTAATAAGTTAGACGCCGGTGAGCTACAAGTGCTTTCGCTCTCTACACTTAATAATACGAACGTCAATGGCTTCTTAAATGCAAACGGCAGTTTTGTTGCGAACGGAAACATTATCAACCTGAACTCGGGTACCGGCAATGTAACGATCAATAATTTGGCTAACGGTGCTATCACAGACTCTGTGCTTACCCTTGATGTAGCCAACGGTAATAAGGTACGTAAAGTGAATGTGAACACGCTTGGTGTTATCACATCTGCAAACAACGGCTTGACTAAAACCGGCAATACGGTTCAACTCGGCGGTACGCTCCTGAAACCAACTACAATTGGTACAGTAGCGGATAGCAATACGCTTTCCATTACCGGTCCTGGCAACTTCAACGTAGCTGATACAGCTAACGTAGGCGCGCTGACCAGCGGTAACGCTTACGTGACTGGTACGCTGCGTGTAACAGGCAGCGACACCATCGGTAGTAACATCACTGCAGGCGGCAACAGCTATGTAGGAGGTAACTCCCGCGTGGTAGGTAATGATACGGTAGGTGGCAATATCACCTCCGGAGCAGCTATATATGCAGCAGGCAATACCAATACCAACACGCTGACAGCCCGCGATCTGGCATCAGGTTCTGTACTTGATTCAATTGTTACCATTAACAATGCAACAGGCGTAGTTAATAAGCGTAATGTGAATGATGTGCTTGCAGCTATCAAGGCAAACAATGGTCTGACCCGCGTAGCTGATTCTATTCAGCTTGGTGGTGCTTTGACAAAGGCAACGACAGTAACTACTTCTGCTACTAATACTTTGGCGCTCGCAGGTCTTCAGAACGGCACAGCTACTGACAGCTTCCTGACAATAGGTGCTAACGGTGTTATCCGTAAGATTTCTGATTCTGCTGCCCGCAGCAACATCAAGGCTAATAACGGTCTGACACGTGTTGCTGACTCTATCCAGCTGGGCGGTGCTTTAACTAAAGCAACTACAGTAACTACTTCTGCTACTAATACACTTGCGCTCGCAGGTCTTCAGAATGGCACTACTGCTGATTCAGTTCTGACCGTAAGTGCAAATGGCGTAATCCGCAAGATTTCTGATTCTGCGGCTCGCAGCAATATCAAGGCTAATAACGGTCTGACCCGCGTAGCTGATTCTATTCAGCTTGGTGGCAACCTCACCAAGGCTACTGTTGTAGGAACTTCTACTGCTAATACCCTTGCCCTAACAGGTCTTCAGAATGGCACAGCTACCGACAGCGTCCTGACAGTAGGTGCCAACGGTGTGATTCGCAAGATCTCTGATTCTGCTGCCCGCAGCAATATCAAGGCAAACAATGGTCTGACCCGTGTAGCTGATTCTATTCAGCTTGGTGGCACGCTTACCAAGGCTACTACTATTAATACAGACAGCATGAACACCCTTACCATCCAGGCCAATGGCGTGGGCGGTGCAGGCAACGACGCTAACCAAGGCCTTACCGTTATCGCTACTACTAAGGCAACCAGTGCTTCTAACCGTGCAATCGGCACCCGCTCCAGCCTGGTAGTAATGCCTGGCACAACAGCTAACGAAGCCCGCGCAGTAAGCGGTACTACCAATGTTTACGGCAATATTACTGGTACAGCTACAGGTGCCTACCTCAATACCATACTCCGCCCGGGCAGCAACCTTGCTTCCGGTGCTACGGTAACAGGTGCTTCGGGTGATGTAGAAGTGATCAACGGAACGACTAACCTGGACAATACCCGCACCCTGACTGGTGCCCGCTTTGGCGCAGACGCCACTAACGGCGCAGTAGCCCGCACAACGGGTGTGACAGCAACGGCAGTAGGTTCTACTTCCAGCAATGTAGGTGTTGCGGCAGGTGCCAACCTCAGCCAGGCGCAGGTGAAGGCAGCCATTGCGGCACAGCCAACCGGCTTCAGCGCAGGTGTTATGGCGGTAAACGGAGCGAACGGTGCTAATGACCGTGCCCTTTATACCTCCGGTACGGTACAGTTGGCAGGTCTTCAGAACGGTACTACTTCAGATTCTATTCTGACGGTAAGCTCCGGCGGTATTGTACGAATGATTTCTGATTCTGCATCCCGCAGCCGTATCAAGGCAAATAATGGTCTGACCCGCCTGGCTGACTCTATTCAGCTTGGTGGTGCTTTGACTAAAGCAACAACAGTAACTACATCTGCTACGAATACGTTAGCGCTTACCGGTCTTCAGAACGGTCTGCGCACAGACAGCGTGCTCACGGTAGGTCCAGGCGGCGTAATCCGCAAGATCTCTGACTCTGCTGCACGTTCTAGCATCAAGGCAGACAACGGTCTGACACGAGTTGCTGACTCTATTGAGCTGGGCGGTACCCTGAAAATGGCTACTACTATTGCTACAGGTAATAATGGCAATACGCTTTCCATTACAGGTCCTGGCAACTTCAACGTAGCTGATACAGCTAACGTAGGTGCCCTGACAGTAGGCGGTAATTCACGCGTTGCAGGTACTGATACAGTTATTGGTGGTTCTGTAGCAGGCAGCTACTATACAGCCGGTAACACCCGTACCTCTACCCTGACTGCAACAGACCTTACAACAGGTACAACATCAGACAGCGTACTCACGGTAGGTCCAGGCGGCATCGTTCGCAAGATCTCTGATTCTGCATCCCGCAGCCGTATCAAGGCAGACAACGGCCTGACACGTGTAGCTGACTCTATTGAGCTTGGCGGTACCCTGAAAATGGCTACTACCATCGCTACATCTGCAGCTAATACACTTGCGCTTACCGGTCTTCAGAACGGTCTGCGCACAGACAGCGTGCTCACGGTAGGTCCAGGCGGCGTAGTCCGCAAGATCTCTGACTCTGCTGCACGTTCTAGCATTAAGGCAGACAACGGTCTGACACGAGTTGCTGACTCTATTGAGCTGGGCGGTACCCTGAAAATGGCTACTACTATCGCTACATCTGCAGCTAATACACTTGCGCTTACCGGTCTTCAGAACGGTACAGCTACTGATAGCTTCCTGACAGTAGGTGCTAACGGCGTGATTCGCAAGATCTCTGATTCTGCTGCCCGCAGCAATATCAAGGCAAATAATGGTCTGACCCGCGTAGCTGATTCTATTCAGCTTGGTGGCACGCTTACCAAGGCTACTACTATTAATACAGACAGCATGAACACCCTTACCATCCAGGCCAATGGCGTGGGCGGTGCAGGCAACGACGCTAACCAAGGCCTTACCGTTATCGCTACTACTAAGGCAACCAGTGCTTCTAACCGTGCAATCGGCACCCGCTCCAGCCTGGTAGTAATGCCTGGCACAACAGCTAACGAAGCCCGCGCAGTAAGCGGTACTACCAATGTTTACGGCAATATTACTGGTACAGCTACAGGTGCCTACCTCAATACCATACTCCGCCCGGGCAGCAACCTTGCTTCCGGTGCTACGGTAACAGGTGCTTCGGGTGATGTAGAAGTGATCAACGGAACGACTAACCTGGACAATACCCGCACCCTGACTGGTGCCCGCTTTGGCGCAGACGCCACTAACGGCGCAGTAGCCCGCACAACGGGTGTGACAGCAACGGCAGTAGGTTCTACTTCCAGCAATGTAGGTGTTGCGGCAGGTGCCAACCTCAGCGAGGCGCAGGTGAAGGCAGCCATTGCGGCACAGCCAACCGGCTTCAGCGCAGGTGTTATGGCGGTAAACGGAGCGAACGGTGCTAATGACCGTGCCCTTTATACCTCCGGTACGGTACAGTTGGCAGGTCTTCAGAACGGTACTACTTCAGATTCTATTCTGACGGTAAGCTCCGGCGGTATTGTACGAATGATTTCTGATTCTGCATCCCGCAGCCGTATCAAGGCAAATAATGGTCTGACCCGCCTGGCTGACTCTATTCAGCTTGGTGGTGCTTTGACTAAAGCAACAACAGTAACTACATCTGCTACGAATACGTTAGCGCTTACCGGTCTTCAGAACGGTCTGCGCACAGACAGCGTGCTCACGGTAGGTCCAGGCGGCGTAATCCGCAAGATCTCTGACTCTGCTGCACGTTCTAGCATCAAGGCAGACAACGGTCTGACACGAGTTGCTGACTCTATTGAGCTGGGCGGTACCCTGAAAATGGCTACTACTATTGCTACAGGTAATAATGGCAATACGCTTTCCATTACAGGTCCTGGCAACTTCAACGTAGCTGATACAGCTAACGTAGGTGCCCTGACAGTAGGCGGTAATTCACGCGTTGCAGGTAACGATACAGTTATTGGTGGTTCTGTAGCAGGCAGCTACTATACAGCCGGTAACACCCGTACCTCTACCCTGACTGCAACAGACCTTACAACAGGTACAACATCAGACAGCGTGCTCACGGTAGGTCCAGGCGGCATCGTTCGCAAGATCTCTGATTCTGCATCCCGCAGCCGTATCAAGGCAGACAACGGCCTGACACGTGTAGCTGACTCTATTGAGCTTGGCGGTACCCTGAAAATGGCTACTACTATCGCTACATCTGCAGCTAATACACTTGCGCTTACCGGTCTTCAGAACGGTCTGCGCACAGACAGCGTGCTTACAGTAGGTCCTGGCGGCGTAATCCGCAAGATCTCTGACTCTGCTGCACGTTCTAGCATCAAGGCGGACAACGGTCTGACACGAGTTGCTGATTCTATTGAGCTGGGCGGTACCCTGAAAATGGCTACTACCATCGCTACATCTGCAGCTAATACACTTGCACTTACCGGTCTTCAGAACGGTACAGCTACTGATAGCTTCCTGACAGTAGGTGCTAATGGCGTGATTCGCAAGATCTCTGATTCTGCTGCCCGCAGCAATATCAAGGCAAATAATGGTCTGACCCGCGTAGCTGATTCTATTCAGCTTGGTGGCACGCTTACTAAAAACACCGTTATCGGTACAAGCTCCAACAACTATACCCTGACCCTTGGCGGTCCTGGCGGTGGAACAGGTGCATTACTCGTTAGTGGTACAATCAGCGCTGGTAATAACATCAACGCAGCCAACGACATCAGTGCATCAGGTAATGCTAACATTACGGCACAGACTACAACAGGTACGCTGAAAATTAATATTACCAATTCGGCTCAACCAACTGACTCTATCCTTACGATAGATCCGCTCACACGCCTGGTGAAGAACCGTACAGTTGCATCGTTTGCTTCACTTGCAGGAAGCGGACTTACGAACAACACAACAACAGGTAAGATTGACCTCGGCGGTACGCTTACAACTCCAGCAACCATCGCTACGGCAGGAAATGACCTTAGCCTTACAGGCACAGGTAACCTGAATGTATCTGATACAATTAATGCAGGTGCGCTTAATGTAACAACCGGTGCACGCATCGGCGGTAACACACGCGTTGCAGGTAACGATACAGTTATCGGTGGTTCTGTAGCAGGCAGCTACTATACAGCCGGTAACACCCGTACCTCTACCCTGACTGCAACAGACCTTACAACAGGTACAACATCAGACAGCGTGCTTACAGTAGGTCCGGGCGGCATTGTTCGCAAGATCTCTGATTCTGCATCCCGCAGCCGTATCAAGGCCGACAACGGTCTGACACGTGTTGCTGATTCTATTGAGCTTGGCGGTACCCTGAAAATGGCTACTACCATCGCAACGGCAGGAAATGACCTTAGCCTTACAGGCACAGGTAACCTGAATGTAGCTGATACAATTAATGCAGGTGCGCTTAATGTAACAACCGGTGCACGCATCGGCGGTAACACACGCGTTGCAGGTACTGATACAGTTATCGGTGGTTCTGTAGCAGGCAGCTACTATACAGCAGGTAACACCCGTACCTCTACCCTGACTGCAACAGACCTTACAACAGGTACAACATCAGACAGCGTGCTCACGGTAGGTCCAGGCGGCATCGTTCGCAAGATCTCTGATTCTGCGGCTCGCAGCAATATCAAGGCTAATAATGGTCTGACCCGTGTAGCTGATTCTATTCAGCTTGGTGGTACGCTTACTAAGAACACGACCATTGACCAGAATGACAAGCAGCTCCAGTTTACCAATGTTGACCGCTTCGCAATCAACAGCAGTACAACTTTGGATTCAGAACGCTTCGTAGTTCGTGCCGACGGTACAATTGCAATGGGTAATGCTCCGGCTATCTATCCAACCAATAAGGTAGAAGTGAATCTGCAAGGTGTGGGAGGTGCTATGACAAGCGGTGAAGAGAACCAAGGTGTCAACGTCCTTGCCTCCGCCCTTAACGGCTCTGCTCAATCTACTGCACTCCGTGCCCGTATGAATGTGAACACTGGTTCAACTGTAGGTACAGCACGTGGTCTCCAAGGCAACGTAGGTATCGATGGTACACTGAACGGCGGTGCAAGCGGCGGTTACTTCAACGCTGTTGTACGTTCTGGCGCAACCATGGGTGCCAACGCAACGGTGAGCGCAGTATCTGGTGATGCTGAGGCTACTTCCGGCGCTCCAACGGGTGCTGCTACCAACTACTTCATTGGTGGCCGCCTCGGTGCCAACGTTGCTGCCTCGCCTAATGCTAATTCAGTTGGTGTGTTTGGTACTGCTACTGGCGCCACAAACACCACAAGCTCAAATACCGGCGTGCTGGCTGCTGCTTTCCCAACCGGCAATACCAATACAGGTCTTGCAGCTGGTGTAGGTGCTTTCCCTGGTGTAGTGGCGGACATTACCGCAGCCAAGGCGAATAAGAGCGCAGCTATCGTAGGTGTGAACAGAGGTGTTGGCGACAGCACTTATGCAGGCTACTTCATAGGCAGCAATTCTTCTAAGGCTGGCCGTGTACTTGCTGTACGCAATGACATCACTGCTACAATGACAACTGCTGTCTCTCCTGCGGCACTGGACGCTGACCTGACTTACAACCCAGCTTCTACACCAATCGGTGCAGGCATTAAGGGTATCACTACAGCGGCACACTCACGTGCTACTACAACGGCCAACGATTATCAGGCGCAAGGGTCTCTGATGGAAGCAGCAGCTACGAACGGCGAGAACACCAATGGCCAGTTCCATGCTATTGGCGGCTTAGGTCTGGGTGTCGGTCTGTCATCCTCAGGTACAAGAGATGCGAATGCAACTGTAGTTGGCCTGAGCGGCGGTACTGATTTCCCTGGCACGGGTGCTGACTGGAATGGCGTAGGTGTGGATGGTTTCGTTGACTTTAGCTTCAACGGTACAACCGGTCGCCTGGCAGGTGGTCACTTTGATGGTACAAGCTCTGCTGCACCTGGTACGTCTACAGCCTTCGGTATGATTGGTACTGTTGGTGGCGGACTGTATCAGACGTTCTTTGATCCTAGCCTCGCAAACCGTAACATCGGTGTAGCCGCTACCAATAATAACCTGACTGCTGGCGACGGTGATTCTACTCAACTCGCACTCTACTCATCAGGTGCGGTACAAATGGTGGGTCTGAATGGTACTGGTACAAACCTGGTAACCATTGACCAGAACGGCCTCGTTGGTACTGCTGGCGCAATGCTTTCTGGCTCCGCTGCACTTGACTTTGGTACTGTTATAATTGGAGCAGGTGCTACTTACGACCAGACTTTCACAGTAACAGGTGCACAGGATGGTGATGTAGTTTCACTTGGTGTTCCTACCAGTGCGATGACTTCTCAAGGTATCTATACAGCTTTCGTAAGTGCTGCCGATACCATTACAGTTCGCTTGACCAACACATCCGGTACTTCAATCCCAACAGGTTCACGTGCAGGTACCTTCAAGGTAAAAGTGATGCAATAAGCAGGTGTGATTTTTTCACCAAACAAAAAATCTACAGCTATGCGCACTAAGAACAACCTCAAGTTTAGTTTCCTGACCCTGCTGCTGCCTCTGGCAGCGGCAGGTCAGACTAACCTTTACATCCCGCCGGGTGCAACGGTGTACAGCTTCGGCCGCACCGCCATCTTTGGCAATGTGGAAAATAACGGCAACTTCGGCACCGTAGCTGGCGATACCATCACCTTCTACGGAGCTTCCTGGACGAATGCAACCAGCTCAACAATGCCTACGGTAGGCACCGGCGGTCTGATTCGCTTCGTACAGCCTCGCCCCGCTCCTTACGCAAACAACGTAACACAGACAATCAATGGCGGCTGGACTTCGGGCACACAACCATCCTTCCCCAAGGTGGAGGTTGCTAACCCGAATAACGTCTCCCTCGGCACGAGCAAAACGCGCATCACCACCAGCCTTGGCTTTACATCAGGTAAATTGATATTGAATGCTAATGATCTCGTATTAGGTGGTAGCAGTGTCCTGAATGGCTATGACCAGAACAAGTACGTGGTGACGAACAATACGGCAGCTCACCTTGTCAAGGAAAGCTATACCGGGAACTTCGTTTATCCGGTGGGCCGCAGTACTTCAGACTATACGCCTGCAGCTATCAACAATACGACCGCGAACGGCTGGCATGTGAATGTCGCGGATTATGCCAGCACACCGGCTGCTCCTCGCGGCGTTAGCAACAATGGCATTAACCGCACCTGGAACATCTATGCTGATAACGCAACCGGCACCAGCGTCATTGACTTGCAGCATAACAATGCTACCAATGAAGTGAAGTTTAACCCTGCGCTCCACTATGTGACCCGCTATGTAGGAACCGCGCCCAACAGCGCCGGAGACTTTGTAAGCCCGGATGCATGGGAACGTAACACACCGGGGCCCGGCACGGCAACAGGTACCCTCACAACGGGCGCCCCAATTGCCAATGCCTCTGAGCGTAACCGCACCTATACCACCTTCGCCACAAGCGCAACGGCTAACAGTGCGTATTATACAAAGGCCTCTGACATATCTCTTTGCCTGAATGCACGTGCCTATCTTGAAGGTGCTTTGATGAACAGCACCGCCACAGCCGGCGGGCGTCCATTGATGCGCGATGACCTGCGGGCCAGCCCATTCACCGGACTTAACTACATCCCGGCGAAAGACCCGTATGAGTTTGCAACACCTTATTTGGATGTGACCAGCAGCTATACGGTCAAGGCGCCCCAGTCGACAGATACCTCGCTCCAACATGTGTCTGACAGCGCAACAGTATTTAGTGTGACTGGTCAGAATGCGGTTGTGGATTGGGTATTTGTGGAATTGCGCAGCAAGAGCAATATGGCTAATGTGATTGCAACCCGCTCTGCGCTCCTGCAGCGTGATGGCGACATCGTGGATGTAAACAACTCCGGTTGCCTCAACTTCCAGAATGTGCCGGTGGACAGCTATTACGTCGCTGTACGCCACCGCAGCCACCTTGGTGCCATGACACGCTATGCACAGTCCAGCGCGAACCTGCAGACTCTGGTTGACTTTACAGTGCCTTCCACTCCTATTTATGACAAGGGCGTAGTTGGTTCCTTTAACTATACCGGCCTCGGCGAGAAAGACGGTGTAGTTGGTAGCTATCGTGCCCTCTGGCAGGGTGACATGAACGCTAATGGCAAGGTTAAGTACGACAATCCGGATGATGACCTTTCCGTTATGCTGTTTGACGTGCTCCTGCACCCGAACAACACCAACGGCTCTACCAACTTTGACTTTGCATACGGCTACCGCCAGGGTGACTATGACATGAACAGTAAGACCAAGTTTGACAACCCGGATGATGACAACTCGTTGCTCCTCTTCCAGATCCTGCTTTATCCGCAGAACGCCAACGGCTCTACGAACTTTGACTTCATGATTCAACAGCTGCCTTAATCCCTTAAACCTTCAAGTGATGAAAAGACTGATAACAGCGATTGTGCTGCTGCTGGCAGCAGCCACGGCAAATGCCGGACAGGTCACCGACGTAAAATTCTCACTCCGCTTCAATAGCAAAACAGGCCTTTACGACGTGGTGATGATCCTGGATAAGGGTGATATTATGGCCGGTATCTGGCAGGCAGCCAGCACCGCTCAGGTCACCCTCGTGGTGCCTGCAGGCAGTAAAGTGGACATTGGCCACCTGGTCAGCAATGAGCCTAAGTCAGGCTTCATAGCTGGCGGTACCGTACACCGGAGTGCAAATGCAACTTCCTGGATCAATGGCAACGTAATACGCTCTGCTGACCTGCCCCTGAGTATGGCTGGCAATGATGTCTATGCCTTTACGCCCACAGTATCGAAAGCTTTCTACCCGGTAGCTTACCAAGGTGACGACATGGTACTCTTCAGCGTTGCTATTGCTACGCCGAATGGCGCTAATAAGCAGGACATTCGCCTCTGGAACAATACCATCATCAAAGGCGCTAAGGTTACCTTCGGCGACCGCGATGCTACGTCTGCTGCGCTGAAAAGCGGTCAGCAGTTTAACAACGGCATTGGCATTGGTTCTCCAAAGCAGCTTTACACTGGTAACATGGCAGACAAAGGTTCCCTCGGCACTCCTACAATGGGTACGGCAGCAAACATTACTATCATTCCTAACCCTACTATTACCTACACCAATATCCACGGTGTAGAAGTAGCAGACCTTGTGACTGTAATGGACATGGCCGGCAACCTGGTGACCTCTGCCACGGCCAATGGTAATTCGGTAAGCATTGACATGAGCGAATACGCTTCTGGCGTATACAATGTCTTTATCACCCGTAAGAATACCATGCTGAAGGCTGGAAAGATTGTACGTCAGTAAACCCTGCTACGATGATTAAGAAAGCGGCTGCTGTAATGGCAGCCGCTTTTTTTGTGCAAATGACCCGGCGGCGGCATCGTAGCATTTAGCCTTTCGCCAACGCAACGACGGCAAGGCCTCCCGCCCCTTTCCCTTATTTTTGCGCCCCCCTCCCATGCGCCCTATTTTCCTCCGCGAGGTCGCGGCTTTTTTTTCCTCCATTATCGGTTACGTGGCAGTCGGCGTATTTCTGACTGCCTGCTGGCTCTTTTTATGGATCATGCCGGAGACGAACTTCCTGGATTATGGCTATGCCACGCTGGATAAGTTCTTTGATCTGGCTCCGCTGCTGCTCATGCTGCTCATACCGGCTGTAACCATGCGCTCCTTTGCGGATGAGGTGCGCGCCGGTACCATTGAATGGCTTTCCACCAAGCCGCTGCGCGATACGGACATCATCCTGGGCAAATACTTCGCTGCGCTTGCGCTGATCGTCTTTGCGCTGCTGCCTACGCTGCTTTATGTGTACTCCATTGGCAACCTCGCCGGCGCAAAGGTTTCGCTGGATAGTGGCGCCATCATCGGCTCTTACATCGGGCTGTTCTTTCTGGCGGCCGGATTTGCGGCAGTAGGGGTGTTCTGCTCCTCGCTTACTTCCAATCAGGTGGTTAGCTTCCTCATTGCGCTTTGCGCCTGCTTTCTGCTGTATACCGGCTTTGAAGCCCTTAGCAAGATTCCTTCGTTTACCGGCGGCATTGACTATTACCTCAGCATGGTCGGGATGGAGTTTCATTACGCATCCATCTCCCGGGGCGTCATTGATACGCGCGATGTGATCTACTTCCTGTCGGTCATCGTGCTCTTCATTGCCCTGACCCGCATCTCTCTTGCCCGCCGGGCTGCTTAACACTCACACTTACCACACACCACTCACTTGTCTAACAAGAAACAAGCGCAAAACCGGCAGGCCGGCATCCGGGTGGCCATTTTGGTGGCCGTGCTGGTGCTGCTCAATATGCTGGCCGCCCGCTTCCATACGGGCCTTGACCTCACGCAGGAAGGGCGCTTCACCCTCACGCAGCCTACCAAGCAGTTGATGCACCGCATCAAAGGCTTTGTGAATGTGGATGTGCTGCTGGAAGGCAAGGCCCTTCCCGCCGGCTTCCAGCGCCTGCGCGAGAGCACCCGCGAGCGCCTGCAGTCCCTGCGCGATGCCTCCGGTGGCCGCATCGTCTTCCACTTCCGGGATCCTTTTGAGGGAAAGACGGAGAAAGACAAAGGCCAGGTATTCAGCCAGCTCGCCGACAAGGGCGTCAATGGCGTCAACGTGCGGCAGAATGACGATGAGCAGTACAGCGAGAAGATCATCTTTCCCTACGCCATTGTCCAGTACGGCGGCAAAGAAGTACCCATCCGCCTCCTGGAAAGCCACCTCGGCTACTCGCCGCTGGAGATTCTCAATTACTCCGAGAGCCAGCTGGAGTACAAGTTCGCATCCGCCATCAATGGCATGCTGCGCCCCGACAAGCCCCGCATCGCTTACCTGATGGGCAATGGCGAAGCCCTCGGCTGGGTTACCGCAGATGCCCTGCGCACCTTGGAAGGCCTTTATCACATAGATACCGTTGACCTCAACACCGGCACCCACCTGCCCTCGGTCTATGAGGCCGCCATCATCTGCAAGCCTACCGTTCCATTTTCTGATAAGAGTAAGTTCAAGCTGGACCAGTACGTCATGTCCGGCGGACATCTGCTGATGATGGTGGATGGCGCCAATGCCGCACAAGACAGCCTTGAAAAAGAAACCTTCCTCGCCACCGGCGTCGACCTCAACCTCGGCGACCTCCTCTTCCAGTGGGGCCTCCGCATCAATCCAGACCTTATAGAAGACCTCCAGAGCAATCGCATTCCCGTAGTGACCGGCATGGTGGGCGACCAGCCGCAGATGGAGCTGCGCAACTGGTTTTACCTCCCCGTTTTCATCCCCACATCGCGCCATCCCATTGTGCGGAACATGGACGGCGTCATGAGCATGTACGCCTCCACCATAGACACCGTGGGCGCGCCTGGCATCCGCAAAACCGTTCTCCTGGAGTCCTCCCAATACAGCCGCCCCGCCGCTACGCCCGCACGCATTTCCCTGTCCATGCTGCGCTACAACCCCCGGCCCGAGCTCTACAACAACGGTTACAAAGCCGCCGCCGTACTGCTTGAAGGCCGCTTCCGCTCCGCATTCCAGGACCGTCTCCCGCCCGACTTCCTGCAGATACTCCGTGACTCCGTCAAGAAACCCTTCAAGCCCGTTGCAGACTCCGCCAATGGTTCCGTCATCGTCGTCTCCGACGGAGATGTGGCCCTTAACGGCTTCAATGAGCAGACCGGCCCCGAGGAGCTCGGCTACTGGCGCTTTGACAAGGTGCGCTACGCCAACAAGGCTTTCCTCCTCAATTGCATTGAATACCTCACCGACCGCTCCGGCCTCCTGGAAGCCCGCAATAAAGACGTCCGCCTCCGCCTCCTGGATGGTGGCCGCGTGAAGCGCGAGCGCAACCAGTGGCAGGTCATCAACCTCGCCGTACCCCTCGCCATCGTCCTCATCTTCGCCTCCGCCTACATCTTCTTCAGGAAGCGGCGGTATGAGGTGAAGGGCTGAACGGGTTGAGCAGGTTCAACTTGCTCAACTCCCATAGAAGTTCTTTTATCTGGCCGGCTTCGTTAGTCCATTGGGCTTGTACCTATCCCGGTCGGGATAATGTTTATCCCGACCGGGATAATGTTTATCCCGACCGGGATAATGTTTATCCCGACCGGGATTACGACTATCCCGACCGTAATAATGACTATCCCGTCCGGGATAATGTCTATCCCGATCGGGATAACGCCTATCCCGTCCGGGATAATATTTATCCCGGACGGGACAATGATTATCCCGATCGGGATAGAAAGAATTTCTCCTGATTGAAAAGCCCGGTCAGCAAACAGAAACCCGAAGTGTGCAACGCTGAGACACGTTCAACACGTTCAACACGTTCAACCAACAATAATGTCCAAGACCATATTATACCTCGTCATCCTCGCCATCCTCGGCTTCGCCGTGTGGTTCTTTCTTTTTTCGGATAAAAGCGGCGACATGTTTCGCTCGCGCGATGCTGCCTTTACCATCCGCGACACCGGGTCGGTGGGCAAGATCTTCCTTTCCTCCAATGCCGGCGGCCCCACCATCACGCTGGAGCGCAAGGAGGAGGGCTGGTTGCTGAATGGCAAGTACGCCGCCCTGCCCAGCGCGGTGACGCAATTGCTGCTCACGCTGCGCGCCCAAACGGCGCTTTACCCCATCACAGATGCAGACCGCGAGGGCATCATCCGCAACCTGGCCGGCAACGGCATCAAGGTAGAGGTCTACGACCGCGGCGGCGACCGGATGCGGACGTTTTATGTGGGCGGCGAGCTGAATAAGTTTGTAGGCACGGCTATGCTGATGGAAGGCTCTGAGCGGCCGTACGCCGTGAATGTGGCGGGATTTGAAGGTTACCTGACGCCGCGCTACACGCCGGAGGTGAGCTACTGGCGCGAGCGGCTGGTGTTTGACATTGCGCCGGAGCGCATCACGCAGGTGAGTGTGCGCTACCCGCAGGAGCCGCTGAATTCCTTTACGCTGACGCAAAGCGGCGGCAAGGTGGCGGTGCGGCTGGATAGCGCGCTCAAGCTAGGCACGCCGCTCAATGAGCAGCGGGCAAAGGCATACCTGGGCTTCTTTACGAGGGTGTACTGCGAGGCCTTTATGACCAGCGCCAGCGTGCGCGACCTGGACTCTACCGTGCGCTCCATGCCGGTGAAGGCGCTGATAGATGTGCAGGGCGATGGCGGCTATCACAAGGCGGCCACGCTGATCTATTATCCCATAGACTACCGCAGCAAGAATGTGGGGGAGGTGCCTACCACCTTTGACGACCACTTTAATAATGAGCGCTACTTCGGCATCATCAATGGCGGCGCAGATACACTGACCATTCAGTTGCGCCAGGTGGAAAAGATATTGCGCCGGGGCTATGAGTTTTATACGCCGGGCGCAGACGCGCCGGATGTAGGCCCGCCGGTGCCGGGATTGCCGGGCGGCATTGCGCCGCAGAAGTAATGCGGACTACGGAATGCGGACTTCGGAATGAGGCTGTACGGGTTCTTCATTCCAAAGTGCGCATTCCGCATTCAAATTCATTTGTTGTAAAGGTTCATCGTCCGCTCAATGCCTACCGCAGCGAAGCTTTCAATGATGTCCACGCTCTTCATGATTTTCTCCTTCACAATAGGCAGCTCTTCAGGCAGCCAGCGGGAGAGGACGAACTTGACCTGTCCGCCCTTCGGGAACTTGTCGCCAATGCCGAAGCGCAGACGCGGGTAAACGTTGGAGCCGAGGAGCAGCTCAATATTCTTAAGGCCGTTGTGGCCGGCAGCAGAGCCGGACTGACGTACGCGCAGGGCTTCTATAGGCAGGGCCAGATCGTCTACAATGACGAGAGAATGCTCCACGGCAATCTTTTCCTTGTCCAGCCAATACTTCATGGCCTTACCGCTGAGGTTCATGTAAGTGGTGGGCTTAATGACGACGAAGGTTTTGCCCTTCCACTTTACCTCGGACATGAAGGCGTGGCGGTCTAAGTCAAACTTGCCGCCGTGCTTCATAACAAAGGTCTCGGCCACATCAAAGCCAATGTTGTGGCGCGTGGCGTCGTACTCCATGCCTATGTTCCCGAGGCCTACGATGAGGTATTTCATAGCGGCGCGAAGCTATGCAGTTGCGGTCTAAACGATAGATGCCGCTTAAGCGGCTGTAGCCGTCTAAACGGCTTTGGCGGCCTCAACGGCTTCTGCCAGCCAAAGGAAATCCGTGAGGAAGTCGCGGACATTCTTGGAGAAGGCTTCATCCAGCAAAACACCGTCTGGGCCGAACTTCTTATCCATGCCCGGCACAACAAGCAGGGTAGGCGAGGCGATGCCGAAGAGTGCGGGCACGAGCTGGAGCATTTGCTGCGCGGCGCGCATGCCACCTATGCCGCCGGGCGAGCCGGTAGCGATGGCGAAAGTCTTCTTCAGCTGCTTCGGGAAGTGGTCAAAGAGGTTCTTCATAGCCGGCGAGTAGCCACCATTGTACTCCGGAGATACGATGATGAATGCGTTGGCAGCGAATATTCTTTCTGCAATGGAGCGATGCTCAGCCGGCGCTTTCTCAACACTGCTCCAGACATTCTCAACAAAGGGAAGGATGGTCTCACGCATGTCTATGAGGCCGGTGTTGTGGGCGGGCGCGTGGTCTTGCAGCGCCTTGTGCAGGTGCTGGGCTATGTGGAGGGTCAGGCTTGCCTGTCGCGGCGAGCCGGCGATGATTTCAATGTTCATAAGGAATAAAAAAAGCGCAGCGGCCGAAGCCGCCGCGCAGTTAAGGTGAGGAAATTATTGGGCTGCTTTGACCAGCTGTACTTCTGCCAGCAGGCGCACGTCTTCGCTCACCATCACTCCGCCTGTTTCCAGCGCGGCATTCCAGGTAAGGCCAAAGTCCTTGCGATTGATCTTGCCGCTGAGGGAGAAGCCGGCCTTGGTATTGCCCCATGGGTCTTTACCGATGCCGCCGAATTCCGCCTTGAGCGTTACTGGCTGCGACTGCCCCTTGATGGTCAGGGTCCCTTTCAGCTCATACTCTTCGTCGTCCTTCTTAGTCATGGACGTGCTTTCAAAGGTCATCTTCGGGTGCGTGGCGGCATCAAAGAAGTCAGCAGACTGCAGGTGGCCGTCGCGGTCGGCAGAGTTGGTGTTGATGGAAGCAATGTCCGCGCTGAAGTGAATGCGGGCGTTCTCAAAATCATCGCCGTCCGTTTCTGCGCCGCCGGAAAAAGTGCCAAAGGAACCGGTGACGGTAGTAATCATCAGGTGCTTCACCTTGAATTGAATCTCAGAGTGGGCGGGGTCAATAGACCATTGGGTGGCTGCCATAGTGGTGGTTTTTTATTGTTGTTGCGACAAAGGTTTTGTCTTTTGTTCAATACTGCTTTATGGGCTTATAGAATCTTTGAACAAATGCAATACAATTGCGCCAGCCAGCGGTGGGTCAAAGCTTCCAATGTATTTCAGCCCGGTGCTTCACCGCGCCACGCAGGGCGATAAGCTCATCCATCGTAAGTCGTGCGTACCAGAGAGCGGTAAAAGGACTGATGAGCAGCAGGCAAATGCCCTCCAGCAGCCCCATACTCCCGAGTAAAGCGGTCAATCCGGTAGCAGGCCCGCCTAAAGAATCGCACAGAGCACATGCAGCCGCCGTGCTGAGCACGATACCGAGCGTCCAGGTGAGAAAAAACTCATAATCGCGACGCGCGGTCGCGGTACTGGCCGGCGCCATGTGGAGGATGCGGTTTAGGATACAGCTCCCGGCCTGCCACCCGCCGAGGCTGAAATAGGTAAGCAGCGCATACCCACGCGCTTCAGGTGATGTGAGACAGATGAGCGGAAGCAGCATCAGGCTTTGGCCAATAAGGTCAAGACTCTTCCAGAAAATGGCTCCTTTCATGGCTGAAAATTTTACGCGTGGAAATGGAGTGTGGGGTCGTTCTTATCTGCAATAGCCCGCTTGCGCAGCTTGAAAAAGATGAACATATTGAGGAAGTGCATGCCGCCGAGAATGAGGATGATAGCGCCGATTTTCAGGCTGAGGATTTCCATGACCTCGCGGCCCTGAACGGGCGTTTCCCAGATTTTAAGCGTGTACACGGCGTAGCCGATGTTGACGAGGTAGAAGCCGACGAGCAGGAGGTTGTTGACGGCCTGTGCCAGCTCTTTATTACCGTGGAAGATGTCAATGAGGAAAAGCTTGCCGTTGCGGAAAAGGGTATGGGCTACCCAAATGGTGAGCAGGGTAGTAACGGCCAGATAGATGCTGTACAGCAGGATGATGAGGTTCATGATTGATACGTTTTTGAGGTTAGAGAATACTGTCCGACAATGGAAGTGTGCGGTGGAGCATGAATAAGTGTGTTCATGTTTTTGGAGTTTCAAGATTTTTTGAAAGAAATTTTGATTTTAAAAACCGGTGGGGCCGGTTTTAATGAATATTGGTTATTTAAAGAGTTTAAGCAACGTTCCCGTAAACCAGTTCTCATCCGCTCTTATCAATCCATCAATCACCTTATCCGCCTGCTTCGCATTCTTCTGAATCTGGCTCACCGTGTCGCTGAAGGCTTTGATGTTCTTATCCGTTGGGTCGCCTTCAATGTCCTTCAGACCGTCCAGAATTTGCAGCATCGGGTCAAGCTCCCTTTTGCGGCGCTCCCGGATGATGCGCATGCTCACTTTCCAGATATCTTTCTCGGCGGAGAAGTATTCGCGGCGCTCGCCGGGCTTTAGCACCTTATCCACGAGGCCCCAGGCCATCAGGTCGCGCAGGTTCATGTTGGCGTTGCCGCGGCTGATTTGCAGGGCTTCCATAATTTCCTCAGCATGCAGTGGCTCAGGAGTAACCAGGAGCAGGGCGTGGATTTGAGCCATCGTTCGGTTGATACCCCATTGGGTGCCCAGTACGCCCCAGCTTTGGATGAACTGACTCTTGGCTTCTTCCAGCTTCATGGAATAAAGGTAGAAGTGTTTTTGAAACTTTCAATTATTACTGAAAGTAATTTTCAAAAAGAAAAATTTTGGCTGGGATTGTCGGTTTAAACGCCTCTTAAAGCTCACTCCTTCAACTCGCCTGCGTACTTTCGCGCCTCATTCCTACATTGATGAATCCCACCGTCAAAATCTTCTCCGGCAATGCCTCCGCGCCACTTGCCGAGGCCATTGCCAAGAGCTTCGGTAAGAAGCTGGGCGCCTGCAAGATTCAGAAGTTCTCCGACGGCGAGTTTCAGCCCGTTTTTCAGGAGAGCATCCGTGGCGATTATGTTTTTCTGGTGCAAAGCACCTACGCGCCTACAGACAATCTGATGGAGTTGCTCCTGATGATTGATGCAGCGCGCCGGGCTTCTGCAGGTTATATCTGCGCGGTGATTCCTTACTTCGGCTTTGCGCGGCAAGACCGGAAGGACAAGCCCCGCGTAGCCATCGGCTCTAAGCTGATTGCAAACATGCTGACCGCCGCCGGTGCCAACCGCGTGATGACTATGGACTTGCACGCGCCGCAGATTCAGGGCTTCTTTGATATTCCCGTTGACCACCTGGACTCTTCTGCGATTTTCATTCCATACATTGAGAATTTGAAGATAGAAAACCTTACCTTCGCGTCCCCTGACGTAGGCTCTACGAACCGTGTGCGTGAAGTAGCCTCCTATTTTGGGGCTGAGATGGTGATTTGCGACAAGCAACGCAAGCGCGCCAACGAGGTAGCTTCCATGACAGTCATCGGTGACGTTACGGACAGGGACATAGTTCTTATAGACGATATCTGCGATACCGCGGGTACACTTACCAAGAGCGCGGCCCTGCTGAAGGAACGCGGTGCGCAAAGTGTACGGGCCTTCTGTACGCACCCGGTGCTGAGCGGCAACGCTTACCAGAATATTGAGAACTCCGTTCTTGAGAAGCTGGTGGTCTGCGACACGATTCCACTGAAGCAAAAAAGCGACAAGATTGAGGTTTTGCCAACGGCGGAGCTTTTCTCCATTGCCATCCGCAATACGTTTGAAGGCAAGTCTATCAGCTCTTTATTTATTCATTCTCAAAGAAAACTCGCCGACGCACTGGCATAGTGCAGCGGCAACACTGACTGTTTAAGCAACAAAACCTGTCCGACCCCACAGAGGACCACCGGCCAACTTCAAATCAACAAAATCAAAACTGCCCATTCAACGACGGACGTTACAGGTATCCGCCCGGTTCATTGAAAGGCAACAAACAAATCAACACGCATCATGAAGAGCGTAAAAATTGAAGGAACAATCAGAAGCGAGCACGGTAAGGGCCCGACCCGCCGGCTTCGTGCTGAAGGAAAAGTACCCTGCGTAATCTACGGAGGCGAAAAGGAAGTGCATTTCTCTGCGCCGCTGCTGGCATTCCGCCCGCTGGTGTACACGCCCGAGTTTCAGCTTGCTGACATCACGGTGGACGGCGCATCGTACCGCTGCATCCTGAAAGACAAGCAGTTTGACGTAGTTACGGACACGTTGAGCCACGTTGACTTCCTGGAGCTTGTAGAAGACAAGCTGGTAACAGCGAACCTGCCACTGAAGTACATCGGCTCACCCGCAGGTGTAAAGGCCGGCGGTCGTTTGGAGACGAAGATGAAGACCCTGAAAATCCGCACACTACCAAAGTATCTGAAGGAAGCAATTGAAGTGGACCTGACGAATCTGGAACTGAACGGCAACATGCGCGTGTCTGAAGTGAACGCGGAGAATATGGAAGTGATGAACTCTCCACGTATTCCAATCGCCTCCATCGTACTGACGCGTCAGTTGAAGCAGGAAGCTACGGAAGCGGCTAAGACTGATAAGAAGTAAGGTCTCCGTTCGTCAACCCGAACTTGTTTCGGGTTCTATTGGACGCAAGAACACGATAGATGCCGAAACAAGTTCGGCATGACGGAAAGAGAAAGTTTGGTAAAAAGCCCTGCATATTGCAGGGCTTTTTTATTGCCGCATCAAAAATCTTCTTTGCGTCTTTGCGCATCCTTTGCGACTTTGCGTGAAATACCCAAATCATGAAACGCAACGCAACTGCTGTATGGAACGGCACCGGCAAGGAAGGCTCTGGCCACCTCTCCACCCAAAGCACCACCCTCAGCAAAACCCAATACTCTTTCAACAGCCGCTTCGCAGAAGGCGTGGGCACCAACCCAGAAGAGCTGATGGCCGCAGCGCATGCGGGCTGCTTCAGCATGAAGCTGTCTTTTGAGCTGAATGCTGCCGGCTTCACCGCCGATGAGATTGAGACGCGCTGCGACATCAATCTGGAGAATGGCACCATCACAACCAGCGAACTAAAATGCCGCGCAAAGGTGCCGGGGATTGACGCAGCGAAGTTTTCTGAGATAGCCAATAAGGCGAAGGCAGAATGCCCGGTAAGCAAAGCATACAGCGCTTTGCAGATTTCGCTGGATGCGGAATTGGCGTAAGGCCTATTTGCAAACAGGCAAGGCGCAAAGGATGAAATTCCTTTGCGCCTTTTATTTTCGCACAAAGAAATTGCCGATGCCCACCACTTACGATGCCCGTATTGACGCTTACATCGCGAAATCCGCGCTCTTCGCCCAGCCCATTATGGAGCACTGCCGCGCACTGATTCACGAGGTTTGCCCGCAAGTGACGGAGACTATTAAATGGGGCATGCCATCTTTCGAGCACAATGGCATTTTGTGCGGCTTTGCGGCCTTCAAAGCGCATTGCAGTTTCGGCTTCTGGAAGCACGCTATTCTTGCTGAAAAGCATGAAATCCTGAAGCCGGAGCGCGTAGCAATGGGCTCCTTCGGCAAAATGACTTCGCTGAAAGATCTGCCTTCAGACAAAATCCTGAAATCGCTGATTAAAGATGCAATGAAGCTGAATGAGGACGGCATTGCGGTGCCCAATGCAGGCCGCAAAGCGCCAAAAAGCAAGCCCGAAATCGCGGAGCCGGATTATTTTAAAAAGGAACTTAAAGCAAATAAGACTGCCAAAGCGACGTGGGAGGCCTTCTCACCGTCCTGCCGCCGGGAATATCTGGAATGGATAACCGACGCTAAAACGGAACCGACGCGCGAAAAGCGCGTTGCCAAGACCATGGAACAGCTTGCAGAAGGCAAGAAGCTGAACTGGAAGTACGAGAAGTGTTGATTCAATAAGGTCTACGCATCCCATCCGCTCGCCAGCACATCTGCAATGTGCAGCGTCTGCATCTTGATGCCGTGCTTTTCTATATAGCCCTGCACGTGCATCATGCAGCTCACGTCCGTCGTCACCATATACTCTGCGCCGGTAGCGAGGGCACTCTGCACCTTCGTCTGCGCCATGCCAATAGAAATGGGCTCAAACTTCACCGCAAAGGTGCCGCCGAAGCCGCAGCAGGTCTCGCACTCCGGCATTTCCACCAGCTCTAAGCCTTTCACGTGCTGCAAAAGCTTACGCGGGCCTTCCTTGATGCCGCATTCGCGCAGCGCGCCGCAGGCATCGTGATAGGTGGCTTTGCCTTCAAACGTAGCTCCGATGTCTTCCACCTTCAGGACGTCCGTCAGGAATTCTGTGAATTCAAACAGGTAGGCCCGCACCTTATTGCTGCGGATGTGGTCGGAGGAATTGTCAAACAGCTTGTCATAATAATTGCGCACGTAGCCTGTGCAGGAGCCGGAGGGCGCAACTATATAAAACTCCTCATCAAAATCCTTCAGGAACTTCTGCGCCACCGCCCGCGCGTCATCCCAATAGCCCGCATTGAAGGCCGGTTGTCCGCAGCAGGTTTGCTTTGGATTATAGAAGACCTCACAGCCAAGGCGCTCCAGCACACGAGCCATACTCAGGCCGGTCTGCGGATACATCTGGTCAACGAAGCAGGGAATGAAGAGCTGGACTTTTACCATTTTTTAACCTCAGATTATCCTGAGCGCATTAAGTGAAGTACTGATTTTCCGGAAAAGGAGCATCAGAAGATTGGGCGGCAAAAGTCAGTCAAATCGGGTAATCAGGCTAATCTGAGGTTCCGGGTAAGCGCAATCATCTTCAATGCAGCCATCGCAGCTTCCTCGCCTTTATGCCCATGCACGCCGCCAAGGCGCTCCCATGCTTCCGCTTCATTATTCAACGTCAGCACCCCAAAGATGACCGGTACGCCGCCTGTAGCATTTAGCATAGTAAGGCCTTGCGTTACGCTCTGGCATACGTAATCAAAGTGCGGCGTCCCGCCCCGGATGACGGCTCCGAACGCAATCACTGCCTCAGGAGCATCGCGCGCTACGGATGCTACGGTGCTACACGCATAAGTCAGCTCTACCGCGCCGGGCACTTTCAGGTTGTGCGTCACCATCGCGCCGTGGTCGCCGAGGATGTGGAGGCATCCTTCCATCAGCTTCGCGATGATGGTCTCATTCCATTCCGTACTGACGATGGCTACGCGCCCCCCTTTTAAGTCCTGAAGGACGGATGTGTCAAAGAGGGCGGGGCTTTCGGAGGATGCGGCCATTATAGAAGCATGAGTTTTTAAAGAAAAGGCGCAATTCTCTTGACAGAACTGCGCCTTTTAAAAGATTCGGAAAATGGATTAATCCAGAACGCCCAGTCGCGCCAGATAGCGGTCAATATCCCGTGCCTGCGCGCTCATTGGAAATTCATCACGAATGCGCATGTAAGCCTTCTTTGCTTCCTCAGGCTGCTTATTCAGTTCGTACGCAGCTCCAAGATTCATCAGGTACATTGGCGTTTGAACCACATCGTCCTTATTCTCAGAAGCCTTTTCAAACTGGTCAATCGCCTTTTTGGGATTGTTACTTTCCAGATAAGCATTGCCCAGTGCACCCGCGGCAGCCGTAGTCAGCAGCGTGCCGTGGCCATCAAAATCTTCCAGTTGCTTAATGGCATTCTTGTAGTTGCCCATGCGCAGGTAGCACATGCCGGCGTAGTAATGCGAAAGGTTGGCTGTCTTCGTGCCGCCGTAATCGCGGATTACCTTGATGAAGCCGGGGTGCTGGCCATCGCCTTGCAGCGCGCGCTCCAGAGAATCTTTGCGCAAAATATTGCTGTGCGAAAAAAACCTTGCGCGGATGCCTTCTGCTCGCGTGGCGCGAGGTACAGCCGGAAGTAGGCGAAGATCGCTGCGCCAATCAGCAGTACCGCTGTCAGCACGCCATTGATGAGCTTCTTGTTCTTCTCGTAGGTTAACTGTACGCGTTCCAGCGCATTGTTATCATCTGCCGCATCGCTCGTACGATTGCTCAAAGGCTGTTGTTGGGACTGCTGTGCCTGAGCGGGTGTAGTTGTTGCCATTTACTCTTGTTAGACTATTGTTGGGGGTTGTGTGTATGTGTCTGCTTTTCGCAATAAACAGAATTAATCCATGATGTACGGATAATCCTGGTCAACGTAGATGTCTTTATACACTTCGCTGTCGTCGGGCCAAGGGCTTTCTTCTGCAAATTTTACGCTTTCTTCTACCTCAGCCCGCACCTTTTCGTTGATGGCTTCAATCTCTTCGTCGCGTTGCCCAGTTTTCTTCCTGAATCTTCTTCAGCACCTGATTGATCGGGTCTTTGCTCCTTGTATTCTTCCAGCTCTTCCTTGGTGCGATATTTCGCCGGGTCGCTCATAGAGTGGCCGCGGTAACGGTAGGTTTTGATTTCCAGGAAAGTCGGTCCGCCGCCTTCACGCGCGCGTTTCACGGCGCGCTCCATGGCCGTGTGTACGGCCTCCGCAGCTCATGCCATCCACTGTGTCGCCGGGCATGTCGTAGGCATCGGCCATGCGGTAGATGTCCAGCACTTTGCTGGTGCGCTCTACCGACGTGCCCATCGCGTAGTGGTTGTTCTCGCAGATGAAAATGACCGGCAGCTTCCAGAGCACCGCCATGTTGAAGGCCTCGTGCAGCATGCCCTGGCGGGCTGCGCCATCGCCGAAAAAGCAGAGCGGTTACGCGTTGTCGGTCCGAGATATTGCTCGGCAAAGGCGATGCCCGCGCCGAGGCCAATCTGCCCGCCTACAATGCCGTGGCCGCCAAAGAAGCGCTTTTCCTTAGAGAAGAAGTGCATCGAGCCGCCCTTGCCCTTGGTGCAGCCGGTGGCCTTGCCATAAAGCTCGGCCATGCACTCATTGGCAGAGATGCCTTTAGCGATGGCCAGGCCGTGGTCGCGGTAGGCGGTAATCATGTTGTCGTCGTCGCGGATGGCCGTCATGCAGCCTGCCGCCACGGCTTCCTGGCCGATGTAGAGGTGGCAAAAGCCCGCGAATCTTCTGCATGCCATAAAGCTGACCGGCCTTTTCTTCAAAGCGGCGCAGCAGGAGCATGATTTCATACCAGTAGCGGTAGGTTTCTTTACCAAATTGAGTGGGCACGCGGGTAGAAATTTGGCTGCGAAAATAAAGGAAAAGCGGCAAGCGTGGCGGAGTTGCGTTGAAGCGACCGGTAGTTGAATCGTTAAAGGGGCGAAAGCGGTAGTAGCTTTGGAGATGGGAACGTAATGCAGCCTGTAACATAATAATCCTTCCCGTTCTTTGCACCACGGTGCCCACGCTCTCCCAAATATCCCTCACCCAGTTCCGTAATTACACGCAGCGCGCCTTCCATTTTCCGGAGGCCATTACCTGCATCACCGGCCCGAATGGCTCGGGTAAGACGGCGCTGCTGGATGCGGTGTATTATCTCTGCTATACCAAAAGCTATTTTTCCGCCCAGCAGCAGCATACCGTGCAGACGGGCACCGATGGCTTTCGCGTGGAAGGCGCATTTGGTAGATGGAGAAACGAGATATGACCTGCATCTGGCGCAGCGGCAAGAAGGAAGTAAGCGCTAATGGCGTGCCCTACGAGCGTGTAGCCGACCACATAGGCCACCACGCAGCGGTGATGATTGCGCCGGACGACATGTCGCTCATCAACGAGGGCAGCGAGGGCCGCCGCCGTTGGATAGACAGCCATCCTGTCCCAGACCGACCGGGAATATCTGGAGCGGCTGCTGATCTATCAGCGGGTGCTGCTGCAGCGCAATGCCTGGCTGAAGATGCAGGCGTTCAATCCATCGTCCACGCGAGCGGAGCTGGAATATTATGATGCGCAGCTATTGGAGACGCGGCACCTACATCTGGATACAGCGCACGGCCTTCTTTAACCAATTCGCGCCGCTGCTGGAAGATTTTTACCCCGCCTTTCCGGCGGGAACGAGCAGGTGGCAATTGGTTACGAAAGCGAGCTGAACCGCACCACGCTGGGCACGCTGCACATCCAATCCTTTGAGCAGGACCTGCGCCTGCAGCGCACCACGAAAGGCATCCACCGCGACGAATTGGTCTTCACGATTGGCGCGATGCCGCTGCGGCAATACGGCTCGCAGGGCCAAAAGAAGAGCTTCCTCTTTGCGCTGAAGCTAGCGCAGTACGCCTACATCTCCATGCAGCTCGGCCAGCTGCCCATCCTGCTGCTGGACGATATTTTTGAGAAGCTGGACCAGCGGCGTATGGAGGCTTTGCTACCATCATCCAGGGCCCGGCCTTCGGGCAGGTATTACTGACAGATACGCATGCGGAGCGGGTGGTAGCGGCATTTGGGCCGGATGTGACGCTGGGGCACATTCGGCTATAAATAGGCGATTACCCCATAAAATCCCGCTAATCAATCGCTATAATCCTGAAAATCGCGGTCTAATTTCGCGCCCATGAAAAAAATGATATTGGCGCTGGCGGCAGCGCTTTCATTTTATTACGGCGCAGGCCGATGAAGGCATGTGGATACCGAGCCTGATCGGCAAGAACTATGACGAGATGCTGCGCATGGGCCTGAAGCTCTCCAAAGAAGACCTCTGGAGCATCAATCACTGCCTCACTGAAGGATGCGATCATGCAGTTTGGCGGCGGCTGTACGGCAGAGATGGTTTCCGGAAACGGCCTGCTCATTACCAATCACCACTGCGGTTACGGCTCTATTGCCGGCCTCAGCACCGTGGAGCACAACTATCTGGACAACGGCTTTTGGGCGCACAACATGATGGAGGAGCTGCCGGCGCCGGGCCTGACCGTCATTTTCCTGCAGAGCATCGACAGACGTGACGACGGAAGTGATTAAAGCCATTGGCAAAAGCAAGGGCGAAGAGTTGAACAAGAAGCTTGAAGCGATCAAGAAAGAAGATTGAAGAGCGCGAAGGCATGAAAGGCAAGTACGTTGCCAACGTGAAGGAATATTTCAATGGCAACCAGTACCTGCTGCTCATATACAAGAAATACAATGACGTTCGCCTGGTAGGCACGCCGCCCAAGAGCCTCGGCAAGTTTGGCGGCGATACGGACAACTGGATGTGGCCGCGCCATACGGCCGACTTCTCCATGTTCCGCGTATATGCGGACAGCGCTAATGAGCCTGCTGAATACAAGGCTACTAACCAGCCCTATCATCCTAAAAAGTACCTGCCAGTTTCTGCAAGGGCGTGAAGGACGGCGATTTTGCGATGATATTCGGCTATCCCGGCCGCACCAATCGCTACGAAGTGAGCGGCGGTGTTGACCTCGCCATTACAGAGACGAACCCGGATATCGTGCGCCTGCGCGAAGAGCGCCTGGCCATCATGAAGCGCCACATGGATGCCGACAAGAACGTTTACCTGAAGCTTACTTCCCGCTATGCGTCTATTGCCAACTACTGGAAATACTTCATCGGCCAGACGGAGCAGCTGAAGCGCCTGAAGGTGGTAGACCAGAAAAAGGAGCAGGAAGCGGCATTCACAAAGTGGGCGGGTAGGCAATAAGGAATACGCGCCGCTGATGAATCAGTACAATGCCATCTACACAGCCTACCGCCCATATGCTCGCAGCGTAATCTATTACAGCGAAGGCTTCCGGGCTTCCGGCCTTGCGCGCCTCGCTGCCGAGCTGGAGCCACTGGCTACTGCTTTTGAGAAAGGCAATACCTCCGCGGATACCCTGAAGAAGCTGACGGACGCCCTCGTCGCTGCCCGCAAGGCAGTGATGAAAGAGTTTGATGCGTCAACAGAGCAGGAACTGCTGGCCTTCTCTGCACGCGCTTTTTACAAGGACGTTCCAAAGGCCAGCTGCCGGATATTTACGACCGCGTCATCTTCAAGAATTATGGCAGCGACAATCTGGACAAGACCTTTAAGGATTATGCGGCCTATGTGTTCAACAACACCTTTCTGCTGGACTCCAACCGCTTCAATGCATTTGTAAAGTCGCCATCATTGCAGCAGATCAAGGATGACGCTGCCGCGCAATACGCAATGAGCTTTGTACGCAACTACAAGAAGTTCATAGAACCGCGCTATGAGCGCTACACCAATGCAAAGAAGGAATACAGCAAGCGATACCTGCGCGGACTGATGGAGATGCAGCAAAGGCCAGCTTATGTACCCCGATGCTAACAGCACCATGCGCATCACTTACGGCCAGGTGAAAAGCTACTCCCCACAGGATGCCGTTCAGTTCAGCTATTATACTACTTCAGAAGGCCTGATTGCCAAGTACAAGCCCGGCGATGACGAGTTTGACGCGCCTAAGGAGGTGATTGACATGGCGAAAAAGCATGACTTTGGCCGCTGGGCAAAGGACGACAGCGTACTGCACACCTGCTTTATCACTACCAACGATATCACTGGCGGCAACTCCGGCTCTCCTGTAATCAACGCGAACGGCGAATGGATGGGCGCCGCCTTTGACGGCAACTGGGAGGCGATGAGCGGCGACATTGCCTTTGACAAAAAATACAAGCGCACCATCGTGCGTTGATGCCCGCTATGTGCTCTGGCTTATCGATAAGCTGGGCCATGCAGAGAATCTGATTGAGGAGATGGACGTTCGGTATTAAACGCCGGCAAATATTAATTGCCATATAACTGCGGCCTGCTTTCGCCGCCTAACCACACAACTTTAGTTATGAAAAAACTCCTGCTGGCAGTTCTTGCTCTCCCACTTATTATAGGTTCCTGCAATAAGTCGGACAGTAACTCGGAAATCTATAAGCCTTCCTATCATGTGGATGGCATCTCGGACCGCATTATGCAGAAATCGGCGACCGGCACCGCACTTACTAGTACATTTTATCTGACCGTTACGTATGAAAACCAGGATCAGGAGCGCGTATCGCTTTCTCTGGAAAATGTTCCGGCAGGATTAGTCGCCAGGTTTACACCTGCAACAGGCTTCCCTACGTTTTCTTCGCAATTGATGCTCATAGATTCTAATGTTGCCGTTGGCGAATACACATTGAAGCTCGTAGCCACTGGCGCCAACAGCGGGAAGAAGACTTTTGAATTTAACCTGAGCGTACTTGGTGCACCAGATTGTAGCAACTTGGCTACCGGTGCGGGTTACTTATCCCAATTGTCCTGTGGCACTAATACGTATACGCAAAGCGTGACTGCAGTTGCAGGCTTCCCAGGCCGCATCAACTTTTCCAACTTTGACAACACCGGCGCTCAGGTATATGGTATTGTAAGCTGCAGCAGCGGCCAGATCAACATTCCTTATCAAACCGTAAATAACGCTACCTATCAAGGCAGTGGCTATATTTATCAACAAGGTACACAGCGGGTATTGAGCATCAGCTTTTATCGCAACTCTTCCAGCGGATCTACAAACTGTAATCTTACGCTAACTCAGTAACGCACAAGCTATATTAATGTGTTGCGGCGGCCCATCAGCGCCGCCGTTTCAATGTGATAAAACTTATCAATGCAATATTCTAAGTGTTTTGCTGGCCACTATGTTTTCAAAACAGGCATAAAAAAGCGCCGGCAACATGCCGGCGCTTTTGATAAAGAATAGCGTTATGGCTCTCTTAGTAAGTGCTTGAGAATTTGTGCAGCACATCCAGCATCTTAGTGCCATTAGTCTTTACATCGTTGCTGTAAGTCATATAATCATGTACCAAAGCTTCCATAGACTCCATGTGCTTCATCTGAGCCTGTGCCGCCGGGTGGTTACCTTCCCGCATCAGGATATTGGCATCGGTACGGGTTTGGCCTACACCATGGCGGATAATGGCCAGCAGATCCATGGAAGCGGCCTCGGCAGCGGCGTATTTGCCTGTCTTTAGGTCGTTTTCAAACTCCGTTGTCTTGACTACCAGGGCCTTACGGCCTGCCTTCATGGCGGCATCATTGTCCGCCTTAGGGGTCGTGTCTCCCGCGAATGCAGCGGTGCAGGTGGCAGCTATAAGGGCTGCGGCAAGAATGAGGTGTTTCATGTGTAATGGTATCCGTTTTGAGATTATAAAAGTAAGGATTTTTATTTTGCGTATTGCGGATGCAGATCTCGCTAACCGATGCTTAAGACGGAGCGCCTCGCCCGATGGTTGGGCAGGGAGGCTAAAAAGTCCCGTTACCTTCGCTTGGAAGCTATGAATAGAACAGTTTGGGCGGCTTGTATCATTATCCTTGCGGCCTCGTGCAGTATGCCGTCCTGCAAGGACGCTGATGCCGGCAATGCGGCGCTTTCCGGGCGGCAGGCTGTGCGCCGGGAAGATAATCCTGAGAACTTCCGGGCGATAGATTCGGCTATTCGCCTTCTGAAGAGCGGAGACCTGGCCTTACGCACGGGTGCGGACGCTACGAGCGTCATGCTCCGGCAAATGAACCTTACCGACAAGACGTATTCCCATTGCGGCATTGTGCTAGTTGAAAATGGTTATCCATATGTATATCATAGCATAGGGGGCGAGGATAACCCCGAAGCGAAGCTCCGCCGGGACTCGGCTGCGGTGTTTTTTACACCTGTAAGTAACGAACGCCTTGGCGTAGCGCGGCTGGATATTTCGGGCGCACAAGTAGGGCGGCTTGCCGGCATTGCCCGCCGCTATTGGCGGCAGGGAGTCCTTTTTGACCTTGACTTTGACCTGAAGAGCGATGATAAGCTCTACTGCGCCGAATTTGTATATAAAGCAGTTCGTGAGGCCACTGCCGATACCGGTTATTTTCAGATAACGCACCTGCTTAAACGTAGCTATGTTGGCGTAGATAATCTCTGCGCGCCGCGCCACGCTAAAATCATTTGCGATGTACGCTACAAACTTTAGCTTTGCCGCCAATCAAAAAATCCAACAACAAACCTCTATTCACGATGAAGAAAACACTCCTCTCCCTGACGGCGCTGCTGGCGCTTGCCGTAATGCTGGTGAGCTGCGGCGGCGGCTCGCCTAAGGGCGCTGCTGAAAAGTGGCTCAACGGCTTCTACCATATGGACTATGCCGCCGCCAAAGAAGTATCTACGGACGAAACCAAGAAGCAGCTTGAGTCTTTTGAAAGCATGATGGGCATGATGCAGCAAAATGCAAAGGACGAAGCCAAGAAGATCAAAGTGGACGTGAAGGAGCCTAAAGTAACCGGCGACAACGCGACTGTAGAGTATACACTTTCCAATGACCCTTCTCCGAAGACGCTTAAGATGGTGAAGCAAAACGGCAAATGGCTGGCTCAGTGGAGCAAGATGGACATGGGCGGCATGGGCGGTGGTGCCGGTGCTGGTGACATGAACAATGGCGGCAATATGGGCACAACTCCCGATACCATGATGGCTCCTCCTGCCGACGGTGCTATGAACAACACAGGTACAATGGATACAACCTCTGTGCAGCGTTAATCAGAAGAATTATATAATAAAATGGCCGCTCCGTAGAGTGGCCATTTTATTTTGCAACGTCCATGCTTTCTGCTTTTGACTTTCTACTTTTGGCTTTCAGACGGGTGCTTAGCTCAGTTGGTTAGAGTACTACCTTGACATGGTAGGGGTCGCTGGTTCGAATCCTGCAGTACCCACCCATCAAACAAACCTTCCTGGTGTCCAAAGCCAGGAAGGTTTTTCTTTTACGGCACAGTCTTGCATAGTCAGCCAAATACTACATACTGTCATGGCCATACAAAAGCATTCCTTTCTATACCGCAATGGCCTGAGCCTGGTTGTCTTGGCGCTCATGCTATTCAGCATGTCCGGCCAATACATTACCGGGTGGAATGATTACAACGAAGAACGTAAAGATCAAGGGCAGGCCACCGTATCGGTCGGGGCTTACTTTACCACTGGTCACTTTGTATCAGCAACGTTTGAAAATTGGGAAAGTGAGTTTCTGCAGATGGCGCTATACGTGGTGCTTACGGTAAGTCTGCGACAGAAGGGATCTTCGGAAAGCAAAGACCTGGACAAGCCGGAAGAGGTGGACAGGGAACCCAAGCCTTCGCCTGATGCGCCGTGGCCGGTACGCAGAGGAGGATGGGTGCTGGCCGTATATGAGCATTCGCTGAGTATTGTGCTTTCGCTGCTTTTTTTCCTGTCGTTCTATCTTCATCTGTGCGGCTCCTGGAAGCGCCATAATGAGCAGAATGCCGCGCTTGGGAAGCACATTAATACACTTGCAGAGCATCTTTCCTCATCAGCATTCTGGTTTGAGTCTTTTCAGAACTGGCAAAGCGAATTTCTTTCTGTGCTGAGCATTGTGGTGCTCTCCATCTGGCTGCGTGAGAAAGGTTCTCCCGAAAGCAAGCCGGTTGACGCGCCGCATAGCAATACAGGTAAGTAAATTGAAAGGTTGATGACTTACGTTGTCGCTGCCTATCAACCGATCAACATCACGGGCTTACCTTCGCGGCATGTCCGCCACCACCGCCTATACGCCGCAGGAAGCCACACTGGAGCAAGCCGTCAAGCTCGGCCTGCGCGAAGAAGAATTTGAGCAGATAAAGTCCATCCTGGGCCGCACGCCCAACTTCAACGAGACGGCAATGTACTCCGTAATGTGGAGCGAGCATTGCAGCTACAAAAACACCATTAAGTGGCTCAAGACATTGCCGCGCGACGGCGAGCGCCTTCTTGTAAAAGCCGGCGAGGAAAATGCCGGCCTCGTGGACATCGGCGATGGCTGGGGCTGCGTTTTTAAGATAGAATAGCACAACCACCCTTCGTGCCATCGAGCCATTCCAGGGTGCCGCTACCGGCGTTGGTGGCATTCACCGCGACATCTTTACGATGGGCGCGCGGCCAATTGCCGCGCTCAATTCCCTGCGCTTCGGCCTGCCGGATAATCCTAAGACGAAGTGGCTGGTGAAGGGTGTGGTGAAGGGCATCGGCCATTACGGCAATTGCTTTGGCGTACCGACGGTGGCGGGCGAGGCATATTTTGAAGATTGCTACCAGACCAACCCGCTTGTCAATGCGATGAGCGTGGGCGTGGTGCGGTAAAGGCCGGGCGAAACTGTAAGCGCAACTTCTTATGGCGCGGGCAACCCTGTGTTTATTGTAGGTGCGTCTACCGGTAAGGATGGCATCGGCGGCGCATCTTTCGCGTCAGCGGATATTGATGAGAACAGCGCGGAGAGTCTGCCTTCCGTTCAGGTGGGCGATCCTTTTGAAGAAAAGAAATTGCTGGAGGCTTGTCTTGAAGTCATTCAGACCAACGCCGTAATCGGCATGCAGGATATGGGCGCGGCGGGCATTACCTGCTCTACGAGCGAGATGAGCGCCAAAGGCGAACACGGCATGATCATCCACCTGGACAACGTGCCTACGCGCCAAGAAGGACATGAAGCCCTGGGAGATGCTGCTTTCCGAAAGCCAGGAGCGCATGCTGATCGTGGTGAAGAAGGGCCAGGAAGCTGCGGTGCAGGCAGTGTTCGACAAATGGGATATCCACTGCGTGCAGATCGGCGAGGTAACCACCGAGCAGCGCCTGAAATACTACATGCACGGCGAGCTGGTTGCCGATGTGCCGGGCGAAAGCCTCGTGCTTGGCGGCGGCGCGCCCGTGTACGAGCGTGAGTACAAAGAGCCTGCTTATTTCAAAGACATTCAGGCGTTTCAGCCATCCAGCATTCCAGTACCTGCCGACCTGAAAGAAGTTGCCTTCCGGCTCATTCAGCTTCCCAACATCGCTTCCAAGCGCTGGATTTATGAGCAGTACGACAGCATGGTGAGGACGGGCAATACCCACACCAATGCTCCGTCAGACGCTGCGGTGGTGCGCGTGCATGGTACAGAAAAAGCCCTTGCCGTCACAACCGACTGCAACAGCCGCTACGTCTTTGCCGACCCTTACAAGGGCGCGATGATTGCCGTGGCAGAAGCTGCGCGCAACATCGTTTGCTCCGGCGGTACGCCGGTGGCTATTACCAACTGCCTCAACTTCGGCAATCCTTACAATCCCGAGAAGTCTACTACCAGTTCGTTCATGCCATCAAAGGCATGGGCGATGCCTGCAACAAGTTCGGTACACCCGTTACCGGCGGCAATGTGAGCTTCTACAATCAGGGCCCCGATGGTGCGGTTTATCCAACGCCAACGATTGGTATGGTGGGTGTGCTGGATACGATGGATAATAAGATGACCCTGCGCTTTAAACACGCCGGCGACCTTATCTATCTCATTGGCCAAAGCCGTGAAGACATTGCCTGTTCTGAATATCTGCACCATCTCTGTGGTGTTACGCATAGCCCGGCGCCACACTTTGAACTGGAAGAAGAATATGCGGTGCAGCAAGTAGTTGCCAAGCTCATTGAGCGCGGCACCATCCGATCCGCGCACGATGTGAGCGAGGGTGGTCTTTTTGCCTGCCTGCTGGAGTGTGCCATGGGTACGGAGCACGGCTTCAACATCCACACAGATGGCGCCATCCGCAAAGACGCCTTCCTCTTCGGCGAAGCCCAAAGCAGGGTAGTGGTTAGTGTAAATCCAGACCTAAAAGCGCTATTTGAAGCAGAAGTAAACGGCGCAGCTCACAGTCTGCTGGGCCGCGTATCACCGACAGCCGAAATCAGCATTGACGATGCTGGCTGGGGCTACCTGTCTGAATGGCAGAACGCTTACGATACTGCGCTGGAAAAGCTTATTGCAGGATAAGCGCCGCCAGCTTATGAACAGGCTTCAACGAAAATTGGCGCGCCTTTCCTGGGCGGTCGCTATCGGCGTTGCTGTCTTGTTCTATGCATTCTTCGGCAAGGAAGGCTACAACTTTTATGGCGATGCGTTGGGCTATTATACGTACCTGCCGGCCACCTTCATTTACCACAACCACAAGTCTATTGAGCGGCTGCCTCCAGACCGTGGCATAAGGCCCTTCATTCATGGCTACATGGCACAGATTGGCAGCGGGCAGCGCACGCCAAAGGGCTATGTACTGAATCAATACACTTACGGCGTGGCTTTGATGGAGCTGCCGTTCTTTGCCGCTGCACACCTCCTTGAGTTGGCGCGCAAGAGCGAAGCAAACGGCTTCTCTGCTTCCTACCGGCTGGCGATTGATATTTCAAGCATGGTGTATGGTGCCCTTGGATTGCTGCTTATATACCGTGTCTTGCGGCGCCATTTCCGGTATTACATTGCTTCTATCACCACTGCGTTGCTGTTAATAGGCACCAACCTATTCTGGTTTTGTCTGCGGCAACAAGGTATGGCGCATGTGCCGCTCTTCTTTCTGTTCGCCTTATTGCTCCACCTTACTGCTATCATCTATGAGCATGGACGCTGGTACCACTTCGCAGCCCTTGGCTGTACTGCCGGCCTGATTACGGTTATCCGACCTGTTGATGGCTTCTGCGTGTTGATCCCGCTGCTTTACGTTGGTGAAAAGCCATTTTTCAGGACGAAGCTTGACTTCATGCGCGCCCATTGGCGGCAAATCCTGCTGGCTGGCATCTGCTTTCTGCTGCCCGTCATTCCGCAACTGCTTTACTGGAAATGGCTGACCGGCTACAGCATTTACGACAGCTATGGGCCGGGACAAACCTTTGACTTCAGGCATTCGCATATCTGGCAGGGGCTGTTTGGCGCTTCCAATGGATGGCTCATCTATACGCCGCTCATGGTGGCAGCGCTTGGTGGTTTCTTTCTGAAAAAACCCCGTGGCAATCCTTATTTCATCGGCTCGCTCCTATTGCTCGTGGGTTATGTGTGGATGGTCTATGCGTGGTACCTGCCGAATTATCCAAACGGCTTAGGCTCCCGGCCAATGGTGGACATGTACCCGATACTTGCCTTGCCGCTGGCGGCGGTTATTGAAGGGATCGGTAATGCACGTTGGATAAAATGGCCGGCTATTCTCGCTGTCATTGCCTGCGTGTTCATCAATATCCAGTACAGCATCAAGGAGGCGACGGCTACCATCTGGAGCGAGGATTCAAAGCTTAGCTTCAACCTGCACACCTTCTTCCGCTACAAGCTTACCTATAATGACTTAGTTCTTTGGGATTTGGGTATTCCGCAGCCTCGGAGCGTGCGATCGGTAGGCAATCCATCCAAAGCTGATTTCCGAGACTCCGCCATTTCGGCCCATATAAGCGTAGCTAGCACCGTAAAGTATTATTCGCTCAAGGAAGGAGAGGAGTTTGGTGCTGCTACACTTACGGTTCCATGCGCATTGTTGAATGGCAGCGAAAAGGCGGATTGGATCCGTGCCTCTGGACGTTTCTACGTGCCCCAGCCGGTTCTGGATATTTACAAAAACCACTTACTGGTCATTGAGCTACATCGCGGCGATAGTTTGCTGGCCTGGCATGGCCTGCGTATCAACAATAAGGTGGGTCTGCTGGAGCCGCAACATGCTGGCGATGAACCTCAACTCTTCAGCTTCCGCCACCGGCAATGGGGCGTTGTTTCCTGCTATGTACCACTTCCGGAGAACCTGCAGGCGTCCGATTATGTCAAAATGTTTGTCTGGAATATCGGCAGAACGCCGATCTATATATCTAAGCTGAGTATAACAGGAGCTGTTGACCAATAAAAAAGGCAGGTTGCAAGCCTGCCTTTCTATACTGAAAATTGTGAATCAGCTATCCGATGTACGGACTGCCGTTGTCATCGTTTCCATTCATGCCGTTTACGGTACTGTTGTCCTGAGTTAAGGTTCCCTGGCCGTCAGCGCCACCAGTATAGCCGGTATTCTGATCGGGCGAAAATGACGACATATCATTACGGGTCTGGTCGGGCGGGGGCGGCATCATCTGGCCGCCGTTGGTCGATTGCTGTTCCTGTTGATTCAATTCGTTCGATTTCATGAGCTTGGTTTTTATTGCACTTATTGCATAAATAACCGGCCATCAGGCATTTACTGCTCTTAAAGCTCTGCCAATTGACTGCTTCTTTATTAGAAAAGCCCCTGCGTTGCAAGGGCTTTAATTATCATCTCCGTTTGTCAGGCTTCTTACAGCCGCTCCACCACCATAGCGCTTCCACCGCCGCCGCCATTACAAATGCCTGCCGCGCCAATCTTCGCACCCTTCTGCTCCAGCACATTCAGCAGCGTTACAAGAATGCGTGCGCCGGATGCGCCCAGCGGGTGGCCCAGCGAAATAGCGCCACCGTTCAGGTTCACCTGGTCAGGGCGGAGCTTCATGCGGCGGCTGTTTTCCACCGCTACCACGCTAAAGGCTTCGTTTAGCTCAAAGTACTCAATGTCTTCCATCTTCAGGCCAGCCTTGGCTACGGCCTTTGGCACTGCCACGCTCGGGGAAGTGGTAAACCACTCAGGTGCCTGCTCAATATCGGCATAGCTGCGGATTTTGGCAATCGGCTTCACGCCTAACTCCTGCGCCTTCTCCGCGCTCATAAGGACAAGAGCTGCTGCCCCGTCATTCATTGTAGAAGAATTAGCCGCCGTCACGGAGCCGCCCTTGATAAAGGCAGAGCGCAGGCCCGGAATCTTCTCAAACTTTACATTCCAGGGCTCTTCATCCTTGTCCATAATCTTCGCGTCGCCGGAGCGCTGCGGTACTTCTACCGGCACAATTTCATCCGCAAATCGGCCTTCATTCCAGGCCGCCTGGCTGCGCTGGTAGCTTTGGATGGCATAAGCATCCTGATCTTCGCGGGATACGCCACATTCAGTAGCACACATTTCCGCGGCATTTCCCATTGCATAGTTGTGGTACACGTCCGTCAGGCCGTCATGAGCGAGGCCGTCCACCATGTTCACATCGCCAAACTTGCTGCCCCAGCGTTGATTGGGATTGTAAAAAGGCACATTGCTCATGCTCTCCATTCCGCCAGCCACTACCACATCGGCATCACCGGCCATTATGGCCTGCACACCCTGACTCACAGCCTTCATCCCGGAAGCACATACCTTATTCACCGTCGTACATACCACATCATCCGGCAGGCCGGCAAAACGGGCTGCCTGGCGGGCCGGAGCCTGGCCGAGATTAGCCTGTAATACACAGCCCATCAGCAATTCATCCACATCTTCCGGCTTAATGCCGGCACGCTCCACAGCCGCCTTTATGGCGATGGCACCCAGGCGGGGCGCAGTCAAATCTTTAAGGGAGCCGCCCCAGCTACCCATAGGGGTGCGCACCGCGGCGGCGATGATTACTTCTTTCATCTTGTTTCTGTCGGGAAAATTATTTTTAGAAATACGGTTAACGCCCTAAAGGTAGCTAATCCCGTGCCGCGCTGAAGGCGGTGTATCGATCAGGTTTACAGGGGTATAGCGGCAGAAAAGCTGTAAGGTTTGGGAGACATATGTTCATGTGCTCCGCCCTAAAACCGCACAATCAGCTTCACGTTCAGCAGCCGCGATGTAAGCCGGTTCGGCACGGCGAAGGATTTACCGCTCGTCTGGTCCTGGATGTAGGTGTAGGAGAGCGTGTTCTGAATGCCCAGCAGGTTGAATACCTCCAACCCGGCCCAGATGCTTTCAAGGCTGGAGAACATGGAGTAGCGCGGCCGCTGCTTGCGGGCTGCATCCAGCAGCAGCGCGGAGAAGCCGATGTCCACGCGCTTGTAATCCGGCAGACGCAGTAATGTGCCGGAACGGCTGCTCTCTGATTGATAGAAGGGAATGCCGGTGGCGTAAATGAGGTTGAGGTTGACGCGGAAATTCTTGTTGCGCGGCAGGTAATCCTGCAGGAACATCCCGAACATAAACCGCTGGTCGGTTGGACGCGGTGAGTAGCCAGGATAGATGGTGGCGCTGTCTGTGCCTTTGGTGTCTTTGTACACAATTTTATCGTCCGTCAGGTCTTCCTGCGTATTCATGAGGCCGATGCTCACCCAGGAGGTAGCGTCTTTCACCAGCTCGCCGTAAAGGCGTACCTCGCCGCCGTAGGCATAGCCGTTGGAGTTGTTCTTGCCGGAATAGCGGATGCGCACATCCTCATACACATAAGGCACGAGGTCGGTCAGTTCCTTATAATAAACCTCAGTGGTCAGCTTGATAGCGCGGCGGCCCCAGCGGTAGTTATGCTCCGTGCCCAGCAAGCCCTGGATACTCTTCTGCGATTTTAGGTCTTTATTGATGCTGCCGTCATAAGCGCGCATTTCGCGGTAGAAAGGTGGCTGCGCATACAGCCCTGCGGCGGCCTTGAAGAGAACATCGTGCTTCCAGCGCTGCGGGCGGTAAGTAGCCTGCACCCGCGGCGAAAGGTCAAACTCGCCGTTCAGGTCGTTGTACAAGGCACGTAATCCAGCAGAAAGATTTACATGATTAGAATCGGAGCCGAGGTGAAAATTATCCTGCAGAAATCCCGAGTAGCGCATGTAGTTGAAGTCCGCTTTGGAGTCAATGTACCGCTTCATCGTAATCGTCGCATCCGGATTAAAGGGCTGGTTGAAGCCGGCGGAGTCGCGGCGCTCCCATTCGTGCAGCTGGTCGAGATGCCGGTGAGCTGCGCGTCCAGCGCCCCATAGAATCGTGTGCTTGCCCGCATCATAAGACCCGCGGTGTGCGATGGTGCCCACGTTTACGTCCAGATAATTGCGGGCATAATTCTGAATGATGCCCGTACCGATGGCGTACTTGATCTGCCCGAAATTGGTCTTCCCCAAATCCGTTTCCAGCGCGCCCAGCAGATACTCGCCGGAGATGTCGTATGTCTCCACCTCGTGCGTCTGGAAGCCGGAGGCCAGCAGCTTAAGGCGCAATTTGGCGGAAGGCCGGTGCGTGACGGAAAGCCCGGCGAAGCGCGAATCAAACTGGTCTATCTCGCCGCCGTTGTAGAAGACTTTGAGCTGGAATGCCTGGTCAATGACGCCAAAGGTGCTCGTGCTTTCCTCGGGAATGAGCGAGAAGCGGTTGCGCGCATAATTGCCGATGGCCTCTATCTCCCAGCGCGGGTTGAAGCGGTAGTTCACCAGCGCCTGAATGTCGGTAAAGGAAGGATTATACACGCCCTTTGTAGGCTGCGCCTGCAGAAGATACTGGTTGCTCTTCTGCCTTGCACCGATGAGGTAGGTGAACTTTTCATTGCGCGAAGCGCCTTCCAGCGACAGGCTGGCGCCAAGCAGGGAAGCCATTGCCGTACCGGCAAATTTCCTCGGCCGCTTGTAGGTCACATCCAGCACGGAGCGAGAGCTTATCTCCATACTTGGCCTGGAAGCCGCCAAGCGAGAACGCAACACTGCTCACGAGGTCGGAATTCACAAAGGACAATCCTTCCTGCTGACCGGAGCGCACGAGGAAAGGACGCCCTATTTCAAAATCATTGACGTAAACAAGGTTCTCATCATAGTTGCCGCCACGAACAGTGTACTGGCTCGTCAGCTCGTTGCGCGTGCCTACAAGGCTCTTGATCTGCGCCGTGATGCCATCCGTCGTGCTCACCAGCTCATTGCTCTTGGACGGGTCCAGCAGATACACGCTGCCCGCCTCATTGGGCGCGCGGCTTTCGCGCTTTATCACCTCGCCTATCTCCGTGCTGCGGCCTTTGAGCACCACATCCGCCACCCGCGTCTCGCCGGCAGCAAGGTTGAAGTACTGCTTCACTGGCTCTGTGCTCACGTACGAATAGACGAGCGTGATACGCTTGCCGGCAGGCACCTCCAGCTTATACTTTCCCTGCGGGTCAGCATGCGTGCCCGACGGCTCGCCGGATACGGTTATAGTAGCCAGCTCTATAGGCCTGCCCGCGGCGTCGCGCACGGTGCCGGCGACGAATGCCGTCTGGGCATCAGCGCCACCGGCTATCAAAAGCAGGAAAACAATCAGGAACGCGGCGCGGTGCATCATCAGGGCAAAAGAACGATTAAACCCGGCATTTATTTCCCCGCCTTATGCAGCTGATGAATCGTGTGGGCCGGGTCTTCTGACGAAAACACCGTATTCCCCGCCACCAGCACATCCGCGCCCGCCGCTATAATCGTCCCCGCATTATCCAGCGTCACCCCGCCATCTACCTCTATCAGCGTTTGCGCGCCCGTGGCCTGGATCATCTGCTTCAGCGTTGCAATCTTCTTCAGCGACTGCTGGATAAAGCTCTGCCCGCCAAAGCCCGGGTTCACACTCATAATCAGCACCAGGTCTATATCCGGCAGCACATCTTCCAGCAGGCTCACCGGCGTATGCGGGTTCAGCGCCACGCCCGCCTTCATGCCGTAGCTCTTGATAGCCTGCAGGCTCCGGTGCAGGTGCGTGGAAGCCTCCAGGTGGATGGTCAGGTAATCCGCACCCGCAGCGGCAAACTGCTCAAAATACTTTTCCGGCTCCACAATCATCAGGTGCACATCCAGCGGCTTCTTACTCACCTTCTTCGCCGCCGCAATGATGGGCAGGCCAAAGGAGATATTCGGCACGAAGCGGCCGTCCATCACATCGCAATGGAGCCAGCCCGCGTCGGAGGCGTTAATCATGTTGATGTCGCGCTCCAGGTGCAGGAAGTTGGCGGAGAGCAGGGAGGGGGCTATGATAGGCATCTCAAGTGTTGGAATGTTGGATTGTTGGAACGTTGGCGTGTTGGAGGATTTTTATTGGGTCGGCTTTAGGTTCGCTATTGGGCTGCCGTTGCGTCGCACACTGAGGGGCCTTTCAGTCTATTGGGCTTTTCACCTGGCATTCAGCCCGCTGCACTAAGCGCAGAGTCAGCTGACATAAATAAAAAATCAGCTGACTTAATCTCTATGCAAGCTGACATAATGATTATGCAAGCTGACTTAATCAAAAAGTCAGCTGACTTAGCTCTTCTGTAAGCTGACTTTTTATTTATGTCAGCTGACTTCACGCTGCTTCACCTTATACCGCCGCTGCCGCTGCCTCTAACGATGTTAAGGGAAAGCTCAATAGACTGACAGCCCCCTCAGTGTGCGACGCAACGGCAGATTGGGAGCGAGCCGAAAGCTGACTAAATAAAGAACTTCTTAGTGGCCGAGGCGCTTGAGGCCCTCCTCGGCGGTGGCGTAGCGCGGGTCAAAAGTAAGGGCCTGCCGGTAGTCGGCGGCGGCGGATTCCTTGTCGTTCATCAGCTCGGCGCAGAGGCCGCGGTTGTAGTAGGCGCGGGCGTCGTTGGGCGCTATGCGGGTGACGTGGTCAAACTGGCGGCGGGCCTTCTCAAAGGAGTCTTGCTGGAGCAATATGTAGCCGGTGGCGAAGTAGGCATCGGCGTACTGGACGTTGTGGAGGATGGCGCGGGTGTATTCGGCTTTGGCGGCTTCGTAGTCTTTTTTGGCCTGGTGGTACATGCCCTTGGCGTAGAGGGGGAAGACGTCGGTGGTATCCAGGCGGAAGGCGGATTCGTAGTACTGGAGGCCGAGGGCGTCGCCGCGGAGGGTGTAGAGGAGGCCGAGCTGGATGGCGGCCTCGCGGTAGGATGGGGCGACGTTGAGGACGGTCTGGAAGGAGGAGATGGCCTTGGCGGTGTCCTTCACGTCTTTGTAGACGAGGCCTTTGAGGAAGTAGCCTTCGGGGTTGAAGGCGTCCTGGCGGAGGACGGTGTTGATCTCAATGAAGGCCTGCCCGTAGTCTTTGGTGAAGAGGGCGAGCTTGGCGATTTTGAGGTGTGCCTTTGGGTCGTTGGGGTTGTGGCGTAGGGCACGTGTGAGCCATTTGAGGGAGCTGGTTACGTCTTTGTGCTCGAAGAGGAGGTCACCGATGGCGGAGGCGTATTCGGCTTTGTTGGAGTCAAGGCGGGTGGCCACGTACCAGTCGGCCAGGGCGAGGGAATCCTGGCCCATACGATGCAGGGCAAGGCCTCGGCGGTACCATGGATCGGCGTTGGTAGTATCGGCGGCGATGGCCTGTGAAAGTGGCGCGATTTGGGGGGAGGCGAGAATGGGGTTGGTGGCGGGGGTGGGGTGGTGCGTGCAGGATAAAAACAGCAGGCTGGCTAAGAGCGAAATAAGCAGGCTTCGGGCCATGTGGAAATCAGATAAATGAATCGCGTGAGGTGTGACGAATCGCGTAGACGAAAACAGTGTCGTCAACAATTTCAAAAAAGATATTAAAGGGAAGCCTGCCGACTTTGGCGAAGCGCAGTAATGGTTCGTTGTTATAAAAGCTAAAGTGCTGCGGAGCTATTGGCATCTTCTCTTCTGTTGCCGCAAGCACTTCAAGGAAGCGATCGCGCCATTTGGTAAGCCCATTGTCATCATAATATCCAAGCGTAGCCTGAATATCTTCTTTGGCCGTAGGCTGATAGACTATTTTATAGTCCGACATTTGCTAGCCTTGATTTATAGTCGGCAATAATCTCGTCAAGCGTATAGCCTTTTTCACCATCAATTCTCCGCTGGCGTGCGTCATGGATACGCCTCAACTCTGTTTCGCTTAGCCGCGGCGGGGTAGCGTCTTCTTCCGGCGATGCCTCAAGAATGGATATGAGCATAGCGTCGTCTGCTTTGTCAACTTTCTGGTGTGCAGCGGCCCGAAGCTCATCGGTTGTCAGCATTTTCATAATTGTCAGCTTTCCACAAATTTACTCGTTCTCCTCTGCATCAATATCGCCGGCCCTAGGCTCCCTGAGCTCCACTGGCGTCGCCTTCTTGCGCAGCCGCATGTTGAGCAGCTCCACGGCAAAGGAGAAGGCCATCGCGAAGTACACGTAGTTCTTCAGGTTTAGCTCCTCGTGGGGCTCGCCGACAGGCCGCACGGTAGATTCGCGCCAGCCGTCAATGACCAGCACCAGGCCCACCATCACGAGGAAGGACAGTGCCAGCATGGTGAGCGTGGGGTGTTTGTGAATGAAGGTGGCAATGCGTTCGGAGAAGAAGAACATCACGATCATGGCCAGCACGACCGCAATAATCATGACCGCCAGATTATGGCCAATGCCGGAAGCCGTGATAACGCTGTCAAAGGAGAAGACCATGTCCACCAGCACAATCTGAAAGATGGCATTCGCAAAAGAGCCCGCCTTACCGCCTTTCGGGCCTTCTTCCTCGCCCTCCAGCTTATGGTGGATCTCAGTAACAGTCTTAAAGATGAGAAACAGTCCGCCGGCTATCATTACAAGGCTGGCAAGGTCAAAGGCCTTATTAATGCCAAACAAGCTGAAGCCGAACAGCGCTTTGCCTTTCTGCTTCAGCAACCATCCAAGGGCAATAAGCAGCAGCGTCCGCGTGATGATGCCGAACACCATCCAGAGCGTCCGTGCGCGCTTGCGCTGATCCTTAGGCATCCGCCCCATAATGATGGAGACGAAGATGACATTGTCAATGCCGAGAATAATTTCCAGCAGCGCAAGCGTAAAGAGGGATATGAGGGCTGCGCCGGAAAAGAGGTCTGGATTCATTTTGGAACTTTTATTAATCGGGCCGCTTTATTTGGAGAGCAGACCCTTGCAAATTGCCTTGGCAATGCCCGGGCCTTCATAGATGAAGCCGGTATAAACCTGAACGAGGCTCGCGCCGGCATCCAGCTTCTCCTGCGCATCGGTGGCCGTAAAAATCCCGCCAACCGCTATAATGGGAATAGTACCACCGCTTTTTTGACTGATGTAGCGCACTACTTCCGTTGCGCGCTGTCGCAAAGGCTTGCCGCTGAAGTCCACCCGCGCCGATGGCTTCAATTTCTTCTGCTTCTGTTTTCAGGCTGCTGCGGACTATTGTTGTATTCGTAGCTACAATGCCGTCCAGTGCCGTGTCTTTTACTATGGATACAATGTCGTCTAACTGCTCGTCCGTGAGGTCAGGAGCAATTTTCAGTAGAATTGGTTTGGGCTTGGCATAGCCGGCATTGATATCTTTCAGGTGTTGCAGCAAAGCGGTAAGTGGTTCCTTGTCCTGCAAAGCCCTTAGCCCCGGCGTGTTGGGCGACGACACATTGACTACGAAGTAATCTACCACATCGTGCAGCGCGCGGAAGGCGGCTTCATAATCCTTCACGGCGTCCTCATTCGGCGTGTCCTTGTTCTTCCCGATGTTGCCGCCAATGATGATACGCTCTTTGCGATGCTTCAGGCGCGTCGCCGCCACTTCTGCGCCGCCGTTATTAAAGCCCATCCGGTTAATCAACGCACCATCCGCCGGCAGGCGAAAGAGGCGTGGCGCCGGATTGCCCGGCTGTGGGCGTGGCGTGAGCGTGCCTACCTCTACAAAACCGAAACCTAGCATCGCCAGCTCATCCGTCCATCGGGCGTCTTTGTCAAAGCCGGCACCCAGGCCAACCGGGTTTGGGAAGGTGATGCCCCAGAGGGTGCGCTCCAGCCGCTTGTTATTCACAGCGTATGTTTTGCGCAGCAAAGCGCGCAGCGGTGGCAGCTTGTAAGCGGTCTGTAAGGCCCGCATTGCGCGGTAGTGGATAGCCTCGGGCTGTTGCAGGAAAAGAAGAGAACGAAAGAGCCGGTACATGGGCGGTCAAAGATACGCGGCACGCCTTTTAACCATTTTTTACGGGCTATCTCCGCAGCCGCGGAAGCTTCACACCTAATTTTATCCGCACACCACATGCGTTTCGCCGTCGCGCTGACCCTCTTATTGTTCCAGTTTTCACTCCGCGCGCAGCAACGCATCGCAGGCGGCGTGGCAGATGCTGATGGCAAACCCTTAAGCGAGGTGGCCATTCAGAATATCTATTCCGGCGAAGGGCTGTTAAGTGATGCGAATGGGCATTTTGCCATTAACGTAACAGCAGGTCAATTGATTGAGTTCCGCCGGATGGGCTATAAAACGGCCCGCGTGCGTGTTGGCGCGGGAACGCTGCCAGCTTATTACCGCATTATTCTGGAGCCGGGCGTCCAGGAACTTCAGGAGGTGGAGGTGCGCAATCACTTTGACGATTTTAAGCACGACAGCCTACGCTATCACGCGCTTTTTAAAAAGCAGCTGGAAACGACGCCGGTTACTGGCTGGCGCGCCTTTCAAAGCCCGTTTTCCGCGCTAAGCAAATCCAACCGGCAGCTGATTCATTTCCAGGAAGAATATGCATGGCTGGAACGGCAGAAGTTCGTGGACTTCAATTTTAATGAAAAGCTCATTGCTCAGCTTACGGGCCTCAAAGGCGATAGCGCTCTTGCCTATATGCAGCGCTTCCGGCCGACTTATGAGATGCTGCGTGCGATGCCTCAATACGACTATTTTGCTTACGTAAAGCAGACCGTGGCAGTATGGCGGCAACGGCAGCGCATGGGCCCGAGCAACGGTCGGGGTAGCGGCAGTGGCGGCTAAAAAGGGTGGCCTTTTCTTATCTTGGCTGTATGAACCGTGCAGCCTATCCCTACCAAATTACGAGCTACCAGGATTATCAGGAACAGTATCGCCGCAGCATCGCATCGCCGGAGGCGTTTTGGGGCGAGATAGCGCAGCATTTTCATTGGCAAAAGGCGCCGCAGAAGGTGCTGGAGTGGAATTTTGAGGAACCGCGTGTTCGCTGGTTTGAGGATGGAAAGCTCAATATCACGGAGAATTGCCTGGACAGGCATCTGGATATGCTTGGAGATAAGCCCGCCATCATCTGGGAGTCCAATGAGTCGACAGAAGCCTCACGCATGCTGACCTATCGTGAACTGCACCGGCAGGTAGCGGTTTTTGCCCAGGTGCTTAGAAACAATGGCGTAAAGAAGGGCGATCGGGTGTGTATTTATCTTGGAATGGTGCCGGAACTGGCCATTGCTATACTGGCCTGCGCACGCATCGGCGCTGTTCATTCTGTCATCTTCGGCGGATTCTCGGCACATAGCATTATGGATAGATTGCAAGATGCCTCGGCGCGTTTTATAGTGACGGCAGATGGTGGTTTTCGCGGCTCAAAGTCCATTCCGCTAAAGGCAGTGATAGACGATGCGCTTATCCAGTGTCCATTTGTACAATGCGTTATCGTGCTTGCGCGTACAAAGGCACCCGTGGCTATGCAGAGGGGCAGGGATGTTTGGTGGGACGAGGAGGTGGCAAAGGTTGATGTAGCGGCGGCAACTGCTATTCCTGCTGAAGTAATGGACGCGGAAGATCCGTTCTTTATTCTATACACCAGCGGCTCTACCGGTAAGCCCAAAGGTGTTGTACATACCTGCGCCGGATATATGATCTGGGCAGCATACACCTTTGTCAATGTCTTTCAGGTACAGCAGAATGATATCCATTTTTGCACAGCAGACATTGGATGGATTACGGGACATTCCTACATAGTGTATGGACCGCTTTGCGCTGGCAGCACGTCGCTCATGTTTGAAGGCGTGCCAACATGGCCAGATGCGGGCCGCTTTTGGGACGTGGTGGATAAGCATCAAGCAACTATCTTATACACGTCGCCCACTGCCATACGAAGCCTGATGGGTTATGGAGCAATGCCGCTTAAGGGCAAAGATCTTGGCTCGCTACGTGTACTCGGCTCGGTTGGCGAACCTATCAATGAGGAAGCCTGGCATTGGCTAAATGTAAACGTAGGCCGGAAGCGCTGTCCCATTGTAGATACCTGGTGGCAGACAGAGACCGGCGGCATTATGATTTCCAATCTTGCGGGCATTACGCCCTCCAAGCCCGGATGGGCTACGCTGCCGCTGCCGGGCGTAGCACCCCAATTGGTAGATGAGATGGGGAATGTTTTACAAGGTGATGAAGTGAGCGGCAATCTTTGCATGACCGCGCCATGGCCGGGCATGATTCGTACTACCTGGGGCGATCATGAGCGCTGCCGCACGGCTTACTTCACTGCGTATCCCGGAATGTACTTTACCGGCGATGGCTGCATGCGCAATAGCGATGGTTTTTACCGCATAACCGGGCGCGTGGATGATGTATTGAACGTGAGTGGCCACCGCATTGGCACCGCAGAAGTGGAGAATGCTATAGCGGCGCACGTCGGCGTCATAGAGAGCGCAGTAGTGGGTTTTCCTCACGATGTGAAGGGGCAAGGCATTTACGCTTATGTCGTGCCAGATGCTGTCGCGCAAACAGATGAAGCTGCTCTGCGCTCCGCGATTGCAAGCACGGTGGCTGACATCATCGGCCCAATTGCAAAGCCGGATAAAATTCAGTTTGTCAGTGGTCTTCCAAAGACGCGCAGCGGAAAGATTATGCGCCGTATCCTGCGCAAAATAGCGGAAGGCGAGATGGAAAATCTGGGCGATACGACAACATTGCTGGAGCCGGAGATTGTAGAAGTAATAAAGGCGGGGCGATTATAGAAAAAGAAAAACCCGGCAACTCAACTTGTAAAAGTCTCGTCGCCGGGTCAGTGGTGTGGGGCGGCGAGATGTCGAACTTTTTTGTTGAGGATTTGAGCATCATCGAGACGTTTTTTCAACGGGTTAATCCGCATTAAAAGCGCGATGGACCTGATGCCTGGTCGCGGTGTTTTTAATAACTGAACAGCGCCAGACCCGCCGACCGGCGTACAATAAAATGATGCGGACGCTTATTTTGCAGCCGCTATGAAGCAAGTCGTTATACTCTGCCTGCTGGCCGCATTATTTTTCCTGCCGCAGCGCGCCGCCGCCCAAAAAAAGCAGGGCCAGGCCCGCTTAGACTCCCTGCTGGCCGAAGCGCCGAAGATGGCGGACGATACCGCGGCGGTGAAGCTGATGGACTACATCTCCGGCATGTACAGCACCATCAACCCCGACGAAGGCCTGAAGTGGGCGGCCAGGGAGCTGGCCCTCGCCCAAAAGTTGGGCTGGCGAAAGGGGGAAGGTTTTGCCTACAATGACTTTGGGAATAGCTACAACAACAAAGCCGCTTACCCAGAGGCGCTGGAGGCTTACATCAAAAGCCTGCGCATTGCCGAAGAGCGGGGCGACGGGGAGCGGGCAGGCGCGGTTTCGGGCAACATCGGCAATGTTTACCATCGTCAGAAAGATTACCCCAAAGCGCTGGAGTGGTACTTCAAATCGCTGAAGGCAGCCGAAGGGCGGGGTGATAAGACGCGGATGCAGGCTGCGCTGGGCAATATCGGGAGTGTGTATCAGAAACAGGGTAAGTACAGCGATGCGCTGGAGTATCAAAAGAAGTCCCTTGCCATTGCTGAAGAGCTGAATGATAAGCGGGGCATTATCATACAGACCGGCAACATCGGCACCACCTATGCCGGGGGCTTAAAGCAGTATAACGAGGCATTGCCTTACTATTACAAAGCCCTGCGCATGGCCGAAGAAATGGGCGGGAAGCAAAGCATCGCCATCAACCTCGGCAACATCGGGGAGGCATATTACTCCATTGCCGCCGACAGCGCCGGGCCACGGCCCGACAGCCTCGTGCCCGCAGGCAAAGCCGCCATTCTTGCCAAAGCGATTGACTACCTGAACCGGGGCATCGCCGCCTGCCGCGAAGGAGGCTTTAAGGAGTACATTCCGAGCAATGCAGAAACCCTCACAGATGCCCTCGCCTTGCAAGACGACTACAAGGGCGCGCTCGCCGCCTACAAGGCCGGCAAGGAGCTAAAAGACTCGCTCTTCAACAAGGCCAATACGGAAAAGCTCACCCGCACCGAGGTAGGCTACCAGTACGCCCGCCGCGAAGACAGCCTGCGCGCCGAGGGCGAGAAGCGCGCCCTGCTGCTGCAAAAAGAATCCGCCCTCGCCGCCCTGCGCTACGAGTACGACAAGAAGCAGGCAGCGGCAAAGAGCGCCGAGGAGCGCCGCGCCCTGCAATACGAGGAAGAGCTGAAGCGCCGGCAAATCGCCTACGACTACGCGCAGCAGAGCGCCGCCATAGAAGCCGAGACCAAGCGCAAAGCAACCCTCGCAAAGGCAAAGGAAGTGGAGCAAGCCGCCCTCGCCGCCGCCGAGCTAAGCAAGGAGCGCAGCCGCCGCAATGCGGGCTATGCCGTAGCCGCCGTGCTGGGCCTCGCCGCCCTCGGCGCGGGCTGGGCCTTCGTGCAGAAGCGCAGGGACAACCGCATCATTAGCCGCGAGAAGGCGCGCAGCGAAAGCCTGCTGCTCAACATCCTGCCCGCAGAGGTAGCCGAAGAGCTGAAAGAAAAAGGCGAGGCCCACGCCCAGCAATACGACGCCGTCAGCGTCCTCTTCACCGACTTCGTGGACTTCACCGGCACGGCGCAGCAGCTCTCCCCGCAGGCATTGGTGCGGGAGCTGCACGAATGCTTCACCGCGTTTGACGCCATCATCGAGGCGAACGGCTTAGAGAAAATCAAGACCATCGGCGACGCCTACATGGCCGTCTGCGGCCTGCCCGCCGCCGACCCGCGCCACGCGCAGCGCACGGTGCAGGCCGCGCTGGAAATCCGCGACTTTATCGCGGAGCGCAAAAGCTGGAGCGGGTGTTTGAAATCCGCATCGGCATCCACAGCGGCCCGGTGGTGGCGGGCATCGTGGGCGTCAAGAAATTCGCCTACGACATCTGGGGCGATACGGTAAACACGGCGGCGAGAATGGAGCAGCGCAGCGAGCCGGGCGCGGTCAATATCTCGCAGGCCACTTATGAGCTGGTGCAGGGCGCCTACCGCTGCGACTACCGCGGGCAGATTGCGGCGAAAAATAAGGGCGAGGTGGCGATGTATTTTGTGGAGGCGCAGGTCGGCGCGCCGGCACACATGTAGCGCTTAGAACCTTTGCACCTAAGCGGGTGATAAATAAAAAGATATGCGGCCCGCCTCGGTTGGTATGGGTAGAGATTTATCGCGGAAGCTGCGCCGGCAAAAATCATTACGGAAGGATGATCTGGATTAAAGGATGTAATCGGATTAAGTCGGGCGGCAGATCGAACCATCAGGAAGCGCTGCGACATTGCCATACAATGATCCTGCACATGTAAAGCAGATGTAGTCAAAACGACGAAACCCACGCCAGGCGCGGGTTTCAGACTTTCGTGGAAGGAAGCGGGGAAATATCGAACCATTTCATTCAAGATTTTGAAGAAATTGCCAAGTGTGACGTGCATAGTAGTTAAGCGCGTTTGGCCGTTATTTACTTAGCTTAATCCAATATAAAGTCTAGTATAGCTGTCATATACATATCGTATCTCGGAATGTCGCTGTTGCTTTTGGGACCATCGTTTGCGTAAAACGCTCTACACACGGCTATTAAATTTGTCAGTATTTACCACTAAAATGTGCGGCTAATTATCGGTTTGGTATCTTTAGTAGTTCATTTATGACACCATTAATACCACAGTTATGCCGGTCAACAAAGCAGCTCGTTTCCGTTTTGACATTTTAGATGAATGCCTTCGCAACCATAAGAAGAAGTGGACAAAGGCTGAGCTATTGCGGCAAGTAAACCGGCGTTTGGAGCAGCATTATGGCGCAGATGCCACTATTTCCGTTAGCCAGCTTCGCTATGATCTAGAAGCCTTGCAGACCGAATTTGGAGCCCCGCTGGAAATGTATAGGGAGGGCCGCGTTTATCTGTATCGCTATGAAGACAGTTCATTTTCCCTGCGCAATATCCCAGTAGAAGAAGAAGAGTTACAGAAGCTCGGGGACGCAGTTGCCCTGCTAAAACAGATACAGGGCTTTACCATTGCTGATGAGATGGAAGAAATCGTCAGCCGCCTGGAAAGCCGTTACAAATATTCCGGAAGCGGTAAAGCTGTAATTGCATTTGAAGACTCTCCGCCTATCCGCGGCATAGAAAACCTGGAAGACATTTACCAAGCTATTCTCCAGTGCACGCCGCTCAAAATCACATATCAGACTTTTAAGGAAGAATGCGCCCGCACTTTCCACATGCATCCGTATCTGCTTAAAGAGTACGCGCACCGCTGGTACCTGCTCGGCTACTGCGAGGAAAAGGGCAAGACCATCAACTTCGCCCTTGACCGCATGCATGAGATACGCGTCGCGCGCGTGCCATACATCCCTAACACCTTCATTGACGGCAATAACTACTTCAGGGAGATGATAGGTGTTACCCTTTACCCCGACCAGGTTGTGGAACCTGTAGAGTTGCTTTTCAGCAGTGACCTTGCCCCTTACATTCAGACCAAACCCCTGCACCGCAGCCAGGAAATCCTGCTGCAATACGAAGACGGAAGTCTGCGCATCCAGCTTCAGGTCTATATAAACTATGAATTGACCACCACACTCTTGGGCTACGGTCGCAATGTCAAGGTACTTGCGCCTGCCTCACTGGCGGCTACCATAGCCGAGACTGCTGGGATTGTGGCAAGGCAATACCTACCATAATCGGATACCAACGCAAAAAAGAAAGGCATGCTCAACACATGCCTTTTCTGTTTATAGAGAGCCATCGCCCGGCGCCGGGGACGGTAGGATTGTCTGCTACCCATTTACCATCGCAAAGTGCATCGGGTCCTTTCGGCCTGTCCAGAGCTGGCCGCAGAAGATGCGGCAGCCATTCATTACTTCCAGGAACGGCGCCGGCCAGCGCCCGGATGTACCTAGCGGATTGTCCCGCGCATTCAGGTCTATGGCCGCCCCAGCTATGTACGCTCAGTACTGAATAGCTGCCGCGCACGTGCCGGATGTTGAAGCAGCCGTCGCAGCTTCGGATTTCCTTGTGCAGGCCTTTTTTCTCTAATTCCTTAAACGCTTTTTTCAGTAAGGCCTTGAAATCCTTATGCAGATAGATAGCCGGCTTCGGAAACCACGAAAATTCCTCGCCCACTTTCCAAAGCGTCATCCATTGGCTCTCCCAGCCCGGTACGCGCGGGTCTCCGTAGGCGTGAAATAATTCCTGTTGGGCCGGTGCGGCAAAGGCGATAGGCGGGCGGCTGCTTGTACTGTTCATGATTATGAAGTTTTTGAAGGTTAAATGATTAGGTTGGCCTTTTGCCTACAGCGGCACCATCGTTTGCACCGTTTCAGGCCGGATGTACTCTGTTGGAATCAGCAGGGGCTCTGTGGCCTCTACCGGGTGAAGGCTGCGCTCCCGGTCGCGGATAATGAGTTCAAAGTCAAAGTCCACATCCTGGGTGCGTGTCTTCACCGGCGTGATGCCGAGGCGGTCCCAGTCGCCGTGCAGGCGGGTAAAGCTCTGCACCACGGTGCCGAGTGGATGGTCGTCCACCTGGCCGAGATAGCGGCCCACTACGCTGGCTATCTGCAGTGTCAGGTTGGATACGGCTGTTAGAGGCGCCGCCTCGCTGCTGAGGGAAGCAAGCTGGCCCACGAGGTCTTTGTATTCCTCATCGCTCTTGGCCTGTTCCAGCACCTGCCCGGCCTCGCGCAGGGAGCTTTTACTTTTAATGATGGAGCACATAGCATGCACCTGATGGGGCGCCCGCCCGTCACCATCGCCGGCCTCCCAGTAATAGATGGTCTTATTAATGGGCAGGAACTCACGGCGGCCAACGCGGGGGAAGGCATTAAGGTCCATCAGGCCGGAAAGCTGGTTGGCTGCGTCGCTTATTACGAGGGTGAGGCAGTAAAGCCGGGCACGGCCGGGAAAGAAGGGCCGCAGCTGTAGCGTATGATTGTTACGGATATAGGGCGGCAGCATCCGCAGCTCTATACCGGCCACATCGCCGGAAGAGGGGATGGCGGGCAGCGCGCTGGCCAATTGGAGTGTGTTGATTGCATTTTTCATTTCGTCATCGTTTCTGCTGTAAAAGCTTTAGGGTCTGTCCGTTGTGAGGGATGCCGGATTGCTTTTACAAAGGAAAAGGAGACGCTTGCAGCCTATTTGCACGGCAGGAAGAATGCTCTTGAAACAAAGAGGCCATCCGGTTAGGATGGCCTTTATCTCTGTTGGCTCGGCTATCCCGATCACTTCAGAAAACAGCGTGATTGCCTTTGCCACTCTGTGCCAGGTCTTAGCAAGTTGTGGTCGCATACATTTCGCATCACTGTCTGACAAAGCGCATATTCCATACATATTCCCCCCCCTGTTTTCAGGGATAGATAATATAAGCCAGCCGGTAAGCTATCCCCACTGATGCTTGCCCTTCCATTCCTAAACGATGCCTTTGCACAGTAAACCTTCTGACCCATGGCGTTAAGCACGGATATGGTTACTTGCTCCTCCTTGACTATTGATTGGACTAGCTCAAAAGCTCCGTTGTTTGGATTAGGTACTATTCCGTACTGCTGTGTCTGGCCATTGATGCTTTGTACGCCCGCTGCCCATACTTCCACCTTCACAGTGTCCTTTGTTACTACACCGCACAGCGTTTGTGTTACCACATAGCTTGTTGTTGCATTTGGTTTTACCCAAATACCTGCGCCGTTGCCTATCACAGTAGAAGAACCCAGCACATTCCAGCTACACTCTAACCCTATCTCATTAGGCCGACCAATGAACACACTGTCTCCCCTGCCCACATGCGTATCTGGCCCTGCATCTGCTTTGGTATCACTCGCTATTACACTTACATCATCTATCAGATACCAGCCGTAAGCAGTTGAATCGTAAGTAATCTTATTGACCGGTGTATAAAGCCAGGTAGTGTGCGCCTTATCATTGAAGTTGCCAATTGTGATAAACTGCTCGTTGCCCTTAGCAATGAAGGAGCCTTCAATCTTTGTCCAGTGCATCGTGTCGGTAATGATGCCACCGTTATATGTTACTTGTGGGGTATATTTCACTTGCGGTTGCCCGCTCGTCTTAGTGGTATCTATAGTGCCATTATCTAAGTAAGCGCTCAACTCTTTGATGTCATAAGACGAGCCTTCTTCTGCGCATGCCCAAAAGGTAACGCAATATTGCGTACCTACTATTAATTTTTTGTATAACCGTCCTTGAAGGTAATCTCTGTGCAAATTTTGAGGCGGCGGTTGTATTATTTCATTATAAAATGACAATATTTGAGCCATCCCTTTACCAGTTTTTGGGTATTGCCAAAAAAGAAAGTTCTTAGGTGCGCTTGCCGGGTTTAATCCACAAGTATTAATATACTACAGGAAAGCTGGAAGTAACATATAGGTAGTTGCTGTCAACAGGAGACCAATATTTAGCATAAATGATTTGGTCGTATCCACTAGGACAAGAAGTATATTCCTCCAAGCTTGGATTCAGTACATAGTTAACCTGTGCATACACCTTGCTGGTTAAGATGAGCAGCAAGGTTAGAAGTAAGTTTTTCATCACTACTTCTTAATAAATTGAAGGGAATAGACTTTTCCTGAATTATCCCGTATTACTACCTGATAAAGTCCTGGACTTTTATCTCCTAGGTCTAACTGTACTCTACCTGATTCAAAAGCCTTTACAGCTTGATATATTACTTGGCCAACTGCATTATAAACGACTAAAGAAACAGGCTGCTCATCATAAAAGAGCTGAATCAGTTGCATATGCCCATCATTTGGATTAGGCAGCAAGGCATATTGCTGCTCTAAAGCATCATTAGTGTGGCCAAGTGCCATTCGTGCACTGCTGCCACCTTCACCGCTTCCACCGCCACCTTCGCCCTCTTCCGTGCCACCAATGCAATTATCTGTATATACCAGCAATTCGCCAGTTATCAGACTGCGTAATGCTCGTGACTTGTAAACGGCCTCTCCATCAATGAGCGGGCATTTTTGACTCAGCACGTCCAGTGTTAAGCTATCAGCAACCGTAAAGTTGTTAGCCTGCCATTTCAGTAGCAGGTCGTAATAAGCGAGGTAGTTGGCTACAATGCCGTCGCCGTTGGCGGAATCTACCACCTTCACGCAGTTTGTCCCGGTTAATACTGTCCCGGAAGGCGGAGCAGCTATCATAGCCCCCACCGCACTGTAGTTGCCTGCATTTACGCTGTCTTCCAGCGCACAGAGCCACTCGTAGCGGCTGGCGGAAGCGGTGCTGAAAAACGTATGCAGGATAGCCGAAGTGTCCATCAGCGAAGTATCGGCACGGATGGCGCTGTACAGGTCAAGCTGCTGCATCCAGGTGCTTATGCCTATGCTGTCGCCCAGCGTATTCCGGGCCGTGCGCAATGAAGCGCCATTCAATGCAAATCCTTTAGATGTCCAGGGACTGACAGAGGGACAGCGGACATGCATCCATGCTTTGCCGCAAGCGAGAATACTTGGTAGAATAGTTGGTGGGAAGCCAGTGCTGCTGTATGATGATTGAGTCGGAAAACCTATGTTAAGGGAAGGATTTTCATTACTACCGATGGCAGTATTGACATACATTCTGGATTGTATTGCTGGAAATGTGCCCTGCACATAAGTCTGATAAGTATAACTACCTGTCCACCTGTTCCCTGCCGGGTCCGTAACCGGCATCCCTTGTACACCAATAGCGCTGCTGCTAAGCACAAAGCCCCGGTTGTGGCTGCCCATCGTATTGTCCAGCCATGATGAGGCCCCCGTACCCGCAAACTCAAATCCCTGCCCGGTATTAGCCACGCTGTTGCAGCCCACATCAGCATTATTTGCCCCGGCGCAGCGGATAGCGGTAATGGCTTTGTTGCCAATTCCGACAGTGGCATAAGTACTGGCGCAGCCTACGAAATAATTATTGGAAATCGTCGGGTTAGCGCAATTTTCGCTAAGAATGCCATTCTGGGCATATTGGCCTGAAGCGGACATTGAAATCGTGTTCCGGCTTGCTGCACTCTTCCGCCCCCATATGCCGCGCAGGGTAATGCCATTGTACATCCCGGTAATGGTATTGTCATTCACCTGTACCGAACTGGCACCTGTGTAGGGGATAGTACCCTGTTGTTCTATCTGTATGCCGGTGTTGATATTAGTATAGTTGCTAGCAGCGTAAGGGTATTGGATGGTATTATTCAGCACCCGCACGTTACCCATGAAGCCCGGTCCGGGCAGCGTATTGCTCCAAATGCCATCTACATGGTTGCGGATGTCATTGTAGCTGGCGGCAATGGCATCATAATCGGCGCTGTGTATAGTAATAGCCCGCTGGCCAGGGCCACTTAAAGCCAGGCTCGTATTTCCGCTCCGGAAGGTGGCACGGCTTACAGTGGCCTTATAAGGCATGAAGGCTTCTACACCTGCCCGGTTCTCATAAAAGCTGTTCATAAGCACGCCGCTGGTCGCAATGGTCTCCACGCTCAGTTCTGTCTTATGCGTTGCATCCGCATCCGCATACACACCTATAGAGCGATTACTGCTCAGGCTGGTGCTTGGCGGGGTAGTAGGATTCAGTGAAGGAATGGCGTACGGCACGGTAAGCATAAAAGATGAGTTGCGTACATACAGATTGCTGTTATGCGCCTCTATGCCGGAGCCCATCGCGTCATACAGGTTCAGGTCAGGCGTACCGCTCGTCTCATCTCCCAGCACAATACCGCTGTAGCTGTAGGCGGGCGCGGGACCGGTAGTGTTGCCTACTGCCTCAAGCAATACACCCGTCCGGGGCGTAGTACCATCATGACAGGCCAGCCGGGTAGGCCAGGAAAAGCACAGGTTATAAGGAGCAGGCGAGGAGCCGGAAGGCGTGCCTTTAAGAATGGCGGTGTTGTTCCATGTGATAAAGTCAGAAGGAATCGCACGGCTGCTGAAGATGGTGTTGACTGCCTTCATGAAGCTGTTTGTGGTTACGCTCAGATTGCTCAGGTGAATGCCGGTGCCATTGCTGTTGAAGATGGCTTCGTGGCAGTTTATCCTGTTGGTAAGGGCGGTTACGGTTGGGGAAGCTGCACCCATTGTGATAGCATTGTCCGCATCTTCAATCAGGGAGCTTCCTGTTACTTCAATGCTGGCGTCGCCCAGGTCCACGTTAATGCCCTGCCACATATCGGAGGTGCCGGGGCAGGTAGCTAAGTGACTTTTATTCTGTATAACAAGATGCGTGGGATTAACTACGTGAATAGACGCACCCGGCATCATCAGCATGGCGTTCTGGTCAAAGGTGATGGTAGAGGAGGTCGTCAGATTCAGCGTGCCGCTGATGATATATGCTTTGCCGGGTGTAGGAGAGCTAGTAAGATTTCCTGTAAGTACCCCGCCGATATTGGAGTTGCCTACTACGTTAACGAAGTTGGCAGGGCATGGATAGACGCTGGTAATATTGATAGACGCGGAATTACTGCATCCGGTAGTGTTGTCAGTTACCGTCACCGTGTAAGTCCCGGCCAATGCAGCAGCGTCAGTACTACCATACAGGCACAGAGTGGCTTGCCAGGCGTTCCACTCGGTATTGATACTCCCGGCATAACCATAGATTCTGTGATCCGCTATATGCAGAACCGCCTGTCGCCTGCAGACACTGGTGAAGGGCGCGGCTATGCGCAACTGGCAGAATTTGCGCGTACATGGAAAGATCGCGTTACCGTCAACGATAGTTCTGGCATCAACATGTTCGGGCAGTACTTTATGGCCAGCCGCTATGCGGCAACAGCCCGGCTAAACACGAGTTGCGCGGGCAGTGGTGCTTATGCTGGCAATTGGAACTGTATTGGCCCTGACAGCCTGCCTTCTCAAAACCTAGGGCGGATTACCAACCTTTGGGTTTGTCCTATTGATACCAATTTTCTGCTGGCCACAAGCGCTGGCGGCTTATTCAAGTCCAAGGACGCTGGCCTTAACTGGACCTGCATCAGCGACAATACGCCCGTCAGCAAAGGTCTCGTATCGCCTACAAGCATTGCCGTCAGCCCCATTGATACGCAGTATATCTATCTCGGCTCCGGATCTTATTACGGCCATGTAAAAGCCTTGGAGGGATTAACAGGCTGGGATGTGGACGATTATGGCAATGGCCTTTTATTTACCACCAACGGCGGAGCGACTTGGCAGCAGGAGGTGTTGCCGCTGCATCTGCCTCGCACATGGAGAGACAGCATTACCGGAGCGGGCGTTTTTTTTGCGCCCGATGGCAACCGCCTGTATGCTACAATGTCAGGAGAGCTTTTTTTCAAGACTGTAGGCAGCTCCTGGCAAATCATCTCACTAGGGTTCTTCCGGATGTTAGCGCAGCGCATCCGGAAGTGGGATAGAACCGTTCTCCGAACGGTGCCGTTCGGTGAACGGCCTTAATCGCCTTCGTGCGGCAATACCGCATGAAGGCCACTGACATTTTTATTCAGCCGGCTATGTATCCTGAAAAATGTTCTTAATCTTTATGTGGAATATCATCTTGATGCTATTCCTTGATGATCACTTTAAAGAATAGACTGTTTATGAAATCCCTGTCTTGCCTGTTACTTAGTCTGCTATTGTCTGTTGTACTTAATGCTCAGCACCTACAGCTCACGGACACCCGCTTTTACTGCAACGGCCATAAGGAAACCTTTGGCGATATCTACGACGTCATTCAAACCAAAGATGGCGGCTTCGCCTTCGTGGGCAATACCATAGACTCCGGCGGCGGCATCCTGCCCTACTGTACCACTAAGTTCCGCCATGGAGTGATGGGCAGGCTGGACAGCAACGGCAACATCCTCTGGATAAACAGCATGTGCAATGCCGGCATCTTTCCCAAGACCATTTGTGAGACGCCCGATGGCGGTTTTGCCGTCAATGGAGGCGCGCCTACGACTACTCCCTGGGGCATGCTCATCTTCCGCTATGACAAAAACGGCAATCTACTGTGGGAAAAGAATTATGGCAGAAATGCCAATTCCGTGACCGCGCAGATAATATCTACCCCCGACAGCGGCTTTCTGATGTTTGGATATGCTGGAAACATAGACAGCGATATTCCTGTCAATTATCATTTGCCACCCACAGCATTTCAGCCGGATGACTGGGTATTAATGAAGCTTGATGATCTTGGCAACAAGCAATGGGTAAAGACTTTGGGCACGTCAGGTGATGAGGGACATTCTGCTGCCATACTAGTTTCCGATAGCCGCAACTACTATCTCCTAGGTCAGACTATATCTAAAGACCACGATTGTACTGATACGGTCAACTTCCCCGGTCCGGGGCTCTCTACCTATACCATAAAGATTGATAATTCAGGAAATGTACTGTGGAGCCGTGCCTGTCGAGGGGGGATAATCAACAAGGTGATGTTTGATGACAGGGACAATACAATAATGATTGCGGGCAGAAGCGGCGGTAATGGAAGTACTCTAATTAATGGTTATGGATATGACGATATGTATTTAATGAAGTTGGACACAGCGGCAAACCTCAAGTGGGGCAAACTATACGGAACGGCTGATATAGATGAGGCGCTCGGTCTTTGCAAAGGGCCTAACAATAGTTATATATCCGTTGGATACGGCTATGATAATACTGCTGTACGCTGGGGTATGATTGTTAACGTGAATAATGCCGGTAAGCTGTTAGATCAAAAGATAGTGACCGGTAGTGATTTTGGGGGGCTTATTTACAACAACATCTTTCCTTCAGAAGGCGGCTATGCAGCCTTAGGTATAACTGCCACTTACAAGTTTAGCGAAGGCACAGGTTTGAACTGTCCTTACAATAATACTGGCAGCGGTGCATTGATGCTAAGCCGGTTCCAGCTTTGGAAGACAGGAGTAGCAACGTTCATACGACCTGCAGGAGCATTGACAATTGCGCCTAATCCGGCCCATAGTAGCTTCCGGGTAAGCTGGGAGAAAGCGCATAGTTCAGGAATGATGACCTGCGCCAACAGCATGGGACAAATCATTTATCGCCAGCAAGTAGAAGCGGGTACTTCTCCTGTAGAAATATCATCTGCCTCCTGGCTCAAAGGCAGCTATACCGTTTGCTGGCAGTCCAAAGCGGAAGCCGCTGCCTGCAAGACCATCATCATCGATTAAGCCTTGGTTTTCATCACCCTAAAACTGATAGAATCATGAAACGAATCTTTACCACTGCCGGTAGCTTATACTGTTTGCTCGGGATGCTAGCGATGTTGACGGAGGCTGCCGCGCAGGCGCAGAGCAGCTTGCCGGGCATCCCCGCCAATATTGATACGCCGGGTCTAAGCATTGATTCGGTCATCCGCTACAGGCAGGCCCGCCTGTCACCGGCCGATACAGGCGAGGGCGGAGGGCTGGCGCAGCTGGCAGAATTCGCGCGTACCTGGAAAGACCGGGTGACCGTCAATGACAGCTCCGGCATCAATATGTTCGGACAATACTATATGGCCAGCCGCAATGCGGCAGCGGCAAGGCTCGCCACCGGTTGCGCCGGCGGAGGCGCATTCACCGGCAATTGGACTTGCATAGGTCCGGACAGCCTGTTGTCTCAAAACCTGGGCCGGGTCACCAATCTTTGGGTTTGTCCGGACGATACCAATTTCCTGCTGGCTACAAGCGCCGGAGGCCTGTTCAAATCAACCGATGCGGGGCTGCGCTGGGCCTGCATCACCGACAATACGCCGGTCAGCAAAGGCATTGTATCGCCTACAAGCATAGCGGTCAGCCCTATTGACACCCAATTCATCTACCTCGGCTCGGGCTCCTATGTGTGGCATGTAAAGGCTATGGAAGGCCTGCTTTATGACCTGGACGATTACGGCAATGGCCTGCTCTATACCACTAACGGCGGCGCAACCTGGCAGCAGGAGATACTGCCGCTGCACATTCCCCGTACCTGGAAAGACAGCCTTACCGGTGCGGGCGTTCTTTTTGCGCCTGATGGCGGCCGCCTGTATGCTACTATGGCCGGAGAGTTGTTTTTTAAGATTGTTGGCAGTTCCTGGCAGTATGTTACCTTACCCTCTTGGCTGGCTTCCGGCCCCTACAATTGGTGGGATGTGCAGTTCGTGCCCAATGGTATAACGACGCTGGATGCCAACCATTTTTTTATTTCCGCTACCGGCCAGGATCAGTTGTTTGAGGTCACTTACGACCCGGTTAATCAAAGCCATACCTGGACGAGCATCCCATTGCCGGATATAGGGGGGCCTATTTCCTTTACCATTCCAACTGCAGACATGCTCTACGCCATAAGAAATGACCACCGGCTCTGGCGTTATGACATCGCCGGCAAGACTTGGTCGTTTGTCGCTTCCGTGCCATTGATAGGCGGATTTCAGTATGCCTGCCATGATACCGCTTGCGCCAGAATCTGGCAGATTGCAGCTTCCAAAGCCAATCCGGCAATTATTTATTTCGCCCAGGAGTTCAACATTGCCCATGTATCCAATGATACAGGACATACAACCGTTCCCATATGCTACTACGGAGGTAATCCTACCCATACCGACATCAGGACGATTCAGATTCATACCGCCACCAACACCACCACTGGCATCGGCGACAGGGTATATTTTGCCAATGATGGCGGTGTTTCCTTAAAGCGGCCCGGTGTTAACCCAATCGTCGCACGGGAAGACGCGCTACAAAATATTAATGGCAAAGGCCTGGCCTGCGGCCGCTTTCTGGGCGTGGGCACGAGCGAGTTGAACGGCGGTGTACTGGCCAGCCAGGCCGACAATTCCTTCTGCTCCTATGAGCCTAAAGCGAGTCCGCAATGGTATCAGTTGGGCGGCGGCGATGGTGAGGAAGCCGTGATTGTCCGCACCAGTGATACCGGTTACACAGGAATCAGTGGCGGCGGGCCCTCAAATCAATTACGGATTGTTTTCCCGGCTAACGGTAGGCAGCTTGGCGATGAGGTCTGGGCAGGTACTCTCAATATAAAAGTTGAACCGCATAGTGGCCTTATTCCAATGTGGCCCGATCAACAGGGTGGCGTTTATCACGGACAGACGCACATGTGGCGCTCACTGCCGCACGATAATAATACAGATTTGGTAAGTGGACCCAATATAAAACCGCAGTTTGCGCCTTATGAAATTCATCTTCCTGAATACTATATCCCTAACACGAATAATCAACCACCCATCAAATGCATGAGCTTCAGCCAATATCTGGATTCGCTGACTGGCTATGTGATGTATGAGGATGGAGCTTTGTTTTACCGGAATTATTATGCCTCGCCTTCACAAAACATATTTGGTCAAAAGACCACCACTTGGTTTGCCTCTTTTTGGCCACCAACTGGTATCGTCTGCGATCCAAGCCACCCCGAGCAGGTTTGGGTATCGCTTGGTGGTGTTGCGCCTACAGATACAGCGCGCTATCGGGTGATGTACTCACCAGATGCCGCCCAGCACTGGTTTGACATCTCCAAAGGCCTACCGCGTAAGCTGCCCGTCACCCAGATCGTTTATCAGGAGGGCAGCCCTTTCGTCTATTGTTCCACCGATGTAGGCATGTATAAGCTGGATATGAGCAACTTTCAATACAGCAGCTTAAGCGACGGCATGTCCGCCTACAATTCCGTTAGCTGGACCTGCTTCAACCAGGGCGCCCCGGCCAGCACGACTTTCCGATGGTCAAGGTATCCGACCTTGAAATCAACTACTGCGAGGGCAAGCTCTATGCCGCTACCTACGGCCGCGCCATCTGGAGCACCGACCTCATGGTAAAGAATGCCGCATATGCCAATCCATCTGTCGGTGACTATATTTCCGAGCCAACCGAAGTCATTTCCACTAACACTACCTGGAGCGCAGATCACCGCATCTATACCGGCATTCACGTCACTAACGGAGCTACACTTACCATCCAGAACACCGGCGCCACCCAGACCGTCATCCACATGCCCAAGAACGGGGCCATTGTAGTAGACTCCGGCTGCGCCATAGATATAAAAGGCGCTAAGCTCACCAATGATTGCAGCGGCTTCTGGAAAGGCATTCTGCTCCGGGGTACGCCTGGTGCAGGGCAGTCGTCCCTAACCCAGGCCAGCGCTTACATCCGCCCCGGTTCTGTAATAGAAAACGCGAGAGTAGGTGTAGCCAACTCGCTGGACTCCCTGACCGCTTCCAATACTGCCGGCGGCATCATCTTCGCAGATAGCGCCACCTTCCTTAACTGCGCAAAAGGCATTGGTTACGCACCCTATCACTACATAAGCGGCGGGGCCTATGTAAAGGTTGCCGGCCATATTAAGGGCTGCTCTTTCAGCATTACCGACGACTACCGTGGCGACGCGCTGGGCTATCCCTTCCAGGCCCATATCTCCATGTCCGATGTGGATGGCGTAGATATCCGCGGCAACAGCTTTAAAAACACCCGCACCGGCGCGCAGAAAGGCCAGGGCATCGCTATCAACAGCTGGAACGCAAGCTTCCAGCTCACACCCTACTGCGCCACTTATTCCGGCTGTCCCGTTACGGACTATGTGCACAACAGGTTTGACGGCTTCAAGATCGGCGTCAATAACGATGCGCCCCTCAGCGTCACCGACTTCTTTTTCGTTGACTACGCCGACTTTCAGAATTGCAGCATCGGCATCCTCGCCAAGAACAGCTCAGACGTTAAGGTATTCCACAGCACTTTTAAGCTGAATGACTACGGCAAAGCCTATGCGTCCACCTGCCTGTGTCAAAAAGGAATCTATCTGATCGGCACGTCCTCCTACCGGATAGAGCTGGATTCCTTTTCCAGCAGCACTACAAAACCAGGGGGCATCATTGCATTAAAGCTGGCTACTGAGGGCATCCGCATAGAAGACTGCGGCGAGGCGTCAAATGACATCTACCGCAACACCTTCAGCAACCTCAAATATGGCTGCGTGTCCTATGGCATCAATTGCAGTGACATGTACAGCATCAGCAAGCTTGTACCGTATGCCGCTACAGGCTTGCAATTTGTCTGCAACAACTACACGATACCTACCATTACCAGCAATGGCATTTATGTTTTCGGCGCCCAGCCGCCCAGTATTTTTTATCCCAGCGGCGTAGCCGCGCTGCAGGGCAGCACCGCATTCCCGGTAGAGAACGTCTACGCGCCCTCGCTCTCTTCCACACATACGGAGCAGTTTCAGAACTACGCCAGCCATGTTGGTTATTACTACAGCGGCGCAGCCAATAAAGCCATCCAGCTGACTACTACGCAGATGCCGAGTATTACCACTACCGGAAGCAACGACTGCCCGGCGCGACAAATCCTCAATCCCTACAATACCAAAGGCTACAGCAAGCGCATGATAGCCGAAAGCGCTTTTGATCAGTTCCACACCGATTGGAATAACGCCTTTACCAGCCTTCGCGGGAAAATGGACGGAGGCAATACAACGGCGCTATTGAACTACATAGACCAGAGTAATAACAGCACCGACCTGCACGACTCACTGATGCAGCTGGCTTCCTATCTCTCTGAGCAGGTGTTAAGGGCAAGCGCTGCCAACAACAAAGTGAGCAAAGCAGAGATGCTGGAAGTACTGCGCGCCTGTCCCGAGATGCTCAGCGATGACCTGCTTGAGTACCTCGGCTTTATCATGCCGGGCATCTACCCCGATTACGATATAGACACCCTGCGGCATCATCGCGGCGACACAACCGCTATGAGCACCGACATCACCGCCGTTAATGGGGCATGGCAAGCTATGTCGCTCGCGCATAATGATATCATAAGCGCCATTAAATATGACGACACCAACTATGTTCATCCGGATACCCTAGGCTTCTGGTACACGAAGCTGCCGGCGCTGTGGTCCCACTATACGGCAGCGCTCGTGTACTTGGGTGCCGGGCAGTGGGCGCTTGCAGATACCGTGCTGGCGCATATACCCACAGAGATGAGCTTAAGCGACTGGGAGCAGGATGTTAACGACAGCTATAAAGACCTGTTCGCCGTGCTTAGCCCCGCGCTGCAAAGCGGCCGAACCCTACTGCAATTAGACACTTCCGAGCTGGCTACGCTCAATACAATTGCCGGTCGTAATCATGCTACGGCCAGCTCCATAGCACTTAGTATCTATAATGAGAACCTCGGCATCAGGGATATACCTTGCTATCCGACGGCTGCTAAGGCCTAGGGTGAAGAAGAGGAAGAGGGCGGAGGAGGCGGTGAAGGGGGAGACGGCGCAGGGCGTCCTGCGGCTCCCACCCCACGCCAGGCGCACCCGGTAGGTTCGGGCATATCCTATACGGAGCAGGAGCAGTACGTAAAAGTGTATCCAAACCCTGCCCGCGAAAAAGTGGTGCTGGACTATAGCTTGCCAACAGTACAGTCCAATAATCTGGAACTGACTATTACAGGACTTACGGGTCAGGTCATTTATGCTGCGCCGCTTACCGAAAGAAAAGCAGCGGTTTCTATAGATACCCACAACTACCCACCGGGTACCTACCTGTACCGGATAAGCACGGGACAGAAGGCTCTTTTCTCCGGCAGATTCTCGGTTGTTCGATAGGCCGTCTCCGGAGACAATATCTGTCACTGAACTTACAGTAAAGAATGGACGTACAAAGGGCTAAAAGTTTTGATTGGATTTGTGCTTACAGCGGCACCATCGTTTACACTTTTTCAGGTCAAAGGTGACCGGGTAAAAGTGTCAGCGTAGTACTTGCCGGCTGGACTGTACTGCCTTTCAGTACATACCAGCAAAGGCTAGTATGGAATATGCGATTCATCAGGGAATGAGGCCCTTCAGTTTTTCCAGATTAGCGCTAGGCGTCCGAAGTGGAATAGAGCCTCACTAGAGAGGCCGTTTGTAGAAGGCTCTTATCTGCCTTCGAAATGGGCCATTGCTAACATCACGAAGAGTACGTCACGCCCAACCTCAACGCTTCTTTCCCCGAAAGCTACAGACCATATCTCCGCGCAACCGCGTGGATACACCGTGTCCTTAGAATAGTAAATACTGTCTTTCCAAATAGCGTAGCGGTCATTGAATGCTCTGTTTTTCGTTGCAGTAGGGCTATCAATCAACATTGAGCTGGGCATGACCATATTGCAGAGGTTATAGGGGACAGAAATGCTTAGCTGGCCATTGCCGAGGTGGGTCATAAATAGGTTGCCATCATAAGAGGAGGTGCAGAAGGGCGATACACCGCCTGCATCGGCAATTGCTTCAATATGCCCGGAGTAAGTGTCGGTATAGGGCTTAAATACCGCCGTATCTTTCTTAATAGCTACAGGCTCGGACGTATTCTGCTTATCGCAGGCCGTGACAAGGAGTAGCAGGAATATGATTAAGAATAGAGCAGCCTTCATATAACGAGGTTTGTTCAAAGGAACGGCGCCCTTACGAATAAATTGTGCTAAATGCAATTTGGTTTCTGCTCCGTAACGCGTTTCCTTTGCTGATGCGGGCATTCTAAAAGCCGTCCAGAGCCAGTTGCTTTTTAATGATCATCACGTTGTCTGATGATCTCTGATGATATGAGTATGGATAAAGAGCTTGCTCTACCAATTGCAAGATATATGCTTTAACAAGTTCGCTGCCGGACCTTTTGATGCGTTTGGCCTCAACCAATTTAAAAAGTTTCCACCACTGAGGTCTTCAGTGCCGGCAAGGAGGGAAATATCACTTCGGCTTCGTTATTATATAGGGCCAATTACTTGTCGGAGAGGCGGCGAATTGAGGGCAAACTGAAGCTCCAGCCCAACCCGAAGGAGGAATTGCTGTTGCTGGAGTTAAAGGAAGCGATATGGCAGCAGTAAGGTCTAGCGCCCGGCGTAAGGTGCAGCGACCTGCATACAGGTTGATCCATTAATGGAGTTGACGGACGATTTCTCATCAATGCCTTAAGCACCGCCCTTGGGCAGGAGATTGAGGGCGCAGCGCATTTGAAGTAAGGTCTTTCAGCTTTAGCAGCTTGGGGCTGCGGCTGAATGCTGTATTGCTCCACTGGGTGTTACGTGGTGGAAGTAAGCCTACCTAAATGCGACAAGTGTAACGCCTGATGCTTTGAAGGCAAAAATTTCTTGCTTGCAAATAGGCTGCAAGCGCCTGTTATTCTTTTGTCCTGTTATCGCGCAATAACAGAAAAACAATAACCAACACAAAAACAACCAAGAAATGGACAACCAAAACCAACCGAGCTCAACCCTTTTCCGGTTTGTCTCCCTCCGAAATCCTGAACCCTTAGCAAAGCCAAAGCTGTCAGCCAGCCTTATTCATCATCCTGACCTCAATTCCAGTCTCGTATATACTGGTGCGGCAAGCAACGCCTCCTTTATAGTTGGTGCTTCGGTATACGCCAGCTATACGTCAGCGCTTTTCAGCTCAACTGAGGACCTGGCAAATATGAATACGGCCTTCGCTGCTTTTACAGAATGGTTGGACCAGAATGCAGCGTCCGCTACGCCGGCGGAACTGCGCAATACTGCTAGCGGCATAACGCCGCTATCAGCCGCAGAAATCAGCAAGGTGTGGGATAACTTCTTCTACCAGATAGCAATGGAGAACAATACCCCGCTGAAGGGGCAATTGTACAAAACAATCCAAGCAATCAATCTGGTTACCGCCGTCAACTCCTTCGCACCACCGTCAGACGATGAGTTGCCACAGCTTGCGAAAGCAACGATTGTAGTTCCGAAGGAGATGCTGGAGATAGGCGGAAGCTATACCAGCCTGCCATCTACGTCAGCCGCGCCGGCACTACGCGTAGACCGCAAAGGCATGCAGCGGGCACACGACATGCTGATGGCTAAAGATGCCCTTACGCGCTATGATCAGGCGGTGGAGGAAGTGAAGGTGGCCAAAGAAAAGTATCTGGACGCCCAAGAGCTGAAATTCAACGACGACCAGGCCCAATATCTGCAGGATGCGGCAACTACGCTGGCATCTAACCCTAACGCGCTGATACCTGCCTTTGAGTTTGTCCCCAATGTGGAAGTAGGACAAAGCGAGCTTACAGGCATTCTGTCGCAGGAAAGTATGGACATCCTTGACAACGAAGGCCTACTGGATAATACCCTGACACTGGGGCGTGTGGAAACCGCTCTTTCCAAACAGGTGAGCGAATACACTAAGACGGCCTTTGACCCTGACAAATTCTTTGAAAAGACAATCATCGCCGGCGGCATCGTATTATCGGCCTCAGATGCCATTCCTACATACGATCTCACAGTGCCTTATGCCATTACACCGCATGAGATTAGCACAAACAGCGGCACCTATAAACTGGCCGTTGTGCTGCAAACCGCCAATACCAAAGAAGTAATAGGAGTACGAAGCGGCAGCCAGGAATTGGACTTTGAAGCCGTGCAGACTGGCAATAACATTGCTCTGCTACTGTATAAAGACGGAGGTGTCTATCCGGGAAGCGGTGGAACCATTGTGATGAATATCACCGTTGATTTTGCCGATGAATTGAGCCTTGACATCAGTGAAATCCTGATTGTAAACGGCCCTACGATTGGCGAAGCGGAATCAGTCAATGGCTACACAACTGCCACCTCGCCCACGCCTACGTCATACGGCATCAAGCGCCTCGGCATAGCGGACTATCAAAAGGTAGAACAGACGGTATGCTGCTACGTGCCGGGCGAGGTTTCGCACATTGAAAATGTTATGGCACGCGAATACAAGGAACGCAGCACTCGTGTACTGCGCCGTAGCGAGGACACTACTACCAGCGAGCGCCAGAGCGAACAGGAACGTCAGCACGACAGCTCCACCACCGACCGCTATGAGCTGCAGCAGGAGGTCAGCAAAATCAACGCGGAGAATACCTCCATGAGCGTTAGCGCAGGCGCCAGCTATTCCAGCCCGGGTGGCTTTAGTGCAAACTTCAATGCTAACTACGCTACCAATCTATCCAAGAGCGAGGCTAACCACCAAGCCGTGTCCTTTGCCCGTGAGGTCACAGACAAGGCGACCGACCGCATCTTGGAGCGGGTGCGCGAGGAGCGCGTGAACAAAATCATTGAGGAGTTTGAGGAGCAGAACCGGCATGGCTTTGACAACCGAGGCGATGGCGCCGAGCACGTATCCGGCGTGTATCGCTGGGTGGATAAAGTGTACAAGAACCAAATACTCAACTATGGCAAGCGGCTAATGTATGAGTTCATGATACCTAAGCCGGCGGCCTTCCACAAGCTGGGCATGGTGAAGGCGAAGGCAAAAACGAGTTCTGTTATCTTGCTGGGCAAGCCTATTGACCCGCGCACGTTGGAAGGAGGCATTAAGACGCATAAAGACCTCACGCGGGAGAATTACGCGCTGTTCGCATCCATGTACAATGCAGAAGTTGAAGCGCCACCTGTGGATGAATTGTTCGTCGGTAAAGCTCTAGCGGCTCTAAAGCAGGCGACAACTCTACCGATTGGGAAAATTTTACCAGTAAGGATGTTATTAAAATTCCTGATGGATACTACGCTACACACGCGAAAGCCGTTTTGGGGGGTTATTCCGAAATGACAAGCCAAATGAGCATTAGTGCATCCGTGGGCAATGCACTGTTTCCTAACCTTACGGCAGCGATATCAGGCAATGAGGAGCTCGAACGAGAGTACGTAAAAATTCGACCATTCGAAAATGAGATTCCGATTTCCTTTCAGGCGGTGAATTATTTCGCTGGCTATGCAAATACCTCCGTAAGGCTTAAGCTTAAAGAACTTGCGTTTGAGCAATGGCAGGTAACCACCTTCAAAGCCATCATAAATGCCTATGCAAAGTGTGTGGAAGCATATAACAAGCAGGAGGCCGCCGCAAAGGAAGAAACCAGCCAAGTGCTGAACACCAACCCCCTCTTCTACCGCATCGTGGAAAACACCGTGTTGAAGAAAGCCTGCATGTCCTACCTCGTTGGCCAAGATTACCTCGGCCAGAACTTCCTGAACGAGCAACGTGCCTCCTTCACCGGTATCGCCGCGATTGCGAATGCCGAGCAGGATGCCTACACCTTAGTAGCTAAGTTTATGGAGCAGGCATTTGAGTGGGATATCATGTCTTACAATCTGTACCCGTTCTACTGGGGAGCTCGCGGCCAATGGGCTGACCTTTACACGCAGGAAAGTGATGACCCCCTGTTCCGCTCCTTTATGCAGGCGGGCATGGCGCGGGCAGTAGTTACGGTGCGGCCAGGCTTTGAGAACGCCGTGATGTACTACATGGCTACAGGCAAGGTATGGGCCGGCGGCGACGCCCCCGTGACCGGCGACCCGCTTTACCTCTCCATCGTAGATGAACTGAAGAAGCCTGAGTACGTTGTAGGCCCGACCTGGGAGACCCGCGTGCCTACCTCGCTCACCATCCTACAAAAGAGCACCGTGGGCTTAGACGCCACCGGCCTGCCTTGCAATGAAGACTGCGGCGACGAGAATTTCTTCTTTGACTCCGATGTGAAGCTGGACGTGCCGGCCAGCTAACAATCAATCCAAACCAGAGCCGCTGCCTGCCCCGTAAGGCGGGTGGCGGTCTCTTTAAATCAATCAAATAACCATGAGCCAGGCATTTCCTGAATGGGGAGTAACTCCCAATGCTCCCGCCATGCCCGCATATGCTCCACCCGCAACGTCCGGCGGATTCGCCCAAAGTTCTTTCGGGGCGAACTGGAATAATCCCTACGTGATGATGGAAGGCGAGGAGGCAAACGTGCTGCAGGCAAACAATTATAACCTATGGTCATACCGTACCATATTCAGCCATAATGGCGCGGAACTAATCAAGCAATACCAACAAGACCCCCTTGACAAAAAGGAAGGCAGTAGCCGCGACAAGGAACCGGATATCAATATCTATTACGAGCAGGACGACAAGTATAACAGCTTCGGCACTGTGTGTTTCGTGAAGATAGACCGGGCGCTGACCCGCTACATCTCCGCCGGCAGCAGCAAAGCCAGCCCCGAATGGCTAGCGAAACTCATACTCAGCGATTATAAAAAGTACAGCGGCAGGCTGCCCAGCTACCCGCCCATAGACCAGGACACGCTGAAAGACGCCATAGAATTTGAGCTGGACAAGAAGAGCAACGACCCCAACACGGTCTCCAAAAGGATACTTGCCATTTGCGCCGACGGGCTGCACAAGCTTGCAGACGGCATACGCAGCCTCAAATACGGCGATGCCGACTGGAACCCGGCCAACAGGCAGTACAGGGCCGCCTCTTTAGTGGCACTGGCAGCGGGCTTAAAGCAGCGCGTCCGAGACATAGACGGCATGGTGCAGAAGATGGACTCCTACAAAACCTACCTGCCCGATGCCATAGCCAGCGTCATCAGCCGCCTTACCGAAGGGATACGTACCCTTTGCGGCTTTATAGACTGGGTGTTGGAGCTGCTGCAGCGTATCGGCAAGGCAATAGGCATATTGTATGCATTCTACTGCGGATTCGTAAACGGCTTGCTGGACTTCATAGCCGGGCTGGTGGATACCTGGGCGCTCGTTCTGGAACTGCTGTTTGACAAGGTGGAGTCGCGGATGCTGCGCGAAGGCCTGGAAAATGCTCTGCAGGAGCTGCGCGAGCAGCCGGGCAAGGTAAAGGAGCAGATAAAGGCTTCGGTAATAGACTTTTTTGAGCACTACAACGGCAATGAGAACTCTGACTATGAGATAGCCTACCATGCCGGGGAGGACGTCATTACAGTGATTAGCGTAGTTGCGATAATCAGAGACGCGTTGCTTGCATTGGGAAAATTGGCTTCTAGGTTCGGGAAACTGGGAGCTTGGGTAAAAGCCGCCGCCAAAGCAATCAAAAAAGACATACAGGGCATACTTTCTAAAGTAGCAATGGAAGAAAGTAAAACGGATGAGTTGTTCAGGGCGCTGAAGAAAGCGACCAATATTGCCGGCGAGGAAGTCCTGAGCGTAAAGGCAATCAAGACGCTGCGTTTAGAGCTTCAGCAAAAGTTCGGCATAGACCTTACAGTCATTAATAAAGACTATAGATTTAAGGCCAGATTGCATGACTGGAACACTCGGCGCGTATTTGCTTCCTTTAGCGTAAAAGAAAGGACGATTTTTATACGCGCTGAAATCTCGCCTTATACGATGGAGCATGAGCTGCACCACATGAAGCTGTGGTACAAGATGACGCAGGAGTTTCCGGACATGGCAGAAACCTACGCTAAGCTGAACTACCTCCAACATGAGGAATATGTACTGGCAGAATTTATGAAAGCACCCGAGCAATGGCCGATAGTAGAGTTAGAGAGAGATTTAGGCAAAATCAATGACATAAGAGTGTATGAGTATGGCTTAGGCCGAGTCAACTTAGAATACTTCAAAAAGTGGCAATTCCCAATCAAAAAATAAGCGAACATGAACCTCACAGAAAAACAAGCAATAGAGCTGACTCGCAAAGTCCTGAAGGACATCAAGTTCAAGTATCATGAAGACCAGCCTGTGAAAGCGGCTTACACAGAAGACCCGCTGCTGACTGGAAAACAAATAAAAAAGGCTTGGACAGGAATGTGCCGTTGGTTTGACCCCGACTATTTAGATGGCATGGAAAAGTCAGCTTTCTTAAAGATAGATGATGAAACAGGTGAGCCGGTCTTTTTCAACAGAAGAAGCGGTGGCATGGGTACAGATGTTATCGCAAAGGACGACAAGGGTAACTACTACGTCAAAAGCACTTATTGAATAGTGTATAATGGGTCGGAGTCAGTTCGGATTACTTTATGGCGTAGTGATTCCCAATCAAAAAATAAGCGGACATTAACCTCACAGAAAAACAAGCAATAGAGCTGAATCGCAAAGTCCTGAAGTACATCAAATTCAAGTACCATGAAGACCAGCCTGTAACAGCGGGATATACAGAAAGTCCAGCCCTACTTTGGAAAGCAAGTGAAAAAAGGGTGGATAGGCGACTGCCATTGGTTTGACCCCGACTTTTTAGATGGCATGGAAGCATCAGCCTTCTTAACGATAGACGACGAAACAGGTGAGCCGGTGTCTTTCTTCAGAAGATTCGGCGGAAGAGCGGGCACCGATATAATCGCTAAGGATAACAAGGGCAATTACTATGTCAAAAGCCGCTAATGAGCTCCCCACTCGTTTAAGTCTTGCTTAGCAGACTTAAATGCTTGAATAGAAGAAGGACTTTGTCCGGCAGTAAAGGAACCTTAGCTTTATTCACCTTGATTAAGCTAAAGCACTTCCTTTGCCGGTCAGAGACCTTCTTTTATTTGGGGTTAAAGTCTGCTACGCAAGACTTAAACCAGTAGGGTAAGCGTGAAATCCTCATCCGGCAGCAGAAGTACAATGCCAAAATCAATGTCAAAAGCCCAAAGTATAAGAATGTAAAGGGCAAAATAGACCACGTTGTAGATAACCGAACCCTTAAACTATACCTTGAACAATCCAAAAAGAAATGACATTGACTACATGAAGAAAATGGCAATGATGCCCGTAATCGGTAACACTTACAACGAACCGTGTACTGAAGCACAGATTCAGTCTATAGAGCAAGAGATTGGCAAGCAATTTCCCAAAGCTTATAGGGGAATTTTTACAGCTTGGCGGAAATGGTGCTAATATGATAGCGGATATGAATGCAGGATGCTTTATTGGAGATGAGCCATACTGGAAGGAAGGCCAACGCCTTTGCCGCGAAGGCATGGCGGAGGCAGGCTTCAGCTTGCAAAAAAACTTCTGGGTGTTTGGATATCTGGACTCAGACCAGTTTCACTTTTTCTACTTTGACGAAGGAGATGACCCGCCCGTTTACTGGTACTGCTCCTATCATATAGACGATAAAGGAGAGGATTATGCGGGAGTCATAGAGCTGAAGCGCAGCTTTAGTGAGCATATCAATAAACAGATTGATGTGGCTAAGAAATACGCACGCTAATTAAAACGCCCTGCTGATGCGGGGCGTTTTTACGAAGGAAGCTTTCTATGACACAGAAAAACCAGTTGACTGCCTTGCCAGGAATATATATCTTGGGCGGAGCCGCTATTAGCTCACGCCAACAATACGCGGTTCGGGCATGTGCTGACGGAAAGCGATGCCGAAGACCTGATAGGTCAGCTTTCCGCCGGCGCACAAATCAGGAAGTGGCTGGTCTCCACCCTGCTAAAAGGCCTTATGAAAACCGCCGAGCTACCGATGGATGCCGCCATCTTCATCTTTGAAGGCATCTCCGGTCTGCTTACAAAGCACCTGCGCATTGATGAGGCCGTCTGGAACCCTAAAAAGCGGGAAGACGCCCCCGGCAACCAGCCCCCGCCGTTGATGGAGCTGCTAAGCACCCGGATAGACGCATGGTCTAAGGACAGCATTAAGGACAAACAGGGCATAGCGAACAGCAAGCAGACCCTGCTGGCCGGCTTCGTGGGCACGCTCAAAGACGCGCTGAGCCGGGGGATGGCGCAGTACAAGGATTTGGCGACTCCATTCTTCTGCGGCTTCTGGAACTCGCTCATAGACCTCGTCGCCTCGCTCTTTGACCTCATCGCTATGCTGCTCAAGGCCTTTAAGGGCAGCATGGCCATCATGAAAGACCCTTTCTACTACTTCTCGCTGCTGCTGGAGTATGCCGACAACCTGCTGCAGGCCGTGGCCGATATAGACTGGGCAGCCGTAATGGACGAGGCGGCGGCCTTTGCCGATAAGCTTAAAAAGCAGATAGCCGGACTGCCCGCTAAGTTGATGGGCAAGCTAAGCGCAGTCTCCGCTGAGGAATGGGCCTATGCCGCCGGCTACATCGCCTGCATTGTGCTGGACTTTTTCATTCCTCTGCTGGATTTATTGGTGCCAGTGCGGCTGCTGAAAGCGGCGGAGCGGGCGCTGGCGCCGTTCATGGACTTTATGAAAGGCGTGCTGAAAGGGAGCGGCAGGCAAATCACTAATATTGCCGAGGCATTCTTTGAGGTAATAAAAGCGGCGCTGGCGAAGCTGAAGGAAGGCGCTAAGGCGATAAAGGAGTTCTTTGAGGAGCTTTGGAAAGCTTTGCTGAAGTGGCTGGAGGAACTGTTAGGATTCAACTTCTAAAGAAGTAGAAATTGATAAGAAGATTGAAGACTTTCTATCTCAATGGGAAGGGAAAAAGGTAGCAGGCCAAGGCTTTCTGGGTGCAAAAAAGCTTACCAGAAGAGAACTTTCTGTGTGGTCAGAGTTTCTGAAATCGGAATTTGAGGCAGAACTCAAGTTTTTGGAAAAGGACAAAAAGAAGCTCAATTTCTATAAGGCCACAGGGAAAGAGGCTGGGTATCAGGCTGAGGGAAATGTAATATGGGTCAAGAAAGAAAACGTCACGCACTTTCTGATAACTCACGAAATGTTCCATGCCGAGGAACGGAAACTACTCGGATTTGAAAAGTATATTAAAGGAAGTAAGGCCTCAGGCGGAAGTCCCTTTGATGATGCAATACGCACCTACAAAAGAGAACGATACGTTTTTGAAAAGCTTATGGCCCAACAGCAAAAACTGAGTCCTGCTGAAATCAAGTATTCTAGAGATTACATTAATAGTATTATTGAGGACTTGAGGGCTAAAGGCATTGACCTTACAAAAATCTAATGACGTCTAAATCAATAACCTTATGACAAAAGAAGAAATCATCCAAAAGGTCAAAGACTACCTAAACTCGGTGGACTTCCCTTACGACAAGGAGGAGGACGAGTGGAACTTTACCTGTGTCTATAATGAAAAAGGTAATCATCGTACGAAAGGTGCGATGCCGCTCTTTACAGTTGGCTTTCGAACCGTGGAAATAGACGGGGAGCATTTACGATACTTCATGATTGTGGATGCATCTACTTATGAACTGGAATACATGATGCAACCTACCGGTTACGTTGAAATCAAGAAGTAGCATCTTCCTTTAAAGCCGCCTTTGGGCGGCTTTTTACTGCCACTAATATTGCCGAGGCATTCTTTGAGGTAATAAAAGCGGCGCTGGCGAAGCTGAAGGAAGGCGCTAAAGCGATAAAGGAGTTCTTTGAGGAGCTTTGGAAGGCGCTGGTGAAGTGGCTGGATGAGTTGTTCGGAATAAATACAGCCGCTTAAAGAGACGTCAACGAATTACTACGCCAGGTAGATGATTTGTTTGATGCGCAGGGCGGTAAGCTGTTGAATGCTGCCGGTCTGAAACTGCTGAAGGCTCAACTTTGGGAGAAGTACGGCGTAAAGCTGAGGCTGATAGATAAAGAAGTGGGCAGTAGCGAGATGCGGAAGCTGCTTAAGGACTGGGATAGACGAGATGTGGTAGGGCGTTTCCGGGAAGGGCCGCCACCGGAAATGATATTGCGGGCGGCCAATGCATCAGAGCTCACAGTCTTTCACGAGATGACCCATCTTGAAATCTGGTACAATAAGCTGCCCAAGATGCACCTTGTGGAAGAAGAGAAAATGGTGTGGGAGGCCATCTGGAAAACAAAGGAGAAGTGGACTGTAGATGAATTAGTGGCTTCTTACAACTATGTAAATCGCAAAGTCAGAGACTTCAACGACCTTGGCAAGAACTTTCCTTACTTAGTCGTAGATGAAATGGAACAAATAATCTATAATAAAAGACTTGGAATAAAATGAAACACACAAAAGACCAAATCAATAAGATAGCAAAACAAGTGCTAGATGATATAGGGTGGACTTACGACAAGCAAACATCGCCCAGAAGCTGGTTTGAAAGTGTTGAAGACCAAGCCAATCAAGTCTCCAGTCAAAAAAATCACCCCAAGTGGGATGAATATGTAGCGATATTGTTTCCATTGTGGACATCATCGTTTGACTTTCCACCGGAAGATGGTTGGGAAGGACGTAATACTATTTTCTTAAACATCCGAGACGAAGACGGCGAGCCTTATGAAATATCTCATAAGCAGGCGAGGTTCAAAATCATCAAGAACGACAAGGGCAAGTATGAGAAAGCGCCCATCAAGTGAAACTAACAGAGCAAAGCCGCCTTCGAGCGGCTTTTTACTGCTTCTAATATTGCCGAGGTGTTCTTTGAGGTGATAAAGACGGCGTTTAAAGTGTTTAGACTATCAGCCAGGTTTGAGGAGCATATAGCTTACAGACATATCCGCATACGGAAACTGAGGCAAGTTTCAAGGAAGACAGAACTCGTAGCTGAACTGGAATATCTTCCGCGATGCGGCACACTGTCGGAAGCGACCTACACACGAAGGTGAAGTCAATAGGCGCTACCCACTTGCCGCGGAACCTGAGCAATGAATCAGTGCGGATATATGAGAACATTGGTGCCGTCCCGCTGAAAACAGCTAAACGGTAAGACAGGCAAAGAGTGAGTACTCGGTTAAGGGACTACAGATCGGGGTAAGAAAGACGATATTCATACATTCTTCCCGTCAGCTTGCGACGTCAGGCGTAGTAGTTGTATAGCCGTGCGAAATAAAATTTAATAAACGTATTATATTTTGTTTTAATTGAAAACAACGCGATTTTCGCGCCTCACACCCTGATTTTTGATCCTCTTGTTAGTATTCAGATAGTGCAGTTGCAATTTTCAGTCATTTTCATCCCAAAATCACCCTTCATCTTTAGTATTCCGCTACCTTAGTGTTAGTATCCGGATAGCGCAACTCCCAAAAAAGGCAATTTTCGCAATAAAATTCACCTCTTTGGAACTGAAAGAACACTTTTTCTAGCCAAAACTCAACCGAAAAAGCACTTTTTGTAGCTTTTCGCAGTAACAGGGACTAGTAGAAGTGGTGAGAAACAGCAAATAGGCAATGAGTACAGATGATACTGGCGCATTAAAGGCAGCACTACTGGAAGCCAACCTACGGGAAAAGGCCGCAATGAAAGTGGCCCAAGACCTTCGGGAATACAATCAGGATTTACTTGAGCGCGTTCGCCTACTGCAAGCCCGCGTCCGGGAACTGGAGAATCCAAAGGGACGCAGGAGCGAAAACCAAAGCTGGATAGATAAGATTGTTTTAATAATAACCCGCGTAGGAAGGCCCATGCGTGCGCGCGACATCATGTCCGAGCTAAAGGCAATGGACAGAGACTACGCGATAGAAGCCCTGCTCGACCCCGAAAAGTCCTTATCAGTCGCGCTTGCAAGAGCTGTAAAAGCAGGCAGGCTAAAGCAGTTCAAGACGCCCGGCACCAGAGGCAGCTATTATGCCATTCCCAAATGGGTGGATAAGAATGGCAATCTGAGCAAGGCCATGCGCGATGAAATGTACTAATGCGCTAAAGGGTGATATGCTACGATACTACCCTAAAAAGCAAAAGCCGGTCACACATTCGCTGGCTCTATAACGAACACGCCCTAATTCCAATTCTTATGAGTTTTCTGGCATCCATGTCTCATTTATTAGCCCGCCATGAAGCAGCCTTGCACGAAGTAGCGGCTTATGAGGCCAATAGCATGATGCTAAAGCTAAGCCTGCAGCTGAACAGGCTACGCACAGTCAAAGAGCAATTAGAGCTGCTTACCAGCCACTATCACCAGACGTTGGATACCCTTAAATCCCTGGATGAGAGCGGCGCTTACCAATTCCCTTTAATGATACAGATGATTCCGAGTTCAACAAAGAGCATAGATGAGGTATCAGAAGTAACGAACAAGTTTGGCGGCTTCATAGGCTTAACAGGACAGCTAGAGCAGATAGACTTTTCCCAAATTCAGGATTTACCGCTGAACGCTATTCCCTCAGAACACCCGGCCTATGATATTCTAAAGAGCTATAAGGAATACCTCATTAACCAAGACTTCCTTGAAAGAGTAAAAGAACTGATGGACCAAGCCGAAGCTCATAAAGAAGGCGAAAAGCTATCTCCCGAAGAAGTGAATGAGGTAAAGGATGAGAAGATAATTGACCTTACAGCGGCTCAAAAAGTGCTGGCGCTGCATTATCTGATGCGCTGGAGTGGAATAGAATCCAGAGAGCGGCAGGGAGCAAAGCAGCAGCGGTTTATATCTGCTCTTACTGGAATATCAGCAGGCACGGTAAAAGAAAAGTTCCCTACGCTGAGCGTAACCGGAAAGCCCTATCATCTGGATAACCTCAAAGCAATTGTTCCCCTGTTTGAATCAGTGGGAGCATTAAAACTGGCAGAAAAGCTTCAGTCAGATATAAGCTTCGAACAGGAAGAAAGAGGACAATAACATAATCGGAGCCACTTCGGAGGTACCCCCCGTTGACTTGAATTTGTGAGGTAATCCAAAAGGACTACCAAGGCATGAACAAATTCAACAAGCCCAATCGAAAAAGAGCGGGCACAGCTCCAGAGGACATTCCATGTCACCCGCATCTATCGGCTAACGATAGATGCCGGCAAGTTGCGGCAAGCAATAGCTTTTCTGCGCAACAACTCCCTTCGCCATTACACTAATGCGTTTCTAAAGGGGACGATGCAACTGGCAGTTTGCATCAAGCCATTTTCGCCGAAGGAGCGAAAGAAGTGGCGTGCATTCCGGTCAAGATTCGGATGAAAAAGTTAGAGCAATCGGATATGGTAGTTGCAGCTATTGCAATGCCCAAAGAGCATGTGAGTAACTTTTTTTCAACCCTATAAACCCGGCATTACGTTTGCCATGAACCCAATAGAAAATCAACCTAAAAACGGCTCAAGAGTAATAGACCTCTATCATAATGAAGGAAAGGATGTAAAGGCAATGAGTATAGAAGAACTAAGAGCTTCAGAACACTATAAACATTGCTCCGACGAAGAACTAATTAATATGATTGACACGGTAAGAACATTTACAGAACTTGTTTACTCAGCCTGGTCAAAACAAAGCCAACAATCAAAGCAAGCATCCACCGTTATCTCTTTACATAACCAGCAAAGCAAGGCAGCATAAGCATGAAATCAATCATCCGCACAAAAGCTCAGGAACCGGATCATTCAATTCTCTTTGACCGCTTTGGCAAAGGCACTCAGAAGAAGAAAATAGCTGTTCACAACTGTGTTATATACACCCGCGTCTCGACCAAAGAACAAGCAGATAACAACATGAGCCTTGAGACGCAGAAGAAGGCTTGTGAGCAGTTTGCAGTAAAGCAGGGCTACCAGATTATGGGCTACTTCGGTGGCACTTATGAGAGTGCCAAGACCGATGAGCGGAAGCAATTCAATGCCATGCTCTCCTTTGTGAAGAAGAGCAAGGAAGAGGTGTCTGCCATCATCGTCTATTCGGTAGATAGATTCAGTCGCTCCGGTGCCAATGCCATCTATATCACGGAGCAGCTAAAGAAGCAAGGCATTATAGTTAGTGCGGTGACCCAACCAACTGATGCCAGTACAGCAAGTGGCTCACTGCAACAGAACATCCAGTTCATCTTCTCAGAGTACGATAATCAGCTTCGAAGGGAGAAGTGCATGGCTGGCATGAAAGAAAAGCTGCTATCTGGCGGATGGATGGGCCGCCCTCCTTTAGGATATGATATTGTTCAAAGGGACGGTAAGAAGCAAATTGTCCTGAATGCAAAAGGCAAGCTTATCAGCAAGGCATTTGGGTGGCGGGCACAAGGGATGAGTAATGAAGAGGTAAGACTGAAGATGGCAGCGGCAGGCTGGAAACTGCCCAACCAGCGTGTTTCTGATATGCTTCGTAACCCCTTCTATTGCGGCCTTGTTGCCCATAATGCTCTTGAAGGGAAGGTAATAGAAGGTAATCAGGAAAAGGCTGTTTCAAAGGAGCTATTCCTTCATGTCAATGGGCTATTGGCAAAGAATGGACACGGCTATTCCTTAACACCGGAGAACGATGAGATACCGCTAAAAAAGTTTGTTCGGTGCGCTAATTGTGACAAGCCGCTCACAGGATATAAAGCAAAGAAAAATCAGCAGTTCTATTACAAGTGCAATACAAAGGGATGCACTTGTAATAGGCGGGCAGAGCAGATGCACAAGGAATTTAAGAAGCTGATTATTCCCTATCAGATTGAAGTAAATGCCACAACTGCAGGAAATGATGGAGCGGCAGATGATAGAAACCTATCACCGGCTCAATCAGGAAAAGACCGCAGCCAAGGAAGAACTGAATAAAAAGGTTGCAGAAGCGGGGAAGAAGATAGAGCGGCTGGAAGAGCGTTTTATTCTGGAAGAAATAGACCGGGAAATGTTTGCCAAATACAAAGAGAAATTTCTATCTGAGAAGCGTGAACTGGAGATAGAGTTGGCAAAGGGTGGAAGCACAATATCGAACCTGAAAGGCTGCGTCAAAACCTGCTTTGAATATGCCTCGAAACTCGTGCCCCTGTGGGATTCCGGCGATTATGGGGAGATGCAAAGACTGCAATACATGGTCTATCCCGATGGAATAGCTTACGACCGCAAAAATGATGAATATCGAACCGGCAGAGTAAATTCAGTATTCAGTTATATGGCAACAATGGCGCAGGTTCTGGAACAAAATAAAAACGGGGAAACTGATTGTAACATCAATTTCCCCGCTTGGGTGGTGTGGGCCGGGATCGAACCGGCGACACATGGATTTTCAGTCCATTGCTCTACCAACTGAGCTACCGCACCATTTCAGGAGGGCAAAGATAATCCCTCACGACCTTCCATGCCAAAGCTATTTTCTTGAAATGCTTTGATTGGCTAGCCAAGATGCGTGAATTTTATTCACACGAGCATCATTAGCGGTTGTACCGCGCTGTTGCCGTAAGGCGTCCCCTATTTTTACGTTATGTCGGCTCTTCGAAAAATTGTAGTCATAGGCCCTGAGAGCACAGGTAAAAGCACCTTGAGCGCAGCATTGGCATTGCAATTAAATACCGTTTGGGTGCCGGAATACGCCCGAGCATACCTGGAGCAGTTGGGGCGGCCTTATGAAGAACATGATCTGCTGGAAATTGCGAACTGTCAAATCGCAGGTGAAGACCGGTTGTTACCGCGTGCAAACAAGCTACTCATTTGTGACACAGATCTTTATGTCCTGAAAGTATGGAGCGAAGCAAGTTTCGGCCGCTGTCACCGAAAAATGCTTCAGGCAATTGCAGAGCGGCCTTACCATCTCTATCTCCTTACCAGTATTGACATGCCCTGGACACCCGACCCGCTTCGCGAGCACCCACTTGAACGTGACCGGCACTACTTCTATCACCAATACCAGGACATTGTGCAGCAAAGCGGCGTGCCTTGGGCTGATATTCGTGGCACGGAATCGGAGCGGCTGGCATTCGCGTTAAGCGCCATTGAAAGGCTAAACTAAAACGCCAACTCACAAATGCTCATCTCTATTCATCCGGAAAATCCTCAGCCCCGTGCGGTACAACAGGCCGTTCGGGTTTTACAGTCCGGCGGCGTTATTATTTATCCGACCGACACCATCTACGGCCTTGGCTGCGATATATATAATACTGCTGCTATTGAACGCATTTGCCAGATCAAAGGCATTAAGCCAAAGGCAGCCCAGTTTTCCTTTATTTGCTGCGATCTAAGCCACCTCTCCGACTATACGCGCAGTGTGGATACGCCAACCTTTCGCCTCTTAAAAGCGGCCTTGCCGGGTCCGTACACCTTTATTCTGGAGGCCAGCAAAGCAGGTGCCTAAAGCGCTCCAGACGAAAAAAGATACAGTTGGCATCCGCGTACCTGACCATAAAATTGCGCATGAGTTGGTCAAGGTACTTGGGCACCCCATCATGAGCGTCTCCTGCCCATGCACGACGATGATGTAGAGCACTTCACGGACCCGGAAGCCATTCATGAACGCTTTGGCAATATCGTAGACCTGGTGATTGACGGTGGTCCGGGCGGCACCGTGCCAAGCACGGTAATAGACTGCACATCATCCACGCCCAGCCTTGTGCGCGAGGGCGCAGGCGAATGGGAAAAGTTGTTAGGCTGATGGCCGGCTTCCGTGTGATTCCTCCCATTCCTTCCGCAGGATGCCGGTAATGATAATGTCCTCCAGCTTCCCGAAGCGCAGATAGCTTTGGCGGATGCAGTCCTTCCTGTTTGGCACCCAGCCGTTGCGCAAGCGGCGAGGCTGCGGTTGTTCTCCGGCAGGCTGTGAATTTCAATCTTATTAAGTCCCAGCTTTCGGAACAGAAAATCTACAAAACGTTCCGCGCTCCGGCTCATTAATCCTTTCCCGCAATAATCGTTGGTCATCCAGTAGCCTATCTGCGCGCGTTTCTGATCGCGGTTATACTGATGCATGCCTATACCGCCAATGAGCTTACGTTCCTGTTGCAGATAAATTCCGAGCGCCATGCCTTCGCCCGCAGCCTGCTGCGCAATGCTCATCTGAATAAACTGCAGTGAGTGCTCCACCCGCGTCGTATGATCAACCCAGTTCAGGAATGGCCGCAGATGAGCCCGGCTGCTGTCCACACAACGAAACAGCTCCGGCGCATCTTCCGGCTTGTAGCTGCGCAACAGCAGGTCGTCGTTGATGAGGATTGAAGTCATGGGCTTTACGTCCTGGAGTAGTTGAAGCGTTAAGTCGTTTTCGATTTGATGTAAAGACGTTTGAGCGCTTCTGCACCATTAGTGTCTGAAATGCCGGTTGCCCGTCATCACCAGCGCCATGCCATGCGCTTTGCAATAGTTAATAGAGTCTGCATCCCGCATAGAGCCGCCGGGTTGTATCACGGCCGTTATGCCCGCCTCATGTGCCATCCGCACACAATCATCAAAGGGGAAGAAGGCGTCGGAGGCCATCACCGCAGCTTCCGTAGCAAAGCCAGCCTGCTTTGCCTTGTCCAGGCTTTGGCGGAGCGCATCAATACGGCTTGTTTGCCCGCAGCCTTTGCCTATCAGCTGCCCATTCTTCACCAATGCTATGGCATTGCTCTTCAGATGTTTACAAACGATATTGGCGAACTTAAGGTCGGCAGCTTCCTGCGCTGAGCACGGTTGCGCACCTTCCTCGCGCCACTCGGCGTAATTGGTTTTGTCGGCGTCCTGCACCAGCGTTCCGTTCAGTACACGTTTGTATTCGCGGCTCACTTGTAAGGGAGCATTTTGCTGCAGCAGGATGCGGTTCTTTTTTGCTTTCAGGACAGCAAGGGCCGCTTCGTCAAAACCAGGCGCTATGAGGATTTCAAAGAAAATCTCCCCGATCCGCTGCGCTGCGGCCGCGGTAATGATCTGATTGGTAATAAGCACGCCGCCAAATGCGCTTTCCTTGTCGCCGGCCAAAGCATCCTCCCAGGCTTCTTCCAGCGTAGCTCGCTGCGCAATCCCGCATACATTGGTGTGCTTGATGACTGCAAATACCGGCTGCGCTGCGTCCCACTCAGCTATAAGCTGGCAGGCGGCATCCGCATCTACCAGATTATTAAAAGACAGCTCTTTGCCATTCAGCTTTGTAAAGAGCGTATCTATATCGCCGTAAAATGTTGCGGACTGGTGCGGGTTTTCGCCGTAGCGGAGCGGCGTGCCGTTGGTGGCGCTCAACTGGAATGAAACTGTGTTTTCCTGGTTGAAATAGCTGGCAATGGCTACATCGTAGTGCGCGCATTCCGCGAATGCGGCGGCTGCAAAACGCTTTCTGTCGGCCAGCGAAGTGTCGCTGCCAGATTCCAGCAGGCTTTGCAAGTCTGCGTATTGATTCCGCGATGCTACAATTGTTACGTCTTTAAAATTCTTCGCTGCTGCGCGGATAAGACTAACGCCGCCGATGTCTATTTTTTCAATAATGGCTGCTTCGTCGCCACCACTCTTGACTGTATCCTCAAACGGGTACAAGTCCACAATCACAAGGTCAAAAAGCGGAATGCTATAGTCTTTGATATGCGCCTCATCCTCAGCCGTGGTTACGCCGCGCCAGTATGCCGCCGAATACCTTCGGATGCAGCGTCTTTACCCGCCCGCCAAGGATGGATGGGTAGCCGGTGACACTTTCCACCGAGGTGCAGGGCAGGCCAAGGCCTTCAATAAAGCTTTGGGTACCGCCAGTGGAGTAGAGCGCCACACCCAATTGGCGCAGGCGACGTACAATCGGCTCCAGGCCATCTTTATAAAAAACAGAAATAAGGGCGGCGCGGATGCTGCGTTGCTCAGACATTAAGAATGGGAAGTTTTACGCCGCGAAGATAACGCCGCTATTCCCGCACATACGCGCCATCCCGGTCTACGCTATGCAGGCGAATGCCACGGGCTGCACAGCTATCTGCCCATCGGCTAAGGTGATAGGCGGATGGCCGTACAGCAAGCACTACTTCTTTAGGGGAAAAGGTGTTCAGGAAATTGGCCACGCGGATTTGACGCAATGGGCGGGCAAGAATAAGTACGTCTACCGGAAATGGGGCTTCGTACCCATTGATCATAGAATCAGTCAGTAGCAGCATCGTTTTTCCGCCAAATGAAAAATAAGGGGGCGCAGCCGTCTCCGCAAGATGCCACGCGCCGTAGCCGGTGTGCGCTGCATTGGTGTTGTAGCCGTCTTTTCCTGTCAAATGCTGATAATACCTGCCGCGAATCATTTCTACTGCAGGTTCCCGCCCGTTATTGTATACAATCAGGCGGTGCTGGCGCAACGTCTTATAGGCATCTATACATAGCAACAGCAACAATGAGCAGGCAAGCGGCAAGGCCATTAGCAGTCCCTTGCGCCAAGCTTGAAGCCACCAGGCGCAAGGCCGATAATCAGCAGGTAAACCAGCACAGCTTCCGGCCCCGTCAGCTGCAGGTGCTGAAGTGCTGTGACGTTCAGGCCCTGCATCCAAATAATGGCGGCGTTAAACCAATTGACTATAACGGTCACTATCCAGCCAATACCGTTTGCCAGCGGCGGCATCCAGCAGAAAGCGATGATGGCAAGGCCGCCTATCAAAGCACAGACTCCGGCCATTACGGCTGCAATAAGATTGGCGAAGAGAAAGAGGAGCGGGAAATTGTGGAAATAATAAATGACGAGCGGCGCCGTCAGGATTTCAGCCGAGAAGGAAGCCGCTGCCGCTGCCCATAGCCAACGTGTTAGCCTATTCTTCTTCGGCCAATACCAGAGCCGGTAAATGGGTTGATAAAACAACAACATGCTGAGCACCGCACCAAAGGATAGTTGAAAACCTACCGAAAACAGCCAGGAAGGCTCCATCACTAGCAGCGCGAATGCCGCACAGACGACGGTATTCAGCGAATGCCCCTCCTGATCGCTGATGCCCGCGATCGCAATGACCGTAAACATCAATGCAGACCGTAACGCAGATGGCGGCGCACCTGCCACCAGCACATACAGCCACACGAGCACCAGCCCAACCAGGTACTTCACCCAAGCGCCACGCTTCCCTTTCATCCAGCAGAAAATACCGGTAACTACCAGAAATAGCACTGCCACATGCGAGCCCGATATAGAGACGATGTGAATAACGCCGGTCTGCGAATATGCCTGCCGCAATTCCTGATCAAATCCGCCCTCATCGCCCAGCAGCATCGCCTGAAGCAGGCCAAGCGTAGCACTGTCATGAATGTACGCGCGCAGCTGTCGGTCGGCCCAGCGGTGGATGCGAACCAGCGGCTGCGCACCGCCGGATGTAAAGCGGCCGAATACCGAGACCTCAGCAGGCGACAGGAATTGCTGGTAAAAAACGTTTTTCCGGCGCTGAAACGCTGCATTGTCAAACTCAAATGGATTGCCGCTGTTGCGGATTGTCTGCCAGCGGCCGGGCACTAACAGCGTGTCGCCTTCTTCAAAAAGCACTGTGTTTTCCTTGCGATAAACGTACAGCAGCGCATTGCCTGTAGCAGGTCTGAAGCCTGCGCTGTCTGTATAGCCAAGCAGCGCTACCTGCAGCCGGGTAGTTGCCGGTCGCTCGCGCGGCGCACCGGTTACGCGGACCAGTGTCAGAGCAGCCGTATCAATATGCCTTGTCCATGTTGAATGGTTGCGAACATCAGTTACGGCATAACTACACCAGCCAAGGCTGCCGAAGAAGGTGAACAGACAAAGGGCATGCGTAAATTCAGCCCATTTTACACTACCGCGCGGGAAGGATAAGACTATATTACCGATGCCGGATAGGGCGAGCACCCAAAGCATTCCGGAAAGATGGTTTGCCGTAATCCAGCAGCGATCATAGCAGACAATGCCGATCCCAAGCAGAATCAGCGGGCGAAGAAGCGGTACTTCCTGCCAGAAATAGGGTCTGTTGAGCGGCCAGCGTGACAATCCTTAGAATTTTTCGGCACTAATAAAAGCAAAATCCTGCTGGTTTTACAATGCCTGATAATGTGGTTGTTCGGAAGAACGTATCGGCTTCCTTTTAGCCTGCTTTCGTCTTATACCCGTATGAAGGCGGCCTTTCGGCATCTTTGCGCCGTGCGTGTTGATTATCTCATCATCGGGCAAGGGCTTTGTGGCAGCTGGCTGAGCTACTACCTGTTGCGCGACGGCGCTACCGTGGTGGTAGCTGACGGCGGCACAGGCGCATCGGCAAGTGCATCCGCCTCCGGCATTATCAATCCGATTACGGGCAAGCGGCTGGCGCGGCAATGGATGGCAGATGCGATAGAACCATTTGTGCAGAATGCTTACGACGGGCTAGGAAGCATGTTGGGTGAACAACTTACCGCTACGATGCCCATCCACAACTTCTTTAGTAATGCCGAAGAAGCAGCCTTTTTTGCGCAAAAAGCAGATAGTACACATGGTGACTTGTTAAGCTATGGAAACGCTGTGGAAGGCGCCGCATACTTTAGCCATAATTATGGCAGCGGCAGCATTTATCCCGCTACGCTCGTCAATCTGCGTGCTATGCTGGACGGTTGGCGGAGGCGCCTGAAGTCGCTCGGTGCCCTGCTTGAAGCTAGTGTCAGCATTCAGGATTGCGTACTGGAAGATGGTGTACGCTGTGGTAACGTTCATGCAAAAGCAGTGATAGATTGTCGTGGCGCGGCCACAGCCGAAAGCCCTTACTTTAATCGCCTGCCTTTTGCGCTCAATAAAGGAGAGGCGGTCACGGCCAGCATTGCCGGGCTGCCGCGGGGCGCTATATACAAGTTCAACCAGCTTTCCATTGTGCCGTGGAGTGGTGATGGTTTTTGGATCGGCTCATCCTACGACTGGGATCCCAGGGATGTCCTGCCCACAGATTACTTCCGCGATCGGGTAGCGCGCACGCTGAACGGCTGGCTACGGCTTCCTTACACATTGCATGAGCACTTTGCTGCCATACGTCCAGCTACCGTTACGCGCGATGCGTTTGTTGGGATGCACCCGGCCTATCCGCAGGTTGGTATACTTAACGGTATGGGCAGCAAGGGATGTTCGTTAGCGCCCTTTCTGGCGCATAATCTGGCAAAGCATCTGCTGCAGGGCGAGCCACTGTTGCCGCAGGTGGACATTGCGCGCTATGCGCGAACGCTCAGCAGGTAAGATTTTTTAAGCATGTCCATTTATGGAAACACAGGAAACCACAAATGATGCCCTTTGCCCGCTCTGCGGAAGGCCATTGGCGGAGCCAATGAACCGCCATCATCTCATCCCTGCCAGCCGGGGCGGAAAGGGCCTGCCGACATTGATGATGCACAAGATTTGCCACAGCAAGATTCACGCGGTACTGACAGAAAAGGAGCTGGAGCGCTATTACCACACCATAGAGCGGCTGCAGGGGCAGGAGGAAATAGCCAAGTTCATTAAGTGGGTAAGCAAGAAACCACCGGAATTTTACGATGGCAGCGTGAAGATGAAGCGATGAGGTGGTTGGAGTGTAGGAGCGGCAGTGGCGGGCGGATTGGAGTGGCTTTAGCCAATCACCAGACATTTTTAACACCGGACTGAAGTCCGGGGCCAAAAGAAAAAGCCGCCCTAGTGGACGGCTTTTGAATTTTAAATTTTGACCTTCACTTGCTCATTCAGGTCGCTGTCCACCAGGATGCGCCCGCAATGCTCGCACACCACGATCTTCTTGCGCTGGCGGATTTCGCTCTGGCGTTGTGGCGGGATGACATTGAAGCAGCCGCCGCAGGAATCGCGCAGCACAGGAACTACCGCGAGGCCGTTCGGGTAAGAATTCCGGATACGCTCGTAAGCGCTTAACATACGCGGGTCAACGTGCTCACGGGCAGTGCCACTTTCTTTGGACAGCTTCTTTTCTTCCTTTTCGGTATCGGCAATAATTTTTTCCAGTTCCTTGCGCTTACCGGCTGCTGTTTCTTCCAGCACGGCAATACGCTCTTCTGTACGGGTCTTTTGCGCGCGGCGCTCACCCTGCTGGAACTGCGCATCCTTGACGTGCTTGTCACGAAGCTGCATTTCCAGCTCCTGCATTTCTATTTCCTTATTCAAAGCTTCGGCCTCACGGTTGTTCTTGACATTGTCAAGCTGTTTTTCGTACTTCTTGATGAGGGCGGCAGAGTCCTTCTTGCCTTCGCCTTCCTTTGCGATGTACTCGTCAATGGAGCTTACCTTCAGCGTCTATGTTGGAGATACGGGTTTGCAGGCCGGCAATTTCATCTTCCAGATCCTTCACCTCCATTGGCAGTTCGCCTTTGAGGGTTTTGATTTCATCGCTCTTGGAGTCAATTTTTTGCAGCGTCAGCAGCGCCACAAGCTTTTCTTCAACGGAGAAGTCTTTTACGGTAGCCATATTTTTATATCAGCAGAAATAATTTACGGGATTTGTCCTCACTTCGGACACATGGAGCGCGAAAGTAGGCAATTTTCGGGCTATAATACGGCGCAGCAGCTCAGGAGTATATTGCTCGCTCTCCCAATGGCCTATGTCAGCAATGACGATCCGGCCATCAGCGTCAAAGAACTGGTGGTATTTGTAGTCGCCCGTGATGAAGATATCTGCGCCTGCTGCCAAAGCTTCTCTGAACAGAAAAGAACCCGAGCCGCCGCAGAGTGCCACTTTCTGTATAGGCTTGCCGCGCAATGCGGTATGACGGATGCAGACAGTATTCATGCTGCTCTTCAAATGCCGCAGAAATTCCATTTCGTCCATTGGTTGCGGCAGGGTGCCCACAAGGCCCGCTCCAAGTTCCTGATTGGCGTTATGCAGCTGGATGAATTCAAAGGCCACTTCTTCATAAGGATGTGCATTAAATAGTGCCTGCAGCACCTGAGCCTCCTTATGCTGCTGAACCAACACCTCAATCTTCACCTCGTCCACCCATTCGCGCGGCCCGCCTGCAGTCCCGATTTTCGGCTTTGCATCCTCATCGGGCTTAAAGGTACCTGTGCCAGGCATATTAAAGGAGCATTCTTTATATTTTCCGATATCGCCGGCGCCGGCGGCAAAAAGCGCTTCCCGCACCTGTTCGGCAGCGCTTTGTGGTGCGTAAGTATAGAGTTTGCGCAGGGTGGTGCGCATCATCTGCAGGATAGACGTCTTTTCCAGGCCCAGCTTTTCAGCAATGATTGCGTTGACGCCGGCACGGGCATTATCGAGATTGGTATGGGCGGCGTAAAGCAGAACGTCTCGTTTAATAGCTTTTTCTACAATGCGCTCTACATAGCTCCTGCCAGTCAGCTTTTTGAGACCGGAAAAGATGATTGGATGGTGCGCCACAATCATATTGCAGCCATGCGCCAGCGCTTCATCAATGACGGCTTCTGTGATGTCCAGCGTCAGCAGCACGCCGGTTACTTCTGCATTCCGGTCGCCTACCTGCAGCCCGCTGTTGTCATAGCTTTCCTGGTAAGTGGGGTGGGCAAAGTCTTCTATGACGGCAATAATATCCGAGGCAAGCATGGAGTGAGGATTTGTCGGGAAAGTTAAGCTCCGCCGCCGGCGTCTTATTCATCATGCGAGAGCAGTGATACAATGGCCGTTGCCAGCAGCGCCCCGCCCAGATACCAGCCTACGGTCATCACTTTGGTCTTATTGCTGCGGGTAGTGGTTGATGCGTCCAGATTCAACGGTTCGGGAAGCATAATTGCGCCTAAGCCAGCGGCAAGTCCGAGCCCAGCGCCAAGAGTCCACCTGCTTTTCCTGCTTTTTCCTGCAAGGCTGAGTACCGAATAATATAGCCCATTGCTAATCAGGTCGGCTGTCATCGTGCCCCAGTAAAGCCCCTTTTTTGAAGGCGTCTCCAGTCCTGCGGCATCCAGCACTTTCCTGCCCGCATCCATGCCGAGCTTTTCCAGGCGCGGCGCTTCAGAAGAAATCCTTCGGACGCCTTCGTTGAGCAGGGTGACAGCGGCTGCGCCAATGAAGCCGGAGAGGAGGGATTTAGGATAAGTGGACATAGCGATGATTTTTGCTTCATCCTCTAAAGGTTATGCCAGCCCGCTACGCCTTGACAAATTGATACCACGACGACCGCGAACGCCCCTTTAGGTGCCAATAGCTGCCCACGACATTGACCTTCTTCATCCGGAAACCTGCCTGCTGCATGGCTGCCAAAAGCTCACTTTCTACCGGCATCAGGTGATTGCAGCCGCTCTTCCGCAGCGTTGGGCTATTGGTAGTCACCTCTTCCTGCATATAAAGCACCCCGCCGGGAGCAAGGATGCGCCGTATATCCTCCAGCATTTGCCGTGGCTTTGCAACCTCATGATAGGTATTAATAAAGAATACTTTCTGATATACAGCCGTTGCCAATGTAGTTGTAGAATCATTGCCGATGACCACATGGCAAGTGATGCCTTCCGGCTGTTTACCGCCATTAAGGCCGGAATAGTAGCGCAGCATGAAGGCTGTCTGCTGGTCATTCAGGCAGCCAGAGTCAATATCCTCAAGGGTAAAGTCAATGTCTTTGTACATGAGCGAAAACATACCTGCCAGGCCAGCCCCGGATGCACCTACTTCTGCAATACGCTCACCTGGCGCAAAATGGAGTGTGTCAAAGAAAGCCACCAGCTTTTCCCGCGCCATGTCTGCTTTTGTGTACAGAAAAGTGCAGGCCGCCATTTGCTTGTCGCTGCGTTGTGCGGACACTTGCTGCGGCAGTAGCGTCAGAGAAACAAGGATGATTTGCAGGTATTTGTTCATCAGGACCTAATAAACGTATTTCTTCGTCTCATTCGTATAAAAAAGAGCAGGGATACACCCTGCTCTTTTTTGCCTTTATCTTTTAAATTATCCTTTCAGGACTGTCCGGGAGATCACAATCTTCTGCACCTCACTCGTGCCCTCGTATATCTGTGTAATCTTCGCATCGCGCATCAGGCGCTCTACGTGGAATTCCTTTACGTAGCCGTAGCCGCCGTGCACTTGCACCGCCTCGTTAGTTACCCATTGGGCTATCTCGGAAGCGTAAAGCTTTGCCATAGCTGCAGCGAGATCGTAATTCTGATGCTGGTCTTTCTGCCAGGCGGCTTTGAGGCAAAGTAAGCGCGCGCCTTCAATGGCCGTCGCCATATCAGCCAGCTTAAACGCCATCGCCTGGTGGTTCATGATTTCGGTGCCGAATGCCTTGCGCTCCTTGGAATATTTCAGCGCCAGCTCATACGCGCCGCTGGCAATGCCGAGCGCCTGCGATGCGATGCCAATGCGGCCTCCAGCCAAAGTCTTCATCGCAAACTTGAAGCCGAAGCCGTCTTCGCCGATGCGATTTTCTTTAGGCACCTTCACATCCTGAAACATGATGCTGTGCGTATCGGAGCCGCGTATGCCAAGCTTATTTTCCTTTGCGCCTACGGTCACCCCAGGCGTGTTCTTCTCTATGATTAGTGCATTGATGCCTTTGTGGCCCTTCTCCGCATACGTCTGCGCAATAACGAGGTACGTATCGGCAGTAGAGCCGTTGGTAATCCAGTTTTTTGTGCCGTTGACAAGATAATGGTCGCCCATGTCAATCGCCGTTGTGCGCTGAGAAGTAGCATCTGAACCAGCTTCCGGCTCAGAAAGCAGAAATGCGCCAAAGGTGCTGCCATTGGTCAACGGGCGCAGGTATTTCTCCCGCTGCTCATCATTGCCGAAAGTTTCAAGGCCCCAGCACACAAGCGAATTATTCACGCTCATAGCCACGGAAGCGGAAGCGTCAATCTTGGAAATTTCCTCCATTGCCAGCACATAGCTCACGGCGTCCATGCCGGAGCCGCCCCACTTCGGGTCAACCATCATGCTCATGAAGCCAAGCTCGCCCAACTTCCGAAGCTGTTCCAGCGGCACTTTCTGCTTCTCATCGCGCTCAATGACGCCGGGGAGGAGTTCGTGTCTGCGCAAAGTCGCGGGCGGCCTGCTGCACGGCAAGTTGTTCTTCGGAGAGTTGGAAATTCATACGGCGAAAATACACGTTGTCGCTTTTTCAAAAGTTGACAACTTTACGCCCCACTGTGCTTCTTTTGACCATTTGCTGCATTGCGCTCACGCTTGCTTACACAGCGCTGATGGCTATGTACCGTGCCGGATGGAGCCAACAGCCTTTTTTTACCGTGCCGGCGGACTTTAAACCTGAAACAAGGGTATCTGTCATTATTCCGGCCAGAAACGAAGCACAGAACATCAGTTTCTGTGTCCGCTCCCTCCTTCGTCAGGATTATCCACCGCATTTATTGGAAATAATTGTCGTTGACGACCATTCTGAGGATGGTACGGCAGCAATAGCAAGCTCGGAAGGCTATGGGCGGATAACAGTAATTGCTCTGAAGGATTTTTTGGACGGACGTGGGACAAACGCTTTTAAGAAGAAAGCCCTTACTGCAGGCATTATTCAAAGCAGCGGCGAATTAATTGTAACAATTGATGCCGATTGCGCCGCGCCGCCCCAATGGCTGAACAACATCGCTGCGCTTTATGAAGCAAGGCATGCTGCTATGATAATAGGACCCGTAGCCTTTCAAAATGACGGTAGTCTGCTCCATGAATTCCAGTCTCTGGACTTCACAACGATGCAGGGCATCACGGCCGCTGCTCACCGCCTGAAGCTGGGCGGCATGGCCAATGGCGCCAACCTTGCTTTTAGCCGTTCTGCCTTTGATGCCGTTGGCGGGTACGCTGGCACGGAGCACCTGGCTTCCGGGGACGATTATCTGCTGTTGCAAAAGATAGGGCGGCAGTTTGCAAGCGACGTTCATTACCTGAAAGCAAAAGAGGCAATTGTTACCACAACGCCGCAAGCTACATGGGCCGACTTTCTGAATCAGCGTATTCGCTGGGCTTCCAAAAGCGGTAAATATGCCGATCACCGGCTGACGGCAATCCTGTTGTTGGTTTACCTATTCAACGTTTCCCTGCTCTTCTTATTCGGGACTGCATTCTGGCACCCAGGGCTTTGGTTGTTGTCAGGCATATGCCTTGCCTTGAAGATCGCTTCGGAATTGATGCTGCTCTTTCCCGTATCCGCCTTCTTTGGTAAAAGAAGGGAGTTGTGGCGATTCCCGCTGTTGCAGTCGCTCCACATCGCCTACATTGTTGCGGCAGGATTTTTTGGAATGAAGGGAGGCTATCGCTGGAAGGGGCGAAAAGTGCAGTAACTGACCGGAATATTACATTTACCCATGGGCAAAATCATCACCTTAGTCATAGTCTGTCTGTTGCTCGTCGTGGGTGGATGGGTTTACTGGAATTACTTCAATGCGTACAGCGACGGCACGCGTGATGGGCTGGTGCAGAAATTTTCACGCAAAGGAAGCGTCTTTAAAACCTGGGAAGGTGAGATGCAGCAACAGGGCTTTGGCCAGCGTGGCGGCACCTTTACTTCCAAAGTGTTTTACTTCTCAGTTACAGATGAAGCGATTGCTGACTCTTTGGAGCATGGCGCACTTGGCAAAGTGGTGCGGGTACATTATGTACAGTACCGGAGGCCTCTTGGCTGGCGCGGGGAAAATTACAATGGCCGGAACGAAGAGACTGGTCAATACATCGTAGACCGGATTGAATCCGTGCGTGAACCGCAGTACTAAGCCTGGATTAAAAATACTGCGGGAGATTTCTGCAAGCCCCCTTCTTCTTTTCGCCATTGCGCTACCGTTGTCATGCGGACTTTCTCGTCTGGCGACGTCAGGTTTTGGGCTACGCAAAGCCGTGTGGACGATGCCAGGTGCCTGAGCAGATCTCCGAGCAGCGCATCATTCCGGTAGGGCGTTTCGATAAAGATCTGCGTCTGCTTTTCCCTTTTAGAAAGCGTTTCCAGTTCCTTTATGCGCGCTCCGCGTGCCGGTTCTTTGATGGGCAGATAGCCCCAGAATGCAAAGCTCTGCCCACCCAGGCCCGAAGCCATCAGCGACAGTATCACGGAGCTTGGGCCTGTCAGGGGCCTTATGGTAGCGCCCACCTCGTGGGCGGCTGCTACAAACTCACTTCCGGGGTCAGCAATTGCGGGACAGCCGGCTTCGCTCATTAGTCCCACCTCTTTCCCCTCGCGTAGCCATTTCCGCAGTATTGCAAGGTCGGGTCCTCCATGCTTATCTATCTCTGAAAACTGGATAGACTCCAGAATAAGGTGCTGATGCCAGGCGCGTAAGGTGCGCCGGGCGGTCCGTGCATTTTCCGCAACGTAGTACTGCAGGCGTCTGCTCACAGTAATTACTTCTGGCGCAGTCGTCTGTGCAGCGCCTTCGGCAATAGGAACGGGGATAAGATAAAGCGTACCAGGCATAATGGAAAGCCGCTAAAGTAGGTGGCATAATCCTTAGACCTGCAACCTTGTTGTATTAAACCGCCGTTAAGTGAAAAAGTTGCCGCCATCGTTCTATACCCGCAAAGACGTCGTCAAAATTTCGCGTGAGCTGTTAGGCAAGGTGCTGGTAACCGAAATTGACGGAAAGCATACGTCAGGCATTATTGTAGAAGCGGAAGCGTACGCTGGTCCTAATGACAAAGCGTGCCATGCCTATCTGCGCCGCAATACTATCCGCACCGCGCCAATGTTCCGCGAAGGAGGCATCGCATATATCTACCTTATCTACGGCATCTATCACCTTTTCAACATTGTGACACATGTGGAAGGTGAACCATATGCGATCCTGATCCGAGGAATAGAACCGCTGGAAGGACAGGATACTATGTTGGAACGGCGCGGCTTTGAAAGCCTTAAATCAAATCTTACCGCCGGTCCGGGTACGCTCACCATCGCGTTGGGCATCACTAAATTGCTTAGCGGAGAAAGCCTGCAGGGTCCGCACATCTGGCTGGAAGACCGGAATATTAAAGTGGCTATGGACGATATAGTGGCTACGACGCGCGTAGGAGTAGACTATGCTGCTGAAGACGCTTTGCTGCCATATCGCTTTTATATCCGCGGCAATAAATGGGTTAGTAAGGGAAAAGGGTTGCCACTTGCTACGCTATAAATCCATTCCGGCCGGCCAGAGGGAATTAAAGGATTATTCGCATAAAAAAATCCCCGCTACTTACGGTAGCGGGGATTTTTTTAAAAGCTCAAGCTTACTTCCTGCGGCTGCCGCCGTTCTTTCCGAAGTAGTTACCAGCCTGCTCGCTGTTTTGGCCATTCGGAGCGCCGAGGCGATCCATTACACAACGGAAGCCAACGGTAGCAGAAGACTGATTGGCCTGCATGAAGCGGCGTGTGCCGGGGCTCATGTAGTAAGCGCGATCACTCCAGGAAGCGCCCTTAATCACCTTTGCATCATTGCTTAAGAGCGTAGTCCGACCAAAGTCATAGGAGGAATTTGAAGTGGAGTCACCGTCGCGGAAGTCGCGCAGGTCGGGGCTGTGAACCGGATCATAAGGGTTGTTGGCCAATTCTTCCGGCGTTACAAGGCGCTTAGGAATGTTACCAAGGCTGTCTTTTTCTTCCAGAGAGTTGTCTTCAGCCAGACGGCGATAACCCTCATATACGTTACCACGGAACGGAGCAAAGTCTTCCTGATCGCGGGTAACAGGGCGGTATGTATCCAGCACCCATTCGCTAACGTTGCCGGCCATATTGTAAAGACCAAATGCATTAGGGCGGTAAGAGAAGATTGGAGCAGTACGGTCGGCATTATCATTTAGGCCACCCGCTACACCCATCACGTCACCGCGGCCACGCTTAAAGTTGCCGAGGAATTCACCCTGATAAGAGTTGCGCAGGCCATAGCGGCTGCCTTCCTTAGGACCCCAAGGATATACGTTACGGTCTGTAACAACTTCTTCACCACGGCGGCGCTTATTCTCAGGCTCCGGATTGTTGCCAATCAGACCCAGTGCAGCATATTCCCATTCTGCTTCTGTTGGCAGGCGGTAGTTAGGCAGCAGCATGCCGTCAGAGTAAGTATAGTTGCGGCGTCCGGAACCGTTTGGATCCAGATCGCGCTTGCGGCCGGGGCCGGCAAGGCCCTCGTACTGACCATAAACGTAGGTTTCAGTAGTGAAAACGTCTTCGCCGGATTGGTTAGGGTTTTTCTTCAGCGCGCCACGCTTCAGGAGGACATACTCGTTTACACGGTCAGAACGCCACTTGGCATATTCATTGGCCTGGTACCAGTTCACACCCACCACCGGATAGTAGTTATAAGCAGCGTGCTGGAAGTAATACTGCACTTGCGGCTCATTGTACTGCAGGGCACGGCGCCATGCAGTAGAGTCTGGCTTGGCGCGGTTCACAATGGCCGGATAATCGCCGCCATATGCACGGCCGAGCCAATACACATACTCGCGGTAGTGCACATTAGCTACTTCGGTCTCATCCATATAAAATGAGGAGACAGAAACGGTGCGTGGGATGTTGTTGCGCTCCATTACGAGGTCTTCCTCGGTCTGACCCATTGTAAAGCGGCCGCCTTCAACGAACGTAAGGCCCGGGCCGGTTTGCTGGCCGGGATAATTCGTTACGTCAAAGCCGCCAAGCTTCGGATCATTGTAGTCCCAGCCGGTTTTGTCAGAGTTGGCTGTTGACTTGTTAGGATTGGAGCAGGAGCTGAGCACCGTAGCCGCGCCGAGGCATAGGATACTCAGGCCAACAAGCGATCTTTTCATCATCATCAAGAATGGAAAGTAGTTTGTGAAAAGCTGTTAAAAGCGTTACAATGATAGAGCACTTTTTCTGAAAAGTCAAAGGCCAAAATTTTTCTTGCGGTTAAAGGGAAGTTTTTAACCCCGTGCAGCCTTTCATAATAATGTCAGATGTGCTGCGTTTTATCGTTATCACTCACGCCCGCAGCACCTTTCGGCGCTTGCTTACGTATTTTTGTAAAGCTCCCGTCATCGCCCCCTTAACCCACTCTATGAAGCACTTATTCCGCAGCTTTTTATTGCTGACGCTTGCCGCTACGCCGGCTGTAGCAGCAATTCATACCCGAAACGTCTCAGCTAAAGACATTGTCAGTGGTTATGTGGTGGCGCAATTTCCTGCCGCCGAAGGTGCGGTCAGTCTTTCTAAAGCCCAGTATCAGGAAGTAGATGCGTTGCCCAAAGGCATTACCGCCGATGTGCCGGAGCATTTTACAGTAATAACAGGCGTGGAGCGCGGTCAGCGCTTCATGGCCGTACGTATTCCGGCCTACAGCCGCAGGGCTGACGGGGGCTACCAAATGCTTACCTCCTTTACGTTGAATGTGCCCGACGCGCCAGCCGCAGCACATGCAATGCAAAGTACGCGGACTGCGGCAGCTGCTAAAGTGGCCGCGACCACTACGCCGCTCTCCGCCGGTACCTGGTACAAAATAGCCTTGCCGGCGCGTGGTGTTTATAAGATTGATTACGCTTTTCTGCAATCCCTCGGCATATCTGGTAATATTTCCTCCGCCAATATCCGGCTGGTCGGTAATGGAGGCGCTATGCTGTATGAAAGCAACGCAGTCCCCCGGCCCCTGGACCTTACCGAAAATGCAATTTGGGTGTCAGACGGTGGGGATGGGGCTTTTGGAGGCGGCGATTTTTTTGCCTTTTATGCGCCCGGCCCTGTACGGTGGGATAAGGACAGTCTGAACGGGCGTTTTGTGCATACGCCACATCTTTACGCCGATAGCAGCTATTATTTCCTGTCTGTTGATGCAGGGGCCGGCCTTCGGATCGCCGACGCGCCTGCCGTTAGTAATGCTACTACCAACGTTACCAGCTTTGATGATTACACCGCGCACGAGGTGGATTTGTATAATCCCGGCAAGTTTGGTAAGGAATGGTGGGGTGAAGCCTTTGGCAGCGGTGCCGATGCGCAGCAGTCGCGCGACTTCAGCTTTCCTCTTGGTAATACCGTTGACACAGTTCGTGTTCGTATGTCGGCTGCCTCTCGCTCCTTTATTTCCGGCACACAGATGAATGCCACACTGAATGGTAAGACGATTGGGGCCAAAGCCTTTGGCGCCGTACCGGATGCTGATGATGCCGACCCGGTTGACCCCTGGTACATTGAGCAGCCTTTTGTGATCAACGCAGCAAGCGCCAACTTTCATTTCACTTACTCCGCATTACAATATGACGATGTTGGCTATCTCAACTACATAGAATTGAACTGGCGCCGCCCGCTGGCCTTTGCCGGAGGCAATTTTGCTTTTCGCGACTGGCGTAGTGTAGCACCCGGAGCTGTGGCAGCCTACAATCTGAGCGGCGCTACAAGTACCACGCAGGTTTGGGACATCACTAATCCCCTTCAGCCGCGCCGCATGAGTGGCAGTCTGAGCGGCAATACTTTCAGCTTCCGGCAGGATGCAAGTGCGCTCCATGAGTTTGTGGCGCTGGATGGCAGCAATTTCTTGACGGCCAGTGCGGTTGGTAAGGTGGATAATCAAAACCTGCATGGAGCCGATGCGCCGCAGCTCGTCATTGTGTCGCACCCTGATTTTCTGAGCGCCGCCAACCGGCTGGCTGATTTTCACCGCCAGCACGATGGTATGCGGGTGCTGGTAGCCACTACACAGCAGGTTTACAACGAGTTTTCTTCCGGTGCGCAGGATATCGGTGGCATCCGCGACATGATGCGATATTACTACCTCACGGCGGGGACAGATACGAGCCGCATGCCGCGCTACCTCCTCCTCTTTGGCGATGCTTCTTACGACTATAAGAACCGGACAAACAGCAATACGAACTTTGTCCCCACCTACGAATCCAACGAAAGCCTAAACGCCGGTAATGCGTATGTAGTGGATGATTATTACGGCTTTCTGGATGATAATGAAGATATAGGCAATGTAGACACGGTAAACACGCTGGAGCTGGGCATTGGCCGCATTCCCGTAGCAACCATTACAGACGCAGATGCTGCGGTAAATAAAATTCTTGTCTACAGCTCAAAAGTATCGCTCGGTCCCTGGCGTATTGCCAACACTTATGTCGGTGATAATGAGGATAATGCCGGTACGCACCTTTTGGATGCCGAGGATGCCAATGGTGTGGTGAGCGCAGAGTTGCCTTATAGCAATGCCTTCAAGATTTACCTGGATAACCTGACTTTCGTCTCTACACCCGGTGGCGAGCGCTGCCCGGATGCCAATAAGGGCATCAACGACCAGATTTATAAGGGCACTTTCCTCATTAATTACACCGGCCACGGCAGCACAACAACCCTGGCCCATGAGCGTATTCTGACCAAAGAAGACTTCGCCCAGTGGAAGAACATCAATAAGCTGCCTATTATGGTTACAGCTACCTGCGACTATGCCCGCTATGACAATCCCCGGCAGGTTTCCAACGGCGAAGGGCTGATTGTCAAGAATGATGGCGGTGTCATCGCTATGCTGACTACCACAGGGCCTGTTTATTCCAACTTTAACCAGGAAATCAACCGCCAATACCTGGAAGCGCAGTATACGCGGTATGCCGACGGCTCCTGGCCTACGTTTGGCGATGCTATCCGCCTGGGAAAGAATGTTACCTATAAAGTAGCTGCCGGTAATGGCGGACGCCTCATCAACTTCTATCGCTTTACCCTGCTGGGCGATCCTGCTTTGCAGCCAGCCTTTCCGAAGCACATCGTCCGGACAGATACTATTAAAGCCCTTGGCGGCGCTCCTACCGATTCCATGCGCGCATTAGGCGCCTATACACTTACCGGCCATGTGGAAGATATAAAGGGAACACTCCTTTCAAATTTTAACGGCCGCGCTTATGTGACTATTTATGATAAGCCACGTGTCGTGAATCTGGTTACAAAGGAAACCCAGGTCTACCACAGCTATAAGATGCAGGATAACATCATCTTTAAAGGCCTCACAAGCGTCAAGAACGGCCGCTTCGCCTGCTCTTTTATTGCGCCTAAAGACATGAACTATGAGTATGGCAGGGGCAAGGTGAGCTATTACGCCGAAGACAGTACGACAGATGGCGCAGGCCTGGACACCGGGATTGTAGTGGGCGGCTTTCAGGATGGCGCCGATGGCGATAATGACGCGCCCGTTGTAAAGCCATTTATCGGTGACACGCTCTTCCGTGATGGTGGCCTTACCGGTTCCAACACCCTGCTGTATGTGCAACTCTCTGACCATTCCGGTATCAATGTATCCGGCAACAGCGTAGGCCACGACCTTACAGCGGTACTGGATGGCAACGATGCAAATCCATTTATACTGAACGACTATTATCAATCCGAGCCCAACACTTATCAACGCGGGCATGTGTCCTTTCCCCTAACCGGTCTTTCTGAAGGCGCGCATACTATTAAGGTGAAAGGCTGGGATGTTTACAATAACTCCGGCGAGGGGACAGTGCACTTTGTAGTCGGAGGTGGGGGATTTTCTATCCATGACCTGAAGAATTATCCCAATCCATTCACGACAGAGACGCATTTCTTCTTTGAGCACAACCACCCCGGCGAGGTACTTAAGGCCCAAATCTGGATCTACAACACCTCCGGGCAGATGTTGCGGCTTCTGGAGCAAAGCTTCACCCCATCCGGCAGCCACAGCAATGAGCTGATCTGGGACGGTACCGACAGTCACGGTGCCCTGCTGCCCTCCGGTATCTATCCTTATCGCCTGATGCTGACCACTGAAAAGGGCATTTCCGGCACAGCATACGAAAAGCTGGTCATCATCCGTTAAAGGCGGACTGCGGCGGGCCAATCGATTACATTTGCACGCGCATAACGCAGTTTGCGCTTCTACCAACCGAGTTTTACCCCATAATGTTTAAACGTCTTTCTATTCTTGGCCTGGCCGCCTGTGGGCTGTCCGCCACTGCCGGCGCGCAGTCCACCTCAGCTACAGGTATCAACGGCCAGAGCACAATCAATACCATTACCACCGCCGTTCCCTTCCTGCGTATTTCTCCCGATGCCCGTAGCGGCGGTATGGGCGACGCTGGCATCGCTATCTCACCTGACGCCAACGCACAATTCTGGAACATTGGTAAGCTTCCCTTTGCCACTAAGAACTACGGTGCTTCCCTTACCTATACTCCCTGGTTGAAGGACCTGGTGCCCGATATCTTCCTCGCCTACATCTCCGGCTATGCCAAGTTTGGCAAAGAAGGCGCCGCACAGGCCGTCTCCGCATCCCTCCGGTATTTTTCTCTGGGCGATATCACTTATACGCAGAACGGTATTGACCCTACCGGCACTGGCAAGCCTCGCGAGTTTTCGCTGGACGCAGGTTACTCCCGCCAGCTTTCTCCCTACCTCGGCGTAGGCATTTCGCTGCGGTATATCCACTCTGCCATTGCTACCGGCCTTAGCGGCTCGCAAGGGGCCGACTACAAGCCGGGCAACGCCGCCGCCGGCGATGTTGGTCTCTATTACGCCAAGACCCGGGAGATAGACGACTTCCGCAAGAATACCTTCGCCTTCGGCGCTGTTATCTCCAACCTCGGCTCCAAGATTTCCTACTCTTCCACCCGCAAGGATTTCATTCCTATCAACCTCGGCATTGGCGCAGCCTACACCAGCCAGTTTGATGAGTACAACAAGGTGACCTTCACTTTGGATGTCAATAAGCTGCTCGTGCCTACGCCGCAGCTGGATACGGGCGGTAAGTATGTGTACCCCGATAAGACGGTGGTAAGCGGCGTCCTCGGCTCGTTCAGCGATGCGCCAGGTGGCGGCGGCGAAGAGCTTCGCGAAATCAATGTTTCTGCCGGCGTAGAATATTGGTATCAGGATCAGTTTGCCGTCCGTGCGGGCTATTTCTTTGAAGACAAAACAAAGGGTGACCGTAAATACTTCACCGTGGGCCTCGGCGCGCGCTACAATATATTTACGCTCAATGCGGCCTACCTTATTCCTGGCAATTCCAGCTCCGGCACCCGCAATCCGCTGAGCAATACGCTTCGTTTCTCGCTGCTGTTTGACTTCGATCAGATCAACAGCGGCACCGGCGAAAGCTCCGGCAGTGAAGGGCAGTAATTTTTTTTAATAGAACGTACCCGGAACGGGAAGGAAAATAATTCCTTCCCGTTCTTTTGTGTAAGAACGTTAGCGCCCGGCACAATCCTACTATAGTACCTACTACACGTACATTCAATTTCATGATAGAGCTTAAAGACGTCCGTAAATCTTTTGGCGAGAAGACAGTGCTCCATGGAGTTACTGTGGGTATGGAGCCGGGCAAGAACAATCTGATCATAGGCACCTCCGGCTCCGGCAAGACAGTGATGATGAAAATCATGATTGGCCTTATGTCCGTAGACACCGGGCAGGTGCTCTACGAGGGCCGTGACATAGCCGGGATGAGCGAGGAGGAGCTGCGCGGACTGCGCAATAAGATCGGCATGCTCTTCCAGGGCTCTGCGCTCTTTGACTCAAAAACGGTAGAACAAAACGTGATGTTCCCGCTGGATATGTTTACTACCCAACGCCTGCGCGACAAGCAAAAGCGTGTCAATGAGGTATTGGAACGTGTGAATCTTAAAGATGCCAATAAGAAATTTCCTGCGGAAATAAGCGGAGGTATGAAGAAGCGCGTTGCCCTTGCACGCGCCATTGTACTCAACCCGAAGTACCTGTTCTGCGATGAGCCTAACTCCGGTCTTGACCCGCAGACCTCCCTGGTCATAGACAAGCTCATCACCGACATTACGAGGGAGTACAACATCGTTACCGTTATCAACACCCACGATATGAATACGGTGATGGAAAGCGGCGACCACATTGTATATATGCACCAGGGCCGCAAACGCTGGGAAGGCTCCAATCAGGAGATCGTGTTCTCCGAAGACAAAACGCTCAACGATTTCATCTTTGCCTCAGAATTTCTGCAGAAAGCAAAGGAAATGACCGTCATGGAAGAACAAGCCACCAACCCGGAAGCTACCGCCGCCAAGCAGGAAGCCGCCCGCCATGAAGAGGCCAAAGAGCAGAAGAAGCGCCGTAGATTTTTTTAGAAAAAAGAATTGAGTAGCGGACTACCTGACATTCACAGTCTACAATACCAGCTCCCTGCCCATATAAAAATCCACCAGCTTCATCTTAAAGAACATGTCGTACTTGGCAGACAGCAAGCGGCTCTGGGAGATATAGTAAGTGTTGAAAATGGACAAGTACTCCGTTACATTGGTAAGGCCCACGAACAGGCGAGCCTGCGCATAAGTGGTGGCCCGTTGGGTGGCAGCCGTTGCGCGCTTAGCGGCGAGATAAGTCTGGATGGCATTGCGGGCGTCATTATGCGCTTTATACACTTCCTGCCGCAGGTGCAGGCGCACCTCATCCTGTGCCAGCTGCTGCTCTTCCAGTGCCACACGCGCGGCGCGCACATTGTACGAGCCGCTCCAGCCATTAAACAGCGGTAAGGTAAGGTTCAGGAAAAAAACGTCATGAAACAGGTCGCTTACCTGATTGCTGAATGGCCGCGTCTGGTAATTGTAAGTGGTCACTTCCTGAGTCAACGGCATGCGGGTGCCGTTTGGGCCGGTAACATACGCATTAGGGACCTCTACCGTGCGCGTGCCGGTAGCCAGCGGGTCATATACGGACGTGCTATAGGCTGTTCCGGCCTGCACATTAAAGGAAAGCTGCGGCAGGTTGGCACCTTTCGCGGCTGCTAGTCCCAGCCGTGCCGCCTGCATTTTAAAGCCGGCGCTTTGTATGGCTCCAAGCCGCTTCTCGGCAACACTGTAAACAGTCTCGGGATCGGCAAGGTTCATATCGGCAGCGGCGAGGGCATCGGCGTCAGGCGGAGTCACATGGAATGCTGCGTTTTGCGGCAGGCCGAGCAGTGCTTTTATATCCACTACTGCCGAGTTTAACTCGCTATAGCTTTTAATCAGCAAGGCGCTGTCGCCGGCCAGCTGCGCCTGGAGCTGAGCGAGGCTGAGATCAGGCAGCGTGCCGGCTTTCACAAACTTCTGTGCCTGGCCAATCTGTGCCTGCGTGGTCTGTACCTGCTTTTCGTTCACTTTCATCTGCTCCCAATCCAGCAATACGCGGAGGAAAGCGGTAGCTACGCCCCACATTACTTCGTCCTTGGCCTGCGCGAGGTCTGCCTCAGATGCACGAAGGGCAGCCTTGTTTCTAAGGATGGTATTACGCTGCTGAAACCACCCGAAAAGCAATACCGAGGCGGTACCGGTAAAGGTGAAGTAATCGTAGGTGCTCTTTGTATAAGTATTGGTAGCGGGGTCAATATTGGTACCGAATGAACGACCATAATTGGTGTTGAAACTCAGCTTCGGGATTTGTGCCAGCCTGCTTTGCTGCAGGTAATAGCCCGCGCCACGGGTAGCTACCTCTTGCTGGCGCACGTCCACGTTATTTGCGCGGGCGTAAGTGATCGCCGACTGCAGTGTCCAGTCTGTCGGGAGGGTTTCCTGCGCTTGAATTTCAGGGGTGGAAAGCAGCAGAAGGGAGAGGGGTAAAAAGATTCTTTTCATCATCGGATTCTTTGATTATTCAATGTTGTTTGTTGTCAAATCGCTGCAAAGGCGCTACCAGCTTGCCTTTCGGGAAAAAATTCCTGACTTTGTGTGGCGTCTTGTGGAAATAGTTACGCAAATGCCGCCCCTGCGGTTGAGCGGGACAAAAAGTTTTGCGCAGGCCTTCCGGAAAGCTCCAATCATCACAAAACCGTTCCGAAGGCAGGCAAACCTGCTTTGCCATTTAGGGCAACGAAATCCAAAATAGACCTATATGGATGTAAAATGCGAAGGACATAAATCGTTGAAAATGTCCGTTTAACGTTTTTTTGTAATCCGGATTTCGTCTGTGGCTCGTTTCTCTTACCACATAGCGCAACAAAGGGATTCGCTGAACACCCTTTCTAAAGAAGAAAGTAAGCAATAACAGAAGAACCTTAAAACGACAGACTATGAAAACGCAAGAATTGAATCAACAGGAACAAAAGAACACGAATGGCGGATCACTGCTTGGCGGTGATGACAACATGCTCAAAGCAGTAACTCAAGGTTACGTACACACCTCTCAGACAGATGAGGATGGCGATACAGAAAGCAACAACCTTGATTTCGGATCAGGTAGCCTGCTGGAAAACATGAATGACTAAAGCCGCCTCCGCTAAAAGCTAAGCGGACTAAGAGGGGAACAGCCGAAAACCCGCGAATAGCGTAGGCACTAATCTAATTAGAAGAACCTTAAAACTACAGACTATGAAAACGCAAGAATTGAATCAGCAAGAAATGCAAAATACAAATGGCGGCAGCCTGTTGGGCCTCGGCGGTGACGACAGCATGCTCAAGGTAGCAACACAGGGCTCCGTAAGCTATTCCCATACTGATGAGGACGGTGAAACGGAAAGCAGCCGTATTGATTTCGGTAGTGGCTCACTTCTGGAAAGCCAGAATGACTAACCGCCTGTAGAAAATTGAAGCGGGTGACAGCGAAATTGTTGCCCGCTTTCCTTTCTCCATCAACCTTCCAGTTCTATTGTAAAGATGAGGTATCATGTGGAAGTATGTGGAATGTAATACACATCACGGTGTTACAAATCTAAACCGCCGACAGTTTTCTCCCTGATACTCACTAAAACGCTTTGCAGCCGATCATTCATGATACTACGCGGCACAAAGTTTTTCAATACACTGATCAACAGACAGACTATGAAACCGCAGGAACTGAATCAAGAAGAACAGAAACATACGAACGGAGGCTTTCTTACACAGGGGTTGCCCGGCAGCTCAAATAACAGCGGTGGCCATAATACCGGCTCCGATAGTAGGCAAGAAAATAACGGTGAGGATGAAAATAACGCTTCATCCGGCCTGCTCGGCGATGTGCCGCTGGTTGGTGACATGCTCTGATTCACAAACATTTAAATCTCATGGCTCAGCTACGCCCCGTAAGGCATGGTCATAGCTATCAACTTTCAACAGGGGAAGCCGAAAACCTGAAGTCCAGAGTAGGCAAAAATCAAAAACCAGAAAAATCAAAGACCAATGGCACAAGAACAAAATCCACGGAACACCGAAGACCTGAACCAGGACGAGCAAACGAAAACAAGCGGTGGCTCTCTTCTGGGCGGTGATGACAACATGCTGAAAGCAGTCACTACAGGCTATGTCAATCAGTCCAGCACGGACGAAGATGGCGACACCCAAAGCAACAACCTCAGCTTCGGCTCTGGCTCGCTTCTGGACAACCAAAGCGAATAATCGCTTCCAAAAAGACATCAAAAACAGGGGAAGCCGAAAACCTGAAACCAGAGTAGGCAGCCAACAGATCAATTTTAAAACGAAAGACCATGTCACAGAATCCAAAGACGACCAAAGACCTGAATCAGGACGAACAAAAGAACACGAACGGTGGCAGCCTCCTTGGCGGCGACGACAATATGTTCAAGGCAGTGAGCCAGGGATATGTCAACACATCCCACACGGACGATGACGGCGATACGACCAGCAACAACATTGACTTCGGAAGCGGCTCCCTGCTTCAGAACGACAGTGAGTAACTGTGTGTAAATCTTAGCCTCACGGCATGATTTAAGGACGGGGTAGCTGCTCAATCAGCTACCCCTTTCGTTTGATAGACGCTTCACAGATTAGCCTACGATTATGCAGAATGAGAAACAGATTTTTCCAAAGGAAATCATTGAAAATTCAGTAGAAAAGCACTTCGCCGATTACAACCCGCGTAACCGCGTCGTGTATCTCTCGCTGCTCGGCCTCTTTGCCTTTGCATTCCTGCTACTGTTCATCATTCGCCTTGATGTAACGGTGCGCAGTGCGGGCGTCATTCGCTCCGTGCAGGAACGCACGGATATACGTGCTCCGGTTAATGGCGTAATAGACTCCGTGTACATCGCCGAAAACCAGCACGTCCAGGCCGGACAGCCACTTATTAAAATTCACTCGCAAAGCGTAGATGAAAAGGCGATGGCCATTTCTACCCAAAATGCCGAGCTGAGTGCCCAGTACACTGATTTGAAAAACCTGCTTTCAGGTAATGACACGGCGCTGCAAAGTCAGCTGTACCAGCAGCAAAACCTGCTTTATCGCCAGCGCCTCAGCGACGCGCAGCTGAAGCTTGACCTTGCCTCACGCGCATATCACCGGTTTGCCGGACTTTTTCGCAGCCGCGCCATCTCCGCTGCGGAGTTTGACAAGTATGATTATGAGTATAAGAATGCGCAAAACGATGTCAGAATTGTACGCGAGCAGCAGCGCAGCCAGTGGCAGGGCGACCTTAGCCGCCTGGAGATACAGCTAAAGCAGGTTGGAGCGCAGGAGACCGCTTACCAGGAGGAAAAAGACCTTTATACGATCCGGGCTTCAGTGACGGGTACGGTACAAAAGCTGAAAAGCATCGCGCCCGGCACCTTTGTAACGCCTTCTGAAATTTTAGGCGAGGTTTCTCCTGATTCCGGCCTGATAGCCGAGGCATACATTCCTACGAAGGACATTGGTATGATCCGAAAGGACGCGCAGGTGAAGCTGCAGGTGGATGCCTATGATTACAATTATTGGGGCACGCTCAAAGGCAAAGTAATTTCTATTTCTGAAGACGTCTTCACAGACAAAGGCATGCCGTATTTCCGTGTGCTATGCTCCATAGATAAGACCATTATGAAGATGCGCAATGGCACGGAAGGCGCGCTCAAGAAGGGCATGACCGTAAACGCACGCTTTATTGTTACGCGCCGCTCGCTCTACCACCTCCTCTTTGATAATGTCAACGACTGGCTGAATCCGAACAATACCCCTAAAACTGCAACCGCAAGTGTCAATAATGATAAAGGAAAAGATCAATAAGCTGGCAGCAACGGCAAGGGAAAGAAGTAAGTCCATTCTTATCCGATGGTACGAAGGCGGTGAGCGTATATGGTATAAACTTAACCATACTACGCCCGACGAGGCAAAGGTTACCCTTAAGCAGCATGACCTCACAGACTGCGGCGCGGCCTGCATTGCATCTATCTCTGCACACTACGGCCTGCACCTGCCTATTGCCCGCATTCGCCAATTGGCCTCCACCGACCAGAAGGGCACTAATATTCTTGGCCTCGTGGAAGCATCCAAGAAGCTTGGCTTTTCTGCGAAAGCTGTGAAGGGCGATCCCGACGCAGTATTTGACGTACCGAAGCCCGCCATTTGCCACGTCGTTATCCGTAATCAGCTGCAGCATTACGTGGTTGTTTATAAGACCGATAAGAACGGCGTCAAAATCATGGATCCCGGGAAGGGTACAATGGAGGTAATGCCAAAGGAAGAGTTTGAGGCCATGAGCACCGGCATCTTTCTGTTGCTTGCGCCGAATGCCGACTTCCGGCAGGGCAATGAAAAGGTTTCCGTACTGTCGCGCTTTGCCTACCTCGTAAAGCCGCACCGCAAAATGATGGTACAGGTAATGGCGGGCGCCGTCGTCTTTACACTGCTTGGCTTCGGCACTTCCATTTTCATGCGGCAAATTATGGACAACATCATCCCCGACGGTAACCAGGGTCTCCTCAATGTGCTGGCCCTGCTGATGATCCTGATTTTGCTGGCGCAAATATTCATCAATCGCACGCGCACCATTCTGACTATCAAAACCGGACAGCAAATAGACGCCCGACTCATCCTCGGCTATTATAAGCACCTGCTGCGCCTGCCGCAGACCTTTTTTGACACCATGCGCGTGGGCGAAATTATCTCCCGCATGAATGACGCCGTGAAAATCAGAACGTTTATCAATGAGGTGCTCGTCTCCTTCTTCGTCAACATCTTCATCCTCATCTTCTCCCTGCTGCTGATGTTCACTTCCTACTGGAAGCTGGGCCTGGTCATGTTTACAGTGCTGCCGGCTTACGCAGTAGTATTCGTACTGTCCAATCGCATTAATAAGCGCACGCAACGCCGGCTGATGGAAGATACCGCTGACCTCCAGGCGCAACTTGTAGAAAGTGTGCAGTCGGTTGGCACCATCAAGCGCTTTGGGCTGGAAGACTTCGCCAACGTCAAGACGGAGACGCGCTTCATCAAGCTTTTGCGCACGCGTATTCAAAAGCGCAACCAATAATCTCTGGGTGGGCAATGCCAGCACCTTCGTGAGCGGCATGTTCTCCATCATACTGCTCTGGGTAGGTACCACTTTCGTACTGAAAAATGAGCTGTCTCCCGGTGAGCTGCTCTCGTTCTACGCAATCGTAGGCTACTTCACCGGCCCGGTGATCTCGCTGATTGGCATGAACAATACCATGCAGCAGGCCCTCATTGCCGCCGACCGCCTCTTTGAAATCATGGACCTTGAGCGTGAGGAAGAAGAAGGCGCAGGACCGAGCTGACCCGCGATATGATGGGAGACATTATATTCAAAGACGTAGCCTTCCGTTATGGTACCCGCACAAACGTATTTGAGAAGCTGAACCTCTCTATCATGCAGGGCTAGGTCACTGCCGTGGTGGGCGAGAGTGGATCTGGTAAGACCACGCTCCTTTCGCTGCTCCAGAACATATACCCGCTGCAGGCCGGCAAAATCACAATCGGCGAGATGGACATCCGCTATATTTCTCCAGAAAGCCTGCGCAACCTTGTGAGTGTCGTGCCGCAGCAGATTGACCTTTTTGCAGGAGATGTGCTGGAAAATATTGCCGTCGGGGAATACGAGCCGGACATCCAGCCCATTATCGAAATTTGCCGCATCTATCGGCATTCTTGATTTTATTGAAAGCTTACCTAATGGCTTCAATACGCAGCTCGGTGAGAATGGCGCCTCCCTTTCGGGCGGGCAGCGTCAGCGCATCGCCATTGCACGCGCGCTGTATAAAGACCCTGAAATCCTGATCATGGACGAGGCTACTTCTGCCCTTGGATTCCCTGTCTGAGATGAGTGTGCAGAACGCCGTGCTGGGCCTGCGCGAGCGCGGTAAGACGGTTATCCTCATTGCGCACCGCCTCTCCACCGTGCTGAAGGCCGACAAGATTGTGGTGATGAAAGCAGGGCGAGGTGATAGAAGAAGGCACGCACGATGAGTTGCTCAAAGCGCATGGCGCCTATTACACCATGTGGGAGCAGCAATTCCCGATGATAGCGCAGATAAACGGAAACGGTAATAGCAATCACAACCGCGACGTTATAGATGCGGCAGTGGCGGCGTAATTATCATGTGTTAAAACCGGTTGGCGGCTATTATTCATGTACGTCGGGCTTTGTACATCTGTGACAAGACTTGAATCGGAGCATTGAACAGTCATTCTGCGATGCCAGGAACTTGGAAGGCATCACGATTGGCGGAAAATTATAGTCCTCGGGCAAGTTCATCGCAGTGTCGGAATAATTACAGCAATTGAATAAGCTGACGTTTCCCGATTAGGCAGCGCCCCTAAAACACGATATTCAATCCCGTCCCGATGCTCACATTCAGCAGGCGCTCCTCTTCGCTTACCGCGCCTAGCACGGAAATAAGCACCGAATTAAACGGCGTGAAGTAGATGCCGCCGCCATAAGCAAGGTGCCACTTGTCGGAGCTTTCGCCGCGCAGCCACACGCGCCCCACATCCTGAAAGCCTACAAGGCCCAGCTCGCCGGGCAGCAGCTTGCGTCTGGAAGCGCGCCAGCCGCCAGCGCAATTCCGCACTACCATAAGCCATGCTCGTGCCGGAGAAGCGGTTCTTGCGGTAGCCGCGCAGGAAATTATTGGCGCCGAGCGTGAGGGCCTGCCAGTACTCAAAACCATCGGAAAAGATATGGCCGCCGCCGCCACGCAGGGTAATGATGAAGCGTTTATTATCGCTTAGCGGCGAGAAAACGGACAAGTCGCCTTGCGTGCGGAAGAAGGGTAGGGTACTCTTCATTTAGTCCCGTCTGCGCCACGCCATCCGCATGAAAGCGGATGCCGCGCGTAGGCAGCAGGATATTGTCAATAGTGTTGAAGTCCATCGCAAGCTTACCACCGCCATAAAACTTGGGCGAGAAGATGCGCGAAGAGTCCAGGCCGTAATCGGCGGCATCGTCCAGGATACGGCCGGTATTGCGGTCGTTGTTGTTCCAGTAGTAGAATACGGAAGGGCCGAGCGCAACGCTGAATTTATTGTTCACGGCCCGCTTGCGCAGCAGCAAGTCGCGCTGACACATAGGAATAACGAACGCGATAATAGCTAAGCGGAAGGCGTGGTATTGTGTGCGCGTCTCATTGCCCAGCCCGAAGAAATTCTGAAGGGCGGGATGCAGCACACCTATGTCACGCCAGCACATCATAATGCCGCCAGGCATCATTGAAGGTGCCATAATAGCGAGCCTGAAAAGCCTTGTATTCAAAAGCGGCAAGTGTAGTCAGCCGGTGCTGCGTGGTAAAGGGAGCCGCACGGAAGCCGCGCTTCGTAAAGGTGGCGCCAAGTCCGGCCATAAAGCCATCGTCAATATTGTAGCCCAGTGTCACAGTAGGATAGGCAATGCTGCTGTAATGATTTTCCCGGAAGGTGTAATCGTTCACATCGCGCCGGTGCGAGATCATATTGGTTGTGTGATGGCTATCCTTCACATAGTTTTCCTCATCGCCGGCCTCGTCGTAGATGAAGCTATGCGCATTGCCATCCATATCAAACACGTCCCGGCCGCTGCCGCCCACCGCGCGGATGCGGATGCCGCGCGGCACATTGGCCGCTACGTGAAAGGAGTCGTCGCCGCCCATGCCATAAAGCACCACTTCGTCTGTCTCGCGACGCCGGAACACACGGCGGTATTTAAGGTCGCCTTTTTTGGAAAGTACGCGTACCAGCACACCGGAATCGGAAGACTGTAACCAGAAAGATCTCATCTTTTCCGCTACCCACAACGCTGACCTGCTCCGCCAGGAAGCGATAGAATTCCATTCCGCGGCGGGCAAGCTTATCGCGCCGGCTCTTCAGACGCGCCTCTATGCGCGCGCCATGCGCTGCAACGGCGGGGGCCGGCAATGCCTCCACGGCAGTATGAATAACGGAATCTGTAAGTGCCGCAGTTAGGCTGCTTCAGCTCCTGCTCCCAGTCTGCAGCTGTTAAGCTCATTCAGGAAGAAGGCATCAATATCGCGCGAGACAAATCCGAGGCTTTTGATGTTGGCGATGTCTGCCTGCAATCCCTTGAGATAAGCCATGCCCTGGTTGGACCCAATCTTGATCAGCAACCCGTCGGAGGAGAAAAGCGCCTGGTCACGGTCTTTAGGAATGGCGTAGTATGTTTTGACGGAGTCTTCGCCAACAGGCTCTTCGCCCCACTTCCACTGCTCATAATGGCGGTCAAAGTCGGCATAGCAGGATGTCCATCAGGCGTGCGCGCAGGTAGGAGCGAGCATCCACGCGGTGCTTCCATTTTTCCAGATGCCCGTTTACCACATGCCAGGAGCCCTTCGTATCCTCGCCATAGCGGGAAGGCTGTCGCTCTTCCAGCGCCACAATCGGTATTGGCAAAGGCGGGTCGGTAATAGCCGAGCGCAGTGTCATCCGGCACATAGTAGTATTCCAGCTTGGGACGTACAATGCCCGCGGCATCGGAAAGTCCATTGGCCACTACGGGGGCAAAAGGATGGGAGGCACTCATCAGGTCCTTCATTACGTCCTGCGCTACGGTTTCGCGCAGCATCGGCGCCAAAACTTTCTCGGGGTCTTTGACAATAGAGCGCAGACTCCAGATTTTGCCATCCTTGTCCTTAAGGCGGATGGTGGTTGTCTGTTTGCCGCCACCCTGACCGTCAATCTTAAACTCCCGGACGTCCTGCGCCAGATGGAACTGCGGGACGGTTATTGGCGCAGCCCATTCCGCACGGTAATTATTGCCCAGGAAAAACCGCTTGGTGCCAGATGCTTCACCATATTTCGCATACACGGGTGCAGTGACGCTGTCGCCATTGCGTGCTATGGGTGTGGAGGTTTCGGCTGCCTTCATTGGCGGTCGCTCATGGAAGTCCACCAGTTCCTTGCGGAACGACTCCTGCGTTTTACCGTCCGCCAATTCGTAGAAAACAGCAACTGCTTTTTTATCCGCTGAAATTTCAATCACTGCGAAGCCTTCGTGCCGCCCCACAAACGGTGTATGCCGGGTGCGCACCGCTCTTCCGGCACGGTCGGCTACGCCGCTGGTAATGTAATATTGGCCGTCATCTTCATAAAGCTCCAGCACATGCTCATGCCCCGCCGCGCGAATAACGAAGGGATGCTCGCTGAGGATGGCGTCTAATGACGTATTCATCCGCGCATAGGCGCTGTGCGCAATATCCTGCCTGCTAATGGCTACTCCGCGTGTAATCGGGTAGAGTGAACCGATGCCCGGCAGTGGCACCCAGGCATTGCGCAGCCCGCGTATATCTGTAAGGGGAAAAAAGTGCTGCCGCGGCCCAAAGTAGCCGCTGCGGATGCCGGTGGTATGAAAGGGATGATGCGCGGCGAATATGAGCAGCTTGTCGCGGTTGTCGGCGGTGATGTCTTCCAGCTTGTCTAAGACCTGCTGCTCGTTTTTACAGTCGCAATCGCTCTCCATGCCGGGTTTCTCGCCTTCCTGTAGCCACCACTGTGTGTCCATCAGGATGAGCTTTGCATCGTCGCCGATGTCTATCGTTTTCGGGCCGGGACAACCGTCTTTTGGCAGGAAAGAAGTATGGGCTTCTTCTACTAAATCATGAAGTTTCTGAAGGCCTTTCGCGCCGCTGCGCCATTCTTTGTGGCCCGGCAGAAAGATACATTTCGTTCCGGCACTTGTAAATGCAGCCAGCGCGGCGGGCAGTTGTCCGGGACGTTTTGGATCCAGATTATTGCCTAAAAAGAGCAGTATGGTGTTGGAGTCTGGCGTCAACTGCCGGCGCACTGCATCCAGCAACTGCAAATTGTCATTAACCCCGCCGATTAATATGACGCGCCGTACAACATCACGCTGCGCTCCCGCTTGAAGACAAATGCAAAGCAACAGGATAAGATGGTAGCATCGCTTCATTGAGGCAGGCCGAATGTAAGTGTACCGTGTGCTTACAAAAGTGTTGCCACCTCAGACTGATGCGCTCTTGCTATTTGCGTGCATCGCCGCTTACCGGCCGCATCATTGTTTGTAACTGCAGCATCGTGCGTTGCATATTATCGGCGCTGCCGTCCAGGAAAATCGTATTTCCCTTGCCATTTTCCGAGAAATGCTTGATGGCGTCCGTCCACATGGAGAAGAGGATGAACGAGGCATCCAGATTGGCGCTCTCCATCTCGCGGGCGGCAAGGGCCATGCCTTTGGCTACTTCCTCGCGGAAAAGCGCTACGCCTTGGCCGCGTAGCTGAGCGGCCTGCCGCTCTGCCTCAGCGGAGATTTTAATCGCGTTGCCTTCCGCTTCAGCGGCTTTCGTTTTGGTGATGAGCAGGGCTTGTCCTTCGTTTTCCGCAGCGGCCTTCAGGTTATTGGAGGCTACTACCTGGGCCATGGATCGCATAATTGCCTCGTCAAAGGTGATGTCGTTGATCTGGATGTCAATCAGGTGGTAGCCCCACGCTTCCAACTGCACATCCAGCTGTTCCTTGACGTGCAAAATGATTTCGGTGCGCAGTAGTAAAATCTCAGATTGTCTTTTTGTAGCTACGTAAGCGCGAACGGCACCTTCCACCGAGCGGACAAGTGCCTGCATAAAACTACGCTCGTCTAAAAACTTGAATGCCACGTTTTTGATGGTTTCAGTTTCTTGATTAAGAACTGAATAAAGCATCATGGCGCTAAAGTTTACATTGGCCTGGTCCTGCGTAATCGCTTGGAATTTTAACTCGTTGGAACGGTTTTGGTAGGAGATTCTCCGGAATATTTTTTCAATTAGCGGAATTCTGAAATTTAAGCCCGGCCCCAGTACCCTCCGATACTTTCCAAAAACTGTAATGACTGCCACGGTGCCTTGCTGCACCGAGACAAAAGAAAATAGCAAAACCAGTAAGAGGACGCCAACTACAATTAATCCGTTCATTAATATCTTCGTTTGCTTGCGAAATAAGGACTTTCCACCGACTTTTGGATTTCTTAACAGAAGTGCCAAATTCCTCGGAACATGCCAGCCAAGCTAACGCTCAATACCGCGCTTATGCAAGAGGATTTCTTCTCCGACGCCGCCCTAATAGGCATCGTGAGCCCCGTGCCCGCCTATCAGTTTTGCTGGATGCTGAATCAGCACTTTGATATGGATTTCGTCCGCGATGCGGAGCATGATATCTGCCTTCAGGATAAGAAGAGCGGTGACGAGCAGCATTACTTTTCTGTATATCAATATGCAGCGCCGCTTAACGGTCCGCGCTATGTACTCTATAAGCTGAAAAGCGACAAGCAAAACCTGCTTCCCGAGACTAAAGGCCTTGACTTCCTCTGGATGGTGCAAAGCTCTTGCCCCGACAGCCATGCGGAGCAACTGACCGGGCTCCTGCGCACGATGCCGCAAGTGCAGATGGCACAGATGATACAGCCTGGTCAGCTGAAAAATCTAAGCAATTTGCTGGTTTAAGTCGTTTGATGATATTGGAAAGCCGCTCACTTGGGCGGCTTTCTTCATTCCGGCAGGAAATCCTGTATTTCTGTACCGGCAACTTCGACCGCCGAACCTTCCTATTTTCACGCTTCTAAAAATATTCGCTCTATGAAGCGCCTGCTCCTTCCCGCTTTGCTTATGGCCGTCTCTGCCTCCGCCCAAATGTCTCCCGAATTTTCTGGTACGTATCCATCTACACGTAAGGTGCCGCAGGCTGATACCTTCTTCGGCACTACCGTTCAAGACCCTTACCGCTGGCTGGAAGATGACCGCAGCGCCGAAACCCATGATTGGGTAGTGGCCCAGAATAAGATTACAGACGCCTACTTAAGCCAGATTCCTTACCGCGCTGCAATCCGTAGGCGGCTGACGGAGCTTTGGAATTACGAGAAATTTTCTGCGCCTTTCCGCGAAGGCGGATATACTTATTTCTATAAAAATGACGGCCTGCAAAACCAGAGCGTGCTTTACCGCCAAAAGGGAGGCGGCGCGCCAGAGGTATTTTTAGATCCGAATACCTTTTCTAAAGACGGCACATCCTCACTGGCGGGCGTACATTTTACCAAAGACGGCTCCATGTGCGTCTATCTTATTTCCGAAGGTGGCTCTGATTGGAATAAGGCGATCATCATTGATACAAAGACGAGGCAGCAAATTGGTGCTACGCTGACCAATCTGAAGTTCAGCGGAATCGCCTGGAAGGGCGATGATGGATTTTATTATAGCACTTACGACAAGCCGAAAGGCTCTGAATTGAGCGCCAAAACAGAGCGTCATAAGCTGATGTACCATAAGCTGGGCACCGAGCAGAGCACTGATGGCCTCATCTTTGGCGGCGATGAAACGCCGCGCCGCTATATTGGCGCGGATGTAACCGAAGACCAGAATTTCCTTGTCATCACAGCGGCTAATGCCACTTATGGCAATGAGCTTTACATCCAGAACCTGACCATGGGCCGCGCTCCCATTATTCCGGTAGTTACAGGCTTTGAGCATGAGCAGGGTGTAGTGTGGAGCAAGAATGGCCAGCTTTACATCATTACCAATCAGGGCGCGGACAACCGCCGCCTTGTAGCGGTTGACGCTGCTAACCCGGACGCTAAGAATTGGAAGGATGTCATTGCTGCTAAGGAATTTCCTTTAGAAGTAAGCACTTGCGGCGGCAAACTGTTCGCGCATTATACGCAGGATGCCGTGAGCCGTATTTATCAATACAGCCCCGAGGGAATGATGGAGCGCGAGATAAAGCTGCCGGGTCTTGGTACTGCCGGCGGTTTCAGCGGCAAGCAGGAGGAAACAGATCTTTATTATTCCTACACTTCCTATGTCTTCCCGCCTACCATCTTCCATTACGATATTAAGACAGGAACTACCGACGTATTCAAAAGGCCAAAGGTGCGCTTTGATCCGAAAAGGTATATCAGCGAGCAGGTCAAGTACACTTCATCCGACGGCGCTGTGGTGCCTATGATTATCACCTGCAAGCGCGGCACCAGGCTGGACGGTAACAACCCTGCAATGCTTTACGGCTACGGTGGCTTCAGTATCTCACTTACGCCTGCCTTTTCTATCTCTAACCTTGCATTTATGGAAGCCGGCGGCGTCTATGCCGTAGCCAACCTGCGTGGTGGTGGCGAGTATGGGGACCAATGGCACAACCAGGGTACGAAGCAGCAAAAGCAAAATGTATTCGACGATTTCTTTGCCGCCGCACAGTATCTCGTAGATAAGAAATACACAACCAAAGAGCGCCTGGCAATCTCGGGTGGCTCTAATGGTGGTTTGTTAGTCGGCGCAGCCATTACCCAGCATCCGGAAATGTTCCGGGTAGCGTTCCCTGCCGTGGGCGTTTTGGATATGCTGCGCTATCACAAGTTCACAGCAGGTGCCGGCTGGGCGTACGATTACGGTACCGCCGAGGATAGTAAGGAGATGTTCAGCTATCTGCGCGGCTACAGCCCGGTACATAATGTGAAGGCCGGCACGTGCTACCCCGCTACCATGGTCTTCACCGGGGACCATGACGACCGTGTAGTGCCCGCTCACTCTTTTAAATTCGCCGCGGCATTGCAAGAGGCGCAAGCCTGTAAACGCCCAACGCTGATCCGTATTGAAACCAAAGCTGGTCATGGTGCTGGCAAGCCTACTTCAATGCTTATTGATGAGCAGGCTGATAAGTGGGCATTCCTGTTCTGGAATATGGGCCTTCGTTACGAAGCACCAGTTGGCGAACGATAGACTATGTGATTGTTGATGATATAATCTCCGGAATTTTAATTCCGGTAAAATGAAAAGGCCATCCGTCGGGATGGCCTTTTCATTAAAAAGCTTGCTGCTTAGAGGCGGTTTGCGGCAGCAGTGGCAATTGCCTTGCTTGCCAGTTGAAGGCGCTGGTCCTGAATGCCAGGTGCTGTTTCAATCTTTTTATTCAACCAATAAGCAGTCTTCATGTAGGCCGGTTGCGGATAATAAATGAAGAGGCAGGTGCCGCCCTTGATTGTGTTGATAATAGGCTGAGCGAGCTCTGGCGCAACAGCGGGGCAACCCCAGGAGCGGCCCAGGCGGCCCTGCCCGGAAATGTTTGCCTTACTCACATAGTCGGCAGCATGGACCACTATGCCGCGGTCATATGCCGCATCGTTGAAGCCTGCATCCTGCCCGCGAAGACGAAGAGAATTGCCATGCTGGCCAGTATAGGTATCGGCAGTCACGTAAAAGCCAAGCGACGATGCGTGCGTGCCATCCTGATTAGAGAAAACAGTGGCCATATCCATACCAGAGCCTTGACCATGGGCAACATAAGTGTTGTAGATCACTTTCTTAGCCTTCATATCTATCACCCAAAGGCGGTTTTGAACAGAAGACCTGGTAAAGTCAGCTACGCTTAAAATTTGCTTTTCAGTGCTCAATTTGCCGGCAGCTTGCAGGTTCAGATAGCCATGCATGGCCTTCGTAAATACGTCTTCATTCAGTTTGTCGCCCTTGCCAAAGTCAATATCGCGATACAGGTCAGCGATATACGCTTCGGTAGAAGAGGCGCTTGAAGAAGATGCTTTTGAGGCTGCTGCGGATGGAGACGGCTGATTAGCGGAAGCGCTGAGGTAGCAAAGCGCGCTGGTAGTCAGAATAGACAGGCACAAAAGGGACTTCTTCAGGATCATTCGCACAGGTTTTGATTTAGGAAATTCCGGAATATTACTTCCGGCGATGGTACACAAATATACGTCGGTGAATAGGTGATACAATCAATAAATCCGCATTTAACCGCCGATTAACCGCGAAAAGTCATGTTTAAATTATTCTTTTTACGGCTAAAAAATTTGCAGAAGTCCATTTATTGCAAATAAAAAACCCGGCGCGAGCCGGGGTTTTTGTTATAAATATTGTCTCTATCGGTTCAGAATCAGTGGTATTGCGGCACGCATGCCACTTTCCGGCGCATTAAGCCGCAGGATATACTGGCCGGCAGGTGTGGTTTCCGGCAGGCTCACATCATAATGCCATTCGCCCTTAACACTATTACCCGGTGCCACTTCAGCATGATAGATGCTCTGCCCAACAGCATTAAGCACTTCAATAGCTACGCGTTCTGTCGCATTATGCGTTCCGGTCCACGCCGCATTCACTGAAAAGCGTCCGGTATTTGGGTTCGGGTACAATGACAGCGTGCCCTGCCACGCACTCGTATTGCCTACACGAAGCGCGCCGCCCATAATTATGTCATTGGACGTAACCACGCCCGGGCTGGCACACGGATCGTAGCTCAACATGCGGACAGAAATGCGGTCGCCGGGAATAAGCTTATTAGAGCTGAATGTGGTACCAGTGGCGCCGCCGATTTCTACGTTGTTGCGGAGCCATTGATAATCCTGCTTTGCTCCGCCACCACTTTGGCTGGCTGTAAACATCACATCGCTGCCATCAGCAATGGTGCTGCTGGCAGTAGCGCTGATGGAAGGTGTGACGAGGGGATTGACTACAATGCCAACCTTATTAGAGCTGACATTATTTACGGTAGCACAGGCTGCGTTGGAGGTGAGTTTCACACTGACCGTATCGCCATTGGCAAGACCGGACGTGCTGAAATTCTGGCTGCTCGCAACTGGTAATGTGTTGATATACCATTGATAAGACGGGGCAGTACCGCCGCCGGTAACCGTAGTAACAAAATTGAGTGTAGTACCGGCACAGATGCGTACTACCGGCGTGCTATTGATAGAAATGCCGGGCGTAACGGACGGCGTGATGTTAGCAGTAATCGCCGTGGAGTTAATCGTATCAACCGTACGACAGGTTGCTGAGGAGGTGAGCCGCACAGAAATAACGTCGCCGGTATTTAGCGTTGCATCGGTGTAAGTATTACCGATGCTAAATACGTTAGCACCATTTTTCCGCCATTGGTAAACAGGAGTTGTACCGCCATTCAAGGTGGTTGCGGTAAATGTAGAAGGCACACCCTGACACAGGGCTGCCGGCGCACTTACACTCACCTGAGGATTGACCGAAGACGTCACTGGCGTATTCAGGCTGGAAGTAGGTGATGTAGCGCAGCTAACGTACGCAGTAACCTTGATCTGGCCAGTTGCGGTGCCGGCAAAGGCCTGGACAGAAGTGCCCGTTGTAGTTCCGCTCCAGCCTGTAGGCAATACCCATTGGTAAGAAGTGGCGCCCGGCACAGGGGTAATTGAAAAATTGTACAGAAAACCGGAGCAATAAGTGCCGCCCGGAGCGGACGAGGTAATAACGCCCGGGTTAGGCAGCGAATTAATCACATTTACGGCCAGAGTTGCAGCGGTAGAGCTGCCGCAACCATTTACCGCCTTGACCGTGACATTGCCTGAAGTCGTGTCTGTGTTAACCGTGATGGAAGGTCCGTTAGACGTGCCGGTCCAGCCGTTGGGCAGCGTCCAGACGTACGAATTAGCAGCAACAACTGGCGCGACGCTATAGGTTTGTGTTGTATAAGAGCAGATTGAATTAAATCCGTTAATTGCTAAAGGAGTGCCCGGTGCAGAGCCTTGAAGTATGCTCATGGTACGTGCAACGGAAGGACCGCCACAAGATGAAGTAGCGGTAACAGAGATAGTACCGGCCCCGCCCATGACCACTTTTAGGGAGCTGGTATTAGTTGGTGTGCCCGGATACACGCTCCAGCCCGTAGGCAGGGTCCAGCTATAAGTTGTGCCGCTTGTATTTGGCACACTGTAGGTAGTGCTGTCCCCCGCACAGGCAGTTGGCCGGCCGTTTATCGTGCCTGGTTGTGGGGCACCGGTCAGCGCTGTATACGGTGCGCTATAAGATGTAACTCCGCTATTCACGCAGTAAGCTCCAATGCGAAAATAAGTGGTGCTGCCAAGTACAGGCGTGGTGTATGTAAGCGTGGTAGCATTGCTGCCGCTGACAACATTTGCCCAGGGACCAGTTGCCGAACTGGAAGACTGCCATTGATAAGTAATGCCGGATACCGGCTGATTAGGGTCTGACGCGCTTATCACTGTAGAGCTATTGCAAAGCGGAGCAGAAGGAGAAATAGGGGCAGATGTTACAATGGGAAGTAACGGCGTGCCACCGCAGACCGGATTATCAATTGACACATCATCAATAAAGATATCATTGCCAAATTGAGAAGTACCTTTAAAGATAATGTAGTTAGTAGCTGTAGTAAATGTAGATGGGACAACAAATGTGTATTGGTTCCAGCCGTTGGCTGATACAGTTGGTGTAAGATTCGTTGCACGATTGACGGTACCCAGCAGCGTACCCCCGGTCGAGGTTGCCGAAGTATTTACATATACATCCACCTTATCGGCGGTGGACAGATAGCCGTTGTCGCGGTACATCCAGAACGAAACCTGAATGCCGGTGCCACCTACAAAACTGATAGCAGGTGTTACCAGGTCGGCACTGCCGCTGCTGACATACCATGAGTTAAAATTCGCCTCCCCGGCTCCGCTATGCGGACTTTGAGACGGGAATACTCCCGCCGTAAGCCTGGCCCAGGTCAGTGTGCCGGAGGAAGTCCTTGTCCACCCCGTGGGTGGGAAAGTGGTATTGTCAAAGCTTTCCGTAAGCAGGTTGAGCCCCTTGGAAGCAAAAGCAGTGATAAGACAAAGAGCGAGTAAAAGTGCTTTTCTCATAATAATCCTTAAAGGAAAGACGAAAGATATTGATTAAATGATAACCTGCGATGAGCGCAAGCTATTTTTTATAAGCTAAGATTTGACAAATCTACACATGATGCTTTGCCTAAATACGCAGCTACACCGAATTTTACAATATGCATACAGGCACTCAAGCTAAATAAATAAAGCCCCGGCATCTGCATGCCGGGGCTTTATGTAAAGATCGGATTCAATCATTATCTGCTGAGGACAAACGGAAGCGCTGCTCTCATCCCACTTTCCACCGCATCAAGACGCAGAATGTAGTGGCCGCCAGGAATGTTTTCCGGCAGGTTCAGATTGTAACGCCACATGCCCTTGGTCGTACTGCCGGGAGCCACGTTAGCACGATATACACTCTGACCAACCGTGTTCACTACCTCAATAGTCACATGTTCTGAAATGCTATGGTTCCCAGTCCAGGCAGCAGACACTGTGAGCAGACCTGTAACTGTAGGGTTAGGATAAAGGGCCAAGGCCTTGCCAGCCGCCGAGATTTGCGATACCCACCGTGCTGTTCATCACAACATCGCTTGAAGTAATAACACCGGGAGAAGCACAAGCGTCATAGCTTACCATCCGCACAGAAATATGGTCGCCCGATACCAGGTTACTAGAGCTGTACGTGCTGCTTGTTGCACCTCCGATTTCCACGCCATTCAGCAGCCATTGATAGGCTGGGGTGGTGCCGCCGCCGCTTTGCGTGGCAGTGAAGTCAACCTGTTGGCCATTGGCAATCGTAGACGAGGCCGAAACAGAGATCGTAGGAGATACAAGTGGGCTTACCTTAATGCCAACTTTATTGGAAGATACAGTATTGGCAATTGCGCAAGCTGCGTTTGAGGTCAGCTTCACGGTAACCGTATCGCCGTTATTGAATGCTGAACTGCTCCAGTTTGCACTTGTTGCTACCGGCAGCGAATTGACAAACCATTGATATTGCGGAGATGTGCCGCCACCTGTCATAGTCGTCGTGAAATTCAGCGTATTTCCCGCACAGATTGTGACGACAGGTGTGCTATTGATAGAAATACCGGGCATTACGGAAGGTGTAATAGCAGCCGTAATAGCAGTAGAATTTACAGTATCAACAAAGCGGCAGGTGGCATTGGAGGTAAGGCGTACAGAAATTACATCTCCGGAGTTCAGCGTTGCATCGCTGTAAGTATTGCCGACGCTGAAGACATTCACCCCATTCTTCCGCCACTGGTAGGTAGGAGCATTACCGCCGTTAATTGCGGTTGCGGTAAAGGTAGCGGGCACGCCCTGGCAGAGTGCCGGCGGAGGTGTAACTGTTACCTAAGGAGTTACGCTGGATATCACACTGGTATTCAGGCTTGCGGTTGGCGATGTAGCACAGCTCGCATACCCTGTTACTTTTAATTGTCCCGCACCGCTGCCACCGGCAAATGCCTGAATAGAAGTGCCGCTTGTAGTGCCGCTCCAGCCTGCTGGAAGCTGCCATTGATATGATGTTGCACCAGGAACCGGATTGATGGAGAAATTGTACAAAACACCTGAGCAGTAAACGCCACCTGGCGCCGATGATGAGATGGTGCCGACGTTGCTGAGCGAGTTGATAATAGTTACCGCCATTGTTGCCGCTATAGAAGAACCGCAGCCATTCACGGCCTTCACCGTTATGTTTCCTGCTGTAGTATCTGTAGTCACAGTGATGGAAGGCCCTGTAGAAGTTCCCGTCCAGCCGTCCGCGGGGTTCTGGGGCTTGTGGGGCATCGGAGTCGCCGCGGTCATCTCCGGTGACTTCTCCGGATGGAACCTCGGCCTGGCCGAGGCCGGGTGGGGGGCGGCATGGTCGTCGCCAGCCTCATCATCGTGGTCATGTACTTCGGCATGCTCTTCTCGATCGGCGAGATGTCGGCCGCCATGCCGCACACCGGAGGCGCGTACTCCTTCGGACGAGCGGCGATGGGACCGTGGGGCGGCTTCGTCACCGGTCTGGCGGAGACCATCGAGTACGTCTTCACGACCGGCGTGATCGTGCTGTTCTCGGCCGGCTACGCCAACGCCGTCACCGACGAGCTCATCGGCCTCGACCTGTCCGGACACATGTGGATCTGGTGGGTCGTCCTCTACACGACTTCGTGACGCTGAACTCCGCCGGCGCCGGAGCGTCGTTCCGTTTCGCCATCATCGTGGCGGTCATGTCGATCGGCATCCTGCTGCTCTTCGCGGTGCTCGCCATAGCCAGGGGCCGTCGACTTCGGCAACCTCAACGACGTCGGTGACGGGGTCGTTCATGCCGTTCGGCATCTCCGGGCTGCTGGCCGCCCTGCCGTTCGCGATGTGGTTCTTCCTCGGCATCGAGGAGCTGCCGCTCGCCGCGGAGGAGGCGCGCGACCCGTCCGGCGACATCCCACGCGCCGGCATCATCGGCATGATCACCCTCGTGGCGTGCGGCGCCGTCGTGCTGGTG
>CAWAID010000005.1:0-623092 GCA_963782125.1 uncultured Bacteroidota bacterium
AACGCTACAGCTGTAGTTGCCACTTTATCTAATTACGCACTTGAACAACGAGACGTTGCTGGAATTGATGAGGCTCAAAACGTAAGCATCATGTCAAATATTGACAATGAAACAGATGAATTATTGAATGCAATAAAAACAAAAAAAACACTTGAAAGATTTCGAAATAATCCCTTGCAACAGCATATATCGGTTTTGTTAAGCAAGAAAAAAATATTGCATCCGTGTGGGGTTGGTAAAGGAATGATTGGTGTTTCCATTGACGGTTCAATATATCCTTGCCATCGCTTCGTTGGTAACGATAAATTTAAAATGGGCAATTTGGACGATTTTCCAAATTCATCTAGGGATACCTATACCCACAATTATACCGAAACTCATCCAGTATGCTCTAATTGTTGGGCACGTTACCATTGCGGCGGAAGAGGTTGCATTCATGATAATGAGGTAACTATGGGTGATATAAATAACGTCAACCCTGAGCATTGCTCTAAAATAAAAAGATATGTTAAGGGAGCAATGTATGTTTTATCCAAATTAGATTCTGAAGAGAGGAACTTGATAAAGTTATAATTATTTATGAATATAGATTTGATAGTAAAATATTTGGTCTCATTGGGAGAGATTTTTGAATTTGAACATGACGGCAAGAAGATTATTTATAGTAAAAGAAGCAATAAATATCTACCTTTCTTTGGTAAATATATTGATAGGGAAGAACATGCGCTTGAAACTTACATCTGCCATTTGAAAATAATACAATTAAAAACTATCAATCAATAGTTATATTAGATAGGGCATTTAATCGCGCCCAATTTAGTATAAATGCCGACCTATTAACCTTTAATAATAGCTCTGTCGTTTTTTTATATATTGGAGATGATATTGACGAGATTAATTTTTTGGTGAAGGCAAAATCACTGAACAATTCAATATCAATAATCATATTTAACCATTCGACAAATTATTTTGATAGTCAAAACGACACAACTATCGTTGCAAATTCCGTCAGTTATCTCGATAATGAGCCTTCTAATAGAGACCATGAGTTAATTCGAATTAATAGTCAAGAATTGATAGGCATTAAATCAAACATACAAGCGAAAGTTCAATTGGCACTTTATTTAGATTGGAATAATGAACTGGAAAAACAAGATTTATACGATTATACTCACGAGACTAACCAGCCCTCTAATGTGAATTCGTTTAGTTTAATATTCTATATAAATCTAATAAAAAAATACATTTTTAATGCTAAAGAATATGAGGTAAGCTTATTAGCTATGCGCGATATTCAAATAACGCATGGTAATTCAAAATGCAATTCTTGTTGGGGACGGAGAATATGCTGGTCCACATTATTCTTTACATTGTTTTCAAATAGTAAAATGAAAATGCCTTCAGAACAGCAATGTAAATATATATTGAGCATTATCGCCATTATAGTTAAGTCTATAGGCATTAAAAAATTAGACGCGGCTTTGCGGAGCGATAATATCATATATAAGGAAAAGTACAAAATATCTCCAATAAATTAATATTTTATGTGCCTTCTTAATGATTTTGTTGCTTCTAAATGTGGTTTATTACAGTTTGACATACCCACAAATTGGTTTTTTTGCAATCGGACGACCGTAGAATTCTGTAATCAATATAAAATCGATAATACTGGAGGTACCGGAAACACTGGAACACCTAATAACCAAGGCAATACTTCACCTAATTCTGGTGGAACCCAACTTGGTTGTAAACAATCTGATCATTGTGAGACTATTGATTGGTGCATTTTAGAAAATCTAGGTTGTGACCCAATGTCTGAAACGTGTAACGTTGAGGAGATAGTGCCATGCACAAAGTGTGACGAAGGCGGTGAAGTTGACCCACCGCCTCCACCGCCTCCACCGCCTCCACCTCCAGTAATAACGGGATATGGTGATGACGGCGGAGGTGACTGGGCATGAACTGGCTTAGACAATATGCCTTGTGTTTGTTGATTGCAACACAAGGATGCTACCCGTTAAGTATGGTAAAAAAGAATTCTAAAGTTGCTTCCGAGGGTTTTTACCAACCACCTCATTTAGATACTTTTTATAAAAAGATAATAATTACAAATAATATTGTCATTTTATCTTCTAATCTAGTGGAAGATGAAGCCATAAGAAGGGCAAAGAGTATTATAGGAACTATGCTAGTAATTGTCCTGCTATTCAATCTTTTTTAGGAAGTTTTGGTCTTAAAATAGTAATAATTCAAAGAAATGAGAATTTAACTGATATACCTGAATATAGGTCATTGAATAGAAAGTTTCCAATTTTTCCTGATTGGAATTTTAGAGCTAGAGGATTAGGTCCAACATCAACGATACGCGTTTGTAGTGTAAGTGAGGAGAATCTCCTTTGTCTTATAGAAGATAAATATTACAATCAGAGCCTATTAGTTCACGAATTTGCACATGCTATTTGGACTATTTATTCAAAACATGATGAAAAATTTAGATTAGATGTGATAAAAGCTTATGACGCAGCTGTAGAGAAAGGCTTGTGGGATAGTACATACGCTATTACAAATGTTGGAGAATATTTTGCTGTTGGTACACAAATTTATTTCAACGTAAGCGGATATGCGCCAAAGCCAGATGGAATTTACAATAGTATAAATAATAGATACGCTCTCGTTAAATATGACCCGAATTTCCATTCAATATTAAAGATGTTATATGGTGATACAATTATGAGCGCAGATTGCCATTATTTGGACTACACAGGTTTAAAATAATATTATTATGAAATTGTGAGGTTATATCCATTTGTTTTAAAAAACGAGAATATTAGTATCCACCTCCTATTCAAGACGAAATGTTCTTAATAATAGTTACCTCGTCCAAATAGTCAGCCCACCACTGCATCATCTCTATGCGTTCATCCAAATACTCAGCGTGGTTATAGGCAGCGCGAACACTGTTGCCGTCAATATGCGCCAATTGGCGTTCAATGACATCCGGCTTGAATTTTCCAATCTCATTTAGGATAGTAGACGCCGATCCCCTATTGCCATGAGGGACAAAAGTTTTTCCTGCCATTAATTGTCCTGTTTCGAGGGCACCTTTCTTGTCTTTTTTGAAACTGTCTTTATGAAAGCCGAGGATAATCAAAACCTTTATCAGCGAGACGTTTTTTGCGCGTCCAACAGATTGTTCAATCGGGTAACGGATGTAACGCCCGCGTAGGATTTTTTAACCTTGCGCTTATTGGCGTCCCAATCCTTTTCGGGGATGCTGTATTCTGTTGGAATGGCAAGCGTCCTCTCATCACGTGTCATACGTAGAACGATTGGATAAGTGCCGTCTTTCTTCTTGTAGCACGTATCAAGCGCAACTGTCACATTGATAGTCATACGCCCTCCTAAGGTAGAAAATTATTCGCACAGGATTTGCACAGGAAAATTGGTTTTACCTGTGCCTATATGGTGGGAAAGAAATTACTGAATATGTTTATTGTGCTGGTAATCAGCGAGACGCTGTACAGGTCAGACCATAAGAAACCATTCGTCCGCCGCTTCCCGCACAGCGTCTCCGCGTAGCTCTTCGCCGTGCGCATGCTGACGCGTAGGTCCAACGGCAATCTTTTAGCGCAGGTCACGGGAGGCCAATTGCCGTTTGGTAGGGGTATATTTGTTGACAAGGGCAGCTAAAAGAAGCAAAAGCAATTATGCGCAGCTACAAAAACATCACTATCAACTTAGCCTTGCTCTTCATTATTGCTACCGTCACACAGATGACTTTGCATGAGCTCGGCCATTTTATCGCAGGAATCGTTGTACATGCAAAGGGTACCATTTTATATCACAACTCTGTTGCGCACGCTCCTGCACTCATGCCGGGGCTTTATGCTCTGTTCGTGGCGGGTGCGGGTCGCAATAATGAGCCTGTTTATCGGAGTAATATTCCATCTTACCTGTAGTAAATCCAGGAAACGGAATATGTATTTCCTCTTTTGTCTTTACCTGTCTGCCTTTGGCTACATCGCCTTTTTCGGATACCTTGTCATTGCACCTTTCTTTACTTATGGAGACACAGGCTTCATCTTCCAAGCGTTGGGGTGGCCATTGTGGTTGACCATTTCCATCGCTGTTCTTGCCGGTCTTGTGCTTTATGCTATAATGCGAAAGCTAATTAGGTATTTTGTGGAGATGGGAACGGCTGAGATTGCCGCTGACTGGCAGCAGAAACGTAATTTTTTGGGTGCTCTTATCCGCTATCCTCTATTTATCGGCATTGTCGTGACTGTGATACTTAATCTGCCTACGCCAACCACGCTCAGTCTTATTTATCCTCTGTGCAGTCCTTTCTGCCTCATGTGGGGGTTTAGCAAAGGAATATCAACAGACTATTCTACGGACAGCATGAATCACGACCTCGCCTCTATAAATAGGATTCAACCTTTATGGATAGGCATTTTCGCATTAGTTGTACTGATAAACAGACTACTGGTATATGGTGTTGCTGGCAATTAAGAGACCATGTGCGTAGCCTTATAGTCGCACCTAACCTCAACATGTCAGAAGCAACCGTTCTGGCAAATAGGGAAGCTGATTCTTTTGATCTAGGGAAGGCAGGACTATGGAGTTACTTCCGCCCAAAGAAGAATTGTAGTCCCACACTCAGGCTAAGATTATTAAAGTTGTCGCGAAGGTGAGGCTCATCAATCGCAGAATGCGACCGCGAGAAATTCAGCCCGCCTTCCAGCGCCACATTGCGGCTCAGAAAGTAATTCACGCCAGGCATAACGTGGAAATTATAGGTGTTGTAATCAAAGTTGGCTATCTCATCTACGTTGTTGACTGTATTGATATAGCGGTTGAAAACATGGCCGTAGCCCGCGCCGGCTTCCAAAAAGAAGCGCAGCTTGTTTTGCACACCCTGCTTGTTGGCAGCTTCGCCAAAATAATATCTTCCAAAAACGCCGATGTTGGTGAATAATGCACGGTAAGGTGTCTTTGTGTAGCCGTCCAGACTGGCGTTTAGCTCAAGACCAAGAGCAAGGCGGTCTGTAACAAAGCGGCTATAGCGTGGGCTTACGCCAATGTTGTAGTGCAGGCTCCTGTCGGCGACGAAACCGTCGTTGCCAAGCTGCGCCAGCAACAGATTGGAGCCAATAAAGGAGCTGCCTTTCTGCGTAGGCAGGCGAAGACCGGTGCCGGCAGCGTCCTGCGCGAAGGATGCAGATGAAAGAATGGCAAGCAGTGCGGTGAGAAGTGCAAGTTTTTTCATGAGGTGTGTGTTGGTTAAGCAGCGAAACTATCCGGGCGCGACAAGCCTTATTCCCAAACGAGCGCCAATTGCATTCGTTTTAACTACTGTACGCGTGAACATTATTTGGCTGTTGGCATCGTCCCTTCGCAATGGCTCCAATGCTATGGCTGTCTATCATTCATCGGGCATTTTATTAGTGGAAACGATTTGATTTTCTGAATAGCAGAAGGCCACGGCAAATTCAGGCGACAAAATCATCGGGCAAACAACATTCATACATACAAGCAGGGCGAAAAGTGCAAATCGGATGGGTCAGGCTCCATCACTTTCCCAAAAGAAGCAATTCCCTTCGTGCTATTCAATAGCTACATGTGGCTTCTGATGCTGCTCGTTCCCGAAGAGGCACAGCCGGGAATATTTTGGGGCAAGAAAAAAGAGAAGAGATGGCAATTCGGAGGAATAATATTCTACCGATTGGCAACCATGTTCTACAAAAGGCAAAAAGCTTCTATTCCGTTCGTGGAAAGGCAATTCGCAGTAAGGATTTGTGATTGGCAAAAGAATTTTTGTGCAGGAAGTGGCAGCATCTGCCATCATCCGCCAGCGCTCGTGACGACATTTTTTTGGATGGAGCAGCGCCAATAGTTTGCGCCCTTTCCAAGAAAATACCGCCATGAGGAAGCAGCAAAATACCCCGCAAACAGACTTTATTATCCGCACCTTTGGCTTTCGCGAGCTGGCGCAATTATACTTCCCATCAAATACTCCTGAGAGCGCTGCAAAGGCGTTACGCAGACTCATTCGTGCTTATCAGGGTTTGCCGGAGCAACTAGCTGCAAGCGGCTTTAATCCAGGTAGCCGCGTAATGGCGCCGGCAGTAGTTGAAGTGCTTGTAAAGCACCTCGGAGAACCATAATTCAGCCCCCATTTCTGGCGACAGTTGACGACCATACAAGACCATAGACAACCGTAAGCGACCATACAGAACCATAGGCGACCATTGAGGGATAAGCCGTCTCTGCACAGGGCCATCTTGCACTCGCAAATGGCACACAATCCTCTCTCAACCTACCTCTACTCCGAGCATTCCAGCACAATGGTCTGCACCTCTGCCGGGGTTATCGGGGGCATCTCAAAAGCAATTGCGACTCCGCACCTGCTCAACGTCACCTTTACCGGCTCGTTGACTGTGGCATCCTATGCCGCCCTGTCTTCCATAGCCGCTTACCTCGCTAAGGAAACAATAAGCTGGACACATAAGAAGGTGAAGCTCTGCTACGCCAGGTGGAAAACACGGGAGGTAGTGCGATGAATAAGCTTCTTACAATCGGCATTCTTGCAGGCGGCGGACTGCTTGCTTACCGCGCTTTCCAACTGAATGCGCTGGCAGGCAACATCACTACCCGCATCACCAGCGTAAGAGTGCATCAGCTCAACCTGAGCGGCCTGACAATCGCAGTTGGCGTTGCCATCAACAACCCGACAAAGAGCACCGTTACCATTTCAAAGCCTGTGGTCATTCTTACCTCCAAAGGCCAGTACGTCGGCGAATCGGATGCGGAAGGCAAGATGTTCAAGGTAGCGGCGCAAAAGGTTTCTTCTATCGGGGACATCCTGATAAAGATTCCGCTCACCAGCGCCATGACCGTCTTCAAAGGCATCAACCTGACCGGACTGTTTGCAGCCTTCCAGGGACAGTCCCTGCAGACCGCAGCACAGGCAGCTATCTCGCAAATCAAGGTGCCGATTGAAGCGCAGATTTCCTTCTACGCCGATTCGCCTTTTCGTAAAGCTGCCCGCCGCTCGCGTACTCTGATTATAGACAAACAGACAAGCCAGTCCTATACCCAAACTACGAACCATCATGCACTATCCAATACCGTCCCGACGACCGCGAGATCAGCGCAGGCCAGCGTGTGCTGCGCACCGATGGGGCGAAGTACAATCAATACTTTAAGAAACCTCAGAACGAGGACAAGATCGTCTTTGAAGACGGTGAGGTTGACGATACCCTGAAGCTCATGGAACGGGTCATCCACACCTACTCCGGCGATACCACACAAATTGCCCAGCTCCTTCAACGTGTAGGGTCAGAAGCGACCATTCAAGCAATCTGGGATTTTCTGTACCACAACATCCAGTACAAGCTGGACAAGCAAGGACTGGAGCAGCTACGCCGACCGGCACGAAGCTGGGCAGAGCGTCATAACGGCATTGACTGCGATTGCTTTTCCATCTTCTGCTTCCTCCATTCTTGTCAATCTCGGCATTCCGCATTACCTGCGCGTCACCCGATACAGTCAACCTACATGGCAGCATGTCTATGTCGTGGTGCCAAAAGACGGCAAGAGCCTGAGCAACGGCTACTGGACGATTGATGCTGTGCTTGCCCGAGCCGACTACGAAAAACCCTACACCGCTAAAAAAGACTACAAAATGAGCCTGTCAGGAATCAACATCGCTGTGCTGTCCGGTCCCGATAGTTCAGAACGCAGCCAACTTACTGCAATGGACGTGCTGATGGGATTTGATGATGCCACTCTCATCCATCGGCAGTACGGGCGAAGATGCTAATGGGCCACACTACGAACATGAACTCTACAAATTTCTCATTGCTACCCGTCAGACGATTGAAGCTGCGCCGGAAGCGTTCATCCAGGCAACAGGCGGCAATCCATCCGACACCATCCGAATGCTGGACTATGCCATTCAATACTGGTACACCGATAAGCGAGACGAAGCCCTCGGCCAGCTTGAAAAGAATGAGGAAGCCCTCAACACGCTTGCAGGCTTTGGTGCTTTCAATGCTGTGCAGATTACCGGCACTAATGAGGCTGAGCTATACGGTGATGATGATGCTCACGAGATAATCCTATCCGGTCTTGGCCGCGCAAAGGGCAAGCAGAAGAAGCCTTCCAAGTTCTTCTCCGGCATCAAGAAGGCTGTGAAGAAGATAAACGTCGGCAAAGCCCTTGTCCGCTTCAATCCCGCCACGATCGCTATCCGAAATGGCTTCCTGCTTGCCCTGAAGCTCAACATCGGCAAGATGAGTGAGAAGATGAAGTGGGCATACGCCACGCCGCAGCAGATAGCAGCTAAGCGCATCTCGCCGCAACAGGTAGCCGCCGCAAAGCGCGCGGTAGAGCAAGGTGGAAAAGAAGTTCACCAAGCTCGGCGGCAAAGCGGAGAATATGCGCAAGGCTATTCTTGGCGCGAAGAAAGGGAAGCTGAACGGGCTTGGGCAGCTTGGCGTTGCACCACTGGCTGCCGGCCTTGCAGCAGCCGTTCCGTTCATCAAAATGGTGATGGACGTGCTGAAAAAGAGCTGGCCTGATCAAGCCGGGTGAAAAGCATGGACCTACGCACCGGACGGAGACCGCAGGGAACACTTGCCGAAACAGGCGTTCAGCTTTACCAGCAGTCAGGTGAAGACCAAGAGTCGCTGACTACGCGACTGAAGCCATGCCTGCGGAGGAAGTACACGCCAACCGAAGAAGTGCCAAGGAGGTGAAAGCGGTATGGAAGGGCTTGGTTCCATATTCGGGGGCGTCGGCGACTTCTTTCGTGGCAATCCTGGCATTGCGCTTGCGCTGACTGCCGGCGGCGCTTACCTGCTCTACAAGTCCACCGAAAGCGTGGGACGAGGCTCGCCGGCCGTTGCAGGGCTCGGAAGCCTGCATACACATCACCGGGCCCCACCTAAGACGAAGCCGGCGAGTACGCAAGAACAGTTCCTGTTCACCGCCTGCACTAATTGCCAGCCCGTACATAAACCATAACCCCTATAAATTCTCATGTCAAAATCTAAAACCAAATCGCTTTCCAAGAAAGCCATGACCGACGAGCTGATGATGGTCGCCAAAGTCGCCGGTGGCTTCGTAGCAGGCACCGCCGCTTGTCAATGCTGCAGAAAAGGCGCTGAAGGTGGATTCGTCTTCCAAGCTGCCCAAGCGCCTGATGGCTCCCGTTGCTGTCGCGGCAATTGGCGCAGTAACATCTATCAAAGGACACAACCCAACTATCAAGCAGGTAGCAGCCGGAATTGGTGCAGCCGGTGCCGTGCGCACGGCAAAAGCAATGGCCCCTAATGCCACCATGCTCCAAGGTCTCGGCGCACCGGAAGATGAGCACCTCGGACTTACACCCACTTCTGCAATTGCGCAGAATGAAGATTGGGTGTACCGCGATTCATCCGGTCACCTCGCCTTCCCGGAGCTTGGCGAAGTGCAGTCGCCCGCATCATCCAGCGGCCACTATATAGATGCGCCTGCATACCTCGGTGAGTCACGCGACGATGCCGGAATGCTCGGCATTGAGGACGCGCAAATCCTCTAAGTAATCTAACCAACAAGGCTGCGGTGGCAACAGGGCAATTAAGCGCCCGTAAGCCCTTGCTATGCCCTGACCATCCCCAATCCCAGCCCCTGTAAACCCAAACAACACCCAACCTATCAACCCATGAATTTCTCTCTCGGCGCAGTTGCCGATTCCGATGTAAGCCTGCTTGGTGCCATGACCGAAGGCGAGTTCCTCAACGCTGTTGAGACCGCAGCACCTGCAGAAAAAGTAAAGCTGTTCCGCCGCATGAAAGGCGCGAACTCCACTTCCTCCGGCTCCCGCCGTGAAATGGAAAAGCGCATTGGCCTTCTTCCCAAAGACATACAGGCCGGCCTTGCAAACCAGAGCCTGCAAATCACCGACACCTACCCATACGTGGTGAAGGCGCTGGACGGCTCCAAGAACATTAAGATGTTCCGTGACGATGACAACAAGGTTGTCGGTTTCTCCTCCATCTCCTCGGCAAAGTTTGAGAAGGGCAACTTCTTCCTGCTGCATGGCCTGCGCCTGATGTACGGCATCTCCGACCCCGGCGTTACAGACCCCTTCGGAGTAAATTTTGACCTGCTGCCCGATTTCATCCGCAATGGTGAGTTCGAGCTGAAGGCGAATAACACGACCATCATCCCGGTGACTTCTTGCGAGGCATTCAACACAAAGGGCAATGCCCGCGTAGTGCAGAACACATTTGTTCTGGATAACCCGAAGCTGCTGCGTGACCAGCAGGTCTTTGAGATGAACCTGGAGTGGGGAAAGCCCGCACCGGAGCGTAGCTGGCTAAAGGCTGTGTTCATCGGCTCCTCAGTAGTCAAGGCATAACCTAAAATCGGACAGCCCCTATATCCCTTCTCTCTGCTGAACCACCACTAAACCTCAGACAATGAAAAATCACTTCTGGCAGCACATCCGCATTCGCGTAAACAGCCCCGGCGCATCCATCCGCTTCAACGTGGACAGCGAAAAGAGCTTTAAGCGTGTCAAAGGCATCCGGGTAATATACCCGCAGGCAATCGCTGAAATTGGCTCTACGCTTGGTCTCACCTGCAACAACAAGGAAGTCTTCAAGGACGACCATGAAGTGCGGATGCTGACCTGCGGGCCCAATGTGCCACCTAATAAGCGATTCTTTGAGTTTGAGGAAGTGGTGGATGCAGGCGGCAGCATCATCAACGGACGATATACGGACGGTGCTATCAACCCTTTCCTTACTGCCAATGGACAAGCAATTTCCGGCGTGCTTGGTGTGAACGACTTCCTGCCTGCAACACCCAACGCCGCCCAGACTGCGAATCCGAATACCGTGATTTACCCCTACGATGTGCAGATACAGCTCTGGCTGACCAACGATGAGCTGCCTGTCCATCCCGCACGCTAAGAACCTCAGCCCCTATAAAGCCATCCCGCTCAATGCCACAATACTTCTACCATACAATCCGCGCAAGGGTGCGTAACCCCTATCTGCCGGTGGATATTTCCACAAGGCTGCCCCTGCACCTGTCGCGCATTGTCGGTATCCAGTGCAGGTATTGCTCCGGCATTGAGCGGATAGTGCCAAGAATCACCGCCGATATTATTCCGCGCATTGGATGGTTCACACTGGACGTAAACAATCGCAAGCGACCGCTGGGTGTATTTGATGTTCGTTATGAGCGCCCCTGGGTGGACAGCAACGACGACTATCAGGAGCTGGACGTGCCTATTCAGGGCGGCAGCATGATAACCGGCACCTACAACAACGAGCTGCAATACCCATACGGCACTCAATGCAGCCTACGCCACAGACAACTCCAGGCGTTGTGGTAAGCGGCGGAAGCGATGGCGGTGGAATCATTCTTCAGTACGGCGGCGACGGGGACGGGGCGGGCACGGCCAATCATTACGACGGGCTATTCTTTGACAACGCTAAAGTCAGCCCATCGACATCGGAATCGTAAACCCTGCCAATGCATCCAACTACGACGGCTATATCGTAGCCATCTACCTGAAGTGCATTGGCGACATCAACCTGAAGACCTAGACCATGATAGAGCAGCTAACCTATATCCACCGCCAGATGAAGCAACGCGGCATTGAGGTGGACTACGAATCACAATACGACTTTACCCTGACCGGCGAGGAGGGCGGCGAACGGCAGCTAGACTTTCAAAACCAATTTCTGTTCCTGCTCAACAAAGCATCCCTGCCTATTGGAACCAGCATCATCTCCGACACCAACAGCGTAGTGGTAGAAGGGCTGAATGTATCAGCCGACAATGTAGAGGAGTTCTCCGGACGCATCAACATCAACCTACCGGATAAGAAGGCGGACGGCACAGACCTCACCCGCGACGACGTTTTCAATTTCCTGTTCTACCACATCATCCCTAAGTAACCAAATTAGCCAAACATGAGCACAGCAGTAAACCTCCAGGCAATGAACAGTGCTGCGAAGGTTCTGACAAATCAGGCAAGAGCCTTAAGCGAGCAGGGTTATGAGGAGATGTATTTCTCGGCGCAATTCTGGAGCGGTGGCAAGAAGCAGAACGGGATTGAACGCGGTGATGTAACGAAGATTTCAAAGCAGGTGCGCGACTATGTACGCAGTGAGCAGGCCGATACCATGAGCGTTGAGATTTTTGAAGAAAGCACCGGCAAGGCCATTTATCGCCGCAAGTTCTCGGACCTATATAATGGCGCGCAACAAAAGGGGATTGAAGGACAGCCGTCGGGGCTCAACGGCTTCAATGGTTTTGGCGAAGTAGAGTTCAATGCACTGGTGGATAAACGCGTAGAAGTCAAAGAACAGGCAAAGGACTTTGCAAGACAGACAAAGGAGCTGGAAGAGCTGCGGATAAAGTACAGCGCTTTGGAAGAAGAAAAGGCGGAACTAGTAGCAGCCCTGGAAGCTAAAAAGAAGATGGAATACTATTCCGGTATCCTGAGTACGGTGTTACCGAGCATAGCTCCACTCTTCCAGGGAACACCACTGGCGCAGGCTGCAGGAATGCTCGCCGGTGCTGGTGAAGCTGCAAAGGCAGTTGCAAACCCTACGGACGAGGATGTAAATGCGCTTGCAGAAATGCTCAATGAATTCTCCAGGACGCTTACACCGCAACAAGCCAGCGCCTTTCACCTACTGTGTGCCGGGCTGGAAAAAGACAGGAACAAAATATTCACATTCTTAACTCAACTGATGGCCGAAACACCGGCAGCTAATCAATCAACAAAGCCATGAGCATTTTCAATAGAAGCATTACTACCCTAAAGCAGCAATTCACGGTAAAGATTACACTGGATGCAGAAACAGAACAGCAGGCAACCGATGCGGCAAAGACACTCTCCCGAATCGCCACCTTTTTCAGCGCCGAAGAACTGGCTGCCGTGCAAAAAGCACTAACAAATCCGCTTGTCCGCTCCCTTATCAAAAGCAAGCTTTAGCTGCAAGCCTAATCCCTAATCTCCATTCCCAATTCCTCCTTATGAACACCTCACAATCTCTTATCGGCATAGGTATTCTCGGCATTGGCGGGATGATGCTGATAAACAGCGTCCGTAAAGCAGACGAGGCGAGGAAAGAAGAAGCGACCCTTCAGCAGACAGCCAATAACCCAGCAGTACAGCAGGCACAGCTCCTTCGGCAGGCGATGAATCCGCGCAAGCCAATCCCTATGAGTATGGATGGAACGGATGTACAGCTCGTCATGTCTACAGCGGCGAAGATTACCGACCTCGCATCTGTCCAGAAGGCTTACACTGCCTTATACCAGGATGAGCTAATGGCAGACTTGCGCTCCGAACTTTCCAGCAAGGACTTTGAGGCTTTCATGTGGCAGGTGAATAACAATGCCAGGACAACCACTGAAGTTTCAGCCAACGGGACTGTAACATCTAAAGCTGTTGCATCCGCAAGGCAATACGCGCTTGGAACCAACTACAAGGTCTGGGCACTTAAAGATGTGCTGCTTCGCTCCGCGCCCGACGCTTCGTCGGTGCAAGGCGGAGTGCTTAGCCAAATCAAGTTTGCATGGGATGAGGGCAACTACATCACCGCGCCCAAAGTCCAATATCCTGGAGCTATGCAAGGCCTCACAGTTTGTGGGTTATACGACCGGCAAGAGTGCGGTAGATGCGAAGCATCATGTTCCCTTCATTGAAGTGTTGTACAAGGTAACAGGCAACCTACAAAGGCGCCACCAGCAACGATGAAGAAGCGCAGTGGCGAGGTGGTTCGCGGATGGGTAAGCGCCTCGCCGGACTTCACCTTTCAGACACCTTATTTCAAAGAAGCATTTGACAAAGGCTACAAGATGCCGGTATTCAAAAGCTAAAGCCAACCCTTCACTTATGGTAGATTCAGACTTCGCTCGCAGCACAGCGGGCAGGTCAGGGACTTTACGCTCCTTGACATCCTAAATGCCTTCGGTGAGCCGACAAATGATGAGATCCGCTTCCCGGACGGCAACCGCGAGGACGTGTATAACCTCTCCTCTTTTGAAGACCTGAGCAGGGGCGGTGGCGAGATAACCCAGATACCATCAGCCTCCGCAACAAAGCTGGTCAATGAAGCGCTCCCCTTTGTCAATGGTCAGCAGGAGATCGTACTCGGATTCGCCCCGGTAAGCCTTTGTCTCGTCTTCCTCAATGGTCTAAAGCTGCGCCAGGGCGTGGACTACAACAAGAGCGGCAGAACCATTGCCTTCCTTATCCCGCTAAGAACAAGCGCTAATCAGACCGACCTGCTGGAAGCCCTTTACGACATACCCGCCTAAAGTCCCGCCTGCCCAACGCATCATCAAATCATCAAATTTCCAAATCATCAAATCAACTTATGTCCGGTACACGCATACGCCCCGATAAACAGATTCAAACTGCCCCCGGCCACGGTTACGTCCTCAACTCCGATATCAATGGCGAGCTTCAGTTTGCCCTGCTTTCCGCCCTTCTGGGTAATGGGAATAGCTCCTTCCCCGACTATGTGTTCGGAGACGTACACACCATTGACTCCATTCAGCTTCTTGGCAATACCCTTGTCCTGCGCTATACGAACAATCAGAACGTACAGTTCGTCAAGAGCTGCGACCTGACCGCACTGGCAGTTGATGTAAAGGTCACAGGTGCTGTCCTGCAACGCCCGGATGCCAATACCTACATCCTCCAGCTTACGGAAAGTGACGGCACCACGGTATCGGTGAACCTGTCAGACCTGTTGGCAATAGTGACCACCAATAGCGCGGACATAATCTTCTCAGGCAATGGTACGGCAGCCAATCCCCTGACAGCAGTCCTGTCGGATAGCGCAAAGGCAGCCCTGAATGGTTCGGTGCCTTGGACAGATGAGTTCATCAACCTGACCACAGGGACCGCAGTCCAGCTTACCTACACGCCACTGTATCCCTTTCCGCTCCACGTCTACCGCAACGGTCTGCGCCAGAAAGAGCTGTACGAGTGGCGCTACAATGCAGCCAATCCTAAGACGGTGTACCTGCAGGGTTTATCATTCGGGGCTAACGGCCAGCCCGAAACGGTAATCGTGGATTACAAGACCGCAGAGCATACCACACCGCGTCCGGCTATTGACGGCCAGCAACTATATCCGCAAGGATAAGCACCATATAAGCCTCTTTCCCGCTCCTGTTTCTTCTTGAGCCATACCCGCACAACCGTGCGGGCTTTGGCAGTGGGAGGCCACCCATAAACCCTTTTTCCTAAACCCAAACCAACCCAGGTCAACACAAATGACGCAAGTAAAACTCTGGCAGATTGTAAGCCAAACCATCAACGGCATCGTATTCTCCGACAGCTTCGGAAACCTTGTAACCCTGCCGCAGGGCGCGCCGGGACAGGTGCTCGTAGATTAACGCGCAGGGCGTCCCCGAATGGGTAGCCAACACGGCACTCAGCACCGCGCTGGAAGCAAAGACGGATGTCACCAATGCGCTGACTACCGCTAAGGCTTACGCCGATGCGCAGATTGCAGCGCTGGTAGATAATGCGCCGGTTGCGCTCAACACCCTCAATGAGCTTGCCGTAAAGCTCAATGGTGAGGACAGCGCCATTAACGCCCTGCTGCTCCAGGTGGACGGCAAGGCGGAGAAGACCGAAGTCGCTCACGCAGGTAGCACAAGCAAAGCAGGACGCTATCCAGACCGGCCAGGGCTATGTGGACACGGCCATCGGTAATGTCCAGAGCAACATGGATGCGCTTGCCTCCGGCATTCGCGGCGACATGTCTGCCTATGCGGACCAGACGGCAACCGCTCATGCCCAGAATGCGAAGACCGAAGCCATCGGCGCTGCCAACAGCTATACGGACGAGGCGGTAAGCCAGCTTACCACCACGGCAAGCAATGATGCGACTGCCAAGGCAGACAGTGCGAAGACAGCAGCCGTACACGAAGCCAACACTTACACCGACGACGCTATCACCAACCTGACGAATTCGCTGTCAGGTGCAGCGCAAGGCTTGTCTGATAACGCGCAGACTGCAGCCATTGCCGCAGCTGCCGATGACGCGTCCTCCAGGATTGCAAACCTCCGGGATTCTATTCCGAATATCTTCTGGACGGAAGGCACTTCCACCGCCTGCTTTGTCGGCAATTCAGATAACCTGAACAAGAAAAATGCTACAGACACCGGGATTGTCATCAGCGAGACCCTGACGGAGGTAACCGGAGCGGCCGTGACAGCCAGCGATCCGTCGCTGAGGGCGAAGCTGCTGTTCATCAACGGAGTTGCCATGAGCGATGAGTGGACCGCTACCCGCCTCGGCAACAACCAGCTTGCCGTCCGGTTCTCCCCCAAGCTGGCAGACCTGGTCTTTGACGGCACCAGGAACTCGGTAATGGTGCTGGCGGAGTACAAGAGCTACAACGCCATCAGCCTGAAGTCCTAAGCCGGAGGAGCCAGACACCTTGAGGTGATTTAAGCCGCAGCCCTGGGCGTCCCGTAAGGCGCCGGGCTGCGTAATCATCACGCCCTTCTTTCCATCCCTTTTCCAATTCAAAAAATGAAAAAACTTCTTATCGGGCGCAGCCCGCTTACCACAGTCGCAGGTTATCTCGTAGCCATCCTGATGAGCGTCCACCAGGTCGCTGCCACCGGCCCGCACGGATGGCCGGACATGCTTCTTCCGGCAGCTATTGCCCTGTTTGGCCGGATGGCCGGCGATGACAACAGGCAGCCGCCTTTGCCACCGCTGCCGGCCCCGTTGCCGGAAGAGCCGGTGATACCGCCAACACTTGCCGCAGCCTTCCAGCGGCGAGGCCGGGAGCATCGGCAAAAGCGAGGCCGTAACGGACAGTTCGCTCCTGCCCTTGCATAAATCCGGACCTGAAGCAGCCTGCTTTTCCAAAAGCCATATCCATCTAACCAATTCATCAAACCAATACGATGAGCAAGAAAACAAAGGGCGGCAGCGGAAACATGCTGCTGCTGGCCGGTCTCGGTGTAGGGGCGTTTATGCTGTTCGCTAACAAGGGCAATGCACAATCTGCAGCTCGAACTGCCTTCGGGCAGTGCCGGCGGTGAGATCCCTGACGCACCCAAGATTCTGGCGGTAAACGACAAGAGTACAGAAAGCCCGATGCCTACCGGCATCGTAAGCGATGAGGAAGGAATGGAGACCATAACCAGTCAATCATCCGGGAGCAGCAATTCGGGTTCGTCTGATTCCGGTGACGACGATAATGAAAGCGGTTCAATCGTTGAAACGATCACCAAAGCAGGTGTAAAGCTGATAAAGCAGGTAGCGAAGGACAAGAACATCCCAGCCCTTGTATCTACTAAGCTTACTCCAAAGGAGACCGCCATCATCAACAGCGGCAAGCTGACTGCTTCCCTAGCGCTCCGGCGTCCTGACCTCTATAAAGCAGCGTACATCAGAAAGTACGGGGGCAAGACTGCGAATGGGAAGCGCAAGGCACTCATCGCCGCTTCCATGGCGATTGATGCAGCGGTAAATGCTGCTAATGCCGCAAAGAGCGGCGGATTGGTAAAGGCGGTGAAGTATCCGGCTAAGCCTGAATTCACATTCGTCCAGACCGCCGGTGGAATGGCTGCCCAAGTGGCCGTATCGCAAATAGCCGCCTTACAAAAGGGGGGCGTACAGGTCTCCCCCGCCGCGCAAAAAGTATCCGCGCAGGTAAAGGCTGCTAAGGGAAGCAAGGGCAGGCATCCTGTAAAATCAGCGCATCCGGCCAGGAAGCACGTCGCGTCACATCCTGCCACTAATGCTAAGCCGGGGCTACACACCGGGAGAAAGAAGACTGTAAGAAAACACCGCTAATCACTATGCCGTACTCAAGACTTGTCGTTGACATTGGCTCGCCCACAGTAGGCAGCCATCGCTATCAGACCGCCAGCGGCCAGTGGTACGACTTCGCCTCTCCGAAAGGAAAGCAGGACAACACGGCCATCCTGCAAAGCATCGTAGCCAATTATGGGGCACCGCTGAATCGCTTTGCCGATGCGCTGGACATGCCACGCGGGATACTGGCCGGGTTCATCGCTACCGAAAGCGGTGGCAGGATGGTCACCCGTCCCCACTCACAGTTCAAAGGGCTGATGCAATGCGCCGCCGGGCCGTTCTACGACGCTTTTGTAAAGTGGGGTGCGGAAGTCAAAGGTGCACCGATACCGGATGTGGTGAAGCAGGAAGTACAGGCAAAGTGCCCGCAGCTTTTGCAGCACAGTGTCGCGCACTACAACCCATCGGCCATCGTGGTTCCACTGTCGCGGCGGCTGGAGGCGGATGCCTCGTTCAACATCATGGCAGGTGCGGTGATACTGCGCTGGAACCTGGAACGCTTCGCAGGCAATCTCAACAAGGCCATTATCGCTTACAACGCCGGGCCTTACAATAAGGCGATCTCCAAAGGTACACGCGCTATCACTGCTCCGGCTGATACGGCGGCGCTTGTAAGGCTGCCACAGGTCAATACCGAAAGCAAGGGCTACCTGAAAAAAATGCTGGGCGTCGGTTCTTACCTCGCCCTTGTGTATAAAGACAAAACCGTAAACATCTAATCAAATGCCCAATACCCAACTAACACCAGAACTACTATACATTGAAAAGCTGCCTGCCGCTATCCGGACGGCATTTGCGCAAAAGGTGGAATCCATCGCCACATTCCTCGGTATTCATCCTGACTGGCTGATGCAGGTGATGTGGGCGGAAAGCAAGCTGAAGCCCGATGCCGCAAACCATCAGGGTAAGGACAAGCATTTAGTTGCTGCCGGCCTGCTGCAATTCACTGCCGGAAGTGGCATCTTGAAGGCGGGCAAGGTGCCTTCCATTGCGCACATCCTTACGCTGCCAGCACTCTCCCAGCTTGATCTTGTGAAGTGGTACTTCACGCCTTACCGCAACATAATGCACAGCTACTACGATGTGTATGCCGTAACCTTTTTCCCTGCCATGATTGGCAAAGGAGATGATTGGGTGCTCCAGACCAGAAGCCTGTCTGCCGATACCATTGCACGCCAGAATCCGGCCGTCTCTAAAGGCAAGGCCCTTATTACTGTTGCCGACTTCAAGCGCTATACCGTTGGCCTCATTCCAACGAGCGTGCGCACCCGGGTATTCGGGGTGGTGCATGAAGCTGTGGACAAGCTTCAGGAAGAAGCAGAGCATGTAACGGATGCTGTAGTCTCCCATCCAAAAGCTAGTGCGGGCATCGGCACTGGAATAATCATCGGGCTTTGCCTGCTTGGCTGGCTTTTCATTTCACGAGGGAACGTAACCTATTGACATAATGCTAAGACAAAGCAGAAAGGGCCATTTCACCTACGGCTTTATCCTGATTGAAATCGCCACCGGAAATCCCGAGCCCTGCTACAACCCGGCCCTCCACCACTATCGGAAAACCACCGGCAATCGTTAGAATATTAAGGTCCTTGTTGAAAGCTTGTTGCAGTTCAGGAACCTTCTGACCGACATCAGAGAGGACATGTGTTGGCGTTTTGAGCTGGGATGCTGTAACTGCTTTTTTTCGGCTTGCCTCTATACCCAAAAAGCTGCTTGCATCCATCCTGCGAAGCGCAATTAGATGCCCTCCCAGGTCAACAATACTCACAGTAATGGAAATGTTTTGCTCCCTGGCAGCCGCCAGCGCCGCCGCGATGACTTTATCAATCGATTCTGAATGCATTTATACTTATAGATAGGTAACGAAAGTAGAGCAGCCGTAACTCAGTAGCTCATTACCAAACTGTGTTCTTGCTCGAAGAGTTCTTCGGAGTAAGGATGACAACCCGCAGCTAATCTGCTTTAAACAAAGAAGAAAACCATGAAAAAGAAAACAACAACAGCCAAGCGTGCAACAACAAAGAGAAAGGTGGCGAAGAAAGCTGTAGCCAGAAAGAAGACAGCCGCTAAGAAATCATCTACAAAAAAACGCGTAGTCACGGTAGGTGGCAAGCGCATCACTTTGACCTGGAATCCCTAATCCTGGCTCTATCCGTTCTGCATTTGCTATGAGCTATTTACCATCCCCCGAAATCGTGCTGTGCGGCCTTGCCGGTACCGAAATAGAAGTACCAGAACTGAACGTCAGTTATACACGGGCTTCCGGTAAAATATTCGCGGGCAGTATCCTGGAGCCTGCCGACGTGGCCGGTTTCCTACGCTCAACATTCGGCAGGGATGAGATTGAATTGCAGGAACAGTTCATTGTCCTTTATCTCAACCAGGCGCGGAATATTATCGGCTATTACCGGCATTCCAAAGGCGGCATCAATTCCACCGTAGCGGATAAGCGCATCATCATAGGTACAGCTCTTAAAAGTGCTGCTGTTGGAATGGTCGTTGCACACAACCATCCTTCCGGCAATCTGAGACCAAGCGAGGCAGACATAAGCCTTACAAGGGAGCTAAAGGAGGGCTGCAAAGTGGTCAACATCTCCCTCGTTGACCATATCATTCTTACTAAGGCTAGCTTTTACTCCTTTGCCAATGAAGGCCTATTGGGACTAAGTGGGCTCGCATCACTGGTGCCGCCGAATACCCCAAATGACTATGTGCAAAGAATGCTCTCCAACCTCAAGGTAGGAGTCCAGCACAACAAGAGGAGCACCGAGCGGCTTGCTGCTCAATTTGGCATTGAGGATAAGACTGCGATAAAGGAACTAACAGAGCTTGCGATTGTACAGCGTGCAAGGGAACTTGCGCATACGCCAGACGCGAGCACCTCGGAGCGATACCAGTCCATTGTTGACCTATACAACATACAGGCAAACCTGTCCCACAGGACATCTAATAGTGTCCTGCTGCAGCAATACAGCACGCCAGCGCCAATTGCCTATTTAGCGGGCGTTTGGTGCGGCCTAAATAGTGAGCGGCTATTTCACCTGCACGCGGCTGACTTTGTAGCGTTTGAGCCTTCGGCGGGCAATGGTCTGCTGACTATCGCAGGCAAGCCACATTTCTGCATAGTCAACGAGATTGATGAGTTGCGCCGGAGCAATCTAATCACACAGGGTTATAAGGATGTGACCGCGTTGGACGCTTCCAAGCCATTCCCTCAGAATTATTACCAGCGCTTTAATGCTGTGCTGACGAATCCGCCCTTCGGAACGGTCGATGTTGCTGTAGACTATGATGGATATAAGATCAGCAGCCTGGAACAGCTAATGGCCCTTCGCGCATTGGATTGCATGCGCGCTAATGGTCGGGCGGCTATTATCATTGGCGGACATACCACCTGGGATGAGCTGGGCCGCATTCAGGCCGGAAAGAACCGGATATTCTTCAACTATCTCTATTCCCATTACTACGTCGCAGATGTAATCAATATAGACGGCCATAAGCTCTATAGCCGTCAGGGAACCTCTTTTGATGTTCGTCTAATCCTGATTGATGGCCGCAAGCGTGTTCCATCCGGTGCAGCGCCACTGAAAAGCTCTATCAGTGGCCAGACTGTTTTTGACTTTGATACGCTTTACGAGCGCGTGTCCACCTTTTTCTCTGTCAATTCTTCGCATACAAAACCATCTAATGATATGGCATCCGCCAGAACCCGTGCTTTAGCCCTTGAACTTGAAATGGAACTGGACAGCCAGGATGAGCTTGGTGCACCCTATGAGCCAGCCTCTGATTCCGGCAAGTCCCTCCAAACGCAGGTGCCGGACAGCATGGCCTTTGAAACGCACGAGGCCCTGAACCATATCCAACAGGAAGTAGGCGGGGACGTGGACAATTTTGTCCGCGACCGGCTCGGATATGCTACGCTTTCCGAATTAGGAGCTGCCCTTAGCGCTGAACAGATTGATGCGGTGGCAATGGCCATCTACAACATAGAAGGCCGTCAGCAAGGAATGATTATCGGCGACCAGACCGGCATCGGCAAGGGACGCATAGCAGCAGCCATTATCCGCTACGCCTGCCAGCAGGGCATTCGCCCGGTATTTCGTGACTGAAAAGCCGAACCTGTTCTCGGACATCTACCGCGACCTGAAAGCGATTGGCAGCGCACATCTTGTTCCTTTCATAGTAAATGGCAAGGAAAGCAAGACAGACATTAAGGACGAGGACGGTAATGTGATTTACACCGCTCTTTCCGCACCTGAACAGCAGACCATTTTTGAAAGCCGCCTGCTACCCGGCAGGTTCAATTTCACCGTTGCCACCTACTCTCAGTTCAATAGCCCGGAGACAAAGCCCTTAAAGCCTGCCTTCCTGCAGCGCCATTGCGGACGGCAGCATCATGATACTGGACGAGGCGCACAACTCCTCCGGCTCGTCTAACACCGGCACCTTCCTGAAAGGAGTAGTAAAGAGCGCCAAGGGCGTAATCTTCCTTTCGGCCACGTTCGCCAAGCGTCCGGACAATATGCCCATCTATGCCATGAAGACCTGCATGGCAGATTGCGCACTTTCCGATGAAGACCTCGTGGCGGCTATTGAAGGCGGCGGCGTGGCCCTGCAGGAAGTAATTGCTGCCCAGCTTGTAAGCGAAGGACAGATGCTGCGCCGTGAACGGAGCTACGAAGGCATTGACGTGAACTACCTCACTCTTGACGATAAGGCGCAGGAGCATAAGGCAACTGCCGATATTGTAACGGGCATCATCCGGCGCATCATTGCTTTCCAGTTGGAGCATGTTCAGCCCGACCGTAAAGCAGCTGGATAAGATTGCTGCTGCAGAAAGCAAGGAAGTTGGCGTTCGTAAAGGAACCGAAGGGGCTGGCGTTGATAACACGCCATACTTCTCCAAAGTTTTCAATGTGATCAACCAGATGCTCTTTGCCATCAAAGCGGAAGCAGTGGCGGAGCGGGCCATCCTGCGCTTGCGGGAAGGAAAGAAGCCGGTGATTGCCTTTTCCTCTACGATGGGTGCATTTCTGGAGACAATGGAGAATGAGCATGGAATGTCCATCTCGGATGGCGATGTAATCAAGGCCGATTTTAGTGAAGTACTGAAGCGCGGCCTGGACAGCGTGATGAAGATTACCGTTCGCGACGTGACGGGCAAGCCGAGCTATGAGCGGATACCCCTTAATGAGCTTTCGCCGGAAGCCATTGCCGAGTACAAAAGGATTCAGGGAGAAATACAAAAGTATCTACCGGCCTTTGCATCTCTCCTATTGACATACTGATTGAGAAAATAAAGGCCGCAGGATACTCGGTGGCCGAAGTAACGGGCAGAAAGATGGGTCTGAAGCTCTCTCCACCAAATGAAGGCTACTCACTTAATGAGCCAACTGTGGAGTTGGAGGTTCCGGCAACCAGAAAGCTTGCTTGAAGCCCCTCATCAGTCAAGCACAACAGGCAATGACCGGCATGGTGTACATCCGTAAGAAAGAAAACACCAATGATGCCTTCCGCCGGTTTAACAATAACGAGGTAGATGTGCTGCTCATCAATCAGACCGGCTCTACTGGCGCATCCGCTCATGCGATTCCTACTTCAAAGGTTTCGGCCAGTGAGGTAAGGCAGCGGGTAATGATTGTGCTGCAGGCCGAGCTGGACATCAATACCGAAGTGCAGAAGCGGGGACGGATTAACCGCACCGGCCAGATTCTGAAGCCAATTTACGACTACCTCACTTCTGCTATCCCGGCAGAACAGCGGCTGATGATGATGCTTCAAAAGAAGCTCAAATCTCTGGATGCAAATACATCCTCCAATCAGAAGCAGTCAGCTTCCATTCTGGACGTGCCTGACTTCCTGAATAAGTACGGCGACAAGGTGGTAAAGGAATACCTGATGGACAACCCGGAGTTCAATGAACTACTGGACGACCCGCTGAAGCTGAAAGACAGCGGAGAAGACAGTAACAGCGAAAAGACAGTAGAAGAATGCCGCTCAAAAGGTATCCGGCCGGGTAGCTGTGCTATCCACAGAAATGCAGAAGGCATTTTACGATGAGATCAGTCAGCGATACAACGACCTGGTGGATTACCTGAAGCAGGCAGGTGAGTATGATCTGGAGCTGGAAGCTATGAACCTGCAGGCAGAGACCGTGCGCAGCAGCTGTGATTTGTGTCGGCTCCGGCGGCGGCTCTCCGTTTGGCGAGAACGTAAATCTGGAGCTGGTAGAGGCAAATGTCCTGCGCAAGCCATACACCTCAACTGAGCTATCCAATATCCTGAAGGAATCACCGACGGACGTGAGCCGCTGGAGCTGCAAAAGGAGCTTTTGGAAGAATTCAAATCGTTCAATGAATCGCGCCTGGCAAGCGAGCTTGCTGCGCTGGAGGACAAGTATGATTAAGCTGCTTGCAGAAGTACCACTTTTGAAAGCCATTCAGCGGATAAAGGATGAGGACGAGCGTGAGCAGGCCATCCGGGAACAGAGGCTAACTATTGAGGAAGGTTCAAAGGCAGCCATTGCAAAGGCCCGCCAAAAGAGCCGCAATAATGAGCAGTCGCTTAGCCAATACTTCAGGTTCTTTTATCCTGGCCGTATCTGCGCCTATCCGGTTGCGGTAATGGGAATGGGCATAGAGAACATTCCAACCGTATTTCTTAGGATTCAATATTGACAGGCGAAAAGCAAATCCCTTTGCGCCCAGTGCTGTTAAGCTGCGCTTTGCCATTGCCAATGGTATGAAGTACCTGGAGCTGCCGGCTTCCATGCACCTGCAGATCAGCCCCATTCTATCTGCCAGCTATAGCCTCAGAACTGACCAGAGCCGGCTTTATGAAGTTTGGGAAGGTGCCGTTTCCAGCAGCCAGGCTGCACGCAAGAAGCCGCTACATCATCACCGGCAATCTGCTGCAGGCGCTCGGTACTTTCAAAGGCCGGCTGATTGACTATACAACCCTAAGTGGAGCGAACGAGAAGGGCCTGCTGATGCCGGAGAGCTGGAATCCGGATGAAAAAGGCAGTGGCGGCGATAAGGTATCTGTGCCGCTATCTAAAGCAGGAGACATTATTCGCTCCATGCAGCCGGGGAACAATATCAAGTGCTCCAATGGGCTAATCATAGCCAGGGAATATAGCCGGACGCTTCAAACTTTATGTACCTGCTTCCCGGCAGGGCGGCGGCGATATCTACCTGGATAAAGACCTGCATCCACTCATCAGTGGCGGCATCTGGGAAAAGCAATCTGATAAGATGGTTGCTTACCTCTCCATGGACCATTTCAATGAGTTCCTTTCGGTAGTAAGTAGCAAGCATCCGGGAACTGTTCCTGTAGCGCGGCACATGATGGCAAGCGTAGATACGCAAGGCCAAAGCTCTGGCGATGCCAAAAGGCATTACCCTATTCGGCTGCCTGCTCCTGCGCCAGTTGAACCAGAAGGCAAATCAATAGAATCCAATGAGGTAAAGGTCCGAGCACTTGCCCTGGAACTTGAAATGGAAATGGAGCTGGAATTGGCGGCTTAATCAAAAATCACTTCAGAAAAGAGCAATAAACCCTCATTAATGGTTACTACCCAAAACTACTTTGACACGATACTTAGGATTGATTGGAATACAGTTCCGGACTCCCTAAAGAAGACGCGCGATACACTTATCCCTGACGCTGCAAGAAACGATTGGAAGATTTACAACAACGACGAAGATGTTCGTCGCGTAGTGGAAAAATACTTCGGTTACATCGGTAGGTATGTTGCCCCTCCAAAGAGTGGCAAACCTGTTACTGACGTTAGTGAGCGCCCTTCAAAAAAGGCTGCCGGGTCAATTCTCTCCGATGAGACCAGAAAGGAAGCTCATGCATTGGCAACAGACCTTATCCGCAGTTATGTGCTGCGGGGAGATACCTATGAAAGCCTTAAGAAGTCCTATCTCGGTCGTAGCATCGACGGAGGCAGTGCCATGATTAAAAGTGACAAGATTATCGTTGACCGAATTGGTAACGCATCAGTGAACGTTTTCTTTTCTCTACGAAGCATTTTTAATGAGATTAAGAAGGAAAGTGGAGAAGCTGTTCCTTTAAAAGCAGCCAAGCGATCAGGTAAGACAAAATCTGTTAGTGATTTGCCGGAGCCGAAGCAGGTGACGCATATACCAACCTCAACTACTTTTATCAGGCGTTATGCTGCGCTGCACGGCAAAGTGAAAACCCGCGACCAGATCCTTTCCCTTGTTCATGGCCTACAAAAAGCCATTACAGAGCAGCGCATTACTAAGACTAACCCTGCAATCGGTGAGATTGAGAAAATGCAGCACGAATTGATTGCCTTGGCCGGCTCAATGGGGGAAACGGCTAAGATTGAAATTGACGAGCCATCACTGGCACACTATGATCAGATTGCAAAGGGTGAGGAAGTGCGCACAAGCGTAAGGCTGCTCAAATCCTTCATCTCAATGAACGGCAAGGCATATGAAAAGAAGAAGGCGGCCGCTCTTCAATCTAAAATGGAAAAGGCGCTTCATAGCATACCAAAGGAGGACGCTTATCTCCCGCAGCTTTCTACAGCCATGAAGGCACTGGCGTCCTACGGTGAGGGCAAGGATAAGACCATTAGCATACCGACTGCTGCCTTGCACGGACTTGGTGGTATTGCCACTGGATATATAGCTGGGCTTGGCACAGTCCCTGGAAGCGGTGAAGGAGCGATTATTCGCTTGCTGAGAGCGGAAGGCGTAAAGAGTCTCTCTGAGGCCAGTTTGAAAAAGGCATTTCGTAGGACAGTGGCTCCAAGCCTTTGCCTGGAGATTGCACGGAGCCTTATTCGCCGGCGTGAGCTTACGATGGATGTGATTAGCAGCCCACATTCAAAAAAACAGTCCAACTCATTATCGGGAATTGACAGTGTTGAACTGGCGGGTGATGGACGTATTACAGACCTCGACATTCTGGACATGCGGCTATCGGGGAGTAGGAGCGCTGGTAGTGGCCTTGGTAGCACGGGAAATGCGGTGGCGACAGCAGCGAGTAGTATGCAATTTGCGTCTACAGCTAAGCCTGCACCTCAATTGCAAATGCAAACTGCGGTTCCGGTAAGTGCAAAGGAGCTTGCGAAGATGCGCTTCGAGACCATTGGGTATAAAGGGCGATTCAAGGATGTTGTTGGAGACCCGGCTATGGGTTTTCACATGATGGTCTATGGCAAGCCCTTTCAGGGCAAAAGCTCGTTTGTAATTGAGCTCTGTAAAGATCTTACCCATCTTGGAAAAGGCAAAGTTGCTTACCTCGCATTGGAGGAAGGCATTTCTGCTTCGATGCAGAAGAAGATTATTGACAGACAAGCAGATAACATAGATGGGCTCGACTTCTTAGGAGCAATGCCAGCCTCGTTCGAAGGATACTGCTTTGTTGTTATTGACAGCGTTAGTGACCGCGCAATTAAACGAGATACGCTCCGTGAGCTTTTCCTGCGCTACTCCACAGTCTGCTTTATCTGCATATTTCACGCTACCAAATCAGGCAGTGCAAGAGGTGGGTTAGATTATTCTCATGATATGGATGTGATTATCAGAATTGACAACCATAAGCCTTTCGTAGAAAAGAACAGATTCTTGTAGCAATAACCCAGTACACTTCATTTTTTGATTATAACGCTATATCCTTGTGATAGGGTTTATAGGGGCTGGCCTGTTTTCAGACCGGCTTTCTTTTTTTAGAATATTGCCTTGTGAGCTATGAATGTGCTAAGTCAAAGCACCCCTTAATTTTTCTACTGCTTCGGTAATAGCTGCTACGGCACAAGAAACCTCTTTATCCGTATTAAATCGACCGAACCCAAATCTTAGAGTGGAATAAGCGTTATCATCCGAAAGGTTTAGTGAACGAAGCACTCTTGAAGGTTCAATACTTCCTGATTCGCACGCTGCCCCGGTACTAGCCAATATGTCCGGAATATTAGCTAACAATGACTCGGCATCAATACCTAGAAATGTAATGTTACTGTTGTTAGGAAGTCTTCGTGTAAGGCTACCATTAATTCTCAATTCTGGTATTGCATGCAATAACTTGGTCTCAAAGCGGTCGCGGAGCTTTTTCGTGTGCGTGCCATCTCGGTCAAGTTCTTCTTTTGCGATCGCGCACGATATTCCTGCCCCCACAATCTGATGTACTGGATAAGTACCTGGACGTAGGCTATGACTTTGACCTCCTCCAAACATCAAAGGTTCCAAATTAGCAGAAGCTATACCACCCCTTATCCATAGTATACCAATTCCTTTCGGACCATACATTTTATGCGCACTGAAGGAGAGGAAATCGGCATCTAAGTCATTTACATCTACGGCAATCTTACCAGCCCCTTGCGATGCATCACAATGAACCAACGCAGAAGTTCTATGAGCAAGTTTAGAGAGCTCTCTCACTGGCTGTATTGTGCCGATTTCAGAATTAGCTAGCTGCACACAAAGCATAAAAATCCCTTCATTTAGCAACTCACTAGCTTTTTCTAAGTCTATCATACCTGATCGGTCGTCTTGTAGAGGGAGTAAGACAACTTCCCATCCTTCTGCTTTCAACGCTTCAATTGGCCCCAAAACAGACTTATGCTCAATAGATGTTGTAGCGATGCGACGGCGACTTCCACCAGCTCGCACGTAACTTCTCGCCGCTCCGAGGATCGCTATATTGTTGCTTTCAGTTGCCCCTAAGGTAAATACTAGCTCCTTTGTGGTGGCATTGATAAGTTCGCTGACCTGCCATTTCGCTTTCTCAATGGCGTCAGCGGCCGTTTGTCCAAAAATGTGACCACTGGAGGAATTTCCAAAGAAGTCCTTCAGGTAAGGGAGCATCCCATCGATCACTAATGGGTCACATGGTGTGGTAGCGTGATTGTCTAAGTATATCATTTTCAATCAGGTCCAGCGCACGCCATAACTACGCTATTTTTGACTATTCAACACTGCGTTCTATAAAAAATAGATTTTCGGTGCTAAGTTAGCTGTCGACCTATAATGCCCGCCACACACAACATGCGTTTTCGCTTCTCAGGGGCATGAGACTTTCCCGTGTCGTTATACATGGCTGCCCAAAGCCTACCGTGCTGTATTAGAAGACCCTAAAATATTCACCAATGTCAATCGTGCGATGGTTCGACTAGGCGTTGGAAAAAATATGGTCAATGCCATTCGTTTTTGGATGCAGGCATTTAGTGTAGTGCAATCATCAACGGAAGGTTTTTCTCCAACCTCGTTTGGCCATGCAATATTTCATGAACAAGGCCTTGATCCGTACCTCGAGGACATTCGTACTCTATGGCTGTTACATTGGAACATTTTCGACAATACAAGACGAACCGTTGTTTGCATGGCATTACCTCTTTAATCAATGGGCCGAACCTGATTTTTCGAGGTCTTGAGATTGTACGGGCATTTACGCTAGAATCAGACCGACTAGAAAGACCATTGTCGTCAGTAACGAAGGAGCAGCATTTCGATGTTTTTCTTCACACCTATTTGCCTCCTAAGTCGCGAAATGGTAATGAAGTGTCTGAGGAAAGCTTGGATTGCCCATTAAATGAGTTGCGACTAATCAATCCCGCCGGCGAAAAGAAAATCGAAGAAACCGATAGGCGGGAGCCTGTCTATGCTTTCAGAAAAGACTTTAAAACTGATGTACCAGGTAAGTTAATAGCTTATTGCGTTTTTGATTTCTGGAAAAGGTATAGGCCTCAGGAAGCCGACACTTTCATTTCAAGAGCTCGCATCAATTCCCAATAGTATTGGACACGTATTTAAAATGTCAGAGCAAGATTTACGAACTCGATTAGAAGCATTAGCTGAAGACTCTGCTGGTGTTTTTGAGTATCGTTCGTCAGCTGCACTACCGCGATTAGTTGCCAATGGCAAACTAGATAAAGACACTAGCGCGACACTGCTATCAAATGTTTACAACCAATCTGCTGAGGCTTTCTATTCAGTGCAGCCGCAGCAACTATTGGCAATATAGTTCGGATGAGAACGACAGAAAATGAAGCAAGGTTATTTGTCATATCCAAGCGCTATTTGCGTTCTACGGTATTAGAACGCGATTGGCAGGATAAAGAAGCGTTAGAAGACTATGTTGTTACCCCACTTGCCGCACAGACAGCTTCAAAGCTTGCGGCTGGGCTTCGCCCAACGTCAAGCTTGCGAGCTTGGCGGATAACTGGCGACTACGGTTCTGGAAAATCCTCGTTTGCATTACTCATTGCTAACCTCTTTTCAAAACGGTTCAGTGAGTTACCAGCGAATATTCGAGAAGGGGTTGGTGGAATTGGAGAATTTAGACATAGACGACAGCGGCAACAATTATTGTTGCCTGTATTAGTGACTGGTAGTAGAAGTGCAATGAGCTTAGCAATTCTACGAGGGTTAGCTGCTGCGTTGGATGGCGGTCCTTTAAGCAAGCGGCTATTAAAGGAGCTTGGTGAATTTATTGAGCGGCCCGGTCAGGTTGATGATGCGACCGCAATTCACTGGATAAATCGAATTCGCAAGCATGTTGTAAACAAGGGGATTGCTCAAGGGATAATACTTATTCTAGACGAAGCAGGAAAGTTTCTGGAGTTTGCTGCAATGCAGCCAGAGCAGCAAGATGTATTCCTCTTGCAGTCTTTAGCTGAATTGGCTTCAAGAAGCGGCGAAAATCCGATCTATATCATCACCTTGTTTCACCAAGGAATAAGTGCCTATACAGGACACCTAACCAAATCCCAAAACAGAGAATGGGAAAAGGTCGCTGGAAGATTTGAAGAAATTAACTGGCATTACCCTGTTGAACAGATTGCAAGTCTAGTTGTTCATTCACTCAATACACGCACTGAGCTGGTTTCTGCGAAGCAAAAGGCTACGATCGAGGACGATATGGGCAGAGCACTCCGATTGGGATGGTATGGTGCGGATGCAAATCGGGAATCCTTGGAGGAATTAGCTGATGGATTATATCCAATTCACCCGACCGTATTGCCAATTTTGGTTCGGTTGTTTTCCAGTTTTGGACAAAATGAAAGGTCATTGTTTTCATTCATTTTAGGGGAGGAGCCGAATAGTCTCCAATCCTTTGTTGCAAAAACTGGTGGTACGGAATTCTTTAGGTTGCATCATCTTTTTGATTATGCCAAGAGTTCATTAGGAAACAAAATTTCTACATTCGAGCTATTATTGGAAAGTAATTGAAGGAGCAATTGCCTCTTATTCTATTGAGGACGGAGAAGATATCGAGGTACTAAAAACAATAGCACTTCTAAATGTGCTAAACGATATAAACCTCATTGCGTCCGATGAGATCTTGTCTTTATCCATAGGTAGGAAGAGTGTAAAAAACAGCATATCCAGATTAGTTGATGGAAGAAGAATACACTATCGGGGAAAAGCCGGAGGATATTGTATTTGGCCAAACACCAGCGTAAACCTTGAAGATGCGTATTACGAAGCCAAGAAGGCCCTTGGAACGACTCATCAGTTTAAAGCGTTAATCCGTGAACGACTGGAGGTGAATTCTATTGTTGCAAGGCGACACTATATCACTACCGGTACCCTTAGGTATTTCAGTGTGAGATACCTTGATATGCCGTCGCTCAATGTAGAGCAGGCTTCATCGGCCGATGGAGTGGTCATAGTGCCTCTGTGCGAGACTCAACACGACGTAAAGATTGCGGTTCATTTTGCAGAAGGCTTGGACAGAGAAGAATTATCCAACAATACTAGTCGCTGTTCCCAAGCCCTTACAGTATTTGGCAGCATATGTAGATGAAGTAAGACGTTGGGAATGGATAGAACGTTCAGTTTCAGAATTAAGACATGATAGGTGGGCAAGAGAAGAAGTTTCAAGTAAACTGGCTTGGGCCAAACAACAGCTTGATGATCAGCTACGTGAAGCTATTGGACTATCAAATCCAGAATCTAATTCTACCATGTCATGGTATTATGGAGGCTAAGTTGTAAAAATTGATTCAAGTCGCCAGATCATGGCAACGATCACTAATGTTTGTGATGATGTATTTTGTAGTTCTCCGCACATTCACAATGAGCTGATTAATAGGCAGGTTTTGAGTTCTGCCGGAGCAGGTGCAAGACTCCGAATTTGTGAACGTCTTTTTGAGTTTTCTGATCAAGCATTTCTTGGAATGGATGCCACAAAGCATCCGCCAGAAATGTCAATGTACCTTTCTGTCTTATTAGAGGCAGGATTACATCATCCTGTTTCTGGTGGTAACAAATGGGCTGTTGCTTTACCTGATGAGGCTTACGACCAAGGGCATTGTCGCATTTTACCAGTGATGCATCGTTTAGAAGAATTTCTTCTGGCAAATAGCGGTTATCGGGTTCAGGCAGACCAAGTTTTTGAAGAATTGAATAAAGCTCCTTATGGTGTTCGTAATGGGCTTGTCCCACTGTTTGTTGCTGTCTTTGCAATTATTCACGAACAAGAGTTAGCATTTTACGAAGACGGCTCCTTTATTCCTCGTATGTCAGGGTCTGTGTTTCTCAGACTCATAAAAGCTGCGGAGACTTTCCAGATACAATTCTATCCAGTTACCGGAGTAAGAACAGAATTATTTCAGACAATTGTTCGTGAACTTCAGTTGAACAATGTTCAGCCTGACAACCCGGAATTGTTAGATGTGGTTCGGCCATTAATGGTTTTCATGGCCGAGTTACCAGAATATGTGACAAAAACCACGAGCCTAAGTAGACAAACCCTGGATGTTCGTCAAAAGCTTTTGTCAACAAAGGACCCAATACAACTTCTTTTTCATGACCTCCCTGCAGCTTGTGGCATAAGGGATATTAACCCGAATGGCTCGCATGACGAGGAAATTCAAGAATTCGTTGCCAGATTAAGAGGCAGTATCGATGAGTTACGAGGTTCATATCCAATGCTAATTGAAAGCATCTGGAAAGTGATAAGTCAGGAATTCAAGCTGCAAAACAAATTCGACAATGATCGTAGAATCATCTCTGAACGCGCACAGGTATTAGCTACTCAAATAACAGAGCCACGCCTTAGAAGCTTCTGTTTGACATTAGCAGATACCAATCTTTCAGAATACAAATGGCTTGAGGCAATAGGTAATCTTGTATGTTCAATGCCTCCTTCCCGGTGGAGGGACAGTGATAACTATCGGTTCGAACAGGAAGTACATCGTTTAGCTAGACAGTTTCATAGAGTAGAAGCTTTAGTTTTTTCAAAAAATCAATCAGCTTCTAAAGGTGAATCCTTTAGAGTCGCGCTAACACAACGTAATGGTGAAGAAAGAGACCAAGTTATTCACTTGGAACCAGAGCAAAGAAGTATTGTCGATAGATTAGAAGCTGGAGTTGAAGCTAGTATTAGAGCCGTCTGGTCAGTTGGGCCTAGTCGCGGCATCAAGAGTTCTATGGCAGATGATGAGTTCAGAGTTTTCGCCAAACACCAATGAGTAGAGATGCATTTTAAAGTAACTGCAAGAACAATTCTTCAATTAGGTGCTGAACTTATTAGCTTAGATGCTATTGCATTTTATGAACTCATTAAGAATGCATTTGATGCAGGTTCTTTAAGGGTAAGTGTGCGGTTGACAATAAGAATTGACCCTTTTAGCCTGAAAAAACAACTATCAATACTTGACGAATTAAAGGGGTATCGGCCTTCTGCACAAGAGAAAACACTTCAGGCTATAAAAGCTGATATTCAAACGCATATTGATAAATCAGTTTCAGGCACTGAGACGCTCAAGAGGGATATCGAGAATTTCGAGAACCATTTTAGACTTAGAGAGCGTGCTATTGCGCGCTAACTATATTCAATTCATCGACACAGGCGAGGGCATGTCTTTAGATGAATTGGAAGAAGTGTACCTAACAGTCGGAACTCCGTCAAGACGAAAGCAAAAGAGTCTGGCGGAAAACGTCAACGGGAGAGATCATAAAGAGATTGGCGTGACAAGGCCAATACTTGGGGAGAAGGGCCTAGGTCGTCTTTCTGTAATGAGGCTAGGCAGCATAGTTCATATTCATTCTAGCAAAAAATGCGAACAGAACTATAATGAACTTGACATTGATTGGCGACTATTCTCCGATAATTCAGATGCGCCATTGGAATCAATTGAAGTGGAACCATATTATGGAGTGAAGAAGGCGAAAATTGAAGAGTCAGGCACCACTATCACGGTATACGGCTTAAATACGATTTGGACAGTTGATCTACTTCAGACTGTTGCTAAGGAACAGCTGTCAAAATTTGTCGACCCATTTGCAAAAAGGAATCGAGATTTTATTTCACTTTGGTTCAATGATGAACCAGTTGTAATTCCTAACATAAACAAACTACTTTTTGAGAATGCTCATGCTTTCTGCAAAGCAAGGTTGGATATTATGGACGACGGCGCCATTCTGAGCGGGTTCATCGATTATCGCCTTTACAAGAAGGATAAAGGCTTTTCGATAAGTGCTGAACATTTGCTCTCCATTGGCGAAACATCGCAAAAAGAGATTGCCAGTTTAGGGCCATTTGAAGTTCAGTTCTATTGGTTCAATAATAGAATTGTAAAGGCAATTGACGGAATTGGCAAAATCAAAGATGTCAGAGATCTTATAAAAGACTGGGCAGGCGGGTTAATGGTATACCGCGATGGCTTTAGAATCTTTCCATACGGAGGATTTGAAGACGACTGGCTTAAACTTGACGATACGGCTTTTTCATCCGGTGGGTATAAAGTGAATAGAAGGCAAGTTGTAGGCAAGGTTGATATTACGTCTCTAAGTAATCCTAAGCTAGTTGATCAAACCAATCGGGAAGGCTTGCGAGATTCACCCGAAAAGCAGTTGCTTATTCGTTTATTACAACATGTAATGTGGACCGAATTCAAAGCTTTTTTGGAATCGGTAGAAAAAGACCGGCTTACTAATGAGCCCATCAGTCTTGACGAGATAGAAGAAAGGATGGCAAATAATGAGCAGAAATTAAATGATAGTCTCAATTTGCTAATGCTCTAGATTTCCAGAAATAAAGCAAGAAAAAAAGGCCGTTGAAGATATTCGACAAACTGTCGTAAGAAGTAGGACACTGATTAGTGAAGCTCGGCAAGTATTAGAATCTTATGAGGCGCGCAAAGATGTCACACTTCATTTAGCAGGTCTTGGATTAATGGTGGATATAGTTGCCCATGAACTTAACCGTTCGACAAAGTATGCTCTTGATACAATTGGTGGAATTGAAGAAATGAATTTGCCTAAGAATGCACAAAGCCAGATCGCTAGTTTACAAGCACAACTAAAAACAATTCGTACCAGATTAAAAGTGCTTGACCCAATAGGCCCTTCTGGAAGAAACGTAAAAACAACTTTTAATTTAAACGAGTTAGTTGAAAGAACAGTTGCTTATCATGAAGCACAATTTAAACGTCACAATGTGTTTTGTAAGATTATTCCAAAAGGTGGGGAATGGAGGATAAAGGCTGTGGAGGGGATGTTCGTACAGATAATTGAGAACCTTATTGCCAATTCAGTTTATTGGTTAAAATTCAAGAAGATTTCTAGTCCCACTTTTATTCCGAAAATTGAAATTGTAATTGATAAATCGGGGCAAAATATTTCATTTACAGACAATGGACCAGGCGTACCCGTAAGTAGAAAGGAGGAAATATTTCAACCATTTGTAACTACTAAGCCTCCTGGTGATGGAAAGGGATTAGGACTATACATTTCCAGGGAAATTGCAAAATATCACAAGTCGGAGCTATACATGTTAGACGACGGGGCTGCTAGAAATCTAAATACATTCATCCTTGACCTAAATACTTTGTAACCCATTTCCGTTATGAAGAATGCGAATAAACCCGAATCAATGACAACTGCTAATCCTAAAGTAATAAACCTAAAAAAGGCGGCTGTAATAGATGATGCATATGACGAAATTGGCGAAGGGGAGATTGCCTTGGATCAACTACGAAAGTTTATCATCATAGCAGAAGGCACAGAGGCTTATCAAGCAGTTTTGTCTGATGGCTGCTTCTCAAGTTATCGACACTAACGAAGTTGAAGAAGATAGTGCTGAATACATTGAGCACCTTAATGCACTCTGGAAAGCAAGAGAGTATAGCGAAGATTTCAAAAATCTTTTGGAGAAGCACTTATTTATAACAAGGTTCGTGAAAATTGGTAGCCTTGATAGGATAAGTAGAAACTTAAAGAATTTAGACATTGAGGTTACTGAAATTGGTTCAGACTTAAGCGCCGACATGGGCAAGTTCAAAACCAATGAGTTCGACCTAATTCTTATTGACTATTATCTTGGCGCAGTTGAAAATGAAACAGCTGTAGAAACGGCTGTCAAAAATATTCGTCTTATTCATTCACAATATCCTGATGGGAAAAAGCCAGCAACATTGCTAATGTCATCTCTCAGCAATGTCGAAGCACGAGCAGCAGAATTTTTCGAGAAAGGGAAAGTCATGGAAGGCATTTCACGCTTTTCAGCTAAACAGGATTTAGAAGATTCTGATTTAATTAAACTCATAGTAGGCATTCTAAACAAAGAGTTTAAGAGCCGCGATCAGTTAGAAAAATACGGTGAGGCGATTACACAAGCTGCTAATCAGGCACTAATAGAATTTAAGGAGAGCGTTTCTAAATTAAGTGTAGAGGATTTCATTTTTATCCAGCATACAGTTCTTCAAGCTGATAAGCAACCGTTAGGTGAATACCTAGCGTGGCTATTCAGTTCTTATTGGGGACACTTACTTTTTAAAGACCCTAATTTTCAAAGTCAATCAGACGCCATTAGCTTTTTCTACGTTCAAGAACAGCCCATTGTGCATCGTCAGCCATCGGTAATTCTATCCGATATGTACATGAGCGCGTTATTCGAGACTTTCACCAATGACATCTCAGAACATCCATTTTTTGAACACGATCATCTTCATCTAGGTGATTTATTGGTTTCGGATTATCATAAGGAGGTCTGGATGGTAATAAATCCAGAATGTGATTTGGCTAGGATTCCAATAGATAGAAGTGTCTTTTTACTACCTGGAAGATTGATCCCCATCGGTCAAGAACCTCCCAGTGGAGAAGAGGAATTTGCAAGAACAGAGTTCTTTAAGTATAAAAATGAACCGCATAAGATTGTTCTGGCGAGTAAAGGAGACTGTCAGTAAATCATTCAAAGATTTTAGTGATTGGAAGAAAATGAATGCAGTTAGGCGTTTCTACAGACTGCGTACTCCTTTCGCGCTTGAAATTCAGCAGATTTTTACATCTACAATTTCTCGTGTAGGAATGCCTGTGCCGCCTCCTTTAACGCAGCCCCTTCCTTTGTCTGTTGGATATTTTGATAGTAAAGTCAACAAATACACGGAAATATTAAAATCAGAGTCCGAATATGCTTCGCGTTTAGTTACTAGATCCGAAGACAAGGTTAAGATACGCTACCTATTAACTGGCAAATTTTTAATAGACTTTAAGCGCAGAATTATCGAAATTCATAATGAGCTTAAATCAGAGTTGGCTGGTAGTGGTGAAACAGATGAAAAGCCGGGACCAATCAAAAAGAAGATTCAGAAAATTCAAGCTATAATTGGCGAGTTCGATAACTCGGTGCTGGAATTGAAATATTTAGACTCAAAAAAAATGTCCCAGATAGGAAAAATAGGGATGACAAAGAACGTAGATTGGGAAAACCCTAATCAACAAGCCCTATTCGTCATAAATGTCCAGGACTTAGAGAAAGTTGAATAGCTACATGAGACATATTTTAAGCCTGTCAGGTGGGAAAGATAGCGCTGCATTAGCAGTATACATGCGAGACCGGGTTCCAGAAATGGAATACGTTTTTCATGACACAGGTAAAGAACTTCCGGAAACCTATGAATATTTAGGGCGACTTGAATCTATTTTGGGTAAACCAATCCATAAAAGCACAGTAGAAAATGGAGACTTCATTGGATTCGACCAACTACTAAAGATTTATGGTGGTATGCTTCCTTCTGCGCATCGCAGGTGGTGTACTAGAATGATGAAGCTAAAACCATTCGAAAGGTTTATTGGGAATGAGAACTGCTATAACTATGTGGGACTTCGAGCTGATGAAAAGCGCGAAGGCTACTTAAGTCACAAGCCAAACATTATTCCTGTATATCCTTTTAGGGATGATGGCTTAATCAAAGCGGATATTGAGCGAATCCTTGAAGAGTCTAGCCTGGGTATGCCTCCATACACAAAATGGGGTCGAACAAGGTCAGGCTGCTTTTTCTGCTTCTACCAACAGAAGATCGAATGGGTAAGGCTAAAGGAAACTTACCCTGAGCTCTTCGAGGAAGCTAAGGCTTATGAAAAGCCAGGCAAGAACGCAACAACAACTTTTTATTGGTGTGGAAATGAACCTCTAGCAGAGTTGGAAAAACCCGAAAGGATGGAGCAAATCAAAAAGGAACATGAACTTGCTAAAGAGAGAGCGAGAAAAAATGCATCAAATAGGACGCTGCTAAATATTTTAGGCGGGGCCGACGACTACGAGGAAAACAATGGATGCTTGATATGCCAGCTATAGGTTTATGACTGCATCAGCAATTTGCAGCAGCTATCTTTAACCTCAGCTCTTCAACAGTTAACCACGGCTTAGCACGGTGAATAATACTGTGGCAATTAGAACAAACTAAACTCAGATTGTCGGCTTCCCTTTAATTCGGAGTGTTTGAAAGTAGAGAATTTGGTGTGTTTTTGAGCGTTAGTTTTTCAAATACTTTATCCACAATCGCGGTCGCCTGAGGCCTGAAGGTGCAAGCGCCGGTCAAATTGACCACCTTTCGCCGGTTTAAACTGACCAGGGCGCGCCGGTTCAAACTGACCACCCCGCGCCGGTCCAAATTGACCACCTAAAAGGAGAGAGGATATCACGCTGCGATGAGTGCGGTAAAGAGGCTTAAGTTCTCACAAAACTTAAGCTCCCTTGGCCAACAATTCCATCCGCATGATTAAGATCAGACAGATCCTGCGCCTGCACTTCCAGGGACGCAGCAAAGTGCATATAGCCGCCCAGACCGGCATCGCACGCAACACCTTAAAGAAGTATCTCAAAGAGTTTACGGCCAGCGGACTCAGCTTTGAAGAGCTGAATCCTCTTAGCGATAAAGACCTTGAAGACCTGTTCATAAGGCCCGAAGACAAGGCTGTAAACGAGCGGATACACCATCTTTTCAGCCTCTTTCCTGCTATTGACAAGGAGCTGAAGAGAAAAGGGGTTACCAGAGAGCTGCTGTGGCAGGAATACAGACGCAGCCATCCGGACGGGCTGGGGATAAGCCAGTTCAAGCATTACTACGCACAGTGGAAGGCGCAGGTCAATCCCACCATGCACATGGAGCATAAGGCGGGCGACAAGCTCTATGTGGACTATGCCGGAGACAAGCTCTCCGTCGTCAACCCGCAGACCGGAGAGCTGGAGCCGGTAGAGGTGTTTGTAGCCATCCTCGGAGCCAGCCAGCTCACATATGTAGAAGCTGTAAGGAGCCAGAGCAAAAGACGATTTTATAGCCGCCTGTGAGAATGCCCTGCACTTCTATGGTGGCGTACCTGCGGCCATTGTGCCCGATAACCTGCGCTCCGCAGTCACAAAGAGCAGCAAGTACGAGCCTACCATCAATGAGACCTATGCAGACTTCGCAGAGCACTACGGCACTTCCATTCTTCCTGCCAGAGCCTACCGGCCAAGGGATAAAGCTCTTGTAGAAAATGCCGTTCGCATCATCTACACCCGCATCTATGCAAGAATCAGAAAGGAGACCTACACCAGCCTTGCAGACCTGAATGCAGCCATCCTTGCAGCACTGGCAGACCATAACAGTGCTTCACTAAGAGGCAGGAACTACAGCCGCCGTCAGCAGTTTGAAGAAATAGAGAGGGCCTAATGAGCCTCTGCCAGCACTGCGTTACGAGCTAAAAGCTCAGCTCTATGCTACAGTAGCCAAGAACGGTCACATCGCTCTTGGGCCGGACAGGCACTACTACAGCGTGCCTTACCGCTTCATAGGCAAGAAGGTAAAAGTGCTTTACTCCAGAAGCACCGTAGAAGTCTACTACAACTACGAGCGCATTGCACTGCACAACCGCACCCGCAGCCCGCACAACTACACCACAGAGCCCGACCACCTGGCCAGTGCCCATCGCTTCGTCAGTGAATGGACACCGGAGAAGTTCATCTCCTGGGCCGAAGATATTGGTGAGGATGTGAAGCTCTACATCCTAAAAGTGCTGGACAGAAAGCAGCACCCGGAGCAGGCTTACAAGAGCTGCGTAGGCATCCTCTCATTTGCAAAGAAGGTTGGGCACAGAAGGCTTATCAGTGCCTGCCAGCGCGCACTTGGATACGGAGCTTATAACTACAAGACCATTCAAAAGATTCTGGAGAAGGAGCTGGACACACACGACGCGCCGGACCAAAGTGACCAGCTCCTGATGCCCTTCCACGACAACATCCGGGGCGGCAACTATTATCAATAATCAATCACTTCTTCACCCCTTAAAACCTCAAAAACATGAATGCAGCAACACTGGAAAAGATGCGCAAAATGAAGCTTCTGGGTATGCACCGGCTCTTCAAGAGCTGCCTGGAAGGAGACAAGGAAACAGCCTATACGCCCGATGAGCTTATAGCCCATCTGGTAGACGGGGAATGGGACGAGCGGCAGAACCGCAGCATAGGACTTAAAGTAAGGAATGCCCGCTTCCGCTACCGGGCAGCCCTGGAAGATCTGCACTACAACACCGACCGCAACATTGACAAGAACCAGATACTGCGCTTTGCCGACTGCAGCTTCATTGACAAAAGCGAGAACATCCTCATTACCGGTGCTACAGGCATCGGCAAGAGCTACATCGCTTCAGCCCTCGGCTACCACGCCTGCGGCCTTGGCTATCGTGTGATTTATCACAACGTACCCAAGCTGTTCTCTGGCTGAAGATGAGCAAAGCCGATGGCTCTTATCTGAAGGAGGTAGCCCGGATAGAGCGCCAGCAGCTGCTGATACTGGACGACTTCGGGCTGCAGCCGATGGACGGGCCAGCCGGGCTGCGCTTATGGAGCTCATAGAAGACCGGCATGGCAAGGGAGCATTGATTATTACCTCACAGGTCCCGGTGAGTAAATGGTATGATGTGATTGGCGAGCAGACTATAGCGGATGCCATCCTGGACCGTATTGTACACAATGCTCACCGGCTGGAGCTGCAGGGAGAGTCCATGCGTAAGCGGAGAAAGCTGAGGAAGAGCGAGCCGATTAAAGGTAGATCTGGCCGGGGGGCTGGAATAAAAGGGGCCTGCCGGCGGCACCTCACCGGAAGCGACATCTTTTATTAGCTTTAGGTTCGTCATCCGGGCTTCGGTCAAGAAAAGACATCGCTCCGGATGAGGGAAGAAAACACACTAATTAAACAACCGAAAACAACCATTATCAAACACCACTCATCTCATGCGTGAAGCCCTTCTCTTCGCCAGCAAAACAGGTGGTCAATTTGCTCCGGCGTAGGGTGGTCAGTTTGATCGGCGTGCGCACTGAAGGGGCCTCCACTCGGCGATGTGGATAAAGCTGAAGTGCTTTCATTGGGCGCTCCCTGCCGATTTAGCCATCCCTCATAGAACTGATCAGGTGAGAGGTAACCCAAAGCTTTATGAGGTCTGGAGCAGTTGTAGTCCTGCTGCCATTGCCTGGTCATCTGTCGCACTTCTCTTAAGGTTGTGAACATGTAAGCATCCAGGAGTTCCCTGCGTAAAGACCCATTAGCGCGTTCTATGTAAGCGTTCTGGGTAGGTTCTCCCGGTTGTATGTATTGCAGCGTTATGCCTTTGCTCTCACACCATTGTTGCAGCGCATGGCTGATAAACTCAGGACCATTGTCACAGCGCAGATTGGCAGGCTTTCCTTTGGATGCTATTAGCGCTTCGAGCACCCTGATCACCCGGAGCGAGGGCAGTGAAGTATCTACCTCTATAGCTAAGGATTCTCTGTTGAAGTCGTCTATTACATTCAGGAGTCTGAACTTCCTGCTATCAGTAAAGCTGTCACTCATAAAATCCAGGCTCCACATCTGGTTAGGGCCTTCAGGAACAGCCAAAGGCAGCTTTACGCGCTCAGGTAGCCTTTTCTTAGCTCTTCTGCGGATGTTCAGCTTCATGGAAGTATAGACTCTGTAAAGACGTTTATGATTGCAAGCGTAGCCTTTGAATCTTAGCCTGTGATAGCTCTGCCAGAATCCAATGGTTGGATGCTTTTGGGTAAGTGCTATTAGGGCATCCTGTAGCTCAGTATCATTCTTAGGCTTTAAGCGGTAGTGATAAGTGGAAGGTGGCAGCTGCACAATCTTGCAGGCCTGACTAATACTGCACTGTTGCTCTGTTATAAGAAAGCACACAGCTTCTCTTCTATTAGCAGGCCCTAGAATTTTTTTGCTATCAGCGCTTTAGCTGCCTCCAGCTGAAAGGATACTTCAGCATACATCTTCTTGTACTGGCTAAGTTCTGCTTCCAGATCCTTTGAGCGCTTTACCTCGCTTACCTCCATTCCTCCGTACTTAGCCTTCCAGTTATAGAAGGTGGCCTCGCTAATACCAAGCTCACGGCTGAGGTCTTTGACTGATACGCCGCTTTCTTGTTTCTTAATAGCAGCTACAATCTGGCTTTCTGTAAACCTTGTTTTCTTCATCGCTTGTGTTTTAAAGTTAGAGTTAGAACTCTACTTCCTTACAAACGAACTTTGGGGAAGCCGACATTAGCCTCAATCGGTCCCAGTCGCCGGCGAAGTCTTTCCAAACATCCTCTTCCAGTTTTCCACCACTACTTTGCAATCCTTTGTTTTTAAACTCTGGGTCTAGCTGTCGAAAGAAAGACAACTTCATCGACACTCCATTTGGATTTCGGAACTTACTGTCCTTTACTGTTGATGGAAATATGGCAAGACTATTTAGAAAAGAACTTAATTCCTGGACTTTTGGGTGGTGTTTATTGCTAGCTGTGGATTTGTCTTCTAAGTATACATCTAATGCCAATATTACCTCATCTCTTATCCAGTCAGGATTTGCCATAGAAATAGAATTTTTTTGGCTTGTAAATTAACCAAGCAAATATCAGGACGAAACGAAAGTGCATATCCTGATATTTGCTTGGTTAATGTGATTGCAATGCAGTCCTAATGGTATGTGACGAACGTGTCTATACTGCACTTAGTTTGCAATCAACTTCCTTATCAACATCAGTATCAAGCAAGTGAAAGTAAATGCGAGTACTCCGCTCATCCCGGTGCCCAAGCAGCTTCTGTGCCTTCTTGATGTCCACGCCATTTTCCGCTAACATCCGCCCAAAGGAATGCCTGCCCACGTGGGCTGTGAGCTTCTTGTCAATTCCAGCCATAGCAGCAGCCACTTTCAGCATTGCATTGAACTCTTGGTTGCTCGTTGATAGTGGATGCTCACGCACATACGCCAACACTTCGCGAAGCTTGGGAAAGAGCTTGATATTGACCTGTTCCTTTGCCTTCTGCGTCTCCATCACCAACCGCTCATCGTCTATCACATGAACGTCGTAGTCAAAGCGCATCGCATCTTCAAAGCGAAGCCCGGCGTAGCACATGAATAGCTCGTAGACAACCACTTTGTACAGCTCAGGAGGCAGCGGTTGCCCGGTTAGCAAGGCTTCCAGCCTGCCACGCTCTGTTTTGGTAAGGAAGGTGCGCGTAGTCTGCCTGTAACAGCCACGGTCAAAATTGTCAAAGGGATTCTTGTCAATAATGCCGCCCATCTTGATGGCGTCGCGCATCATGGTGTTCATAAACTTGAACGACTTCCAGATGGTGTTCGGCTCATTATTCAGGGTATCGCGCATGTAGGCTTTGTATGCCTGCAGAAACGCGAAATCAATATCCTTGAAAGTAAGGTTCTTCCTGAATAGTTCCAGCTTGGTCACTTCACTGGTGTAAGTACGCAATGTCTCCTTGTTGGTGTACTTCTCCTTAATCTGCTTGTTGCAGAAATCGGCGAAGCTTTTCCGGGATCCATTCCTTCAGCTGAGTGCGTACCTCTTTCTTGGAGATATGCACCTCCAGCAGCTCCTTCTTTAGAAATTCTGATTCCAGCTCGCCAATCTTCTTCTTGATGGCAGCGTTAATCAGGATGGCGTTTGGAGCGGTGCTTTTAACGCACCGCCTTTGCTCATCCCAGTCCGTGGGAGCAATCTTCTTCTTGGTAGAAAGAGCGGCTACCTGCTTGTTGTCGATGTGGATGGCAATGTAAATCGGACACGTTCCGTCCTTCTTGCTGGCTTTGCCCTTTACGAGGTAAGGGTAAATGTTTCGGTTCTGCATTGGATTTGGCCCAAAATGGGTTGAGTAACAGGTTGAGTAATGGGTTGAGTAAATGGGGCAGATTTTGCCATTTTTCAACGCATTTCGCCATTTTACGAAACCGCTCCAAAATCCCTAAAATGCAGAACAGCCGCGGGTTGCGGCTGTTTTACTTGTTTTTCCGAAGAAATCCTTCGCGGACTGGACGGGACTCGAACCCGCGACCTCCGCCGTGACAGGGCGGCATTCTAACCAACTGAACTACCAATCCTCTTAAACATTCCCGTTTCCGGGAGTGCAAAGATAAGTAGGGCGCTTGCAATACGCCAAGAACTTTTTCTTGAAAAATTGCGGCGTATGACGCCGAAAGATGTACATAAAACCAATTTTACGCATAGTCGTCCGCGACGAAATCTCTCTAACGCGCTCCATATTCAGTAACTTGCTACAGGCAACGCATTGTGCAAAGCATCAACCATTTAGCTTCTGTCCACATTTCAATTTCCAGCTGTGAATTTATCCCACTTGTATACTGCAGCCATTTTCATAATGACTGCATTTCCATCGTCGCATGTCCAAGCTCAAACGGCTGCTGAAGCATGTGCCGGAGGCAAAAAAGCCGTTTTTCAGGCGGGTGCCAAAACTGCTGTCGCCCTTCCGGCAGAGGATCTCTATGACGTGAATTATGTAAAGCTGGACCTCGCGATGACTAATGCAAGCACTACCATCTCCGGAAGCGCTTCCACCAGCGCTATTGCATCACAGCCAATGAATCAGTACGTTTTTCAGCTTAATCCCGCCTTCGCTATTGACTCTCTGCGCTTCAACGGCGCACTAACGACTGCCTCCGGCTCCGGTACTGCGCGTACAGCTACTTTAAACAGCCCGCTTATTAAAGGACAGGCCTTTACCGTTCGCGTATGGTACCACGGTACTCCGTCGGCAGGTAGTGGCTTTTTTACGGTAGGCGTTCTGAATGGCGTATCATCGCTTTGGGGTGCACGGGTTACCTGCACATTGTCACAGCCCTATGAGGCCAAAGATTGGTGGCCTTGCAAGCAATCCTTACAGGATAAAATTGACTCCAGCGATGTGTGGCTCACTGTTGATGATACGCTCAAAGCCGGCTCTAACGGCTTGCTGAAAGCCGTCACATCAATACCCGGAGCTAAAAAGCGGTACGAATGGAGCAGCCGCTACCCTATTGACTATTATCTGATTTCTGCGTCGGTCGGCCCCTATGTGGATTACTCATATTACCAGCACTTCAGCGGCAGCAGTGATTCTATGCTGGTGCAGAGCTTCATTTACAATAATCCCGCTACCCTGCCCTTTTTCAGGAGCAATATTGACAGCGTGGGGCTGGAGCTGGATTATTTCTCGCAGCTCTTCGGACGCTATCCTTTCTGGAAAGAAAAGTATGGGCATTGCATGGCACCGATCAATGGCGGCATGGAAAATCAGACTATGACGACGCTCGGCGGCTTTAGCGGCCCCTTCTTTGGCACGGTGCCGCCCCATGAGCTGGCCCACCAGTGGTTTGGCGATCATGTGACCTGCGGCACCTGGGGAGACATATGGCTCAATGAAGGTTTTGCCGGCTATAGCGAATATCTTTTTAATGAGCATTTCCGGGGCGCCGCTGCAGCACGCAGCTGGCTGGCTACTGCACACTATGATGCACAGAATGGTGTTACCTCTCGGCCGGATAGCTCCGTTTATGTGGGCGATACAGTCGATGAGCAACGCATATTCGACACACGGCTCACGTACAATAAGGGCGCTTCCGTAGTGCACCTGCTGCGCTACCTCGCCCCGTCAGATAGTGTCTTCTTCGCCAGTCTGCGCGCCTATCAGCAGCGGTATGCCTTTCATACGGCCACCACGGATTCGCTGCGTAAAACGCTACAGCCATTTTATAAAATAAACCTGGATACTTTTTTCCAGGATTGGATTTATGGGCGCGGCTACCCCATTTATAATGCCCGCTGGAATGCTGGTGGCGGCAATGCCTGCGTGCGGCTAACTCAAACCGGAACAGTCGCCGCTACACCCCTTTACCATTTGCCTGTAGAAGTGCGGTTCAGCGGTCCGCAGGGAGATACAACTGTGCGGGTCAACCTTACACATGCTGCCGACTCATTTGGATTTCACTGGAGCAAACCCGTAACTACGGTAATTGTAGATCCTGCTGACTGGATACCACATGTAACTGCTTCCTTGCAGCAAGATCCGACTTTGGTCGTAACGCCCGCTGCCATATCTATGGTTGTAACGCCGGCCTTTACCGTATCTCCTAATCCCGCTCATACCCAGTGGCTTATTGAAGGGATTACTAAGGGCAGTTGGCGCCTATGCGACTTAACGGGCCGGGTATTGCTCAGCGGAGATGTCGCGACAATGCGAAATGTGCCTGCAGACGCTTTGTTGCCGGGCATATACATACTGCAGGTGATGGATGGAGCCGGCAGGCTGGCAACGCACCGCTTGGTGCGTGACTAGGGCTAAGCTGTCAGAAATAGAAATAAAAATCCATACAGCTACGTTGCTTCCACGCCGACAAATGCAGTTTTGCTTTCAAAAATATGCTTTATCATCATAGGAGCTGCACTTCGTCAGAATTCTCCTTTCCTTGCGCAGACGCTTAAAAATCTACATTTTTCCCCTACCTTCGCGGTCCCAAAAACCGTCCGGCCAGAATTATCGGCGATTTACGGTTGATGAATTATGATTGAGGCAATTATAATTCGCAAATCAGAAATCATAAGCTAGCTCTGTCCAGCGTTGCTGCCGGCGTGATGGGATTAATTAATTTTTTAACGCCTAAAAACATTTATGGCAACAGAAAACAACAACCAGGATCAAAAGCTCCAGAGTTATGAGCTGATGATCATCTTCACGCCTGTACTGGCAGAAGAAGAGTACAAGGCTGCTCAGCAAAAGTACGCCGACATTATTACGGCTGCAGGCGGCTCCATCACCTCCAATGAGGCGATAGGCCTGCAAGAACCTTGCTTACCCGATTGCCAAGAAGACTACAGGTCTCTACTGGCTTACGGAGTATCAGGCCCCAACAAGCGTGAACCAACAGCTGGAAATCCAGATGGGCCGCGACGAAAGCATCATGCGCCAGATGATTACCCGCCTTGACAAGTATGCTGTTGAGTATAATGATCGCCGCCGCAAGGGTATCAAGCTGGAGCACACCCCTAAGCGCGCTACCGAAGAAGTAGAGGAGGGCGAGGAAGCGTAAACAATCACTCACGTGAATCGTGGGACGTCAGCGTGAATTACTCACGATAGACGGCGAACGATTGACGGTCAAAAAAACCAACAATGGCTAAGCAAAACGATATCAAATACCTGAGCGCCACTCGCGTTGACCGCCGCCAGAAGAAATACTGCCGCTTTAAGAAGCTGGGCATTAAGTACATTGACTATAAGGACGCTGAGTTCCTGAAGAAGTTCCTGAATGATCAGGGCAAGATGCTTCCACGTCGCCTTTCCGGCAATAGCCTGAAGTATCAGCGCAAGGTGGCACAGGCTATCAAGAAGGCCCGCCAGATGGCGCTGCTGCCTTACGTAACGGACCTGATGAAGTAAAAGATCAGCGCAGGTAATTCTCAACTCTTCAATTCATCTAATTCAATTCAATTGACATGCAAGTCATTCTTATAAAAGACGTAGATAACCTGGGCGGCGCCAACGAAATGGTGAGCGTACGCCCCGGATATGCCCGCAACTACCTCATCCCGCAGAAATTTGCGGTTGAGGCCAGCGAAGGCGCAAAGAAAATGCTGAACGAGCGCCAGAAGGTCGCCGCAAAAGCGTGAAGAAAAGCTGGTGGCTGAAATCGCCAAGGTTACAGCGGTACTGAAGGAAAGCCCGGTGAAGCTCGGCGCCAAGACAGGCACCAGCGGCAAGATTTTCGGCTCTGTTACCAGCATCCAGCTTGCCCGCGCTATCCGCGAGCAGAAGGGCTATGAAATTGATCGCCGCCGCATCACCATCCTTGGTGATGTAAGCGAAGCTGGGCACCCATAAAGCACACATCGACTTCGGTAAGGAAAATGTGGTAGAAATGGAGTTTGAAGTAGTAGGCGAATAAGACCAGGATTCATTGGATTTTCCGGCTTTGCCGGGCTTTTTAGAAGCCGTTCTGATTTTTCAGAACGGCTTTTCTTTTGGATGTACGAGGGGCTTCATTCAAAAAAAAAGGCGCGCCGAAGCACGCCTTTCAATTCTTATGATAAGGAAGGAGTTTATTTCCCCTTCTTCTTGGGTTCCCACATGGCATCTACGATGCCGTATTCCAGCGCTTCTTTCGCGTCCATCCAGTAGTCACGTTCCAGGTCGCGCAAAACGCGCTCGTAAGTCTGTCCTGTGGCATCAGAGAGAATCTTCGCACCCATTTCCTTCGTCTTACGGATTTGCACGGCGTGGATTTCCAGGTCTGCGCTCACACCTTGCACATAGCCGCCAAGGCTTGGCTGGTGAATCATCACCTCGCCATGGGGGAAGATAAAGCGCTTGCCCTTTGTGCCGCCGGCCAGCAGGATAGAACCCATAGAAGCCGCAAGGCCCATGCAGATAGTAGACACGGGCGACTGTATCATCTGCATCACATCGTACACCACCATGCCGCTGGTTACTACACCGCCGGGCGAGTTGATAAAGAACTTGATTTCCTCGCCGGGCTTGTCTGCATCCAGCAGCAGCAGGCGGTTCACGACGTCTTTTGCAGAACGGTCATCTACGCCGCCCCAGAGATACACCGCGCGGTTTTTAAAGAAAAGCTCGTCGCTCTTCTTGGCCCACATGGAATGTGGCGACTGGCGCTCGCCGGCGGGGATTTCTTCTTCCTCATCTTCGTCTTCATCATCCATGCGAAGACGGTTTTTATAAAGATTGTATTGAGACATTGTTTTTCGTTGAGTCGTTGAGAAATGGAGGCGTTGAATCGTCAATTTTTATAGACGTTTCAACAGTTCTGAGCTTTAGGGTGATTAAGATTTCTTCTCCGCCTTCTTAGGGTTGGTAATCAGCACCTCATCCACCATGCCGTATTCTTTGGCTTCTTCTGCGCCCATCCAGTAATCGCGGTCACAATCTTCTTCTACACGCTTTACATCCTGGCCGGTGTGCTCGGAGATGATGTCGTACAGATTGGTCTTAATGCGGCGGATTTCCTTGACCGTGATTTCAATATCAGTTGCTTGTCCGCCAACGGCTGACGAAGGCTGGTGCAGCATGATGCGGCTGTGCCGCAGCGCAGTACGCTTACCCTTGGTACCCGCGCACATCAGCACGGCAGCCATAGATGCAGCAATACCCGTACAGATGGTGCTTACATCAGGGTTGATAATCTGCATGGTATCATATACGCCGAGGCCTGCATACACAGAACCGCCGGGGCTGTTGAGGTACATCTGCACATCGCGCGTACGGTCGGAGCTTTCTAGGAATAGCAGCTGCGCCGTAACGATGTTGGCTACCTGGTCGTCGATGCCGGTGCCGAGGAAGATGATGCGGTCCATCATGAGGCGGGAGAACACGTCCATCTGGGCGACGTTCATCGGGCGCTCTTCAATGATGTAGGGCGTCAGATGGTAGGCTGATGGAGCAGGCGGCCTTGCGCGCCTCGAGGCGGGCATTCGTCTGCCGCATATAATCATCCATGGTATTACCGCTCATGCCAAGGTGGCCGACGGCGTATTTACGAAATTCGTTTTGGGACATTTTAGTGAATAGTGAAAAAGTGAACAGTGAATAGCAGATAGTTCGGATAGTAGTGTTTTATAACTCAAAACTCGCCATTCACCACTCACTCCTAAGACAAATATCTTACCGCGGGAAAATTAGCGCCATTCCGGCATCTGCCTGACAATACTCCCGATTTTTGCCGGGCGCTCATCCCAATCTGGCGGAAAGGCGCTATCATCTTACATGAAATTTCAGCTTCCGATCAATTTCGCACCACTTCCGCAGCTTATCCGCTACACCGATAAGCTGCTGCTCGTTGGATCATGCTTTACGGAGCATATGGCCGGGCGGCTGGCGGCGCATAAGTTTCAGACACTACAAAACCCGCACGGCATTCTCTTTAATCCATTGAGCGTGGCATCCAGCCTGATGAGCTATGCAGAAGGGAAAATGTATAACGAAGACGATTTGTTCTACCTGAACGAGTTATGGGGAAGCTGGGAACACCACACCCGTTTTTCGCATATTGATAAGACGGCAGCATTAGATGGAATCAATGCTGCTCGAAAGGAGGCGATTGCATTCATAAAAGATGCGGACTGGGTCATTATTACACTTGGTTCTGCTTTTCAATACTTTCTTAAAGAAGGAAATCAGCCGGTATCAAATAACCACCGCGCACCGGCATCCTGGTTTGAGAAGCGGCTCCTTACTATCCAACAGACTATTGAAGCGCTGAAAGAAGCGCTGTTTGCCTTAAATGCTGTCAATCCCAATGCAAAGTGCCTCTTCACCATTTCTCCTGTCCGCCACATCCGCGATGGCGTCGTAGAGAATAACCGTAGCAAAGCCAGGCTCATTGAGGCCGTTCATTCCATCTGTGAAGATTTAGACAACTGCTATTACTTTCCTGCTTATGAATTGGTTATAGATGTGCTGCGCGACTACCGGTTCTATGATATAGACATGGTGCACCCTAACTATGCGGCTACCGAGGCCGTCTGGGAAGCGTTCCTGCAGACATGCATTGCTCCGGAAGCGCTTCCGGTCATGGCGCAGGTAAAAGAGATCGCTACTGCCAAAAGCCACCACCCGCGTTTTCCTCAAACCTCGGCCCATCAGCAATTCCTGAAGCGCTATGCTGCCAAAGTGGCTGACCTTGCCGCCGCGCACCCTTATCTTAACTTAGCAGACGAAGCCGCCTATTTTAATGCTGCCACATAACGCCAACATTCATTTTACCCGTATTACAAAACGCGAGAGCTGGTTCAGCTGGCCGACGGTCATTTTCTCCCTTAGCAGCGCAGGCAGCGGATCGCCAATCGGACAATTCGCCGTGCGCACCGCCAGAGCAGAATTTATATCTGCCGATGGCCGCGAAAGCTTCCGGCTGCGCCGCGGTTTTTGGGGTTATCGCTGGATGTACGAAGGCGCGGACGAACAAACCTTTGCCCGAATGGCATATGGATTCGGAAAACCATCCATCACATTTTCGGATGACAGCCGTTACCGGATGCAGCTCAAGCGCCGCTGGAATATCTTCCGCAAGCCGCAGCCGGACGAGTATGAGCACCTGGCCACCTTTCTGCGGGAAGACACGCCCGTAATGGCGATGCAGAATAATAGCGCCGCCAGTTATTTGCCAGCGAGCTCTTTATACCCATGGGCGGCGAGATCAGCACGACGCTTAGCGATATGCGGCTCATCTGCGGCATGCTGCTCCTGTTTCAGTCGGCCATTGCAAGACGCGCGGCCGCCGGAGCTGCTGCATCTACTTAGCATTTCTGCCAAATCTTTCTATTCAACTACATCATGAAGTATTCACTTTCCATCCTGCTGCTTGCGGCAGCAACAAGCGCGCTGGCGCAAGACCGCACAGACAAGGCCACGTATGCCGAGCCTTCCAAGAATGAATTCTACGAGAAAATCAAAAAGGACAACGAAAGTTTCTTTTCTAAAAAAGAAGAACCCAAGAAACGCCTGACGATGGACTACTCGGGTATGGACGTTCCGACGTCTATGAACGAGTTCAAAATCGTCACCGCAGACAAGCCGGTTTCGCAAGGCATCACCGGCACCTGCTGGTGCTTCTCCACCACCTCATTCTACGAAAGCGAAGCTGCCCGCAAAGGCCATCCGGATGTGCAGATCAGCGAGATGTACACCGTGTACTGGGAATACGTGGAGAAGGCGAAAGAGTATGTGCGCACGCGCGGCGAGAGCATTTTTGATGAAGGCTCTGAGACCAATGCCGTGCAACGTTCACTTGCCAAGCATGGCGCCGTGCCGCTGGAAGCCTACACCGGCATGAAGCCCGGCCAGCCTTACCACGACCATGCGAAGATGATTGGCGAGATGCGGGACTATCTGGAGGGCGTAAAGGAGCGCAATGCATGGAGCACTGAAGCGGTTGTGTCCACAATTAAAGACATAATGGATCATTACATAGGCACCCCGCCTTCCAGTGTTGTGTACAAGGGCCGCCGCATAAGCCCGCAGGAATACCTGCGCGACGTAGCAGGCATGGTACCCGATGAGTACGTCACCTTCATGAGCCTGCGCAGCGAGCCTTACTGGACAAATGCCGAGTATAAGGTGGGCGACAACTGGTGGCACTCCAAAGACTACTACAATGTGCCGCTGACGGACTTTACGGCGCTGATCAAGAATCTCTTTGAAGAAGGGCTACAGCATCTCCATAGGCGGAGATGTCAGCGAGAGCGGCATTGACAGCAAGCGCGGCATCATGATGATTCCGTCTTACGACATTCCTTCAAGCGCCATTGACGAGAATGCCCGCCTGCTGCGCTTCCTGAACGGTGCTACTACGGACGACCATGCCATGCACATTGTAGGCTATGCCGACCGCGCAAATGGCACCTGGTTCCTTGTAAAAGACTCCGGCGCAGGCGGCCATGCCAATCCAGACCACAATGGCTACTGGTACATGCACGAGGACTACGTAAAACTCAAGATGATGACTGCAACAGTGAACAAAGCCGCCGTAAAAGAGGTGCTGCAGAAGCTGGCCGCGAAGTAGTCGCTTGCCGCCAAAAAGGCGCTAACAGGCCCACAACTTGGATTTTATACGGCAGAACCCTTAGCTTTAGCCCCCTTCAAATCATCATTTCACAACCAAAAACATCCCAAAATGGACACTTCAAAAATGCTCAAGGCTTATTGCATGAAGACAAAGGAAAAGAACGTTCCCATGCAGGAAGCTGTTATCTCTAAGACTGCCCGCGGCGGCTACATGGCCCAGGGCACCGACGGCAAAGGCAACAAAATGACCACTATGCTCAGCGAAGCCAATGCCCTTGAAGCCATCAAGAATGGCGTAGCTACCAAGCAAGGCTGGTAAGCACTACCACAGGATTTAGCAAAAGCCACTGCATTCTGCGCAGTGGCTTTTTCATGTGCCGGCCGGCGCTGCCGTAAATTTGCACACGCAGAAAGATCATGTCAGATATCCTTAGCCCGCCGCCCCCTCCCGCCCCGCTCACCGCCAAAGATTTCCAGACCGACCAGGAGGTACGCTGGTGCCCCGGCTGCGGCGACTATTCCATTCTTGCGCAGGTGCAGAAGGTGCTGCCGCAGATCGGTGTGGCGCGCGAGAACATCGTGATTGTTTCCGGCATCGGCTGCTCCTCCCGCTTTCCGTACTATACCAATACCTACGGCATGCACTCCATCCACGGGCGCGCTACGGCTATTGCCTCCGGACTGAAGGCTACACGGCCGGAGCTGAGCGTGTGGATCGTGACGGGCGACGGCGACGGCCTTTCCATTGGCGGCAACCATACCATCCACCTGCTGCGGCGCAATTTTGACGTCAACATCCTCCTGTTCAATAACCAGATTTACGGGCTTACGAAGGGACAATATTCCCCGACCTCCGAGGAGCGCAAGGTGACCAAGAGCACGCCTTTTGGCTCGCTGGACCATCCTTTTAACCCCCTGGCCCTGGCTATGGGCGCCGATGCCTCTTTCATTGCGCGCAGCATGGACCGCGACCCGAAGCACCTGCAGGCCATGCTGCTGCGCAGCGCATGCGCACAAGGGCTCTTCTTTCCTGGAGATCTATCAGAACTGCAACATCTTTAATGACGGCGCCTTTGAGATTTTTACGGAGAAGGCTACCAAGCCTGAGGAGGCGCTCTTCCTGGAGAGGGTCAGCCGCTGCGCTTTGGCGCGAACGGCGACAAGGGCATCCGCCTGGATGGCTACAAGCCGCAGGTGGTGAGCCTGGCCGATGGCGCTTTCAGCGCCGACGACCTTTGGGTGCATGACGATGCGGATTTTTTCAAGGCGCAAATCCTCACGCGCTTTTTTGATAATCCTGCCGAGCCGCTGCACCTGCCGCGCCCCTTTGGCGTCTTTTACGCCGCCTCCCGCCCTACTTATGAGGAGGGAATGCAATTGCAGATTGAAGAAGCCATTGCCACCAAAGGCCGCGGCGATCTGGACCAGCTCCTTCAGGGAAAGGAGACCTGGGAGATTGTTTAAGAAAAGGGTTTTTTAGCCGGCTCTGCTGTCAATCGGAGCTTCTCCTTAACATTTAGCCGCTGCAGGGGGCTGTGCAGTACTGTACAGCCATTATTCCGTACTGCATAAAGTTTGTGCAGTACTGCACAGCCATTGTTCCGTACTGCATAAAGTTTGTGCAGTACTGCACAGCCCATACAAACAATGGAAAGCTGACCGCAGCCGTCCGCCAACTTTCCGCCAACTTTGTCCCTATGCTGCTCCATAAGACCAAAATCATAGCCACCGTAGGCCCGGCCTGCAATACATACGAAAAGCTCCTTGCACTGGTAAACGAAGGCGTCAACGTTTTCCGCCTCAACTTCAGCCACGGCACCCACGACGAGCACGGGGCGGTGATTGATCACATCCGAAAGATCAATGCGGATGCGGTGCGCAACATTGCCATCCTTGCCGATCTGCAGGGCCCCAAGCTGCGCGTGGGCGAGCTGGAGGGCGGCGCGCTGGAACTGGCTATGGGGGATGAATTTCTGTTTACGAATGAGAAGGCGATAGGCACGAAGGAGCGCATCTACATCTCCTACCCCGACTTTGCGAAAGACGTGAAGGTGGGCGAGAAGATATTGCTGGACGATGGCAAGATGGAGGTGCTGGTGGTGGAAATAACGCCGGAGGCCGAGGTGCGTGTGAAGGTGACGGTGCCGGGCACGCTGCTGCCCAAAAAGGGCGTAAACCTGCCGGACACGAAGATCTCGCTGCCGTCCCTGAGTGAGAAAGACCTCCGGGATGTGGACTTCATTGTGAAGCACGACGATATTGACTGGATAGCGCTGTCGTTTGTGCGCCGGCCGGAAGACGTGAAGGAATTGCGGGCGCTGCTGAAGAGCAAGGGCTCAGCGGCGAAGATTATTTCCAAAGTAGAAAAGCCGGAGGCGCTGGAGCATCTGCGTGAGATTATACTGGCGTCAGATGCTGTGATGGTGGCGCGTGGCGATCTGGGTGTGGAACTTCCGCTGGAGCAGATCCCGATGATTCAGAAGAAAATCACGCGCATGTGCATCCACCGGGCCAAGCCGGTCATCATTGCTACGCAGATGATGGAGAGCATGATAGACCGCACGCGCCCCAACCGGAGCGAGATTACGGACGTGGCCAATGCCGTACTGGAAGGTGCAGACGCGGTAATGCTGAGCGGCGAGACAGCCATGGGCCAATACCCGGAGCTGGTCATCCGCACGATGGTGAGCATCATCAATGAGGTGGAGAAAGAGGACATCGTCTATAACCGCAACCTGGAGCCGCAGCCGCACTCGCCGTCTTTCCTGAGCGATGCGCTCTGCTACAATGCCTGCGAGATGGCAAAGGATGTAAAGGCAGATGCCCTGATAGGCATGACGCAGAGCGGGTACACGGGTTTTATGCTGAGCAGCTACCGGCCGCGCAGCCCGCTGTTTGTATTTACCAAGACGAAGAGCCTGCTGGATCAGCTGAGCCTGAGCTGGGGCGTGACGGCTTTCTATTATGACAAGGAGGAGAGCATTGACAAGGTAATAGACGACCAGATAGAAATCCTGAAGGAGAAAGGCTGCATCAAGGCGGGCGATGTGGTGGTAAGCACCGGCTCCATGCCTGTGGAGCAGCATTTACCAACCAATATGATGAAGATTACGCGGGTGGCGTAAATGCGGCCTCATTTTTGAAAAAAGAGCTGCATGATGAAGATGATCCGCTGCGCAATGCTGCTTTTCCTGTTGCCGGTCACGCTTCAGGCCCAGTCGCCAAAAGCGGCGCTTAGGCGCATTTACTTCAATCTGTACACAGACAGCATCAAGACGGTGCTGAACTACTATGTGAATGTAGAAGGAGAATATAGCGACGGCCGTTATCTGCCATTAGATGCCGGTTCTATCAACCTGACTGCCGATAACGGAACAATGTCCGGCAATGAATGGATAGCACCGAAGGAGATTCGTTTTGAGAAGGTCACCTTCCGCGCGGTAGCCAGGGACAATCCCAAGCTGCACGACGAGATCACCGTCTGGCTGAAGCGCGCCAAAGACCCTCGGGATGAGCTTGACGAAGGGCCGCTGCCTTATCCCGGCAGTGAGCGGAAGGGAAGGCGGTAATTAGTTGAGCAGCATATTATCTATCAACCGCACCTTACCCAGCCACGCAGCAATCAGCGCTACCTCCCTTCCGTTATTATAGTCTGCCAGCTGCTCCAGGGTATTTCCATCTGCCAGCGCCACATATTCGGGCTCAAAGCCTTTTGCACGTAGCAGTTCCTCGCACTCTTTCTGCACGATTTTCCATTTGCCGCCCTCGGCTTTAGACTGAATGCTTACGAGGCATTGATAGATGGCAGATGCCAGCACGCGTTGCGGCTCCGTGAGGCGGCGGTTGCGGGAGCTCATAGCCAGCCCATCAGCCTCACGCACGGTAGGACAGATGCTCAATTCAATTTCGCCGGCTTTGCCCATCAGCTCAATGAGCTTTTTAATCACCAGGCATTGCTGGTAATCCTTCTGTCCCAGATATAGTCTGGCCGGCTGCACAATTTCTAATAGCCTGCCCACTACCTGCCCCACGCCCCGGAAATGGCCGGGCCGGTGTGCACCTTCCAGCAGGTCTTCCAGCCGCCCGAAATTGTATGCCGTGGCCATCACGGTGCCGTGCGGATATACCGCGCGCTCCTCGGGCAGCAAAAGCACGTCGCAGCCGGCCTGGAGTAGCAGGGCTATGTCTGCTTCTGTGCTTTTCGGGTACTTGGCGTAATCTTCCGGGTCGTTGAACTGCGTCGGATTGACGAAGATGGAGCAAACAGTAAGGTGGCCTTCGGCGCGGGCGCGCTCAACAAGCGATATATGCCCGGCGTGCAGTGCGCCCATTGTAGGAATGAAGCCAATGGGCATTTGCTGCTGACGCAGGTAGTCCTGCACGTCGTCGGCGGTCTTGAATATGAACATGGAATGGAGCAGTAAGTATTGGAAAGCGCTAGTGGCGCTTCACTGACATTAATTGCTTAATTTCGCGCACTTATTCAAAGCCGGACGTTTCCGGCAGCGGCGTAACCTAATACATAAACTGAGTACATGTCAGCAGACGCAAAGAAAAGGGTTTTAATCATTGCCAATGAACTTTCTCCTTATCTGGAGGACACCGATTTTGCCCAGATTCTGAATAAGCTGGCCATCAAGACTTTTGACGCGGGCCTGGAAGTACGGGTCATCATGCCGCGATTTGGCACCATCAACGAGCGCCGCCACCGTCTGCACGAGGTTGTGCGTCTTTCAGGCATCAATATCATTATTGATGGCGATGATTACCCGCTGATTATCAAGGTAGCGTCCCTGCCTAACGCCCGTCTGCAGGTGTACTTCATGGATAATGAAGATTATTTTAAGCGCAAGCAGGTTTTTCGTGATGAGGCCGGAACCTTTTTTGATGATAATGCCGACCGCGCCGTGTTCTTCTGCAAGAGCGCTCTGGAAACAGTAAAAAAATTCGGATGGCCGCCACATGTCATTCATTGTCATGGCTGGATGACTTCGCTAGTGCCCATGTACCTGAAAACTGCATATAAAAAGGAGCCGGTATTTGCCAACTCCAAGGTGATTTATACACTGCAGGAAGATCAGTTCAGCGAAAAGCTCCCGGATAACTTTGTACAGAAGGCCATGATTTCCGGAGACATTAAGGAAAAGGACATGGAGTGCTTCAAGGAAGGTACCGCTACGGGCCTGACCCTTGGCGGTGCCAAATGCGCGGACGTGGTTATAGAAGGCGCACCAAACCTGCCCAAGCGGGTGACGGAAGAGGTAAAACCCAGCCGCACAAAGAAATACATCAAGTGGGAGGAGAGCTGGAAGGAGGATATCACGCCCCTGCTGGACCTCTATAAAAGCTTAACAGGAGCTTAGACCCCTTTTGCCCACATTCGCCCCTCCCTTTCTATTCCGAGGAATTTTATTGTGAAGCAACGCTTTATTCATATCGCGGCGGCGGTTTGCGCCGTGCTGACGGTGGCTGCGGGACTTTCTTCCTGCAAAGAAGACACAATTATCAAAAGCAGCCTGACACCGGCGGTGGATAATATTCACACTTTTGGCATTGGGCCTGACTTCAATAATGGTACCGATACTATCACGATGCTGACTGGTACCGCTTTTCAGGATTCCGTAATTACTTCTACGCGGAATACCGGCTTCCCGATCTATCACGCGCTTGGATGGACGCGCGACCCTTACGCAGGAACTACGTCAGCGGGCATTTTCATGCAGTTTGTGCCCACCACTACGGCCGTCGCGCTCAGCACCACGCCGGACTCGCTGGTGCTGGTCCTGCCGTATTCCGGCTTTACCTGGGGCGATACCGCCACGATGCAAACCCATAATATCAAAGTGTTTGCGCTCACGGACAGCCTTTCAATAGATTCGAGCTACTACAATTACAGTACAAAGGCAACAGACCCGTCGCTCATTGGCACGGCTACGCTGGTGACGAATAGGGCTGGCATGGGCGGCGTTGCGGACAGCGTAGCGTTGGGCACTAAAGGCGTGAAGCGTGCACCACACCTGCGCATCCGGCTTACGGATGCATTCCGTGATAAATTCAGGACACTTTTGAACGCTGATAGTAGCTATCCGGCTTTCCGGCGCGCCTTTCCCGGCTTGTATATTATGGCCGACAGCTCCGGCATGGGTGCCGCGTCACTTCCCTACTTCCGCCTTAATGGCGGATCCGATCCGTATAGCTCTGCTGCGCTTTTGGCGTATGTGAGCGGCAACGACTCCACGCCGGTGCAATTCCCTTATCTGGAAACCTATGCCGCACATTTCAACCGCATCCGGCGGAATATTGTAGGATTTCCTGCCGCCTCTTTGCTGGATAAAAGCCTGACGCAGCCTAATGTAGGTATGCAAAACGCCCCCGGCTTTGCCATTGACCTGCAACTGCCCTTTATTCAAAACCTGCCTAAGAATGTAGTAATCAATAAGGCGGAAATAAGCTTTGTACGCGTAACTGCGCCGGGACAGACCGCAACGGACGACGCCCGGTTCTTTCCCCCTGCGCGCCTTTATGTGCAGGGAATTAATTCAACCGGCGGCCAATACACCATCGCCGACCGTTACCCAGTCAACGATGAAGCGCTGAATTTCATTGACGGTACACCATCGTCTGCCACACGTGGCGGGCAGTCGGTAACGGTTTATCGCATTAACATCCCGAGAGAGGTGCAGCAGGCTATTGTAGCGGGTAGCACAGGCTTACATTTGCGTATTGGCGGCACGGTAAATTTCCCGGCGGCATATCGCGTTGTATTAGGCGCTCGTGCCAACCCTGATGTGATTTATCGCCCGACCATCAACATCATTTACTCTAAACAGTAAAAAACCTGCCACAGGCCTATGTGCGGTATCGTTGCTTACATCGGTAAGAAAGAAGCGTTTCCTATTCTTATCAAAGGCCTGAAGCGGCTGGAATACCGCGGCTATGACAGCGCCGGCATCGCCCTGCTCAATGGCTCCCTGCACGTCTTTAAGAAGGCCGGCAAAGTAAGTGAGCTTGAGGAGCACACCGAAGGCGAAGACCTTACGGCTACAATGGGCATTGGCCATACGCGCTGGGCTACCCACGGCGTGCCTAATGATACGAACGCACACCCCCACGTTTCCAATTCCGGCAATATCACGCTCATTCACAATGGCATCATTGAGAACTACGCGTCCATAAAGGCAGAACTGACAAAGCGCGGCTATACGTTTTACTCAGACACGGATACGGAAGTACTGGTTAACCTTATAGAGGAAGTCCAAAAACAGGAGGCCCTTACTTTGGATGAAGCCGTCCGGGTAGCGCTTAATGAAGTAGTAGGTGCTTACGCTATCGTGGTAATGGATGTCCGTGAGCCGGATACGCTGGTGGCCGCCCGCAAAGGCAGTCCAATGGTCATTGGTATTGCTGATGATGGATTTTACGTGGCTTCCGATGCCTCGCCCATCATTGAATACACCAAGAATGTCGTGTATCTGGACGATCAGGAATATGCTGTGGTCAATCGCAAGGGCTCCTTCACGATCCGCACACTGGGCAACATAGAAAAGTCGCCCGCCATTCAGGAGCTGGAAATGGAACTGGAAGCCATTGAGAAAGGCGGATACGACCATTACATGCTCAAGGAAATTCACGAGCAGCCCCGCGCCATTGCCGACGCTATGCGTGGCCGAATGAACGCGAGCGAAGGATGGATAAAAATGGGTGGTGTAGATGAATACGCCAACCGGATTGATAAAGCGGAGCGCTTTGTCCTTACCGCTTGCGGTACCAGCTGGCACAGCGCCCTGCTGGGTGAATACCTCATAGAAGATATTGCCCGCGTGCAGGTGGAAGTGGAATACGCGTCCGAATTTCGTTACCGCAACCCCATCATCACGGCAAAAGATGTAGTCATTGCGCTCTCGCAAAGCGGCGAAACCGCTGATACACTGGCAGCTATTGAAATGGCTAAGGAGCGCCAGGCGCTGATTTACGGCATCTGCAATGTAATCGGCTCCTCCATCCCACGTATGAGCCATGCAGGCTCCTACACGCACGCCGGCCCGGAAATTGGGGTTGCTTCTACAAAAGCATTTTCCAATCAGGTTGTGATCCTTACACTGATAGCGCTTCAGATTGCACAAAGCAAAGGCACAATCCCGACTTCCAAGCTGCGCGAGATTCTGTATGAACTGGAGAACATTCCCAGAAAGATAGAAGAAGCCCTTAAGTTGGACGACCAGATCCGGGAGATTGCTGAAATATATAAGGACGCCAACAACTTCCTCTACCTGGGCCGCGGCTACAACTTCCCCGTAGCGCTGGAAGGCGCGCTGAAGTTGAAGGAGATCTCCTATATCCATGCCGAAGGCTACCCGGCGGCAGAAATGAAGCATGGCCCCATTGCGCTGATTGACGAGAATATGCCGGTGGTATTCCTGTGCACGAATGTCAGCGCATATGAAAAAATAATCTCCAACATTCAGGAGGTAAAAGCCCGCAAGGGGCGCATCATTGCCGTAGTTAATAAGGTAGACGACCAGATTCAGGCCCTCGCCGACCATATCATTGTTGTTCCGGAAACGGAAGAGGTGCTCACACCACTGGTGACGATTGTGCCGCTGCAGCTCCTGGCATACCATATAGCCATCTTACGTGGCTGCAATGTGGACCAGCCGCGGAATCTTGCGAAGAGCGTTACGGTGGAGTAAGGCAAAATTTTAAATGCAAAGTGCGAAAATGAGCTAACCTTATTTTTGCGGCTGCTCAACGCTGCCCGATTAAGTATTGCATGATGCATGGTGCATTTTGCATTTTCAATTCTTAGCTTCAAGATGCCATACCTCTTTACTTCCGAATCCGTTTCTGAAGGACATCCCGATAAAATAGCCGACCAGATTTCCGACGCGCTCGTTGACAATTTCCTTGCCTGGGATCCGCAATCCAAAATTGCCTGCGAAACCCTGGTAACTACCGGACAAGTGGTGCTGGCCGGCGAGGTGAAAAGCAAGACTTACATTGATGTACAGCAGATAGCCCGCGACGTCATCCGGCGCATCGGCTACACGCGCTCAGAGTATATGTTTGAGGCCAATTCCTGCGGCGTGCTCTCGGCCATTCATGAGCAAAGCCCCGACATCAACCAAGGCGTTGACCGCTCTAATCCGGAAGAGCAGGGCGCCGGCGATCAGGGTATGATGTTTGGCTACGCCACCAACGAAACCGACAATTATATGCCTCTTGCACTGGATATGGCGCACACTATGCTCCGCGAGCTGGCTGCCATCCGCCGCGAAGGCGACTTATATGACTTACCTGCGCCCGGATGCCAAAAGCCAGGTAACGCTGGAATACGGCGATGACAACAAACCAACCAGAATTGACGCCATCGTCCTCTCTACCCAACATGATGAATGGGCAGATGAAGCCGCGATGCAGGCAGAGATTGAACGCGATGTCAAGGAAGTGCTCATTCCCCGCATCTTGCGCAAGTATCCGCAGTACGCGCACCTGTTTAACGATTCCATAGAATACCACGTAAACCCAACGGGCAAGTTTGTAATCGGCGGACCGCACGGCGATACGGGTCTTACAGGCCGCAAGATTATCGTAGACACTTACGGTGGCAAGGGCGCACACGGTGGTGGCGCCTTCTCCGGCAAAGATCCAAGTAAGGTGGACCGCTCCGCTGCTTACGCCACCCGCCATATCGCCAAAAACCTCGTGGCGGCCGGTGTGTGTGACGAAATAACAGTGCAGGTGAGCTACGCGATTGGCGTGGCCAAGCCGATGGGCCTTTATGTAAACACCAACGGTACGGCCAAGGTGCAGATGACGGACGGTGAGATTGCAAAGAAGGCGGAGGAAGTATTTGACATGCGCCCCTACTTCATAGAGCAGCGCCTGAAGCTGCGCCAGCCAATGTACAGCGAATGCGCCGCCTATGGCCACATGGGCCGCACACCGGAAACAGTGACCAAAGTCTTCCGCAATGTGACGGGTGAAAGCAAGACGATAGAGGTGGAGCTTTTTACCTGGGAAAAACTGGATTATGTGGAGCAGGTAAAGGCGGCGTTCGGACTATAAGCGAGGCACTGACCTTTGGAAGGTCCTATAATAATCTTACTTCCGCACCCGCTTCAGATCAATCAGGTTCATAGGATTAGAAGAAAATCCGCTCACGCCCTTCTGCGTGAAATGCAGCAATTGGTCATAGAATAGGGGCACCACCGGCGCTTCGCTCATTGCAATGCTGTCCATTTGCCGGTAGCGTACTGTGCGCGCTGCGTCATCCGTCATCAGCATCGCGGCATCATAAAGCGCGTCAAAATGAGCATCGCGGAACCGCGTGTAATTCGGTGGCGCAGGCAGGCGGCTGTTGAAGAAGGCGAGATATGTTTCCGCATCCGGATAATCAGCTATCCACTGTCCACGGAAGGCGAGCGCCTTGCCGCTACTCATCTGCTGGCGCAGGATATTGGCCTGCATCACTTCTGTCTTCGCACTGACGCCTATTTCAGCCAATTCTGTGGTGATGAAATTCACAATGTCTGCCCAGTTGTCCGGCGTCAGGATGGTAATGGGGCCCAAGCCTCTGCCGCCGGGAAAGCCGGCCTGCGCCAATAGCGCCGCCGCCTTCTGCGGGTCATAATGATAGCCTGATGTACCGCCCGCGTCATGGCCCTGCAGGCCCTGCGGGATAAAGCCGCCTGTAGCAGGAATGCCAACGCCATTGCGGAAGTAAGTAGCAATGCGGGGCCGGTCTATGGCATAGTTGATGGCCTGCCGCACCAGTTTTTCCCGCGTAGGTGCATGGCGCAACAACACATTACCGCTGTCCAGCAGGAAACCGATATACTCCGTATTGAGGTAAGTGCTTCGCTCCAGCCGGTACTTTGCCGCAAAAGCAGGCTTCAGCGCGCCGCGTTTGGTGAGCACAAGGTCTTTGAAGGAGCCGTCCATTCCATTTACAAAATCCAGGCGGCCTTGCAGGAAGAGGAGAAACTCAGTGGCCTTGCTGTCATAAAAGGAGAGTTGTACCGCGTCCAGATAAGGCAGCGCCTTGCCTGCGCTGTCGCGTTCCCAATAATGCGGATTGCGGTGCAGCAATAAGGCATTCCCCTCATCCCATCCAAAAAGCTGAAACGGCCCCGTACCGCAGGGATGCCGCCGGAAATCTTTCCCCCAATGCTGCGCCACCTCGCGCGGCACAATAGAGCAGTACGGCATGGAAAGCATGGGCAGCATCGGCGCGAACGGCCTTGCCAGCCGCAACTCAAACGTCTTGGCATCTATCGCCACGAAGGGCGAGTCCTTGGCTATTCGGTCGTTGAAAATCCACGCGCCGGACGAAGCCGTGGCCGGGTCGGCGAGGCGCTGAAAGGAATAGACCACATCCGCCGCTCTCATGCGCCGGCCTTTGCCGCCGGGGAATTGCCTCGCGTCGTGAAAGAAAGCATCATCGCGCAAGCGGAAGCGGTAGCGCAGGCCGTCGGGGCTAATGCTCCAGCTTTGCGCCAGCGACGGCATGATGTGGAGCGTCTTGTCCGTCTCCACGAGCGTGTTGTAAAGCATATGGGTCGTCCACATGGTGTAGAGGTCTTTGGCGTAGGCGGGGTCCAGGCTTTCTATGGTGCCGGAAGAAAGATTGAGATGGAAAACGCTGCGACCGTCCCCTACCGTGTCTTGCCTATCACTACACGCTGCAAGGAGAATGCAGAATAGCAGCAAAAGCGGGCGAAATGACACAAGGGCAAGTTAGTAAGCATCACACGCCAACACTCCAACATTATAGCCGCAACTTTGCGCCATGCCTTCCCTGCTTTACGGCCTCTTTGCCAACAAATGCCCGAACTGCCGCAAGGGCGATGTCTTCGTGCAGAAAGGCATTTTTCCTTTGAGCAGCCTGCTTCGCATCCGGGAGCATTGCCCGGCCTGCGGCCAGAAGCTCCTCTTTGAGCGCAACAATGGCGGCGGCATCAATTATGCGCTCACGGTCATGCTTTTATTCCTCAACCTGCTCTGGTACTGGCCCATCTTCGGGATGAGCTACATGGACAATAGCATCTACTATTACCTCGCTACCAGCATTGCCGTGGTAACACTGGTGCAGCCCTGGCTAATGCGTTTTTCGCGGATGGTATATCTGTACCTGTTCATTCAGTACGGTAAGGGAGCGATTCAATGACCTGGTGCGTTGGAATGTTTTTTGGAACACTCCAACGTTCCAATACTCCAACACTTCCATGTCCTCCGCATTTGTGAAAGAAGAAGACGGCCAGTGGCTGCATGACATCCCGCCTACGATGGCGGCGCTTGTCAACTACCTGACGCGGGAGAACAATGGCGTGCGCGTCTATGAGCAGCGGGCATACATGGATGCGAAGGAGGGCCGCGAGGTACACGCTATGAGCAATGGCCTCAATTATGCAGTGGACGCCGACTCGCGCTGGTACATCGTCTGGTAAGCTCACCATTCCCACAAGCCCAGCCGGCCCGCCGCGGGAATTACCTCCTCCCACAGTACTGCGCCTTCCAGCATCCATGCGAAACGCCCGGCTCCATAATCGCCGAAGGCGCGCTCTTCCAGCGTCAGCCGTGCGAGGTGCTCCGGTGGGAGGCCCGTCTCTTCTATGCGTAGTACATCCGTCAGCCGGGCTTCTCCTATAATGGCCCCAAATGGCAGCGCCCTGAAATCCGGTATGTGATTCCTGAACAGCGGCCCCTCCGCCACCGTTGCTCCGCCTTTTCCCTTAGAGGCATGGATGAGCAGCGGGCCACGGTAAGCCGTCGTCCAGCTGCGGGTCTCTACCGTCTTCAGGCCCATCACTACCAGGGAGGCCCAGGGCTGTAACAGGGAAAGCACTTTTGACATCTTGAGCAAGGTAAGCGGCATGAATTTTCTTAGCCCTCGCCTGTTACCAAAAAACTCCATTCTTATGTACAAACAACTCCTGCTTGCCGCTGCCGGGCTGATGCTGGCCCTCTCCGCAAACGCGCAAAAAAAGACCGGCGCACGCCCCGCTTTTGATGCGGGCGACAATGCCATTGGCATCGCGGCGGGCTTCGGGCCGGCACATACCTATAGCCTGGCCAACTCCTACTCGCCGGCTTTCATCATCAATTATGAGCATGGCATCGTGCCCAATCTTGGCCCCGGCACCCTCGCTATTGGCGGGGAGCTGGGCTGGCAGACGAGCCGCTACAACTATGATTACGGCGGCTACCGGGCCCGCTGGACCACCTTCACCTTTGCGGTGCGCGGCATCTATCACCTCACCATTCTGAAGGATAAGAACAACAAGTTTGACCCTTACGGTGGCCTTGCCGCGGGCGCTTACTTCGTGAGCTATGATAATGATGCGCCAGGCGCGGAGCATTATGGTTCTGCGCCCTTCGTAGCGCCTTTTGTGGGCGCGAAGTACAACTTCACGCCGAATTTCGGCGCATGGAGCGAGCTGGGTTGGGACATTGCGGCGTTTAAGATTGGACTGAATTTTAATTTCTAAAGCGGATCTTGTATAATGCCTTCAGCCCGAGGAGTGCGCTGGGCCCCATTCCGTCATTGCGAGAAGCAAAGCCTCCTCGCAATGACGAAAGAAAAAGCGCCCGGGTAGCCGGGCACTTTTTCTTTTTCAATAAAAATTCAGAGCGGAGGGCCTTATCCCACTGTGGCGATGTAAGCGCTTGTTTCGCTGCCCTTATTCCATACCATCACGTGGCTCAACACTTCGTTGAAGTCTTGCGCAGCAGACTTCAACGATCAATGGAAGCAGTACTCCGTCTTGCATAAGCTACGGCAAGTCAGAGACTTGCTTGTATTCTGAATTTAAGTCTGCTTCGCAAGACTTAAACCAGTATGAGAGCGGGAGGTTAACTGCGCCCGTATGTTGCCACAAACTCCTTAGCCTCCTCCATACTCTTCGGATATGGCACTTTGATGTACGACCCCCGACTAATACATTTAAGCTGGCTGTGGAATACAAATCCATTGTCAACAAGAAACTTCACCATTTCCCATTGCTTTAGGTCGGTTCTTTTGGGAGGCTTGAACTTTTGGCTAAGCACATGTGCAGTATTGCCGCACACCGGACATTTATGCGTAACAGATACAGCCGTCGCATCGTTTGAAATGCTAAAGGCTTTCCTACACACGAAGCAAACCTTTTTATGTCCCATACTTCGTTGAGCGATTTTTTTCGCCTTTGCTGGTCTTGTAACCAACAACGAAAATACACCCCATCAAAATACCCCGGCCGTCATGCCGAACTTGGACTTTATGATTGGCTCAAAAGTGCCTGTTCTCTCCTGTCTATCTTTCTAACTTTCCATACATTATTTACTGAGTTTCTATACAACCGGGTTGTGAGGTTTACTAAAGTCACATTCGTCGAGGAATCTTGTTGTAGTCCAATAGAAAGACAATGAGGCTTTTCACCTGTGGTAATTTGTTGAATGATGCTGTCAATATTATTAGCGTCCACGAGAATTAGACTTTTAAAACTCAACCGCTCTAAATCTGGTAAGTACGCTTCAAAGACATATTTACCGCCTTCCGTCATATAGCCGCAAAGAGGCTCTTTTCTCGGGAAGGAATAAAAGAAGATTCTTCCATCCACAGCTTCAATAATGTTGTTATTAGCTATTTCTTCAGTAAACGGCGGTGCCGGCGGTGGAAAATATTTTGCGGAGTCTTTTTTTTCACTAAGAAAAGCATGATAGCTAGTAAATCCCAAATACAACCTATCTATTGAAAAAAGCTGTTTTTCGGCCTTATTGCTACAACCGATAATAAAGGTTACTAGTATTATGAAAATTATTTTGGAATGCATGGTTCATTTTTTCGCCTTTGCTGGTCTTATAACCAACAACGAAAATACACCCCATCAAAATTCCCCCGCCCGTCATGCCGAACTTGTTTCGGCATCTATCAGCCAGAGCAGCAGTGCCCAATAGGCCCCGAAACAAGTTCGGGGTGACGGGAGCGGGAGCGGGGTGGCCCCTAAGCTAAGTGTGGGATGCGCAGCATCCCGGTCGCTAAGCGTAGCCGAAGCGCCTATTCATTAGCTGCGCACATAACATCCGGGATGGCGCTTCGGCTACGCTCAGCGACCGGGGCTTTTTGCAAAAGCCCCATAGGTAGCATGTGGGCTGAAGCATGCAGGCTGAAGCATACGCTCGCAGCCCTGGCAGCGCCGGATTTGCAATCCGGCGCAACATGGGTGCGGATTTGCAATCCGCTTCCGGGAAAAGCCCAACAGACTGACGAACCCTGAAACGTGCGACGCAACCGTTGACCGGGAGCGAACGGAACGCTGACGAACAAAAAAGAAAAGCCCGGCTGCATTGGCAACCGGGCTTTTGAATTTTGCATTTTGAATTTTGCATTTTGAATTTTGCATTAGGCAAACTCCATAGAAACCTTGGGAGCGGCGCTCTTGATTTCTTCGGAGGCCTGTGCGGCGTACTTCTCAAAGTTTTTGTTGAAAAGCTCTGCGAGGTGGTTGGCCTTCTTGTCGTAGGCTTCCTTGTCGGCCCAGGTATCGCGCGGGTTCAGCACTTCGCAAGGCACGCCCGGCACGCTCTGCGGCTTCAGTACGCCGAAGACGGTGTGCGGTACATATTCTACATTGTCCAGGTCGCCGTTCATGGCGGCGGTAATCATGGCGCGGGTGTGCTTCAGGCTCATGCGCTGGCCTACGCCATAAGGGCCGCCGGTCCAGCCGGTGTTGATGAGCCACACATTTACGTCCGGGTGGGCTTCCAGCTTCTTGCCTAGAAGCTCTGCATACTTCGCAGGGTGCAGCGGCAGGAATACGCGGCCAAAGCAGGCCGAGAAAGTAGGCTGCGGCTCGGTAACGCCCACCTCAGTGCCGGCCACCTTAGCGGTGTAGCCGGAGATAAACTGGAACATGGCCTGCGCGTTGGTGAGCTTGGAGATAGGAGGCAGAATGCCGAAGGCATCGGCCGTAAGGAAGAAGATATTCTTAGGGTCGCCGCCGTAGGATTGCTCCTTTGCGTTGGGGATGAAGTCAATCGGGTAAGCTACGCGGGTATTCTCCGTGATGGAAGCAATCAGTATAGTCAACGGTCTTGCGTGCCTTGCGTGGAATTTGCATGTTTTCCAGCAGCGCGCCGGGCTTCACGGCAGCCCAGATCTGGGGCTCTTTTTCTTCGGTAAGGTCAATACACTTGGCATAGCAGCCGCCTTCAAAGTTGAAGACAGAGCCATCGGCCCAGCCATGCTCGTCGTCGCCGATGAGGGCGCGGTTCGGGTCGGCAGAGAGGGTAGTTTTACCGGTGCCGGAGAGGCCGAAGAAAAGGGCAACATCGCCGTCTTTGCCTTCGTTGGCCGAGCAGTGCATGGAGAGCACCTTATGGTCGTGCGGAAGAACGAAATTGAGTACGCCGAAGATGCCCTTCTTCATCTCGCCGGTATAAGCAGAGCCACCGATGAGGATAACCTTGCGGGTAAAGTTGACAATGGTGAAGTTGGCCTGGCGCGTGCCATCCACAGCTGGGTCGGCCTGGAAAGACGGCGCCTGGAGGATGTAGCCAGTCAGGCTGTTGTGTCTGCAGCTCTTCAGCCGTAGGGCGCAGGAACAGGTCGTTGCAGAAAAGGTTGGCCCAGGGCGTCTCATTCACCACGCGGATGTTGAGGCGGATACTTAGGGTCGGCGCAGGCATAGGCGTCGCGCACCCATACTTCCTTGCCCTTCAGGTGAGCCGTTACTTTATCGTACAGCTTGTCAAAAGCGGCAGGCTCAAAGGGAATGTTCACGTCACCCCAGTCCACACTCTTCTCTGTGATGGCGTCCTTCACGGTAAACTTGTCTTTAGGCGAGCGGCCGGTGAATTTGCCGGTGCTTACGCTAAGCGCGCCGGTATCGTTCAGCGCGCCCTGACCCAGCTCTAAGGTCTTCTGTCGTAAGTTCTTCCGGAGAAAGGTTCCAGTGCGCAATCGCCACATCAAGGCCCAAATCGGTCAGCTTCGCCGATGGATTTTTTGTCCCTGTTTCCTGCATATGAATTTTGGTTTAAAAAATTTCTTTGGAATAAGGGCGCAAAAATAGGCCCTGCCGCTGAAAAGCCGCTTAAATAAGGAAAATTTGTTGGTTAAATAAGTGCCAAGGGCCGACTTACTTCCAACGCCCTCTACTGGCAAATTTTTCTAAATCGGGGCTACCTTTAAGCAATGAACTGGCAGGAGTATATAACACAAGACCCGGCGGTGCTGCTTGGCAAGCCGGTCATACGGGGCACACGTATCTCCGTGGAGTTGCTGCTGGAGCTTCTGGAGTCCGGCTGGACGCATGAGCAGATATTTGAAGAGCTATCCGCACCTACCCAAGGCGGCAGTGCCGGCAGTATATGGCTATCTCCGGGAATGCGTGCAGCAGGAATTTTACTTTCCGCTGCGCAAGAGCGCGTAAGCATGTTCCTCGCAAACGAAAACTTTCCTGCGCCTTCCATTAGCCTGCTCCGTAAGAACGGCTTGACAGTTTTCAGCATCCGCGAAGCCAGTCCGGGTATTTCAGATGAGGAAGTGGTGGCAATTGCGCAAGAAACGGGCAGAATCATCCTCACATTTGATAAGGACTACGGGGAAATCATTTTCCGGCATGGGCTGTCTGCACCGCCGGCAGTAATCTTCTTCCGCACAAAAGGCGCTCATCCGGAATGGAGCGGTGAACGATTACTGGAATTTTTAGACGATGGGAAGGTCTTCGCCAGCGCTTTTTCTATTGTGGAACATCTGACGCTGCGGCAACGAGTCTATACGTGAAGCTCGTATTATTAATTCTTCCAGCGCCGTATTACGAGCGAAGAATTCGTCCCGCCAAAGCCGAAGGAGTTGGAGAGGAAGGTGTCAAAGCCGCGGTCCAGCCGCTCCGGCAGTACGTTAATCTTGGCGCTGTGCTCATCGGGATTTTCAAAGTTGATATTCGGGGCCATAAAGCCGCCTTCCATCATCAGCATGGAATAGACCACCTCGCTTGCGCCAGCCATCCAGCACTCATGACCAGTCATGCTTTTAGTAGAAGATACCGGCACCTTCCCGCCAAAGACTTCAAAAATGGCTTCGGCCTCCGTCACATCGCCGGCAGGCGTGGAGGTAGCGTGGGCGTTGATGTACTCCACATCGCTTGCAGCAATGCCAGCATCTTTCAACGAACGATGAATGGAACGCGCCTGACCATCCGCGCTCGGGTTGGAGATGTGCTGGCCGTTGGAAGAGAAGCCGTAGCCTAAAACTTCCGCCAGAATGTTTGCACCGCGGGCTTGTGCGCTTTCTAAGCTTTCCAGCATTACGGTCGCCGCGCCGCCGCCGGGCACGAGGCCATCGCGGTCTTTGTCAAAGGGCCGGGACGCCTTTGTCGGCGCATCTTCCCGTGTGGAAAACGTGCCAAGGGCGTCAAAGTTGGGCATGGAGTAGATGTTCAATTCCTGCGCACCGCCGCAGATAATGCGCTCTTGCAGGCCCTGCCGGATAAACATATAGCCAAGCCCGATAGCATGCGAGCCGGACGCGCAGGCCGCGGAGATGGAAAAGTTGATGCCCCGCAGCTTGAATATGGTGGCAAGGTTCATCGTCACCGTGCTGTTGAGCACCTGAAAGACAGAGCCGGAACCTAGGAGCATGGTGTCTTTCTTCTCGCGGATAACGTCCATGCCTTCTATTACTGATTGTGCGCTGGAGTCGTTGCCGTAGATGATACCCGTTTCAAACTGCGCTAGCACGTCTTCGTCAATGCCGGCTTGCTGCAGTGCTTCTTTGGTGGCTACGTAGGCGTACTCTGCCTGTTCGGGCATCATCAGGCGGGCGCGGCGGTCCAGCTGACCTTTGAGCTGCGGGCGCGCCACATAGCCGGTGAGGCCGGAGCGGTAGCCAAACGCCTTTCGTGCGGGGTCAAGGATAATGCCGGAGCGACCTGTGTACAATGAGCGCGTCACCTCATCCCGGCTGACGCCGAGGGAAGAATAAATGCCAAGTCCGGTGATGACGACGCGCATAGGAATGGGGCTGAACGAAGCGCAGTAAGGGCTGAACCATTCCGCCACGTGCAGAGGCTGATTATTTCATCGGCTCGGCAGCCGCGAGGTTGAAGTTGCGGGTCACGGTTGTGTTCGGGCCTTGAACGGGAGTGCCGTCTTTATCAACTACGGTCAAAGTCACAGCACACTTGCCGGTGCCGAGGCCCTGAATGAATTTCGGCTTCCATTCGCCAAGCGTAAAGGATGCGGCTTTGCCGCTGGATTCATTCTTTATGTCTGCCCTGACCTTATAGTCGCCACCAAGCGCAACGTTTGCAGGATAAAAATCCAGCAGCAGGTTGGCCGTGTCCTTGCCGAGATAATCGCCTTTCGGGCGGCTATAGAAAACCATTGGGCCGAGCGTATCGTCCATACGCTGAAGATTTCCGGCGGCATCTATTTTAATATGCGCCAGTACAGCGGCTTCCTTATGCTTCACGCTTTCGTGATAAGAGCGGGAGAGAAAGCAAAGGATGTAATGCTCGGAATTTACCGGCACCGTTGTCTCGTGCTTCGGCTCATAAAGTGCTATGTACGGCTTATTGTCCAGAATGAAGTGGATATGCTGGCCTTTGTCCGAATTGTTGCACTGCTTGCCGCCTGCGTCCGGCGTCTGCATCTTCAGGTCATAGTTCTTGACATCAAAGGCAATAGATAGCTTGACAGAATCTGTCCCGACCTTTGTAGCCGTCATGCCGGCAATGCCAAGGCTTGCCGTCGGAAAATCGGGCGAGGCCGGAAAATCAGTCAGGCGAATGGAATCGCTTGTTGTAGCGGCCGTGTTGCCTTCTTTATGGGCAGTATCGTTGTTACAGGATGCCGCGGCAAAAGTTGCGGCAAGAAGAATAGCTGCGGATAAGCGGCGCATATCAGTAGAATTGTTTCGCGTAAAGCTACAGGCCGCTGACCTTTTCAGAAAAAATTAAGTGGACGCATAGGGACTGACTTCTATTTTTGTCCACGTCCGCTGGCTGTAAGCCCATAAGAAGAGCCCGATAGACTGACAGACGTTGAAACGTAATTGAATGATCTTTTTGTCAAAAAAACATTCAACGCGCCTTCGGCGGCAAGGAACAATTGGGAGCGCGATGCAGCCGGCTAAATAAGAATCAATCCAACACTCCAACTTCCCAACGCTCCAACTAACTTGACCACCGCCGAAATCCTCGCCCGCGTCCGTCGCATTGAAATCAAGACGAAGGGCCTGAGCAATCACATCTTTGCGGGCGAGTACCACTCGGCCTTTAAGGGCCGAGGCATGTCGTTCAGTGAGGTGCGGGAGTATGCGGTGGGAGACGACATACGCTCTATTGACTGGAACGTTACGGCACGCTCCAATGGGCCGCACGTGAAGGTGTTTGAAGAGGAACGCGAGCTGACGCTGATGCTGCTGGTTGATGTGAGCCGCTCTTCACTCTTCGGCACGGTGGGCCGCTCCAAGCGCGAGACGATTACGGAGATTGGCGCTGTACTTTCCTTTAGCGCCGCTACGAATAACGACAAGGTGGGTGTAATTTTCTTTTCGGATAAGGTGGAAGGCTTTATCCCGCCGAAGAAAGGGCGCAGCCATATCCTGCGAATTATCCGGGAGCTGATAGCGCTGGAGCCGAAGGGCGTGAGCGGTACCCGGCTGGCGGTGGCGCTGGAGTATCTGAATAATGTGTTGAAGAAGCGCACCATCACCTTTATCCTTTCGGACCTCATTTCCGCCCCTTATGAAACGCCGCTGCAGCTTGCCGCCCGCCGACACGATGTAGTAGGCATTCAGGTATATGATAAGGCCGACCGGGAATTGCCGAAGGCCGGATTGATTCAGGTGGCAGACTCAGAAACAGGCGCGTTGCGATGGATTGATTCTTCAGACAAGAAAGTTCAGCTGGAATATGGCCGCGCCTTTGAAGGCATGAAACATTACGGCGTGCAGGCGTTCCGCAAGGCGGGCGCAGGGCTGCTGAGCGTGCGCACCGATGAAGATTACGTAAAGCTGCTGCAAGGCTATTTTAAGAACAGATAATGCGCGCTTTCAGAAATATCGCCTGCCTGCTGCTTGCCGTTCTGGCGCTTCACGCCAATGCCCAGACCGGCGGGCCGGAAGCCTCCGCATCCCTTGGCACGGACGCTAATAAGCTACTGGTCGGTGACCAGGCCCGCGTGTTCCTTTCCGCTCAATGCGACCCTACGAAGACGCATATCGTTTGGCCGCAGATACCTGATTCCTTCGGCAAGCTGGAAGTGGTGGAGAAGAGCAAAATTGATACGGTAAAGAAAGGCGCGCTCTCCATCTACACCCAACGGTTCCTGGTGAGCGGTTGGGACAGCGGTGAATACGTCATCCCGCCCTTCCAGCTTGGCGTCACGCCGGCGGGCGGGCAGCCTTATACCATCCAGACGGAAGGACAGACCTTCCTGGTAAGCACCGTCCCGGTAGATACTACCAAGCCATTCAAGCCCATCAAAGGCATCATGGCCGTGGAAAGCTCCTGGCTGGACTATATCGGCTGGATCATTCTTGGGCTGCACGTGCTGGTCGCCATTATAGGCCTCGTCATCTGGCTTAAGACGCGCCGCAAGCCGCTCGTCATTACAGCACCGCCGCCTCCCGAGCCGGTGCACGAGCAGGCGTTGCGCGCGCTCAATGCGCTGGAAGGTGAAAACCTCTGGCAGCGCGGCGAGGTCAAGGAATACTACGTCCGCCTCACAGACATCCTGCGCACCTACATTGAAGCGCGCTTCAACGTACCCGCTCTGGAGCGCACTACAGACGAGCTGACCACTGCCGCCAACAGCCACATAGAGCTCGCCTTCCAGGCCCAAAAGCTCTACAGCATCCTCGCCACCGCCGACATGGCAAAGTTTGCCCGCGCACAGCCTACGCCTGCCGAGCACATCACCTCCATGCAGGCTGCTAAGGAAATCATCACGGCTACCATCCCGAAGCCGGCCATTCCTTCGGAAGCGAACGCTCCGACGCTCCAACAATCCAACGCTCCAACGCGAAGCTCATGATGCAATACATCCACGCGTTCAAAGACTGGAAGAGCGTGCAATTCGCACAGCCCTGGGCTTTTCTATTGCTCCTGCTCATCCCGCTCGTACTGCTTTCGCAATGGCGTCAACGCCGCCGCGCGGCCCCCGCCCTGCGCCTCACCACCACCAGCGGCCTCGCCCACATCAAGCCTTCCCTGCGCATCCGCCTGCGGCCCCTGCTCACCGTATTGCGCGTCATAGCTATGGCCGCCATCATTGTAGCCCTTGCACGGCCCCAAAGCTCTTCCGTATCCGAGAATGTGGACAGCGAGGGCATTGACATCGTGCTATCCATGGACGTGTCCGGCTCTATGCTGGCGGAAGATTTTAAGCCCAACCGCATTGAAGCCGCCAAGCGCGTAGCCACAGACTTCATCAACGACCGTGTGGGCGACCGCATTGGCCTTGTCATCTTCTCCGGCGAGAGCTTTACGCAATGCCCCGTAACCATAGACCACCGCGTGCTCTTAGAGCAAGTGTCTGAAGTCAAGAGCGGCATCCTGCAGGACGGCACCGCCATTGGCGACGGCCTCGCCACCGCCGTGGACCGCATCCGCAACACCAATGGCAAGAGCAAAGTCATCGTCCTGCTCACAGACGGCGTGAACAACACCGGCAAAGTAGGCCCCGAGCTGGCCCTGGAAATAGCCAAGACCTACAAAGTGCGCGTCTATACCATTGGCGTAGGCACCTCCGCCGGCAAGGCCCCCTACCCCATGCAGATGCCCGGCGGCGGCACCATCATGAATATGATGCCCGTGCAGATAGACGAGGCCCTGATGCGCAAAATAGCTACCGAAACCGGCGGCGAATACTTCCGCGCGACCGACAACACCTCCCTCAAAAAAATCTACGAGCGCATCGACAAGCTGGAAAAAACAAAGGTGGAAGTCTCCTCCTTCAAGCACTTCTCCGAGCTCTTCTTCCCCCTTGCCCTCCTCGCCTGCGCCTGCCTTTTCCTTGAAATGTTGCTCCGCTGGACGGTCTTCCGCTCCGTCACTTAGGAGCTTTTTTTTAGTCAGCGTTCTGTTCGCTTGGTTTTCAGGTTTCCTTAGCCCAATGCGGTTGTCTATTATTATACTCAGCCAGATTAAGATGGAGATGAAGCCGATGGCCGCGAGTGAAAATATCACTACGATGAATGGCCCTAATAATTCATCTGGTATCATTACGCCGCCTTCTTTTCCCTCTGGTCTTAGCCTTAAACCGCTTTGCAGATGCCTTTATTATGCAGACCGCATCACGCAACCGGGCTTTACTTTTTGGCTGTTTACAGCGACTTGTCACCCTGAAAGGGTCTTGCAAGATTCTTTCAGAATGACAAGATTGGGCGAGCAGTAAAACAAATGGGTGCGCCCCGCCCCGCTCCCGTCACCCCGAACTTGTTTCGGGGCCTATTGTGCCTGCCTGATAGATGCCGGGCCAAGTTCGGCATGACGGGAACGGGGGATGTATATTCGTTGGTGGCCATAAGACCAACAATGGCTGAATTCAGACTGATATGATTGCACTGATGCTATGCGAGGCGATTATTAATATAGGCGGCCTCGCCTACACTGGTTATAAAGTCATGATGATTGCTAAAGACAATCAACCAATGAAAGAATGGCGAATAATAAGAGCAATTCTTTTCCTTGGGTTATTATGGGCAGTAGTTATAATCACGCGAGTAATTATTGAGAATCTTATCGCCCATTGACGCAGAGTTCGGCATGACGGTACCCCGCAGCGCCGGATTTGCAATCCGACGCAACACGGGCCGGGATTTGCAATCCCCAGCCCGGCGTAGGCTGAGGCGCGGCCAGGCGCGATAGCCGCCTACGTTGCACTATCCCGCAGCTTTTGGCTGCATCCGGGCATTGAAAATGAACCGTTTATGAGTCCTGCGGTACTCCGGCAACGAGGGGAGGCCGAATAGGAGCTCCTGGAGGACGAAAGAGAACGGGGGGAGGACGAAGGGGAGCTCCCATTCGTCCTCCCCCGCACTCCTGCTCCGCCTCCCCCGCTCCCTTTCCACTTCCCCACACTCCCTTTCCGCCTCCCCCGCCTCCCATTCGGCCTCCCCTTAGTCACTGCCCGCCTCCCGGCGCTCCGGTGCATCCTCCCGGCAAGCTCCTTCCCCCTCCCCACACTCCCGCGCCCTCTCCGGCAAGGCCCCGGCAGCCTCCCGAGGCGCCTTTGATATTTCAACAGGATTTCCGCCGTTGTTGGTCATAAGGCCAACAACGGCGGGGAAAAGTCAAATAGACTGACAGCCGATGAAACGTGCGACGCAACGGCTGCTTAATAGCGCGCTGCAGCCGGCAACCCAAAAAATCTTCCTCTAAAACCCGTCTCTTTGCACTTATGAACCTGCACGCACCGGCCCGTATCCAAAACTTCATCGGCGGCTCCTTCCGCGACGCCATCGGCGAGGGCTGGATGGACAATATCAATCCCGCCACGGGCGAGGTCTATAGCCAGACGCCCGACTCTGATGCGCGGGATGTGGACTTTGCCGCGGGCGCGGCGAAGGCGGCTTTCCCGGCGTGGAGCACGACGCCTGCCGAGGAGCGCTTTAAGGTGCTGAACCGCATTGCGGAGCTGATAGATAAAAATCTGGACGCCCTCGCGCTGGCGGAGACGCAATGATAACGGCAAGCCGCTGTGGCTGTCTAAGCGGGTGGATATTCCGCGCGCCTCGTCCAACTTCCGCTTCTTCGCTACGGGCATCATGCATACCAGCACGGAGAGCCACAGCATGGAGGACAAGGCGATCAATTACACGCTGCGCCAGCCGATAGGGGTGGTGGGCTGCATCTCGCCGTGGAATCTGCCGCTGTACCTGTTTACGTGGAAGATTGCGCCGGCGCTGGCGGCGGGCAATTGTGTGGTGGCGAAGCCGAGCGAGGTGACGCCGATGACGGCTTACCTGCTGTCGGTCATTTGTAAAGAGGCGGGCCTGCCGGATGGCGTGCTGAACATCATGCACGGCGGCGGCCCGAAATGCGGCAGCGCGATTGTGGCGCATCCGGAGATAAAGGCGATTTCGTTTACGGGCTCTACGCGCGCGGGGCGGGACATTGCGGCGGTGGCTGCGCCGCAGTTCAAGAAGCTATCGCTGGAGCTGGGCGGGAAGAACCCGAATATCATCTTCGCGGACTGCGATTGGGATAAGATGATGCGGACGACGATCCAGTCGTCGTTCTCCAATCAGGGGCAGATATGCCTTTGCGGCTCGCGGATTTTGGTGGAAGAAAGCGTTTACGAGAAATTCAAAGAGGAATTCATAGCCCGCGTGAACAAGCTCACTGTCGGCGATCCGCTGGATGAGAACAGCAAGCAGGGCGCGGTGGTGAGCAAGCTGCATTTTGATAAGGTGATGGGCATGATTGCGCAGGCGAAGGAGGAAGGCGGCAAGCTGCTGCTGGGCGGCGAGGCGGTGCAGCCGGCAGGCCGCTGCGAAAACGGTTTGTTTATCCAGCCGACCATCTTTGAAGGCCTGGATGCCGCCTGCCGCACGAACATGGAAGAGATTTTCGGTCCGGTAGTGACGCTGCAATCATTCAAGACGGAAGATGAAGCCTTGCAGCTTGCCAATACATCTGACTACGGACTGTCGGCTACAATCTGGACACAGGATGTGAGCCGCGCGCATCGCGTAGCGGCGAAGGTGCACAGCGGCATTATCTGGGTGAACTGCTGGCTGCTGCGGGATCTGCGAACGCCGTTCGGCGGGTTTAAGAATAGCGGTGTGGGGCGTGAAGGCGGCTGGGATGCCTTGCGGTTTTTTACGGAGCCGAAGAATGTGTGTATTGAGCTGTAAATTTGAGATTATGGTGATAGAGATAGATACCCAGCATGATTCTCCGGAAGAAATCCAGGGGAAGCTTCATGCGATGCAGGAGCATATGGAGCAGGAGCGGACCGCAAAGCGTAAAAGCCTTGCCCACTTATGCGGGTCGGTAAGGTGGGAGGAAGATGCCCTTGCTTACCAAAAACGTCTGCGTGATGAGTGGGAATAAAATCCTGTTTGACACGAATGTGCTCATTCATTTTCTGAATGGCGACAGAAGCCTGATTCCTATTCTTGAAGAAACAGAAAAGCACATTTCTTTCCTTACGGAAATTGAGCTTTACAGCAAGCCTCAGCTTACTGAAGTGCAAAAGACATCAATTGCAGAATTAATTTCAGCTTGCAACGTGCTTCCTTATGAGCACGCTATGAAGGAGACCATTATTGGACTACGCATAAAGTACCGGCTGAAAATGCCGGATGCATTTATTGCCGCGGCAAGTCACTATTACAAGCTACCGCTTTATACTTACGACAAAGGATTCTAGAAATAGAAAGTCTCGGGCTCTTCCTACCAAAGTAATGAACGAAAAAATAGAAGCCACAGCCGCGCCCAAACCTATGGGCCTTTACCCGCACGCCCGTCGCGTCGGCAACATGCTTTTCCTCTCCGGCATCGGCCCGCGCAACCCGGAGGACGACAGCATTCCGGGGCTGGAATTAGACAAGCACGGCCAGTTCAAAAGCTTTGACTTTGAAGCGCAATGCCACAGCGTATTTAAGAATGTGCGTACGGTGCTGGAAGCCAGCGGCGCGAAGTGGGAAGACCTGGTTGATGTCACGACCTTCCTGGTGGATATGAAGCGGGACTTTCACACTTACAACCGCATCTATGCGGAGTATTTCAAAGACGCGCAGCCGTGCAGGACTACTGTGGGCGTTACTTCTTTGCCAAGTGCGATTGCTATTGAGCTGAAGTGTGTGGCGGTGATTTCTGATTAAGGCAGCGGCACATCCACCCTTACTTCCTTAGAAAAACCCTTTCCCTCCACCCGCCACATCACGCTGCGCAACACCACAGTTGCAGGCGCCTGATTGGGAGAGCGCAGATTGCGCACAGCATCCAGCCAGTCTTGCGTATCCTGACGATTTAAGCGCGCTTTTCGCGCTGCCTGCTGCACCGCATTCCGCAACGCTGCCGGCGATGGCATGTTAGATTCCAAATCAGTACTGCTCAGGTTGGAAATGCGGTAGGTGCCGCCGGAACCTGTAAGCGTTTCCCAGCCGGAGGTTTGCTTGGGCAGCGATTCCAGAACGAGCCTGTCGCTGCCATCTTTCAGCATAAGCATTGTTTGCGTGCGCTGTGAGACTTTTGTAACCGTACTGCCGCTCACGCGCATGTTTGTGCCCTGAAGATTCCCGCCGTTGAGCGTGAAAGATGCGCCGCGCGCCGTACTGTAGTCTTTGGCTTTCTCCCGTACGGCAATGCCTGGGAGAAACACAGTCACTTCTTTAAACTGAACAGATAAGCCATTGCCGGCAGGCGGCGGGGTGGAAGCAGCGGACTGTTGGGCAGCCGGCGTCTTGGAGGCGGTGTCTGGCGTAGCCTGCTGCGTCGGAATTTCTTCCGCTCTTTCAGAGGCGATGACCGGCTTCAGGTCAGGTACCTGGTCTTGCAGTAGTGCTTCGTTGGTTTCTGTGACGATGGTGGACGAATCGCCAAGCACGATGGGACCGCGGGTGTTCCCGCTGCTATCGCCCTTGCAGGCAGCAAGACCAATTAGCATTCCAGACATCAGAAGTGCATATCGCAGTGTCATAAGCAGATTTCTTTCGTAAAGGCGAAAATAGCACTTGAGTGGTCGGCAAAGGCGTGTCACGCACGCTTGCGGACTAAACAGGCAAGTTGCCAACCAATTTCAGCGCTGCACAATGCAATGGCGGCAAATATTGCTGGCCGAAAAGCGCTGCTTTCTGCGGCGAATGCGCCGCTCAGGGCTATAGTATAAACAGCTATGGGCAATGAATACATTGCGCATAGCGCCGGCACGCCAAGCTTAATTTTAAATGATCGTGGTGCATCTGGCGCTTTAACCCGCATGGCTATCAGTGCCACAAATTCCAGAAACAGTCCGGCACCATAAAGCGTCACATCTATTACAATCAACGATTCAAAAGACCAGAATATCATTCCGCTTACAACCAGCGCGCAGACCAGGATAGAAATATACGGTGTGCCAAAACGAGGATGCACTTTACTTAATGCCGTGGGCAGAAACCGGTCGGCGGCCATCACTTCCGGCACGCGGCTTACGGAAAGCAGTACCGCATTATACAGGCCCAATGCGCTCGCCAGGCCACCGATAGCTATCGCAGCGCCCAGCAATTTCCCACCAATGAGCTGTCCCAGCACCGGGAAGCCGCCTTCCTTCAATATCGCTGCGTCTATGCCGGACATCTGGACAATAAGTATCACAATAGCGTAGATGCCTATAACGGCGCAGAAGGCGATGATAATGGCGCGGATGTAGGTCCGCGGCGCGTCACTCACCTCTCCGGCATAAGTCGTAGCATTGTCCCAGCCAAAGAAATTCCACATTACGGTGTAGAGCGCCATACCGAGCATGGGGAAGGGAACGCCTTTGAGCGATGGCGCAGGAACAGGCTGCAATGCTGCTGGATGCATCAGCGCCATAATGCCCATAATGAGGAATGGCGCCAGTACCATAGCGCCTAGCAGCATGGAAAGCTTGCCTACCGGCGAAATACCGAGGATATTCAGCCCGGCGCCCAGCCAGATAATGACAAGGCAGACGGGGATTTTATACACCATTACTTCCGGCCAGAAGTAGGCGGCATAAGTAATGAACAGCACCGGGTAGATGGCAAGGTCTACGAAGGTGTACAGCCATGTCCACCAGCCTTCATAAAATCCGAAGCGCGGGCCAAGTGCCCGTTTTACCCATTCATAATAGCCGCCGGTGACGGGCATCATGCTGTTCAGCTCCAGCACCGTCAGGATGGCGGGAATATCCCAAAGCAGCGGCGTAATAATAAGCAGCAGCAGTGCAGCATTCCGGCCGGCGTAGGTAAGCAGCGGTTCCAGTCCGTACGGTCCGCCGGAGACCGTCAGGAAGATAACCGCAGCCAGCGGGAGGATGCGGAGCTTTTTGGACATGATATTTATGCTATTCCGTCATTGCGAGGAGCGGCTTCGCGAAGCGTTGTTAGCGGCGTAGCAATCTCCTGTTTTTTCGTACACATAGCATGTGAGGTTGCCTCGTCCTCCCGTTGCTGCGTAAAGGTTGTCCTCCTAATGACGGAATAGAAATTAGTACGCCAAAAGCTTCTGCACGCTTTCATGCAACCGCCCCTTCGCCATGAAAGCCTGTTCCAATTCTATTGCAAACGGTACCGGCGTATCCAGGCTGGCGCAGCGCACAATCGGTGCATCCAGCAGCTCAAAGCAGTGCTCGCTGATCCAGGCGCCCAGCTCGCCGCCAATGCCGCCAACCAAGGTGTCTTCATGCAGCAGCAGCACTTTGCCTGTCGCTGTCACCGCTTCGCGGATGGCGTCATAGTCGAGCGGCAGCAGCGTGCGCAAATCCAGGATGTAAAAAGATGTTTCAGGGTGCTGGGCCGCATACTCCGTCGCCCAATGTACGCCGGCGCCGTAGGTGATGATGCTGATGTCGTCGCCCTCCTGCACGATGCGCGCCTTGCCGATCTCTATCGTATAGCATTCATCCGGCACTTGGCCGCTGATGCTGCGGTAAAGGGCCTTGTGCTCAAAGAACATCACCGGGTTCGGGTCTTCCAGTGCGGCGCACAGCAGTCCCTTCGCGTCTTCCGGTGTGGAAGGGTACACCACTTTCAGTCCCGGCGTATGGACAAACCAGGCTTCATTGCTCTGGGAGTGGAACGGCCCCGCGCCCACGCCGCCGCCGGTTGGCATGCGGATCACCACATCGGCATTCTGGCCCCAGCGGTAATGAATCTTCGCCAGGTTGTTGATGATCTGGTTGAAGCCCACCGTCACGAAGTCGGCAAACTGCATTTCCATCATGCTCTTGAAGCCTTTGATGACAAGGCCAAGCGCCGCGCCTACAATGGCGCTTTCGCAAGCGGCGTATTGCGCACGCGTTCCTTTCCAAACTGCTCCACAAAGCCTTCCGTCACCTTAAATGCGCCGCCGTATTCGGCAATGTCCTGGCCCATCAAGCACGAGGTTCGGGAAGCGCTCCATGCTTTGCCGCAGGCCGTCCTGAGATGGCCTGGATGAATTTCTTCTCTGATTTCGGACGCTGTCGGATTGTCAGATTCAGTGGCTGATTGCAACCGGCGCATACACATCCCGCAACTCTTCTTCCATATCCGGAGTAATCGGGCCTTCGGCAAAGCCTTCTTCCAGGCCCGCTTCTATCTCCTGCTGGATGCCGTCCCGGATGCCTTCTATCTGCTGCCTCGGTGATATGCTCTTTCTTCAGCAGCCACTTTTCGTAGTTCGTCACCGGGTCTTTCTTTGCCCAGGTTTCAAACAGCTCTTTGGGCACATACTTCACACCGCTGGCTTCCTCGTGGCCGCGCATCCGGAAGGTCATGCATTCTACCAGCATCGGCTTTTGCTTCTTTGATGCAGTATTCGCGCGCTTCCTTGATGGTCGTGGTACACCTCCAGGATGTTGTTGCCGTCGATGGTGATGCCCTTCATGCCATAGCCTTTCGCGCGGACGGCCAGGTGCTCTACCAGAAATTGCTCGCGCACGGCGTGCTCAGGCCGTAGCCGTTGTTCTCAATGATAAAAATGACCGGCAGCTCCCACACCGCGGCCACATTCAGCGCTTCGTGGAAGTCGCCTTCGCTGGTGCCGCCATCGCCGGAAAAGGCCAGGCTAACCTTTTTCTTCCTTGCGCAGCTTGTGCGCCAGCGCCACGCCGTCGGCAATGGCCAGCTGCGGGCCCGAGGTGGCTGATCATGCCGCAGATATGGTATTCGTTGGCGCCGAAGTGGAAGGAGCGTTCGCGGCCTTTGGAGAAGCCCTCCTTCCGGCCCTGCCATTGCTTGAAGAGCTTGTCGAAAGGCATGTTGCGCGCGGTAAACACGCCCAGGTTGCGGTGCATGGGCATGATCTACTCGTCGCTATCCAGCGCCAGGGTGGCGCCCACGGCGATGGCTTCCTGCCCGATGCCGGAAAACCATTTGGAGATGCGGCCCTGCCGCAGCAGGACCAGCATCTTCTCCTCAATCATCCGCGGGCGGAGGAGCTCGGTATAAAGGTTCAGTAGTTTCGGAGGAAAGTCCTTGCCGCTCAAATTGCATGTTGCGAAGGTAAGTTGAGGTGTTGAGTGCGCTGGAATCTTGATCCGGCAAAGCCCGTGTGCCGTGTCGCGCCAGCAAATAGCCAGCGATTTTGATCCGTAGATGTCTGGCGCCATGGAATACCACAAAAAAATCCGGGCTGCCATCTGGCAGCCCGGATACTTGTTCAGCTTCAGCAGCGGTTTACCGCAGCGTCAGCTTCTGTGTTGTCTTTTCGCCATCGGCGCGGATTTCTACAAAGTAGATGCCCTTAGCCTTGCCGGTCAGATCAAGTTGTGTCGTAAAGCGTTGATTAGGCTTGTCAAAGCTGCGGGTCATAACCTGCTGTCCGGTAATAGTAGTCACTACTACGTCTACATGGTTAATAGCCTTTGCTGCATCAAAAACAAGCGTAGCCTTGGCATCTGTCGGGTTCGGGAAGATTGCCAGATTTTGGACCAGCCCTGTATTTGGCACGCCCAGTGGCGTGCGGGAAAGGGTTACTACATAATCTTCTACTTCACCGGAGCTAAAGCCGCCCTTTCCGTTATTGCCGTTGTCCGCTGAAATTGCCGTGTTCATGTCGTTGTTCAGTATAACGCGCATACCGGTCAGCTTGTTAGGGATGAGGTCGCTTGGCATTTTAATGAACGTATCCAGGTAGTATTTACCAGCGGTCGTATAGCCACGATAAATCAGTTCTGAAGGGAAAGGATAGCCTGGAGAAGTAATCGTGTACTGGCCGTCGCCGTTAAAGTCAATGAATACACTTACTACCGCGTCAGCATGGTTAGCCGTGCGCATTGTATGGAATACTGCCAGACGGTACGTTGTATCTGCGGCAAGATTAATAGTCTTAATGCCGGTATAGTCGGTACGGCGGCGTGTAGCAGCAGGGTTCAGCAGGTGCGGACCGGATACCATCATTGGCTGCGGGTTGATGAAGTTGCCAATCTGGAAAGAGCCGATGTCAGATGAGTCACGATTGCCCGGAGGTATTACAGACGCGAATGGATAGCAGCTTACGGCGTCCGGGTTGGTTACCAGCAGCGTATTGCTGTAAGTCGTATCGCCGGTGTTGCCGCAAACTACTGCCAGGCGGAAGGTAGTGCCGTAGGAAGTGCCTGCGCCAGTGATTGGCACGTTCAGCATCGTATCCTTATTGGCTGAGCCAGGAATAGCTGTGTAAGAAGCGCCGCCGTTGATGCTTTGTTGCCATACACGGGTAATACCGGTACGTTGCTTCTCATAAGAAGTATCCCACAGGTCTATGGTGTAGCCAGGACATACAAGGGTATCAGAGATATAAGCAGTGCCTGGATTGACAGGGCCGCTGCATGGTTGATATTCTATATATACCAGGTAATCTTCTGTTTCGCCATCATAGTAGTAAGCGCCACATGGGTTAACCGGCTGGGCAAGATTATAGGCACACATCGCACGCAGACCAGTCAGACCCACACCGGCATTGGTTGGAATCTGGTAGTCCTGGAATACCGCAACGTTAGCAGAAGAAGCTGTCTTGGCCATGATACGCTCTGCCGGCAGATCCCAAACACCATTACGGTTCCAGTCCAGGAAGAAGGCTGCAGGTGAAGAAATGTAGCCGTAGATGCCATTAATAGGTGTCAGGCTAAAACGATACGTAGAGTCACGGATCAGCGTAGGTGCTGCAACCGTCTTGGAGTACATTGTGTAGTTAGGTGTGAAAAGGCTCGTATTGCTCATCAGCACCACACCGGCAGGGCGGGTAGCAACGCTCACGTTACCAATGCCGCTATAGCTGTTGCCCGGAAATTGTACCGAAGTTGGCACGTCGCAATAGCAGTAGTAGAACATTTCCATCTGCACGTCATATACAGCAGATGTATCGTCCACCGGAGGCGTCGTGTTGCCGCAGGTAACGATCACACGGAAAGAAGTAGGAACGCTGATATTTGCCGTAGGCTTGGCAATGGTACCGCCCGGCAGGTTAGACCAACCCACTGGAGAGCCGGTTGGCTTGTACTGCCACTGGTAGGTAAGACCTGCAGCAGCAGAAGTGCCGGTAAGAGAAAGCTTGAAGTTTTTGCCAGGGCATGCTTTGACGGGGTCAATGGTGCCGGCTGTTGGCTTAGCAGCGCAGGGAGGCAGTATCTGTACGCCGTCCAGGCCAATGTCTGAGTAGGAATTGTAGTTATAAGTCATCCATGCGGTCCAGCGCACTACAGTCGTAGCAGAGTTGGAAGACAGCTGGAGCGTTTTGAAATCCCAGCCGCCGCTGCCTGGACCGAAACGACCATTACCACCAGTCGTGAATGCATTCCAGGTGATGCCGCCATCGGTAGAATAATCTACAATTACAGAGTCATTAGGGCTGAAGCTCGGGTCGGTACGCAGGTAAAACTGAACTTCCTTAGTACCTGTCGTAGCGCTGCAGTTCACATAAGCAGAGATTGAAGAAGCATTCCCCTTGCCCGGCGCATAGTACGCATGGAAGCGTGCACTGTGCGCCCCAACGGCCGATACGGGTGAGTATGCACCGGAAGTAGGAGAGGTCCATGCAGCCGTGCTGCCCTGATCCTCGCGGCGCCAGCTGCGGTCGCCCGTAGCAGGCGAATTGGTCCAGCTCAGCGACGGCAGGTCACTCGTATTACAGCCATTGGTCCAGCTTTCAAAGCCCTCCGTGAATGGCAGGCCCGCATAAGTAGGGAAGGCGCTGGATGGATTGATAATTACATTCGCCGTGCTATCACTCTGGCCGGTATTACCGCAGCTTACTACAAGGTGAAAGCGCGTGCTTTGGATAATCGGGAAGGTCTGCAGGTTATCGTTTGTAGCGCCGGGCACCTGCAGCCAGGTAGTACCGCCGTTAACACTGTACATCCATTGCAGGTTGATCTGCCCGGCAATCGTGTATCCATTTGCCTGAAGGTTAACGCGGGTACCGGGACATACCGTCTGTGTACCAGATGGCGTAAGGGTGCCGGGTGTAGGCTGGGCTGCGCAAGGCAGCAGGCGCGTAAACCGGGCATTTGGCCGGGTTGCCGTAGAAGTAATGCCAAGCGAGTTATTACCGCAGAAAGGGCCACCGCCATCAGACCAGTAATAAATACTGGCATTGCTGACGGTTGACTGATATACCGATGTACTATAGGTATAAGTGCTCGGGCCGTTCCAGTGGCACACCTCAACCATAATGTTGTCGGTGCCATTCCAGTTAAGGGAGCCGCCCGTGAGGTTGTATGTGTTCCATCCTGTAATAGGTGTACAGACAGCCGTTGAATAGGTGGCAGCAGTGCCGGGTGCCGTTTGCCAGGAGGTAAGATTAGCGACCGAAGACGTCCACACCGAAACGGAAAAGCTGCTGACGCTGCCAATGCCATTGAGGGCGGCAACGTTAAAAGCGATCTGGTGCAGCGGACCGGAAGTCATGCCCGCAGCGGTCAGCTCCGATGCACGGTAGAGGTATTGCGACCGTGCGCCGGAATACCAGGCGGGATGCGGAGAAGGCGCGCTCGTGCTCGCATTCGTGCTCGTGCCGGTGCCTATAATCCATTGCTGCGCAAAGGCAGCAGGGCTGCAAAGGCTCAGCAGGGTTACAAGCATCACAGACAGCGACGGCCAAAAGGCTTTCCGTGTCCGGGGCTTAAAACATGTAAAAGGTGTTTCCATACAATAGATGGTTTGGGGATGGATAAATTGCGGGGATGAAATTAAGGCAATACGTTACAAAAAGTACAACTCGTTAAAATTATGGTTCAGGCATGACGCTAACCGCGCTAATGTCTGACAAGAGACAGGCAAGATTGTTCCATCGTTGGCTAAGAAAGGTCTCCCAATTGTAAAACAGGCCGCCAAGGCCGTGAGTGATTACCTGCTTATGACGAGCATAGCTGTTATGGCCTACCCCACCAGATCCTTCAGCTGCATCAGGTAATGCTCCCGTGGCATCGCCTCCGCCCCCAGGCTTTCCAGGTGGGCCGTATGCATCTGGCAGTCTATCAGCCGCACGCCTTCCTCCTGAAGCTGTCGCACCAGGTTTATAAAAGCAGCCTTGCTGGCATTGCTCACGCGGGAGAACATACTTTCTCCAAAAAAAATCCGCCGAATGCGGATGCCGTACAGCCCGCCCACCAGCTCGCCGTCCTGCCAGGCTTCCGCTGAATGTGCGTGCCCCAGCTCATGCAGTTGGATATATGCGGCCATCATCTCCTCGCTTATCCAGGTACCCACGCCATAAGACCGGCGCACCGAAGCACAGCCGGCTATTACTTCCCGGAAGGCTGTATTAAAACGGTATTCAAAGGTTCCCTTTTTCAATATAGCAGCCATGCTTTGGCTCACCTTCAGCTTTTGAGGGTAAAGCACAAAGCGCGGGTCGGGGCTCCACCAGAGTGGAGGATCGCCTTCATTATACCACGGAAAGATGCCGCTGCGGTAGGCCAGCAGCAGGCGGTCGGGCTGCAGGTCGCCGCCCATGGCCAGCAGGCCGTCGGGCAGTGCACGCGCCGCCGGCGGAAACCAGATATCCTTGTCCAGCGTCCAGAGCTGCATAATTTTTATTTACAATCTTACTCGCTCCGCTCCGTACGGTGGCGTGGCCACCCGATGGTCAGCGAGCTCACCACCGGCACGAAGAAGATGAGCAGAGAAAATACCGAAGTCAAAACATCGCCCCATACCTGCGGGTGCTCGCCTTCCGGCAGCTTCCGTCCCTGGCTCAGCAGGCACTCGTTAGGGCCCTCCATAAAGTGCGCAAAGGCGCTGCAGGGCGCAAAGTGATTAACACCTGAAAGAAGCAGCTTCAGCCCCAGCAGTGCAATCACGCAGTAAGCGCAGGTCTCCAGGAAAGGATAGCGCTCCATGAGCTTTACAAACCCTTGGGTCACAAACCGCATAGCAAGAATACCTATAAAAACACCCGCCCATATCAGAATAATGTTACGGCTGTACGCATTGGCGGCTATGACGTTGTCAATGGAAAATGCCGCATCCATTACCTCTACCATCACCACCGTGGCCCAAAACGGACCCAGGGCGCCTAAGGTCTTCCGATACAGCCAGCCACGCTTCTGCTCTCGCACCTCTTCCCCGGGATTATCGTGCGCTACGTGCCTGCGGCGCTGCCAGAAGTAACGCAGCGCGAGCCAAAGCAGGTAAATACCGCCCAGGGGCTTCACCCACCAGATGGCAATAAGCATGGCGGCAAACAGCAGGGATACGCCGCGAAAAAAGTAAGCGCCCAGGATGCCGTAGCGAAGCGCTTTGGGCCGCTGGTCTTTGGGCAGGTCCAGCACCATGGTAGCCAGCACGGCCGCATTATCTACAGATAAGAGGCTTTCTATAAGAATGAGGTTCAGCACCACCCCAAGCGCCGCCAGCGGCGCCCGCGCGATCTGTTCTAGCAGCTCATGAAAGGATTGAAGGAACATCTGACGCCTCAGGGATAAGTTAAGCGAAAGCCTTTGCGTAGCTCAGCACTACTCACATGCCACGCGGTTAACGCCGCACACCGCAAAGAACGCTAAGAACTGCAAAGGAGACGCAAAGATTTGCCGGCCTCAGCGCCGCTCCAGCTTATAGGCAGCCATCAGGCCATCGCCGCCCTGCACTTGAAGAGTATAGACGCCGGCTGGCAATTGCCGGCTGCTCAACCGGACTGCCGCAGGCGCATCATCGCGCTGCCAAACCGAATTTCCCGCCGCATCCAGCAACCTGAGGCTTGCCCCCTGCGGAATCCGGGTAATCTGCCAACCCTCGCTGGCGGGGTTTGGGTAGATTATTAAACCCGTTTTAGCCGCCGGCACAATAGTGAGGCCCGGGTCATTATCTATAAGGGTTGACCGGTTCACCACATCGTTATCAGGGTCAACCACTACGCCCGTCATAGTATGACCCCACTTAAAATGGTAGGCCTGTGCCGCGCTGTTGCTATATACTTTCACCAGCGTATCGCCGGCGGCGCTCTTCAGCTGAAGCACGATGGGCATCGCAAAAGCCGCTACCGATGCCGGCCTGGAAGTGCTTTGCGTCAGCTGCACATAGACGTCATTGCCGCGCTGATTCCAGGAGCCGCCATAGGTTGGGAAACCTTCCCCATATATCCACTGGCTGAAGAAGGTGTCCAGCTTCCGGCCGTAAGCAGTTTCCATGATCTTTTTAAAAGAATCCGTCGTAGCCGTCTTGTAGGCATAGCGCTGCTGGTAGGTCCGCAGGCCGGCAAAGTAGAGGCTGTCGGAAGGGGCAATATAGCGCAGCATATGGGCCACAGCCGCACCCTTATCGTAAGTAAGCCGGGAATCAAATATGCGATACACGTCTGTAGTATCGCTCACTATTACGCTGCCGTCCGGCTTCGTCATCACGCGGTTGAACACTGTTGTCCGGTAGCTTTTGGCGGCTGCCGTGCCCTGAAAATGCTCCACGTAAAGCTGCTCCGTATAAGCCGCGAAGCCTTCGCTTAGCCAGATATCCAACCAGGATGCATACGTAACAGCATCGCCCCACCATTGGTGTCCAAGCTCATGCGCTATGAGTGGCGTAGTAAAGGCGCCAAGCGTAGTCATGGTCTGGTGCTCCATGCCGCCGCCCAGCGGAGCTATGCAATGCCCGTACTTTTCTTTCCAGAATGGGTAGCGGCCATAGAGTTTGGAGAAGTAGTCCACCATATAAGGCGTACTGTCAATAGCGGCGCCATAAGCCGGCAAAAACGTGGCCGTATCGTAGATGTAGTGTTGGACAGGCATTGAATCGCCCGTGCCGTCCGTGAAGTGCAGCATCTGGCTACGATCTGTGTACGGCGCTATAGCAACGGAGATGAGGTAGTAGTCAATCGGGTAATGCGTCTTCCAGTCCCACTGATTACCGCCCGCGTAAGGTGTCACTGCCGCCAGCCGCCCATTACTGCCCACCCGCGTCCCGGCCGGCGCAAAGACGGTGATGTCGGCAGAGTCAATTTTGTCCGTCAGCGACTGCTTGCAGGGCCACCAGTCTTTTGCCAGGTTGGGATCGCTGAGCGAAAAAGTAATGTTTGTGCCGGTGCCAAGGCTGTAATGGTTCAGGCCGCGCGTGAAAAAGCCGCTGCCGGTAGGCGGCGTGCCGTGGTAATAAATGCGCGCAGCAAAAGCGCCGCCCATAGGCAGGGTCAGGCCGGATACGATGCGCAGGCCGTTAGGCATGGTCGTGAGCGCGGAGAGCGGCCATTTATTGCCGCTCATAAAAACAGAGTCCACACTCAGCGCCGTATCCAGCTCAAAGGCATAAGCCGTCATGCCAGATGGATTCGTTACCACGGCATGCGTGATGGCCGAGCCGGAAACGCTCGTATTCAGATTAGAAAGCTGAAGGAATAGCTGCACATACTTTACATCATAATCTTCCAGCAGGGGCGAGGCGATGGCCGCCTTTGCCGTGTGCAAGGACGTGCGCTGGTGGGAACAAACCTGGCGGGCGGGCAGGGAAAAGGTGCTGGCCAGGCACAGCATAATAAAGATCAGAACGCGAAGCTTCATAGAGATATATGTCCTGATAAAATTAGGCATTGCCCTTTGCGCCGGCCCGGTGTGCTGTTGCCCGCTCCTACCTTTGCCACCTCATGGCGCACAACTTTACCGCTCCTGTATCCTTTGAAGGCAAAAGCCTGCTGGCCGTTATCGTACCCACCATGCGCGGCAACGGGATGCACTATGAGGTAAACATCCCCGGCTATTCCCGCTTTTGGGTGCGCTGGGGCGCGCTGGACCGGTACGAGCTGGTACGGCCGGCAGATGCTAAGGTTCCCGATGGATTGGTGTTGGCCGTGAGCGATGTTATTGAAGCGTCGCAGCGATAATTGGCTACAAGGCTACCTGCAGCCGCACTTCCTTGCCGGCCCGCAGCAATACGACCTCTACCGTATTGCCGCCCTTCTGATGGCTCAGTGCTTCCATGTAGGTCTGCATCCCTTTCACGGCATCCGCTCCGAGATGAGTAATAATATCGCCGGCCTGAATGCCAGCCTTAGCTGCCGGCCTGCCGTCCGTCACGCCGTCCACCCGCACGCCTTCGCCCTGAAAGGAATAATCCGGCATAATGCCGAGCGTTACCTTAAAGCGCACCTTACCCATAGTGCTTTGCTTCGTAGGTGTGAAGTGCGGACGCGGGCCGGCATCCATTGTCTTCACAATGCTTTCTATGGTGCGTATTACGCGCGCCTCGCCGGCGTAATTGATTTTGTCCGCATCGTCTGAAGGCTTATGATAATCGGAATGAATGCCGGTAAAGAAAAACAGCACCGGAATGCCCTTATTGTAAAACGAAGTATGGTCTGAAGGCCCGGCGCCGGATGAGTCGGTTGCGAGGCGAAAGCCATCTTTCTGCACCATCGTCGTCACCTTCGCCCATTCCGGCGCAGTGCCAATGCCGCCCACCGTGAGCGCCTTTGTACTGTCCACCAGCCGGCCCAGCATATCCATATTGAGCATATAAGCTAGATGACTACTGTCCAGGCCGCCTTCTTTTACAAAGGCTTTGGAGCCGAGCAGGCCGAGTTCCTCGCCGGAGAAGTGAGCGAAGAGGTAGTTGTAGTGCTTCTTGCCGCCTTTCTTTAACCATTCGGCAAGCTGCAGGAGCGCGGCGGTACCGCTGGCGTTGTCGTCTGCGCCGTTGTGGATTTGCTTGTCCTTGCCTGCGTAGAGGGAGCCACCGTCTTCGCCATAGCCAAGGTGGTCGTAATGGGCGCCGAGCACAACGGTGAGGGGGGCTTTATTGTCAATAAAGGCAGCGACGTTGTTGCCGGTGTATTCCGTCTTTTGAAGGTGGATATTGAGGGAAATGGCCACGGCATTGGCACCATCTGCAGTCAGTCGCTGCCAGACATTGGCCGGCGCGAATGCCGCCGGAATGCTAAGCACATCCTGCTCTGAGTGTGGATTATATTGCGGCGGAAACTTCGCGCCGAAAGGGTCAAAGAAGAGCACGCCTTTAGCGCCTGCGGCTGCGGCTTCCTTAGCCTTTTCGTAAGCAGCCTTTTCCCATTCAAAGTGCGGGTCAGCAGCCTCGTCTGCTCTAGCGTAAAGCGGCAGCGTCCAGATAGCGCCCATCTCCTGCACATCGGTGAGCACATCGCCGCTCACATCGCCGTTGGCGGAGAAAGGCAGTGGAAAAACGCCGCTGTCCAACGTCATTGCCTGCCCACCGAGCCGGATTAGGCTGCTGCCCGTTTCTATACCGCGATTGAAATGATACGGATGCCGGTAGTCGCCGCTCCATGCCGGAATCTTCAGCGCCTCGTAGCGGCGGATGATGTAGTCGCCGGCCTTACGCTCGCCTTCGGTGCCCGCACGGCGGCCTTCCAGCGCATCGGAGGCGAGGAACGTGATATCCGTCTTTAGGGCCTTGACCATCTTACGGTCAGCCTTTGGCTGGGCGGGACTTTGGGCGGGAAGGAGGAAGAGAAATAGGAGTGGAAATAGGTGGCGGGACATTGCGTGGCGAAATTACAGGATAGGCTGCGGCAATTACCGAATGCATTCTATATGTCTATGCTAAGTGTGGGATGCTTTCAGCATCCCGGTCACCGAGCGTAGCTGAAGCGCCTGCCTAGTAGCTGAAGCGCCTGCCTAAATGCATTAGGCAAACTGCTGCTTATAATTCAGCGACTTTGTCATTCCCGCAGGGAATCTCAAATAATGTGAGCAGAGATCCCCTTGGGAATGACAAAGTTTGGGCGAGCAGCAAAGCTTGAAAAACTATGTTCATATGTGGTTATAATTATAATCTGAGTTTCTGCGGACTCCAGTCGGTTATTGCTTAAGCTTCTCGTGAATTATTCTTGATTCTATTCGCCTCTTCTTAGAAACCGGCACCAATATCATCACGAGGCCAAGTATACCGACCGCTATCACGTAAAAGAACAACACAACTAAGAATAGCAGAATGCCTGCCATCTTAAAAACGGTATCTAATAGCCATCCTGTGGTATTATTTGACTGGATGATTGTATTGCCATCCACGCCTGTTCCATGAAGGCTTAAGTAAAGCGATATTGCGCTGCCGATAAACAGCGTAATAATGTAAGCCCAGTTTATTTGAATGAGGTATTTCCAAACGAACCATTCTCGCGGAAACGGCATGCGAATATTTAACCGTTGTGCCCGATTGTAATTCCATCTACCGGTAACTATATAGGAGTTTACACCGCTGATTTCATATCTTTGAATGGATGGTGGAAACGCATACCCTTTTTTAGGTTGGGGCGAAGATAGAGCCGCAAATACCCATCAATAAGAAAGCCGCTCATGGAGCGGCTTTCGCATTTAGATGACGTATTCAATCTCTTTTCAGATAAGTAATAGAAGCGGCAATCAAGGCAAGCCCAGACAATACCGCGAAGCCAGCAGCGCCGCCATCTTTTGCGCTATCAATGGCTACGGAAACGCTGGTTCCGCTTTCGTCCATAGTTCTATTGGAAGTGCTACTATCTGATGTTTCGTCCACACGGGTAGATAAGTAACCGGCGAAGCCGACAGATATAGCTGCTATGATAAAGCAGATTATGCGAAAGATTTTCATCCGGCTAATTTACTTCGCGTCCTTGTCTTTCGGGTTATAGTTGAGGGCTGTGTTCAACTTCTGATTGAAGTCAGATAGAGAGACTTTTTTTTTATCGTCTTGTTTGGGTGGTTCAATCGCCTTTGCTGGCTTATCAATTTGATTGATAAATGAACCGTCAATTGTTCGTTTGTAAGACTTTTCAAAATCTACCTTCTGTAAAGATTGAAGCTGCTCCTGTGCTATTTGCCTTAGGCGGGCTACCCGATATTGCAACGACATCCCGGACTTAATCATTTCGGCATTCATGCCCTCTATGTTTGATAAGACAGCCAGCTCGTGAATGCTTGCGAACTCACGCGCATTCATCTTTTTCTGTGCAAATTCGGGATTAGCCTCACGCCATTGCTTAGCGGTAAATCCAAATACAGCAATGTTTAGTACGTCTCCTTCCTCTGCATATGCAATCCACTCTTTGTCCGCCGGTATCTTTTCATTAGGTATCCGGTATGCTTTAACTGCATCTGTTTGGATGGAATAATTTGCCTTGCTCAAAACGCGGCGCACATTCCATTCCAGGTTTTGGCCGCTGGTTTCAATCTCCTTTAAGCGTTGAAACTCCTTTATTAGGAATAGCTTAAAAACCGGACTGATTGCAGATGCAAATTCAAATGCTATGTCCTTGTGGGCGTAAGTGCCACCATTACGCCCAGCCTTGCTTTTAAGCCCAATAGCACCAGTCGCTTCTATCCATTGACTTACACTTAGCGTAAAAGTTGGAAGTCCCGCGCTACTCCTAAAGTGGTCAAAATTGACCACTTTAAATCCTTGCGGATTATAGAGCGCTTCCCAAGCACCTAAGAACTCAATTGTGCTGCGATTACGCAGCCAATTCTTAATGACATCCGCAGCTCTTGCATCATCTCCCGCACCTTTCACCATATCTGTAAGACAGATATAATCCTCGGCGCTTTCAGTAGAAATATTTATTAATGTACCTTGTACAGTAACAGACGTATTCTTTGACATATTATTATGAGATTAGATTTTGATAGGTTAAACGTTTAGTAGAGTTGGAAAGCATGACGTTAAAGCGGCGGCTCTCGCTAATGTTCCGGCTGTTATAGCGGAATGCAAATTCGTCGCAATACTTCTGCAAGTGCTTAGGAGATACTTGGTGATAAATGCCGTAGATGCCACGCTTTAACAGGCCGAAGAAGCCCTCCACGCTGTTCGTGTGGATTTTGCCGCGTACATATTCGCCCTTTTCATGCGATACCGTCTTGTGCAGCTTGTAAACCTTGTCTAAGCCTTTGTAAGGAAGGTAGCTATCTGTAAATATAATGCTGCGCTTATCAACCTTTTGCTCCACCAATTGCTTGATTGTGTAGCCGCCCTTCATTACCGTGGTGCGTACCAGTCCATCACGGTGTAGCATTGCCATTACGCCAGTCTTGTTGTCAACGGGGGACACTTTGCCCGCGGCATTCTTCTGACGCGCTTTTTTATGCTTGTTAGATACTTTGCCACCGATGTACGTCTCATCTACCTCTACCAATTCCCCTTCGCCGCCTACCTTATTATCGTCGTTGCCTGTAACTTCTGTAAGCCCGTAACAATTACGGATACGGTGCAGCATAAACCAAGCTGTCTTTTGGGTTACGTTCAGGTCGCGGCCTAATTGCAGGGAGCTAATGCCTTTCTTATGTCCTGTGATAAGGTAGATAGCTATAAACCAAGTTTGCAGTTCAACCTTAGTATTATCAAATAAGGTTTGAGTGCGGACGTTGAAATACTTACCTGTGTTCTTACACTTGTACTTATTGCCCGCACATTTATAGACCTTAGAGGTAGCGTCAAATGGAGAAACTACATTGCCATTCCAGCGAAGAAGCTCCAAGTGATTAATACAAGTTTGCTCGTCGGGGAAAGCCTTTATTAACTCACGAATGCTTTTGAAATCTTGGTTTATCATGGCTGCGCTGCTTTGATATTGTAAAGGTATAGCAGATTGTTACACCAACAAAATTAATTTTGGTGCAAACTGGTATATAGTTACCCATCTACCAAATCCAATTGCGGGGAAAAACAACAATAATAGAAATTCTCGCGCGTGAACTACCTGGCCTTCTTTAATCAAATAAAGTACAGACAATTTGAGTCCGGCCACAACATTAAAAGCCGCGTATGAACCGATAAACAACACAATCAATTCTATCATAGTGTTTTGAATTGTCGCTCACACATCATCAATCTCCACAAAAGCCTCCGCAGACGTCCTCACCACCGCGTAGCGCCGCGCAAAGTTGCACCAATGGCAATCCGGCTTGCCGCAGCCTTCGGTGAACTCATGGTTCATGATGCGGCCGTAGCTCTGGCGTAATTGCTGGCGCACAATCTGTTCGTCGGCCTCATATACGGGCACGTACACAGGCGGACTAAACTCGCCGGTCTCCCGGTCTGGCTCCACGTAGTCAAAGGCGCCTATGCGCACGTGCCAGCGCTTATCGGGCTGGTTGTCTATAAGCAGCTTGTAAAAGACCATCTGCCGCCAGTAATCGCCTCCATCCGGGTTTTTGTCATTAGGCTGCGCCGTTTGCTCGCGGATTTTCTGCGGATTGCTCTTGCCGGTTTTGTAGTCAATGAGGGTGCAGGTATCACCGTCAAAATCAAGGCGGTCAATTTTGCCGGTAACCGGCACGCCGTCCAGCATAAACCTGTTCACCTTCCATTCTACCTCCACCGTTTTTGTCCAGTGCAGGATGTTGCGGTCGTAGTAGGCTGAAAGGACGCTCTGGCCACGCTCCTTGCTGCGCTCGTACTGGATGGCAGTCATACTTTCCTGCTCGCGCCAGAGTCCCTGGTCAAAGAAGCGCAGCAGGTCGTCCTTGGAAGGCCATTCGTTCATGACCTTCATCTCCTTAAAGAATTTTTCCAGCGCATGATGCACTGCTGAGCCGAAGGCCAATGCATCGCCCTTCAGGCAAGGCACTTTCAGGATGCTTTCGTAATAAAAACTTACTGGGCAGCGCAGGTATTTAGACAGTGTGGTGTAGCTCATGCAAAGCTGTTGCAGGCAGCGTTCCACCCACGCGATGTTGGCGACCTCAATCTTCACCGCGTCTACAGGCTCCATCGCCCATTGGAGATGCTCCACGAGGCCTTCCGCATTCACGCTAACCTTGCGGCGCTCTTCCGGACGGCTGATTTCATCCACAAAGCAGGAATTGGCCAGCTCCTTGCCTTCGTTGTCCTGCAGCGCATAGGAGACATGGAGGTGCTTCTTGGCGCGGGTAAGGGCTACGTAAAAGAGGCGGCGCGCTACCTCGGTCTTGTAGCTCTTTTCGCTGTCATCTTCGGTGGAAGTGATGGTGTCAGGGAGCTTGAACTCGCGGTTGTTGCCAGCCTTTCCTTCCCAATATTTTTTGGTGCAGCCAATGAGGAAGACATGCTCAAACTCGTTGCCCTTAGCGGAGTGAGCAGTGTAGCAACGTACGCCGTTGTCATTCTGAATCACCTTCTGCGTAGGCAGCGAGATGCCCTCCGCATCCATCTTGTCCACGGTGCGGATAAACTCCGGTAGCTTCAGGTGCGGCGTTTCCGCGCATTGCGCGCGCACGAAGTCAAAGAAAGTGTGCAGCACCTGCATGTCCCAGATGTAGTCGGTGCCATTGAGCAGCCAGGCCACGATGCCGCTTTCATAGACAATCTTCTCCACCAGCAGCGGCAGCGGATGCGTACTGAGGCTTTCGAGCCAGCCATCCATATTGTGGCCCATGCGGATAATAGCAGCGTCGCTATGCAAATCCAGCATCTGCAGCCTCATGCCGTTGGCAAGAAGCATCCGCCAGTTGCGCAGGCCGTCCGCCTTTGGCAACTGCTGGACAAAAAGCGATAGCTGCGCGAGGTCGGTGGGATGAATGCCGTAGTACGGCGCGTGCAGGATTTCAAAGAGGTAGCCTTCGCCCGAAAAGGGCTTTTCGCTTTTCGGCGGTGAGGTAGCGCAGCACGAGCATGAGCTGCTCCACAACCGGCTGGCGCAGGACGTTCACCGGCTTCTTTACCCAATAGGGAATGCCTTTGCGCTCAAAAAGCTGCATGATATTTTCGGCCTGCTTGTGTTGGGCGTAGATGATGGCCACCTCGTGCAATGGCACGCCTTGCGCGCGCAAGGCTTCAATCTGCATCACGATATCGGCTTCCTCGCTGAGGACATTTGGGTAGATGCTCACTACAGGCTTCAGCGTGTCGCGGCCATCTTTAAAGCGGTCGTTGGAGGCGATGATGTCTTTGTTCAGATTCAGGCTGGTGAGCTGATAGATGAGGCGCTGGGTATTGTTGGCAATCGTCGCCGTGGCGCTGTCTAAGATGGCTTGGCTGGAACGGTAATTCTGCGGCAGCACAATCACCTTTACACTGCCGGTGTGCCGCTGGTAGAAGTCAATGATGTTGCGGATGCGGGCGCCCTGAAACTCGTAGATGCTCTGGTCGTCATCACCCACCACGAAGATGTTGGGGTCTTCCCAGAATTGCGTGAGCGTCATCAGCAGGTCGCTCTGCGCGCCATTGGTGTCCTGAAATTCATCCACGAGCATAAACTGGTAGCGCTCCTGATAGCTCTGCAGCAGCGATGGCTCGCGGCGCAGGGCGTCCAGCACCCAAAGAATCATATCGCTGTAATCGTAGCGGCCCAATTCCTTCATCCGCGCCTCATAGTCTTTGAAAAGAAGCGCGGCAGCGCGGGTGGTTTCCATCTTGCGCAGCTCTTCGTCAACCTCCGCCTGCTTCAGGTCTCCTTTCTGGAAGCCTTTACCGTTCCGCTTGTAGATGTACTTTTCCCGCGCAGGTAAGTCGGCGATATAAGCATCAATAGCGCCAGACACGACTTCCGGACGCAGATTCTCTTTCTTCATCACCTCAAATAGCGCGGCAAGGCGAGGGACGTCAAAATAGACATTGCCGCCAAGGCGGCGCAGTGGGTGACCCGGCGTGAGGCTATCCAGAATATCGTGCATCACCTCCGCCCGTTCCAGGTCAGAAATGGGCTGAAGTGGCCGGTCGCTGAAGTAATCGGGATTGCTTTGGATGACGCTGTTGCAAAAAGCGTGAAAGGTGTTGATGGCAATCTTATGCGCAGCGGGTCCGATGATTTGCACGAGGCGGCGGCGCATGGAGTTGGCGGCTTCATCTGTATATGTAAGACAGAGGATTTCCTGCGGCTGCACCTGCGCCTCGGAGCGCAGCAGGTTGGCGATGCGCATGGAGAGCACTTCGGTCTTGCCCGTTCCGGGCCCGGCAATGACCATGACGGGGCCGTAGATGGTGTCTACGGCTTCCCGTTGCTGAGCATTCAATTTCTCATATCTGGCTAAAAAGGCGGCTTCTTCCTGTAGGGCGGGCATAGTTTCAAATTTACAACCGCAAATCCTAAGGCACAAGTCATTAACCCCGACTTTTGCGCCATGAATAAGCTAATTGCTGCTGTGCTGCTTTGTATTGCTGCTCCTTTCGCGCAAGCGCAAAAAACCGCCCGCGATTCGGCACAACTTCCGGCTTACCAGCGTTTCCCGACGCTGCCGGCTTTCAACCTGCTCCTGCAAGACAGCGCAACAGAATTTAATACGTATAACATCAAAGAAGGCCGCCCAACCGTACTTTTCTTCTTTTCGCCCGACTGTGAGCATTGCCAAATGACGACCGACTCGCTGATGAAGCACATGGAAGAGATGAAAAAGGCAGATTTCTACATGTTCACCTTTATGCCGCTGTCAATGCTGAGGCCTTTTGCAGAAAAGCACGGTCTGAATGACTATAAGAACATTACGGTGGCAAAGGATTATCAGTTTTTCTTTCCCGGCTTCTATAAAGCGGCGACAGTACCTTACCTCGTTGTTTATGACCGGAAGAAACGGCTGGTGAAACTCTGGAACGGCACCGTCAAGATGCCGGAGTTGATTACAACTTTGAAGGCTTTATAAAAAATGGGCAGGATTCAGAAAATCCTGCCCATTTTTTCCTTCAAATCAAGGTCTCACTTCTTGTACACCTGGACCATACAGGTATAATCCTGCAGCTTCTCAATCTGCTGCTGGCGGCTTAGGCCGGTCATACGATTGGCCTGCGGCAGCTTAGGGCGTTTTTCCTTCGGCACATCTTTCAGCAGGCGCAGGAGCGTTTTAGACGTGACGGCGTAAGTGGTGCTTTCCGTCCGCTCATCCTTACTGCGGATGACGCCGATTATATTGCCCAAGGCATCCACCACTGGCGCGCCGCTCTGGCCGGGGCCTGCGGGCACTTCTAAGCGGTATTGGGCCGAATCGCCTTCGTATCCGTTGCGCGAAGCGATATAACCTTCGTTATAGACAATCTCATCCTGCGGGAAGCCGAGCGTGTAGATGCTGGCGCCAAGCGGGGCTTTGCCAACGAGGAAAGAATAGGGCAGCTCGCCTTTGCTGAACCGGAAATCTTCGTCCTGAACCTTCAGAAGAGCAATGTCATTTTTCGGCTCATAGGCAATGACGGTCGCTGCATGGCTCTCGCCATTACGGGTAACAACCTGAAGATTTTCTGCTCCTTCCACCACATGATAATTAGTAACAAGATAACCGTCGTTAGACAGCGCAAAGCCAGTTCCGCTATAATTACTCTGAGGTGGCTGCGGCGTTGCAGAAGTGCTTACGTCCTCTTTGATTTCCTGAATCTGGGCCTGCTGGTGTTGCTGCGTGGCTTTGATGCGGGCCACCTCATTGCGCACAAGGTTCAGCGTGTGGGTATCGGCAGCTTTTGGCTCGTTGTGCTTAATGGCCCACATGGTAATGGTGGATGTGAACAGGGCCACCGCCGCGGCCACCGCCGCCGTACGGAGGTGGCGTGGGTTGAAATGGATGATCAGCCGCCTCATGCCGGGCTTCTTCGCCTCGATCTCGGCGTGAATGTCCTGTAAGGTCGCTTTGAAGCGAGCGCGCTTACCGCCATCCGTCAGGCTGCTGATCGTATGAAAATATTCTTTGTATGCCTGCGCAAAGGCAGGATCCGCGAGGCGCGCATCCAGCTCAGCGCGTTGTGCGGGCGTGAGGGTTCCGGCGGCTTCCGCTTCGGCCATTCCGGCTATATAGAGTTCGTCTTCCAGTTTCATGGTGTGTCTGACCAATTCCTTTTAGGCCTTTGCGTTGAAGAAAATCTTCTTCAGCCGCATCAGGCATTTATACTTCTGTGTCTTCGCATTGTCCGGGTTGGTGTACCCGAAGTCCGCGGCAATCTGCTGCATGCTCTTATCCTGGTGATAAAACGCCCGCAACAGCGCGCGGCAGGGCTCACCAAGCGATTCCAGCGCCACGTCCAGTTGGGCATAATGCTCTTCGCGCTCCTCGTGAGCCGCAATATCGTCCTCATAGGCGGCATCGTGCTCCGCATCATCGGAGAAAGAGGCCGGGGCGCGTTTGCGCTGCTCCAGCCGCTTATACCAAAGATGCTTGCAGACCGCAAACAGGTAGGTTCCTATCCGGCACGTAAGGCGAAAATCCTCACTTCTCGCTTTCTCAAAGAGCACCACCATCGCCTCCTGAAATACATCTGCAGCATCGGCTTCATCGCCGCCGGCACCGCGTAGCCAGTGCATCACGGTTGGGTAATGCTGCTTGTAAACCTGCGCCGTGGCCAGACGTGCGCCGGCTGCAATGCCTTGCAGCAGCTGCGCGTCCGATTGCAGGAGAGGCTGGTTCACGGATTAATACGGATTGGGGCCAAAAGGTAACCCTGCTAAGGTAGGCGCACGCGCCCTTTTCATAAAAAAAGACGGGCGGACATTACTGCCCCTCCGTCTGTCAAAGCCATTATTATACACTCACGGCACCGCGTAGATGCTGGCACCCGTCAGTCGCAGTTTCCCGGCATTCCGCGATTCCTGCCCGCCGGCGTCCTTATTTCCACTAAAAAGAATGGTGAGGTAGAGACTGGCGCTATCAGAGGAGGCTATCCTTTCACTTATGACTTTTGTAATGTCAATATCCACCTGTCTGCCCTGCAGCTCATTGCTGCTAAGCGAGTAAGTATTCAGCACATCCAGAAAACCGGCTCCATTTGCGGTAAGTTCAGCGCGGCTCTGCGGCGGCTGCGGCGTGAGGTACAGCTCATAAACGCCATCCGGGGCGGCCGGAAGTGTGACGCCGCTAAGACGCAGGTAGTAATGTACACCTGCGGCCTTTTTTGAAATGACGACAGGCAATTGCAGTAGCGGGTGCTGAGTGTCAAGCGCATAAACGCCGGCTGCTGTGGCGGCCAGCCTAAGCGTATCTCCGCCACCGCCGTCATTGCCTGCAGCCGCGCTGTTTGGCCCGTGGCAGGCGTTCAGGGCCATAAGCAGCATCCAGGCTGTACGTAAAAGAAGCATATTGAAAAGTGTTTTGCGAAGCAGACTTAACGCTGCGCAAACCGTATCGCAAAATTCGTGCTGCCTATTTTGAATTCGGGGACCGGAGCAGTTGCCTTCTCCACGCCTTGTACGGTATTATTGCGCGTCACGAAGGTGAGTTGCGGAGCCTGAACGGCTGCTACGGGCAGGCCTTGCGCCTGAACGGCATTGCTGGCATCCAGCAGAACGCTGTTGGCGGCCATTGCAGCTCCATGATTCATAGTGCCCATAGTTGGCGTAAAGAGGTCCAACACACCGACAAAGTATTTGCTGTCCGGCGTTGGCGTAACACCTGCCGGCAGGTTCAGGTAAACCTCCACAACACCTTCAGGCTGCTTTGTGACCTGTATGTCGTTGAGGCGTAGCAATATGCGGTCGGAATTTGCGGTGGCGGAAAAGTTGAAGCGCTGGATTTTATTCTTACTGACGAAGCTTCAGCATGGTGTCGTTTATCTGCGCATTGACCGGAAGGCGCGTAATTTTCTGATTGACGTTGAGCGCGACGGGCTTGCGCAGCACCGATATTTCCTGGAAATGCCACTTACCAGGGTCAAACACAACCATGTTGCAAGGCAGCTTGAAAGGAAAGTCATACTTATAGCTTAAGGATGCGGCTGTGCTGAGCACCTGGCTGGCAGTCATATTTACGGCGGCGCCGGTTTCATCAAAAAAAGTATAGGTTTTGGACATCCATGTGCCATTGGCAACTGCGGTAGGGTTCGTACGGCTGCCGCATTTGCGCAGCCAGGCTTCCCAAAGGCGGTCTATATTAGTATGGTGCAGCCAAAATACAGGATCAAGTGCAGCGCGGTTGACGGCGCCCATATTGCCGCCAATAGCTACGTGCACGGAGCCATGCGGGCCTTCCAGCGTTGACTGAAAGTCAAAATAGGGGATGTTATTAAGTGAATTGTTGATGCTCACCATAATGGATGCCGGCAAGGAGCCGCCGCCATTCATTGAAGCGCTGCGCGAGGCATCGTATAAAGGATTGCCGGCCGCGCTGGAGCGATAATCCGGCGGTATGGCAGCATTGGTCTGATAATCCCAGTAAGGAAGTGTGAGATTCGGGTTTCCGGATTTAGCCCGCAGGATACGCTCAAAATAAAAGAGATACATCCGGTGCCAGGCAAGAAAGAACTCCGTACCATGCTGGCATGAGTTCCAGGAAGGCAGATTGTTTGCCAATGTGGTGCCATGGATTGCTGCCTGATATTGCCAGCTATTATTATTGGTTAGTGGCAAGGCCTTCATGGCTGTGATGCCGGTTTTGATGGATGCAATCTCGGCGGCGCTAAGCGTATAGACATTCTTACGCACCATTACAGCGGGAGGCGCGCTTTGCGGCACAAATGGCATTGCATCGGCTGCCGGTTGGGGACGGCAAAGCACAAGATCAGTTCCTGTCAGGCGGAGAATGGCAGCCGGTTGTGGCTTTACCGCACGCACAGCAAATGCGCCGAGCAGGAAAAGAAGCAGCCCACCTGAGAGGAACGTGAGGAGCATTTTCATATGATATGTGTTTTAGGTTGCAGACAAACGTATACTTCAGCTATTGAAAATCATAGCCTTTCTACCAATCATTTGACATTTATTTTATTAAATAGCCCACTTATTTGTCGCACAATCAATTCTGCCGTAAAGGCATGATAAAATATATCACCTAAAGCCGTTAAGGCATAGGAGATCGCATGGAGTCGTATGATGAACGCCACCATGGGTGGTGGATAGGAAATGGCATATGCAGGCTTTTGCCAAAGGCCAGCCGCACATCAGGCTAACGTAGGCTCTTGTTCAGTGCCTGCAGCGCATCATTACCCGGACAGAGAACGTCCTCGCGCAGCGTATTCAGTGGTGCATCCACGGTACCGAGGATTTCGTGCAACTCCACGGTATCATCTTCTACATAAAGAAGGCCCGTTAAGAATTCGCCCCGCGCCTGCGCATGTTTCACTGCATTCACGGCCGAAAGGCGGTCGTGCGGGTTCCAGTCGCCTGCCAGTTTGTGCAGCAGCAGGCCGGAGCCGTCGTGCATGGCGATGTTTTCCGTACTGCCTTCAGCATAAGAGGCAGTAATCGGCTCCATTTCCGGCACAAAATCGACCGTACCCGTTGCGGCCAGATGCTCGCGGACATAATCATAGCTCTTTGTAGAGCCAGGATTATTATTAAAGGTCACGCAGGGCGAGACCACATTGATAAAAGCAAAGCCCGGATGCGCAATCGCCGCCTTCACCAGTGGCACCAGCTGCGCCTTATCACCCGAAAAGCTCTGCGCTACAAATGATGCGCCCAGTTCTATGGCAAGGCTTGCAAGGTCTATCGCGGCGAACGGATTGACTGAACCGGCCTTGCTTTTGGAGCCTACATCGGCCGTGGCGCTGTCCTGCCCTTTGGTGAGTCCATAGCAGCCATTGTTCATCACGATATAGACCATGTTCAGATTCCGCCGGATGACGTGTACGAACTGGCCCATGCCGATGGAGGCTGTATCACCGTCTCCGGAGACGCCGAGATAAAGCAGGTCTTTGTTAGCCAGATTTGCGCCGGTGGCGATGCTCGGCATCCGGCCATGCACGGAGTTGAAGCCATGGGAATTGGCCAGGAAGTAAGCCGGCGTCTTGGAAGAACAACCGATGCCGGAGAGCTTGGCCACCTTGTGCGGCTCAATGCTCAGGTCGTAGCAGGACTGAATGATAGCCGCGGAGATGCTGTCGTGCCCGCAGCCTGCGCAGAGTGTGGAAAGCGCACCCTCATAATAGGCTATTGTGTAGCCAAGGGCATTTTTCTTAAGGTCGGGGTGGCGGAATTTGGGACGGATGAAGGTCATGGCGGAGTGTTAGGCTGCTACGGGTTCTTTTGATGATGTGATGCCGGCAACAATGGCGTCTGCGGTAATGGGCATGCCGTCATAATTCAGGATAGGGATGAGCTTTTCGGCATTGGCGCCCAGCTCTATCATCAGCAGGCTGCGCAATTGCGCGTCGCGATTTTGATCAACTACATAAACGCGTTTATGTCCTTTAATAAATGTCTCAACTTCCTTCCCGAAGGGAAAAGCTTTTACGCGCATCGCGTCCATCCAATGACCATTACCGGCAAGAATGTCCAAAGCTTCTTCAACCGCATAGATAGACGTGCCAACAAACAGGATGCCCTCATCGGCAGGCTTGCCGCGGTCGTAAATGTGTGGCGGCGGCACAAGTGTTTTTGCTGTGTTCCATTTGCGCAGCAGGCGATCCACATTACGCTTGTAGGCAGCGCCGTCTTCGGTGTAGGCGGCATACTCATCGCGGGAGGTGCCGCGGGTGAAGAAGGATCCTTTGCTCGGGTGCGTGGCCGGGTAAGTACGGTACGGGATACCATCATTTTCGGTGTCCAGGTAGCGCCCGAAGCGCTCCATTTTATCCAGCATCTCTGCGTTAAGCACTTTACCGCGCTTATATTTTCGCCCATCATCCCACACAAAAGGGGCGGACACATGGTCGTTCATGCCCAGATCCAGATCCGTGAGCAGGATCACCGGCGTCTGAAGCTGCTCCGCAAGGTCAAAGGCATCGGCGGTCATGGAGAAGCATTCCGCCGGTGTGGCGGGGAACAGGCAAACCTGCTTTGTATCTCCATGCGAAGCGTAGGCAGCCTCCAGGATGTCGCTTTGCTGCGTGCGTGTGGGCATGCCCGTGCTCGGCCCGGTACGCTGCACGTCAATGAGCACCGCGGGAACCTCGGCGAAGTAGGCGAGCCCCAGGAACTCATTCATAAGGCTGACACCCGGGCCGCTTGTAGCGGTAAAGGAGCGCGCGCCATTCCAGTTTGCGCCAATCACCATGCCCAAAGCGGCCAGCTCATCTTCGGCCTGCACGATGGCATAATTGCGCTTGCCGCTTTCTTTATCAATACGGAACTGCGCCGCATAATCGCTAAAAGCTTCAACGACCGATGTGGAAGGCGTAATCGGATACCATGCGGCTACCGTAGCGCCACCGTACACCGCGCCCAAGCCGCATGCGGTGTTGCCGTCAATCATAATGCGATCGCCGACAAGGTTGCGGCGTTCCACACGCATCGGCAAGGGTTCCGCGAAATGCGCCTTGACATAGTCCACACCCAGCATGAGCGCTTTGATATTGAGCGGAATGAGCTTTTCCTTGCCTTCAAACTGCTCGGCGAGCAATCCCTCCAGTTCGCTGAATTCTATCTTCAGTAGTTCGCTCAACGCGCCGACGTAAATGATGTTCTTAAACAATTGCCGCTGGCGCGCGTCGGTATAATTCTGATTGCATAGCTCCATGAGCGGAATGCCGAGGTAATGGATGTCTTCGCGAATCAGCTCTTCCGGGAGCGGTTTCGTGCTGTCGTACATGAAGTAGCCGCCGGGCTTTACGTTTGCCACATCGGCGTGCATGCTTTGCGGGTTCACGCTCAGCATCAGGTCTATGCCTTCACGCCTGCCTAAGTATCCTTTCTCGCTCACGCGCACCTCGTACCACGTGGGCAGGCCCTGAATGTTGGACGGAAAAATGTTCTTCGGCGTCACCGGCACACCCATGCGGAAGATGGCTTTGGTGAACAGCGCATTCGCGGAAGCGGAGCCGGTGCCGTTCACATTAGCGAAGCGGACGACGAAATTGTTGGTGAGCGAATCGGCCATGCGGGTCGGTCTTTTTTAGAGACGGACAAGGTAAGCGATGTTGCTGTGGAAAGGAAATACCTGCTTCACGGCTGTTCCATCAAGGAGCAATCGCTTAATGGTTCCTGTCATTGCGGCCCCCGAGCCGCAACCTGCTTCATAGTGCTTTTGCTCGTGTTGAGGGCACTGGCGGATTGCGGGTCAAGCCCGCAATGACAGGTTAGATTAAGCCTCAGAACAATCATCAGCAGCTCATACTACATTGGCTCTAAGGTTTTCAACTCCGGATTCACGCTTTTGATGAGTTCCAGCTTCCATTCACGCTTCCAGTTCTTCAATTGCTTCTCGCGGGCGATGGCTTCTTCTATCTGGCCGAAGGATTCGTAATAGACGAGGTCGTGGCAGTTATACTTTGCGGTGAAGCCGCTGCCGCGTACCTCTGCATGTTCATTAGCACGGCGTGTAATGCTGTTCGTAACGCCGACGTAGAATGTCGTCCGGTTCTTGTTGGAGACGAAATAGACGTAGTAGCGGTGCAGCTTGTCCATGATGATGGTTGTGTGAGGAAAGCTCAATCAAGGTACAAAAGTCTAATGGTAGCTGTCATTGCGGGCAGCAGACCCGCAATCTATTTAATGCTTGTCCTTCGCTCGTTTGGTTTCCCGTGGCGTGACGCCGGCAGCTTGCGGCTCGGGGGCCGCAATGACAGGTTTGATTGGGCTGAGGAATGAATCATCATCAGCAGACGAGCAAAGCTTAATCAACGAACAATAGTTTAATGGTTCCTGTCATTGCGGGCCTGACCCGCAATCTGGCCAATCCGGAGATTGCCTGCCGGACGGACTTAGACAGGAGTCTAAGCCCAACTGTTATCTGGTGTGTGTTGTGACTAAGCTGAACTGGCTATTCAAAAGCTTCTATCCCAACTGATTCAAGATGAGATACTATTTCCCGTCTACTTTTTCTTAAAAACATCTGCCCATGTCTAACACTGCTTTTAAACCCAAGAAAATATTCACGCTCATAACCCTTTTTAAAGTTGATTGTGATGTAATTCATCTTGGCAGCTAACGACCATTCTCCTAAATTAACTGACGCGATACCGGCAAGCGGATAAGAGTACGTTCTGATTATTATTCTAAAAGGATAGCGAAGTACCAACACGGTATCGCTTATTTCCAATATGCAAAATGTACTATTAGCAGAAATCAAGCAGGCTACAACACTGAATATCCAAATAATCCATGCCCCACCAAGGTGCATTTCTTTTCCATCACGTATAAATAGAATTAAAGTTATTAAGGCAGGAACACCCAACGTAGCTATTGACATTATTACAAACTCACGCAATGGCACATAAACTCTTTTCATTGTGGATTTTTATTCAGCCAACAACGAATTTACACCTCACGCGAAAAGCTCATCAGACTGCCGAACGCTGAACGGAGCGTCGCAACGAACGCTCAATAGGGCTTCAAAAGCTGACAAACAAAACCTCCTACACCGCCTCCAAAACCCCACACCCCGGCGCCTTCGTAACGTTATACCAATATTGCTGCATATCCCAGGCGGCTGTGGGGCAGCGCTCGGCGCAGAGGCCGCAGTGGAGGCATACGTCCTCGTCCTTCACCATGATGCGGTGGGTCTTTAGCTCGCCGCTTACGTAGAGGTCTTGCGTGAGGTTGAGGGCAGGCACTTTGGTGCGCGTGCGGATGTCTTCCTCCGGGCCGTCGGCGATAAAGGAGATGCAGGAGGTGGGGCAGATATCCATGCAGGCGTCGCACTCTATGCACTTGTCTTCGGCGAAGACCGTCTGCACATCGCAGTTGAGGCAGCGCTGGGCCTCGCGGAAGGCGGTCGGCAGGTCAAAGCCAAGCTCTACTTCCTTCTTGCGGTCGCGGAGGGTGGCTTCCTTGCCGGCCTGCGGCACGAGGTAGCGCTCGTCTTCCACCACATAGCTGTCGTAGCTCCACTCGTGGATGCCCATTTTCTGCGCATGCAGATTGGTATGCGGATGCGGACGGTCTGCTTTCAGGTCCAACCCCTCGCAAGCCAGGTGCATAGAGATAGCCGCCTGATGCCCGTGCGCCACGGCGGTAATTACATTCTTAGGACCAAAAGCCGCATCGCCGCCGAAGAATACTTTGGGATGCGAGGAGGCAAAAGTGGTTTCATTCACCACCGGCATGCCCCATTTGTCAAAGTCAATACCGAGGTCGCGCTCTATCCAGGGGAAGGCATTCTCCTGCCCAACAGCTACAAGCACGTCGTCGGCGGGATAGAATGCATCCGGTTCGCCGGTGGGCTGGAGCGTGCGCTTGCCTTTCTCATCATAAACGGCGGATACTTTCTGGAACATCATCCCAGCAAGCTTGCCATTCTCAATGACGAAGGAGACAGGCACGTGATTGTCAATTATGGGAATGTCCTCGTGCATCGCATCTTCCTTTTCCCAGGGCGAAGCTTTCATCTCTGCAAAGGGGGAGCGGACAATGACCTTGACCTCTTCGCCGCCCACGCGGCGGGCCGTGCGGCAGCAATCCATAGCCGTATTTCCGCCACCAAGCACAATCACGCGCTTACCAATTTGCGCCGTGTGCTCAAAGGCGACATTGGCCAGCCAGTTGATACCGATGTGAATGTTGGCAGCGCCTTCTTCACGCCCGGGAAGGGGAAGATCACGGCCCTTGGGGGCGCCACTGCCCACGAAGACGGCATCGTAGTCTTTTTGTAAAAGCTCTTTTAGGGAAGAGACGTAATGATTGAATTGCGTGTGAATGCCGAGCCTCAGGATGTAGCCAACTTCTTCGTCCAACACTTCTGCCGGTAGTCGGAAAGATGGGATCTGCGAGCGCATAAAACCGCCGCCTGCTTTTTGCTCATCGTAAAGATGAATTTCATAGCCAAGCGGCGCGAGGTCTCGCGCAACTGTGAGCGATGCCGGGCCTGCCCCGATTAGCGCAATCTTCTTTCCATTGGAAGGGAACGGCCCCTGTGGCATGTAACCAACCACATCGTCTTTGAAATCTGCAGCAACACGCTTCAGGCGGCAAATCGCCACCGGCTCTTCTTCCACGCGGCCACGTCTGCACGCTGGCTCGCAGGGGCGGTCGCAGGTACGACCAAGGATACCGGGAAAGACGTTGCTATCCCAGTTAATCATGTAGGCCTCGCTGTACTTGCCTTGCGCGATGAGCCGGATATACTCCGGCACGGGCGTATGCGCGGGGCAGGCATACTGGCAATCCACCACCTTATGAAAATACTCGGGGTCTTTGATGTTGGTTGGCTGCACAGGCTACGATGTTTTAGCACTGTGAAATGTAGGGAGAAAGTATGAAACGTGACTATTCCCGGCGCACGGAAATAGAAACCGACATCGCCGATTCACTTCCGTCCATGCCAGTCTTAGTGATGACAGCGATCAGCGGCGATAGGGAAAGTGTCTCGCCCAAAGCTTCTGCTTCCTGTGCCGGGATAAAGCCAATCTTATCGCCTCCTTTGTAAATGGCAATGGCGTGCTTGTCGTATTTATTATCCGGTTCGGCTTTCAGCATGAGTGCCTCGCCCGGCTTCAATGCTTCGTATTGCCTGCGCGATAGATGATGCTTCAATCCTGCGATGTAGGTGCGCAGGATGAAAGTTGTGTCAAGATGCTCAGGTACAGATTCTATTGCCTGCGCGTGAAGCAAGGGCGTGAAGATGAGCGCGAATAAAACGGAAAGCAGCGTACGCATAGGGTAAGCGTTTAAAGTGCGGCGCTAATATAGGTCGGACATTTCGCTACTTTGCACGGCTATAAATATGCGCTCCCGCTTTCGCCTTTTACTGTGTGCAATCGTTCTGATTAGCGGCGTTTGCGGATGCGGACATTCCAAGCCGGCGGACGCGAGCAGCAATTCATTACAGGATTCTGCCGAAAACCAATACGTCCGCGTGCCTGGCAAAGACCCGCTGCGCCTCCTTACCGACCGACCGCCGAATCTGGAAACGCCGCTCAGAATACTTCCGCTACGACCTTACGCCGAATGAAGCCTTTTTCGTGCGCTGGCATCTCGCCGGTTTGCCTGCTACCGTTGATTCAGCCACTTTCCGGCTAAAGATTGATGGCAATGTTGGCCGTCCGCTGTCACTTTCATTGCAGGATTTGAAAACAAAGTTTCAGCCGGTGAAGATGGTTGCGCTTTGTGAGTGCGCTGGCAATGCTCGTAGCGTGTTTAACCCGCGTGTGCCCGGCGCGCAATGGGTAAATGGCGGCATGGGCAATGCCGAATGGACGGGCGTGCGCCTTTCTGATATCCTGAAGATGGCTGGCGCAAAAGGCAGCTCGCGGAGCGTTTCCTTCAACGGCCTGGACGCGCCTCCGCTGTCCACTACGCCCGACTTTGTAAAGTCATTGACCTATCCGCACGCGGCTGACGGAGAGGTAATGATTGCGTACGCGATGAATGGTAAAGACCTGCCGCTACTGAACGGCTATCCGCTAAAACTGGTGGTGCCGGGCTGGTATGCGACCTACTGGGTAGGGATGCTAAATGAGATTAAGGTCTACGCCGATACTTTCAAAGGCTACTGGATGGACAAGGCCTACCTAGTGCCAAAAGGCATTACCAATGGCAATGAAAAGCCGGATGCGCTTGCTAAAGATTTAGTGCCCATCAACCGCCTAGACGTCCGCTCCATTTTCGTAACGCCGGAGCCGGGTGCTGTTTTAATGCAGGGGCAAAGTCAGGAAATTGAAGGCCTAGCCTTTGATGAAGGGACGGGCATTGTGAAAGTGGAGCTAAGCAACGACAATGGCAAGACCTGGAATCCCGCATCGCTATATGCTTCTTTAGGAAAATACTCCTGGCGGCGCTGGAAGTACGACTACACACCCGCGCGGGAAGGCGCTGATACGTTGCTTGTAAAGGCCACGAATGCCGCCGGACAATCGCAGCCGCCCCACCAATGGAACCGCAGCGGCTATATGCGCAATAAAATTGAATCACTGCCTTTAATCGTGAAGCGTGCGAACTAAGCTGTTCTTTCTATCCGGCTTTTGCCTTTTACTTGTAGCCTCCTGCACCGGAGATGAGCATGAGCAATCCGCATCTGCGCCACTTACGGATTCAATGGACATCTCAGAAGTGACTGTCGCATTGCCGGATGGCGATGGCAAAGAATCAGTGGAGCGTGCGTGCGTGCCCTGCCATTCGCTGCGCTACATAGAAATGCAGCCCGAGATGCCCAAGAAGGCATGGGAGAAAACGGTGACGAAGATGATTAAGATGTACGGCGCGCCGGTACGGGATTCTGTAGAAGCAGATAAGATTGTCCATTATCTCGCTGCGATCAATGGAACGTACTGAGCCTGCTGGCGTAGAAATGGTAAGCTCAGGGACATGCATCTTTTTGTAAGGCGGTATTTACTCCTTATCCTTTTGCCCGCCAGTCAACTGTTCCATTCCGGCTGCGCCTTCCGCCGCATTGTCCGCGCGAAGGACATTACGTACCTACCTGCCGATACGGTCCGCCACCTGCCCGCACAGGGCCTGAGCGTATTTGCGCCGCGCCGCCACCGGCATGTGCCGGACAAGAAGGTGCTCATCTTCATTTACGGCGGCAACTGGACATCTGGGCATCGCTCGCTGTACAACTGGTTTGGCAGCCGGCTGGCGCGTAAGGGTATAGTGTCGGTGGTGATAGATTATCCGAAAAGCCCCGCAGCTGATTATCGTATAATGGCGACAGATGCTGCGCAGGCGGTAAAGTGGGTATCGCAGAATATTTCCCGCTATGGCGGCAATCCGGACAGCATTTTTGTTTCCGGCCATTCTGCAGGCGGCCATTTGGCTTCACTAATTGCCACGGACGAGGATTATTTCAAAAAAGCAGGCATTGCTAATCCGCTGAAAGGCGTCATCCTGATAGACGGCGCCGGGCTGGACATGTATGGCTACCTGCTGGCCGGCGGCATGAATGGCGAGCCGTCTTACCCCGCAACTTTCGGTACAAAGCCGGAGCAATGGAAGAATGCCAGCCCGCTGTATTACCTGCATGCCGGCATCCCACCCATGCTGCTCTTCCGAGGCGGGCGCACCTATCCATCTATTGCTGCGGGCTGTGAAAAATTTGTGGCTGCGCTGCAGCATTCAGGGTATTCGCCTGTTTATAAGGTGGTGGCTGGGAAGAAGCATATACCTATGATTACGCAGTTTTTTAATAGCGGCAATCGCCAATATGGGGAGATTTTACAGTTTATGGGCCTCAGAGCGGGCCGGCCATAATTGCACTATCCATCTGCCCGCTCATATTGCACCGGCCAATCCACCTTAAGGCCGAGTTCTCCCGCTGCATGCAGAGGAAAATAAGGGTCGCGCAGCATCTGCCTGGCCATGAATATCAGGTCTGCAGAACCAGCCTGCAATACACTTTCGGCTTCTGCAGCACTAGTTATGAGACCTACAGCACCTGTGGGCATCCCTGTTTCCTTGCGAATGCGGTCCGCAAAAGGAACCTGATAAAGCGGGCCTACCGGGATGCGTGCACCGCTCACATTGGCGCCGGTAGAGCAATCTATAAGGTCAACGCCTTTGTTGAGCAGCACGCGGGCAAGTGCTACCGAATCGTCGGCGGTCCAGCCGCCCTCCGTCCAATCGGTGGCAGAAATACGAACCATAAGCGGCAACGTATCGGGCCAGACTTCCTGAATGGCCGCTATTACTTCCAGTAGCATGCGGGTGCGATTTTCAAAGGAGCCTCCATAACTGTCTGTGCGGATATTGCTAAGGGGAGAAAGCGCCTGATGTAGTAGGTAACCGTGGGCCGCATGAATCTCTATCACCTTAAAGCCTGCTTCTAAAGCGCGCTGTGCCGCTGCCTTGAAATCTGCTATTATCTGAGCGATTTCAGCACTGGACAATTCGTGCGGCGCAGGGTCACCGGCCCGGTAGGGAATGGCGCTTGGCGCTACGGTTTGCCAGCCGCCTTCGGCCTCAGACAGCACCCGACTTCTTTCCCAGGCCGGTGGGGTGCTGCCTTTGCGGCCAGCATGGGCAAGCTGAATGCCGGGCACCGAGCCATGCTTTGTAATGAAGTCGGTTATCCGCCGCAACATAGAGATGTGCTCGTCTTTCCAGATGCCGAGGTCCTGCGGAGAAATGCGGCCTTCAGGAGAAATGGCTGTAGCCTCCGTGAAGATGAGGCCAGCACCACCAATGGCTCTACTGCCGAGGTGTACCAGGTGCCAGTCATGAGCAAAGCCGTCTTCCGATGAGTATTGGCACATCGGCGAGACAACGAGGCGGTTTTTAAGGGTTATGGAGCGTAGAGTGAGCGGCGAGAAAACGAGTGACATAAGCTATGCTTACAACCCACTCTAATATCAGACCAGATGGCTCACATCATTCCACCTTCACCACCCCCGCCCCCCAATAAGAATGAAACGCCCCGTTATACATCGCATCCGCACTCACCGGGCCCAACTGATACATGCCAGGACTCACCGCACGCACCATATAATAAAAGTCGCGCGGCTGACTATTGGCTGAGGTAAAGATGTTCACCCGGTCGTCACGGTAGTCCAGGTAGTCCGGCGTGGACTCGCTCTTAATCCACTTCATTTCCGGCATATCCGTGAGGCGGGTGTTTTCAATCTCAAAGCCCGCTGGCAGCATGTCCGTCAGCACCACATTGTCCACCGTGCCGCTCCACTGCGCCGTCAGTGTGAGCCGCACCACGATCAGGTCGTTCTGGCGAAAAGTATTTCCCGCAATCGGCTGACCGGTGCGCGTAAAATATTGCCGGCGCGCTTTCAGGAAAGCGTCTTCCTGCTTGTACGAGCCATCGGCAGTGATACCCTGCACTTCCCAGAAATAATAGAACTGCCCTGCCCCCTTCGCCTGCATCTGCAATGACGTGTTCAGATAAGGCTTCAGGTTCAAAGTGCCGTTATCAGAAATTGTGAGCAGGCTCTTCCCACCCGCATACACCCCCGCCGTACCGCTCGTTTTGTTGCTATTCGCGACAGTTTGCCCAGCGCAAGGATGCCCCAGACGTTTTCCTGCGTATTGAGGTAAGGCTGCGCCTTCATGTATTGGGACAGCGTTCGCGCCAGGATGCCCACCTGTGGGTCTTGCGGATTCATATCTATGAGCGCATTGAGCGAGATGCCAAGGTCACGCACGTAAGAGTAGAAAGAGCCGCCAAAAGCCGTGTTGCTTTCCTCGCCGGAGAAGGCAGGCGGCAATACCTGCTTTGCCGCGCCCGGCTGACCGGAAATGCTGTATGCGGCCGCCAGCAGGTAGCGCGAGTCAATGGCCAGATGCTTCGGATTGCCCTTGTAATAATTCATCGTCGCCGCCTGTGGCTCGCCGGCAAGGGCCAGGACGTAGAGCGAGTAAGCCGTGCCCTTCGCAGCAATTTCGCGGCTCAGGGTTCGGTTGTAATACAGCACTTCCGTCTCGCGCTTTTGCAGCCGTGCCTTCAGGTATTGCAGCAGGTGGCTCAGCGTCGTCGCGTTCACCTCGTAGCCCGCCTTCTTCGCTTCCAGCAGGAAGTGCGCCGCATAGATAGAGCCCCACCAGCTTTCGCCGCCGCTGCCCGGCCAGTACATCAGCGCGCCATTACTCATCTGCATGGATTGCAGCTTTGCGATGGCCTGCTGCACGTTGTACGCAGGATTGATGTCCGTGTTGTTCGCGCCTGTGATGCTCTTCACAAGGTCGGCGTAGTAAAGCTGCGGGAAGGCGGCGGATGTTGTCTGCTCCACGCAGCCGTACGGATACTGCACGAGGTATTGCAGATTTTTGGAGAAAGGCACCAGCGGGCTTTTGCCAACAATGAGCTTTCCACTTGCGGAAGAAGGCAGGAAGTTGGCCGTTGGAATCTGAAGGTTAGAAGTTTGCCCCGCTGCGACACTTCCGCTGCCGCTCAGCTTCTGCAAAGATGCCGGCGGACGCACTGCAATCTCCGTTTCATTTGTAAACGTCTCGCCCATCGCCTGCACGCTCACCAGAATTTTCGCTGCGCCGATAGCAGGAGCCGCCGCGATATTGAACACCGCACGGCCTTCCCGATTGGCAGGAAGGCTCACTTGCTGCCGGTTCACGCCCATCACGCCCAGCGGCCCGCTCACCGTTACGGTCACATTTGCGGTCGCGTCTTTGGCCGTCGTGTTGCTCAGCGTCACCGGCATCACCACCTGGTCTTTTGGAGAAAGCACGCGCGGCAGGGCTGCGGAAATCACTACCGGGTCGGCCACCTTCATGTGCTTGTCGGCACCGCCGAAGCTGCGGTCTTTGTAGGCCAGCGCCATCACGCGGATGTCGCCGGAGAACTGCGGCACGTCTATCGTGTAGCGCACATTACCCGCGCCGTCGGCCTGCAGGATGCCGCTCCAGAACGAGACGTTTTTCACGCGGTTCACGAAGAGCGGATTTACGCGCAGCTCGCTGCCTGCGCCCGCGCCATCGCCGCCGGTGGAGGAGCGCGTCGTTTTTATTTCAGGAAGCAGGAGCGGATAGATGTCGTAGCTCGCCACGCTCAGCGCCACTTTCTGATAGAAGTATTGGAAAGGGTCGGGCGTCTCGTAATTCTTCACTTGCAGGATGCCCTCATCCACGGCGGCAATCGTTACATAGGCATGCGGAGCCGTTTTCACAGAATGTCCTGCTTCTTTTTGCTGCGCGATTTTTCCGCCACTGTAATATTTACCGGCAGCCTATCGCGCGTGCTTTCCACGGAGATATTGCGGAAGCCGTGCGCCACCGTCAAGCGGCATGTCGGCTCCATCCATCGGGCGGAAGAGCGTAGCGGAGACGTAGGCATTCGGCACCAAGTCATCATCGCCTTTCAGCGTCAGCGAGGCGCTCTTGTTGTCGGTGTTGACGTAGTAATGCTTCAGCACTTTGTCGCGCTCCACAGTCACCAGCATGCGGCCTTCAAAGGGCGTGGTGAAGAGCAGCTTTACGTCGTCGCCGCGATTGTATTTTTCCTTGTCGGGCTTGATGTCCACAGCTGCCCTCGTTATTCACTTCAAAGGAAGAGTACTCCGTGCTGCCATAGCCCCAGGCATAAAAAGTCTTGGACACATAGCCGCTCGCGCCGGGCAGCGAAAAGCGGACTTCGTAATCACCGCTGAGCGGCGGCGAATAGTTGAAAGAATTGCTCGGCCCCATTAATCAGCATGTCGCGCTCTTCCATCGTCTTATCCTGCTGCTGACTACATAGCGGTAATGGTCGCCGCTTTGCTCAATCACCGTATGCCACTCGTGCTTTATGACCGTCACATGCGCCTTTGCGCCGCTCACCGGCTTGCCGTCTTTATTCACAGCCAGCAGCGGCGTCTTCACAATGCTGCGCGTGCCCACATAATCGTAAGCGTTTTTAATGCCGATAAAGTATGGCTGCGTATAAACTTTCAGATGCTCATAGCGATGCACCGGCCTGCCGGTTTCATCAAAAACGGTTGCTGCGATTGTGCCTTTCAGCATACCCGCCTCCGCCGCTTCCTGCGGAATGCCGAAGGTGGCATGCGCGCTGCCTTTCTCATCCGTTTGCCCGGTGGAGAGTTGCGGTGAAAGCGATAGTTCTTTGGTGATGGCGAAGTCATAGTCGTCGTAATCCTTAGCGGTAAAAGCGGCTTTATCCAGATTTAGTTCCGCTTCCCAGTTCCGGTTCATAGCCGGCGTGCCAAAGAGATTATCGGCTTGCATCGTCACCTGCACGGAGTCGGCGACGCTGTATTCGGCATGGTCAATCTTCACATCCGCCTTCAGGCGGTCGGGCACAAAATCTTCAATGCTCACGGCGTAGGAATTGAGCAGAATATCGTTGCCGGAATAAACTTCCAGCGTGTAGGTGCCGGTCATCGCTGATGGCGGAATCGGGAAGGCGGTTTCAGTGCTGCCTTCTTCATTCAGAATCTTGCGCATGGTGCCGAACTCCTTACCATTAGGCATCATCAGGCGCAGCTTCACCGGAATCTCGCCCGGCGTTTCCCAACCTTCCGTGCGTACAATCGTGCTCACATGAGCTACTTCTCCAGGACGATACAGATTGCGTTCCGCGTAAATCATCGCATTCAATCCGGTGGCGTTTGGCTCGCGGCCGCCCACGTCGTAGCGCGAGGTTTCGGTGCGGCTGCCTTCAAGCCAGATGAAGGAATATTCATCGTCCTTGCGCGCAGTGATGAGGCCGGTGTGGAAGCCGGGCGCATTCTTAGCAATGTCTTCAAAGTGCACCATCCCGTCGCCGTCTGTTTTGCCGCTCCACATCTTCTGGTTGTTGGTGGAGATGAAGGACACATCAATGCCGCGAGAGCGCTTTTGCATCGCGGATGGAATTGGCGAAGACGTAGATGTTGTCGCGCTCTTCCTTTACAATCATGCCAATGTCGGAGAGCGAAAGAATCTTGCTGCTCTGCACCCAATAGTGGTCTTTATCGGCCACCGAAATCACATACACGCCATTGCGGTCGCGGATTTTATCAGCAGAAATCAAGGTGCAGCACGCGGGAAGAATTCTGACCGGGCAGCTTGCTGGTCTGATATGCTTGCGTGAAGATGGTGTCGCCGAGATTTTCTGTCTTGTAGTAATCAAAGCCGTCGCCGTCGCCCTCGTCATCATAATCGTAGCCGTAGCTCGTGCCCTTGCGCAGCAGGAACTCCAGGTTGTTCTCATACACCTTCACCACCGTCACCTGAAGCGCATTCACGGAAACCAGATTCAGCGCCAGATTTTTATAGCCGCGGGTAGAGAGGTACATGCCCTTTTGGTTCACAAACTTCATCGCAGGCTCCAGCTTTCCAAAGCCTATCTGCTCGCTGTAATCATCCTTCAGCTTACCGCCCAGCTCGCCTTCCAGACCTTTGTTCACCGTAATCTGGTAGGTCTGCTCCGCCCGCATGGAATCAGACGTGATGGTAATGCCGCCGTCAAAGGCTTCTGCCCTGAACTGCACCGCCGGCTCTATCGTAATAAAATGCTTCAGGCCGACTTCATGAATGGGCTGCGAGGAGTTGAGCGTTACCGTGGCCTGCGTGCCGTCGTGCTGGGAGGAGATGCCGGTTACTGCCAGCGTATAGCGCGAGGGCAGCTCTTCGGAAATCGTCGTGTCCTTATCGCTCACATGACCGCCGCCCGCCAGTGGAATGCCTTTGGCTATTTCCAGCTTCACCGGTGTCGGCTTGTCTTCCGCGGAAAGCGGCGTGAATTGCAGCGAGACGGTCTTGCCTACGCCACCATTAATCGCGGTCAGCGAAACCGGATTGCCGGCCGAAGACGCCTTGATGCGGGCCGCCGCTTCCGTCACCTTTACGGGATAGTTGAAGTCCAGATCAAGCTGGCTGACGACGGTGCCGCCCGCGCCGCGCGCGTAGGAAAGATGCGCATCGGCCACATGCAGCGGCGCGGTGTGGAAGGAGAATGTCGTCTTCTCGCCCAGCTTCGCGGGCTGCTTCAGCTGCGACAGCACCTGCCTTGTAACCGTGGCGGTATAGTCGGTGCCGGGCTGGAAGCCTTCGGCGGGTGAGAACTGTAACTCGGAGGAGGAGCTCCATTTGAACGCGCCCTTTACGGCCGGCGAGAACTCTATGTAGTGCGTGCTGTCCCAGCGCTGCAGCAGCGAGTCGGGATGGAGGTCTTTGTTGAAGGCGAAGACGAGGTTTTGCTGCTGGTCTACCTCGCCCTCAAAGTTGGTGGAAGTGACTTCCACGCCGCCCCGGTTCTTACAGGAAGTCAGGGCAAAAAACAGGCTCACTGTCGTGATGACGGCGAGCCTAAGGGAGTGTCTCATGGGACGGGAGCTTGGTATGTACTCCGTAAATCTAACGCTGCGGATTTTGAATATTGTGTGACGGTGGGGAAATATTTTTTGGTGGCTTCGCGGATTGCAAATCCCGCGCAACATGGAAAATTACCAAAGTGCAATTCCGACTTTATCAAGATGCTTTTCTGCCACATGGATCGCTGCCAATGCATTGTCAACTCTGTACTTTATATACCTGACATAAAATCCAGTTTCCTTCGCTACAATGTCAATGTTGTTATTGATTTCTTTCAATTCTCTTTTAAGCTTAAAGATGTCCTCATCATATACAAAGACATCAGAATTCCTTCAGACCGTAAATAATCTCACATCCTAGGGTAGCTATGACTGGATGACCCCATAATGTTTGTCTGCAGGATTCACCGCCGAATATCTCATTCCGAGGTTCCAGAATTTGATTTTCAAGTTCCTTCGTATCAAACTCCTCGTCTTTGGCGATTATGCTCACTAACAGACTCATGCTTATTGCTTTTAGAGTACCGATTGTTACTTCATAAAATTAGCCTGTTCCTCGTCGCAATGGCGATTTTCCGCCATATTGGTCTTATGACCAACAATGAACACCGAAGCATCCACCCATAAGCTGCCGGTGATAACACCGGCAGCGGCGAAATTGCTCCTATTTAATTCGCTGCCGTCAAACTCGTCATCAAAGACAAGCTTATAAGGTGTATAATCGCATACATCCTTATTGCCAACCAACCAAATATTCGTCGGTTGAGCGTTGCAGACGTATGCACACAATAGAATTGTTGCAAGTAAAATCTACTTCATTGTTTAGTTTTTTATGGTTCACTAAATGTTCCCCAAACGCGAACGCTATCTGTTGAGTCACGATAATTATAAAACCAAGCTGTGTCTAGGTCAAACTGGATTTTTCCCGAAACATTGACTGGATGAATTACGTAAAAGGTATCTGTTGGTCCTTTGTAATAATTGTCATTATAGTGAAAATTTCCGTTTGATTGCGTTTTATAGCCGTTTGATAGCATTATATCTACGCCTGTGGATATAGAATGAACAAACAAAAAATCAAATAGCCCTTTTCCATTTTCGGTGCATTCCCATCCAGTAGCTCCTACACTTACCGTCACTTTGACATTGTTAGATGAAAACTTCTGTCCATTAATATACCAAGTTGAGTATTTACGATTATCTGCTTCTTCCTTCTTGCAGGCAGAGATTGTAAGAAGTATCAGCAGAAAAATGAGCGCCTGTTTCATGTCCACGTTTTTTGTTTACTGCATTGTAACACTAAGCTGTGCCGGTACAAAGGATGCTAATACTTTTTAGAAATGCAAGCGTCCCTTGAAAAAACTTTTAATGATAATAGTCTTAGATAATAGCACTGAAAAAAAACGGCTGCCAAGAGCAGCCGTTTGTAATGCGCTAAGCCCCCGGAGGTTTTGGCGTTGTATCATGCCCGCCACCACGGTCAATAATGATGCGCGCATTCTTATAATCCGTCAGAAAAGCAGGGTCGCTATCCGCAAAGTCCTCCATCAGCAGGTCCAGATCCGCCAGTTCTTCCCTGATATGCTTTAGTTGCGCCGGCACCGTGCTGTTTATCCCCTTCCGCGTTACAATCACTGTCCGCGGCGCATCCATCAGGTTCCGGTATGTTTCTATTGCTGTATACAATGCCGTCAGCCGCGCAGTTGTCACGCCATAGCTCACCGCGGGCGTGCCCAGCGCCACCAGCCGCGTATGCACGTCGCCCAGCACATCTGGCAGCGCATCGTCAGACACCCGCTCCAGCCGGCTCCGCTTCACGGCCTTCATCTGCTCACGCAGCTCATTGCTGCCGGTCTTGCGCGCATACGCCATCGCAAAGCCTGCCAGCTTTACCACCAGATCTATCGAATTGGCCTCCGCCACATCCTTATCCATCGTCGTACCCTTACTCACTGCCGCCCCGGCGCCCTGTCGCGCGCCGCTGATGGCGGCAGCCGCATTTGTAATGTCTGTTACAATAGCCGCAATCGGCGGCTTAGCGTTCCACTTTGTGTTGTTCGCATCCAGCAGGCCAAGCGTCGTGCTGACCATCGTCATAAAGTTTTCATCTGCCCTTCTCATGTGTGATTTTGTTTTAGAGATGATTAAATAAATGGCTGCGCCAAATTAAAGCACGCACCCAATTCATTGTATCACCCCTACAAGTCACCTGACATTAGCAACAATCCATATTCCCGGTCTTACAAGGGGTTTGCACCCGCATACAAGGCGTTTGCATCGGCCACAAAGACGTTGCACGCAGTTACAAGGCAATTGCATGGTTTTACAACCCATTTGCGATGGCCTACAAGGCGTTTGTACTGCCCACAAGACATTTGCGAGCGCTTACAAGGCGTTTGCACCGCCGACAGGCAGTTTGTATCGTATCCCCGTGAATATGTATCGGTATTACGCGACCTTGTATCATCATTTGGGCATCCGGCGCTTTTCGCGTTCCTGTGCCTCCTTCATGAAGCCCATAGAATTATAGAGCGCCCATCCGCCCGGCGATGCTGGCATCAGGTGCGCAGGCAGCTTTGGCCGCCGGCCCGCTTTCGGCAATTTGTTTTTCCCGTTGAAAGCCGACTTTGTCATGGCTTAAGAGGTTTATACAAAAAATGCATTGTCTTCTGCCTTATCACTGCGCAAAGATGAACCGTATGGTAACCCCCGCCCGCGTGGTGGTGATGGGGTACGACTGCGTGGTGTAAGGGATGCTTTGGCGGCGGTCATAGAAGAAGCGCAGCGTCAGCCGATCGCTCACGATGTAGTCAATGCTCGGCGAGATGGTGATCACCTTCTGCCCGCGCGTGATGATGGTGAGGTCTTGCGCGAGGTAGGTGTTGGTGGTAATGTCATCGCGCAGGCCAATGTCCACCTTTACGTTCAGGTCATTGTCCAGCCGCTTCACACCCAGGATTGGGAAAGGCAGCTTCAGCCCGCGCTTGCGGTAGCCGATGCCAATGACGTATTCCTGACTGCGCGTTTCGCTGATCTGGTAGTCAATGAGGGAGAGGGCGGCCTGCCGGCTCTTGCGGTATTCAAAGCGCGCGGTCAGGTTATTCTTCAGCGAAGCGTCCACACCAATGAGCGGCGCGAAGCTCTCGGAGATAGAGATATTGGGCACCTGGTAGTAAGGCACAAAATTGCCGGAGTTGGAATCCAGGAACGACGGATAGCCGAGCCCGTAAGCATCCTGATAGTAGAGCGCGGATACAAAGGAGCTCATGCTGAGGGTGCCGGTGTAGGCATCCGTCACTGTGAAGGTATTGAAGATGTCCTTGAAGCCCGGCAGGCGGTTGAGGCCGTTATAATTCACGCGCCAGTTGGGCAGCGGCACGTAGTACTTGAACGGATTGGAGGAGATGCTGGTGTTGTTATAATCCAGCAGCGGAATGGAGGAAGCGCTGCGCCCGCTATACGCGGCTATGAAGGAAGGAATGAGCACATCCTGCGAGTAGCGGTTGTAGCCCTTGTAAAAGGCCGGGTCGTTCGGGTCTTTAGCCTGGCTGTAGGGGTTATTTCTGCCCAGTCGCTCGGAGAGCGTGAGGCGATTGGCTATAAACTGCGTGAACACCCCGCCGCCGGAAGTACCGCTGCTCTGGAAGAGTGTCCGCAACCCGATGTACGACATATTGAAGCTGCCGGTCTCGTAGGGGTTGAGATGGTGTGTAAATGCCGTTGAAGCCGGTGTCTTTAAACAGCTCGTTGTGGCTTTTGGAAAAGCTCTTGGTCAGGCTCAGGTCTATGCGCAGGTCGTTTGGAATGGGTTCTATCTGCGCGGTGATGTTGAGGCTCTGCTGGTGCGTCTGCTGGAATTGGGCGTTGAAGAGCGAGTCATGGCTGAGCTTGCCATTGGCGGCAAGGCGCTCCAGGTAATCGCCGCCCACCTGCTGCCCAAAAGCAAACCCGACGCCGGGCTTGCCATTGGCCGTATTGATGCCAAACACCTGTGTGCTATCCAGATAGCCGGGCAGTATGGTGCCGCCGCTTTCGGTGTAGGAAACGGTGGTGCGCTTCACCATGGTCAGTATCTGGCCTACCGTGCGCTCTACCGGGCTTAGCTGTGGCGCAATCTTCTTCCGGTTCTTGCGGGCCAGCTTGCGTTCGGCTTTCTTTTTTGCCTTGGCAGCCTTCGCTTGTGCGATCTCGTCGGCACGGATAAGGCGGCGCACAGAGTCCAGCTGCGCATCGCTCATGTTAACTGTGTTGATAGCCACGCCCTTCAGGTTAAGCACAGCGGGGCGTTTGTTGTTCTTAGATTTCCCTGTAGCGGCGGCAGCTTCGGAAGCGGCGCCTGTTGAAGGTGTACCGGTAGCACTTCCGTCTCTACCTTCTGCCATATCAGGCGTGGCGGGCTTGTCAACGCCCGGCTTGCCGTCCGGACGGTCACTGGAGGAAGCGCCCGCGCGTGAAGCAAGGGAATTAGGCCGGGTCTGACCGCGGCCCTTCGGCGCGTTGACTGCACGCAGATATCTGCTCTTATTATACAGCTGCTGGAAGTTCAACTCGCCATTGAGCGTTTTGCCCTGCGTATTGGCAATGGTATTGCCCAGCGAGCGTGCCAGCTGCGAAGCTGCGCTCCAGGTATAGGTAGTGCTGTAACCGAGGCGCAGGGTTATCCAGTCTGTAATGGGCAGCTTGCCGAGTGGCACGGTGTAGTTGGCGTTAGCCTGCTGCTGGAAGAGCGTGTTACGCCCAAAACGACTTACGGCATCCCAGAGCGAGTCTCGCTTTTCTTTAGAGTCAATGCGCCCGTACGGCTCATCAATACGCGAGGTATTGGTTGCCGCATAATCCATGGATAGTGACCTGGTCAGCTCCCAGCGCAGGCTATAGGTGCGCAGCCAGAGGAAATTCTTGTAGTAGGTGGCCGGTATCTGGTAGCCGCCATCGCCCACCACACGCACCTTCGTTTCGTCCATCGTCCGGTTGAGGTCATTGCGGAATGTGATGGTAGAGGGCAGCGGATTGAAGTTGAAATCCTTGATCAGCGATCCAGCCACTTGCTCTTTGATTTAATGAGGCTCTTAAACGGCTCAATCGGCTTGCTGCGCACGCTGTATGAATAGCCCAGCCCAAGGCGGTGATTGGTCAGCTCGTCGCCCTCAATGAGCGGGTTACGCTTGAACTGGCGGTTGTAGGCGTAGGAAAGGTCAAAGTTCTTCGCGCTCCAGATCTTCGTGTTTTTCCCCTGTTTTTCGGGGTTGCCGGTGATGCGCACATTATTCACGTTCACGCTCGTGATGGAGGTAAAGTCCTGCGCTACTTTCTTAATGGAGTCTCGTTGCTCCTGGCTTACGCCGTTCACCTGGTCGCTATACTTAACGTCCAGGTCGTATGGATTGTACTGCGGATTGGAAATGCTCTCGCTATGCCCGATAAAGAATGGAAGCTGCACGCCCCAGCTCCGTGGCAGCAGCTTGCCTATAGCCAGGTTGGTATTGGCATCCCACTGATAAAAGTTGTCGCGCTGGCGCTGCTGGAGCTTCTGGTCAATGTTGCCATAGCCCAGCGTATGCATAGAGCCGCCCAGGTTGATGTTGCCGAGGTCGGCCAGCTGCATGTCCACTTTGCCGGTGGCGGCATAGCCGGGCTTTTCATTCAGGCCGGTCATGCGCAGCTCATCAAACCATACTTCGGCACACTTACCCAGGCCATCGTCAGTTGGATGGTCGGCATCTTTCTGCGGGTTAAGGATACCAAGCATTACCGTTTTGGCTTCGCCAATGTTGGGATTACCTACTACTACGATGTTGTTGCCCTTGCTATCCGTCACGCTAAAAGGAACCAGTGGCGAGACCCCGGCGCCATTGCGCAATGTCTTCGCATTCACCAGATCGTTGAAGGCAATGTCTACATTATTTGCCGCAGGCCAGATGAGATCAGGATTAGTGCCGCGCGTGCCGGGAGGCGTAATGCGCAGCGGTATCTGGTACTCGTAATAGTTGTTGATAAAGTCAGAGCCAATGCGGATAAAGGCGCGCACGTCGCCGTCTTTGAGTGGGGATTGGTTAGATACACTTTCACCGTGCACAAACATGCGCAGGCGCTCAAACTGGCGCATGTCCACATTCACTTCTTTATAGGCTGCGCGGGCATCGCCATCTTTAAGTGTGCACACCTGCAGGTCCAGCGACTGTTCGTTCTGCTGTACGGTACCTCCATTATTGGATGCCGCCAACTGGCGGTCTACGCCGGGCGGAATAGCGTACGCAACCGGCTGGCGCGTGGCATTCTCTTCCAGGCTCACGGAGTTGACGGTGAAGTCGGTACCGAGCTTTTCGTCGTCCGGAATGTTCTCGCCGGGATTCTTAAGGGAGAACTGATAGCGGCGCCATTGGTTCCGGCCCAGGTTCAGCTGCGCAAAGCGCAGGGTGGTTGTATCCTGAAAGCCCTGCATGAACAGGCGGACAAAGCGGATGGAGCGGAAGTCGGCAATGGAGCCTACCTTTTGCTGGTACTCGCGGATTGGAATTTTAAACTGATACCATGTTTCGTCTTCGGAGCTTCCGTTCGGCAGCTTCACGTTGTGGGCTACGTTAGAGGAAACGATATAGTTGGAGCCAACCGCCATATTGGGGCTCAGATCAACACGGTATTGGAAATAGTCCTCGCTTTCGTTGAGCGTATTGTCCCGGTCCACGTCTTCGCTTTCCGGTACCGTAGTAGCTGCGGAGGAATAGGCCGAGCTGGCATCTGTTACCGGAGAGTTGCCCTGCGGATTGTTGAAGTACTTGTAGCGGTTCCGCACGTAGGAGATGCCCTTGTCAAATTCGCCGCCGCGGTAATAGCTGATAGTTATCGGCAGCCGGATCATTGTTGGCGTTGATATATGCCGGGCTCTGCGGGCCGAAGCGGTTTTGCAGCTGCGTCAGATAGTCTGAGAAGAAACCATGCTCGTCTTCATCGTCCAGCCCGTCATAGCCTACGTCCTGCACTGCGCGGGCAGCAGGATCATTGTCAAAGGCGCGGGTAATCTGCTGCTGGAAGCGAGGTACATAACCCCAGACGCTGCGGTCCAGCTTGGAAATGTCTTTTGGATAAGGAATGCCATTCTCAAAAAACTTGCGGGAATCTTTCAGCACATCCTCAGAAATATTGCCGAGGTTGATGTACAGCGAGCCATTCCCCGCCTGCGTGTTGTTGATAAACGGGTCCATCACCCAGAACTCTATATACTCCACATTGGAAGCCTCAAAGTCGGAGTATTCGATGGGGCGCGTAATACCACCCCAGCGCTTCTGCGGATTGGTCAGGCTGCCATCTGCATTGAGCCCGTTGACATCGAAGTTGTACGGCCCGCGCTCCCGAGGGAAGAAGCTGAGGTCAAAGGTGGAGAGCGCATATTGCAGGGTGCTGGTGCTGCCGGTTGCGGAAATACATCCTGCTGCTGCACCAGGCGGATGTAGTGCTGGTTAGGGTCTTCCTTCACATAGTCCGGCACGCCGCCTGCCGGGTCAACAAGTGTGGGCTCTATTGAATACCAGGCCAGCCGCGCGCGGTTAAAGCCGTAGGTAAGCTTGTTATTGTCAGCTTGCTTCCGGGAAAAGGACATTGCCGAAACGGTCTTTAGCGCCTACCGGCGTAGAGGCAAGGTTCCAGGAGGCAGCGGGATACTTCAGGTCGTAGGACGAGCGCGTGCCTTCAAAGTCATCAATATAGGTAGAGCCGCCGCCGCCGTCCAGGGCGTTGATCTGCTTGGGGTGGCCGGGGCGAATGGTGGCTACTTCCGCTGACGCGGTAATAAAGGAAGGTGCGGTAGTGCTGTAAATGGGCAGCTTGTCGACCAGGCGCGTCAGGCCGGGCGATTCGATCTGATAAGCGCCATCCAGGCCAATAACAGTATTCTGGATAGGGTCTTCGCCAAAGGATACCTTCTGGGTAAACGGCCGCTCGGTCAGCCGCATAATGGTGCCGCCGAGCGTCAGCTTTTGATTGGCATAATAGTCAAAGCGCGCACCCATAAAATTCTGCTGCTGGAATCCGAACGTGGCGTTGTCTTCGTAGGAGACATTGATGGGAATGCCGGAGGAGAGGATGCCGGTGTTAATGATTTTCAGCCGGCCAAGGCCGTAGTCAATCTGGTAATCCTGATTCTCCGTCAGCTTCTGCCCGCCGGCGCTCACCGTTACCGAGCCCTGCGGAATATTGAAGCCGCCGAGGAAGATTTCAGAGGATGAAGCGCTGCGGTAAGAGCCGCGCATGATGAAGCGGTTCAGCTGCTGAAATTGCCGCGCCACCGTTTTGGTAGAGTCATACAGAATCTGGTAGAGATACTTGCGCTCATCCTGCGTATTGCCCCAAGGGCCGGACGCAGGTCGCGCCGAAAGGCTCCAGCACCGGGAAGATGATCGCGGCCCTGCTGCGGCATGATAGTCACGCCTTCTATATAGTCAAAGACGCCGTCCGGCTGCAGGGTCGTTCTGGAAGTTCAGCCGGTCCAGGTTGAGCAGCGTCAGCAGCGGCATGCCGGCGCTGGCGCCTGTAGGCAGGTAGCGCTTCTCTCCGCCGCCCGGGTCCTGATAGAGTACATTCAGCCGGAAGTCTTCCTTGCTTACGCCAAGGCCGCCAAGCGCATAAACATTCTTCATCATCAGCTCGCCAGATCGGAAACTGCGGATTCAGGTTCTGCGTCTTCAGCAGCTTCAGGAACATCACCTTCTGGTTGGTGGTGTCCGGCGGCAGGTCTTCGGCAAATTCGCCTACCTGATACACCTTGCCGTTATAAGTGTAGCGATACGCCACGCCCAGGATATCATCAGGGTTTACCTGCGTATTGAGTGAGATGTAGCCAAGCTGCGGGTTGAAGGTGAATTCGGAAGCATTGAGCTTGCGCGCCGTAGTACGGCTGAAGTCAATACCCTGTACAAAGCCAGGATATGCCAGGCCAATGTCAAGGCCAATGCGCGTCACCTGGTCAGTCGCATTGCCTGCCTGGCGCACCAATGGGATTCTGCTGCAGTTGGTCGTAAAGGGTGTTGGCGCGGTTATCCGGCTGTTCCGGCTTGCCGGCACTGGCCAGCACTGCTACGGTAAGGGTCTTTTTCGCCCAGATCCTGAAAGCAGACCACATCACGCACGCCTTCGGTAGCGCCGGTGCGGTTGGTTACCCATACCTCAATCTTGTTGATGGTGGCGAGGCGACTTGATAACCGGGATAATTCTTCAGCGCATTATTGTAGTTGTTGCGGAAGTACTGGCCCAGCAGGTAGTGCTTGTTTTCTTCGTAGTCATCGGCCTTAATACCGAAGGTCTGCGTCTGGGCACCGCCCTGTACGGTGAGGCTCTGACGCTTGCTTTTTTGCTGCGAAAGCGCTGCAGTTACCCACAGCTTGCCAAACTGCAGCTGGGTTTTCAGGCCAAAAAGCGATTGCACGCCCTGCACGAGCGCTGGTGCGCAGCGGGAAGGAGATATTGCCCGCCTCAATCTTCTTAATGATCTCGTCTTCCTTGCCCGTGTACTCCAGCTTCTGGACGTTCTGGTAGTCAAACGTGGCCTTTGTATTGTTGGAGATGTTCAGCTTCAGCTTGTCGCCGACCTGTGCCAGCAGGTTGATGTTCATCTGCATGTCAAAGTCGAAGATGCCATACTTCTGCGCGCGCTGCACCAGCGTCGGGTTCTTGATGTTCTGCCAGTTGCCGCCAAGGGTTACATCCACATTTCCCTGCGGGCGCACCGAGATGCTGTTGTTGCCGAAGATGCGGTCAAAGATGCCTTCCTTGTACATGGTGGGCAGCTTGGGCTTCTTGGAGAACAGCGTCAGCGCGTCCAGGCGGCGCTGCCAGTAGTTCTGCTCCTCCTGCTTCGCACTGTATTTCTGGTATTCGTCAAACGTGAGGTACGAGGGGTTACGGATGAACTGATCTCCCACCTTTTCGCTCAGGTAATAGCGGTTGTCCTTCGGGTCGTAATCAATGCTCTTATTGATATTGCCGGGGTCACGGAGGTCCAGCCCGGTGCTGTGGTCCTGTGCCGGATCGCCTACGGCATCGCGTATAGGAAAGCGCAAGACGCGGTCAGAATCCTGCCGGCTAAGTGCATTTGCAGGACTGTCTGCCGGCGGCTCCGGCGCATCATAGTCGCCGTCGCCGGGATTGCCGTAACCGCGTGCGGCCACGTGCGCCAGCAGGCCGGCGCACAATATGAACAGGAGTACCTTATACCCAAAGTTGCTCTTTCCCTTCAAAGTCGTTTTCCGTGAGTCGTGAGTTGTGAATCGTGAGCGGCTTGCTTTTCTACAGCGCCTTCAAGGCAGCTTTAATCAGTTGTTCAATGCTGGCCCAGTCGCTCGCGCCAGCCTTGCGGATGGCCTCGGTGGCGGCAGGCCGGCTGATGCCCAGATTCATCAACGCAATTAACGCATCTTCTTCCTTAGTATTGTGCATCGGAAGGGCTGCGGCCGTTACCCCGGTGTTATCGGCCTGTAGCTTGCCTTTTAGTTCTAATACAATCCGCTGGGCGGTTTTGGCCCCGATACCTTTTACAGCCTGCAGGGCGCGGATGTTATCGGTGTTAATGGCGTGCTCCAGCTCGCCGGGCGTCATAGAAGAAAGAATGATCCTGGCCGTTGCGGCACCCACTCCTGAGATCCCCAGCAGGGCCCGGAAGGTCGTCCGCTCTATTTCATTGGCAAAGCCGTACAGCACCCAGGCATCTTCCCGGATCTGTAAGTGGATGAGCAGGCGCGCCTTGTCCAGATGCTGGATTTTGGCGTAGGTCTGCAGGGTAATGGCTATCTCATAGCCAACGCCACCGGCATCTAAATGCAACAGCGACGGGCTTTTATAGCTTAGCGTCCCTTCTAGGTATGCGAACATGAAAAGATTTCCGGTAAGAAATAAAAAATCAAAAAGTCAAAACAGCAGGGCCGTTTTGACTTTCGACAAAGATAAAAAATTGGAAGGAGGTTTCCCTTACAGAATGTTCATCTGCAGGCGGAAGGCCTGCGGGTCGGTCTGCTTGATGATTACCTCATAAGTAGAGTCGGTCATTGGCTTCGGGATGGGTACAATGCCGCCGTAAAACTGGCCCTGGTAAATGCCCATTACCGCTACGTGCATCTTGTTGTTGACCCCGCCGATAGGCACACGCTCTGCACTGATTTTACCGCCAACGGCGGAAGAGATCGGGAACAGGCCCTTGGTGCTGTCATAGAGCGCCAGAGCAAGGGTTTGCTCCAATGAAACGGGCGAGTTGAGCTTAATGGTAAATGAAGCCGTCCCATTCTGCGGCAGAAAGTGAGAAGCGGCGATATAATGCAGCGAATCAGAGCGCAGCGAAACTGTGTCCAGTGCCAGCGCCGTGCGGCCCGCAGTATCGCGCATGTACCAGTTAATCACATTGCTGCTGCCGGATACCGTCTGACCAAGGTATAGGCTGTCGCCGGTAATGCCATAGCCAAATTGCGGAAACTTTACTGTGATATAATAGCCTTTACGCAGGCGCACCGGCACCCCGTTCTGGGTTACTTCAATGTAAGCCTGGCCGCTGGTATAGAGCGGATTATTGTTAGAGACGGGGAGCACCTTGGCAAAGGCCATATCGCCTTTCAACAGCCAGTCATAAACCTTTACATCCACACTGCCGCCGATGATGGCTCCGGTATAGGACTGAAACCCGTCCCGCGGGAGGATAAAGCGCGTGCCGCCTTTGGAAGTGACAGAGCCGCCGGTAGATACCACGATGGACTGTGTGGTTGGCAGCGGCGCCGTCTTGGCAAAGATCTGATCCAGCAGCTGGTAGCTGCCGGGCGTGGAAGTATTCAGGTCTTCACCGCCCTTGTTACAGGATGTATAAACCAGCAGCGCAGCAATAGCGGGAAGAATAAGAAGAAGCGAAGATTTTTTCATGCAGCGTTTTGTCTCTTATCTGAAAGACGCAAAAGGGTCAGAATTAGTTAGCGCGCGTCCCGGAATTAATAAACGCCCGGTCCCGGCTGATACCACCACGGTATACGCTTGGTTTTCAGACGGTAGTAAAATGAGATGGCAATGGTAGAGTAGCCGTCTTTATTGGACGCGTTGCCGCGTGTCTCACCAAGGTTGTGCTTAACGTCTTTATCAATTTGCCAGCTTTTATCATACATATCCTTTGCCATAGCCGCCTTCTGCGGATCTTTGGAATGTATGTAGTCAAAGATGGTAGGATCAACGTAATAGGTGCTTACATCATCCAGATAATCAGTAAAAGTGTAGCGATAGAGGTACTCAACACCAAGTGAAGCCTGATTCGTGATATCCCAACGCACACCTACACCACCACATACTTCAGGCTGCCACAGCTTATTTGGATTGCTGGGGCGGATGTAGCCAAGGGAGCGCAGGACAGAATCCGGCACATTCACCGCGGCAGACTGATTCTCCAGCTCCAGTTCATAAAGATCCACCTCGCGGCTCTGTCCGCTTGGCCGGCCATCCGTTCCCCGTGGCGTGTAAGTGCCCTTAGGCCGGTAATGGAAATAGCCGCCACCTATAAGAATATAAGGTTGCATGCGCTTCTTGGCAGAGCGCTTTTCCAGGTCGCCGAGACGCAATGGGTTGATTTCAAAGAGAATATTTCCTTCCCAGATATTGGTCTTTACATCTTGGTTACGCAGGTAGCGCTGGTAAGCGTCGTCTTCTGTATTAGATGCATTCTTCGCCAGGTCGTAGTTCCAGTTGTCATTGGCATATACCGAGCCATAGTTGACCGCTGCGCGGAACACGAAGGCAGGATGGAAAGCATAACGGGCAAAGACACCCCCCATAAAGTGGGGCTTCTCCCAATACTTACTGTTACCGTAGTGCGTAATCGGGGTCTTGGTGCCTACGTCGCCCCACAAGTCAGAGAGGCCAACATTGAGGCCCACACTCCATCCCGGGCGCTCTACAAACTCAGGTGCGCGGTAGCGCTTCCATTTTTGCTGGGCCTGCGCTGCCGGAAGGCTAACCGCGCCGATGCACACACTTGCTATAAGGGTACGGAGAAAAGGTATCCGCATGTAATGGAGAAATTTTGAGCGTACAAGATAGGAACTTTCAGTTTTTGGCAAAGGTTTAGGAACAATTATTTGCCAATAGTATAGCTGCCGAACACTTATTTACCAGTAAAGATCGCTTTGCGCTTTTCCAGGAACGCAGTGGTGCCTTCACGCATGTCAGCCGTGGCAAAGCACTCACCGAAGCGCTTGATCTCGCTTTCAAAGCCGCCAGCAGCGCCGCGGGCCGCGTCATTTACGCAGGCTATCACCTGGCCGATGGCGAAGGGCGCCTTCGTACCGATTTTAGAAAGAATCTTGCGCGTGCCTGCTACCAGCTCGCCTGCCGGGAAGACATGATTCACCAGGCCGAGGGCCTTTGCCTCTTCCGCACCGATCATGTCGCCGGTCATCATCAGCTCCATGGCTTTGCCCTTGCCGATGAGCTGTGTGAGCCGCTGTGTACCGCCATATCCGGGAATGAGGCCGAGGTTTACTTCCGGCTGGCCAAACTTAGCCGTCTCAGATGCCGTGCGGAAGTGGCAGCTCATAGCCAGCTCACAGCCGCCGCCAAGGGCGAAGCCGTTCACGGCAGCCACAACGGGCTTGGGACAGGCTTCTATCTTATCAAACACATCCTGCTGGCCACGGCGGGCGAGGGCTGCGCCGCCCTGGGCGTCAAGCACGGTAAATTCAGAAATATCCGCGCCGGCTACGAAGGCTTTCTCGCCGGAGCCGGTGAGCAATACGCTCTTGATATCGTCATTGCTGTAAACTTCCGTGATGGCCGCGCCAAGTTCGGCGATGACATCTTTATTAAGTGCGTTGAGCTTGTCAGGGCGGTTGATGGTGATGGTGAGGATGCCGTCCTGCAGGTCTGTGGTGAGGGTGTTGTACATTATTGGTTGGGAATGTTGTAGCGTAGGGAATTTTTTTGAACATCAGGCCGCAATGCCCCTGACGTTCGGGCACTTCAACTATTATCTTCTATGGGCTTCCACCCATGCGGTAATGTAGTCTGCTATGTCTTTGGTAGGCGCGCCGGGCGCAAAGAGCCTGCCCACGCCTTGCTGCATGAGCGCCTGCACGTCATCTTCCGGGATGATGCCACCGCCCGTGAGGAGGATGTCTTGAAGACCCTTTTCGTGCATGAGCGCCAGCACTTTGGGAAAGACCGTATTGTGCGCGCCGCTAAGGATAGAGATGCCGACGGCGTCCACGTCTTCCTGCAGCGCGGCATTCACCACCATTTCGGGCGTCTGGCGCAGGCCGGTGTAGATGACCTCCATGCCGGCGTCGCGAAGGGCGGTAGCAATTACTTTGGCGCCGCGGTCGTGCCCATCCAGGCCTACCTTGGCTACCAGCACGCGGATGGGGCGATTGTGGGTTTGGGCCATGGGGCGGCAAATGTAACGGGGTTTGGGCGGAAGGCAGTTGATTGCACCGCACGCATAAACAAGCCCGGATGCACAAAGCCGGTCATTGTCACGGCAAAGAAATGTTTCCAGACGCATGCAGGGCTAAAAAGACTGCTGTGCGGCCAGTCCTTTTTTTATCGCGGTGAATATTTGTAATTTTCCAATCCTGGTACTATGTGCCGGCCCCTGCATGAAGCTATCATTACGTTTTTGGCCTATACTTCCGTTTGTAGTCCTATCGCTCGTAGCCGGAGCGCAGCCCGTTGCGGATTTTACGGCGTCACCTCTTGAAGGCTGTGCTCCGCTTACCGTATACTTTACCGATGCCTCAACCGGCAACATTAATTCCTATAACTGGAACCTTGGCGGTACGCCTTCCGGCGTTCAAAACCCTTCAAGGACGTTTACAGCACCGGGCACCTATAATATTTCGCTGACGGTGACCGGACCGGGAGGCACCGATACAAAGGTGAAGAATGGCTACGTTGTTATCTACAAAAAACCAGATATCAACTTTACCGCCACCCTCACCCCCACCAGCGGCTGCCTGCCGCTGCAGGTACAGTTCACGCCCATCGTAACGCTCAACCAGCCAGGGCCGGCTACCTACACCTGGGACTTTGGCGACGGCAGCCCTACGAGTCATGGAATAACCCCGGTGCATACATATACTACAACAGGCCCTTTCAGTGTGACGCTGACTGTGGGCAGCCAGTTTTGCGACAGCTCCGTCACTAAACCGTCTTTCATTACTACTTATACAAGGCCGGTTGCGCAGTTTCTCTCCGACTCGGATTACCTGTGCTCCCCGACTGGTACTATCAAGTTTACGAATAACAGTTCCGGCGGGCCTTTTTCCTCGGTCTTCTGGCGCTTTGGCGATAATACTACGGGCAACGGATCGCCCATCAGCCACACCTACACAACGGGTGCAACTACCTATGACGTCGCGATGATTGTTACGGATGCGCATGGCTGTATGGACTCGGCGAAGGCCACTTCTTATATTAAAAAGTATGTTTTCACGCCATCCTTTACTTCAGCGAATGCAGTTTGTGAAGGCGCATCCATTTCTTTTTTCAATACTACTTCGGGTACGCTATCGTCCAGCGAGTGGAGTTATGGCGATGGCGGAACCGATCAAGGCACATCGGTGGCGCATGTATATAATACCTCCGGCAACTTCCCAGTAACGCTGAGTACGGGTATCGGGCCCTGCGTGAAAACACTTACAAAAAGCATCACAGTCAACCCTAAACCTGTTCCGACCATCAGCTTTTCACCGGCCATTCCGTGCCCGGCGCCGGTAACGGTCACCTTTACAGCTACTAATACAAATTCGGCCATTACCAATTCGCTTACCTATGACTGGGATTTCGGCGATGGCAACACAGCACTGAATACCAACCCGGCCGCAGATGTGTATCAGACTAACGGCTATAAAACGGTTCAAGTAACAGCAACGGACGCTGTGACCGGCTGTGCCGGCGTGACCATAGATGATTCAGTGGCTATCAGAAAAATTATCCCTCCGTGCCTGGCATGCCTGCATATGGTGTTTGCCAGTCCGCAGGAGGGTTGCGTACCACTGGTTTCTGACTTTAGCGCAAGCCTTGGTTCGTCATTGCCAGTACAGCCGCCGTTCACCCCTCCCGCTCCTTATCCGGTACCAATTGCTACGTACAACTGGACATTCGGGGGTGGCTCGCCTGCCACCTCTACTTCCGCTACACCGCAGGATACTTTTAAGGTTATCGGCGATTATACAGTTACGCTGAATGGCGTTACAGCGAATGGCTGCACTTTTAGTGACGCCATCACCGTCCATGCGGACGGCGTGGTGAAACCTTCTTTTACCGCCACGCCGGACTCTGTGTGCCCGAACGAGGTGGTTACTTTTTATAATACTACGCCGGTTGTATCGGGCACCACCTATTCCTGGAATCTTGGCGATACCAGCTTTGCCCATAACAACGCAAACTTTTTACCAAGCATTAAGCATTCGTATGCCAAGTCCGGCTCCTCTACCATCGCGCTCAGCACAAATCACAATGGTTGCGACACTACTATAAGTAAGACGGATTACATCTTTGTAAAGCCCGCCAGCGCAGACTTTCTGTACCGTGTGGAGTGTCCGCCAAAGAAGGCGCCCTTTATATATGGCGTCACATTTATGGACGGAAGCGTTGGCGCCACCTCCTGGAACTGGGATTTCGGCGATTTCACGACCAGCACGCTTCAGAATCCGCCGACGCATTATTACAATACTACTGGGGTCTTTCAGGTACGGCTCATTGTATCCAACAGCATATTCGGCTGTATAGATACAGTTGTACGGGCTGTAACAACCTACAACTCCTCACTTGGCATCTCCGCAAATGATTCCAGCGTTTGCCTGGGCGATGAAATCAGGCTAAGCGGTCTCTTTAATGGCGCTGCGGCGGCGAGCTATTCATGGATTTTTGACAATAATCCGACGCAGACGCCCTACATCACCGACAATTTGCTGGATTATATCTTCCCAGCCGCCGGCCAGCATACGGTTACCCTCGTCACCGCCAGCGGCCCGCAGAATACCTGCCTGGATACCGTCACCATTCCTGACTTTATCCTTGTATCGCACCCGGTCATCAAGTTCGGCGCTTCGCCGTCCCCAATAGGCTGTACGCCGTTTATTGTGACGCTGCGGGACAGCACCAAGCCTACGGCAACCACCAATATTATTTCGCGCGAGTGGGACTTTGGCGATGGCAGCACCCCGCTGACCGGCAATACGGCTAACCCGGTGCATACCTATACCACCGGCGTATATAGTGTAAAGCTGAAGGTGACGGACAACATTGGCTGTACCGATGAGCTTACCAAGACCAATTACATCCAGGCCCGTAAACCGAACGCTGTTTTCAATGCCGCTAATGGCAAGACTACCCTCTGCGCCCGCATTGACTCGGTCATGTTCATCAACTCATCTAGCGGTGTGGGCCCCCTTACCTACCTCTGGAATTTTGGTGACGGGACCACCAGCACGGCGTTTCAGCCCAAGAAAGCTTATACGGCGGCGGGAACCTACACGGTACGCTTCATCGTGTTTGACACCAGCGGATGCAGCGATACGGTGCTTCTCAACAACTATATCAAGGTAAATGCACCAAAAGCCGGCTTCACCATGGATAAAAGCATTGCTGCCTGCAAGCCGCTTACGGTCAACTTTACCAATACCTCCTCTAACGGTGCCATCAAATACTCCTGGGATTTTGAGCCGGGCTCGCCCCTTAACGCCCTGCCCAATCCTACCCACACCTTCCCCAATTCCGGCATCTTCAATGTAGTACTTACTGCTACCGATGCCAACGGGTGTATTGATACTGCCGTGCGCCAGGTGTATGTGCTCGGCTATGCCGGCGCCTTCACCACAACGCCTTCTGATATCTGCGCCGGGCAGGCCACCACCTTCAGCGCAAGTATCACCAACGTACCAAAGATCTTCTGGGACTTTGATGATGGAACAGGAGATACCTCCAACTCGCCCGTCATCACCCACACTTACAGCACACCCGGCACTTACTTCCCTATAGCCATCTTCTCAGACGGCAGCCCCAACTGTAAGTCTATCTCCAATGCCATCACACCCGTGCGCGTAGATAAGGTAACAGCCAATTTCAGCACAACGGTACCCTGCGTCGACTCGCCATTTACCCTCACCACCACCTCCACCGCCCTCTTCAGCCAGCCCAATAGCTGGAACTGGTACTTTACACCTGCAGACAATGCTTCGGGGCCGAGTGTGCGCTACACTTTCGGGACTTCCGGGCCGCATTCTGTGACCATGATAGCCGCTAATGCCTGGGGCTGCCGCGATACCCTCACCAGAGACGTGTTCATCAATCCGCTGCCTATTGTAGATGCAGGGCCGGTTGATACAGGCATCTGCCCCGGCGATACCATCATGCTGGTAGGCCATGGTGCCGTAAGCTACCAGTGGTCATCGCCAACGGCGCCCATCATCTGCGCCACCTGCGAGGTAGCCAGCGTATATACCGCAGCGCCCACTACCTACTACATAGTAGGCACAGACGCAAACGGCTGCAAGAATCGCGACAGCATCGTCGCGCGCATACAGATAAAGACCACCTCTTCTGTGAGCAAAGGCGGCGATATCTGCATCGGCGATACCTTCCGCCTCTACGCCGCCGGCGCTACCTCCTACAGCTGGCAGCCGGTCCGCTTCCTGGATTCGCCCAACATCGCATCGCCACTGGCTACGCCCATTACCACCACCGCTTATGTAGTAACGGCCAAGGAAGGCACCTGCCTTGAGCGCTACGATACCGTCGTTGTGACGGTGCACCCCACGCCCGTATTCTTTACCGCCGGCAATGACGAGATTATCAACTACGGCTCCTCCGTCATTCTGCAGGCCAACTCCTCCGGCATAGCGAGCATCAAATGGCGGCCAGACTCCACCCTTTCCTGCCTGGACTGCTTCCGGCCCGTGGCCAAGCCTTACGTTACTACCAAGTACTACGCCGTCGGCTACAGCCAATGGGGCTGCGCCGACTCTGCGGAGGTTACCGTGCGTGTGCGCTGCAATGGCGATTCCGTATTCATTCCCAATACCTTCACGCCCAACGGCGACGGTTATAATGATGTCTTCTATCCACGCGGCAAGGGCTTCACCGCCATGCGCGCCGTGCGCATCTACAACCGCTGGGGCGAGCTGGTGTTTGAACGGCAAAACATGACCCTCAACGACGCCACCCTCGGCTGGGACGGCTCCTACAAGGGCCACACCCTGCCGCCGGATGTATATATGTACACCATGCAGACCCGCTGCGACGATGGCGGCGAGCTGGTGGAGTGGAAGGGAGATATTACGTTGATTCGGTAGGGTCGGAGCGTTTGGGTAACATTCCAACCCTCCAACACACAAAGAAGTTCTTTATTTAGTCGGCTTTCGGTTCGCTCCCCATCAACGGTTGCGTCGCACACTGAGGGGTTCGTCAGTCTGTCAGGCATTCCACTTAGGCATAAGGCGGAGCCAATATGCGCCGCAGCGGTATCATCCTGCTCCACACAGGTTGAGTGCTTCACCACGATGGTATTAAAATTCACCATAATGACTGATGCTTTCACCAGAGCGGCGGAAGGTTCCACCACGATGACATTATGATTCACCATAATTCCATAGGCTTCCACCGAGGCGGCGAAGCCTTCCACCATGAAGACATTAAGATTCACCATAATGGCTGAAGTCTTCACCACGCCGGTCGGGAGTTGCTCCAGATGGTGAGGGCCTCCGGCTGTTTGGAAGCTGCGGTTTCACTGCCGCGGCGCGTGTCCCACGCGGCTGCCGGATGCTAAGTAGAAAGCTGAATAGATTGAGGGACGGGGAAACGTGCGACGCAACGGAAGATTGGGAGCGAACCGAAAGCTGACTAACAAATAATCTTAATAAACGGTCATTAAACAGAAGAGCATGTAGCATGAAGCAGATTTTTACTCCATTTATTGCCCTCCTGCTGTGCGGCGCGGCTGCGCGGGCGCAGGATGTGCATTTCTCCCAGTTTTACGAGACGGCTATTCTGCGCAACCCCGCGCTGATGGGTACGTTTGGGGATGATTATAAAGTGGCGGCGGTGTACCGGAGTCAGTGGAGCTCTATCTCGCGGCCCTATGTAACGGGTATGCTGAGCGGGGAGGCGCGGGTGCCACTGAAGGGGCAGAGCGGGGATTATTTTACGGTGGGCATCCTGGGGTATTTTGACCGGGCGGGCTCCATAGACCTGCAGACGGCTGCCATCTACCCGGCGCTGTCGTTTACGAAGTATATGGGCAGCGGCTCGCGCACTTTTCTGACGGCGGGCTTCACGGGTGGCTACCTGCAGCGGTCTTATGACCCGAGCAAGGCCACCTTTAATATGCAGTATAACCCTACGGGGGGCTTTGACCCGAACAATGCGAATTTTGAGAATCTGGCCAATAACCGGATCACCAATTGGGATATGGGGGCGGGCCTATCAGTAAACAGCGGCGCCGAGGATAATCATGTGACCTATTACGGAGGGGTAAGCTGCTATCACTTTACGCGCCCGAAGCGCTCCTTCCTGACGGACAACAACATCATAGCGCTGGATATGAAGTGGAATGTGGCGGCGGGCGGCTCTTACCGCCTGACGGATCAGTACGGGGTGCAGGTGCACCTGAACTACGCGCGGCAGGGGGTGTACAATGAATTTATAGGTGGCGGCCTGCTGGGCTGGAAGCGGGTAAGCGAGAATGAGGCGGACCCGCCGCTGGCGATCTACGGCGGCGTCTTTTACCGTGCGGGCGATGCGGCAATACCTACGCTGAAGTTTGACTACAAGGGCTTTGCGGTAACTGCCTCGTACGACTTTACGGTGAGCAAGCTGCGGCCGGCCTCCAATGGGGCGGGCGGCCTGGAGCTGACGGTGATGCAGAGCGGGCTGTTTTTGGGGGAGAAGTTTGAGAAGGCACGCACGATATGCCCGAAGCCCTGGTAGGCACCTATATGGAGGGATTTAGCACTGATTCATGCTGGTGGCCTGGCAGAATAATCAGTTTCTTTCGTACCACACCATTTCAGGGCCATCTGAGGTTTAAACCATATGCTTAGAGCACTACTTGTTCTTTTCTTGCTGGGAATATCCGGGATTGCGGAAGCGCAGCCTTCGGCAAATTTTACGGCAACGCCGGTAACAGGCTGCCCGCCGATGGTAGTGAGCTTCACTGACTTGTCCACAGGTAGTGCCACTTCGTGGAGCTGGAGCTTTGCCGGCGGCACACCTTCGTCCTCTTCAGCGAAGAATCCGATTATTTCATACCTCTCGCCCGGTACGTACAGTGTGTCGCTGACCGCAATCAGCGCGGCGGGCAGTAATACAATGACGAAGGCGGGTTTTATCACGGTAAAAATGCCGCCCGCGGTATCCTTCTCTGCAACGCCGGTGGCGGCCTGCGCCAAGACGCCGATCAGCTTTACATCCAACATTACCTGGAATGCAACGGGTACCGGCAGCTACAACTGGGATTTTGGCGACGGCGGCACGGCCAATACGGGCAGTGCTACTCATACTTATACCGGTGGAGGATCGTACACCGTAAAGCTTACAGCTACCAATAGTTCAAATTGTCCCACCACGGATACGCAGGTAAACTTCATTACCATTTATCCGCTTCCGGGCGTCGGCTTTTACGCAACCGATACCGCGGTGTGCTCCATAGGGGGCAGCACCACTTTCATCAGCACTACCGGTGGTAGCAGCCCTTTTAGCTATACCTGGGATTTCGGCGATGGCAGCGGGCCTTCATCAGGCAGCCCGGCTACGCATTCGTATGGCTCTGCCGGTAAGTATTCGGTGAAGCTCATTGCTACGGATAACAAAGGGTGTACGGATTCGCTGAAACTGAACAATTACATCAATGTCCATACGGTAAGCGCGGCGGCAAATGTGCCGGCCACCGCCTGCGTGGGGGGAGCCGTATCAGCGACATCAGTCGCACCTACCACTCCCGGCGCAGCACTGGACTGGGACTTTGGCGATGGTTATACGGCTACCGGCACCGCGGCGGGTCATACCTATCTGACGGCGGGCACTTACAACATACGCCTTATAGCCAGAGTGGGCGGATGCGCAGATACGTCGTCGCATACGATCGTCATCTCTCCCAAACCCACAGCCTCCTTCACTTTTGCACCGACGATAGGCTGCCCGGCACCATCTGTAATTGCATTCACAAACACTACATCCGGCAGTTTCACCTCTTCCTGGGACTTTGGCGATGGCTTTACGAGCACGCTTACTTCGCCGCTGCATACCTATACCTATGACACGAGCTATGTGGTAAAGCTTACGGTCACCAGTCCCATAGGATGCACTTCCACACGTATTGATACGGTCAGAATTATCCATGCCGATTTTCAGGCCTTTGCAACGCCCTTCAGCGGATGCGCGCCCGTAGCAATCAATTTTACGGAGAGCATTACCATTCCCGGCAATCCGCTTCCACTCCCTTATCCAAGCCCGCATACGAGCTGGCTCTGGAATTTCGGCGACGGCAGCCCCACCACCACTGCCGGAGCGCCTTCACACACCTATGCAAATGTGGGCACCTATTATGCTACCGTGACGGTCACTACCGCCAACGGCTGCACCTGGCTGGACACTTTGATCATCCCGGTGGGCAGTCATACGATCCCTAACTTTTACGCAGCCAACCGCAACATCTGCGCTCATAACAATGTCTATTTCTTTGACAGCAGTGTGAGCCCCAGCGGTCCCATCACCAGCTGGGAATACTTCTTTGGTGATGGTGGCGCTTCCCTCGGGCCCGGAAACCCGACCTATAACTACGCGGTTCCAGGAACCTATTCCGTAACAATGGTTACTAACCAGAATGGCTGCCTGGATACCGTTAAAAAGCTGGCGTACATCAATGTGGGGCTGCCCGGCTCCAAATTCATCTATCGCGTGTCTTGCGATACGCTCGGGTTGGTGCATTTCGTTGACAGCTCCAAAGGCGCCACATCTATGCTCTGGCGCTTTGGCGACGGCACTACCAGCAATACAACCAACCCAACGCACCAGTATGCCGGTCCGGGCATCTTTAACGTTACCCAGATTACCTACAACAGCACAACTGGCTGTCAGGACAGCGTGACCAGCGTGCTCATCATCAATAACCTCAGCATTAATCTGAAGGCCACAGACAGTACTATATGCGTAGGTGACACTGCATGGTTTACCCCAATTATCGCCGGATCAAGCGGCGTGCCTCCCGCTTCGGTATTAACCGGGGAGCGATGGGAGTGGACACAAGGGTCTACCATGCCGGTATGTTGTCTTTTTGATCCGTTTGGCAATACGAACAACGTATTCGTTCCCACAAGCCGCGGGCAGTACAATGTCGTTGTGAGCGTTAAAGACAACAACAATTGTATCGTTACAAAGACCATCCCCAATTTCATCACCGTCGGTGGGCCGGTGGTACATTTTAAGGCCACCCCGCCGCTTGGCTGCGCGCCGTCCATTATCGTCCTGACGGATACGACCAATTATGTGCCTTCTACGCACGCCGCTCAATTGATCTGGGACTTTGGCGATGGCACGGGCCAGACCATTACCAATCCGCTCGGCCCATCCGTAACGCACTTGTATACGACTATAGGCAGCTATGGGGTTAAGCTGATCGTGAAGGATAACATTGGCTGCGTGGATTCATTTGGCGCGACCAACTTCGTCACGATTTCCAGGCCAACCGCCATCTTCAGCTCTACCAGCAGCAACGCCTGCGTGGGATCAGCTTTTCAATTTTTCTCATCTTCTACCGGCACCGGCATTACACACCAGTGGTCATTTGGCGATGGCGGCACTTCTACAGTGGCTTCCCCGAGCCACACCTACGTAACGCCGGGCGTTTACAACATACGGCTCATCGTTACAGATTATGCAGGCTGTAAGGATACAATGTACAAGCCGTCCGGGGTTACGGTAACGGTGAGTCCTCATGCTTCCTTTACGATGGATGATACACTGAATGTATGTCCGCCGCTCTTTGTCAATTTTACCAACACCAGCACAGGCGCCGCAAGCTATCAATGGAGCCTTGGCACAGGCGGCTATTCCACGCTTACCAATCCTTCTGCAACTTATTCGGTGCCGGGCCTGTATCCGATTATGCTTATTGCGCGCAACAGCCTTGGGTGCCCGGATACAGCGTATGGGCGTGTGCGCGTGCTTGGTTATCCCGGCGGTGTTTTGAGCTATAGTCCGCTCTCCGGCTGCGCGCCTTTTACCGTCAATTTCCAGGCGAACAACGTGGATGGTGTGCCCGGCTTTATCTACAATTTCGGCGACGGCACTACATCTGCCACCACGGCCACTGTCATGAGCCATACTTATACACAGCCGGGCCCGCACCTGCCATCTATCATAATGACGGATAACCTTGGATGTTCTGCAACGTCCGTCGGGATTGACTCTATAAAGGTGGATGGCGTTATTGCAGGCTTTACATTCTTACCTTTTCCAGCCTGCGATAAGGGCACCATTCAATTCAAAGACACCTCGCGTGGGGCATTTACCCCGCTTAATCCGCCGCGCTGGGCCTTTCATGATGGAACGGGCAGCAGCTTAGCGTCACCGTCCAAGACGTATGCGGGGCCGGGCACTTACCCTGTGATCCTCTACAGCAGCACCACTGGCGGATGTAAGGACACATTCCGTAGCAATGTAATCTTCTACCCGCTGCCGAAGATTATTGCCAGCGACGATACGACCATCTGTCTCAGCGACTCTGCGATACTTAAACCGCGTGGCGGAGTTAGTTACAGCTGGAGCCCGGCAGGTTCACTGAGCTGCGCCAATTGCAGCACGCCTTTTGCCTTTCCTGCTGCGCCTACAACGTATGTCGTAACCGGCACGGATGCCAATGGCTGCACCAATACAGACACCGTTACCGTGCGCCTGAAGTATAAAACAATCACAGAAGTAAAGCCGCTGAACACCGAAATCTGCTCTGGCGACACGGTGAGCCTTCAAGCCAGCACAGGCGCTTCCGTTTATCACTGGACGCCCCGTACTACTTTAATCAATCCCGACAGTGCCCTTACCCTGGCCTACCCTACTGCTTCACAGCAGTATGTACTCATCTCGCGGTATGCCGGCTGCCTGCCGGATACCGATGTAGTGAACGTAGTAGTGCACCCCACACCAACGGTAAAAGCTGCGCCGGGCAAAAGCATCATTGCGGGCACGCCGATAAGACTGGAAGCTACCGCTACCGGCAATATCACGGAATGGCTCTGGACCCCCTCCGACGGCCTGTTTACACCAACTGCTGCGGCTACCGATGCATTCCCCAAGGGTAGTACTACCTATTATATCACCGTTAAGACAGAGTTTGGCTGCAGCGCCACCGATTCGGTACGTATACTTATTACCTGCGACAATAGCCAGGTGTACCTGCCCAACACATTTACGCCGGAGGGCAATGGTGTCAACGATATTTTCTACCCGCGCGGGCGCGGCATTTCCAACATCAACCGTTTCCGTATTTACAACCGCTGGGGAGAAGTGGTCTTTGAGCGCGCCAACATTGCAGTGGATGATAAGAGCAATGGCTGGGATGGTCGTAAAGGTGGCACGCTGCTGCCGCCGGATGTATATGTTTACATCATTGATGCCCTTTGTGATACGGGAGAGCCGCTGCAATGGCAGGGTGATGTGATGCTGCTGCGGTAGGAAGTGTCAAGTTTATGTTTTGAGTATTTGGCCTCCATGCGTATGAATACAAAAATCTTTCTCTCCCTGTTTTGCATTTTGCATTTTGCATTTTGTATTTGCCAGGCGCAGGATGTTCACTTTTCCCAATACGCGGAACAAAGCCTGCTGCGCAACCCTGCGCTAACCGGCATTAGTGATGGCGATTTCCGCGCCTCAGCCAGCTACCGTAGCCAGTGGGGCAGTCTCGGCAAGGCCTATCAGACGCTTTCCGCCACTGCCGAAGGCCGCTTTTCCATCCGCCGCAATGGCCAGGATTATGTGAGCATTGGCCTCGCCGGATATTCTGACAAAGCGGGCCGTGCGGGATTGAAGACAACCGCCTTTTATCCCTGCATCAATTATCACAAGCATCTCTCCGCTTCAGACGAGCGCCGCTCTTTTCTTTCTGCCGGTTTTGCGGCTGGTATGCTGCAGCGGTCTTTTGATCCGGGCGCATTGACTTTTGACAACCAATATCAAAATCCTGGCGCAGGCGCCGGCGAGGAACTGCCGATTGCCAAGCTTAGCTATTGGGATCTTTCTGCCGGCCTTTCCTACAATGGTTCTGTTGGCGATGGTGATCGGCTGACTTTCCTCGTGGGCCTCGGCGCCTGGCACCTTACCAAGCCACGTGCTACTTTCTCACAAACCTCGGCGCTCAATTTGAATACCCGCTGGAATGCGTCCCTTTCGCTAAACATGCGGCTGCTGGAGGCCTGGAGCGCAGAGGCACATGCCAACGTGGCTATCCAGGGACCTTACCGCGAGGCGATGCTCGGAGGACTCTTGCGCTGGGCGCGGCTGGGCAATAATGATGACAGCCGCGGGGGCTTCGGCATTGCCGCGGGTGCGCAACTTCGCTTCGGCGATGCGGTCATTCCAACCTTGCGCGTGGACTATAAGAGCCAGCGCTTTGGCATTTCATACGATGTCAATACCTCATCGCTCAAAGCTGCTACGGGTATGAGAGGCGGACTAGAGATAACAGCGGTGTTTAGCGGATTTTTTCATCCCGCTGACGGCGGGGGCGGCGTGGGGCCGCGGTTTTAGGGAATCGGCTATGAGTAGTCACATCTGACCCAAGGTGCGCTACCCGACATCGCGGCGCATTGGCTTTATTGTGCAGTCTGCCTGTTAGCTGCCGATGTGCCACTATGTATTGTATGAATGTAACAGGGCTTTGTTGTCTAAACGGTAAGCGCTCACTGCATCAGCAGTTAACAACCAGTGTACACCACAGTGCGGCGGCCCATAGCCGACTACGCTGTAGGAAGCGCAAGGCTATGCAATCATTGCCTGCCTGGCTTATCGGGCGCTAATTCCTACCACTAAATGTCTGGTTGAGCCAGCCACGCGCGTCCGGACAGTCCCATACGGATTTGAGAATTTCTTCTCCCGGCACGTAAAAGACTGCGGTTACGATGAAGCCGGGCTGGATGTAAAGAAGCGGGTCGCCGTTGGGAGCGGAATGACCACCCATGATTTTCCGTCTGATGTCCTGGTTGTTAGTAGTGCCGGGCACCCAGTTCCAGATGCCGCCATGCTGGGCCTGAAAGGTAGGAGAGCGCTGGAGCGCCTTTTGCACATCTTCAAAGCCACTTTCTGAATCGTGGACCAATCTGCCGTCGCCCCCTCTGGTAAAGCCAAACAGGTCATGGTCGCCAACCATGTTCACCCCTTTGCGCTTTCTCGTTTGCAGATAGATGCCGCTCACGGTCGCATGAGCCTTGTAATGGCCATGTCGGTATTCATAATCCTGCTCCTGATATTCCTTTACACGGTCTTCAAACAGTCCTTTAAGCTTACCCCAGTCCTGCTCATTGGACGGCCAGAAGCGCAGGCGCTGCTTAAGATTAGCCTTGAGCAACTGAGGCATACGCACATTAATGATGTGCCTCTGCTTGTTTATCCAATCCTGTTCAGTTGGCTTAACCGGTGGCTTTCTGTGTTTTAGCCAGGACGATAATTTTGATGTTGTGCCTTTAGACGACCAGCCTACACGGGGATCGTAGTGCACTACGGTACCTATTTGCTGCCACTCAAGCTCGTCGCAGAGGAAAAGGTCTAATTCCTTTGAGGTTTTGTTCTTGAATTCCTGCGCCTTTGTCGGGTCACCAGATTCAATGCCCATATGCGCCAGAACGCCGGTAGGCCGGACGGCTATGCCTACGCCGCTTTGGTTTGAAATGGCTGCGGCTTCATGCATCGCCCCTTTAGGCATTCCCTGCAATAGGTATTCCTGCTCCGCGTTGCGCGCTCTGCTCCCCACATCATTGCGGTGCTCGCCTAGCTTGTTGAAAAAATCGTGAGCCTCGTACCCGATGCTGCTTTTGGGTACTGCTGTCTTGTAGATGACCCTATCTACGTTTTTGTCTTCGCCAGGGAGGTTGTGAAAATAATTGGATCTGGTTTTAACATCTGACATAGTGATATTGGGTGTTTAGTTGTTGACGAGCACGGACGCCACAATATTTGTAAATAAAGATGTTATCTCAAAGGGGTATGTAATAAAAATTTAGTTGTATAGCGTAATTAATTCATTTGCAATTCTTCTATCATTGCTCAGGCGCGGCACTTTGTTCTGCCCGCCTAACTTGCCTTCGCGCTTCATATATTCAATGAATGCATCGGGGCGCATTGTGCGGATTTTAAGCGGTTGCAGAATGCCGCCAGAGATCAGATCATTGTAATAGATGTTCCTTTCACGCAGATGGTTGTCTATTTCCAGCGCAAATCCGGTTAAGTCAGCGGGAGCGTGCTCAAAAGAGATAAACCATTCATGGTAAGGCAATTCACCGTCCACCTGAATTTGTGGGGCAACGGTAAATTCAATGATACGTACGCCATTCTGCACCGCTGCGGCCATAAGTGCTGCCTCCACCTCCTCACCAATCACATGCTCGCCAAAGGCGGAAATAAAATGCTTTGTTCGCCCCGTCACCACAATGCGGTAGGGGTCTAACGACACGAAGCGCACAGTATCGCCAATATTGTAGCCCCAAAGGCCAGCATTACTATTTACAATCAAAGCGTAATTCTCGCCCACTTCTACATCTGCCAGCGAAAGCCGTGTATGCGCCTCATTAAATATTTCATCTGCCGGAACAAACTCAAAGAATATTCCGCTATTTGTATTCAGCAGTAGTCCTTCACTTTCCAGCCCATCCTGAAAGGCAAAAAAGCCTTCCGAGGCCGGAAAGGTTTCAATGGTATCAATCGAGCCGCCAAGCGAATCAAAGAGCTTGGCTTTGTAGGGTTCAAACGCCACGCCACCATGCACCAGCACCTGCAGGTTAGGGAATAGCTCTTTAATGGTCTTGCCGCCGGAGCGGTCGCGCAGCCAGTCAAAATACATCTGCATCCAGGGCGGTATACCTGAAATGAGCGTCATATCCTGCCCAATCGTCTCATCTACAATACGCGCCAGTTTTGTTTCCCAGTCTTCAATGCAGTTTGTTTCAAAAGAAGGCAGCTGATTGGATCGCAGATAACGCGGAATAAAATGGTTCACAATCCCGCTCAGCCGTCCGGTAGGGATGCCTCCTACGCGCTCCAGCACCGGCGAGCCGGATAGAAAAATCATCTTTCCGTCGGCAAACTGCGGCTTGCCGCTTTCAGCCATATAGCAGAGCAATGCGTTGCGTGCAGTATCTATATGATTACTTATGGAATCCTTTGTGATCGGGATGTACTTAACCCCGCTTGTAGTGCCGCTTGTCTTAGCGAAATAGATGGGTTTGCCACGCCACAAAACATTTTCCTTCCCCGCTTTGATCTGCTCTATATAAGGCTTGAACGCCTCGTAGTCCCGTATCGGAACAGCCTGTGTAAAACCCGCGTGGTCATGTACGGCATTAAGATTGTGGTCTTTGCCAAATGCGGTGCTCGCGCCGGTTTTCAGCAGGCTTTGGAGGATGGCGTGCTGGTCAGGAACCGCGCTGGCAGCGGACTTGCGGATGCGGCTATGCACAATGGATGCATAAGGCCGCGCGAGAAGAGACTTGATCTTCATAAGTAGTAGTACGAAGATGCAGCTAAAGTAATCCACAGACGTGGATAACTATAATTGGCATTTAAGGGTACAGAGAACGACTTTTATTATGGAATAGTTGCAGTTAGTCCGTAGTTCTTTGAATTTTATTTGCACTGAAAAGGCATGAGCATTACCTTTGCGCGAAATATTTTAACAAGTCATGTTCGCGATTGTAACAATAGCCGGTCAGCAGTTTAAGGTGCGCAGCGGCCAGGAAATTTTCGTTCACCGCCTTACCGGTAATGTTGGCGATAAGCTGAACTTCTCCGAAGTCCTGATGACAGGTGGCGGAAGGGAATTTCAAGGCCGGCTCGGGTCTTTCTGCTTCAGTAGAAGCCGAAATCGTTGACCATCTGAAGGGTGATAAGGTGATTGTCTTCAAGAAGAAGCGCCGCAAGGGCTATCAGAAGAGCAATGGTCACCGCCAGAGCCTGACCCGAAAATCCGCATCGGCGCGATTGCATAGTAAGCCGTCGCGTTTAATTACAATCAAACAGTAGATAACTCTAAAAGCATTTAGTAAGCAATGGCACATAAAAAAGGTGAAGGCTCGGTAAAAAACGGCCGCGACTCGCATAGCAAACGCCTCGGTGTAAAAATCTTCGGCGGTCAGCCGGCTATCAACGGCAACATCATCGTTCGCCAGCGCGGTACGGTATATCATCCGGGTGAGGGTGTAGGTCTTGGCAAGGATTTTACAATCTTCGCTACACGCGATGGTATCGTTGAGTTCCGCAAGACCCGCAACAAGACGCTCATCTCCGTACAGGAGATGGCTGCAGAAGCAGAAGCCTAAAGCTAAGTGTCCGTTAACGGGCCGCAGGTTTGGTGCAAATGAAGTTCTTTTAAGTTCGGATTAGAATATAGATAGCGTGTCGCGCGCTTCACAACTGCGCGGCCCAATATCCATGTTGCTGTAAAGTCAAGGAAAGGAAACGAAACAATCTGGTAGGCATCACAACTAACCCGCCCGCCAGTTGCTATAGAAAGGTTTTTGTTTAACCCTTAAATTTCACAACGATGGCAACAGCAAAAAAAGCCGCCCCTAAGAAGGCCGCATCAGCCAAAAAAGCCGCAGCTCCTAAAAAAGCAGCCGCTAAAAAATCTACTGGTGGAACAGCAGCCGCCAGCAAGAAATCAGCCGCGCCGAAAAAGGCAGCCGCTAAGAAATCTACAGCATCAGCTGGCGGAAGCGCCAAGAAGGCTGCTGCTAAGAAGTCAACAACCGCTGGCGCTAAGAAAGCTGCAGCCCCTAAGAAGGCAGCCGCTAAAAAGTCTTCAACCGCAGGCGGCTCATCCGCCAGCGCTTCAAAGAAGAGCGCAGCTCCAAAGAAGGCAGCTTCTAAGAGCAGCAACGGTTCTGGTAGTTCAAAGTAAGCACAACGGGATTCTTCCCACAAAGAGAGAGACTGCACTAACCCGCAGTCTCTTTTTGTTTTTAACCGTGTCGTTGACATAAGGCAATTCCTTGTTGTGCCTTATACTTCGTTTATGCAATTTGCTCCTGACTGCGTCTACCCGTCAGGCACGGCTTTATTGCGCTAAGTTTGCGCGCGTTCAACGACAATTGCATCAATAAATGTCCAATTCTAACTTCAACCGGACCAGAGCCAGGCTAAGAGCGGCGCGTCATATTGTGATGGGGCTGGTGCTTATTGCATTGGGTTATGCCGTGGTGCATTTCCACCGGTTCGGTGCAATGGAGCTTTCAAACACCACCTCATACACGCTGGCGGCTATTATGGCCTTTTATGGCCTCTTTCGCATCTGGCGCGGCATTCAGGATTTGCGCGAAGGCGACGGAGAAGACTATTTGACCTGAAAAGCCCCTTAGAATTAACCTTTCCCTTCCCCTGCATCCGCGTAAAATTGTGACCCGTATGCAACGCCTCATTTATTCCATTATGCTCTTGGCCATCGCGATATTCTTCGCGGCCTGCGGCAATAATGAAGGAGGCCCAACTGATACTCCAAATAGCGGTACTATAGATATTTCTGTTGATGAAACTTATAAGCCTGTAATTGAGGAGCAAATCCACGTGTTCGACTGCAGCTAACCCGAATGCGCATATAAGGGCCCAATATAAACCGGAGGCAGAATGCATTAAAGATTACCTGGCTGGCAAGGTTCGTCTGATCCTTATTACCCGCCCCCTTACAGCCGAGGAACAGAAATATGCCGAATCCAGAAGCATCTATCCGCAGTGGGATGAGCTGGCGCGCGATGCGGTAGCTGTAATCGTAAACCCGCAGAGCGCAGATACGTCCTTTGGGCTTGCGCAGTTACGCGGCATTTTGACGGGCCAATATAAAGAACCCTATAATGTTGTATTTGACAATGGCGGATCCTCTACACTGCGCTTCATCCAGGATTCCATCCTGAAGGGGCAGCCGCTTGGTAAAAATGTCTTTGCAGCTAATGGCAATGACTCTGTTGTCAATTATGTCGCTCAAAACCCGAAGAGTATCGGCATTGTAGGATTAAACTGGGTCAGCGCCAACGATGATCCCAATAACACGGGCGCATTTATCTCCAAAATCAAAGTGGCTGCCATTTATAACGATGCTACCCACGAGTTTCTCCAGCCTTATCAGGCCTACATCGCGTTACGCTCGTATCCGCTTTCACGAAACCTTTACTTCATTAAGAACGAGCCGCATCAGGGTCTCGGCACAGGATTTGCCAACTTCCTGTTGCGCGACCGCGGCCAACTCATCTTCGCCCACGCCCATCTTTTTCCGCTGAAACTCTCCATTGTACTCCGGCCTGCCGAAATGAGCCGGGAAATGCCGGACTAAACCAACTTTCCTGTTTATTGAACTAATAGCTACCTGACCAATTTCCTGAAAACCAAAATGCAATTTCCAACACGTAAATCCATCCTGCTGCTGTCCTTTAGCGCTGCGCTCGCATTCGGCGCTGCCGCCCAATCGTTGGACGAAGGCATAAAGATGGTGAAGTATGAGCGCTATTCCAGCGCAGAAAAAATACTGCAGCCAATGGCCGCCGGCAATGCAACCGCCAATTATTACCTCGGCATAGCGCAATTAGAGCAGGATAACAAAGCTGCAGCTCAGGCCACATTTGCCAAATTTCCCGATGATGCCGCTAATATGGCCGGCATGGCGCGCCTCGCTTATGCAAGCGGTAATGCCGCCGAAGGCAAGCGCCTTACAGATGCAGTAGTAGCCAAGGCCAAAAAGAAAGACTGGCAGCCCTTGGCTTGGGCCGCTGACGCCATCAACTATGGTGGTGGTAACGTCCAGGATGCCGTAAATCTGTACGAAGAAGCAATCAAGCGCGGCGGCGACAATATAGATGTCCGCATTGGCCTCGGCGATGCCTATCAGCGCATCCAGGGCGGCGGCGGTAAGTCTATGGACAACTACGAGAATGCAACCTCAAAAGATGCTAAAAACTCTCTCGGCTATTCTCGCATTGGCGCGCTTTGGTATGCCGCCCGCAATTACAAGGACGCCGTAACGAACTATGGTAAGGCCAAGGACGCCGATCCCGGCAATCCGCTGCCTTATCGGGATTTGGCAAATGCATACTTCTATTCCGGCAACTATGAGCTGGCCAAGCAGAACATTGAGAAGTATTACGACCTCTCTGACAAAAACTGCGATGACCGAATCTCTTATGCCAATATCCTTTTCCTGGCCAAAGACTATCCTGCCGCAGTAAGTAAGATGCAGGAAGTAATCAGTACCTGCGGCGAACGCCCGTATATGTATCGCGTACTGGGAAAGAGCCAGTTTGAGACCAAGGACTACGCCAACGCATTGCAGAATATGCGCATCTTCTTCGCCAAGCAAACTCAGGCGGACGCTAAGAAGATCATCCCTGACGACTACCTCTATATGGCCAAAATATTCGCTGCGCAAAAGGCAGCCGATAGTGCCGACTACTACTACACGGTAGCGCTCAACGCTGATACTTCCTCTAATAAAAAGAAGATATACTCAGACATTGCGGAGAGCTACAAGAGCATGAGCACCCCAGAAGGATATGCCAAAGCTGCGCGCTATTACAAGATGGCCCTGGAAGCTGCCGGCACTAATCCTGCTGCTATTGACTACTTCAACTGGGGCATCTACAACTACTACGGCCGTAATTATGGCGATGCCGGCACTGCGTTTGAACAAATGGAGACGAAATTCCCCGATCAGCCCTCTGCCTCTTACTGGCGCGCCCGTGTAGCCGCCGCCGTTGATAGCGAGGGCAAGACCGGTGCCGCCGTTCCCCTATTCAACAAATGGCTCGCTATACCTGAAACAGAGGCCTATAAGCGTAAGCCCGCCGACCTCAACGTTGCCTATCAGTACCTTGCCATCGCTGCTTACAATAAGAACGATAAGGCCGCTTTGAAAGAAAATATTGACCGAATTAAGGCTATAGACCCAAATAATAAGCTTGCCCAGCAGCTGGAAGGCCTCATGAACAAGCCTGCTGCCGGCGCCAAGCCTAAGAAATAACCCAGGTTTCCCCAGTATAAGGCAAGTAACCCGCAGCAAATGCTGCGGGTTTTTTATTATTTGATCAGCTCATTTGCATGGCAGAAAAAAATGTTTGACTCCGGGCGGTTACCTTTTTCTCCTTCCCGTATCAATAGCAAATCAAACCACAAAAAACAACGATTATGAAGCTTGTTAAGCTCGGCGCTATCGCCATCGCTCTTTTCGCAGTATCCTGCAACAGCGAAACTTCTACTTCTGCTGAAACTAAGACGGATTCTGCTGCTATGGCTCCAGCTCCAATGGAAGCTCCAGCTCCTGCTACTACCGACACTGCTATGATGAACAACAACACTATGGCTCCTGCTGCTGGTACTGACACTATGATGATGAAGTCTGAGACTAAGTCTGAAACTAAGATGGAGAAGAAGTAATCCATTACGGATATCATTCACCACACACACACCAGCCGCTCCGAAAGGGGCGGCTGTTCTTTTATTCGCCCCCGCCAATCAGGAGGACGATCTCACCTTTGGGTGGCTTGCCTTCGTAGTGGTCGGCCAGTTCCGCCAATGTGCCGCGGCGGGTTTCTTCAAACATCTTCGTCAGTTCGCGGCACACCGCGGCCTGCCGCTCGGGGCTGCAATGCGCTGCCAGCTCGCGCAAAGTCTTGACAAGGCGATGGGGCGATTCATAAAGGATGACGGTACGCTTTTCTGCTGCGATGGCTTTCATAGCCGTCTGCCGGCCTTTTTTTACCGGCAGGAAGCCTTCAAAGACAAATTCGTCAGAAGGAAGCCCGCTTTGTACCAATGCAGGTACAAAGGCTGTGGCGCCGGGCAGGCATTCTACAGAAATGTCTTCACGAATGCACTCCCGCACAAGCAGAAAGCCAGGGTCTGAAATGCCTGGCGTGCCGGCATCGGTCAATAATGCGAGGTTTTGGCCGCTTCTGAGACGCTCTATAACGCCTGTCAGCGCCTTATGCTCATTATGCAGGTGAAAGGGGCTGAGCGGCTTTGAAATGCCGTAGTGGCGAAGCAGAATTCCGGAGGTGCGGGTGTCTTCGCAGAGAATGGCATCCGCCTCCTGGAGCGTGGTAACGGCGCGGTAGGTCATATCGGCCAGATTACCGATAGGTGTGGGTATTAGCCAGAGCTTGCCTGCCGCTTGTTCCGCCATTATTCTTAGTTAGCCGCCGCAATGGAGATGTCGTAGGCTTCCATCACAGGGTTAGCCAGGAGCTTCTTGCAGGCATCCTGCGCCATAGTGCGGGCGGCAGCCTCGTCGGGCGCGTCCAGCTGCAGAGATATATGCTTGCCGATACGGACGTCCTGCACGGCGGCGAGGCCCAGATTATGCAGAGATCCGGTTACTGCCTTGCCCTGCGGGTCCAGCAGCTCTTTAAGGGGCATTACGTTGATGTGGGCGGTAAAGCGCATTTCGGTTTGGAGATTAGACGTTTGAAATCGGGGTTGTAAGCGGCGCTTTTGGCGCGACGAAGCTAAGGATTATATATAGCGCGAAGGCTATAGGAATGGCATTGACACGCAGTTGCGGAATGGCAAGGGCGGCGATGGCGGCGATTACGATCACTGCCTGTGGCCATGCCTGTGCAAGGCTCCATTTTGACGGCATTAGCTTAAGGAAACGGATGTTGGACACCATGAGATAGCACAACAGGGCTATGAGGCCGTAAATGGCCCAACGGGAATTTATCAGATAAGCTATCCATCCCGCCGGGGCATCCCATTCTACCAATGCCAATGACGCTACGAAGATGCCCACAGCGGGCGTAGGCATTCCGGTAAAGCCGGCACCGGTAACAGGCGTTACATTGAAACGGGCCAGACGCAGGGCGGCGAAGCAGGCAAGGATAAATGCCGGAGCAGTAGCCAGCCAATCCACATCAGTCACCATTGGTTCGCGGCTCACACAGTCCCACAGGAGCTTGTAGAGGATGGCAGAGGGCGCTACGCCAAAGGAAACAACGTCTGCAAGCGAGTCAAGATCAGCACCGATGGGCGAAAAAACGTTCAGTGCGCGGGCGGTAAAGCCGTCCAGCAGGTCAAAGAAGCCGGCGGCCAGGATCAGGATGCCCCCCCACTGAATTTGCTGCACGCCGTAGCTCCAGCTCCAGTGCAGGTCCGGCTCTCCGGTGGGCGTCTGGTAAAGGAACGGCTGGGCGTTGAGCACGCATACGATGGCGAGGCAGCCGCAAAAGAGGTTTGCCAGCGTGAGGATGTTGGGAAGGTGCCGCATGAAGTGGGCGAAATTAGGTTGAGACGATGAGTGGTTGAGCCGTTTGAGCTTGGAAAAGTGGATCGGGTAGCTTAAACGCTAGTTTATTTGGCTTAAGCCAGCATCCCAACGCCTCGTCTCTGCTCACTTTCGCCACACGCATATCCGCGCTACCTCACCGGCATTGCCACTTACGGATAGCTCATATTTCTTGTCACCGTCGTAAAGCGTCAGGTTTGGCGTATTGGGCGGGTCAAAACCTTCTTCGTGAAGGGAGATGTAGAGAACGTTAAGCCCGCTGTGCAGTGGTATAGAAAAGTGCTGTTTTTGCTCACTGAGCTTCGCGTGCTCCAAAAGGATTTGGCCGTTCATGCGCAGGCTTATCACATCGCCGTCAATGGTCCAGCCGTCCCACACGTCAAAGGAGAAGGTATTGCTCGTCCAATCGTAGCTGCGCTGACAGGAGTCGGGCACCTGGAGCGGCTCCGGCTTTGCTTTCTGGATTACAACAATCGGTTTAGGCTTCGGCGTATCCTTAGGCTTTTGGACAATGGCTGGCTTCGGAGGCACTGCCTTGGGCGTGTCAACCACCTTTGGGCGGGGTATCGAGGGCAGCGGATTGGGCATCTCCACACGTATTATGTTGGGTTTCGGCTTAGGTACGTCTTCCAGGGGCGGGGCCTTGTCCGTAATGGTCATAACGCCCCCGCCGCATGGTGCACCGTTGGCCTGATGGCTTTCAAAGGGGCCGTTCCAGCGTTGCTGTCCGTTCATCATCACGGTTAGCTTGAGGCGGGCGGCGAAATAGCAGACTTGTGTAAAAGGAGAAGCCGGGCGATCATCCAGAGAAGATACTTCTACGATATAGAAGCTCAGATGGATTGATGAAATGGCCGCTCACAGCTGCCTTCATGCGGTTCCCATCCTGATAGCCGGTGATGCTGTAGCCGCTTACGGTGGTGCCTTTTATGTCCAGCTCTACATAGTAAGAGATGAAACCTTTATCTGCCATTTGCACGGTGCCGGCATAACGCACGTGTTTCTGCGCCATGCTGCTGACGGAAGGCAGGACGCAAAGCAGAATGAACAGAAGGCGACGCATGAGCGACAAAGCTAACGGGGGCTTTGTTGCGAATGGCTTAAAAGCTGTGCCGGATAGCATACCCTACATGCGCGGGCGCTGCGCCTCCGTTATTTCCTTGTAGAGCATCTTGATCAGCCCGTCGGCGAGGCCAATTTTCGGAACATAGATTTCCTGCGCATCCGCCCAGCGCATAACGGCTATGTAGATCTGAAGGGCGGGCACAATCACATCCGCCCGGTCGGCGCGAAGCTGGTAGCGGTGCATGCGCTCTTCCAGAGTAGCGGCTGCCAGCTCTTTGTGATAATCGCGCAGCAGGTCAATCGGCAGGGGCTTGCCTTCTTTCCGTTTAGAAAGGGAGAAGACCTTGTTGATATTGCCGCCGGAGCCAATGGCTTCAATCGGGCCGTAGGTGCGGACGCCGTTCTTGATAAAAGTCTTCATCTCGTCCCAGGTCTTATCGCTGACTTTATTCTGAAGGAGACGGATCGTGCCGATGTTGAAGGATTCTTTGAAGACGATGACATTCTTAGCGAAAAGCGTCAGCTCAGTAGAGCCGCCGCCTACGTCTATGTAGAGGTAGCTTTTCTGGAAAGAAAGGTTCTCCGCAATGTGTGTTTCATAGACAATGTCGGCTTCTTCCTGTCCGGAAATGATTTTGATGTCCACGCCAGTTTCTTCCTTCGCCCGGCGGATGATTTCGGCGCCATTGGTGGCATCGCGCATGGCAGAGGTGGCGCAGGCTTTCAGGGCCTGCACTTTGTAAATCTTCATCATCAGCTTGTAGGCGCGCAGCGTATCCATAAGCTGCGTCACTTTCTCTTCGCCGATGAAGCCTTGTGAGAACACATCCACGCCCAGCCGCAGGGGCACACGCAGAAGTGTAAGCTTGGTATAATCTGTAGAACCGCCCTGATAAGGCGATGCGTCTGCAATAAGCAGGCGGGCGGCATTGGAGCCGATGTCTATCGCGGCGAGGTTCATAGCTTATTGCACACAAGGTCGCAAAGGTTACGCAAAGCAATTTTAGCTGTAGGTCTTTGCCTGAAGGTATTCGTAAATAGCCACCTGGCTGCGCACCTCCGGCTCATGCTCATGTCGCGCCACATAGGCATTAGTCTGCTCATTGTCCAGAATGCGCGCCTTTACATTTTCGGCCAGCTGAATGTTGAGAATGTCTATCAGCTCCTGCTGGATGAGCGGGTCATAAATAGGGCAGGCAGCTTCCACGCGGTGGTCCAGGTTGCGCACCATCCAATCGGCGGAGGAGATAAAGACGCGGGGCTCGCCGCCATTATGGAAGATCAAGACGCGGGCATGCTCCAGATATTCGTCAATGATAGAGATGGCTTTCATGGGCTTTTTAAAGCTCCGCTGCTGCGTATAAGCCCCGCAAATTCCCCTGATGATCATGCGCACTTCCACACCGGCACGGCTGGCGGCGTAAAGCTGGTTGATCAACTCCGCATCGGAGACGCTATTCATTTTTACGATGATGCCGGCATCCTTTTTCTTCTTTGCCGCCCGCACTTCGCGGGCTATCATTTCTCAGAAATACCGCCGCATGTTGTAGGGCGATACCGGCAGCGTCTTGCAGCTCCGCAGGTCTTCCACACGCGCCGTAGAGGAAGCAAGGAAGGCAAAGACGCGGCCCACATCCGCAAGGATGGCCTTATTGGTCGTCATCAGCAGATGATCTCCGTAAAACTGGGCGGTGCCTTCATTGAAATTCCCGGTTGAAACGAAGCCGTACACCTTCGTGGTATTGAACTCGCGCTTGCGGATCAGGCAGAGCTTGCCATGCACCTTCATGTCGTGCCGGCCGTGGAATACCTGCACGCCTTCTTCTTCCAGAAGGCTTTTCCAATCAAGGTTGGCTTCCTCGTCAAAACGTGCGCGCAGCTCTATAACTACCGTTACCTGCTTGCCATTACGCACGGCATTGATCAGAGCATTAATCAGCTTGGAGTCCTTTGCCAGCCGGTAGCAGGTAATCTTGATGCTCTGCACAAAGGGGTCAATGGAGGCCTCGCGCACCAGGTCTATTACCGGGTCAAAGGAGTGATAGGGAAGGTGCAGCATCACATCGCGCCTGTCCAGCACCTCCATGATGCGTACCGGCTGCCGCAGCAGCGGATGTACAAAGGGCCGGTTGCGCGTGGGGCGGTCGGTAAAGACTTCCTTCGGGAAGTTCATGAAGTCTTTAAAGTTGTGGATGCGGCCGCCGGGAATGAGGTTATCCTTTCCGGTAAGAGCAAGGCGTTTGACGAGGTAATCCAGCAGGCCAGCGTCAATGGCGCGGTCAAATACAAAACGGGTGGCGCGGCCGCGCTTACGCGCTTTGAGGCTTTTCTCAATCTCATCAATCACGTTGGTGTTGATGTCATTGTCAATGTCCAGCTCCGCATCGCGCGTCACCTTAATGATGTAACCGAGAAAACGGTTGAAGCCGAAAGGCGCAAAGATGTGCGGCAGTGACAGGCGGATAATGTCTTCTAAGAGAATGATGTGCTTCTCCTCATTGGTCGTAGGCAGAATGACGAAACGAGGCAGCACTTTCGTAGGAACGGCAATTAGCGCATAGCGTTGCAACATGGCATTCTCGGTAGAGCCGAGGACGCAGGCGAGGTAAATGGCCTTGTCGTTGAGCAGTGGCATATTCGGGATGCTCTCGATCATAAGCGGCACAATCTGCGTGCGCACTTCCTCATCAAAATACTGCACAACAAAGTCCCTTTGGGCGCGTGTGAGCTCTTTATCGTTCTTAATAAAGATGTTCTTCCGCCCCAGCTCGGCGATGATATCCGCGTAGGTGCCGTCAAAATGGCTTTGTAGGGCCAGCAGGCTTTTCTGAATCTCCAGAAGAATTTTGTCCGGGTCGGTCTCCAGGTGCTCTTTAGCTGCCTTGCCGGTTTTGGTCAGCCGCGCCATGCGCGCCAGCGCCGCCACGCGCACGCGGAAAAACTCGTCCAGATTGTTGGAGTAAATGCCAATGAAGCGCATCCGGTCATAGACATGCACCGATGGATCGCGCGCTTCCTGGAGGACGCGGCCATTGAAGGCGAGCCAGGAGAGGTCGCGGACAATGACTTTATGGGTGCTCTTCACAGACTGCAAGTGTAGATGTATTGGCTTGCAGACAAAAATAGCGCCCACGGTAGCGGGCAGAGGTTAAGTTTTGGGCGGGATTGGGGGAGGCAATATCAGAACTGACCCGATTGGCGGATTGCCGGAATCTAAATAAGTCGCTACCTGCGGAGAAAGTTTTGTCAACTCATCGTAGGTATTGAGCGGAGCGGCCAATAGAAATACGGTGATAGGATATTTGGAGAAGTTCTGCTGATACCGCAGGTTCTTGTCGTAAGTCAAAAGTGCCTTAAAACCATTCTCCAGCATCAACTTCAACAAAGCACCGTTTTTCTTACCAGCCCAGCCGAGGTAACGAATACTGAAAATTTCATGCGCCGGAAAATCTTTGCGTAAGTCAGCCGGCAAGTTTTCGTCAAGCAGCACGCGCATATATCTGAGCGGCGTTTGAGGTTAGAAGTTCGTTAGCCACCTTCAGTAATGCTACCGCCTGTTCCCGCTTGACAGTTGGAAAATCGTTTAGGAACGATTCCATTGAGATACCGGCTTCCAGTTGGTCAAGAAATGATTCCACAGGAATGCGTGTACCAGTAAAGACAGGCTGACCGCCCAAAATATCCGGGTCAATGTTGATGATTTCCTGAATATCCATAACTCTAAATTACGCCTTTCCGGCCTCCGCCTCATCCGTACTATCCACCACATAAAGCGGCCGCTGCCGCACGTTGGAGATGATGCGCGCGATGTACTCACCGATAATCCCGACAGATAAAAGCTGCACTCCGCCGAGAAAGGTAACCGAGATAATGAGCGAAGCCCAGCCCGGCACAGTATTGTGCCCGATGAAGTAGCTGTAAAGCGCATAGACGCCAATCAAGAAAGAAATCGCACACACGACAAAGCCCATGCTCGTAGCCCATTTGAGTGGCGAATCAGAAAACGCCGTAATGCCGTTGAAGGCCAGCCGGAGCATCTTCTTAAACGGATAATTCGTCTTGCCGAACTTCCGCTCGTCCCGGTCAAAGAAGACGTAGGTACTCTTAAAGCCCAGCCATGCAATCTGGCCGCGCAGGTACTTATCGTATTCCTTCATCTGCTTCAGGTATTCCAGCACGTCTCTGGAAATAAGGCGGAAGTCACCGACGTCTAGCGGGATTTCAAACGAAACAAGTCGGGCAAGAATTCTATAAAAAGCCCGCGCTGTGAAACGCTTAAAGAAGGTCTCGCCCTTGCGCGCCTTGCGTTTTGCGTACACCACCTTGAAGCCAGCCTGATATTCGGCATACATCTCGGCTATCAGCTCCGGCGGGTCTTGAAGGTCGCCGTCAATAGTGACGATGGCGTCACCTTTCGCATAATCCATCCCTGCGGTAATGGCTATCTGGTGGCCGAAGTTTCTGGAAAAGGCGATGTAATGCAGCTTCGGGTTTCCGGCGCAGGCTGTTTTAAGCTTTGACAAAGAATTGTCCCGGCTGCCGTCATTCACAAAAATGATTTCGTAGGAAGGCGTGATACTTTTTGCCGCTGTCGACATGCGCCGCACCAGCTCATCAATGATTAATTCTTCATTGAAAACAGGTACGACGATGGAAAGGGCAATAGCCGACGCGCTAGACATGGGCTGCAAAGAAAAGGAAAAGCGGGGCGTATTATCCCGCCCAGCCTTCCCGGTCAAGGCTGCGGTACTGAATAGCCTCCGCCAAATGCTCGGGCCGGATTTCATCCCTGCCGTCCAGGTCAGCAATCGTGCGCGATACTTTCAGGATGCGGTCATAAGCCCGGGCGGAAAGGTTGAGGCGTTCCATGGCCGTTTTAAGCAAATTGGCGCCTACCTGCGAGATTACGCAGACTTCCTTCAGCAGCTTGATGCCCATCTGCGCGTTGGCATATACTCCGGGATGCGCTTTGAACCGCTCGCCCTGCCGCTCCCGCGCCTTTAATACGCGCTCACGGATAGCTGCGCTGGCTTCCGTTCGCGAATTATTATTGTCGCCGGCCAATTCATTAAAAGATACCGGCGTTACCTCCACATGCAGGTCAATCCGGTCCAGCAGCGGGCCGGAAATCTTGTTCAGATAACGCTGCACCATCTGGGGCGAGCAGGTACATTCTTTTTCCGGGTGGTTGTAATAGCCACAAGGGCAGGGATTCATACTGGCTATGAGCATGAATGACGCCGGAAAGTCAATGCTCACCTTGGCCCGCGCAATGTTCACACGCCGCTCTTCCATTGGTTGCCGCATCACTTCCAGCACGGTGCGCTTAAACTCGGGCAGCTCATCCAAAAACAAAACGCCATTGTGCGCCAGCGAAATCTCGCCCGGCTGCGGATTGCCGCCTCCGCCTACCAGCGCCACATCACTAATCGTATGGTGCGGCGAGCGAAATGGCCGTTGTGCCACAAGGGAAGCATTGCCGCCCGTAAGTTTTCCGGCCACGGAATGAATTTTCGTCGTCTCCAGGGCTTCCTGCAATGACAATGGCGGCAAAATCGTTGGCAGCCGCTTAGCCAGCATGGTTTTGCCAGCGCCGGGCGGGCCTATGAGGATGGCATTGTGGCCGCCGGAGGCCGCTATTTCCAACGCCCGCTTTACATTTTCCTGCCCTTTTACGTCGTTGAAGTCAATGTCAAAATGCGTTTGCGCATCGTAAAACTCTTCCCGTGTATTCACAACTGTTGGCTGCAGATCGCTCGCCCCATTAAGCAGCGCCACTACCTGCTGCAGGTTTTCCGCGCCGTAGACTTCCAGGTTATTCACCAGTGCGGCCTCGCGTGCATTTGCCTTTGGTACAATGAGGCCACGGAACTTCTCTGCCCTTGCCTTAATAGCTATCGGTAGTGCGCCTTTGATCGGTTGCAGTCCACCGTCCAGGCTGAGCTCGCCCATAATAATGAGGTCGCCAAAAGAGTTTTCGGGCACAACGCCCGCTGCTGCCATCAGGCCCACGGCAATCGGCAGGTCGTAAGCCGCGCCTTCCTTCTTTATATCCGCGGGACTCATATTGATGAGCACCTTCGTGCGCGGGCGCTCAATGCGCGAGTTGCGGAAGGCCGACGAAATCCGGTCAAGGCTTTCCTTCACCGCGCTGTCGGGCAGGCCAACAATGAAGTAACTTGTAAGACCTTGCGAGGAGTCCACCTCCATCGTGATGGTCATCGCATCCACGCCATAAACGGCGCTGCCGAAGACTTTTACCAGCATGTCTTTATAGAAAAAGGGTTTGCAGGGAAAGGTAAGGCCTTCCTGCATTTCAAGGCTTAGAACCGACTTTTGAAAAAAATCAAGATTGCTTAACGCCCACGCATTTCATCATACTCTCCCACAGTTGCGCCGCAGAAGTATCCCAATCAAAGATGGCCGCCTGCGCCGTTGAGGCCGCTATAAGGCGGCTACGCAGGGCCTCGTCTTTGTAGATGATGCCCATCTTTTCCGCAATGTCATCCACACTCGTAGGGTCAACCAGCAGCGCGGCGTTGCCCGCCACTTCGGGCATAGATGAGGTATTGCTTACCACCGCCGGCACGCCGCATTTCAGCGCTTCCAGAATAGGAATGCCGAAGCCCTCAAACAGGGAGGGATAGACGAGCGCATAGGCGCCGCCGATGACTTTGGAGAGCTTTTCCACGCCCAGGTAGCCCGGCCAGATGACGTCTTCCTTAAAGGGCATCGTCTCTCGCAGGGCGGCCAGTTCTTTGAACTTCCAGGCCATACGCCCTACAATCACGAGCTTAATAGGGCTTCGTTGGCGCTTCTTAAACTTGATAAATGCCTGTAAGAGCGCCAGCACATTTTTCCGCGGATGTAAGGCGCCGGCAAAAACGAAGTATTCCTGGCCGCCGGTGTATTCTGCCTTTACTGCTTCCCGTTCTTCCCAGGTCAGGGGCCGGTATTCCGGGTGCGCGCCATTGTAGGTGACGTCAATCTTATCCGGAAAAATTTTATAGCGCTGCGCGATGTCTTGCCTGGAATATTCGCTTACCGTCACGATGCGCTTCGCCTTGCGCGCAAAGCGCGGACTCCAATGCTGGAGATAAGTGCGGTGACTGAATTTGAGGTGCTGCGGGTAATGCTCAAAGGCCAGGTCGTGAATCACAAGGCAGGTGGGCACCTTTGTGGAAAGAGAACAAAGACCGTCGGTAGAAAGGAAGAGATCGGCTTTATACCGGCGCAGCATGGCGGGAATGCTCCATTCAAACCAGAGATAAAACAGCACGGCGTGCCGCGCCTGCGGGTGCACCACCACCGGCTTCACGTTCGGCGCAAAAACGAAAGAAGGGTCATAAGGCCGGTCAAAGAAGAAAATAAACTCGTGCTCGGGGTGCGCCCGTACGATACGCTCCAGCATTTGATGAGTGTACCAGCCTATGCCTTCCAGCCTGCCTTTGAGTAATAGTCTCGTATTGACCGCAATCCGCATGGGCGGCGAAGATAAAGGCTGAGCCGCTGGATACCGTTGGATGGGGTTGGATATGGTTTAGCTTGCATCCCACATCACCTAACGCTCTCACTCTTGCGACGGTATTTTGCCAAGAATCTTCTCTTCGTCATTGCGCTCAATGCGCTGGTAAAGCCGCTGTGGATTTTCGCCATTGACCGGACGGTACAGAACCGGGTGGGCCATGCCAGCTACGGCACCTTTCAGGCCTTGCTGAATATGAGCGTCATCATGCAGTTTGTATTGGATTTCGGACTGAACAGCTACAATACACGCGCCATCTCCCGCAATCCGGAAAGTTTTGCGGAGCGTTTCCCGGTAATGCTTGCACTGCGGTTGCTCCTGATGGGGCTCTACGCGATGGTCGTTCTTGGCCTTGGCTGGGCGGCCGGATATCGCGCCGCAGAGCTATCGCTGCTTGGCGGCACCCTGCTCATCCAGACACTCACCGTTTTGCTGCTTTTCATTCGCAGCAATATCGCCGCCTTTCAGCGGTTCCGCCTGGATGGCGTACTCAGCATCGCTGACCGTGCGCTGATGATTCTTCTTTGCGGCGCGCTGCTTTGGCTGCCAGCCACTGCCGGAAGGTTCCGGATAGAATGGTTCGTTTGGTCGCAAGTAACGTGCTATACCGTGGCTATTTGCTTTGGATTTTATTTGCTGTGGCGTATTACCCGGGTGCCCATCAGGCTGTCTTTTCACTTTGAGAAAGTCTGGGACATGCTGCGCGGAGCGGCTCCGTATGCCCTGCTCATTTTCCTGATGAGCATTTACATGCGCTCCGATACAACGCTCATTGAGCGCCTGGCCAGCAAGGAAGAAGCCGGCATTTACGCCGCCGCTTACCGGCAGCTTGATGTGAGCAATATGTTCGCAATCCTTTTTGCGGGCATTCTGCTGCCGCTTTTTGGCAAGATGCTTTCTGAAAGGCAGGCTGTAGCTCCTATTGTGAAGTTGAGCGCCAATCTCCTGCTGCCATTCTCCTTCTTGGGTGCCATCATTGCCTGGGCGGCAGGCGCGGGCATTATGCACTTGCTCTATCCTGGCGCGCACGCGTACGACGGGCGCGTATTCGCTTGGGTAATGAGTTGTCTGCCCGCGTATAGCCTGATGTATATCTATTCTACATTGCTGACGGCCAATGGTGCGCTGATGCTGCTTAATATCCAGGCAGGTGCGGCGGCGGCCTTGAATCTGGGCTTGAATGCATTCGTGGTGCCGCGTTTTGGCGCCGAAGGTGCAGCGGTCGTAGCCTGCATTACTCAATGGAGCATTGCGATATCTACACTTTACTTTTCTGCAAAGCGAAATGCCTTACACACCAATTTCCGATGGATCGGCGCCCATCTGAGTTTTGTAGTGCTGCTTGCGGTAGTGGGATTTGGAGCAAGAATGATATGGAATGAAAGGTGGCTGCCGGTGACGCTTAGCCTGCTGGGGGCAGCGGCCGTTATGATCCCCCTTTTTCGCTTCGTGCATCCTTCAGCGCTTCGTTCCCTCCTTTTACGCCGATAGGCGTGTCTTTGCGCTCCACAGGCACCGCATCTGCCGCCGGTGGAATTTCCTTCTTATGCGGAAGCTCCTTTACATCTCGCTTAAGGATGAAAACTGCCGTATCGTTGGGCTTAATGCCCTGTCCCCGGTTTATGGCCCAGATCTTGGTGAATTCCGCTCCGAAGTAGAGGATGATACCGGAATAATATACCCACAACAACACTATGATGATTGAGGCCGCTGCACCGTAAGTATTGCCCATTTTGGAATTACCGAGGTAGAAGCCTATCATAAATTTCCCCATCAAAAAAAGCACCCCGGTAAATGAGGAGCCAATAAGCGCGTCACGCCAGTGAATTTTGGCATCAGGCAACACCTTATAAATAACACCAAATAGCAAGGTGATAATCATAAAGAGGATGATCAAGCCGGTGCCTTGCAGCAGAATAGCTTCGCCATGCCCTATAAGCCGGCCCAAGCGATCCGTAAGCAGATCAGCTACTGTATTGGCCAGCAGTGAAACGGCAAATAGAAAGCCCATTCCGATGATAAGGGAGAACGACAGCAAACGGTTAGTGATGAGGCGGAGCCATCCTTTCTTTGGCTTTGCCCGGATGCTCCAGATGTAGTTGATGGAGTCCTGTATTTCCAGAAATACGGCGGAAGCGGAAATGAACAGCGAGACAAGCCCGATGATACCAAACTTCTGTGCTTCCTGCGATTTCTGAAGTGCAGCAATGATATCTGTAATCTGTGCCGCGCCCTGTGCGCCTAAGAGCTTCTGTAGCTGCCCGCCGATCGTTTCAGTTACTGATTGCTTGTCTACGAAAATGCCAATGAGGGAGATGATAACCAACAGTAGTGGTCCAATGGCAAAAACGGTATAATATGACAGCGACGCGGAAAGCTTCATCGCATTGTCGTCCATGAATTCGGACACTGCCTCCTTAAGCAGCTTGAAAAAACTTGGCTTTTTAACAGCGGTGCTTGTTGCCATGCGGTCTTGGAAATTTAATTCGTTGCTCTGACACCTGCCACATTCATACCACAAGCGGCAATGTGCAGCCTTTGTGGTATCACCCTTCCACACGTTGATACATAGCTGTGCAAAATATTCTACAGACCAGGCTAATGCATGTAAGTAAAGTCCGTGATAATCAGCAAACGTAAATTTCTTACATGATTAGGCGCGATTGTTTTTATACACTGTTCATCCAACTAAAGCACCGCATTATGGCACAATACGGCAAAAAAGCAGGAGAAAAGGTAGAAAAGGCAATGCATGAACTCCATGAAGGCGACCTGAAAACCGGAAGTGGCAAGAAGGTAACCAGTAAGAAGCAGGCAGTTGCTATCGGCCTTTCAGAAGCACGGGCAGAAGGTGGTAAGGCGCCTAAGAAAGCAGCCACCAAGAAAAGTGGGACTAAGAAATCAGCAGCGAAGAAGAGCACAACGAAGAAAACGGCAGCGAAGAAGACAGCAAGCAAGAAATCAACCGCAAAAAAGAAATCAGAATAACGAATGGTATAGGGGAATAACAGCAGCCCCGTAAGGCTGCTGACTATCATATACTTTTTAGAATGGACGGTAAGACACGATGACTGGACCTAAGAGACCGACAGCAAGACAAATTAGCAAGTTTTAAAGCAGAACAACCCCGGAGCCGTAACTCCGGGGTTGTTTATTTTTTGCTGCTTAGGCGTCATAAACGGCGATGCGCCAGCATTGCTCCCCGACACGAACCTCACGCGTATTAACCTGCTGCCAACGCTTTGCCAGCGCCGGCCACATGGGCGCTGTGTATTTATTCTCAAAAGCCGTAACGATGATGCAGCCGTCGGGCTTTAGAAAGCGAAGGTATCGTTCAAAAACCACTGCCGGATCTTTGGCATAATACAGGGATTCGTTGAATGCAATCACGTCGTACGCCTCTTCTGTTGTGAAAGCCTGCATGTCTGCTTTCAGAAAAGCAGCGCGCTCGTTGGCAAATGCCTGCGCCCGCTGAACCGCCACTTCCGACAGATCTATGCCTAGGAAGCGGCTGTAATCGTCCGCATGCATACGCCGAAGCATCAGAGCCTCGCCGCAGCCTATCTCCAGCACTGCCGGCTGCTCATACCGCTCCCGCATCAGCGCAATGACAGCATCAAAGCGTGTGGACTTCAGCCGCAAGTCCGTCCCACTGCCCGCGGTCATACTGATAGTCCCAGCGGTCAGCAGGTATGCGCAGAATCTTGCGCCGGATAAAAGAAATAATCGGATGCATTGCGGACTGGCGAATATAGCCCGCTACCGTGTCAATACTGCGGCATTACTGGCTTCGTGCCCATCACCGCATCTATCCGCTCTTTCACTTCCGCCGTAAGTTTTGGATAAACTTCCAGCGCCTTCAGATTTTCGGTAAGCTGCTCTTCCCGCGTAGCGCCGAGGATAGCGGTTGTTACGTTTGGATTAGAAATGCACCAGGCAATTGCCAGCGTTGCCACTGAAGTGTCTAGCTCCTTTGCAATGTCTTCCAACTTGCGCACGCCTTCCAGTCTTTGCTCATGAGATGGTGCGGTCTTTCAGCCATTCAAAACCTTCCAGCGCCAGGCGGCTGCCCTCGGGAACGCCGTTATTGTATTTACCAGTTAGTAGACCGGAAGCCAGCGGGCTCCAGATGGTCGTGCCCATGCCGAGGTTTTTAAAGATGGGATAATAGTCCACTTCCACCTTCTGACGCTCAAAGAGATTGTATTGCGGCTGCTCCACCGACGGCCCTTCCAGGCCAAGCTCCTTGGCTACCATGTGCGCTTCCATGATTTCCGCGGCGCTCCATTCTCAGGTGCCCCAATAGAAGATTTTGCCTTGCTGGATGAGGCTATTCATCGTGCGCACCACTTCTTCAATCGGTGCATTTTTATCCGGACGATGGCAAAGGAAGAGGTCAAGATATTCTAACTGAAAGCGGCCAAGCGCCTCGTGGCAGGCTTCCATGATGTGCTTGCGCGAAAGCCCGTGTTGATTGGGTTTGTTCTCATCGCCGCGCCAGCCAAAGAAGACTTTGCTGGATACGGTGTATGACGAACGCTCCCAGTTCTTCGTTTTTAAAACGCGGCCCATCATCTTCTCGCTTTCACCACGACTGTAGACTTCGGCATTGTCAAAGAAGTTTATACCTGCGTCGTAAGCAACGGACATCAGGCGGTCGGAGGCGGAGTCGTCAATCTGCTTTGCAAAAGTGACCCAGGAGCCAAAGGAAAGGACAGAGAGTTGCAGGCCGGTGCGGCCCATGCGGCGGTATTCCATTATTTAATTGGGGATTTTATTTATTGAAAAAAGCAAATCAAGGTCTGTCAATCCTGCGAAAAGGCACTGGCACACTTTGGGATGTCACAATCATAAAAATCAATCCTTACAGCGCATCGTACCTTTGGAGACTTAGATTTTTTATGACAGCAGAGCAGATAAAAGAGATGCGCGAGCGCGTGGCGCATCTGAAACGGTTCGTACGGGTAGAAGAGCGTTTAGCAAAGGCTGAAAGCGACCGCCAGCTTTCCCTTTCGCCCGGTTTCTGGGATGATAATGACCGCGCGACGGCCATTATGAAGGAAATCCGGGTGAACAAATACTGGACGGATTTGTATGAAAAAGTAGAAGGCGCGGTGGAAGATTTCGCCGTGCTTTTTGACTTCTGGAAGGAAGGCGAAGCAAGCGAGGAAGAGGTGAAAGCGGCTTTTGAAAAAGCAACCACAGAGGTAGACGAACTGGAATTCAAAAGCACGCTCAATGAGCCGGAAGATGAACTGCCTGCCGTTGTTCAAATCAACTCTGGCGCCGGCGGGACAGAAAGCCAGGATTGGGCAGACATGCTGCTGCGCATGTACCGGATGTATGGCGAATAAGCAAGGCTGGAAAGTCACTGAAATGGACATCCTGGATGGAGACGGCGCGGGCATTAAGCAGGCGACTTTGGAGTTTGACGGGCCTTTCGCCTATGGCTTGCTCAAGGCAGAAAGCGGCGTCCATCGCCTTGTGCGTATTTCTCCTTTTGATTCTAATGCGCGGCGGCATACGTCGTTCGCATCCGTGTATGTGTATCCCTTGGTTGACGATACGATTGAGATAGAGATCAATCCTGCTGACATTAAGATGGAAACATCACGCAGCGGCGGTGCAGGCGGCCAGAACGTAAATAAGGTGGAGACGAAGGTGCAGCTCACGCACATTCCAACGGGCATCGTAGTGGTGTGCCAGCAGGACAGAAGCCAGCTTGGCAACCGCGAGCGCGCGATGCAGATGCTGAAAAGCAAGCTTTATGAGATAGAGCTACAGAAGCGCAATGCGCTAAAAGACGCTGCCAATTCTTCCAAGAAAAAAATTGAGTGGGGCTCGCAGATTCGCTCTTACGTCTTCCATCCCTACAAGATGATTAAAGACCACCGCACAGATTACGAAGTGGGCAACATTGGGCCGGTGATGGATGGCGAAATTGATGGATTTATTAAGGCTTATCTGATGAGTGAGAAGGAAACGGAGGCTTAAAATAATGTCAAGCGAGCAAGTCCAAAAACCAGGATTCAGGCCGCAACTGCTGAAGCGGTTGTTTTCTTACGCTCTGCCTTATAAGCGTACGTTTGTTTTTGCAGTTGTGATGACGGTTATGCTGGCCGCCATCACGCCGCTGCGGCCCTGGCTCATTCAGCAGAGCGTAGATAAATACATCGCTACGGGTTGGCTGGCGGGATTGATACGCATCTCCATCATTCAGCTTGTCGTTCTGCTTTTAGAGACCGGCCTGCGCTTCTGGTTCCTTTACCGCATCAACTGGCTGGGGCAGACCGTGGTGAACGACCTGCGCAAATCCGTTTTCCGCAAAATCCTGTTTCAGGATGTCGCCTATTACGACAAGACTGCCATCGGTACCCTTACCACGCGCACGGTCAACGACATTGAGACCGTCAACGACGTCTTTTCCGAAGGCATCATCTCCATCGTCGCCGACGTGCTCACCATCATCGCTATCATGGGCGTGATGCTGTGGACGGACTGGAAGCTGACGCTGGTCTGCCTTATTCCCTTCCCGATTCTCATTGTCGCGACTTACTTTTTTAAGGAAAGCGTCAACAAGTCTTTTCATCGCGTGCGCAATGCCGTGGCGGCGCTCAATGCTTTTGTGCAGGAACATATTGTGGGGATGTATGTGGTGCAGGCCTTTGCTGCCGAAGAGCGGGAGATGAAGGCTTTTCAGGAAATCAACAAGGAGCACCGCGATGCCAATATCAAGGCCATCTTCGCCTACTCCGTTTTCTTTCCCATTGTGGAAATCATCCTCGCGCTCAGCACCGGATTACTGGTATGGTGGGGCGCGCGGCAGATGCTGAATTATGAGGTGACGCCCGGCATCATCGTCTCCTTTATCCTGTACCTCAACCTGCTCTTCCGTCCGCTGCGGATGCTGGCCGATAAGTTCAATACGCTCCAGATGGGTGTAGTTGCAGGCGAACGGATTTTCCACGTCTTGGACAGCGAGGAAAATCTGACGAACAACGGGACTTATGCGCCGCTGCACATGAAGGGCGATGTTGCTTTTGAGGATGTTCATTTCGCTTACAAGCCGGGCGTGCCTGTTCTGCGCGGCGTTTCCTTCAACATTCCCGCAGGAAAAACAATGGCCATTGTAGGCCACACCGGCGCGGGCAAGACGAGCATCATTTCCATCCTTAACCGCCTTTACGAAATTGAAAGCGGCCGCATCCTCATTGACGGCCGCGACATCCGCGACTATGAGGTTCATGCCCTGCGTCGCGGCATCGGCATTGTACTGCAGGATGTGTTTCTCTTCTCCGGGACGATTTACGAGAATATCACGCTGCGCAATGAAAGCATCCCTTTAGAGCGTGTGGAAGAAGCCTGCAAAGCCCTCGGCCTGCACGAGCACATCCAACGACTGCCGGGCGGCTATCACTACAATGTGATGGAGCGCGGCGGAACGCTCTCGCAGGGCCAGCGGCAGATTATCTCCTTCGCGCGGGCGCTGCTCTACAATCCCGCCATCCTCATTCTGGACGAGGCCACTTCATCGGTGGACAGTGAGAGCGAAATGCTGATTCAAAGGGCCATTGATACGCTGATTACGGGCCGCACTTCTATCGTGATTGCACACCGGCTGTCCACCATCCGAAAGGCGGATGAGATACTGGTGCTGGATAAGGGTGTGGTGATTGAACGCGGGACGCACAGCGAGCTGCTGGCGGCGGGTGGGGCTTATCAGAAGCTTTATACGGCTGTGGCGCAGGAGTTGGAGGAGGTATAGGGGGATTAAAAACTGCAGTCATGCCGCGCCGGATTGAATTTGGCATTAAGGACAAGCAATCAATTGCCCGTTAATTCCTCTAAACTTCTCTCCATTATTATTTCAGAAGTTTTCAGCATTTCGGTCTTGTCTTGCTGCGTCAGTTCACGACCAAATCTCGTCATAAAAAGTTCCGTTTCGGGAGGCCAAACGGATGTTGTATTACCTCTTGTTTCTTCAATCATTACCACATATCGGAGGTCGTTAGCGGTAAAATATGCCGCAAACTCTTCAGGATTGCCTTCACGATTCTTGAGTTGAAATTGATGCCTGCATGAGTATGCGCAATTTTTGCATTTAGGCATGACTACCCCTTTGCATTCACATGAAACCTGATAATTGGTAAAGTTGATTGCTTTATACGTCTCAGGGTACATGGCATATTTCTTTATCCAATCTTGTACAATCTCTCTGGTCTTCTGTTCATCTTTTTCCATTTTTTTCCGGGCGTTGCATGAAAAGCATACAAGGATTAAAGCGAACGAAACCATGTATTTCATTGAGTAATTATTATAATGTCGCTAAGCTAATTAAAAACCTGCACCAACTGTATCCGCACATATATATTATGTTTTACTAATACATTTTAGTAGGTTTATGCATCCTCTCTTGCAGCCGCCGTAACTTTTGTACATGCAGTACAACGAATTCATAGGCCGAAATCCTGTATTAATGGGCGGCAAGCCAATCATTACCGGTACACGCATCACCATTGAACTCATTGTGCGCAAGATGGCGAATGGCTATTCCATAGAACAATTGCTGGAAAGCTACCCACACCTCACGTGTGAGCAGGTAGCCGCCTGTATGTCGTATGCCGAAAAGGCGTGAACAAACCTACCGCATCACCACATACCGCTCCACGTCCCCCTTCGTCACAGCATCCTCCGAAAGAATAATCAGTCGCTCCACCGCATTGCGCAATTCCCGGATATTCCCCGTCCAGTCGTGCGCCTTCAGCGCGTCCATGGCAGCGGCATCTATCGCCTTCACTGGCTGGTTGTACTCCTCCGAAATATCTTTCAGGAAGTGTGTCACCAGCAGCGGAATATCCTCCCGCCGCTCACTCAGCGAAGGCACTTGGATGATGATAACAGAAAGGCGGTGGTACAGGTCCAGGCGGAAGCGCTTCGCTTCCACCTCCTCCATCAGGTCTTTGTTGGTGGCGGCCACCACACGCACATCCACCTTGATTTCCTTGTCGCCGCCCACGCGGGTGATGCTGGCCTTCCTGCAAGGCGCGCAGCATTTTGGCCTGCGCGTCCAGGCTCATGTCGCCGATTTCGTCTAGGAACAGCGTCCCGCCACTCGCGCTCTCAAACTTGCCGATGCGCTGCTTGATGGCAGAGGTAAAAGAGCCCTTCTCATGCCCGAACAGCTCGCTTTCTATCAGCTCTGATGGGGATGGCGGCGCAGTTCACTTCCACCATCGGGCCCGTAGCGCGGTTGCTGTGCTCGTGCAGGCTGCGGGCCACGAGCTCCTTACCTACGCCGTTCTCGCCGGTAATAAGTACGCGGGCATCTGTGGGGCCAACCTTCTTAATGGTCTCGCGCACTTGCGCAATGCCTGCGCTGTCGCCGATCATCTCGGCGCTGCTTTTCTTGGTCACAGCCTTGCGCAGCGACTTCGTCTCTGTTACCAGGGAGCCTTTGTCCATCGCATTGCGGATGGTGATCAGCAGGCGATTGAGGTCGGGCGGCTTGGAGATGTAGTCGAAGGCGCCGTTCTTCACTGCTTCCACCGCAGTCTCAATATTGCCGTGGCCGGAGATGACGATGAAGGGCGTATCAGGCTTGGCTTCCTTCGCGGCGGCCAGCACTTCAAGGCCATCCATCTTCGGCATCTTGATGTCGCAGAGGATGAGGTCGTAATTGCCTTCCTTGATCTTCTTCAGGCCTTCTGCGCCATCGGCGGCTTCATCTATGGTGAAGCCTTCGAAGGAGAGGATTTCTTTGAGCGCCTTGCGGATGGCCTGCTCGTCGTCTATAACGAGGATGGATTGAGGCATTATGAGTTTGAATGTTGGAGCGTTAGAGTGTTGGAATGCTGTGTTACTTCTTGCCTTTGCTAGTTTGATAGGTAATTGGCTTCAGTTCCTTTGCTTTTTCATCATATTGCTTCCAAAGGCCGATTTTTTCACCGCCTTTATACATGCCTTCAGCCTTGATACTGCCGGACGGGTAGTATTCTTTCCAAAGTCCGGTCTGCGCATCCGACTCATAATTGCCAAATTCTGTCACCTTGCCATTCTCACCGTAAGTAGTTGCGCACCGTCCAGCTTACCGAGGTTATAGTTGTATTCGGCCACCTTCGTCCCGTTTTGCAGCAGGTAGATCGTTTTGCCATCGCGCAGGTTGTGATTGTAATTACTTTGTTCCTGCACCGCGCCGGTCTCGTACCATTTGGTGTAGGAGCCGCTTTGCTCACCATTTGCATAATAGCGTTCCTCGGCAATGGTTGCGCCCGGATAATAGCGACGATATGGTCCGTTAGGCTTATCGGCGCTGAAGTATTGCGTCTCTTCCAGCAGGCCATTGCGACGCATATTTACCTGCATACCGTCCTTTTTTCCGTTTCGGTAAGAAGTAACAAAGTGCGGCACCCGGTTGGCCCAATAGTCAGTCCAAACGCCTTCGCGCAAGCCGCTACGAGTGGTGCCTTCGGCAATGACGATATTGCTCTGAACCACCTGGACGAACTCCGTACCGCCCGCCTCGCGTCTGCGAAAGGTATCTATGGCCTGGGCCTGAAGCCCGACAGAAAAAAAGAGGACAAGGACCGTAGTGGTTATCAGCTTTGAAAGCATAAGAAGTGTGTGCGGCTGGCAAATTACTGATTAATGAAGTGGCTACCTTAGTAAGCGCAATGCGCGACATCATAGACGCCCTCCGCAGCAAATTGGCTGGCCCGCTGCCCGGACGCAAAGCACAGGAGCGTATGACGGGCCGCCTGCGGCCAATGCCGGACGTTATTCCGCCCGATGCAAAGGACAGCGCTGTGCTGCAACTACTTTTCTCCCTGGATGGTGAGCCACACATTTTACTCATGCGCCGCACGGAGGATGGCCGCGCCCATAGCGGACAGATTTCCTTCCCCGGCGGGCGCTGGAGCCTGAGGACGCCAGCCTGATGATAACGGCATTGCGCGAAGCCGAGGAAGAAGTAGGCATCGTGGCCGGCGAGGTGGAAGTACTCGGCGCGCTGACGCCGCTTTATATTCCGGTCTCTTACTTCATGGTGCATCCCTTTGTAGCCTGGAGTGATCAGCGGCCGGATTATTTGCCGAGTAGAAATGAGGTTTCGGAAATAATAGAAGCGCCTCTTGCGCACCTGTTTAATCCGGCTAATAAAATTACAACGGAGGTGCAGCCATCCGCCATGCCCGGCGTGACGTTCACGGTTCCTGCTTATCGTTTGCCGGACGGCTCCTTCATCTGGGGCGCAACGGCAATGATGCTTTCGGAACTTGAGATTTTATTGAATGAATGATGCTGGGATGAGCCCTGCATTCTTTATTTCTTCAGTCCTTCATTCTCGGGCACTGTGCGGAATACTACATCCCACAGTACGGAGCTTACCCCGAATCCTTTGTCCGGGGCCTTGTAATGGTGCAGGTGGTGATTGCGCCAGAGCGCCTTCAGGAACTTCGGCGGCGCAAAGGCATGAATGGCGAAGTGCATGGAGCCATAAATCAGGTAGCCAAACAGAAAGCCCGGAAAGAAAGCCACGGCATCCCAACCCATCATTCCATAAAACAGCGAAAACAGAATAGACGCTACCAGAATACTGGGCACCGGCGGCATAAACAGGCGCTCCTTGTCGCGCGGAAATTCGTGATGCACGCCGTGCATCGTGTAGACGAATTTTTGGGCCCGGGGGCTTTCCACGACCATGTGAAAGAGCTTGCGGTGCATCACATACTCAAAAATGCTCCAGCCCAGCGCTCCGGCTATAAACAGCAGTACCTCGCGCCCGGCGCTGAGGCCTTTGTAGGCCGCACCGTAGTATAGCATCGCAATCATCACCGGCACATAAAGGGCATAAATGACCAGAGGATGCGTCTTGGTCATGTTTTCCATCAACTCGTTCTGGAAAAGCTGCGCCTGGCCTTTATTCTTTATCTTCTCAAAATGCATGGCGGAGCAAAAATAGGCCCTTTAACCGCTCCGGCACAGTCCATGAGGTAGCAGTAGTCCATCTGACTTAGCTATGAGCAGATAATCACACAATGGCCTCCATCGGACCTTCTAATGGTGCGCCGTCCGCTTCAGTACGCCACCAGCTGCCTCTTTAATCGTATTAGTAAAAACAAACGCCTTCGGATCAATGGTATGTACCAGATTGCGGAGGCGGCGCACCTCAAGGCGTGTTATGACCGTGAAAACGATATCTACATCCGTACTTATATCAAATGACTGCTTCATGAAGCCCCGCTCGCCCTTATATACCGTAATGCCACGGCCCAGCTCAAAGACCAGCCGCCGCTTTATTTCTTCGCTCTGGCCGGATATGATGGTTACACCTGTAAACTCTTCCAGGCCTTCTATCACATAATCAATTGTGCGCGTGGCTATGAAGTAGGTAAGAATGGCGTAAAGGGCCACGTCAAGACCTACAAAGGCTGCCGCGAAGAGAAATAGAATGGCATTAATACCCAGAATAATCTCGGAAATAGTGAACGAGGAGCGCTTCAGCGTGTAAAGCGCCAGCACTTCAATGCCATCCAGCGCACAGCCGCCCCTCATACCCAGCCCAATGCCTAGGCCGAGGAAAAAGCCGCCGAAGATGGAGAGCAGGATTCTGTCAAAAGCCTGCGGCAGATGCGTGCCGTGCAGCATATGCTCGCTATGGCCGCTTGTGACCTCCGCCAGGTGCTGCGGATCCAGGAAATGTGGAAAAGGAATAAGCGTAAAGCAAAGTGCCAGCAGGATGACGGCAATGATGCTCTTTACCACAAACGTCTTGCTCACGGAGAAGTACCCCATCACGATAAAAGGCAGGTTGGTGGCAATCAGGATGAAGGCAAGTGTCAGATTGCTCGTATGAAGACTCTCGTGCAGTAGCAATGAAAGGCCGGTAACACCACCGTCCAGGAACCCATTGGGCACCAGGAAGCTCTTGAGCGCGAAGGACATCAGCAGCGCACCGACTAATACATACAAACTATCTACCAGCAGGTGCGGAAGGGGATACTTATGAGACATTTAGGCTTCGTTCTTCTGTGCGAGCGCGCTCTTTATGATGGCTACGTATTGGTCTTTTTGCGCTTTCCGCGTGTCAATAGCCGTCTTTGTAAAATAATGGTGCTGCTCCAGAAACTTCACCTGCAGGGCGTTCCATTCGTCTTCCGTCTGGATGATGCCGTACATCTGCAGTTCCTCAAACAGCTTATTGCCAATCTTCCAGAAATCGTCCCGGCCCAGATAGTCAAGGTCGGCGTCAGCAATGATCTGCTCCAGCAGGTTTTGCGGTGTCTGAGGGATGCGCGTGGCCATAATCATACCGCAAATGCGATCAATCTGTTCCGCCGAATAGCCGAAATCCGGCAGGCTTTCTTTGGCAATGTTGCAGCCGATTTGCTCATGCTCCTTGCTTTGCACAATAAATCCGGAATCATGATATAGCACGGCGGTGAGCAACAGCGTCAGATCATCGCCCTTCACGCCTTCTGCCTTTGCCAGGCGCTCGGCGGCCGTATAAACGTCCTTCACATGCGCCAGGCTATGATAAGACAGGTGCTTCGGCAGCTCCTTGCGCAGACGGCCGTTGATATAGGTCTTGGCTTTTTGAAATTGCATGTGCGTACGAATATAATGGGCCGCGTTGGTGGCGAAAGCGGGCGTTAAAATAGGCAGTGCGGCTGAGAAATGAAAGTTGGGGGCTCATTAGCAATACCTGAGCCGCCATTTCGGCACGTGAATAGGTCACCTTTTGGCTGCCACCGATAATTTCCCGACTTTCGCGCGGCAAATTTTTTAAGCATAATCCCCAATAAGAAAATGAGCGTTACAATAACTGCACAAGACGTAAAGAAGCTGCGCGACCAGACCGGCGCCGGCATGGCTGATTGCCGTAAGGCCCTTGAGGAAAGCGGAAACGACTTTGAAGGCGCCATCGACTATCTGCGCAAGAAAGGCCAGAAGGTAGCTGCCAATCGCCAGGACCGCGAAGCAAAGGAAGGCGTGGTAGTAGCCCGTACGAATGCAGACGGCAACTACGGCATCATTATCCAGCTTTCTTCCGAGACGGACTTTGTGAGCAAGAATGCCGACTTTATCCAGTTCGCCAACGACCTTGCCACCCTCGCCGAGCAGAATATGCCCGACAGCATTGACGCGCTGAAGGCGCTGAAGATGGGCGACTCTACAGTAGCTGACCGTCTGAATGAAACCGTAGCCAAGATTGGCGAGAAGATTGACGTGGTGCGTTATGAGCAGGTAAGCGCGGACAGCGTAGTGGCTTACATCCACGGCAACTACCGCATTGGTGTGCTGGTAGGCATGAACAATGCTAAAGGCGAGCACGTGAACGCCGCCGGCAAGGACGTAGCCATGCAGATTGCCGCCATGAACCCGCTGGGCCTCAGCCATGAGAGCATTGAGCCGCACGTGATTGAGCGCGAGCGCAACATCGTGATGGAGCAGATGCAGGCCGACCCGAAGATGGCCGGCAAGCCCCAGGAAATGATCTCCAAGGTAGCTGAGGGCAAGCTGAATGCGTTCTTCAAAGAGAATACCCTGATGGCGCAGCCTTTTGTAAAAGACAATGGCAAGAGCGTAGCTGATTACATCAAGAGCGTAGATAAGAACCTCGGTATTACACAGTTTAAGCGTGTAGCTATCGGATAGTCGGGGCGCGATAGCAGCCTTACTCACTAAAACAGAAAAACCTTCCGACTTGGAAGGTTTTTCTGTTTTAGGCTATCTATTGAGGAAGTATTCAGCAAACTTCTTCAGTTCCTCTTCTTCCTGCGCCGCCTGCTTTTGAAAAATGGCCTCCCCGACCTGACTGCGCAATGCAGAAATGCCAACATCTATCAGCCGCAGGCCTTTCTAAGTCAGGAGCACATTATCAAAGTATTGACCGCCAATGCCCGAGGGCCTGCAGATGTCACGATGCACGAAGCCTGCTTTATGTAATTGACGCAACTCATCGCTGAACACTTCCAGCCATAATTCCCGGCGTTCCGTCTCGTATGCGCGGTAGTCAATCGGATATAGCCGTTCCATCACCAGCATTTCTGCCTGAAGTGTTTCGTGATAATCCAGTCGGTGAAAATTCACAACTAAACCATTCACCAGATTGGCGGCTTTCATCTTCTCGGCCTCGGAGCCTATATCTGATCGAGTATCGCCAACATAGAGCTTACCCACTTCCGTTTCTGAAAGTGCAATCACCGTATTGTTGGCGCTCTGCAGAAAGCTGGCGGGGATATTTTGCCATGGCTGCACAAATGTAGCGGCGCGTTGCCCGCGTCTCTGATACATAGCTGCGGTCAGCCCGCCTTTAGCGTTCCGACCGAATTAATAAACGTGTTGTCCCCCATTGATAGAGTAATTCGCTCCTGTAATAAAGCTTGCCTCATCGCTCGCCAGAAAGCTCACTAAGTGCGCCACTTCATGCGTGCCGCCAAGACGGCCTACCGGTATCTGCGCTACAATCGCATCGCGATACTTCTGCTCTACCGCCATCACCATATCGGTGCCGATGTAGCCGGGAGAAATCGTGTTGACGGTGATGCCATACTTCGCCACTTCCATGGCCAGCGTCTTGGTAAAGCCGTGCATGCCGGCCTTTGCCGCCGAGTAATTGGCCTGTCCGAATTGCCCGCGCTGGCCGTTTACGGAGGAGATATTGATGATGCGCCCAAACTTCCGCTCTATCATCCCATTGATGACGTGACGGGTGGTGTTAAAGACAGAATTAAGGTTTGTGTTGATGACGTCGTGCCATTCTTCCACGCTCATTTTCGCAAAACGGATGTCGCGCGTGATGCCGGCATTGTTCACCAGAATATCCACCGGGCCAAGCTTGGATTCTATCTCTGCTACCATCTTGCCAACGCTTTCGTAGTCAGTTACATCGCCTTCAACGGTTGTCGCTTCTATGCCTTCCGCGGCCATCTTTGCCTTCCACTCTTCTGCTTTCTGCGCATTACGGAAGTTGGCAGCCACGCGGTAGCCGTCATTAAAAAGTTCTTTGCACATGGCAGTGCCGAGGCCGCCGGTAGCGCCAGTTACGAGGACAATGTGATTGCTGGTTTTCATGATGTAGAATTTCTGACAAGTTGGGGATAATGTTTTACAATTTCAAATGTGGGGCTGCTTAGTCCGTACACTGTATCATGTTTCTGCCTTGTAAGGGCTATAATGTCCACTTCAGCGAAAGATTAATGACGCGCCCCTCAATGGGCACCACAACGGCCGGAAGTACGGATTCGTCCGGCTGCCGAGGTTAATCGGCTCTACGCGTGTCTGGCGATAGTCGAGCAGATTTTCACCATTAAGCACTACTTGCCAGTGCTTGCCAAATGCGCGCATAACAGAGGCTGCCAGGAAGAAATAATCTGGCGTCTTTGTATCATAATCGCGATACTGGCTGCCATTGTAGGAGCCTTCCAGGCCAAGCCGCCAGTCTTCTGTTTGGCTCCCAAACAACGGTTGCCGCGGCGCGGTTGCGCGGCGTAAGGGGCTGATATTGGGAGATGCTGGCATTTTCAGGCACGTAAAACCGGACGGCATCGGTAAACGTGTAGCCGAGGTACAGCTCCCAATGGCTAAGCATGGCGCGTATGTAGGTGTCGGAGCCGCGCGTCTCAACCGGCTGGTCTTCGTTGGTAAACAAGACAGCTACGCCTCCCGGTGCTAAATAGTTTTTCGGCGTCACCGGGTGCTCCAGCCGTGTCAGAAAGAACGCTTGATTGATAAAAAAGCTGTGCTCCGCGTCCCATTCCTTCCGGTAGTTTGCTTCAAGGTTCAGGCCGTAGGATTTTTCTGCGCCTACGTTGTCCGGCAGGGGCGCAATTTCATCCAGCGGAATATCCACATTCTGCGGCGCCAGCACGTTCGGATAGCGGTAGCCGGCGCCATAGCCTGCACGAATAGCCCAATGCTCATTGATACGATACAGCGCCGCAAACCGCGGCAATACAAAGAAGCCATACCGGTCGTGGTGATCCAGGCGCAGCCCGCCTTCAATGCTGGTGCCACCCTGTAGCTTGAGCGTGCCCTGCGCAAATGCGCCGGCGACGTTGTTGGAAAAATCGCGGAGCGGTATGTCGGCTGGCGCTTCTTTGTGAAACGCATCGCCGGTGACGTTGATGCCGCCTACTATATCCACCCACTTTTTCGGTATAAGAACGGATGCCTCGGCGTAGTAATTGTCCTGACGCCCTTTGAAATGAAAATTGCGAGGCGTCTCCGTCAGGTTGCGGGCGAAGGTGCTGAAAGTGCCCTTTACCGTACCGCGAATACCTCCTTCAAAAGTGTGCTCCGCAATCAGCTCGCCTGTATGGCGCGCCAGCTGATTACGTTCGGTATAGCGCGGCATGCCGTCCAGCGAGTCGCTGCGCCCCCGGATCGCCTCGTAATCTCCGCCGTCGCGATTTTCAAGATTGGTATAGTAGCCTACGATCAGCGTTGTTTTTTCATTGGGGTAAAAAAACAGGCGTGGATGCAGGTTGAAGCTCGTATTGTCGGGCAAGTCAGTAAAGCCGTCGCCATCAACATCCTGCGCGCTTTGATCGGTAAACCCGGCAAAGAGGTTGTAGCCCCACTTTTTATAGCGCTTAGACACGTAGGCATTGACGTTTTTTTCCACAAGCGTAGAAGCATTCAGCGTAACAATCGCCTCCTGGGTCATTTTTGGCCTTTTAGAAATAAAATTGATAAGTCCGCCAATGGCGCCGCCGCCGTAGAGGGTGGAGGCAGAGCCTTTAATCAGCTCTATCTGCCTAAGGTCCAGCGGTGCGATGCTCAGTACGCCGAAGCCCCCGGAAAGCCCTTCAAAAAGCGGCATGCCATCGCGCAGCATCTGGGTGTATCGCCCTTCCAGGCCCAGGATGCGCACATTGCTGGCTCCGCTCACAGCACTCGCCTGCTGGATCTGGATGCCGCTTACATCGCCCAAAATGGAGGCAACGTTGCCGGGCTTGATGGAATTTTCCTCATTCATTTCTTCGGGGCCCAGCACCTCCACCTTGATCGGTGCGTTTTCCAGGCGCTGTGTTGTACGGGTAGAGGATATAATCGTTACTTCTTCCAGCGCATGGTTGCTGATAGTGGTATCGTGTGCGACAGAATCGCCGACGATCTGCTGCGCGCAGACGCTGTTGGAAGCAAAGCAAAAGAGGACAGAAAGAAGCGGAAGCAACTTGTTGCTCATATGTACGGGGCTGCTGACCGAAGTGTAACCCGATAGTGGAATACCGCTTCGGCACCTGCCACAAACTTTAGCCAAAAGCCTTGCCAAGAGATTCCTGCAGCCAACATTTCCGGGTTGCCGATTGTATCTTTAAATACAACCAGCAGTGCATGAATTGGGAACGGATTAAAGAGAAGCTGAACATACTTTCGGATGCCGCCAAGTACGATGTATCGTGCTCTTCGAGCGGTTCCAAGAGGGATAATAAGAACAAAGGCCTGGGTGATACTACCGGCATGGGCATCTGCCACTCCTATACCGAAGATGGTCGCTGTATTTCTTTACTGAAAATCCTGCTCACGAATTTCTGCATTTACGATTGCCAGTATTGCGTTAGCCGCCGCTCTAATGATGAGGTGAAGCGGGTAGCCTTTACGGTTGAGGAAGTAGTTGACCTGACGGTAAATTTCTACCGCCGCAATTATATAGAAGGCTTATTCCTGTCATCCGGCATTTTCAAGAATCCGGATTATACGATGGAGCGCCTTGTCCGTGTAGCGAAGACTTTGCGCGAGGAGCACAAGTTTAACGGCTACATCCACCTGAAAACGATCCCGGGCGCCTCGCAGGAGCTGATGCGCGAAGCCGGCCTTTATGCTGACCGCCTGTCTGTAAACATTGAATTGCCAACGGAGCAAAGCCTGACAAAACTGGCCCCTGAAAAGAACTATGCGGATATTGAGGCGCCAATGAGCTACCTCAGTGAAACGATTGCGGGTATGAAGGAGCAGAAAAAGCTCATCCGCTCCACGCCATCGTTTTCGCCGGGCGGCCAAAGCACACAAATGGTCATTGGTGCTACGCCGGAGAACGACCTGACCATCATGAACCGGGCAAATGACCTATACAAAGGCTATGGGCTGCGCCGCGTCTATTACTCTGGCTATGTACCCGTGAATGACGGTAATAGTCTGTTGCCGCATATCCAGACGCAAGTCCCGGTATTACGCGAGCACCGCCTTTATCAGGCTGACTGGCTGCTGCGCAATTATGGCTTTGCCGTTAACGAGATTGTGGACGAGGCCAATCCGCATCTGGATACCGCTATTGACCCAAAGCTTGGATGGGCGCTGCGCAACCTGCATCTTTTTCCTATTGACATTAATGCAGCTCCTGCCGAGCTAGTAAAACGTGTTCCCGGCATTGGTCTGAAAAGCGCGGAGCGCATTATTCAGGCGCGGCAATTTGGACGCTTAGGCTGGGAGCAGCTAAAAAAGATCGGTATTTCCGTCAACCGTGCGAAGTACTTTGTGGTCTGCCGCGATGCGACAGACCGGCAAAGTCTGGAACTTCCGGAGACAATTATCCGCCAGCGTATTCTGAGCAGCGCAAAGAGTAAATTCGTTAATCATTACACGCAGCAGGGGCAGTTATTCTGACAAGCCCCGCAGAGATGACCGAAATAATAGCCCCGCATTTTCATCTGGGGAAACGGCGCGCAAATAAAATAGCTTTGCCGACGCTAAACTCCCCTTACCCATGCGCGTAGCCATTGTAGGCGCCACCGGCCTTGTAGGCAGCACCATGCTGCGCCTGCTGGAAGAACGAGCTTTCCCGTTACCGAACTGCTGCCTGTGGCATCTGCCCGTTCTGCAGGCAGCAGTATTTCCTTCAACGGAACAGCGTATAAGGTGCTTACCGCGGAAGAAGCCATTGCCCGCAAGCCACAGCTGGCGCTTTTTTCTGCCGGTGGCGGGCCATCCCTGGAGCTTGCGCCGCGGTTTGCCGAGGCCGGCTGCCGGGTAATTGACAACTCCTCTGCCTGGCGGATGGATCCGGACAAGAAGCTGATTGTGCCGGAAGTAAATGGCGATGCACTGGAGGAAAGCGATTTTATCATTGCAAACCCCAACTGCTCCACCATTCAGATGGTCATGGTGCTGCATCCACTGCAGCAGCGCTGGGGTATCAGGCGTGTAGTAGTAAGCACCTATCAAAGTGTGACGGGCACCGGCCAGAAAGCAGTAAAGCAACTTCTGGCCGAGCGCGCCGGCGCTAAGGACCTAAATGTGTATCCGCACCCCATAGACCTTAACCTTATCCCGCAAATAGACGTGTTTCGGGAAAAGGATACAACAAAGGAAGAACTGAAAATGGAGTTGAAACCCAGAAGATTATGCGCGACGAACGTATCGGTGTATCAGCCACTTGTGTGCGCGTACCCGTAATGGGCGGCCATAGCGAGAGCGTGAATATAGAATTAGCGCACCCTTTTGAAATGAGGGAGGTAAAGGAAGCACTTGCGGCAATGCCGGGCGTAGCACTGCAGGACAATCCTGCCGCCAATGAATATCCTATGCCGCTACTGGCTGCCGGGCGGGACGAGGTGTTTGTGGGTCGCATACGCCGCGATCTTTCTCAGCCAAATACGCTCAATTGCTGGATTGTAGCGGACAACTTACGTAAGGGGGCAGCCACCAACGCTGTGCAGATAGCAGAATACCTCATGGCTAAGGGCTGGATCTGATTGCTGTCATTTCTCTGTAAAGGTTGAGAGACAAGGGCTTTAGCAGCAAATCATGCCGCTACCTTCGTCCTGTTAATTCTCACCCCATTTTATAAGATGAAACTAAAATCTTTACTACCTGTATTATTGATTAGTCTCTCCGGTTCCGCCGCATCAGCGCAAAGCTGGAGTTATGACTCCGTGGCGATGGGCACAGGCTACGCCAACGACGTGTTCTATGAGCTGGGTCAGGGCACCAAAAATTTTAACCCGGGCAACAATTGGGATCTGGCTTTTCAGATGACCACTTTCGGAGAGCCGATGTTCAATGCTGCCATTCGCGCCAATCATGTGAAGAAGAGCGTTGAGGTGTACAGCCTTGGTCTGGCGGGAAGCACTAACTGGGCTACACTCTCCACGTCAGATACCGTTGGCAAGACCAACCCGTCGCTCGCACTTATCAACGCCGATACGAGCTGGGGCAATGGTGCATTCTATCAAAACCGCCTTGTAACCGACCCATTCTCCTACGGCTGGGGCGAATACAATATGTCCAATCACTATGTAACAGGCGACAAGATCTTCCTGCTGAAGGTGGCTGGCATTCCTTACAAGTTCTGGATGCAACAGTACGTATCCACACCACAGAGCGCTATTGCCTATACGTTCAAAATTGCGAAGCTTGACGGCAGCAATGAGAATACCGTAACGGTTTCCCGGACTGGCTATGCTGACCGCCTCTTTGCATACTACGATATTGCAACAAACACGGTACTGGATCGCGAGCCTTCCCGCAAGACCTGGGATCTGCTTTTTACGCAATACCGCCAGGTGATACCCGCAGGCCCCGGCGTTTTTATGCCCTACAATCTCACAGGCGTACTTACGAACGTTTATACGGAAGTTGCTGACATCCGTCACGTAGATCCAGACGGCGTCACCAACGCTAAGAGCATCACCCGCACAACGCTGACTGACGAGATCGGTTCAGACTGGAAGTCGTTCAACATGTCAACTAACCAATACGTGATGACCGACAGCACTTCTTACATTGTTAAGTCAAAGCTGGACCTGCATTATTATCAGCTTCAGTTCGTTCGCTTTGACGGCAGCAGCCCCACCGGCCAGGGTAAGATTGTATTCCGCAAGCGCGATGTCGCGAATGCGCTGAGCGTAGCAAGTGTCAACACTGCATTCCTGAATGCCTTCGCCGTATCTCCAAACCCTGCAGGTGCAGATGCAACACTAATGCTGGACGCAAAAAAGCCCGGCGCTGCGCAGATGATCGTTACAGACATGGCTGGCCGTGTGCTTCAAAACGCTGCCCTTGACCTGAAGAGCGGCATTAACGCCTTTAGCTTCAATACCTCCTCCTGGACTGCAGGCATCTATGCCATCCAGGTAATTGGCCAGGACTGGAAGGAAAGCAGCCGCCTGGTGGTAGCGCATTAATCTTGTTCCTTTTTATTTTAAAAATGGAGCACAGTCTTTACAGTCTGTGCTCCATTTTTGTTTTTAGAAAATGGCGTTGATGTTTTTGAGAAAAGCGATTTACTCCCTCCAGCTGCTTGCCGCAATGTGCGCTACCGCGCAATGCGTGTGTGCGCAGGAAGGCGGCGTGCTAAAGCAAGCAACAGATACACCAGGCCTGAATGCCATTACCGGCGGTAATCTGGAAGAAACCATCGTAACGGGCGTGGCCCGGCCGGTAAAGCTGCAAAACGCGCTGGCGCAATACCGCATCATTACCAAAGAAGCCATGAAAGCGCAAGGCGCAATTACGGTGGCCGACGCCTTGAGCACCCAGCTCAACATCAACCTCGGCAACGACCGCGTGCTCGGCTCCAACATCACGATGCAGGGCCTGGGAGGCGATAAAGTGAAGGTGCTAATAGACGGTCTGCCGGTAAATGGCCGCGAGAATGGCAACATAGACCTTGGCCAGCTTTCGCTGAATAATGTAGCGCGCATTGAGCTGGTGCAAGGCCCAATGAGCGTCGTTTACGGTTCGGATGCGCTCGGCGGCGTCATTAATATCATCACCTCCAGGCCGAAAAAAAATCTAGAGGCAAGTGCCGGCTTTAACTGGGAAGATATCGGACGCTACAATGCGGATGTGGCAGGTGCCTATCGCTTTGGCAAGGGCCATAGCATCCAGGGCGGCGCCGGCAGAAATTTTTCTGATGCTTACGGCTTTCTGGACACCGCATATCCGCAACGCGCACGCACCTTCAAGCCCAAGGAACAATGGTTGGGCAATCTTGCCTACCGCTACAACGCCGCCTCGGGCTTTGGGCTTAGCGCTGCCACCGATTTTGTACAGGAAAGCATTGCCAATCACGGCGCTGTTATCGGCTATCCCTACTTCGCCACGGCGGTGGATGAATACTACCGGACAACGCGCAGCAATAACCGGCTGCTGCTGAATGGTAAGCTCGGCAAAGGCCTCTGGCGCTTTGACAATGGCTACGCTTACTATCGGCGCATCCGCGAATCGCGCGTAAAGGATTTAGTAACGCTCGCAGAAGTGCGCGACACGGTGCAAGGCACCCAAGACACGAGCCGCTTTGACGATGTAACGCTGCGCAGTAATTACGCCAATACGTTCCGGAAGCTGCGCTATGATGGCGGCTATGATGTGCTGCTGCAACGCGCCCAAAGCGGCAAGTTTGGCGGCGCAGAGCATGCTGCGGATGCCTATGCGCTTTATGGCAACGCTGCAATGGATTTTTTAAAAGAAAAGCTCACAGTTCAGCTCGGTTTGCGCGCTGCATACAATACCGTTTTTCCAACGCCCCTAATTTACTCGCTCAACCTGCTGTATAAAGGGGGCAGCAGGACGCAACTGCGTGCCTCTTATGCCAATGGGTTCCGCGCGCCTTCGCTCAAAGAACAATACCTGGAGTTCGTGGACCAAAACCATCACGTCTTCGGCAATCCTGATCTAAAACCGGAACAAGGACATCACCTGCAGGGCTCTCTTTCCTGGCAATATCCGGAACAACATGCATGGCGAGGCGGCATTACTGCCACTGCTTACTACAATGACGTCCGCGAGGTTATTTCGCTTGCAAATCCGACAACCGACCCTACAAGCATTTACCGCGTCTACGCCAACATTGCGCGGCAGCAAAATGCTATAGGCACCGTGCAGGCAGAAGGTGCGTGGAAAGCTTTTTATCTTTTAGCAGGCGGCAGCCTAACGCGCACTTTTGCAGCAGATAGCGGCTATGAGGCTTTTAATGCCGCAGAAGTAACGGCTACTGCCCGCTACACGCTGAAGCAGGCTAAGCTTAACTTCTCGCTGTTCTATAAATACACTGGCAGTACTCGTCAGCTCAGTGCCCTTGCAGATGGTACAGCGCTCTATGATGTGGCGCTGCCAGCCTACCAATGGCTGGATGCCTCCCTTGGCCGGCGCTTCTGGAACGGACACATAGACCTGACCGCCGGCGTGAAAAACATCTTTGATGTGCGCCGGCTGACGCCTACAGGTGGTGTGAGCAGCGGCGCCCACAGCAGCGGCGGCGGCGACTTCCTGCCGCGCCGCGTATTTGCAACTCGTACGGCTGAGCCTCTAGTGAAATGTAGAACTCATAGCCGCTTATCTTTCGGCGATATGAAGCACCGCGCCTCCCTTGCCGCCTGTCTGCTGATCGCTGCTGTGCTCATTGGCTACCGCAGTTATTATTCTGACATTGGCGGCGCACGCAAAGGGCTTATCATTACCCAATGGGACGCCTTCGGATATTATCTCTATCTGCCGGCAATTACCATTTACGGCGATTATAAAAAGCTGGAATGGGCCACCTCCGTTGACAAACGATACAATGTAACCGGTGGCGGCGCAATGCCTTCTGTGAAGCTGGATAATGGCAACAATGTCTCCAAATACTTGGGCGGTGTCGCGCTGTTACAGGCACCGCTCTTTGTGGCGGCGCACCTCTATGCAAAGGCCGCCGGTTATCCTGCCGATGGATTTTCGGCGCCTTATCAGTATGCGCTGAGCTTTGGCGCAATCCTGTATTGTTGTCTGGCGCTCCTGCTATTGCGGCGCATATTTCTGCGCTGGTTCCGAGACGATGTTGTGGCACTTACGCTGCTCTTACTCTGTCTCGCTACCAACTTTATCCAGTATGCTGCCGTTGACAATGGCCTGAGTCATGGCTGGATTTTCCCGCTTTATGTATTGTTGCTCAATGCTACTATACGCTGGCACGAGAAACCTGCCGCGCTCTTAGCGTTTGCAATTGGCTGGCTTATAGGGCTCGCCGCTATTTGCCGGCCTACGGAGGCGATTGCGCTATTCATTCCGCTGCTCTGGAATCTGCACACAAAAGAAGCAAGCAGGGAGAAATGGAAAATAGTTGGCGCACACAAATGGCATATTGCCTTTGCAGTTTTAGGCGGCCTCATCGGCATTCTGCCGCAGTTGATTTATTGGAAAGCGGTAACCGGCAGCTTTGTATACGATGTGGGTAGCAAGTGGGTGTTTTTAAATCCCTGGTGGCGGGTATTGGCAGGCTGGGAAAAAGGCTGGTTTATCTACACACCTGTCACACTGCTTTTTGTGGCCGGACTGTTATTTATCAAGCGGTTTCCTTTTGGAAAGGCGGCGCTCGCCTTTTGCCTGCTCAATATCTGGATTATCATTTCCTGGGATGAATGGCAGTATGGCGCCTCTTATTCCACGCGCGCGCTGGTACAGAGCTATCCTGTTTTTGCCTTGCCGCTGGCAGCCGTTGTGACCCGCGTTCAGGCGCATCGATGGCGCTATGCGCTGTGGATCGCTGGTATTTATCTGATCGGCGTCAATTTCTTCCAGACAGTGCAGTACAACAGTACTATACTGCACTATAGTGACATGAACCGTCGCTACTATGGCCGCATTTATCTCAATCCGCTTCCATCGGCTCTGGACATGAGCTTGATGGATACAGAGGACTGGCTGAACAATGAGGCCAACTTTGATGCGGAGACCTTGCATCTGCTGCACCAGCCAAAGCAGATCAGTTTTGCTGGAAACACGTCAGCAATTCTGGCAGACACTGCACTTTCGCTACATAGCGATGTATGGCTGCGAATAAATGCGCGCATTGATGCGCCCGGCCATCTTTGGCAAAGCCACCTGACGGCGGAGCTACGTAATAGCGATTCCGCGAAGCGGACGAGTATCCGGCTCTTTAATCCCGTCGGAGTGCGCAGCGGTGAATACGCGTTTTACATGATGGCACCCGCGTACTTCCACAATGCGCGGTTGAAGATCTTTTTAAGTTCTGACTTTGAGTTTCGGGGAGTCGTTCAAGCGCTTAATATCACCGTTTTAAGGCATCGATAACTTCGCTCGTCCATGGCACACATCCGTCTGCAAACTAACATCAATGCGTCGGCGGAGCTATGCTTCACGCTTTCCCTGAGCGCGGAGCTACACCAAGCCAGCATGGCTCACACGGGAGAGCGCGTTATTGCAGGCAGGCGCAATGGGCAGTTTGATTTGGGCGATACGGTTACCTGGGAAGCGAGGCATTTCGGGATTAAACAAAGACTCCAGGTGCGCATCACGGCGCTTGACTACTTTACTCATTTCCGCGACGAAATGATTCGCGGCATCTTCAAGTCAATGCGGCATGACCATTATTTCAATGAAGTAAGCGGCGTAACCTCCATGACAGACGACTTTACCTTTGAGGCTCCGCTGGGTATTCTGGGCAAGGTAGCCGAGGCACTATTCCTGAGGCGCTATATGCGGCGGCTGCTTGAAACGCGTAATGCTTACTTAAAGCAGGAAGCGGAGCGTATGGCTTTGGTTCACTAAAGCTTATTCCAGCATGCCCATCTTCTCCACGCGCCGCTCATGCCGCCCGCCCTCAAAAGGCGTCTGGAGGAAAGCATCCACCATCGCTACTGCTTCTTCATAAGAAACAAACCGCGCCGGGATGCACAGCACATTCGCATCATTGTGCTGCCGCGCCAATTGCGCCAGCTCAACGCTCCAGCAGAGCGCCGCACGGATGCCCCGATGCTTGTTAGCCGTCATGCAAACACCATTGCCGGAGCCGCAAACCAGAATGCCGAAAGCCGCCTCACCACCTTCTACCATGTTGGCTACCGGGTGGGCAAAGTCCGGGTAATCTACGCTGTCGACGCTGTGTGTGCCTTTGTCATCAGGCGTAAGGTGTACGGTGCGCAGATGTTCTTTCAGCTGTTCTTTATATTCAAATCCCGCATGGTCTGAGCCAATGGCGATGGGAAGGCTGATTTCGGATTTCGGATTTCGGATTTCAGATTGAGACATAGCAGATTTCGGATTGCCTATTGCCAAATGCGTATTGCCGATTCCTTTTACCCTCCCGCCTCAATGCGCGCAATACGGGCCTTGCGGTCGCGCTCAGCGCGGGCGGAGATGTTAATAGAAATTTCGTAAAGTATATACACCGGCACAAACACGAGCAGCCAGCTAAACCAGTCCGGCGGCGTAATAATTTCGGACAGGAAGATGAGAATCACTATTGCGTAGCGCCTGTGATTGCGCATCAGAGCAGGCGTAAGGATGCCCACCCGCGAAAGAAAGAATACAACAATAGGCAACTCAAATACGATACCCATACCGAGTACCATATCCGAGAGGCTCTCGTAGTAATTCTTAATTGTAAAGATGTTCTTGATGTCGGGGGAAAGCTGATAATTGGCGAAGAAGTTGATGGTGAAGGGCGCCAGCACCAGGTAGCCGAACACAATTCCAACACCAAACAGCAGTGAACTCCACAATACGATGCCGCTAGCGTTCTTCGCCTCTTCGGGATTGAGGGCCGGTTTCAAAAATTTCCAGAACTCCCAGAAAATGTAGGGGAAAGCGACAATAAAGCCCAGCATGAATGAGGAGGAGAACGACAGCATAAATTGGCCGCTCATTTCCGTGTTCTGTAGGGTCAGGTTGATATCCTTCAGGCAAAGCGTCTCCGTGCCCATGCGCTTTCCCAGCGCACAAAGCCACCGGTACGAAATGAAGTCGCTACGCGTGGGGCCGGTAATAATGTGCTCAAATATCCATTCCGCATAGATAAAAACCACGATGCTGGCCACGAGCACTGCACCCAGCGAGCGGATAATATGCCAGCGCAGCTCCTCAATATGGTCTATGAACGACATCTCCCCCGTTTCGGAGGAATTGCGTTTTTTCAGGAAACGGTCAAGGAAGCTCACGCGCTGCGCAGAAGGGAAAAAGGTGCCGCGAAGGTACGGCTATACAGAAGGCCCAACAGGTTTCAGAAGCCTGTTAGCTTTTCTTTATGCCCCAGGCGGCAAATCATCAGGATTAGTTCCGGTCGGGTCGGTATTCGGAGCCGGCTCTTCCATATTACCGGAGGCTTCCTGCGCTGCCGGAACTGACTGATCCGCTTCAGCTGCAGTGGGCTCCTGCGTAATCGTTTCACCTTGCTTGTCAGCCATTGAGGCTTCGCCGGATGGCTCTTGCGTCGCAGGCTCTTCTTGCATAACCGATTGAACGGCTGCGGCAGGCTCGGGCCTTACTTGTTCTGATTTTTTCTGCTGTTGCGGCTTACGGCTGTTATCGCGGTTCAGCTCGGCAAGCTGAGCTTCCACTTCGGCAATCTTCTGACGCTTCTTGTCCACCTTTGGGCTGCCCTGTGCAATGAGGCGCTCCAGGTTGGCGCGGATTTGCGCATCTATTTTGCTGCTACCAAGGTTGGCCATGGCCACGTGGTGGTCGGCAAGATCTTCTTCAAATTCTTTCAGCTCAGCACGCAGCTGTGACAGAAACTCCTGAACCTGGCTAAGCCTGCCGGCACGGGCCTGCTCCATGTGGCTGCGGCGGCGGTCACGGTCCTCATCTTTACGGTTGAAGAAGTGCTTACGGGCCTTATTAAAGCTCTGCCAAAGCGCCTCATTCTGATCGCGGCGGGCTACGGGGCCTATTTTCTTCCACTCTTCCATCAGCTCGGCAAACTCATCCGTTGCATCGCGCCAATCATAAGAGTTTTGAATAGTCTCGGCACGCTTGACGAGCGCCTGCTTCTGGGCCAGATTATCGTCGTACGTCACCCGCATCGTAGCGAAGTGAGCACGTTTCGCATTGAAGAATTTGTCCTTTGCCGCGCTAAGGCGGGCCCACAGCTCTTCTGTCTTCTCAGCAGGCACACGGCCAACGGCCTTCCATTCTTCCATCAGCGCATTGTAGGCGTCGGTAGTTTTATTCCAATCGGTGCTGTCGCTCAGCTCCTCGGCACGGGCAATCAGCGCCACCTTCTTTTCATGGTTCCCTTCCTGCTCACCTTGTATCTCCTTGAAATGCTCCTTCTTACGGTCATGGAATACATTCTTGGCGGTGATAAAGCGTTGCCAGAGGGCCTCATTCTTGTCATGAAAAGTGCGACCGGTTGCCTTCCACCCATCCATTAGTTCGTTGAAGGCGGCGGTGGAGTTTTTCCAGTCGTCGGAAGCCGCCAGGCGTTCCGCTTTATCTACGAGCTCATTCTTCAGGTCCAGATTGCTTTGCAGCTCGGCACGCTCAGCGTCCTGCTGTTCGCGGCGGCGGTTGTAAAATGTATCGCGGGCAGTCTCAAAGCGCTGCCACAGGGCGTCAGCGCGCAGTTTATCTACATAGCCGGTGCCTTTCCAAGATTCCGTTAGCTCGCGCAGTTCGTTCAGGCCTTCCTTCTTTAAGTCTCCAGCAGCAAGCGCTTCTGCTTTTTCCACAAGTGCAAGGCGCTCTGCATAGGCTTTATCAGCCCCTTCCTGCAGGTGATTGTCCCAAAGGCCTACCTGCTGGTAGAGCGGCGCAAAATCGCCGATGGCGGATGCATGGAGCAGGTAATCGCGTACACGCTCTACACGGCCGCTCAGCTTCTTTTTATCTTCCGAAAGATTCCACTCGCTCGCCAACTCGCGAACCTTGGTCTGCACCTCTCCAAACTTATCTGTCAATGCCTTAACCGTAGCCTCAGCACTATCCGGGTGCAGCATTTGCAGCTCACGCTCCGGTGCGTAGGGCGTGCCTTTGAGCATCAACATGCCGTCGGGACGCAGCTCCGTGAAATCTTTGCCTTCAAAGTTCAGCCTGTCCCACCAGGAACCTTCCGCAGCGGCTGCGGGTTGTTCTTCTGATGGAAGCGGGGTCGGTTCTGCCGGCGCTTCGGCAGGTGCGGCGGCCAAGGGCTCATCCGGTTGCGCATCTGCGGGAAGGTATTCGGCAGGCGCCTGCGCTGCAGTTGGCTCGGACGAATTATCTGTGTTGCTTTCCGCAGCTGACGCCTCTGGTTGCGGGGTCATTTCGGGAGCTTCGGTTTGCGGCTGAAGATTTTCAGAGCTGGTGGTCGTCTTTTCGGATTCCATGGGACGTGCGGGAGTCGGTTAAGTGGTCTGTTATTAATTAAAATGAATGCACAAAAAATAAGGGACGCAATAATACGACATCCCTGTCTTGCTATTTACATGTAATCTTATGGGAAGGCGCAGCGAGAACGAGCGGAAACAGCTGCCAAATTATACTTTCTGCGCTTTATAAACCGGCACAGTTGAGCAAGGCTCGCCATACATAAGCGATTTTACGACCGGACGAAGCTTTGCAGTAGCTGCAACGTACGCCTCTTCCGGCACCACTATATCACCACAACCCTTCAGCACCACACGCTTATCCGCATATTCTGCCACATTAATGGCAGAAATGGCAGCGGTGATTACTACCCCCTTCAACGCAGGCAGCGCGGCGAAATGCACCGATGCGGCAATAGGCTGCAGGAAGGTGGCAGCAAGCATATAGGCCCAGACCGGAACGATCGCATCTGCACTGCACGTAATGCCAATGTGCTTACCCGCATATTGCGCCCATTCGTGCGTCTGAAGCGCGGCGCGGTAGTCTTTCTCCTTTAGAATCATTTCCATAAACAGAAATGGTTTCAGATCAAAGACGGCAAGACTTTCCGATGCGGGGATGAACGGCGCAAGGTCTAAGGTGATAATGCCGCTCTCAGCCACTTTATTACGGATGGGTTCTGCGGCGGTAGTTGCTGCTTGCATACCTCAAATTTACGAAGGCCATGTGTGGCGGATGACTAAACCAGTAGCGACGGCGCGCATTAAAAATCTATACTGTGATAAGCATGGAGCTACCCGGCGCAGCGTGCAACATCCAGTCGGTGAATCCACTAATACTTCTGGAAGAAACCTCCATATGCGTGGCCGCTACCGTCATCCGCACGATAATAATAAGTGCCGGCAGGCCATGCGGCGATATTAAGAACGCGTTGGTAAGCATTTTCATAAAGGACATTGCCAAGTATATTGATGACACGAAGCGTGTATTGCGCCTGGTTTTCCAAACGCGGCCAGCTTAGAATTCCGCCGTCTACCGGATTGGGAAATATATTCAGCATGGGCAAAGGCCTTATATCATTGACGCCACCGGCATAATAGTCCTGTTCAACAGTAATGCTGCGAATTAACCATCCCGCTAATGTATCTGCTGTTGTATCGCTTACAAAGCGAAAACGCAGCCATATCGGGAAGGTTAACTGGCAATTAGCCGAGCCCTTTAAGGGTAAGCCCTGGAAAAACTGAAAACGGGATCGCTTCCATCCGCTTATGCCGCTAAAAGCAGGAATATTTCCCGGCAGCGTATCGGTAGCTTTATAAAAACTATCGGTCTGTACATTGAAATAACACCCTTTGGTAATGTTGTACCAATTCAGACTGTCTAAAGAATATTCTACTGCACCGCCATCCTTTCCCATTGTCGTTTGATACTTGTGCGTGAAAGAAACGATCGGGTTTAGAAAGCCACTGCCGGTTTTTCTAATTATTTTAATTCCTATCCAGTCGTTGGCCTTAACCGGGTAGGGCATGGTCGTATCCGTCATGATGCCGGGACTACCTGTTGCACCCGCATTAAAGAACGCCTTAGTCGTAGTGCCGCTGTGCCATAGTGTTGTATGAGTCGTGTCTACAGATACGGAGAAATTAATTGGACTGTGCACCGGAATGTCACTGGCAAAAGAAATGACGGCTGAGTCATTCGGAAAGCCATCATACACCCTGCCGGGAAATATCTGCGCTCCTACTTGAAGCGACAAGCATACGAGTGCGACGACAAGATGGTAGCATTTTGTTTTCATGAAACAAATGTAGATATACTCGTATTGACTACGCCGGCGATAAGCATGCGGGCGCATGGAATAACTCTGATATATGCCTGTAAAACAAAAAGCCCACGGTTAAAACCGTGGGCTAATGTATTAAAAGATATGCTTAGTAGATATTCTCCGGCTTAAAAGTCACCTTCTCACGACGGCGTAGTGCCTCGCCAATGCCTTGGGCGACCATGTTCTTCGCCTGCATGTCCTGCATCTTCGCCTGCATGGCAATCGCCTGCGGGTCAATCGGCTTGCCGTTCGGATCGCGGTGCGTCAGGGAGATGAAGTAAACGCCTTCACGGCCTTTAATGGCCGGCGATACCGCACCGGGCGCAAACTTTTCATTGAACGCATAGCCCACCACTTTTGGTTCATAGCCAAGTCCCTGCGTGAAAGAGGCGTTTCCTGCCACCGAATCCGCCATGCCTACAGGCTGCCCCGCACTCTGCGCAATGGCCTCCAGGTTGGTACCCTTATACTTGTCGGCTATCATCTTGCCCTTCTTTTCCATGCGCACCATGGCTTCCACCTGCGGACGCGTATTGGCGTCAAGCGCCTTCAGGCCCGGCTCGTTGATAGCGGCTACCTTGGCTACCACGTAACGGTTTTCCAGGTGAATGGGGTCACTCACTTCGCCCAGCTTAGCACCGTAAGCCCAGCGGATAATCTCGCGGCTGGGGCCGAGGCCTGGGATGATGTAGTCGGCGGGCTTGATGGCATCGGCTACCTTTTTGTTCAGGTTGTTCTTTTTCACCGCAGCCTCAAAAGAGGCGGCATCACGGTTGGCGCCGGCAAACTCGTTCGCCTTTGCAAACTGCGTCTGGTCGGCCTTTTGCCCAATGTTGAGGCTCTTGGTAATGGTAGCGAGCTTCACCGCAGGTGCGAAATTTTTCTGATCCGTCACGCGGATGATGTGCCAGCCAAACTGGGTCTTGACTTCCTTTAAATCGCCTTTCGCGCCCATAAAAACGGCTTCGTTGAACTCCGGCACCATCATGCCATAGCCGAAATAACCAAGATCACCGCCCTTTACCTTAGAGCCGGGATCGTCAGAAAATTTGGCAGCAAGGGAATCAAAATTGGCGCCGGCCTTGATAGCAGCCATGAGGCTGTCCGCACGCTGGTGCGCGAGGGTATCGCTGAGGCCCTGTGGGTTCTGCTGGCTCTGCATGGCAATGAGGATGTGCTGCGCCTTCACGGAATCCGGCAGGTCTTTGCGCTCTGTCACCTTTACCATCTTGTAGCTGCCATTCTCAAAGAATGGTCCTGTCACGCTGCCTACGCCACTCTTCAGAATGGTATCGGCCATGCTGCTCATGTAGCGGGCTTTGTTTACGTAAGTGTTGGCATAGCGCTCCTCGGAGTTGCGGTTCACGAAAGATTCGTTGTTGCTTTCTGCGGCGAACTGGTCACGGAGCTTCTGGAGCGCGCCGAGGGCCTTGGCGGTGTCTTCTTCATTAGGCACTACATCATAAGTGACATAGTCAATGGCGCGCGTCGGCTGGTCGCTTTCAAACATCGCCTTGTGACGGTTCATATAATCCTTCAGATCGGCATCGCTGACGGGCACCTGCGTATCCGGAATGGTCGTGTACGGGATCTTCACGTAGCGGAAGCCCGCCATTGTGCCTTCCAGTTTGGCATTCTGCATCTGGATCGCCTTTGGCGTATAGGCAGAACCGGCAATGAGGGCATTGTACTTCTGGATGCGGCGGCTGCGCACCACAAACTTCTTCAGCGATTCCCACTGCTGGCCCAGCTCCTGAAGCTTTGGCTCGTCAGCCTTCTTTACCTGCGTCTCAAACTCCTTGACCATGCGCGGGTCAAACTGCTGCGCGCCAAAGATGGTCTGGAAGAATTGCTGCACCGCCTGGTCAGGATTGGCGCCGGAAATCATATCCTTCTGCTCCGCATCGCTCACTACAATGCCCAGCTTCTCACACTCTTTCTCAGTGATTTTCTCCGTTACCATCTGGTCCATTACCTGCTGGCGGAGCTGCGCCTGCTCGCTCTCGTTGAGCGGCTGGCCCTTGCGGAATACTTCGGAAAGGGAAATGTATTCTTTGGTAAGCTCGGCGTACTCGCGGCCGTCTATCTTCTCACCGCCCACCTTAGCCACGCTCGTATCGGAGCCGAAGAGGTTGCCAAAAGTGCCGTTCACGCCTTCGGAAACGATGAATGCCACGAGGGAGAGACCAATGACCGCACCTGCCACTTTCGCATAGCGCTCCCGGATTTTTTGAATTACCGCCATCTTATTGTGTGTGTTGTAGGGATTTTTATGAAGGCGGCAAATTTAGCCGAAATAAGTTGATAGGTTGAAAAGTTGTTAAGTTGACAAATCAAAAACAAATGGCATTTTGGCACTTGACAAGTTCGCAGAGTACTCATCATATACAATTATGCTTATGTGCCGGAAAGGTTCAGCATGCTTTGCGGCGCCATTCAGCTTAATCCTCAGCTTATTGCAGCGCATCGGGAATCAGAATAGCCATCCATTACAAGGCACAGTTGTGACGCTATTGGCCTGGCATCACCACGGCCGTCGGCAGGGCAAACACACAGCGCGCCCGCAGTCCCGCAGCGGCAAAGTACTTTTCCAGCAGGCGCGCTACCCTTTGCGCCGCTTGAGTACGGTACACACCGTTGCGCTGCAGCTGCGCCCGGCCCTCACGGTAAAGCTGCTGCTGGTAGCGCGCGAACAGCTCCGGGCGTGCAGATAACAGCAGGCCCTCACGGCTGCTCACCTCCAGCCGGTCCATGCGCAACTCATAAGAAAGCAGCGCCGGCGCCGGAAGATAGATGAGCACAGCGCCGGAATCGCCGCGCTCAATGCGCATCGTACTATCGCTCAGGTCAACGCCGTACTTAGCAGTGTAAGGCACGGAAAGACGCACCGTCTGCTCGGTAAATAGCTTTTTGATGGCATCGCTCAGGGAACCGTCATTGGTCACATTGGTGGAGGTAAAGGTGGCAATGCCATTCACCTCCAGTGCCGCCAGCTCCGCAATGTCGCGTACAAAGGAGTGGTTCTGGATAAGCTGTGTCTGCACATCACTCCTTCCAGCGTGGCGTCCTATTTCAAAGCAGGCATATACCAGCGCGACAAGCATTATGAGCAGAATGAGCGCGCGGATAGACTTGGACATAGCTATAGATAAACATCAGACCCGGCCTGGATGGACAATTCAAAATGCCAATTCAATTCTCAGGTCTTCCTTCGGGAATGGGCAAGCGTAACTTGCAGGGGTGGAAAGAAACAACTTCATTGACTACATCCGCGTCTTCGCCAAAAGCGGCAAGGGCGGCGCCGGCGCAAGCCACATGGCGCGCACCAAGTTTAAAGCCATGGCCGGCCCCGATGGTGGCGATGGCGGGCGCGGCGGGCACGTCATCCTGCGCGGCAATGCGCAATTGTGGACGCTCCTGCACCTGCGCTACCACAAAAACATCCTCGCCGAGCCTGGCCAGAATGGCATGAAAAACAACATGACCGGCCGCGACGGCAAAGACATCATCATAGAAGTGCCCCTCGGCACCGTAGCGAAGGACGAGGAGACGGGCGAGGTGGAGGCGGAGATGCTGGAGGACGGCCAGGAAATAATCTGGGTGCGTGGCGGCCGCGGCGGCCTGGGCAATGGCAATGGCAACTTTGCCACGGCTACCAATCAGGCCCCGGAGTACGCGCAGCCGGGCGAGCCGGGCGCGGAGGGCTGGAAGTACCTGGAGCTGAAAATCCTTGCAGACGTGGGCCTCGTAGGCTTCCCGAATGCGGGCAAGAGCACCCTGCTAGTGTGGTAAGCGCAGCCAAGCCGAAGATTGCAGACTATGCATTTACGACGCTGACGCCGCAGCTCGGCATCGTGCCGTACCGGGATGGAAGGTCTTTTGCGATGGCAGATTTGCCGGGCATCATTGAAGGCGCAGCGGAGGGGAAGGGCCTCGGCCACCGCTTCCTGCGGCACATTGAGCGGAACTCGGTGCTGCTGTTTCTCATCCCCGCGGATAGCAACGACCATGCGCAGGAATTCCGCATTCTGCGGAATGAGCTGGAAGAGTACAACCCGGAGTTGCTGCACAAGCGCATCATCATAGCCATCTCCAAGAGCGATATGCTGGATGATGAGCTGAAGAAGGAAATCCGCGCGGGCCTGCCTGATGATATGGCCGTGCTGTTTATCTCATCTCTGGCCAACCAGGGCATCACGGAGTTGAAGGATGTACTTTGGGCGGCGCTGAACAGCGACAATTAGAAAAGCCGTTGCCGTCAACCCGAACCCTGAATTCATTTCAGGGTTCGGCATGACGGGAACCACCTGACATAAATAAAAAAAGGCCCCGCAATTGCGGGGCCTTTCGGGTTATAGGGGCTGACCGTTTTTAATGCACAATTTCCAGTCGCTGCACCGTGCGCAGTCCATCGGCTGCATCTACATGGAGCATATACACGCCTGCCGCAAATGGGGCGGTGTTGAGGGAGAGCTCGGTGCCTGCGGCAATGCTTTGCCACACGACATGGCCTGCCATATCGCGCAGCGAGATACCATCGCCGCTTTCCAATCCGGTAATGCGAAGGGCATCATGCGCCGGATTGGGCGAGAGGGTGAGCATCCGCGAGTCACTCATCTGCACGAGGACGATTTGGGAGTAATGCACCTCGCCATCGCGGTCCTGAACGGCTACGCGGTAATAGTTGGCGCCTTGCAGCGGGCTTTCGTCTATGAAGTGGTAGTCGTTGACGGTGCCGGGAAGGGGGCCCTGTGTATTAAGCGTTTCAAAGGAGCCGTTGCTCTTGCCGCGCGATAGCGCATGAATAGCGGTGTTCTTCTCGCCTTCGGTGTGCCAGTTAAGCTGGATGGCATTGCCCATCTTGCTTGCTTTCAAATCCACACTTTGCAGTGCGAGGGCTACGGCGGTATTGCGGCTTTCATAAAACTCACTGAAAGAGCTGACGGAGAAAGCCAGCGCATAGCCATTGCCGGGAGTCGTTTGTCCGGTGAACGTGGCGATGGAATCGGGCATCAACAAGGTATAGGTGCCGCCGGTGTTATTGTTCACGCTCAGGTCTTCATTGGGGCCATTGTACTTGTTGATGCGCAGGTCGGTCTTGGAATTAATGAAGGGGTCTGCGGCATCCAGCTTATTGAACTCGCTGTCTACAGCAAAAAGCTGCATGCCCACTGCGCCACCGGGCGCATTGGCGGATGTGACGTACCAGTTGCGATCCAGATACTTGATACCATTGACGGGATAGGAGCGCACGGTGCCGGAGTTATTCTTGAGAAAGCTCATACTCACCGTTCCGAGATTCCGCCGGTTGTCACGCACCGCGCCAATAATGTTGCCGCTGCCATCCTGCACATAGGTCCAGAAGCGGTAGCCGGAGAGCGAGACGCTCCCGCTGCCGCCGGAGCCGCCGGCAATGATGACCGGCTTCGCGGGCGTAGCAATCGTTGTTATGCCGCTGTAGCCGCAGGTATCAATGGCGGTGAAGGTGACAGACGCTGCGCCGTTGGCTGCGAGGAAGAGGCTGTCTGCGCTGGCCGCGCCGCTGCCCATCTTATACGTGTACGGCGCAATGCCACCACTCCCAGCACCTTCACCGGTGTGCCGTACGGGCCCGGACCGGGGTAAGTAGCCGTAGCCGCAACGGCAGGATTGGAGAAGGTGGCCATGTCTTCCTGCGCAATGCCCCAGTGTCCGAACTCATCCTTTGTGCGGATGTAAATGTGGTGCGTGCCGGGTGCGAGGCAAGGCGCTTTAATCGTGTAGCTCTGCGTCACGGTATCGCTTTGCGTAGCAAGTGAAAGCGCAATGCCGCCGCCCACGCCGGGGTCGGTATCCCAGAAGTACTCCGCGGCTACAAGCTTCGGGCGCACATAGAAGGCACGCTCCTGCGCGATGCTCCAGCGGCCGCTTACAGAGCGCGAGCGCACATACAAGCGATGCTGCCCGCCGGAAAGGCCGGTTGTAGAGATGCTGTAATTGCCATTCACCGTATCCGAAACAGGGCTTACGCTCAGCGCAACGCCATTCCCGACGCCGGGATCATTATCAAAGAAATACTCGGTGGCATTGATGCGCGGCAGCACAAAGAAGTCGCGGCCCTGCGCAATGCTCCACTTTCCGCCGCTCCTGGTGCGCACGTAGAGGATGTGCTTGCCATCGGCCATGCCGGAAGGCGTAGCGATGGAGAGCGTTTTGGAAATGGTATCGTCCGGCGTTGTCACGGAGAATGCGGTGCCGCTGCCTACGCCGGGGTCAGTATCAAAAAAGTATTCTCCGGCAGTGATGGCATCTTCAACAAAAAAGCGGCGGCCCTGCGCTGCGCTCCACCGGCCTGCATTGGTCCTGGTGCGTGTGTAGAGCATATGCCAGCCGCTGCTTAGCCCCGTTGTTGGGACGGATGCGGACAGCGTAACAGTATCGGATGGTGTAGCGACATTAATAGGCGTGCCGGACCCGAAGCCGGGATCATTATCAAAGAAGCGCTCGGCGGCAATAATCTTTTCCGGCACCCAAAAAGCCCGGCCTTGTGCCGCGCTCCAATGTCCGCCACCGCCTGAAGTATCGGCATAGCTGCGGATATAAAGGGTATGCCTACCCGGCGTTATTGCCGCGGGCACATTTACCGTCAGGCTTTGCAAAACCGTATCGCGCTGGCTGGCCGCAGGCACAGTAAAGATGCTGCCATTGCCGAAGCCCGGGTCTGTGTCAATGAATGCCTCAAAGCGCCGGACGGAATCAGCGGCTGCCGAGGCGGCTCTACTCATGCCGAAAAGCAGGAGCAGAAGCAGGTAAAATCTTCGCTTCATCATGATGCGCGGTTAAAAAGTTAGCGTGCTGCACTTTTCTTAGCGCGTGATGGTGGACATGACGGAAATCTGCAGCGTGCCCCCCGGCGCGACGGTGGCGTTTGCCGGGCTGGTGATGCTGAACTGGTTGATTTGCGGAATGTTGGGGATGCCCCATTTCTGGAAGTAGCCGGAACCGCCGGTCAAGCCAATATCCTTGCCGTCTGTGCCGGCATTCTTCGCCAGCGAGGTGGATTGCAGGTTGAAGTTGTAAGCGTAGCTGTAATAATCGCCGGCGGAAGGGAAGGACACGAACAACGGGTCGGTGTTAACCAGATTGTTGGTTGATGTATTGCTGTTGCTGGTCGGGAATGCGGTGCTATTGAAGGACTGATAGCTGATATTGTTATTAAACGTGGTGCTGGAAAGACCGCCGCTATTTGGGTCCGCGCGATAAAAGATATTATTGCGGAATTGCATCCAGCGGTTGCTGGCTACAAATACGTAGCCATTCACCAGAAAAAGATTGTTGTCAAAGTAGATATTATTGCCGCCGCCACCGGGGTAAAAATTATAAATAGTGCCGTTGAAGACGTTGTTCTTAACCGTGATATTATCTATGATGTAGGAGGTGTACACATAAATATTGTAGCTGGAGGACTCAAAGTAATTGCCCTCAAAGAGCATGCTGTCCATATTTCCATAGAAATAAATGCCCGAGCGCAGCTTGCAGCGGCTTACATAACCACGGCGTGTGTAGGACACGTCATAGTTAATGGCATTCACATCCAGACCTATGAAATTGCAGTCATACAGGTCGGTATTCGTTCCGCTAAAGCTGATATCGTCCAGCTTGCTGGTTGCCGGAAAGTCCCCGATGGGCTTATGACCGGTGCCAATAAGCGTGAGGCGCTTAGTAACGGTGAGGCTGTTATAGTTGTAAGGTGAGCCGGTAATAAGCAGCGTATCGCCCGGAGCAGCGTGTGCCTGCGCTGTATCCAGCCGCGCATACTGGCCGGGTGAGGGGTTGTTATTATTGACAGTCAGGACAGCGGCATGGGCACTGAGCGCAAAGGATGTCAGGCCAAGTAGCGTAGCGATACGTTTCATAGTGGAGGATTTAATGCAAGGTTGTTATTCAAATGCAAACCTCTACAATTAAATCTGACAAATACCTACTCGTTTCGTGGTATTTTTAGTTGTAGACTTGAAATAAAAATAGCTTCCGTTGAAGGGAAGCTATTTATGAAGTCAATGGGATGATTACTTTCTGGAAAGCACCGTCTCCGCTTTCCCGATGATGTTTTCCGTTGTCAATCCATATTTCTGAAGCAACTGCGCCGGAGTGCCGCTTTCACCGAAAGTATCCTGAACGGCCACCATTTCTATTGGCGATGGCATATGTCTCGCCAGTACACCAGCCACGCTTTCGCCAAGCCCGCCATTCTGCTGATGCTCTTCGGCCGTAACTACGCAGCGCGTTTTTGAAACGGAACGGAGAATGGTTTCTTCGTCCAGCGGCTTGATGGTGTGCATATTGATTACCTCCGCAGAAATGCCCTTTTCCGCCAGTGCCTGTGCCGCTTGAACCGCCATCCATACCAGGTGGCCGCAGGCGATGATGCTCACATCAGTGCCTTCCGCCAAAAGCTGTGCCTTGCCAATCTGAAAATCCGAGCCGTCTTCGGCCGTGAAGTTGGCCCATTTGGGGCGGCCGAAGCGGAGGTAAACCGGTCCTATCATATTCAGCAATCGCTATCGTAGCGGCCTTCGTCTGGTTGAAATCGCAGGGCACAATCACCGTCATGCCGGGCAGCATCTTCATCATGCCGATGTCTTCCAGCACCTGGTGCGTAGCGCCGTCTTCGCCAAGGGTGAGGCCGGCGTGGCTGGCGCAGATCTTTACATTTTTACCGCTGTAAGCAATGCTCTGGCGGATCTGGTCGTAAACGCGGGAGGTGGAGAAGTTGGCAAACGTGGTGGTGTAGGGAATTTTTCCGCCGATGGTCAGGCCCGCGGCCACGCCCATCATATTGGCTTCGGCAATGCCGCACTGGATGTAGCGCTCCGGAAATTCTTTCATAAACGGCCCGAGCTTCAGCGAGCCGGCGAGGTCGGCGGTGAGGGCGACTACATTGGGGTTGCGGCGGCCTGCTTCGAGGATGCCTTCGCCAAAGCCGGCGCGGGTTTCTTTTTCGTTGAGCAGGGTGATGTCGGAAATTGCGGCATGATGGGTGCAAAGGTAATTGAAGCTTGGCTGGCGCTATTACCCGGATGGTTGTATTGTTGCGCTGATGAATGAGGACATTCTTGGCGCCGCCATCGCCGATTACTATTTCAATATGGCTCCGGCTAAGCTTTGGGTATATGATGATTTTGGACCCAGAGTAGAAATGGACGTATCTGTTTACTTCCGCGACCGGGCGGCCATGCCTGAATTAGAAAAGATCGCCTTGCAGGAATGTGGGAGTAAAGTGCTGGATATCGGTGCCGGTGCCGGGAGTCATGCGCTAGAACTACAGCGCATGGGGAAGGATGTTAGAGCAATAGATATATCGGCTGGCGCAGTTCGGGTGATGGCGGCGCGTGGTGTTCAAAAAACAATCTGCGGAGATATTTACGGCTTTACCCAAGGCGGTTTCGATACACTATTACTGCTCATGAACGGCATCGGACTGGCCGGCAGCATAGAAGGCCTCCAGGGTTTTTTCAAACATGCAAGGGGGCTATTACAACCTGGAGGCCAATTGATTTTTGACGCTTCGGATGTGGCCTATATGTATGAAGAGCATCCGATGCCGACGGACCATTATTACGGCGAAATCCAGTGTCGGTATGGCTATAAGCGGCGGAAGACCAATCCGTTTTCCTGGCTGTACATTGACTTTCATACGCTGCGCCGCGTAGCGGGAGAAGAGGGATGGAAGTCGGAGTTGCTCTTTGAAGATGGCGATGATCAATACCTGGCACGGCTCCGCCCGGTATAGACGTCATGTCGCAACGATATAGTGTAATCCGTTGTTTGCCAGGCAATAAAAAGCGCTTATCCTTGCACCCTAATCACCACACCTTATGAAAAAGCATCTGCTTAGCGTTCTGACGCTTATCCTTGCCTTTGGCTTTACGGCTTTGGCTAAAGAAAAAGAAGAATTCAAGGAAATTCTTACCAAAGACGAGGCTACCGGCGAATATTATTATGAAGCGGTCGTGCCGATCGAGGGCATTGCTAAAGAAGAAATGTTCAAGCGCGCCAAGACCTGGGTGCTTAGCAACCTTAAGACCAGCGACAATAACATCAACGCCGACGAGAAAGACCTTTCCATTATCAATACTGCCTCCGTTGTGCTGGATCAGACAAAGGGCTGGGGCTGGGCTATTACGTCCGGTAATATTGACTTTAAGCTGAATGTCCTGTTCAAAGACGGCCGTTACAAAGTGCGTTTTGATAATATAATTATCAATGCAATGTACGTCACAGGCGCAGGCACATCGCTACAGACTATTTCCTATACGCAATACGCCAAGCAACGTGAAAATAAAGCCGCGCGGAAGTTCAAGCAGATGGTAAATGAGAAGATGCTGGGTGTTGCGGAAGGTTTGGAGCAGGCCATCAAAAATGGCAATAGCTCCGGCAAAAAGGACTGGTAATCGGCATCCGAATTATATTATAAATTTCATGTAAAAGCCGCCTTTTCGGGCGGCTTTTGTTATTGTCGCTATTGATGTAAGCACACGTTCATTTGCCGGATAACTACTTTACTCCCACATATCCCCAACCTTTCAACCACCCGATCACTTTCTCTTGGTAGTCCCCCTGAATGATTATCTGCCCATCCTTTACACTCCCGCCAGCGCCGCACTTAGTCTTTAATTCCTTTCCAAGCGCTTCCAGATCTTCAGCTTTCCCTTTAAAACCTTCCACGAGCGTTACCACCTTCCCGGCGCGTTGCTTCGTGTCCAGCTTTACGCGGAGCTTCTGCTTGTCTTTGGGAAGTGTGGTAGCTTCAACCGCATCCAGATCCGGCTGTGACTGAAAGTCGGGGTTGGTGGAATAGACAAGACCACCGGTATTGTTTTTCTTTGCCATGTTTCAAATATTATGTGGCGCAATTATAGATTATTAATGCTGTTTTGTGTCCGCCACCATCTATTATCATAAGCGTTTACAGAGGTTGGCAGCAGCGTTTCACCCGGCAGCGGCGTCAGCAATTCAAACGCCTTTCCCGCTGCGGCTTTTACCAAGCGCTCTATCGGCTCGTCCCATGGGTGCAGCGCCAGTGTAAACTTCGCCCAGTGCACCGGCAGCAATTTTTTAGCGCCGAGTGCGACAGCAGCGTCCGCAACTTCTTCCGGCATCATGTGAATATGCTTCCAGTAAGGATGATACTGGCCGCATTCCAGAATGGCAAGGTCAAAAGGTCCGAAGCGATTGCCGATTTCCGCAAAGTGGGTATCCCAGCCAGAATCACCGCCCAGATAGAACTTGTATCGCGGCGACTGCAAGACGAACGACGACCACAGGCTTTGAGCCCGTTTCAGGCCGCGGCCTGAAAAGTGGCGTGCTGGCGTGGCTGTGATGTTACAATCGTTGCGCATGTCAAAACTTTCCCACCAATCCAGTTCGGTTATGTTACCGTTCGGGATGCCCCAGTATTCTAAATGTGCCCCGACCCCGAGCGAAGTAATCCAGTGCGCCGTTTTGGACTTTAGCTGCAGGAGCGTATGATAATCCAGGTGATCGTAATGGTCATGCGTGATGAGCACATAATCCAGTTGTGGCAAGTCTGATGGTTTAAGGATATCCGTTCCGGCGAAGGCTTTGACCATTCCCGGCACCGGCGAGGCGCGGCCACTTAATACGGGATCAACCAGAATATTCAGGCCTTCAAAACGCAGAAAGTATGACGAATGGCCCAGCCAGATAACGGCCGGCTCATCCTAGGCAGATTGGCGAAGTCGGGCTTCTTTGCAGGAATGGGAAAAGGCGGCCTTACCGTCGCCGGTTTTTTGCGGTAGGCTTTGAGCACCTTCCACATAGTGGCGTCTTCGGAAAGGTCGGGCGTGAAGCTTTGGTTGCTGAACTTGCCATTCTTGTATTGAGGCGAGGCTCTCACGCGGGCCAGCCGACCGCCGGATGGCAGCTTGCCAAAAATTCTGGACATAAATTTTGAGTCTTCAAAACTGAGCGGATATGAAAAGCGGCTGGCACTGTGCCAACCGCTTTAGCCTTTTCAAAAGAAAAACTATTTGTGGTAAAAACGCTCTTCAATGATCATCCCGTCCTGCCAGCGCTGTACGGCTACCTGGACAAACTTGACGCGACCCATACCCGTTAAGGTTACATCCATCCAGTTTTCTACCATGGTAGTATTTCCGTCTTCAGATGCTGTAATGGCTTCTACTTCCGCGCCATGGAAGCCTTCAATGCTTTCCAGGAATTTTTGTTCGTGCTCGCGGTTAAAGCTTTTGCCATTGCGCGGCTCGTCGCCAACTTCAGTCATTACCACATCTTCGTGGTAATACTTCTCAAAGCCATCCATCAGCTTGCCGCCGAGGATCATGTCGTAGAGGTCGCGTGCGCGGTCCAGGTTGGTCATGGTGATTTTGGTTTTTGGGTAATTGTTGTCGGGACAAAGGTTGCGATATTATGCAGAGCAGGCTATTCCTTTTTACGATGAGCACTTAAGCCAAAATGTGAAAAGGCGTAAGCGCAAAATGGAAAACAAGAAATCATGCTTGAATACAATTTTTACATAGATATTTATATGGCGCTTCGCCAAGCAATTGATACACCAAACCTTTTTCTATGACTAAACTTTACAAGACTGCGCTGCTGATGAGCAGCATTACTATTGCTGTAATAACTGCGCCTGCAGTATCTGCACAAAAGAAGACAGCGGGTACTTCAGGCTCGCGTTTAAGGGCAAGCATAGGGGTGCAGGGCCGCTTTAATGAAGGCGACTCCAATGTTTATATCTATCCGAACAATGCCACGGATTCGGTTTCCGAAACGTATAGCTACTACATCCCATCCGGGCGCCTTATTCCCCGCGCAAAATCCATCTTACTGCGTGATGCGCAGGGGCGCAACTACCTGACCTATGATTTCGTCCGCGATACGGCAACAGGCCTATATGATACCACTGGCCGGCTTTCAAAAACCTACGACGCGTCCGGAGACCCCATTGTCTTGCTCAAGAGGACAGGAACAGAACAACAGGCGTTTGGACGGTGTATTCCAGAACGACCTACGGCTTCAGCTCCAGCCATCAGATGATCAAGTACACAATTGAGCGCTGGCGCAGCAGCGGCAGTATCTGGGATAGCACTTCTTATCAGGTTTACGAATACAATGCGCAGGGGTTGAATACAAAAAATGTGCACATAAACTGGAGCGTCACGACACATCTCCGTATATCCGGCGACAGTATCCTTACCAGCTATAATGCCTCGGGAACAATTCCGACAAAAGATAGCAGCTATGCCTATTCCACAACAGCGAAGAAGTTTTTTCTGCGCGGCCGCAATACCTACGTGCCGAATGGTTCAACTTCTACAGCTTTCAGGGACACTCGTGACACGCTAGCCAATGTCTGGAAGCCGGCATACAAAGATTTCTTCACGTACTCATCATCCGGTACCCTCCTCACTGATACCTTATTCATATGGAATACGGCCACATCAACCTGGAGGCTCAACAGCGTAGTCGTATCTACACCTCTTTCGCGGGGGCACATTGACAACCTGTATTATTGGAATACTACCACTAACAGTTTTGACCTTAGTTTTCGCACTACAATAGATACGAACAGTTACGGGCAACAGGTTACGGAGTTTTACGAAGATTACAATGCGGGTGTATGGGAAACCAACTTCGGCTACAGAAATTATTATGAGCTCTACGGCCCTGCCGCCGTCGGGCCGGTACCGAATGCCTCACGCGCCTCAGCTTATCGCCTAATCCGGCGTCGGACTTTATTACCGCCAACATTCAGTGGGATGTGCCGCAGGATTTTGCGCTGACAATTGTTGATATGCAGGGAAGAGTTATTCGCGAGATTTCGGGCCATGGAGAAAAGCACAGCCAGACCATTATTCCGATAGATGAATTGTCCACAGGGACTTATATCTTGAAGTTGGTGGGTGAAACCGGCGCAAGCATCTCTAAGGCATTTATTGTACAGTAATAGTTGCCGCGGCTTAGAAATTCCTTGGACTTAGGTTTGGAGGCTATCGCAAAAGCGGCTGACCAATGGTCAGCCGCTTTTGCATCTTACATTTTGAATTATGCTTTAAGCATCTATCCGCGCATACTTCGCGTGGCTCTCAATAAACTCCCGGCGCGGCGGCACTTCATCGCCCATCAGCATGGAGAATACGCCGTCTGCGGTGGCATGCTGTCAATGGTTACCTGCTTCAGCGTGCGCGTAGCAGGGTTCATGGTCGTTGTCCCACAGCTGCTCGGCATTCATCTCACCAAGACCTTTGTAGCGCTGGATGTTTACGCTGTCTTCCTTGCCATTGCCCAGTCGTGCGATGCGCAGCTTTACGGTCTTCTTCTGTCCAGGCATATTCCTGCTCCTTGCCTTTCTTCACCAGGTAAAGCGGCGGCTGCGCAAGGTACAGATAGCCCTGCTCCACCAGCTCCTTCATATAGCGGAAGAAGAAGGTAAGGATCAGCGTGGCAATGTGCGATCCATCCACATCGGCATCGGTCATGATGATGATCTTGTGGTAGCGGAGCTTGGTAAGGTTCAGTGCCTTCGGGTCTTCAGGAGTGCCGACGCTCACGCCAAGGGCGGTAAACATGTTCTTGATTTCCTCGTTCTCGTAGATCTTGTGCTCCTGCGCTTTTTCTACGTTCAGGATCTTACCGCGCAGCGGCAGAATGGCCTGGAAAGTACGGTCGCGGCCTTGCTTGGCAGTACCACCGGCCGAGTCACCTTCCACGAGGTATAGCTCGCAGCGTTCCGGGTCCTTGTCAGAGCAGTCGGCCAGCTTGCCGGGCATGCCGCCGCCGGATCAGTACGCTCTTGCGCTGCACCATCTCACGGGCCTTGCGCGCTGCGGCACGGGCCTGTGCGGCAATGATCACCTTGTCAATGATCAGCTTGGCCTGCTTCGGATTTTCTTCCAGGTAGGCTTCCAGTACGCGGGCTACGGCAGTATTTACCGTACCGCTTACATCGTTGTTGCCCAGCTTGGTTTTGGTCTGGCCTTCAAACTGCGGCTCCGGCACTTTTACGGAAATGATGGCGGAAAGACCTTCGCGGAAGTCGTCGCCGGTGATTTCCACCTTGGCTTTTTCAAACAGCTTGTTCTTATCGCCGTAGGATTTGAACACGCGGGTAATGGCCGAGCGGAAGCCGGCTACGTGCGTACCGCCTTCAATGGTGTTGATGTTATTAACGTAGGAGAAGATATGCTCGTTGTAGCTGGTGTTGTAGCTCATCGCCACTTCTACCGCCACATTGCTGGCCTTATCATAGCCTTCCATATAGATAGGGTCTGGCAGCAGCGGGTCGCGCTTGCCGTTCCGGTCCAGCATCTGCACAAACTCCGCGATGCCGCCTTCGGAGTAAAACTCTTCGACAAAAGGCTTGCCCGTCTCTTCGTCCATCTCGCGCAGGTCCGTCAGTGTGATGCGGATGCCGCGGTTCAGGAAAGAAAGCTCGCGCAGGCGGCCTGCGAGGATTTCGCGGTTATAGGTCGTTACAGTGAAGATGGTGGCATCGGGCCAGAAGTGCTGCGCGTGTACCGCGCTTGTCGGATAGTGCCGATTTCGCGCACAGGATATTGCGGGATGCCGCAATTGTATTCCTGCTCAAACATCTTTCCTTCGCGGTAAACCGTGGTGTGCATATGTGCTGGAAAGCGCATTCACGCAGCTCACGCCCACGCCGTGCAGACCGCCGGACACTTTGTAGGAATCCTTATCAAACTTACCGCCGGCGTGCAGCACGGTCATTACCACCTGCAGGGCGGATACGCCTTCTTTTGGGTGCATGCCGGTGGGGATACCACGGCCATCATCTTCAACGGAGATGGAATTGTCTTCGTGAATGGTTACCTCAATGTTCTTGCAATGGCCGGCAAGGGCTTCATCAATGGAGTTATCCACTACTTCATACACCAGGTGGTGCAGCCCCTTCGCCTGAATATCGCCGATATACATCGCCGGGCGCTTGCGCACCGCTTCCAGACCTTCCAGTACCTGAATGGAACCTGCATCGTAGCCATTATTGGTGGCGGTGGTTGGGGCGACGTCTAAAACCTCGTTTTCTGTACTCATAGGAACGGTTGGAAAGCGCGACGGGCGCGGCTTTCGCCTTGAATTAATTTATACGCGAAAATAACGAAAAAAGCCTTATCCGGCAAGGGTTTCAGAAGCGTGGCACTGCTTTTAACGCGTTGCAAATCCCCAATAAATACCCTTGCTTTAACCCTAATTGCTAATATTGGCGCCGCATCTGCTTATGAACCCCGCCAACCGAAGAAAATACCTCTACCCGGCTATCACTTTCTGGCTTATAGTGGAGATTTTTTATGCGCTGGCCTGGCGTGCCGGGTTTGTCACCGATGCTATCGACTGGCTGCACGAGGCTAATACCCTGCCTCTGGCTGAGTATCTGAACCGCAGCCACAGCACCATTCATGCGCTGTACCAGACTACCCAGCTTATTACGCTTGGATTTTATAAGCTATTCGGTACGGCCCGCCTGCCATGGCACCTGCTCTTTACCACGATGCATGCCGGAGTAGCCTATCTGCTGTACCTGCTATGCGGCAATCTGTTTAAAGATGCCTCCCTGCGCCGCCCGCGGCGGATTGCCTTCTGGGGCACCGTGTTATTCTGTTTATGTCCTTATTGCCCGGAGGTGCTGGTGTGGAAAGCCTGTTTCCATTACCTGCAGGCACTGCTGCTACTTTTTGGCATCCTGCGCTGTGTGCAGGATTTTATCTATGCGCCCAGACCCGCTATGCCGTGGCTGGCCGCGGGGCTGTTTGTCGCGTCTATATTCTCGCTGGAGGTGTTTTATCTCACGCCATGCTTCACCGCTTCTATCCTGCTTTACTACGGCCGGCTTGGCTGGAATGGCACGGTGCTTCGACGGGCATGGCGGCATTTTCTGCTCCCGCAGCTGCTTATGATCGCATGTCAGTTGGTGATTTTTCACCATGTTTATGGTGAGTGGGCCTCTCACGGAACGGGCGGTGCCCTTGCATTTCCCCTGCGCCAGCATCTGATTAAGGGAGCGCAATACAGCTTTCACCTGCTCTTCTTCGGGCGCTTCTGGCCGCAGCTATGGAAGGAATGCGCCTATGGCATCTGTGAAAAAACCATCGTGCTCATTGTAAGCTATGGTATGCTGCTGGCCTTGCTATTCCTGATGCTGCGCAAAGCGCATAAGGGCTACGGGCGGGATCAGGTGGGCCTCCTGCTGATGTCCTGGATGCTGCTGGCCGTAGCGATGGCTTTGCCCATGTCCCTGGATCATCTCTTTGACCTCTCCGGCAACCGCTACCTGTACCCTGCGGCGGCCGTCGCATCTATGCTGCTGGCGCTGCTGGGCGATGCGTTGCCACGCCGCTGGATGATGGTGGGCCTCGTAGGTCTCTGGGCCGGCCTGAGCGCATTCCTCACCTTACGTACCGTACGCCACTGGCAGACGAGCGAGCGCATCGTGGAAAGCCTGCTTACAAATGTTCCGCCTTCCGGCGGGCGCACGACCATCCTGCTCTCCATGCCTTATTGCTACAAAGGCATTCCTATGATTAACGCCTGGCCTTCCGGCAATTTTGCGCGCATGCGCGAAGTGCTTTACAGTCCCCTTCCCCAAAAAGTCTGGGATGGCGCGGCCTTTAATATGGCAGCTCCCACTGATGGCTCCAGGGCTGAAATAGTCAATGATAGCACCATTAAGGTAACCCTCAACCAATGGGGCACCTGGTGGTGGTATCAGGATTTTGGCGCTTACAACTATGAAACCCCCGACTACCGCGTGGACATGCGCGATCCCGGGCATTGGTACCAGTTAATCCTGAAACGCCCCCGGCAGGAGTTCCAGCTCCTGTATCAGAATGCTGACCGGTGGCAGGAATTACCCTGACACCCCGCTGTCGCTTAACTGCGCAGGCACGCCGTAATTTTACGCCCCGTGCCAGACGTCATCCGCCTTCTTTCCGACCACATAGCCAACCAGATAGCCGCCGGCGAGGTGATCCAGCGCCCCGCCTCGGCCATCAAAGAGCTATTGGAGAATGCGGTGGACGCCGGCGCCACCGACATACAGGTGCACCTGCGCGATGCCGGCAAAGAGCTGATCCAGGTGATAGATAATGGCAAGGGCATGAGCCCGGCCGATGCGCGGATGGCCTTTGAGCGCCACGCCACCTCCAAGATTTCCGACATCGCCGACCTCTTTACCATCCGCACAATGGGCTTCAGGGGCGAGGCGCTGGCCTCCATCGCGGCCGTGGCGCAGGTAGAGCTGCGCACCTGTCCGGCAGATGCGCCCGTGGGCACCCGCATTGTGATAGAAGGCACGGAGGTGAAGGTGCAGGAGCCGGCGGTGACGCCGCAAGGCACTAACCTGATGCTGAAGAACCTGTTCTTCAACGTCCCCGCCCGCCGCCACTTCCTGAAAAGCAATGGCACCGAGATGCGGCACATCCTGGACGAGTTTACGCGCGTGGCGATGGCGTATCCGGAGATCGGCTTCTCGCTGTGGCACGGCGATGCTGCGCAAATGCGCCTGGAGCCGGGCAATCTAAAGACGCGGATCGTGGGCCTGCTGGGGAGTTCCGCTGCGCGGAATCTGGTGCCGGTGGAGGAGGATGCGGATGTGCTGCGGATCAGGGGCTTCATCGGGAAGCCCGAGGCGGCGGCCAAAAGCCGGGGGAGCCAGTTCTTTTTTATCAATAACCGTTTTATCCGCTCGCCTTACCTGCACCATGCGGTGAGCACGGCGTATGGGCCGTTGATTCCGAAGGATGCATATCCGTTCTACGTGCTTTTCTTAGAGATAGACCCGGCGCGTGTGGATGTAAACGTGCATCCTACGAAGCAGGAGGTAAAGTTTGAGGACGACCGGCTGATGTATGCCTATCTGCAGGCGGCGGTGAAGCATGCGCTGGCGCGCTACAACATCTCGCCGTCTCTGGACTTCTCCCTGAATCCCGAGATACAATCCCTGCCATCCGTGCAGTTGCCCGTTACAGAAAAGGAGGAAGGCGCGACGAAGAGCGGCTATCTGTACAATTCATTTTCCGCGCCCAACCAGGCGCACCGCATAGCCCCATCCGCCGAGGCGCAAAGCTGGCGCGATGCCTACAAGGGCCTCACCGCGCCCGCGCCGGAAAGCCTGCAAGGGCCGGCGCACGACCCCGCGCTGCCGCCGGCACAGATGACCTTCAGCATGAGGAGCTCCGAAGCATCCGCGCCGGAAGAAGTGCATACGGCGGGCGGCCAGCCGGTATTATCCGTGCAAGGCTCCTTATTGGTGACGACGGTAAAGAGCGGCCTGCTGCTCGTGCACCTGCGCCGCGCCCGCGAGCGCATCTGGTACGAGCGGCTGGAGGCCCAATGGGCCGATGCCGATACCCCGGCGCAGCGGCTGCTCTTCCCGGTAAGTATGGAATTATCACCCGTAGATGGGGCTTTACTTGCCGAAGTGCTGCCGGATTTGCGGCGCACGGGTTTTGATATTGCGCCATTTGGAGCGGGCACTTTTGTGATTCAGGGCACGCCGCCAGGCCTGCCGTCGGGAGATGAGCGTGGCATTATTGAGGAAGTGGTCAATGACCTGAAGCACCATGCGGCAGGCAGTGGCGGGCGCGGGGCGCAGTTGCTGATTGCGCTGTCTAAGAAGCTGGCTTATTCAGACGCGCCTACGACACAGGAAGGGCTGCGCACGATTATTGATGAGCTGTTTGCCTGCGGTCAGCCGGAATACACGGCTACCGGCAAGAAAATTTTCGCCATCCTTCCTAAAGATGAGTTGGATAGCTGGCTGGGTTGAAGCCAGCCGTAATTACAATACATGACTGATATCAAGAGAAACATTTCCTATGGGAAGCTGGCCCTTCAAAGCATGGACGTGCACTTCCCGCAGGGATATAACGTAGCCACGCCAGTGGTATTCCTTATCCACGGCGGTGGCTTTATCCTCGGCAGAAAGGAAGATTTTGAATATCAGGCAGGGCTCTTCTGCCGGCAAGGCTTCATAGTCGTCAATCTGTCTCACCGGCTTGTAGATGCAGGGTGGTTTGCCAAAACCGGCGGTGCGGTGAAGGACGGCACAAAAATCAGCCATCAGCTGGATGATGTGGATGACGCGGTGCGCCTTTTCAAAAAGCGCGCTGCCGAATGGGGTGCTGGTACAGGCCGGCTCTACATTGCCGGGCACAGCGCGGGCGCCATCCTCGGAATGCTCTATATGCTGCAGGATGGCCGTGACCAGGGAATCCGGGCGGCAGGCAACTGGGCGGGTATCACTGACCTTACACTGCCTATGGATTCGTTTAGCTCTTTCTTATCGTCATGGCAGCAGACACAGATTCAGAGTATGTACAATCAGATGCTGGATTACTCCGCCCTATCCGGCGGCCGCGGCGATGCAAAGTCTATCTCTCCCTATTGGGTGGCGGAGAAAACCGGCGGGCTGCCGGTAATATCCATTTACCCAGAGCATAATGTGGTGTTGCACTTTCCCGGCGAGAGCGCACTCGGCCTGATGCAGACGAAGCGCTTTCATGCCCTGCTGCGCAGCCGCGGTGTGGCAGAAAGCTTTAAGATGTATGCGGAATGCGACCACAACTTCCGGGGCAGAGATGGCGCCTGGGAGCAATGTGTGCAAGAAACGGCTGCGTTTTTCCACACGGTATAGGCCTAAAGGTGCTGGAATAGCCTTTGTCAGTGCTTGGGCCATTAAAACCAAATACAATGAAAAAGCATTTTCTGATTTTTCCTGCACTTATAGCATGCCTGGCACTGGCATCTTGCGGCGATAAAAGCACCAGCACAGAAACCTCTACTTCTACCATGGACACCATGGGTACTATGAACTCTGGCGCTTCAGGTACGGGCACCACGGGCAGTGGAAGCATGTCATCCGGCTCCGGCACTACAGGCAGTACAGATGCTGCGGCTAATGGCTCTATGGGCGCTGAAAACATGAGCGGTGGCAGCACTGGCTCTGGCAACATGGGAAGCGGCAGCGGTACGGGCACCACTGGGGGCAGCAATATGTCTTCCGGCAGCGGATCCGGCAATATGAGCGGCTCCGGTACAGGTACCAATGGTTCCAGCACTGGCGCTTCAGGAAGCGGCAGCAGCGGGAATAACAATACTACTACAAGCGGCGGCCGGCGCTAAGCGCGCAAATCACCCTTACATTTAAGAAAACAGGCACGTGTCGTCCGTTTAGGTCGGCACGGCCTTTTTTTGTTTTTTTCAGTAGGAATGCTGGTTTCAGGCAACGTTGGCACCAACTTTTTAATGCAGCCGGTACATCAAAAAACCACACATTTCAACTATGAAAAAGCAATTCTTTTTGGCTCCGGCGCTTATTGCCATGCTGGCCTTAGCCTCTTGCGGCGAGTCAACGACAACAACTAAGACGACAACGGGCACTACCGATACAGCTGTATTAGCACCAATGGCGCCCGCCCCTATGGATGCAAATACCACGACTACGACTACAGTAACTACAGATGGTACTAACGGTACCGGCTCAAATGGCGGCATGAGTACCGGCTAAGGTAATACAGACAATGGTGGCAATATGAATAGTTCCGCCAATGGCAGCGGCGACCATGCGGCCGGTACGGCCAGCGAATCTGGTGACCGCGGCGCTGAAAAGGCAGGCGCTAAGATTGACCATGCTGCAGATAAAGTGGGACATGATGTAAAGCAAGGCTATAAGAATACCCGTGATGATATCAAGGCCGGCGTGAATGCCGCCCAAGAGAATAAGGAGCATCGCTAAGCCGGGTTTAAATACTTAAAAGAGCGCCGCTTCTATGAACAGAAGCGGCGCTCTTATTGTTAGCCCGTTTGTGAATGGCTTAACCCTGTTTAGGCGCCATTCTGCGTATTTTTGTCAACTAAGCCAAAGTCATTTATGAAAGCACCGATTGAAGAGCTCCAGCAGCAGTTTGACGCCAAGATTGACAATGACATCTCTATTGAGCCGCGCGACTGGATGCCGGACGATTACCGCAAGACGCTTATCCGGCAGATAAGTCAGCACGCGCATTCTGAAATAGTGGGCATGTTGCCGGAAGGTAATTGGATAACCCGTGCCCCGTCGCTGCGGCGCAAAGCGGTGTTGCTGGCCAAAGTGCAGGACGAAGCCGGCCATGGTCTTTACCTCTACTCTGCCGCCGAGACACTGGGTATTACGCGCGACCAGATGTATGAGCAGCTCCATAGCGGCAAGGCTAAGTATTCTTCTATATTTAATTATCCCACACTTACCTGGGCAGATATGGGTGCTATCGGTTGGTTGGTAGACGGCGCGGCCATTATGAACCAGGTGCCGCTCTGCCGTACCTCTTACGGGCCTTATGCCCGGGCTATGGTGCGCGTGTGCAAGGAAGAGTCCTTTCACCAGCGCCAGGGTTTTGAAGTAATGATGAACCTTGCAAAGGGCACCCCGGTGCAGAAAAAGATGGCGCAAGATGCACTGAATCGCTGGTGGTGGCCCGCCCTAATGATGTTTGGCCCTACAGATGACAACTCACCAAACACTGCTAAAAGCATGCGCTGGCGCATTAAGCGGTTCACAAACGACGAGCTGCGCCAGAAGATGGTGGACGTAACGGTAGAGCAAACAAAGATTCTTGGCCTCACCGTTCCTGATCCGGACCTGAAATGGAACGAGGAGCGCGGGCACTACGAATTCGGGAAGATCAATTGGGATGAGTTTTTCAATGTAATTGCCGGTAAAGGGCCTTGTAATAAGGAGCGCTTAGATACACGGAAGAAGGCCTGGGAAGAAGGGCAATGGGTGCGGGACGCAGCATTGGCTCATGCTAAGAAGCGGAAGGCGCGGAAAGAAGAAAAGGCAGAAGCAATGGCGGCATAATTCATGAACGGGCATACTTATGAAAGTTGGAACCTTAACTACGTATCACCGGAAGCAGAGCAAGGCCGCGCAAGAGGTGGTAGCCTCCTTCTTGGGGCAACCCGTATCGCTGCTGCAAGCCAGAGCGCAGGTGCAAAAGATAAAATCCGGGAGCCGCTCAACCGTAAAGAAAGGGCACGGTTCAGCGAACTGATACGACCGCTGGAAGAAGCTGTTTTGCGCTCATTTGCCTTAGAAACTGACTATTATATTTCTGAAGAAGCGTTTAGCACGGCCTTTACGGAACGGAAAATCGCTGAAGGCGCGGAGCAACAGGTTTACCATTCCTATGACGGTGTCCATGTTTTGAAGACCAACGATGCTATCATGCACGGAAGCTGGCTGGAGTTCTTTAACCGGCTGGCCGTTCACAACTGGCTTTTCCCTGAAGTTGCCTATCTGCTTACCGGCTTCACGCAAGTGAAAGGAAGATTTGCAGCCATCGTTCAGCAGCCTTTCCTACAAAGTGATCGTGGTGCAACGCGCAATGAGATTGAGCCAGATTTAGCTGCCCGCGGCTTCCGGCGCACTAGAAATGACGATTATTACAGTGCTGGCTTAGGTATTATTCTGGAAGACCTGCATGATGAAAATGTACTTGTGACTGAAAATGGACACTACCTTTATTTTGACCCGGTCGTTTATTTAGAAACACCTAAGATGGCCCTAGATGGAAACCGTGTCTATCATTTTCCATTCAACCAATGAATCACTCAAATAATTTCCACCGCTACGGCGACTACGGCGACAAAGAATCTACGGGCGGCGCTAATGGCGTGGTGGCCCAAATGGGTGCCAATGAATGGCCTCTTTGGGAGGTCTTTATCCGTTCCAAAGCCGGGCTTGACCACAAACACGCCGGCTCCCTCCACGCCGCAGATGCACAAATGGCTATAGAAAACGCCAGGGACGTCTATACCCGGCGCAATGAGGGCGTGAGCATTTGGGTGGTAGAGAGCAGGCATATTCACGCATCCGAGCCGAATGAAAGCGCTGCGCTTTTTGAGCCGGCTAATGATAAGGTCTATCGCCACCCTACCTTCTACGACATCCCCGAAGAAGTCGGGCACATGTAAGTTTGCGTTTTTAGAAAAATGAACGACGCAATTCACCGGCTGACCTATACCCTGCAAATCGCAGACACGATCCTCATTCATGCGCAACGCTTAAGCGAGTGGTGTGGGCACGGGCCTGTTCTGGAGCAGGATATTGCGCTCACCAATACTGCTTTGGATCATATCGGCGCTACACGCAGCCTGTATCAATATGCGGCGGAGCAGTTCAATGCCCTTCCGGAAAGCGAGCGAGGGGAGTTTTTCACTTCGCCCGCCTTGCAAAGCGCTATTGCCGCAAAAGGAAAGGCGGAAGAAGATGACCTCGCCTTCCTGCGGGATGCCTGGGATTTCCGCAATGTGCTGCTCGCGGAGCAACCGAATGAGGATTGGGCATATACTGTGACGCGCTCCTTCTTTCTGGATTGCTTCAACTACTTCTTTTATACTGCTTTGCAGCAAAGTGCCGATAGCGCATTGGCCGCTGTCGCGGAAAAGTCTTTAAAGGAAGTCACTTACCATCTCAAGTGGAGTTCTGAATGGGTTATCCGGCTTGGCGACGGCACGGAAGAAAGCGCATCCCGCATTCAGGCCGCTATCAATGACCGCTGGCCATATGTCGGCGAATTGTTTACCCCGTCTGCAGCCGACAACTGGGCCCTTGAAGCCGGTATTGGGGCTGATTTAACCGCCATCAGGATGCAGTGGGATGAGCGGGTAAAAGCTATTCTTGAAGAAGCCCGCATTACCGCGCCGGCCTCCAACTGGATGCACCGTGGCGGCAAGGAAGGCATTCACTCTGAGCATCTGGGCTATATGCTTGCGGAAATGCAATACATGCAGCGAGCTTATCCGGGCATGGAATGGTAAGCTCCTTCCGCTGACCAACAGACGAATGATTATTTATGAAGCTCCGACAACTATGGCCGCATCTGGCCATGCTGCTTATCCTGGCCGTTTGTTGTAATAACTATTACGGAGACATCATCAACAAGCTTCCGTTTGGCATACACGAGTGGGCGCAGGCAGACCGGTATGCCCTGGCTATTAATTTCTACGATAATGGCCTTGACTTTTTCCATCCGGCCACGCAGAACCTTGGCTCCGTTCGCGGCATCGTAGGTGTAGAGTTTCCTATTCAGGCATATCTGGCCGCCCTCATTGCTCATATTACGGGCCGCGGCAGCATCAGCCTCGTGTTTCGCCTGCTGGATATTCTTATAGCTGCCACCGGACTTTACTTTTTATTCCGCGCGGTTTACAATGCGACACGTGATTTCATATTCAGCATTACGGCGCCGCTATTCGTGTTTTGCAGTCCGGTCTTTATATTCTATGCCGGCAATTATCTCCCGGACCCCGCAGCAGCCGCTATCACATTCATTGCCTTCTACTATCTGCTGGAAGCAATGCGGCTGAATAAGCAGGGCACGCTGATGACGGCAATAGCCTTTGCCACTCTTGCTACGCTCATCAAGACATCTGCCGGCATTTATCTGGGCGGGATTATCTTCTATGGGCTATATGATGCCCTTATTAGCCGGAAAAATCGCAGAAGCGCCTGCTACATCCTTGCAGCTGCCTGCATCAGCGCCCTGCTCATCGTGGCTAATATGGCCAACATACATCACCTCAATCAGAAGTATCAAAGCTCCTTATTCCTTAAGCTCCTTCATGCCCTTTGAAAGCTGGAAGGACTTCACGCACTACATAGACAACCAGTACAAAAACTACATGGTGCATGAGTACATAACAGTTGCGCAATATCCGCTCTTCTTCATGCTGCTGGCTATGGGCGGGGCGGTAGTAGCCGCCCACAGGCGCCTGCGACTTTATGTGGTGCCGCTCATCTTCTTCGTGCCGGCAACCATCGCCATTTTCTACCTCTTCAGCAAGCAGTACGAGATACACGATTATTACTTCATCGCTACCTTTCTACCACTGACTGCCTACTGCCTGGCTATTGCATTGATTGCTATCAGAAGCACCATTCAGAGCCCGGACTGGCTTAGAAGTATGCGTGCCGGCTTACTGGGCGCATCAGTAGTCGCCTTCTTCTTTGCAGATTATCAGAACTCACTGCGCATGCACATGGACATGGGCTACGCTAATAATTATAGTTATCGCTGGTCGGAAGGCGGAGCTGCGCTCCTGAACCGCCTGCATGTGCTGCCAACCGAAAAGCTGGTAGTGGCTAACGAAGCGGCGCCCAATCTTGGATTAGTCTATTTTGACCGCAAAGGCTATCACATCTCCGAAGACACCTGGGGAAGAGACCCTGCTTATATGAAAAGCTTCATGGACGAGCGGAACGTGCGCATTTCGGTCATGCGACAAAATATCTACGACGAGCTGCGCAGCAAAGACAGCACAACGATGAACGCGGCATTTGACGTCTTAGCCCTGGAAGATGGCAAAGCGGTGCTGCGCAGGAAATAAAAAGAGGAATTTTAGCTCAAATTGCAAACCGCGGAACAATACCTGGTCATAATGAGGAATCCGAAAGAGGCAAAAATCTGGCAATGGCTGGAAGAGGTCAAAGACCCCGAGGTGCCCGTGCTTTCCATTCTTGACCTCGGCATTGTGCGCGGTGTGTGTGTCAATGATCATAATGAGGCCGTCATTACCATTACACCCACCTACAGTGGCTGCCCGGCTATGGATGTGATTGGCATGAATATCCGCATGGCCCTTGCCGGCCGAGGCTTCTCCGGTGTGCATATTGAGCTGCAGCTTTCCCCCGCCTGGACCACCGACTGGATGACGGCGAGCGGCAAGCAAAAACTAAAGGAATACGGCATTGCCCCGCCGGCGCGTATGGCGTCTGCCGGCAGCCTTGGATTGTTTGAAGATGATGATGCTACGCCCTGCCCGCGCTGTGATTCAGGCGATACAAAGCTGGTAAGCAACTATGGCGCTACCGCCTGCAAGGCCATGTATCAATGCAATAGCTGTCATGAGCCGTTTGAGCATTTTAAGTGCCATTAAGAGGCTACTCCTCAACCTTTAAAGCCGCCAACGCTTTTAGCGAAGCGTCCTGCCCGGCTTCCTTCTTGGTATAGCCGGTGCCCGTCACCACTTGTGCGCCGTCCATCATCACGGCAATAGTGAACACTTTGCGCGGGCCCACCATTTTCTCACTCACGGTAGTGTACTCAATCTTGTGCCCGCCGCGCTGCGCCCAGCTCAGCAGCTTGTTTTTATGGTTGGTGTCGGTGGATTCTATCATATCCATGTCCATATAGCCCTTCACCATCTGCTTGAGTACAAACTGCCGCGTCTTGGCATAGCCCACGTCCAGATACACGGCGCCCACCAGAGCTTCCAGCGCATTGCCGAAGATGTGGGAGCGGCTCAGCGCCTTATCGGCCTTATTGAACTGCACCAGCTTATTGATGCCCATTTGCAGGGCCAGCGAGTTTAGGCTCTCGCGGCGCACCATACGGCTGCGCATTTCCGTCATAAAGCCTTCCGGCTGTGTAGGGTATTTCTTGAAAAGATATTCAGCTACGATGGCGCCCAGAATGGCATCGCCGAGGTATTCCAGCCGCTCATTGTTCTTTTCCACCGTATCTGAATGCGAGCGGTGCGAAAGGGCAAGCTGGTAGTAAGCAAGATGCTTGGGCCGGAAGCCGAGAAGGCTTTCTAATTGCAGCGCAAGCGGCTGCGATGGCGTGAAAAGACCGGATATAATGGAAGCAAAACGCCGCACGCTGCTTAAGCCACAAACTTTTTGAAAATCACCGACGCGTTATGCCCGCCAAAGCCAAAGGTATTGCTCAGGGCCGCCCGTACGGTGCGCTTTTCAGGCGTATTGAATGTAAGGTTGAAGCGCGGGTCAATGGCCGGGTCGTCGGTGAAGTGGTTAATCGTCGGCGGCACCATATCGTGCATCACCGCCTTTACGGTAGCAATGGCCTCAATAGCGCCCGCACCGCCCAGCAGGTGGCCCGTCATACTCTTGGTAGAAGACATATTCAGGTTGAAAGCGTGCTCGCCAAATACTTCGGAATGGCTTTCAGCTCGGCCACATCGCCCAGCGGTGTGGAGGTGCCGTGTACATTGATATAGTCAATGTCTTCCGGCGTCATTTCGGCGTCATCCAGCGCATTGTTCATCACCAGCGTCACGCCCAGGCCTTCCGGATGTGGGGCAGTGAGGTGATAGGCATCTGCGCTCATGCCGCCGCCGCCGATTTCGGCGAGAATGGTAGCGCCGCGTTTCACCGCATGCTCATATTCTTCCAGCACCAGCGCGCAGCCGCCTTCGCCCAGCACAAAGCCATCGCGGTCTTTGTCAAAAGGCCGGGAGGCCGTCTTTGGGTCGTCGTTGCGTTCAGAAAGGGCCTTCATGGCATTGAAGCCGCCAATACCGCTGTGCGTCACGGCCGCCTCGGAACCGCCCGCCACAATTGCATCGGCCATGCCGATGCGGATGTAGGTGGCCGCGTCGATCAGCGCATGGGTAGAAGAGGCACAGGCGCTAACCGTCGCGAAGTTCGGCCCGCGGAAGCCGTACTTCATGGAGATATGCCCGGAGGCAATATCCAGAATCATTTTAGGAATGAAGAAAGGATTAAAGCGCGGGGTGCCGTCGCCCTGGAAAAAGCCTTTCATTTCCTCATAATAAGTAACCATCCCGCCGATGCCCGATGCCCAGATAACGCCTACGCGGTCTTTGTTTACTGCGCCTTCGACATTCAGGCCGCTCTGCTTCACAGCTTCATCGGCAGCAGCAAGCGCGAACTGCGAAAAACGGTCGAGCTTGCGGGCTTCCTTGCGGTCAAAGTAATCTTCGGGATTAAAATCTTTGACCTCGCAGGCAAACTTGGTTTTGAACTTCTCCGTGTCAAAGCCTTGATGTAGTCGCAGCCGGAAGTGCCCGCCAGCAGGCCATTCCAGTAGGCATCTACGGAATTGCCCAATGGGGTGATGGCGCCAAGGCCGGTAACTACAACGCGTCGGTTCGGGAGCTGCTTCAAGGAGGGAGATGCAATTTGCAATGCGGCAATTGTGCAGTTTGCAATCGATGTTGTTACCCGCGGTACGGGAGATCTGCCAATTGCAAATTGCCGATTGTCTGATTTACTTTACGTGCTCTTCCAGATAAGAGATGGCCTGGCCAACGGTAGTGATGGTCTCGGCCTGCTCGTCAGGGATAGAGATGTTGAATTCCTTCTCAAACTCCATGATAAGCTCTACGGTATCCAGAGAGTCTGCGCCGAGGTCGTTGGTAAAGGATGCTTCGGGAGCTACCTCGCTCTCGTCCACACCCAGCTTGTCAACGATGATTTTCTTGACGCGGGTTGCAATTTCAGACATGGTTTTGTGCTGTTTATTGTTTGAGGGCAAAAGTAGCGGTTCCCACTAAATACCATAGGGGCGTAAGAAACTTTTTTCTTAGGGCATGAAACGTTTAGGCATTACGCGCCAGTTGCGGGAAATTTCCTGCCTTCCGGCATTTCCAACTTGTGCCCGCAAAGCAGCCGGCAGCAGAAATTTCTCATTCCGCCGGTAATCAAATAATACAACTACATCAGATCCTTCTGCCGCCAAGTTCGCCGCCGCCATCTAAAATCTGGTGATACAGCGAGAAGGAGGTATTCCGCATTTCCACTACCGAAACCCGAATGGTAATTTGTCCGGGATAATGCAATGGCCTGCGGAATTCACAGCGTGTGGATGCCAGCAGGGGACCAATGCCTTTTTCTTGATACCAGTTGGTCAGGCCAAGCTGCTCCCAGTAAGTTAAGCCGTGAGGCCTGAAGGTATTTGAAGTAAGATACATTATTGATATGGCCGAAAAGGTCCAGCTCGCTCCAGTCAAGGCGTAGCTGCAGCTGCGAAGGGAAAGCATAGTCCATTTGGCTACAAAGGACGTATAAAGCTTATAATAGGGGATGCTGCCGCTCCTCAACAATTGCTCCGTCCCGCATGACCAGCGTACGGTCCGTACGCGCGGCCAGCGCCTCATTGTGGGTGATCAGAATGATTGTCTGCCCCATACCGTGCCGCAGCGAAAGAAAAAGGTTATGAATTGCTTCCGCGTTCACGGTGTCCAGATTACCTGTGGGCTCGTCGGCCATCAGGATGGCGGGCTTGTTAATGAGCGCTCGCGCAATGGCCACGCGCTGTGCCTCTCCGCCGGAAAGCTCAGATGGCTTATGTTCTTTCCGTGCGCTAAGGCCCACAACCTCCAGGGCCTTCGCCGCTTCCGCCATTGCCGCTTTGCGGCTTTTGCCGCCAATCCATAGCGGCATTGCCACGTTCTCAATCGCTGAAAACTCCGGCAGGAGATGATGCTGCTGAAAGACAAAGCCGAGCTGTTCATTACGAAAACGCGCCTGTTTCCGCGCGCCCAGACTGAACACATCTGTGTCACGGATGCGCACAATGCCTTTATCCGGCTTATCCAAAGCGCCCAGCAGGTGCAGCAGGGTGCTCTTTCCTGCGCCCGATGGCCCAATGATAGCTACCATCTCACCCTCCGCCACTTCCATAGACACATCACGGACTACGGTCAGCGTATCGTATGATTTGGTAAGGCCGGTGGCTGAAAGCACTTTAATGCGTTGAGTCGTTAAGTAGTTGAATCGTCAGGAAGCGACGCCGCAGCGTTTTCCTGACGGCGCCACGAAATTGCGCGCTTTATGGCAGCAATAAAAACTTCTCAAGGATGCAACGCCGCAACGGCACAAGATTTTTCTACGCCAATTGGCGAAAACCCTTTTCCCCTACATTTGCCCGCATTCTCTAAAAAAATACCTGACAATTAAAATATGTTCTGGACCCTTGAACTGGCCTCGCATCTTGAAGAAGCGCCCTGGCCTGCCACTAAAGACGAGCTGATTGACTACGCCATCCGCTCCGGCGCGCCATTGGAGGTTGTAGAAAACCTGCAGGAGCTGGATACCGAAGATGAAATCTATGAAGGCATAGAAGACATCTGGCCGGATTACCCGACGCAGGAAGACTTCTTCTTTAATGAAGATGAATACTGAGCCGTTCAACAAACCGCAAAGAAAACCCCGCATCGCTGCGGGGTTTTTTCATGGCTTATTTCTTTCCTTTCGCCTGTACGGTCTTCATCCGATCGGCCTGAGTCTTCTGTAGCTCTTCCATTTTGGCGGCCCACTTGGATGGCGTAGCCGGTTTTAGCCGCGCTTCCTTTATCTGACGATGGATTTTTTCTTCGTTGATAATGAAATTCTGAATAATGTATTGCTGCGCAATGGTAACGACGTTGGAGAAGAAGTAATAGAAAGTAAGGGCGGCAGCCATCTTATTGAACACGCCCAGCAGCACAAACGGGAAGATGTAAGGCATGTACTTCATCATCGGGTTGTTCGGGTCCTGCGGCGTCATATTGCGGTTGTAGAGGGCCAGGAACAGAGAGGAGGCCGTCATAAGCAATGTGAATAGTGAGACGTGGTCAAAGAAAGAAAACGGCAGCCGCGCAATAGAATCGTAAGTGCTCAGATCGCCTGCCCATAGGAAAGACTTCTGTCGGAAATCAATGGCACTCGGGATGAACGAATACATGGCCATAAGGAATGGCAGCATAAAGAGCGTAGGCAGGCAGCCGCCCATGGGGTTGACGCCGGCCTCGCGGTAAAGCTTCATTTGCTCCACGCCCATCTTCTGCTGGTCGTCGCCTATTTTGGCGCGCAGCTCATCCAGCTCCGGCTTCAGCACCCGCATCTTGGCGGAGCTCAGGTAGCTCTTATAGGTGAAGAAGGAAGTAAGCAGCTTAATAAAAATGGTAAGCAGGATGATGATCAGCCCGTAATTGCTCACAAACGACGTGAAGATGTCAAACACCGGCACAATGAGCCACTTATTGATATAGCGCGTAAAGGCAAAAATGCCTACGCCCATAGGTACCATCTTGTCCAGCCCAATGTCAAAGTTCTTGAGCGTCTGGTAATGGTTGGGGCCGATGTACCAGCGCATGCTTTCCGGTGCCGTCGCCCTTAATGGGCAGCTCGGCAACAGCGGTTTGCTGGCCAAGGACGGTTGTATCGCCGGCTTTGAAGCCAGCATTAAGTTCCGGGCGGGAAAAACCTTCGTCAGCAATAAGGGCGGAGCTGAAGTACTCGGTGCGGAAACCCATCCAGTGCAGCGGGCTTTCTGACGGCGTCTTCTTCACACCGTCACTTTTTATAGTAAAGTAGTCATGCTCGCCGCCCTTGTACTTGAAATGCATCTGCGTATTCTGGCGCTCCGTGTTGATGTCGCGCTCCGTGTGCGGTGCGGCTACATTCCAGCGCAGCGGCAGACTGTTGGCGGGGATGCCATTGAGGCGTACATCGCACTGCACCATATAGCCTTCTGCAGGCAGCGAATAAATAAGGTCAATACGCTTACCGCCCCCAAGGTCGGCGGCGAAATCAATCTTCTGCGGGCCTTGCTGCTGTGGTACAAAAGACAGCTCTGACGTAGCGGCAGGCGCATTACCGGCCGGAATGGTAAAGGAAAGGACATTGCCCGGCCCTTCAAAGAAGTCCAGCGGCCTGCCGCCATACGTTTTATAGTCTTTCAGCGTGGCAGAAGTTGGGTAAGCGCCGCGCGTAGAAAATTGCAGGCGGATGTCTTTGTTCTCCAGAATAACGTTCTGGCCCGGCTCCTTGCGGAAGGCGGGCGGCAGCGCAGCGTTAACTGCGGCCTGGCCGGCGGTATCAGGCACCGCTGCGGCGGCCTTTACCACTGCACTGTCTACTATCGGCGACCGGGTGCGCTTTGGCGTAGGCAATGCTGTCGGCGGTTTTTTTCTTCTCGTATTCCTTCTGCGAGTAATTATTGTAAGCGAAGTAGGTAATGACGAGCACGGCCAGCAGGGCAAAGCCGGTTATTGTATTGCGATCCATCGTAAGTATTAAACGGGCGCAAAGGTAGGGCAATGCCGCGCGGGGGAAGGGAGCCCATTCCGATAAAGCGGCGCCAAGAAATATCGGGACCGATCGCCGGATAGATTTTATACAACTGTTGCGGGCCTTTTCTACGCATTGAAGCTATATCCGTTTATACGCGGCAACGGGCAGCTACTTAGCCATTTGCTCCCTAGCGGCAAGGGACGTACGAAGCCTCCGTGCCCATGCTTTTGATTCAAGGCAAAGCAGAAATAGCACGCTAATGGCGCTTCACTTTGTATTCAGGACATCCATCGGCCGGCTGAAGCCAACTTCTCGCCGCCCTTCTTTGGTAGGGACTGTCCGGGTGACCAGTGACACCATTATTTCGCCGAGACCCAGAATAAGGTGCGGCAGATACACATGCTCCGAAAAGCTGAATATCCAGGGCGATGCGGCAAGCAGCGCGCCGGTAAGAAAGTCAACGACGAGGTGAGTGCGCATAGGGATAATCCGCGTGTAGCCAAGCTCATAGGCAGTAGTAAGGCTCAAAAAGAGCATAATAAAGCCAAGCGTGATGCACGTCCAGGTAGAGAAATCTCCCTTGTTGAAACCAAATATCCATGGCGCAGCGAACAGCAGCACCGTCATTATGTAGTCTATGACGCCGTGTACCCTTGTGGTGATGAATTTCATAGAATTACCGTTTTGATTGGCTACCCTTCCAACCATTGCTGTGCCATGGCCCCGTCAACGCGCCCGCTATAATGCTGCGGCCTCACGCCCGCAAAGGGCACAGGCGCAAAGGCATTGGCTACAAGTGCTTTTAGCATTGCCGCCGGCGCAAAAGCATGATACAGGGGCTACGCCGGACGCGCCATAATCAAAGCTTGATAAGCGGGCCGATGTAGAAATGAACCATGACAATTCCACATGGACGGCTGCATTAACCATGGCGGGAAGGCGCAGGTTGCAGCTGCTGCTTTGGGCTGCCGAAACTGGCTCATTGCGGCCTGTATGGGTGGCCTGCTGAACCGTTCATGATGCCGGCGACGGTGGTGGAGCAATTATTTAACCGGCCCGGTTTTGCATGTAAAATGCTATGGCAGATGTGGGTGAAAAGGCGACGCGGAGCTATAACATGAGCCGTATCAAGGGGAAGGATACGAAGCCGGAAATGCTGGTTTAGAAAACTTAACTCATAAGCCAATGGCCAGGGAGTATAACGCCGATAAATTCTACGCTCAAAAAGTTCACTTATATCCGATTGCCGGGGAAGAGAATTGAATCCAATTTGCCGGATGAAGAACTACAAGCCAACTGCCAAAGGATATTTCTCTGGCTGTGGTGGGATGGAAATTGGTTTGATGCAAGCCGGAGTCCGAATGATACAGTCGCTTGACCTTGATCCAGAGGCCACGAATTGTATGAAAGCCAACGTGCGCTACTTCTTGCATCAGGTATTCACACAGGACATTAAGGACATGCCTGTCTTACTGCAGCCACAGTCAGATATTATTGTTGGCACTTATCCTTGTACCAAATACTCACCTATTGCAGACATTCACGGCACCCGTACCGGCGATGATTTATTCCTGCATTTCTTCCGTCACATCGCTATTGAGCAACCAGAAATGTACATTGTGGAGAATGTTCCCGGCATGAAGAAGTTTCCGGTAGTAATGGAAGCAATGACGAAACTGCCGGACTATTATGTGTCCGTGTTTTGTCCCGTAGATGCAGCAAATTGGCTGCCGCAAAGGAGAAAGCGACTGATACTAATTGGCACAAAGAAGCCTTATCCGATCAGTGAGCCAAATCCAATCAGGAATAGGCCGCGTTTGAAAGACCTTTTAGAAAAGAATCCCGAGGTAGAAATGCCCGACTATGTTGTCAAGCGCATAAGGGGTAAATACCGCGATCTGCCGATTGTGGTTGACCCATCTTTAGTGGATGCCATTGCGCCCACATGTGTAGCGCATTACTCAAAGGATTTAAGTACCCGGCTTGTAAAGGACCCCACCACACAATATGGACTCAGGCCATTCTCTGTTAGAGAATATGCTAGGCTGCAAGGGTTCCCGGATGACTTTCATTTTGAAAATAAACGAAGCTCCTACCGGCTGATAGGTAATGCGGTACCCGTGCAAATGGGACAGTGGATTGGAGAGAATGCAATGCGGTACTTCAATCAAGCTCAAAAGAAACCCTTGAATTGAATGGCCTCTACATTACAGAATTCATTAAAGCACCCTCGGGCCTGAAACATCTTAGGTGACTTCGTGAATTGGAAAACGCGATACAAAAGATAATTGGTTGCCTTTTCCCGCGAGAAGTTGTATTCGGTTTTGCTGAAGAAAAAGGGAGACTCCTTTGTCAGTTTGGTCGTTTTTACTTCAATGTATTTATCCGTTCCATTCAGGTTCCTTGATAGAATGTTCGAAGCCGGCTCCATCGTCTTCTTCAGATATCCATTTGATTTGATCAGCAAGATTTTGTTTGCCTGCCTGTACAAGCTGCCACCGCTCAAACTCTAGCACAAGTTGCTCACCCTTTTTGCCGAGTGAAGCATTCATTTGTTCCCGCTCGAGGTAATTGATCTTAAACGGCTTTCGCTTTCCGTATGGGATTGTAGGCTCAGAAATATTCTCCTTTTCCGGTGGCGTGTCAATAAAGTCTCGAAAATCTGGCAAGCCCGATTGCACCCGCACTTCTTCATCGGAGAAATCTCTGAATCTATGCTCTAATTCTTCTTTGTTCAATTGGAGATATTCTGAGATGACTTTCTCGAGCAATTCCTTTTGGTAATTAAAGCGAGGCTTATACCCAATGATATAAGGCAAGCCCAAATTGATAAGCGCGGCACTGATATTTTGATGCTTGAATTCAATTCCCCCCTCGTTTCTTCTAGGCAACAATGGCGCAATTGCTCTTCTATGTGCCGACTTATTGTAGGGTTTACCTAATAGCTCGGTGTTTAGCATCCTGAAGTAGTCGGCCACTATTACCTCTACTTCTAATCTTGTCCAATCCGCCATAAAAATGAATTGTCGCTAAAGTAGCATCTTATCCCCGCCGGGTTTCATGTCAGCACGAAACCTCCTAACAAGCGAAAAATTGTAACGCCAGCGGCGACTTTGATTTGATAGACATAATTCGGCGTCCAGCCTAAGTCAAAACCAAAAAAGCCGCCCATCCGGGCGGCTTTTCTATTACTTATAAAACCTCAAGCTGCCGGAGCAGTCTGCGGGGCTTGTTCATGCCGCACGCCCGCATCCACAATATTTCTGGCCGCCTTGTACGTAGCTACAAAGGCTGGCGCATCATCTTCATACAGGCCCACCAGGTCGTCTATCACCTGTAGCTCCGCTTTACCGCCGCGCATAATCTGCGGCACGGTAGCCGTCAGCGCCTTGCGGCCGGATATAGCCACCCGCGTACCCCGTGCGGCTTTGCTGAAGGCCTCAATAGCCGCGGCGGCCTCAGTGTCCGAGTCCTTGACAAAGCCCCACTGCTGCAACGCTTCCTTTACCTCCTGCACGGTGGCTGCCTGCAGCATGCCGTTCAGGCGGGCGGCCAGCTCGCCCAGGGGCGTCTTTTGCAGGTTGCTCTTCGCATAGTCCACCGCGGTCAGCAGCGTATGGTTGTTCGTCTTGCGCGCATAGGCCGCGGCCACCTTGGTCACGCGCAGGGTTTTGGCAATGGCGGTATCGGCAAGGCTCTCCTTATCGGTAGTGATGCCGGTAGTGGCGCCTGCCGCCTGCCCGCCCGCTGCGGCATTGGCAGCGTCTATAAATCCCTTAAGGTCGTCCACGGCTTCGGAGAAGCCCTGATTGGCCTTCCAGATGTCTTTGTACTGCTGCAGCACCTGGTAAACGGCCTTCCACATGCTCAGCCTGTTAAGGTCTTTTTGCTCCATGAGTTTTGGTGTTTAGATGAATGAAATATTGAACCCGAACGAAGCCCAAAGTAATAATATTTCATCATTGTGCGCCGGAGCCCCGTTCCGCACCGCCGGGCGTCCATTCTTACCTGCCGGATGTGCTTTCTGAACTGCCGGAGGCATTTTCCATATCGTCGGACGTCCATTCGGGACCGCCGACTGCCAATGCGTCAGCGCCGGATGTCAATTCTGGTATGCCGGTCATCCATTCCGCACCGCCGGAATCCCATTCGGTACTGCCGGATTCGGTTTCGGCGCCGGTGGATGAAGTTTCTGAACTGTCAGACTAAGTCCGGTTGTAGTTGAATGGCCGGTCCATTTAGCCGTTCGCGCGGCGCTTTCTAAAAGCCACTTAGTTCCTCCAGATGTTAGCAAAGCGCATCCGGAAGAAGAATAGACCGCTCTCTAGCGATGCCGTTCATAGAACGGCCTTATTCACCTTCAAGCCGCACTGAAAATCCGCTGCCAACATTTATCTTGTATTTTGTAACCATAAACATGCGGCTCGCCAAAACATTGAAACGCTTATGAAGCAAACGTACCTAAGTATTCTGCTCTTACTGCTGACTGCCGGAGCCTGCGGGCCGATCACATCACGGGTACGGAAATACGCTACGAATACGCCGGGCCGGGTAATGTGTACCGCGTATTTGTAACGCTGTATCAGACCTGCGGGGCCGGTACCCTCGGTAGCCTGCCGGCAAGCGTGTCCATCAACGCTCAGTCGGCATCCTGCGGGCTGAGCAGGAGCAATAAAGCGCTCCTCATGGCCTCGCTTGATACGCTGAACAATATCTACTGCCCGGGCATCAGCAATACCTGCCACGTTCCGTCCGCCAGCTATCCCGGCTTTGTCCGGGCCGTGTATTCGGATACCATAGCCCTGCCGCCGTGCAGCGACTGGAAGATGAACTATACGGACTGCTGCCGCCATCTTTCTATTGCCAACATAAGCCAGTCCAGCTCTTCAAGCACCTATGTAGAGGCAGGCCTTAATAACGCAACGGCCGTCAACAGCAGCGGCTGGCTGCCCAATACGCCCCCGCTCCTGGCAGGTACCAGCGCGGGCTATACACCGTTGTACGGGACAGACGCTGAGGGCGACAGTCTTTACTATTCGCTGATAGCGCCCATGTATTCAGCTACCGGCTCTTACGGCTATAGCGCGGGGTATTCGGCAGCGCAGCCATTAGGCTCGGGCAGTGCCGTATCGGTCAATAATGCCACGCGCAGCCTCATGATACAAGGCGGCTCATCAGGCAGGTTTACACTGGCCATGCGCATTGATGATTACCGCAATGGCACCAAAGTGGGCTATTGCAGCCGCGACTGGAATGTGATTGTATTGCCCGGCAGCGTGCCCAAAGCGCCGTTCCCGGCGCTGAGCACCAGCCTTAAAGTGATTACCTGCCCCGGCCAGAGCCATTCCATGACGCTCAGCTTTCAGGACAGCGTGGCTACCGACTCCATCTTTGTGGGCTTTCAGCCGCCCGCATCGCCCGCCATTACCTATACCACGTCTTCGGCACCGGCAGCAGGCACCGGCTCCGGCACCATTAGCTGGACAACACCTGCCACTTTAAATCCTGCGACTACTCCGTATATCTTCATCCCGGTATTTGTGCGCAACAATGCCTGTCCTGCACGCGGCTATGCCTATTATACCATAGCTGTGCGGGTAGCCCAATGCCTCGCGGACAGCGTGTGGGCCGGCGATGCTAACGGCGATAAGACGGTGAATGTCTATGACCCGCTGGCTATTGCCGTGGCGTACGGCAATACCGGCCCTACCCGTACGGGCGCTGCAACCGCCTGGGCGCCGCAGGCCTGCCTGCCTTGGAGCGGCAGCTTTGTGAATGGCATAAATATGAAGCATGCCGACTGCGACGGCAATGGAACGGTGAACAGCAGCGACCTCGCGGCGGTTACAGCCAATTACGGGCTGGTGCACCTGAAAGAAGTTGACTCGGTACGTGCCAAAACCGCCGGCCTGCCTGACCTGTATTTAGACCATATGGGCATCGCGATATATCCCGGCGCCAGCCTGAGCATCCCGATAAAGCTGGGCAGCGTCGCGTCGCCGGCCAGCAATTTCTACGGCCTCGCGGGTACCATCCGGATTGCGGGTATTACGCCGGGCGCGCCGGCAGTGAGCTATCCTGTATCGTGGGTAGGCACGGCGGCCAGCACCGTCCGCTTTACGAAAGCGGCAGGCACCAGCAACCTTGACTGGGCCTATGCGCGTAATAACCATACGGCGGCCAACGGCAACGGCACGATTGCGAACCTGAACTTCACCATTCCCGCCGGCACGCCGGCCGGGCAGAAGATTATCATCAGCTTCGGGAATGTAAAGTTGATTAACGCTGCAGGGAATGAGCTGACGGGTTACAATGTGCTGAGCGATACGCTGAGCGTGCGGCCTCTGGGGGTAGCGGGTACAGGCATGCCCCTGTTTTCTGCCGCGGTAGTACCAAATCCATCGCAGGGCGCCCCGCTGCTCACGATGCAGATGCAGCAGCGGGGCGATGTGGATGTGACGGTGATGGATATGGCCGGACGCGCCGTATGGAAGCACCATGTAACCATAGGACAGGGCGTGCAAAACATCACCCTGCCCGCGGCGCTGAATGCAGGCATTTATACGGTGCATATATCGGACGGCAATGGTATGGCCGTGCTGAAATGGACGGTTGAATAGGGCAGATTGCGGGCTCTACTACGTGCCGGTTTCGCTTAGACAAATCACCTCCTCAGCGCCAGATTTCCCTTAACCACCTTTTCCAGCAGCCATACTCTCCAATCGCGCCCCCAATGCGTGACTATCCACGCCCGCTCCTTCCCCTCCGGCCAGCGTGATACAAGCGCGGCCAGCGCAGCCGCCACATCCGTGCCCCAGGCTCCGATGTGCCGCCGGTAATGGATACCGTGCTTCAATGGCCCTGCGTACCCTCCTTCCGAATGCGGGTCGCCGTAAGCGCCGGTCAGGAGTGTATCTGTGTTTCGCAGGCCGCCCTGCCCGGCAATGATTTCCTGAACACGGGCGGCAGCCTCATCTGCTGTATGCACGGTAAGCAGCTCCAGCCCGGCAATGCGTACACCGGCGCTGGCGGCATCGGTATTCAACAATAGAAACCCGGCGCCTTCCCCGGCAATAGCGCCATGATGGACAACTGTCGTATCGCTGGCGGCATAGGGTGTGGTTGTATAAACGCCAATGCGCTGCAGCAGGCCCAGCACCGTATCTGTAAGCTCGTCCACGCCGCCGCAAAGGATGCGGTGGCCGGGATGCTCCGCGAGGTAAAGCGCCGCGCTTATCACCGCGCTTTCAAAAGAATGGCCGCGCTGTACCAGCGTATTGTTGTAGCCCCGGCAGCCGGTGGCAAGGGCAATCTGTCCCGCTACCGTATTGTGCGTGCTTTGAATGAAAGCCGTTGGCGTCAGCATCTGCTCCCCCTGTTCCACCAGCTTCTTCAGAAAAACCTCCGTATCACCGATGCAGCCCAGCGAGGTGCCTACGGTGATGGCATCCGGCTTTTCAATGCCCGCTGCGGCAAGGCATTCGCGCGCCGCGCCGATGCCCATACGTACGGCCTTGCTCATGCGCCGGAGCTGCATGGGCGGGATGAAGGCTGTATAATCCGGCTCCTTTGCGCTCAGCCGCAGCATCTCCTCGCAGCTCCGGGCTTCCGGCGCTATAGCCGCTGCGGCGTGTATGTAGAGGTTAAGGCTCAGCATTTGGAAAAGATGAGCGAAGAGCAGGCCCCGCCAAAGCCAAAGGAATTAGAAAGCACGTGTTGCACATCCACCCCGCTGCGCAGCTCGCGCACCGGCATGAAGGATATATCAGGCATCTGCGCCTTCCAGCGGAGGTTGGGTGGAATAATGCCTTCGCGGATGGCAAGGACCGAGAACACTGCCTCCACGCCGCCAGCCGCGCCGAGCGTATGTCCGGTAGCGGCTTTGGTGGAAGAAGCAGGCGGCACGGCATCTCCAAACAGCTTTTCAATAGCGGCACCTTCCGCGCTATCATTATTCTCCGTACCCGTTCCGTGCAGGTTGATGTAGGAAATGTCTTCGGGGCGCAGGCCGGCCACAGAAAGTGCCCCCTGCATAGCCAGCGTATTCCCGATACCGTCCGGCGAGGATGCGGTCTGGTGATAGGCGTCATTCGCATTGCCCCATCCGTTGACTGTTGCAATTGGCGTTGCGCCATATGCCTCCAAAGCCTTTTCACTCATGAGTAAGAGATAGCCCGCGCCTTCGCCGAGGTTCAGCCCGCGGCGGGCTGCGTCAAAGGGCTGGCAGAGCTGCCGGTCAAGGATGCCGAGGGTATTAAAGCCGTTCAAGGTAAAGCGGCAGAGCGCGTCTGCACCGCCGGCAACGGCTACATCTATCATCCCGGCGCGTATAGCCTGCGCGGCCATCATTATGCTGTTGGCAGAAGAGGAGCAGGCGGTGGAAACAGTCGTGCGGTAGCCGTTAAAGCCGAGCTGCCGCGCCGTGAGGTCGGTCACGGCCCCGCATTCATGATAGATAAAGTCAGCCGGCGAGCCGGCACTACGGTCTTTAAGCAGGCCGTCGAAAAATGCCTCCGTCTTATCCATGCCGCCAACGGTGGTGGCGGAGAAGAAGGCGACCGGAAAAGGGTGTTCGGCCCCCGCGAATGGCTTCCAAGCCTCGCCCGCGGCGATGGCGCTCAGCATGGCCGTGCGCGGCAGGTGACGTGGCATATCGGCAAGAGCCGCCAGCGCCTTATTGGTCTGCTTTATTTCCCCTACCGGGATGGTGTCTGACCAGTGGCTTTGCAGCACTTCGGCTTTACCAATACCGCTGCGGCCCGCTTTCAGGCTTTGCAGGCATGCCGCTGTATCGCCGCCGATGGCGGTAATGATTCCGGTATTGACTATGAAAACAGGTGCGGGCATCCGGGATGCGGCGAGGCCGTGGATGCAAAGATAGCGCGGCCGGCAGGGGCGCGGCGTTTACGCTCGGGTGTATAGGGTGCGCCGCAGGGTTGCAGCTGCGTCCGGCCGCTGCCCGCGTCAAGATTGGTTAGTGCATCATCGCCGCATGGCGCAATGTTAGCCGCTGCATCAGGGCATATACCGGCCTCCAGCTTCAGCCGTACCGTAGGCAGCCGCCAGGGTTTTATTAGCTTCAGTTTCCTCATTATGTATATCGCTTTCGCTTGCGCAATGTAGCGCAGATAACGGGCCAGTCAGGGCAGATTGATGTGAACGGATTGTAATTGCTGTACCGTTAGGCCTGCTACTCCGCGGCGGTCTGTCCAGAACAGGCTTACGTCGTGATGTTCGCCCACTGCGTCGGCCCAACCAAACAGGCAATGCGTAGCGCCGCGGTTCTGCAGCAGGTCGCGTACCCAGAAGAGAATCGCTTCGGCGTCAAAGTCGTCGGCCACCTCGCAAAGCTGCTCGCCGGTAAAGCCGTAGCGGATGCAGATTTCGCCGAGGGCGATGTTGGGCAGGGTATAGACAAAGAGCGCGGGCGATGGAATGGTCTGCATCGTTTCCGCATAGCGATGGTCGGTTTCCAGGCAGCCGTCGCGCGTAGCCATTACTACGGCGATGTTCTGTTTGTCTAAGCCTTCGTACAACCAGCCGTCGCCATTTCGTAATAAGGCTTCCGCACCGAGCCAGGCCCATTTGCAGAGGCTGTCCATCTTGAAAAACTTAGGGTAGCTGCAGCGGAGGGCGCGGTACATATCGGCAGGGTCGGCACTGCCTGTAGCAGCTAGTTGTATGCCGTTGCGCAGGAGGGTACCGCTTGCGATGCGTACATGGTGAAGGCCGTTTGTATGTATTATGTCTGCCGCCATTCTATGGGGCGTCCAAAGTAGGGCGCAGGCAATTGCGATGCAAGATTCCGGGCCGTAAAATTTTTCCACCGGCCGTCAAATAAGTTCCCGTTCCGGGATGGCAAAAGATTGGAAAACAGCCTGTAATAAAAAGACCTTCCGGATTTGAAATTCCGGAAGGTCTTTTAAAAATCTTAGCGACGCAGTCTATGCCTCCGCCGCCGTCTCCGGCATAACGAGGCGGAAGCCGTTGCCGTGGATGTTCACGATTTCCACCTGCGGGTCTTCGCGGAGATACTTGCGCAGCTTGGCAATGTAAACGTCCATGGAGCGGCCGTTGAAGTAGGTGTCGGAGCCCCAGATGCGCTTAAGGGCGGCTTCGCGGGGCAGGAGGTCGTTCTTGTACTCAGCCAGCATGGTCAGTAGCGCATTTTCCTTGGGAGAAAGGGTATTGCTCACACCATCGCGGCTCAGCTGGCGCAGGCGGCTGTTGAAGTGATAGGAACCGATCTGGAACTCTACCTGCGCGTGCTGCTTTTCCTGCAGTTCCTGGTTGCGCTTCATGACTGCCTTGATCTTTTGCAGCAGTATTTCAGAATCAAAAGGCTTGGTGATATAGTCATCAGCGCCGAGCTTATAGCCGTTCAGAATGTCTTCCTTCATGCTTTTGGCAGAGAGAAAGAACAGCGGAATATCCGGGTCCACATTCCGGATTTCTTCGGCCAGCGTGAAGCCGTCCATGTTGGGCATCATCACATCCAGCAGACAGATGTCAAACTTTTCGCGGCGGAAGGCGGCGAGGCCGAGGATGCCGTCGCGAGCCAGCTCTACGGAGAAATCGTTTAGTTCAAGGTAGTTCTTGAGTACGGTCCCGAAGTTGGTGTCGTCTTCTACAAGGAGGACTTTATTGCGTTGTTGTTGGTCTTGCGCCATGGGAGATTTTGGATGTGTGAGGTTGGATGATGTCAGACAGCTTTACATTAGGAATTTTCAGTACTCAGCATTCACGCTCACTATTCCCCGCTGCGGCTAAAATAACGTGCCGTCCTGCTAACAGTTGTTAAAAACGCGGACACATAAAGGCCCGGCGCTTTGCCGCACCTTCATCCCGGTAGCTGCCGTGCCATACGAGGCCCAGCTCGGCGGCGCCGTTATGATTGATGTATTGGCCCAGGTTAGAGATGGTATAATCGTACGAAGCCATTACGCGAAGGCCATTCCACTCGTACCCGATGTCAATAACAATGGCATCGTTGAGCCGGTGATAAGCGCCAAGCAGAATACTGCTGGTAGTAGTCACGCCCTGATTGGCTTTGATAATAAACAGCGATCCATAGAGCAGCTCTGAGGCTGACTTCTGCTGTGTGTAGAGTGCGGAAGGATTGATGATGAGATAATCGCCTACGCGCGCCGTAGCGTCCACATTGACTATGGGCCGGATGCCCAAGGCATTTTCAGTGCCCAGAAAGGTTTCTTTGGGTTGATTAATATGGGTGGCTGCTGCGCTCAGCTTAATGTACACGAACTCGTTGGGGTAATAGGCGTAGTTAATACCCGCGCTAAGGTCAGAATAGGTCGTCTTGCTCAGCATGTCCTTTTCATTGGTTGCTCGGCGGGTATCAAAGGCAAAGCCGTCCCACTGGGCGTCCCAGGTAAACTTGCTGAAGTCTATGGAGCGCTGCACATAAGCCAGAGAAGCGCCGCCGGATATCATCTGCTTCTCTCCGAGCTGGATGTGGTAGGCAATAAAGCCTTCATAACGGTTGAGCGACAGGTCGCCGTCGCCCGCCTTGTCAGAATAGGCGGCAAAGCCAAGGCCCATCCAGTTAGTCTCGTTTCGCTTCCGCATTACCTGGCCGTCTCCGTAAAAAGAAAAGGTATGATACGGCACCGGCACTGCGCCCCATTGCGTGCGGTATGCAGCGCCAATGCGGTAGTCATTATCTGGCATCAGGCCGGTATTGGCCGGGTTGGTAAGCAGCGGATTGTTGAAATACTGAGAGAAATGAATGCCTTGACCGTATGCGGCATGCGGCATGCGAAATGCGCTGTAAAGCAGCAGCGCGGCGAGCGCGGCAAACTGCTTTGGTCGTAATACGGGCATCATAAGCTGCTATCTGATAAGGGTAATATGGCCTTTCTGCGTAGTGGAAGTACCGTCTATAAAAGTGGCAATCAGCACGTAGGCATAGGCATCCATCTCCTGCGGCTTGCCCTTGTAGGTGCCGTCCCAGCCTGCATCCATGCTGGTGGATTCAAATACCTTCTCGCCCCAGCGGTTGTAGATCTTAATGTTCATGGTCTCAATGGCTGCTCCTTTTACAAAGAACATATCATTGTTATGGTCGCCGTTGGGCGAAAAGGCGGTAGGCACCCCAACCGCCGGGTGCACATCTGCCTCCACAATCTTGCAAACCGAATCTGAGCAGCCTTCCGGCGTGCTGGCCACCAGGCATACGCGATAGGTGCCCGTGCGGCGGTACAGGTGGCTCGGGTTCTCCTCAATACTATGTGCGCCATCGCCAAAAGCCCAGTCATAGGCATCAGCGTACTGGCTTTTGTTACTGAAATTGATGGGCACGTTAGACACGGGCACAACCGGGTCATGGAAGAAAGCCGCTATGGGCAGCCGCTTAATGCGGATATTATGCACCACAGAATCCCGCTTATTGCAGGATGCTGGATTTACGGCAGTGAGCACCACCCTGTAGCTTCCCGGCTGCGCATAGGTGTGCGTTGTCTGCGCAATATTGCTGGTCTGCCCGTCCCCGAAGTTCCAGACAACCGCGCTTGCATTCTGGCTGGCATCGCTAAAGGCAAGGCCGGTTGTAAGGCAAACGGAATCCGGCAGATTAAAGGCTGCTTTCACTAACAGACCGTTCATGCTAATCACCTTTCGTGCGGTATCCGGGTTATTGCAGGCAGCCGTGTCACGCATCACCAGCATGACGGTGTAAGTGCCGGCGCTCGCATAGCTATGGATGGGCGGAGTCGTGCCGCTGTAAGTGGTACCGTCGCCGAATATCCAGAGAAAGGTGGTGCGTGCTGCTGCTCCGGGCAGCGCGCTGTACTGCGAAGTGTTTGAAAAGGAGGCGCGATAGGGGCCGCAAGAATCGAGCACCACCGTATTAAAGGCACTTTGCACCCGATTGTTGTCCACCGTAATGGTGATATAGGTGGTATCGCGCGTGCGGCAGGCATTGGGGTTGTACACTACAAGACGCACCTTGTAGATGCCTGCCGCCGTGAAGGTGTGCTTCGGAGAAAAGCTGGTATCCAGCGCCGAGCCATCAGCGAAATCCCAGCTGTAGGAAATCGCATTGACCGAGGTGTTCTGAAACTGCACGGGCAAGGGAGGACAACCGCGAGTCTTCGGGCTGGCAGCAGCAATGGCATCTGGCACCGAGAGCTGGAAAGCAATTTTTAAGGCCGCCTCATTACAGTTGGCGCTGCCTACTGCCGTAGCCCAGGAACCTGAGGTAGTAGGGAACGCCGGAGAGGCCGCGCCGCCGCAATTGGCGCAGATGCCTTGATACACAATGCCGCTGCGGTCAAATCGGCTGGTGCCGCCGTCTACGTGCTCGCCGTAATTGGGATTGGGATCATTACGTCCCAAATAAGCACCGAAAAGCAGACTGCTGGCATTTTTGGCTAAAGCAATAAAGTAAAAGTCGTAGCCGTCTGTTGTGCTCTTCATAGGCGCTACGATGGTAGCCGGCGTCACCGGCATACCGGTAGTGGTGCCTATAGACGCAGGAGCGCTGCCGGTAAAGCCAAGGTTGCCGCCCCAGCCGGAGATGTAAATGTTCTGACAGGTGTCCACCAGAAAGGCAACCGGCGAGATATTGGTCTGTGAAGAAGAGCCGGAGCCGAAGACGGTAGAAAACACGTTCGTCGTCAGCAGGCTGTCCATCTTGATAATGAACTGAGAGGAGACGGGATTGCTGTATACGCCCGCTGTCACCGGGAAGCCGCCGCCGAGCGTCTGGCCCATCGCATAAACATTGTTTTCCAGGTCTATCTGCACGCCATAAACCTGGTCGTAACCTGACGCGCCCATAAAGGTGGTTTTTTGCAGCGGGTAGGTGCCTCCATTGCCAAAACGGGCAATAAAGCCATCGGCAGAGCCGCCCTGATAGCTGTTCTTCCATGCGCCGCCGGTTCCCGGAAAATTAGACGATTGCGTGCCGCCCCCCACATACAGGTGTGTCTGCGCCGTATCCAGCGCCAGCACATAGCCGGCGTCGTCAAGGGTGCCGCCCAGGTACGTACTGTACGTAAGCGCAGTGAGCGTAGGGTTGAGCTTGATGAGCACTGCGTCCTGGCCACCGGCCAGACTGTTTTGGTAAGCATTCGTGCTTACGGGAAAGTTGGTGCTGCGTGTAGAAGCGGTAACGTACACGTTCGCGGCATTATCCAGTATCACCTCGCTGCGCGAGCCATCGCCATAGTTATACTTCAGATTGCCGAAGACGTACTCACTTGCGCTGTAGTTAATGCCATCTGCCGCCGATCCGCCAATGTAAGTAGAACCAATGAGCGCCGTTCCCGCAGCATTGAGCTTGGTGACTACAATGTCCGCACCACCGTTCGTTGTTGCATCATAGCAGCCGCTGGTAACCGGGTAATTACTCGAATACGAAGCGCCGGCAATGACCAGGTTATTGCTCGCATCTACCATCATAGAGTGCGGCTGCTCATTATCAGAGCCGCCAATGTAGGTGGCCCAGATGCGCGTGGTGCCGGTGGCATTGAGCTTCATAATGGCGATGTCTGAGGCAAAGCCAACGCCATGATCATCTCCTGTGGCGAAGTTGGGGTCGTTAACGCCGCCGCCGAAGGAAGCTTGGAATGCGCCGGTAGTAGCAGGAAAAGAACCGCCGCCGCTGCCCGGATAGGAAAGCATAATGCCGCCTGCATAAAAATTGCCCGCCCCGTCGTAGGTGGCTGTGTAGCCCCAATTGTCTGCCGTAGAGCCGGTCATGGTGCAAAACACGACTGTAGGGTCAATGACCAGGGGCAGGCGCTCGTCCCAGCCGTCCGGAAAATCGTAGCTCAATTCATTGGCAGTAAGCCGGTAACGGCAAGCTACATCATGGCGACCATCGGTCCCGTATTGAAAGGCCACTGGCTTCAGCTCCTGCACATCGCCTACGGAGGTCTTGATGATAAGGTTGCCGCCCTTGAGGCTCAGCCCGTCAGCGCCCTCAATCTTCATCCGGATGGCAGACGGCTGGCGGCCTTCCGCCACAATCCATTCATATTTCAGCAGGCCGCTTTCGGAAGCCACATGCAGATTAATACCGGGGTAAACGGCATTATAGTCAAGCGCCAGGGCGGGGTGGATGCCACTGCGCCAGCGGCTGCTGTCATTACCCAAGAAATAATTGTAGTACCAGCTTTGCTCCTTGCTGCCGGCAATAGGCGCCTCTTTATTCGCGCCCAGAAACGTCATCCGGTAGGCGTGAAACTCCAGCTTTACCACCTCTTTTGTCCAGCCGTGGTGGGCGGCGTCTATGCGGTCGCGGTTGGCGGGATGGCTGAGCAGGTAGGTAAAGGCATCCGGCGCAAGGAAGACCGTTCCGTTTCCGGCTTCCGCCTTATAGCGGAACGGCGCGGCCCACTGGCCGTCATTACGTATAAATTCTACCGGCGCTGCCACACTTAGCAGCGGCAGACTTCCCAATAAAAGCAACAGCAGGTAGCGATATCGCATCATTCAATATTCCGGTAGAAGTAACATGTAATTTGATCGTGTAGTAAATGTAGGCCAAAAATGCCGCTCCTGAAAGACGCTACAGCCGCCCGAAAGGCTGGGCAGGGGCGGCATTGGGCCAGGCTTTACAAGCGGGTGGCACTCCTGCACGCCATATGGCTGTAGTGACGGACATTCGCACGCTGCTCGCCCCATGTATTACCTGCTGTACGGCATCTTTTACCTCATCTCACTGCTGCCGATGGCCGCCCTTTACGGCATCAGCGATGCTGCGTTTTTAGTCATCTACCACATCCTTGGCTACCGCAAGGATGTGGTGCGCAGCAATTTAACCTACGCCTTCCCGGCCAAAAGCCCGGCTGAGATTGAGCGCATTATGCGCCGCTTCTACCGCTCCTTCTGCGACCAGTGGATTGAGGCAGTGAAGCTGCTTACCATCTCCCCGCAGGCGCTGAGCAGGCGTATGAAGGGCAACTGGGACGTCTTACAGCAATTAGCCTCCGAAGGCAAAAACACCTACCTCCTCACCGGCCACACCTTCAACTGGGAATGGGCCAACGCCGCCGTAGCCATCAACACGCCGCAAACCTATGCCTGCGTGTATCTGCCGCTTTCCTCCGGCGCCTTTGACCGGCTGATGCTGCGCATCCGCACGCGGCTGGGACCGGTGATGATTTCTATGAAGGGCCTGCTGAGCGGCTTTAAGCAATTGGCCGGCAAGCAATACATTTTGGGCCTCGCCGCAGACCAGAACCCCGCTGTGGTAGAAGTGGCCGACTGGGTGCCCTTCATGCACCGCGAGGCGCCCTTCTTCCGGGGGCCGGAGCAGATGCCGCGGCGGGCGAAGGCGGCAGTGGTGCTCATAGGCATCCGTAAGGAACGGCGGGGACACTACATTGCCACGCTGGAAAAGCTATGCGATGACGCCTCACAAATGGAGCAGGGGGCTATCGTGCGCGGGTATGTGGGCTTTATAGAACGGCAACTGGAGCGCCAGCCGGAGAACTGGCTGTGGGGCCACCGGCGGTGGAAGCATGTGCGGAAGGGATAATACAGGGCCTGCGAAAACTTAAATGAAAAGAATTATTTGCAAACGCAAAAGAATTAGATTTGAGTTACAAAGCATTCATTGATAAACGATGAAACAAACATTTACACCAGCCCCTCGCTGCGCGGCACGCAGCACCTGCCCCCCCCCCGCGGCAGGCACATCAGTAACTAGGCGGTGTTGACACATTCACATCTTGTTGAGAAGCTATTGTAGAGTTTTGCACTTATGAGAAGGCATGAGATAAGTGATAAGATGTGGTCGGTTATAGAGCCGATAATACCGAAGCATGGTAGACCGTATGATACGCGATTATTTGTCAATGCGGTTGTGTATCAGAATAAAACAGGCATTCAATGGCGGGATCTGCCTGAACGGTTCGGCAAGTGGAACTCTGTTTATCAGCGCTTCAACCGCTGGTCCAAGAAAGGCGTATGGGAAAGGATTTTTGAACTCACGGCTGACCCGGAGCCAATGGTTATTATGGTTGATTCTACATCGGTAAGAGCTAATCAGGTGGCAGCCGGTCAAAAAAAACCGAAGCCGGGTCAGCCTGTCTGGGTCGTTCACGTGGAGGATTGACTTCTAAGATTCATTTAAGTGTAAACGCAGTTGGCAGATTCTGCAGGATGGTGGTTGGCAGCGGTCAGGAGAGTGACTACCGTCAGGCAAGTGCATTAGTAAAAGGTTACAGGCCGGTGATCGCCATGGCCGACAAAGGCTATGATGCTGACTGGTTTATTAATGAATTAAAGGATGCCGGCGTAGTTGAGGTTGTGATTCCGCCAAAGCGAAACCGAAAGGTTCAAAGAGACTACGACAAAGAAAAATACAAAGGAAGAAACGTGATAGAGCGGGCCTTCAACAAGCTAAAGTATTACCGACGAATAGCTACCCGATATGAAAAAACAGCCCGAAATTTCTACAGCTTGGTCCGCATCGCAGCAGCTATCTTAAACACAAAATAATCTGTCAACAGTACCTAGAACGCGTCCGGAATCACCAGGCTACCCGTGCAGACAGCCAAAGCGCAATTCATTCCGTTTCACGCTCATCGCCTTTGCGACAATATCACTGTTCATAGTCGGATTCCACCGTGCCGGCGCTACCATTGTGCCTATCACAGGCATGTTTCCTGAAACCGTGATTGCCTCCTTTACCAGTACCGTAGCATACGACGTCGTAGTGAATGCCGATATGCTGAAAGATGCCAGTGGGGGAAGCGGCGTTATCAAAGCCGTGGCCTGGAGTTCCCAATCAAGCACCAGTAAGTTTGGCGGGTTTTATGTGGAAGACTTTAACGGCACCAGCGTTACAATTCCGCTTCAAACAAATGGCATCCAGCCGGATATCGTGCTTTCTTATAATAATGGCGCAGGAATTTCTGATCCATATCAAGTGCTCATTGTCTATTGCGTAGGACAGCGGGCTTACCTGGATATTTATGACCTGCAGGATGTTGGCCTTTCAACCTTTAATATACCAACTACTCCTTCTTTCTCTACAATACTGAGTACTGTTTGCGACGGGTTCCCGCATATAGATATGTTTTCAGACATTAGCAGCATTCCAACCGGCTGTATGAGCTGTGTTGCTGTAGAACACTTTGGTATTGTATGGGCTGCTAATGGCACAGCAAACTTAATGGGTTACTTTGCGGATGTCAATACTCCGACTTCATCTGCAATAGCGTTGGGCAGTGACGCCTTTATGCCAGATATAGCCGGTCAAAAAGACTATGCTACTGGGCTGTACCGCGCGCAAATCGCTTATGCCTCTGCAACCAGTCTTGCTGGTGGTGCAGGAAGTGGTGCCGTTACAACTACTGGTGGTCTGATGTATATGGAGTGGGATGTATTATCAAATACAGCGCTGACCAACACTTTATTACAAGCAGGACAGTTTTACTATCCACGCATAGAAGCGATGGGCCGCTATGACAATGAGACAATGCCTCTGCATGTGAAGTATGAGATAGCCGTAGTTAAAGATAAAGGAACCACTAACCATGAGCAGGTATGGGGCTTTAATAACGTAACCGGCGGCTCTAATCTAAGTGCTCCGCAGTTTCCTGCCGCTACCGATTATGTAATGAGTCCGTGCGTGGCGGTTGGAATTACCGTTCAAGGTACGCCTGCTGCGCATATTGGTAATGGTCAATACACCGTAGGCATGTATCCCTGGTCAACAACATCACTGTACGCGCGTGATATAGATGCCGTTAATGACACATTAATCAGCCCTTCGTTATGGTACGAGGTAAACACAGACACCGTTAGTTATCATTGGGACCTGAATAAGAATATGGCGGTCACCAATTGCAGCAATAGCGGTGATGACATTATGACTGCCTGGTATAATGGAGCGGATGTGGTGTGTAAATACAGTCAGCCAAATACGATGGCCTTCCGGCCTGCAAAGGGGAATATCACTAAAGCAGGCACGCACAGCAACATCAATGCGCAAATAGCCGGAGATAATCTGCAAATAAGCGGTAACAGCGTAAATGCCTCCTATATTGTCCGTGATATGGGTGGTAAGCTGATCTTGCGCGGATCTCTGCCCTCAGACGGCGTTCTAAGTATGCAGGAACTGGCTGCGGGTACCTATATTCTAAGCATTAAGGAAGCTAATAACGCACAATACAGGACCAAGTTTTCTAAGCAATAAACTTTAATCCATCGACGACTTTATGAAACGTTTCATTGCGACAAGTTTCGCTATCGTATGCATCTTAAATCCAGTATTCGCACAAACTCCACAGTTCAAGTGCACTAAATATTCAGGAACGGGTATATCGCCTGCAAACATTGGCTTCACTGGTATTCAGGGAAAGTATCAATCCATCTTTTATTCTTCAAACTTTCCAGGCATATCTGCTGGAAATATGACCGCTATCTATCTCCGGGTTGGACAGACCTTCAGTTACGCTTCTCCTGCAGTTTATAATAATCTAAGCGTGAAGATTGGATATACCACTGATAGCTTTTGGAATCTTTCCAGTACAGTATATGACACCTTTAAAACAGGTTTAACTACGATTCTAAATGCGACAACCTTTACGGTTCAAGGCAGCGACACTACTGGGAAGTGGTTCAAGATACCTGTTGACATACCCTTTAGCTATGATCCCAATAAGATGATGGTGGTGGAAGTTGCCTGGGGCCCTAAGCCGAACAATACAGGTTTTGACCTTATGGCTTCAAATACACCAATTACTGGCACTAAGCCCCGAACACTTGGTGGCCACCGAGATTCTGTACGTAGCAAAGGTAGTGGTACGATTGGAGTATTTCTAGATCTTGGCGTAGACTTGGCAGCTAAAACCAGCGCTGGTAGTGCCTCCATGAATATGCGCGAAGCCTTAGTGCAGCCTAACCCAGCGAAGGGGCTAGTAAACGTATCCTTCAGCTCCCGCCAAGCCGTAAACGATCTAAGCATTACCGTTTTTGGCATAAACGGAGCGCAGGTGCTCCGCCGCAGCTACGCCCCGCAAGGCACAGCATTTCATACCGCGCTGGATATGAGCAACCTGCCACCCGGCGTATATAAAGTCTGCATTGCCGCCGATGGCGAGGTAGCCTATCGCAGCCTGCTGCTTCAATAGGAGGCAGCTGTTGTCACTCAATCAGGAAGAGGCTGTCTCGCTAAGAGGCAGCCTCTTTTTTCTAAATGCCTTTCAAGGCCCTATCTAAAGCAAGAATGGGCAACCCGTTACAGCTGAATCTTCTGCTTCCCTTCATAATTCACCGGCACGCGCATATACACGCCGCCCTTGCCGGCGCGGATGTTCCCTTGCAGGCGCACCAGCACATCGCCCTTCTGGAGGGAGAGCAGGTCAAAGGCGTCCTTCAGCATCCGCATCATGTTCACATCAATGCTCACGGGCAGGATAAAATCGCCATTGGCGGGTACGGATACGCGCTCGTCCACGGAGGCCTTGCCGAGGTATTTGTCATTGATGTAGGCATCCATATCGCCGTTCTTCAGGCTCAGGCCGTAGCTATTGGGGTTGTAGAAGCGCAGATTAGCTACTATCACAGCATGCTCCAGCGTAAAATTCTGGATGCGGACGCCGCTAAGGTCTTTATAAACCAGCGCCTTAGGCGATGAGCAGCCGAGGAAGGCCAGCGTGAGGAAGAGGAAAAAGAGGCTGCGGATCATTGTTCAGTTATTTGGGAGGGTTCTTATCCACCACACATCCGTCTGCGGCGTTTCGCCGATTGGGAAGGGGTGCGTGTAGGGCGTTGGCGCAAAGGCATATTTGCGGTAAAAAGCCTGCGCACGCCCGTTGTGCTCCCAAACACCGAGCCAAAGCAGCCCATAACCCTGCGTACGTGCGTAGTCCAGATAAAAATCCATCAGCTCAGCCGCCACGCCGCGGCCCTTCCAGGCAAGGTTAATGTAGAGACGGTTCAGTTCCAACGCCTTCCGGGCCGCATCGTGCGGAAAGGGCACCGGGCTTTCCAGAAAGCGCAGGTAGCCTGCCGGCTCATCCCCATCCATTGCGAAGAAGGTGTAGTCATAGGGGTTGCTGAGCTCCTGCGTCAGGCGCTTCACGCTATAATTATCGTCCAGAAATCGGCGCATATCCGCCTCCGTGCAGGTGCCGGTAAAGGTGTCCTGAAAGGTGCGGCGGGCAAGAGCGGACAGGGCGGCTGCATCTGCGACGGTGCAGCGGCGGATGGTAGTGGCATTGGCGGACATGGCGCTGCAAATTTCCATGCTCCGGCCTTAATGGCCGCTCCTGGCCCGTATTTTAAAGCTTACGTTCAGATGCCCATGCATATACGCACGGCGAGGATGGAGTCATTTTCAGATAGTGTGATATCCATCATCATTACCGTGATGATTTTTGACATTAAGTTTCGCGAGCTGGCGCATGGCTTCGCTCATCGCGATGTGGTGCAGGGCTTTCATATTCTATGGCCAAAGATCAGCGCCTATGCTTTTTCCTTTCTGGTGCTGGGCACTATGTGGCTCAATCACCACCACATGTATCATCTGGTGCAGCGGGTGGATGAAAAGCTGATGTGGTTCAACCTGAATTTTCTATTCTGGCTCTCTCTTATCCCGCTACCCACATCTATGATAGGCCGGAATCCAATTTTGCCGGAAAGCGTGGCGCTGTATGCCACCGCTATGATGATGGTGGCCCTGTCGTTTATGCTGATGCGCAATTACGTGCACCGGCAGGGGCTGATGCGGCAGGAAGATCGGGCGGTGAACCGACAGCTGAAGGTGGTGCATCGGCGGGTGCGCATAAAAAGCATTATCGGGCTGGCGGCGTATGCGGCGGCCATTCCTGCAGCCTATTATTCCGTTTATTTATCCTACGTGCTTATTGCCGCGCCTACCGCGCTCTTTTTTATTCCGGACGGCATAGCTAATGCCGCTGACGGAAGCCCGGTAGCTACAGAAGAATTAAAGGAGCGGCCTATATAACTACTAACGCCGCGCTACCTTTAATCATGTTTTCTTTCTTCAGAAAAAAAGCGCCCCAGCCGGCGGGCGAAGCGCCAACCGACTTTTCTTTTCTGGGTGCGGACATGCACAGCCACTTACTGCCCGGCGTAGATGACGGAGCGCCGGACGCGGAGACCAGCCTCGCTCATATCCGCCGCATGAAGGCGCTGGGCTGGAGCCGCCTTATCACTACCCCGCATGTACACCTGGAGTTTTATGACAATAACTTTGAAAGCCTGCAGGCCGGCTTTGCAGAACATAAGCGTTTTATAGCCGCTCAGGAGCCGGGAATCTCGCTGGGCATTGCGGCAGAATATTACTTAGATAACCTATTTCTGCCCTCTGTAATGCCTGACGGCTTACTACATTTCGGGAATCGTCACGTACTGGTGGAGGTAAGTATGGCCGGATGGCCGCGGCAGCTGGATGACAGTATATTCTCCATCATTGCTGCCGGATATACGCCGGTGCTGGCGCATCCGGAACGCTATGTATATGAGAGCAACCCGGCCGTTTTCCAGGCATGGAAAGATAAGGGTGTGCTCATGGCCATGAACCTGCTTGCGCCGGCCGGCTACTACGGCCCCACGGTAAAAGCGCTGTCAAAGAAGTATATGGAAGTGGGCCTTTATGACTATTGCGGCTCTGATGTGCACCATGAGCGGCATCTTTCGGTATTGGAGCGCATATGCCATGATCAGCCTGAGCTGATGCGGCAGCTCGAAGGTTATGGGTTTAAAAACACTGAGTTATTACATACACCATAATCCTTAAACAATGGGGTCGCTTCGTTACTTTTGCCGCTCATTTACACTGGATGAAGCGTATCAGCTCCCCTTTTTTCCCGCTTATAGCCCTTGTCATCTGCTTCGCCGCCTGCAAGGGCCCGAAGCATGTGGTTTATTTCAATGAGCCCGGGCCCTCAGACTCTTCTTCCCAGCCGCTGGCTAACAGGCTTGCCGATGACATCATGGTGCAGCCGGATGACATCCTGGCAATCAATGTTTCCAGTATTCAAAGCCTGTTGGATAAGAACGTAAGCCAGTTGAGCATCTACAATTCCGGCGGTACACCTTTCAGTGTATTGGCGGTAAATGGTGGCGGCGGTGGCGGCGGTGTACAGACAAACGGGTACCTCGTTGATCCGGCGGGCAATATCACCTTTCCGGTAATAGGCCAGGTAAAAGTGGGCGGCCTGACGGTGCGCGAGGTGAAGGATGTAATGGCATCCCGCCTGGACAGCGTGATTAAGAAGCCGGTTGTGGAGGTAAGAATTATCAACTATAAAGTCACCATCCTGGGCGAGGTACCGAAGCCCGGCCCGGTGCTGGCCCCAAACCAGAAGATTACCCTTTTTGATGCCCTCGCGGCGGCCGGAGACATTCCGGTAACGGGCAGAAAAGACAATGTGCGCATCATCCGCGAGGTGAACGGGCAGCGGCAGATGGCATTTGTAAATCTGAACAAGGCCAGCGTATTCAGCAGCCCTTATTATTACCTGCACCAAAATGATATTGTGTATGTGGAGCCGGTGAAGCTTCGCCGCCAGGAGAATAATGAGTTCGTACGCTTCTATCTGCCCCTTATTTCATCTGTATTGTCCACTGCATTGGCAGTGTATGGCATTGTGCAGCTTACTAACAACAAATAAACTGATTGCGCAATGGCTCTGAGCATGGAGAATCCGCAGCTTAAGGATAGAATCAGCAAGCAACTCAATTATAGCTTCAACTTCCAGAAGCTCATCGCGTCCATTCTTACCCACTGGTACTGGTTTGTGCTTGCGGTGCTGCTGGCCCTTGCGGCCGGCTATACTTATCTGCGGTATGCTACCCCCATGTACTCCATTCACAGCTCGCTGGTACTGGAAGACAAGAAGAGCGGCGGCAACAACATCCTTAGTAAGATCAACATCAGCCGGGACGGTGGGGCTTCTAATGATGTTAATCTATATAATGAAATCTTTCAGCTTCGCTCCCAGGATCTGGTGGCGGATGTAGTGGATACCCTGCACCTGAACGTGCACTACTGGGTGAAGGGCCGCGTAAAGGAGAACGAAGTTTACGATGAATGCCCGATCTCTATCGTGTTTGACAGCGGCGCTTACCGCAATGCAAACGTGCAGATGACGGTGCAGCAACACAGCGAAGGACAGTTTGACGTTACAATGGGACAAAGCAAACAGAAGCTGCGTGTGCCATTCTCTACCTGGGTGACTATCTCAGGCAGGTTGCGCTTCAAAATTCTTTACGTCAACTCGCCGGAAGTAAATAAGACATATCTGAACGGCCCCATTACCGTCAAGGTAGAGCCTGTCGGCGCATCGGTTGGCCACTTCCTCAGCTCCTTCCGGGTTACCTCCACTGATCAGCGTACCTCGCTGCTGGATCTGTCACTGACAGACAATTTGCCCAAGCGCGGCGTGGACTTTCTGAGCATGCTCATCAAGCTATACCACCGCAATGAACTGGCCAACATCAACGAATTTGCACGCAGGACGCACGAATTCATCAACCGCAGCCAAACTGAGCTGTTGCGCGAGCTACAGGGTGTTGACGCACGCGTGGAAGGTATTAAGGTAGGTTCCGGGATGATCGATGCCAATAGCCAGGGCCAGGCGCTCTTACAGCAACGGGCAGCTTCGGAAGAAGCCCTCACCAGGCTATATGCTCAGAAAGCGAACATCGGGTCGCTGAAATCCAGCCTGATGAATCCTACCGGAAAGTTTGGCGTAGTGGCAGGCGTAGGTACAGATGATGCACAACTTAACGCGCTCATCACCCGCTATAATCAGCTGGCGCAGGAGATTGAAGGCCAGGAAGACTTTAGCGCCGTAGGTAGCCCGTTGTTTATTAAGGCTAAGGACGAGGCCGTAGCGCTGCGCAAACGCATTGTAGACGCCGCCGACCGCGTGGAGAACCAGATCAACCTCAACATCTCCACCGCATCCGGCACTGCCGCCCGTGCACTGGGTATGATCCGTAGCGTACCTACCGTTGACCGTACTATCAATGATGTAAAGCGGAACTATGAAGTGCTGCAAAACATCTACGTCTACCTGTATCAGAAGAATATTGAAAATGAAATTGAGGAATACGCCGCCACCAACCGGTCAAAGGTTGTAGTAGCGCCATACCATTCCGGCGGGCCCATTTCTCCTATTCACCGCAACATTTATGGCCTTTGCATTGCCCTGGGACTGCTGCTGCCCGGCATAGTGCTGGTGGCCCGGGAAGTGCTGGACAACAAGGTCAACAACGAAGGCGATCTGGAAGCCCTCACCACCATTCCTATCCTCGGGTCCGTATCCAAGAGCAAGAGCGGGTCCGACATTGTAGTGGGTGAGAAAATCCGCACGGGCATCGCCGAACAGTTCCGCCTCCTGCGCGCCAACCTGGAGTTCATGGGTACCAATGATAAGAAGAAGGTTATCATGATTACCTCCTCTGTATCCGGTGAGGGCAAGACTTTCGTTTCTATCAACCTCTCCCTCACGCTGGCACTTGCCAATAAGCGCGTGCTGGTAATGGAGTTTGACCTTCGGAAGCCTAAGATCTCCGAACGCCTCAACCTCAGCCGCGAAGGCGGCATCTCCGGATACCTAGCCGGCCTGGTAGGCCTGGACAAGGTGATCAAGCCATCCGGCATCCATGACAATCTCTTTGTGGCCAATTGCGGCCCTCTGCCACCCAACCCCGCCGAGCTCCTGCTGCTGCCCAAGAATAAGCAGTTCATTGAAGAGCTCCAGGAAATGTTCGACATCATTGTGATGGACACCGCCCCGCTGGGCCTTGTATCAGACTCCCTTATCCTCTCTCAGTACGCCGGCGTAAACCTCTTCGTAACGCGTCAGGCACATACGGTGAAGGAGTACGTCCGCATGCTGGATAACCTCCATAATGATGGCAAAATCCGCAACACGGCTATTATCTTCAATGGCGTAGAAGCCCATAAGAAGTATGGATACGGCTATGGATATGGATACGGCTATGGATACGGTTATGGATATGGCTATGGATACGGCAGTAATGGCGCCGGATATTATGACGAGGAGCAGCCTGCCAAGAGCAAAGGACGCAGGCTCTTCGGCGGCAAGAAGAAGGATACGCCCGCATCTTAATTATTTGAATTTCATAAGTCCCGAAGCATCTGCTCCGGGACTTTTTTATCTCCGTGCCGTTATGGATAGGATTATCCGGCCACGAATCGGATAATTGTGCTGCGAAGCAGCCGTTGGCTAATTCAAAATCCCAAAAGGCCTTGTTCCCCGCAATTTGATTTTCTTTGCCCAGCTTCTCGCTTATGGATTATTACGTACACCCCGGCACCATTGATGGCATTACCACTAAGCGGGGCGTTAACCACATCCAGCCGGGCTGCGCTAAAGGCGAGCGCCTGGCTTTTGTTGCAGCAGGGATTGCCGGTTATGCGGGCTGCGCCGATGCGTATGCAATGAAAATAGGGATAGTATCAAAAGCCGGACAATCATGATGATGGAGAAGCCGCACCTTATTCACTTTCCGTCCCATGGCGCGTCCAATCAGGGCTTTATCACCGTGGCAGAGCATCCTAATGTCCCCTTTGAGGTCAGACGCGTATACTGGACCTACTACACGCCCAATAATATTGAGCGCGGCGGGCACGCCCATTACCGGCTCTATCAGCTCCTGATGGCGGTAAGCGGCATTATAGACATCACTACGGAAAGCCGCACCGGCGAGACGGAGACCTTTATTCTGAACAGTCCGGACAAGGGCCTGCTGATGCCGCCGCCCTACTGGCACACCATGCGTTTCTCCCATAATTCAGTGCTGCTAAGCCTGGCCAGCATGCCCTACGAAGCAGCCGACTATATCCGGGATTATGACGCCTTTAAAAGGGGCATTTAAGTAACAAAAGCATTGAAAAAGAAAATCCTGATATCCGGCGCCGGGGGCGCGCCCTCCGAGGGCGTTATTTACAGCCTTATTCAAAGCAATAGCGCCGCCGAAGAGGTGATCGGCATGGGCAGCGAGGCCACAGACCTGGTGCTGTCTCAGGCAGCTGAAGAAGTACCTTATCCCTTATGCCAATACCCCGGGGTACCGCGATGCGCTGCTGGCGGTGCTGGCAGCGGCTAAGCCCGATTTTGCGCATTTCCAGAACGACCTGGAAATCTTTCACGCCTCCCTTCTGCGCGACGACATCCACGCAGCAGGCGTAAAAACCTACATGCCTCCGCACGAGGTGATAGATACCTGCGTGCACAAGTACAAGACCTGGGAAAAAATAGTGGCCGCCGGAGGTATACCGGTTCCGCGCAACCTCATCATCAACAACGAAGCGGACCTTAAAGCCGCCTTCTCCGAACTGGGTGATGATAACGGCCGCATCTGGCTCCGGGCGTCTTCCATAGGCGGGGGTGGCAAAGGCGCACTACCCACGTCAGACTTTCTGTTTGCAAAGGGCTGGATAGAACGTTTTGATGCCTGGGGCGACTTTGTAGCCGCTGAAATGCTGACGCCCGATACGGTTACCTGGCAGAGCATGTGGTGGGAAGGAGAGCTCATTGTTGCGCAAACGCGCATCCGCAAGGGCTGGACGCATGGCAGCCGCACCCTTTCCGGGGTAACGGGCGTAACTAAAGTAGGCCAGACTTTTTCAGACCCAAGCGTGGATGAAATAGCCGAAGCCACCGTACGCGCAGTAATGCCGGAGCCGCACGGCATATTTGGCGTGGATATGACGTATGATAAAGCCGGCCTGCCCAACCCTACCGAAATCAATATCTCCCGCTTCTTTACCACGATCCGCTTCTTTACCGAAGCCGGCCTCAACATGCCGGGTATTATGAAAGATCTGGTGCTATACGGCAAGCGCCCGAACCTTCCCAAGAAGGTGAATCCGCTGCCCGACGGCCTGTTGTGGCTGCGCGGCATGGACATTGCCCCGCGCCTGATGACGGCCGAACAGATAGAAGCCAGCCTCCTGCACGCGCCATGATACTGCTCACCGGCGCATCGGGCTTTTTGGGGAAGCACTTATTAGCGGCTTTGCTTGCAGAGCGGGGTGCCAGGGGCGTTGTGGTGATGACATCAAAGCCTATTGTGGGCATAACTACGCTGCTGCGCAACGGCGATATAGTGAAGGAAGATGCTTTTCGCGAAGCGCCGTTCAATACCATTACTGAAGTCATCCACGCCGGCGCATTCATCCCAAAAAGCGCAGCCGAAGGTGGAGATTGGATACGCTGCACAGCCAACATCCTGCATACGCAAAGCCTGCTGCAGGCATTGCCGAAAGGCGTACAACGCTTCATCAACATCAGCACGGTAGATGTGTATGCGCCGGCGAAGGTTATTTCTGAAAACAGCCAGATTGCACCGCCTTCACTTTATGGACATTCCAAACTGTATTGCGAGCATATGGCGGAGGCTTGGGCAGTCGGGAGCGAAGCCGCAGTTCAGAACCTAAGGCTCGGGCATATATACGGTCCGGGCGAGGAAGGTTTTAAGAAGATTATTCCTGAAAGCTTCAAGCGTATCCTGCGCGGCGAACCACTTCAGCTTTGGGGTGACGGCGCCGAGCTGCGTGCATTTATCTATGTCGAAGATGCGGTGAACGCCATTCTGAAGGCTTTGACCCTTAACACTTACGACGGGCCAATCAATATTGCCGGAGGCACAGCACTCAGCATCCGCGAGCTGACCGATAAGATTCGCGAAGCGGCAGGCGCGGAAGACACAGAAATCGTTAGCAATCCGCCCGTTGGCGCGTCGCGCAGCCTAAGCTTTGACAACCGAAAAATGCGTCGCATAATTGGCGATGAGCGAATGACACTAGAAGACGGCCTGCGCCGGGAATGGAACCATATGAAAGCACTGCATGAGCAAAATCTTCTTTGACCTGGACGGCACCCTTATCTATGCGCAGGAGCGGCTTTACCGCCTCTTCCAGCAACTGGTGCCTCAAAGCAACCTCGGCTTAGACGAGTATTGGGCACTGAAGCGTGCGCAAAAAGGGCATGCTGCTATTCTGAAAGAAGTCTTCGGCTGGGAAGCAGTTGCCATAAAGGATTTTGAAGAGCAATGGCTGGCACTGATAGAAGAGCCGGCATGGCTCGCGCTTGACCGTCCATTGGCGGGGGTGGAAGAAGTATTGCGCAGCCTGCAAGGGAAGTATGAATGTTATGTAGTTACGGCACGCCAATTTGAAGACCGCGCGGTGGCGCAGGTAGAGGGCTTTGGCTGGGGCGCGCTATTCCATCAAATCTTCGTGACCGGCCGCGGGCGCGAAAAGTATGAGACGCTGCATGGCGCCATAGACGCCGGCCCAGGTGACTGGTATGCCGGCGATACGGGCTTAGATATCCGCACGGGTAAACGCTTTGGTATGACGACGGTAGCGGTGCTAAGCGGCTTCCGCAGCCGGGCGGCGCTGGAGGCCTATGCACCGGACTACATCGTAGAAGATGTGCGGGCACTGCCAGCGCTCCTTCACGCAGGCGCGTAATTCAGCGCTTTACTCATCATCATCTTTTTCTTCCCTGGCGTCTTTACGTGCATCGCGCTTGCCTTTGCGCAGTTCATTATGCTCTTCGCGCGCTTCTTTTTTGGTATCTGCCTTTTCGGTCTTCTGCTCCGCCTTTTCCTCGGCAGCTTCTCCTTGTGCTTCGGCGCTATTGTCCGTGCTCTTAGTTAGCTCCAGCGAGAAAGGCGTCACCCACTTAAAAATGTCCACACTCATCTTACTGCCACTCTTACAGGAAGAACGTAAGGTTTTATCCGCGGCATTAAGACGCACATTACTGAACTGGCCGCAGGCGCCGCCCGGGTTTTCCGGGGCTTCAAAGGTTTTATCCTGCGGATTGTAGAGGTAGATGTCGTATACCGAAGGCGCAGCAGGATTGAGCGGGTCTCGGCCGGCGAAGGCGAAGTCTTTATTGCCATCAAAGTTGTAATCGGCGGTTTTGATGGTGAAGGTGTTGTTGGTGCTTTGGGTAAGCTCAAGTTCTATCGTTTCTACGCCGGGGATAAGCACCTGCACGGTGTTGGTGCCCAACACGTGGTTGATATTGGCACTAAGAGCAGGCGTGATGGCCAGCTTTTTGGTCTGTGCGGCGGCGCCGCCGGCAATGGCGGCGAGCAGCAGGAGCGAGGCGACTTTCTTCATGATGCAGCGTTGGATGCAATAAACGTACTGCATTCTCTAATGAGCTTGTGAAAGCTAATAAACGCTTTTCTGGGAAAGCCATTATCTTTCGGTCATGTACCGGTATGCCGCCATCGTTAGCCTGTTGCTGCTGAGCGCTTGTTTTATGCACAAAAAGACGCCGAAAGCCGCTGTGGCTGAAGGGGAAGAGCAGCCGGTTACCGTGGTTAAGAAAAGCCATAAGCGGGAATCAAAACCCGCCAGACCAAAGAAGCCTGTAGCCTTCCGGTATGGCAGCACGCGTGAAGAAATTCTTCCGCAGACCGCCGACCGCAGCGAACTGATGATAGCCGAGTTCAATAAGCCGCAAGGGCGTTTGGTTGTTTATCAGTACTCCCGCTTCGGTAAGGCGGCTTACAAGAGCGGGAAGTATTACCTGTACTTTATGAACGATACGCTCATCCGTAAAAGCGGCGAGGAAGATCTGCGTGAAGGGGCTCAAGCAGGCGGTTGATGCGTATTATCAGAAGGATGAAGAGTAGCCCGCGTTTAGCTGCGGCATGAAGCTTTTCACAGTGCAACACCAAAAACCGTTGCGCATGAAAAACCTGTTTTTCCTTTTACTCCTGACGGTAACCGCCGGGGCTTCAGATGCCCGGAAACTTGTCACAGTGGCGCGTGGCCAAACCAGCACTGCTCCTGGCATTGGCGATTATGCGGAAATTGGCTATGCCTTTGCTAAAGGCGATGTCATAACGCTGGATGCAAAGGCTTCTAAACAGCTGCAGCGGGTAATGATAATGGTTTATCCGGATGCCGAGATAGCACACGACATGGCTACGAAGACGCCGCACCTAACGGTTACCATGCCGCGCGCAGGCATCGCCGTCATTCGTTTCATCTCCGACAGGGACGGAAAGAACGAAATATCTTATACCGTTACGCGGATGCCGGCCTCTGATGCGGTACAGCGCTACAATTCACGGGTAACGTGGCAAAAGCCGCCGGAGGGCAGGCCGGGGCATCTGATACCGGTACGGGACAGGCAGCACCGATAATAAAAAGATGCGATTGTCCGGACCGCAGCCTTTTCCGGGGCTGGGCCTGTACTCCATTCTATCCTGTACAAGCCGTGCGCTGGCTCTGTGCTGATGATGTTGTATGACAGGCAAGAGCTGCTGCATGGCGGCATACGGAGCATCAGATACAATTTGATATCTATTGCATGTATTCCCTCTGTTCCGCGGATGGCATGATGGTACGAAGAGGTCCACAGATACTTTCACAATGAAGGCTGTGAACAGCACGGAAAGAATGCATCAATGAATATCCGGTAAGAATGGAAATTCAAAAGCTCGTGCCTGGCGGCTATACCTGATGCAGGCCCACCTTCACGGCATAAAGCACCAGTGCCACACGCGTCTTGACACCCAGCTTTTCGAAAAGGGCGTCACGATAACTTTCTACAGTACGGGCGCTGCAATACATCTGCTCGCCAATTTGCTTGTAGGTAAGCTCGCTGCAAGCGTATTTCAGGAATTCCCTTTCCCGCTCGCTGAGGCCTGCCCCCGGGTCTTCCTTTTCGGAAGCGCCGTTGCCGGCAATGTTTTGGAGCATCCGGCTTGTTGCCCAGTCGGGATAGTAAACGCCTTTCTGTACCAACATTTGTAAGGCGCGCTCCAGCTCGGTGGGATGCACATTTTTCTGCAGATAGCCTTTCGCGCCGGATTTAATCATACCGATGAGGGAGGCGTCGTCGCCCTGCATGGTGAGGGCCATCACAAGCACCTGCGGATGATGCTCGCGAAGCCATCCGGCAGTCTCACGGCCATCCATGACTGGCATTGAGATATCCAGCAATACGATGTCAGGGATGTTTTGCATTACCTGGAAACGTTCAATAAGCGCTGCGCCATGCTCACACTCATAAAGTACCTCGTAGCCCATGAACTGCTCGATGATCGAGGCGATGGCCTTGGCAATCAGCAGATGGTCGTCCACAATGACGATGGTGTGCGGCATAGCGTGGGTTTACAGATTTTGATGGGGGATGAATAACAGCAGCGTTGTGCCAGATCCAGGCGCGCTGCGCAACTCAAAGTCGCCGCCGAGGTGATGGATGCGCCTGCGCATGTTGCTCATTCCGATACCTCTGGCGCCGCTGCTTTGCGTGTCAAATCCTTTGCCGTCGTCTGCGATTGCTGCACGCAAGCCGTCACCGCTGTCGTCTAAGGTAATGCTGATGCGCCTGCAGCCGGAGTGCTTGAGGCAGTTTTGAATTGCCTCCTGAACGATGCGCAGCAGGGCGCTACGTGTGGCGAGGCTAAAATTGTGGTGCAGTTTGGTGCTTAATTCTATACGGCAGAGGCCGGTGCTGTTCACGCGCTCCTGCTCGTCCTGGAGCAGCGTCAGAAGGCTTGTATGCTGAATGTGCTCATTGGTGAGCGTGTGGGAAAGCTCGCGCAGCTCGTTGAGCGATTCGTTAATAATGCCGGATACGCTGAGCAGACTATCCCGGATACCCGGATCGCGGTTTTCGTACTCCAGCTTTTGGGTGTAGATGGATGCGAGGCTGAGCTTCTGCGTGACGCTGTCATGAATTTCTGCGCCGATGAATTGCATGGTTTGGCGCTGGGTGGCGATCTGGTTATTGAGCAGATCAAGGCGGTGCTGTTCGCCGGTAGCTGCTTTCTCCGCTTCGTAAACAATCTTTCTGCGCCGGTATTGAAAAACGAGGAGCAGCGTGCCGATGATAAAGACGGCAATCAGCACGGTGCTGAGGAACAGGTAGATGACGACCTCATGCTGCATGGCGTCGTTCGGGTTTTCCAAACAGAAATGCTACTATAAAGAAGCCATACATTACACAGGCAAGTATATATTGAGCGTGCCAGTAAGCCCTGAATAGGGAGGGATATCGCTTGTTCAGCGTATTCTGGAGACCGTAAAATGGCAGGCTGCCAAGATAGAATACGATGAGGCCTAAGCAGACCCAGAACATCATTGAAGACTTATAAGTAAGAATTTCATTGCTGTTACTAAACTTTATAAAGAAGCGAAGCAACAGGATAAGTAGGAGGATATTGCCAATTGTATAGGACAAGGAGTCAAAGAATAAGGTTACGCCACCAACATAAGCAAGGTCAATCAGTATCGCGGTTAAATAGGTGCCGATTATAATTGACGTCCACCAGACAGCCTGGCGGCCGCGGAAATATTGATGGAATAGCCAGAACAAATACAAAAACTCAAAAGGCAGGCCAAAAAAGCGATATATATTTTTATTCAACCTCACATTATGCTGCACATAAACAGCATATGTTGCAGCCATTTCAGTCAGAAATATGATCCCGAGATAAATTGGGAAATATCGCCAATGGCTGTGTCTTATTTTTTTCCAGAATATAAATCCTGAGAGGCAGGCAGCACACTCAAAAGCGTCCAGGGTTATACTAAGCGGCGACATAATTTACCAATGAGAGGTAGCACACCTTTTCAGACTACTGTTCCATATGCGGGTAATGAAATTCCTGGGGTGGCGGTGCCAGATTGCCGTGGTTATCACCACTTACCTGTATAACCGCTGCGGTCAGGGGGTTTTTTCCCTTTGATGGAATTGTATTGATGTCGCCACAAATATTGCTGTAGTCAAAGTCAAGCCAGTCTTTGCCTGACTTGTATACGGGCACCATAGCAAGAGAATGTTTATCACTGTTTCGGTTATACAATTTTGTTAGTTCATCCTGTACTTCTTGAGGGGCTGTCTGATTATGGAGCATGGCATCCTCTGAATACTTGATATAATAAAAGCGAATGCCGAGCTCCGTCCTGTCTTTGCAACCGGAATTATTCTCGCATTTCGCATGCTCCATATGCCAGATAAGGTTCTTTATTTGCTCCAGACTAAAGACGAGGGCAAGAGCGTCCTCATCGTCAGAGGATTGTCCTTCACCCACATGGTCTATCATCCGCTTACTTACGTCTCGCGAATAAGCACCGGTTAGCTTTTTGACAATGTCCGCGCTTATAGCTCCGGGAGGATCCTGGCTGGAAAAATCGCCACAGAGGGCGCATGGGCTTTTAGAGCCGGCGCTTTTATTTGGCTTGCCACTGCCATTATCTTGTTCTGCGTTACAGGCCATCAGAATAATAGCTGTCAGTAGCAGCACATTAAGCGCCAGAGAAAATGTTTTCATAGTGATTGTTTTGCTTGATGAAGATTTGTGCTCGCCGCTAAGATAGCAGCCCACACAGCCGCTTCGGCTGCCCTTTAAAAGCACGCTTTATCAACCAAAAACGGAAGCGGCTGAAAAGCAATCTATTAGCTTTCCGCACTGCAAATAATTCCGTTTATCACACGGCTGATTCCGTCAATTAACGGAAACACTTTCCGTCTTTGCCGTAGCTTTTTATGGCCATTTGACCATTGTTTTCGGCTTACCGGTGCGGCCATCTTTGCCCTGTTCTTTTCAACCATTCATGCATGAAGCCGGAGAGACAAAAAACAGGGGATGCCGAAAACCTGAATCCAGAGTAGGCGCAAAAAACAAAAAACCAACAACTATGGCTACCATCACAAGCCCCGTCCTCAAAATTGACAAGCTGCCCGGCAAAAAGGTACGAGCTGTCGTAAGCTGCCAGGCGAACTTCTCACAGGCCGAACTGGACAGTATGAAGCAGGGTATCAAGTTTGTCGCCGCCTGCCATCTGCTAGGCGATGATCCGGAAATCACCAACCTTCTGACTAAGGTGCTGAAAATACCTACGCCCTTGGGAAGCATCAGCATCCCGCTGCCGCATGGCGACAAGGTGGAGTACACCTACAATAACCCCGTTATCTTCCCGGACCGCACGCCAACTGGTACGGAGGCTATCAGCTTCAGCGCTAAGATGCCGTCCAATACGCTGAATGAAGACGACCTTCCATTCATCTCGCTGGAAGACGAAATCTACGCGCTTGTCTCGCTGAAGAATATGACAACTGAGGCAATTTCTCAGCGCAGAAGTAATACGGTTACGGGCCGCTTCTAAGCCAGCACCTGTGCACGCCGATAGGTTGCTTTCTTTGAAAGCAGCCTATTGCGCATTACTACTGGTTAATGTTTTTTAACACCAGCCGCTCTCGTTTGGCACACAGTTCGCCTTTAAGAGGATTGTAAACGCAATCATTCACTCCTAAAGACACAAAGCCATGAAAGCGATTCTCTCAACCCTAGCTGTAGCCAGTCTTTTCTCAATGACCGCCTGCAATACATCCGAACTCAGAGAAAAAGAAGCAGCGCTAGCCGCTCAGCAGCACACTATTGACTCGATGAACATCGTCATTGCTAAAAAGCAGGTGATAGACTCCATGAATGAGGTCTCCCGATATCAATACACCTTTGCCCAGCCGGTCAATACCAAGCCAACGGTCACCTACATTGCGGCCGCTCCGCGCCGTAAGTCTGTGCGCCGGTCTGCTACAACGCAATATGCTGCATACAGTCAGCCTGCTTACAGCGCGCCTGTGACGCCAGCTGTGTATCAACAGCCCGTGCAGCAACAAAAGCGTGGCTGGAGCGCCAAAGCTAAAGGTGCCCTTATAGGTGCGGGTACCGGTGCTGCTGCCGGCGCCATCATTAATGGTCGTAACCGTCTTGCCGGTGCACTTATAGGCGGGGTACTTGGCGCCGGCGCCGGTACAGGTCTGGGAGCCATTATTGACCATAAGAATGGACGGTAATTTGTTTTGCACACACAACCCATGATTAAGAAAAGCCGGCATTTGCCGGCTTTTTTTGTTGTTTCGCCTTGAAGGCAATAGCTATTTTCTAGGCCGATATAACATAAACTCTACCCGACGGTTAGCCGCCCGGCCTGCTTCGGTGGCATTGGTCTGTATTGCATTTCTGGAACCAAACCCCGCGGTATTCATCCGGGTGGCATCCACACCATTATCGCTGAGCAGATTGTACGCCCTCACGGCACGGCGACGCGAGAGATCAGTATTGATTTCGTCCGCTCCCACATTGTCGGTGTATCCGTTTATCAGGATGCGGATGTCCGGGTATTGTTTCAGAACGTTTGCAAACCGTATGAAATTCGGCTTGGTCTCTGCTTTGATTTCGTCCTTGCCAAAGTCAAACATCGCCAATTCAGGATAAATCACATTTATTGTGTCCGCGACATGGAGGATTGTAACAGCAGGATCAAGCTCCGAGCGAAGCGTTTTGAACAGATTACTATTACCCGCCAGGTTTTTTGAAGAATGGCATGCGCTGAGACCGACGGCAAAAATGATACTATAAACAAATAGGTATTGTGCCTTCATATAACAGTGTTTGTCGGCAGGCGGGTAAAACCATGCCAGATAATTTTTATAACCCTATCCTTGATTTGAAGAACGTAATGTTGTTTTGCGATGGCACAAAAAAGGCGGCACCTCTGAGTGTCGCCTTTTTCACGATTGTCGTATTTGCTGCCGGACTACTACGATTCTTTGATTTGTTCTGTTAGTCGTTTAGGTTGAAAGCCGGTGCAGTGTCCAATCGTATGCTACAGGTATTAGCAAGACCGTGCCAGGAAAGGTCTATTTCATCTCCAGCTTCTCTTTCTGCAGGCCCAGCATCTTATCGCGCAGGCGGGCGGCTTCCATAAAGTCCAGGTCTTTTGCAGCCTTTTCCATAGCCTTCTTCGTGGCGTTAATCAGCTTATCCAGCTCCGCTACATTCTTGTATTCAACCACGTCTTCGGCAGCCATAGCTACCGCACCTTCCTCCTGCATAGCGTATTTGCTCTTATTGTCGTAGCCTTTAATGTCCAGAACAGAAGTCTGGCCCATGATCTGCGCCACATCCTTGCGAACGGTGCGCGGCGTTATGCCGTGTTCAATGTTGTAGGCCACCTGCTTGGCGCGGCGGCGGTCGCACTCGTCTATGGTGCGTTGCATAGATTCTGTGATGCGGTCGGCGTAGAAGATGACGAGCCCTTCAGCATTCCGCGCAGCGCGGCCGGCCATCTGTGTGAGCGAGCGTTCATTGCGCAGAAAGCCCTCCTTATCTGCATCCAGAATGGCCATGAGGGAAACTTCAGGCAGGTCAAGACCCTCCCGCAGGAGGTTTACGCCTACCAGCACGTCAATATTGCCGAGGCGCAGGTCGCGCAGTATTTCCACTCGCTCCAGCGTATCTACCTCGGAGTGGATGTAGCGGCTGCGGATGTTGATGCGGGCCAGGTATTTATCAAGCTCCTCTGCCATGCGCTTCGTCAGCGTCGTGCAAAGCACGCGATCGCCTTTCTTTACGCGCTTGTCAATCTCATCCAGCAGGTCGTCAATCTGGTTGATGGATGGGCGCACTTCTATCGGCGGGTCTAGAAGGCCGGTCGGGCGCACCACCTGCTCTACTACAATGCCTTCGCTCATGCTTCAGCTCATATTCTGCCGGCGTGGCGCTCACATAAATTACCTGGTGCAGCAGGCGCTCAAACTCATGGAAGTTCAGCGGGCGGTTGTCCAGCGCACTTGGCAGGCGGAAACCGAAGTCTACAAGATTGAGCTTGCGCGAGCGGTCGCCGCCGTACATGCCGGAGATCTGCGGAATGGTGACGTGGCTTTCGTCAATGACTAAAAGAAAGTCGTCCGGGAAATAATCTAGCAGGCAGAAGGAGCGCACGCCGGGCTTGCGACGGTCAAAGAAGCGCGAGTAGTTTTCCACGCCGTTGCAGAAGCCCAGCTCCTGAATCATCTCCAGGTCGTAGTTCACCCGCTCTTTGATGCGTTGCGCTTCCAGCGGCTTGCCAATGCTCTTGAAATACTCCACCTGCCCGTGCAGCTCATCCTGAATTTCGTGGATGATTTGCGCCATCTGCCCTTTAGGCGCCATATAGAGGTTGGCTGGGAAGATGGCAGCGTCCTGTACTGTGCCGATGCGCTTGTTAGTTTCAATTTCCAGCGTTTCAATTTCCTCTATCTCGTCGCCAAAGAAGGTGATGCGGTAGCCATAATCCACATAAGGCAGATTGATGTCCACGGTATCGCCCTTTACGCGGAAGGTGCCGCGACCAAATTCGCCTTGCGAGCGGGTGTACAGTGCATTGACCAGATTGTGCAGGAAGGCATTCCGGCCGATGCTCTGGCCCTTTTTCAGGCGGATAATTCCGTTAGCGTACTCGGTAGGATTACCCATGCCGTAGATACAGCTCACCGATGCCACCACTATGATGTCGCGCCGGCCGGAGAGGAGGGAAGAGGTGGCGCGCAGCCGCAGCTTTTCCAATTCTTCATTGATGGAAAGGTCTTTCTCAATGTAGGTATCGGAAGTAGGGATGTAAGCTTCCGGCTGGTAATAGTCGTAATAGCTGACGAAATACTCCACTGCATTGCGCGGAAAGAACTGGCGGAACTCGCCATAGAGCTGCGCGACGAGCGTCTTGTTGTGCGTGAGTACAAGGGTAGGCTTCTGCACCTCCTGTATCACATTAGCCATCGTAAACGTCTTGCCTGAGCCGGTAACGCCAAGCAGTGTCTGGTGGGGCTCGCCTTCGCGGAGGCCGCGCACTAATTCGGCAATCGCGGTGGGCTGGTCGCCCGCCGGCTGGTAAGGGCGCTCAATATCAAACTGCATAGAAATCGTGTTCACGAATTTCGTGAATAAAGCCGGGCCGCGGTGTTGAAAAGGTGATAAAGCCTTTGGGAGCAAACGATGCTGCCTTACCGCTCTACGATATAATTCTTCCGCTTCAGCTCAAAATTCTGGCCCAGGTACACCTTGCGTACCTGTTCATCGGCCGCCAGCTCTTCGGCGGTGCCTGCTTTCAGAATCTGGCCTTCAAAAAGCAGGTAAGCACGGTCGGTGATAGACAGGGTTTCCTGCACGTTGTGGTCGGTAATAAGGATGCCGATGTTTTTGAACTTCAGCCGTGCTACGATAGTCTGGATATCTTCTACCGCAATCGGGTCAATGCCCGCAAAAGGCTCGTCCAGCAGGATGAACTTCGGATCCACCGCCAGGGCGCGGGCAATCTCCGTGCGCCGTCGCTCTCCGCCGCTCAGCACATCGCCGGGACTTTTGCGCACATGTGTGAGGCGAAATTCTTCCAGCAGCGCATCGCGGCGCGCCAATTGCTCGCGTTTGGTAAGCCTGGTAAGCTCCAGAACAGCTAAAATATTGTCTTCAACACTCAGCTTGCGAAAGATGCTTGCTTCCTGCGGCAGGTAGCCAATGCCCATCCGCGCCCGTTTGTACATGGGCAGCCTGGTGATATTGAGGTCGTCCAGGAAAACATCACCTTCATCCGGCTTCACCAGACCTACTACCTGATAGAAGGATGTTGTCTTACCCGCACCGTTTGGGCCGAGCAATCCGACGATCTCGCCCTGTGATACCTCGAAGGATACGTGATTGACCACCGTCCGCTTGCGGTAGCGCTTGACGAGGTTGACGGTGTGGATTTTCACGCGCTAAAGTTATTCCTCGTTTCCTTCGTCTTCAAAGACGACTTCCGTGCCCGCAAACTTGCGCGTCTCCACGTTATAGGTGTCGCCCTTGCTCATGAGGTGAACTACGAGGTTTTCCACGCCAATTGGCTGACCGAAGCCGATGTCTGCAATATTGTTGTAGTCAATGAATTTCCCGTCAATCACCGTCACGCAGCCTGCCCCGATGACGGTGAGTATGTGCCCTTCGGTAACGATCATTCCGGTATCCTCGCCCAGACCAATACCGATGGCGCCGGGCTGCGCTGCCACCGCCTGCGCAAGCCGGTTAAAGCGCCCGCGCTTATCAAAGTGCGTATCTATGATCACGCCCTGGATAAGGCCAAGGCCGGTCGTAATTTTTACTTCGCCCTTCAGATGCGCAAGTGCGGCATTGCCCTCATAGATCATCGTATTGCTCATGGCCATCGCGCCCGCGCTGGTACCGGCTATCACAAAGTGCTCATCATTATAGCGCCGGCGGAGGGTTTCAAGGAATTGGGTGCCGCCAAAGATGGAAGAGAGCCGGAGCTGATTACCGCCGGAGAGCATGATACAATCGCACTTTTCCAGCCGCGCCAAATAGTCAGGATTGGCGGCATCCTCACGGTTGCGGATGCGCATGTGACCTATCCGGGAACAGCCTAGCTTGGAAAATGCATCTTTATAATTGACAGCTACCTCGTCGGGAATCTGTGATGCGGTGGTGATGACCTCCACCACCGGCTCGCCCTCGCTCTGTACAAGGCTGAGCACTTTGCGCAGGATGCCGAGCTCAAAAAAATTAAGTCGGTTGCGCTCTATGATGCCACGCTCCAGGTCCGTCCCCTTGTCTTCCGCGCCGCCCACTGATACCAAAAAGCCTTTCGGATATGCCACTATACGTCCTCGCGTTTGATGTAGCGGGCGAAGTTAGCATATATGACTGTGCCTGCATGGCGTTTACAAGTCTAAAACACCAACGGCGCCCTAAACATTTTCTGTGGCGGGTCTGCACAGCTTTTCCACAGCCAACAATTGAATAATGTACAGCGGTACGTCTTTATATCTAACTTTAAACAAACACAATTACGCGTATGAAATGGCGCACATTTAGCGGGGCATCTATTGAACTCCCCATAAAAGAAGCAGTAGAAAAGGCGATTGTCCGCGAAACGGAAAAGGGCTATAAGCTGAAGGTGTGTATCGGTACGGATAGTCAGGTATATGGTAAGGAAACAGAATTTGCTACAGTAATCGTCTTCCTGCGCGAAAAGCACGGCGGCTTTATGTTTCTGCACAATGAGCGGCGTACACAGCCTTATTCCATCAAAGAGCGCATGCTGGTAGAAGTGGCTATGAGCATTGAAATAGCCTATGAGCTATGTGAGTTGTTCAACCGTTATGATGTGGATATGGAAGTACACGCCGATATCAACACCAACCCCCAGTTTCGCTCCAATGAGGCGCTTCGCGAGGCTATGGGCTATATCCTCGGCATGGGCTTCGCCTTTAAGGCAAAACCCGAGGCATTCGCCTCATCGTCCTGTGCCAACAAAGCAGTGAATTGATAAGTAACTGAACGTAAAAAGTCCCGGGCTTAGGCCGGGACTTTTTACTTTAATGACTTCAGGTCGCCTAAGCGCCCGTCAGGTTATAAATCTTCTGGATATCTGCCAGCATCTTTGGAAAATCCACGTTCAGGTCTTTGAGCAGGCCTTCCTTCAGACTGAAGACCCAGCCATGTACTTCGGGAAAACCGTTTTTCAGGTAATGCTGTTGCACCACGGCTGTCTTGACCACATTGCGGCACTGCTCATACACATTTAGCTCTATCAGGCGGTTGTAGCGCTCGGATTCATCGGTAATGGCGTCCAGTTCGGCCTCATGCAGCCGGTACACGTCGCGGATATTGCGCAGCCAGGGGTTGAGGATGCCCATGTCTTTGGGCGTCATAGCCGCCTTCACACCGCCGCAGTTGTAATGCCCACACACAATGATGTGCTTTACACCTAAAGCTGCCACTGCATAGTTGATGACGCTCATGACATTCAGGTCAGTATTCACCACCAGATTGGCAATATTGCGGTGTACAAACACATCGCCCGCCTCCAGGCCCATGATTTCATTGGCCGGAACGCGGCTGTCAGAGCAGCCGATGTATAGATAATCGGGGCGTTGGTCGGCGGCCAGCTTGTCAAAGAAGGAAGCATCCTGCGCCTTTTTTTCGGCCACCCAGCGGCGATTGTTTTCAAAGATTTCGTCGTACCAGGTCATGCGGTAAAAATAGGACACAATACAATTGGCCGGAAAGCCGGGACGCGGGCCGGGCGTACCTTGCCAGCCTTAGCCTCATGCAGCGGTCACTTTTGCGGCGCATCGCGCTTATTGCCGTAGCAGTCCTCTGCTCCATTTTCTTCGTGCTGCGCGATGCCCGGAACCCGCCGATACTTTATGGAGATGCCCTGGGCTATTATACCTACCTGCCGGCCGTACTTATCTATGGCAATCCTATAACCATCCTGGATACGCCGCCCCGGGAGATTGCCGAGCCGGATATATATGCCCGGCTGGCCAGTGCAAAAGACGCCAACTGGCGTACGGAAACCGGGCACCTTATAATTCAGTACACGTACGGCGTGGCGCTGTTGGAAGCGCCGGCCTTTGCTGCTGCACATCTCTATGCAAAGCTTAGTGACGCGCCGGCCGATGGCTTTTCCGTTCCTTATGTGGTTGCCGTGCGCATCATTAATGTCTTATATGCTTTATTGGGCCTGTTGCTCATCTATCGCATTCTGCGCCGCTACTTCGGGCGGGACGTTTCCGTGTTGGCAGTAGTTGTTTTATATCTGGGTACCAATCTGTTCTGGTTCAGCCTGCGGCAGGCGGGCATGTCGCATGTGCCGCTGTTCTTCCTATATGCCTTGCTTACCTGGCAGAGCATTATCCTTTATGAGCGGCGATATGCCGGCACCCGGCTGGTATTCATAGGCGCAATTGCCGGCCTTATTGTACTCATTCGCCCTACCGATATAGTGTGTGTATTTATCCCGCTGCTTTACGGCGTGTACAGTTGGGGGCGGCTGCAGGAACGACTGGCGTTTTTGTGGCAACGTAAGTGGGCCGTTGTGATTGCCGCCTTTGCGGCAATGATTCCTGCCATTCCGCAATTGCTGTATTGGAAAGCCATTTCCGGCAAGTGGCTGTATTACAGCTATGGCGCACAAGGCTTTGACTGGACGAAACCACACATCATGCAAGGACTTATTGGCGGCAGCAATGGCTGGCTGACCTTCTCTCCCCTGATGCTGCTGGCGCTCATGGGTCTGTTGCAGATGCGGGAACGCTTAAAGGATTGGCTGCCGGTGCTGCTTACCGCGCTGCCGGTTTATTGCTACCTGATCTACGCCTGGTATTGCTTCAACTATATCAATGGCTTTGGCTCCCGCCCCATGATACATCTGTATCCGTTGCTGGCGCTCCCGCTGGCGGCGCTGATGGACTGGGCGGCCCGGCAGACCTGGCCTTCGCGGAGTGTAACGGCCCTGCTGACGGTTTTCTTTGTGGCCTGCAGCCTTTCCTGGACACACCTTGAAGCCATAGGAAAGCTGCGTAGTGAGGACTCTAACTGGCCTTATAACCTCGGCATGCTGTTCCGCCACCACCTTCGCTACACTGACCTTGTAACGAAAGACATTGCCATCCGCCAGCCCGATGCTGCCAGCCTGCGCTACCTGCATACGATTGCCTACAATCGCTTTGACGACAGCACCAGCGCCGGCTACATACCAGATACCGGGCGCGGACGGAGCGGCTACTGCTACTTCAGCCGCGACGAAGAGCATCCACCAGGAAGCCTGAAGGTGGGTTGGGATGCTGCCCTGTTTGCAGGCGCGCGCTGGCTGCGGGTAAGTGGCCGCTTCCGATTCCCCGGCTACTTTGGCCTTTATGATAACCACGTACTGATTGTGGATGTTAAGCGCGGAGATGCCTACCCGCTGTGGAAAGGTCTGCGCTTAGAAGGCAAAGTGGGCATTGCCGACAGTACCTGCCCCCACTGGAATTCCGACTACAACCTGGACCACGCCGACCAAAACCGCTGGGGCGCAGTGTGGTGCTACCTGCCGCTTCCCACGGACCTGCGCTCGGGAGATTCGGTGGAAGTGAGTGTCTGGAGCCCCAACCGGCACGAGGTGTACATAGATGATTTGCGGGCAGAGTTGTGGCGGTAAGGTCACTGACACAACTCTGACTTGGATACCCAACTTTGATTGTTATGAAAATCCTGGCTATCTCCGGCAGTCTGCGTCCGCAGTCGCTCAATACAGCGCTGCTGCGAGCTGTTGCTCCCCTTTTGCCTGCCGGCGTCAGTTACAAAATATGGGAAGGCCTGGGCAGTTTACCGCACTTCTCACCGGAGATAGACTTTGCTGCCTCACCTGGTCCCGTCGTTGCTTACCGCGCTTTACTTAAGGCTGCCGACGCCCTGATTATCTGTACGCCAGAATATGCCTTTGGCATGCCCGGCGTTCTGAAAAATGCGCTCGACTGGGCGGTCTCATCGGGCGAGTTTGATAAGAAGCCTGTTGCCACAATTTCCGCATCGCCGCTACCCAGCGGCGGCCAAAAGGCGCATGACTGGCTGAACCAAACGCTAACGGCCTTGGGCGCGTTTCAAATAGAAGATGCAAAGCTCAGCGTGTCTGCGGCAAAAACGCGGATAGCTTCGGATAGCACTATTATCGACCCGGCGCTTACTCAAGACTTAGAACGGCTGGTACGAAATCTATTGGCTGTACTTAAAGAAACGCTTGACTAAAATGACACCGGCCACCGCATATGACCAACAGGCGCTCAAAGAGCTGGCTGCGTGGCAAAAGGAAATGCAGCGCCGGCCCGGCTTATTTGCCGGCATCAGCGCCCGTATTCAGGCGCGCATCAATCGCATCATCCCCGAAAAGCTCCACCAGGCAATTACAGCCGTCTTTAAGGTGGCAACGAAATTTCTGCTCAGCGGCGCAGACTTCCTCACTATGAAGCCATGGACTGAAAAATCATTGGAGGAGCGCGAGACAGAAGCGCATAAGCAAATAGAGCGCTACAAGGCTGCGGCCACAGCGGAAGGCGCCATTACAGGCGCGGGTGGCATTCTCCTTGGCCTTGCCGACCTGCCGCTGTGGCTGACTATTAAAATCAAGATGCTGACGCATATAGCTGCCATTTATGGCCATGATACGGGTGATTTTCGGGAGCGGCTTTATGTGCTTTATGTGCTGTCGCTGGCCTTTAGCAGCCGTAAGCACCGGCGTAAGGTGTATTTCATCCTTGCCAATTGGGAGCAGCATGTGCAGACACTCCCGGCAGCAGAAGATGCTTTTGACTGGCGCACATTCCAACAGGAGTACCGCGACTATCTGGACATCGCAAAACTGTTGCAGCTCGTGCCGGGCATTGGCGCGGCAGTGGGCGCTGTTGTCAACAATCATCTTACGGACAAGCTGGGCGACACGGCGATGAACGCCTACCGGATGCGTTGGTTTTCAGACTTACAGCATCACAAAGGCGTAGTCAGCAATTCGGTATTATAATTCAGCCCATTTTTGAATTGACAATTTTCCCTCCGGGAACTGCCAGATCGCAATGATTTCTTACAACACCAAAGAGTGGCTGGGCATCTTCCGGCTGCACAAGGCCGACACATTCCGCAAGCTGCTGCCGCTGATGTTTGGCATTGCAGCCTACACAGCCCTGCTTGCATTTGCCGAGAAGGAGTGGCTGCACCTGCCGGATACGTCGCCGGTCAGGAACGTCATTACGATGCATTCGCTCGTGGGCTTCGCCTTGTCTATGCTGCTGGTTTTTCGCACTAACTCTGCCTACGACCGATGGTGGGAAGGCCGCAAGCTCTGGGGTGCTCTCGTGAACGGTAGCCGGAACCTTGCATTGAAGCTCTGCCCGATTCTGGACAATAACGCGGAGCACAAAACCTTCTTCGCATCAGCGATTCCTACGTTCGCTGTTGCATTGGCAACGCACCTGCGCGCAGAGGCCACCAAATTTGAGATGGATGAGCGGCCACACCCGGAGATACCTGATTTTGATACGCGCAAGCACGTGCCGGCCCAGGCTGCCAGCCTGATTATTTCCCGCATCTACAAGCTCCATCGCGAGGGCGTTGTTGCGCACGAAGAGCTATTGCTGATGAATGGCGAGATGTCTTCTTTTATGGATATCTGCGGCGCTTGTGAACGTATCCGCAATACGCCGATTCCCTATGCTTACAGCGCTTTTATCAAGAAGTTCATCTTCGTCTATGTTGTGACGCTGCCATTTTCCCTGGCTTTTACGCTCGGCTATCTGAGCATTCCGATTGTAGCGCTCATATTCTACCTGCTGGGCTCGCTGGAATTGATTGCTGAGGAGATAGAGGAGCCATTTGGCTCGGACGAAAATGACCTGCCGATGGACAGATTGTGCAAGACGATAGAGAAGACGGTGCGGGAGATTCTGGCCTGACAGAAATTTTTTCAGAAGACTGAAATTTTTTCAAGCGGTCTGCCAGGATTTCACCCAAAGCCCTGCTGGTACCCGATTTGCTTCTGTTAAGGCAAAATCATTTATCACTTAACCAAAAACCAAAAAGGAGGTCTTTAGCTATGAACAACATGGTAAAAAGAGAAAATCCCGCAATGAGCCACACACCCGCTGCGCGTCCCTTGGGCTCATTGGTAAGTAACCTGCTTGGCACAGACATGAGCCGTTGGCTGGACGATGATTTCTGGGGACTGAGCAATCGCATGAGCCCTAACAATGTACCGGTAAACATCCGGGAAACCGACAAAACCTATGAGGTAGAGGTTATGGCTCCGGGCCTGAAGAAGAGCGATTTTAAAGTGTCGCTGGATGGCAAGCAGCTTACTGTATCCTTTGAGCATAAGGAAGAGCAGAAGGAAGGTGGTGAAAAAGACGGCTATCTGCGCCGTGAATATCGTCACCAGTCTTTTAGTCCGCAACTTCTCGCTGGACGAAACGGTGGATGCGAATGGTATCTGCTGCCAACTACAACGATGGTGTATTGCACCTGACCGTGCCTAAGAAGGAAGAAGCCCAACGCCTCGTCCGCACGGTTGAGGTGAATTAACAGACCGCCAGTCTGTACATGGTCAAAAGCACAGGTTTTATAAAGCCTGTGCTTTTTCTTTGTGCGCGACCTTTGCACCGTGCCGCACGCTCCCGTCCTCCTGATTACGCCGCCTTTCACGCAGCTCAATACGCCGTATCCGGCTACGGCCTACCTGAAGGGTTTTTTAGCCACGCGCGGCATTACAGCCGCGCAAGTCAGATCTGGGTATTGAGGTGACGCTGGCCCTGTTTACACGTGAGTCGCTGCAGGAGGTTTTCAATCGGATAGAAGCGAATGAATGGACGGCCAATGCGCAGCGCATCATCCGGCTGCAGGAAGATTACCTGCGCACTATTGATGCCGTAATCCTTTTTCTGCAGGGCAAAAACCCGACCCTTGCGCACCGCATTGCGCAGCGAAATTTTCTGCCGGAAGCGTCGCGCTTTGCGCAGGCGGATGATCTGACGCACGCTTTTGGCGCGATGGGCATTCAGGACAAGGCGAAGCACTTGGCGACACTTTACCTGGAAGACCTTTCAGACTTAATCCAGGAATGCTCGGACCCGCACTTTGGCTTTTCCCGCTATGCGGAACGGCTGGCGCGCTCTGCCGGTTCTTTTGATGCTTTGCAGGAGGCGCTGAAGTGCGCCGCCGACTTTTGTAGATGAGTTGCTGTTTCGCATTCTGGAAGAAAAGTTGCGGGGAGACACAGCCGCTGTTGGTCGCCTTGTCTGTTCCTTTTCCCGGCAATCTTTATTCGGCACTGCGTTGCGGTGCATACATCAAGCAGCATCATCCGCAGATTAAGGTGGCGATGGGCGGCGGATTCCCGAACACAGAACTGCGGTCGTTGAGCGAGCCACGTGTTTTTGATTTCGTAGATTTCATTACGCTGGATGATGGTGAGGCGCCGATGGAACAGTTGATAGCGCATGTGCAGGGGACGATTTCCGCGCAGGAGTTGAAGCGGACATTTATTCGACGCAGGATGGCAACAGGTGTGACCTTTATCAACAATGCGGCCTGCACGGATTATCGCCAGGGCCAGGTAGGAACGCCCGATTACAGCGGCCTGCCCTTAGATCGCTATTTGTCTGCCATAGAGATCACCAACCCGATGCACTCGCTCTGGAGCGACGGGCGCTGGAATAAGCTGACCATGGCGCACGGCTGCTATTGGGGCAAATGCACCTTCTGCGATATTTCGCTGCCATACATCTCCGACTATGAGCCGCTGACGGCTGCGATGATTGCAGACAGGATGGAGCAACTCATTGCGCAGACCGGCACAACCGGCTTTCATTTTGTGGATGAAGCCGCGCCGCCGGCCTTGATGCGTGCGCTGGCGCTGGAGATCCTTTCGCGCAAAATGGTGGTAAGCTGGTGGGCGAATATCCGCTTTGAAAAGGCCTTTACCCGCGACCTCTGCCAACTGTTGAAAGCCTCCGGTTGCATTGCGGTAAGCGGCGGGCTGGAAGTGGCATCAGACCGGTTGCTTGCGCTGATTAAGAAAGGGATTACGGTGGCGCAGGTAGCGCGGGTGAACAAGCATTTTACCGAGGCCGGCATCATGGTGCATGCCTACCTGATGTATGGCTTCCCCACGCAGACGGCGCAGGAAACGATTGATTCGTTGGAGATGGTGCGGCAGATGTTTAAGGCCGGTATTCTGCAATCCGCCTTCTGGCACCAGTTTGCGATGACGGCGCATGCGCCGGTTGGCCTGGAGCCGACTGCCTTTAGCGTGGCGCATCACGAAGCGCACATTGCCGGAACCTTTGCCAATAACGACATCGTCCACACAGACCCAAGCGGAGCTGATCACGATACGTTTTCCTACGGGCTGAAAAAGTCGCTGCTGAACTGGATGAACGGGATCGGGCTGGATCAGCCGCTGCATTCCTGGTTTGACTTTAAGACGCCCAAGCCAAGCTTAAAGCCTGACTATATCCTGTCCGTGCTGGAAGAGGAGCATTATACAACTGCAAAGCCAACGGCGCGTGTAGTATTTGCCGGCGCAATGCCGCAATACGAAGTCGTGACGAAGAGCAAGAAAGGCACAAGCTGGGAACTCGCATCGCTCACATTTGAAAGCCTGCGCGGGACGCACAATATCAAAGTGCCGCTGCCGCAGGGCGAGTGGCTGGCACAGTTGCTACCGCGGATCAAGCCAGCGATGCCGTCAATGACGATGGGTGCGGTAAAGGCGGATTATGAAGCGGCCGGGTTGGAAGATTTTGAGCTATTCTGGGACAATAGGCCCCTGACTGAACTATGGCGGACCGGGCTTTGGGTACTGTAACGGCACGCTGTAATAAGCCCTTACTGTAACTTGCCGCACTACATGGTAAAGTTTTTAGACCTGCAGCAAATCAATGAAGGGCACCGCACTGGTTTCCATCAGGCGCTGGACGCGGTGCTGGATTCCGGATGGTTCATTATGGGCGGCGCTTTGCAGCGCTTTGAGGAAGAATATGCCGCCTATTGCGGTGCAAACCACTGCATCGGCGTGGGCAATGGCCTGGATGCGCTGATCCTTATTCTGGATGCATACCGGGAAATGGGCATCATGAAGGAGGGCGACGAGGTGCTGGTGCCGGGTAATACCTACATAGCCTCCATCCTCGCCATTTCCCGGGCCGGCATGAAACCGGTGCTGGTGGAGCCGAATGAGACAAGCTTTCTGATTGATGCAAAGGCTGCCGAGCGCCACATTACGCCGCGCACGAAGGCCATTCTGCCCGTGCATCTTTACGGGCAACTTTGCGATATGGACGCATTGCGGGCACTAGCGCAGGCGCATGGATTGAAGATAATTGAGGATGCTGCCCAAAGCCACGGCGCTGCGGCTAACGGCATACGCTGCGGCGCGTTGGGAGATGCGGCTGGCTTTTCTTTCTATCCCGGAAAAAACCTCGGCGCCCTTGGCGATGCCGGTGCGATTACTACAAACGACTCGGCGCTGGCGGAAGTATTACGCGCCTTGCGCAATTACGGCTCGCAACAGAAATACTATAACCGCTACAAAGGCTACAACAGCCGCTTAGATGAATTGCAGGCTGCTTTTCTAGCGTGAAACTGCCGGCCCTTGACGCCGACAATGAGCATCGCCGGGGGATTGCTGCTTTCTTCAATAAAAACATTTGCAACCCGCTCGTCTCGCTGCCGCGGATGCCTGAAGAAGCGGAGCGCCACGTGTGGCACCTTTATGTTGTGCGGGTGAAGGAGCGGGAACGCTTTGCGGAGCACCTGAAGGGGCAAGGAATCCAGACGGTGATCCACTACCCGGTGCCGCCTACACAGCAGGAGGCTTATCAGGAGCTGAGCGGCCTTAGCCTGCCGCTTACTGAAGCCATTCACCGCGAGGTGCTCAGCCTGCCCATTTCTAACGTTATGACGGAAGAAGAAGCGCGGCAGGTGGCAGAGGCCGTCAACAGCTTTCAATAAGGGCGTATGACTTCCAACAAGCTGCTTACCGTCATCCTCTGCGCCTATTATAGCCGCGAGCGCATCAATACTGCCTACCGCCGCCTGACGGAGACGATGGACGCGGCGGGCATTCCCTTTGAGCTGATTGTGATGGATGACGGCTCTCAGGATGATACCTACCAGATAGCCCTCGCCCTTGAGGCGGCGCACGACAATGTGCGGGCCTACCAGCTTTCGCGCAACTACACAAGCTTTTACTCCATGTTTGCTGGCCTGAGTGTGAGCAGGGGCGGCTGCGCTACGGCCATTCCGGATGATGAGCAGCAGCCTTATGAGACGATTGTGGAGATGTACCGGCTTTGGGAAGGCGGCGAGAAAATTATTCTGCCGCACCGCATTCAGCGCGATGACCCGCCGGTCACCAAGGCATTTTCCACGCTCTTTTATGGCATGATGAATAAGCTGAGCGACATTACTTTTCCGCCGGGCGGCGTGGATACCTTTTTTATAGACCGGGAGATTATTGACATCCTGAACACGCGCATTCATCCCATCAACACCTCCATCATTTCGGAGATTCTGCGCATCGGGTTTTCGCCGCGTTTCTTTCCATACAGCCGCCCGCAGAGCACAAGCAAGGCGAAGAGCCGCTGGACTTTTAAGAAGAAATGGCGCCTCGCAAAAGACTTTTTCTTTTCCTCCTCCTCCTTTCCCATCCGCTTCATTACGCGCTGCGGATTGTTCTTCGCCTTCTTCGCGCTGCTGATGATTGTGCTGTTCATCATCATCAAGCTGCTGAGCATGGAGCAGACGTTTTACTTCTTCAACACCAATGTGCAGGGCTGGACCTCGCTTATCATTGCCATCACCTTCTTCTCCGGCCTTATCCTGTTCAGCCTCGGTATTCTTTCGGAGTATGTGTTCCGGATTTATGAGGAGGTGAAGGCGCGGCCGGGGTATATTATTAAAAAGAAGGATTAGCAAGAGAAAGCCGTTTTTGCGGCTTTGATAAAGGCGGCGTGCATTGCTGCCCATGCCGGATGCGTGCACACATTTGGCGGATGCGTGCACACATTTACCAAATGCGTACACGCATTTATCAGATGTAAGCACGCATTTACCGGATGTGTACACGCATTTATCAGAGGCAAGCACGCATTTACCAAATGCGTACACGCATTTACCAGATGTAAGCACGCATTTGGTAAATGCGTGCTTACATCTGCGGTATGTAAACTTGCATCTGCGCAATGCGTTGCTGCATTAGCCTTTCCTTTTTCTACCGGATTCATGCATCAATTCACTTACGACGGCACGATGGCCGGCTTGCTCACGGCCGTATTTGAGGTGTATGAGCGCAAGGCGGCGGAGGCGGGCATTGCCAAAGAAGGCGCCGCGCAGCCGGACGCATTCGCGCAGCGCATTCCGGTAATGACGGATGCGGTAAAGGCACGGCGCGTGTGGGCGGGGCTTTCCAGGAAACTCTCGCCGGAGGCGCTTGACCAGCTTTGGTATTGTTACCTATCTGAATTGCCGGGGGCGGAGGGGAATATCCTGGCTTATGTCCGCTATGTATTTGCGGAGCCGGGCAGAAAGGTGGAGGAAGATTTTGGGAATGCGGCGGTGCTGTGGGTGGCGCAAACGGCGCGGCGGGTGTGGCGGGAGAAGCACCGGATGGAGGCTTTTATCCGCTTTGAGGAGCTGGGCGACGGGCTGTACTATGCTGCCATAGAACCGGACTTTCATGTGCTGCCGCTGATTGCCCCGCATTTCAAGAGCCGCTATGCCGACCAGAGCTGGCTCATTTACGACCTGCGCCGCAAGACGGGCCTCCATTATGACAAAGGGAGCGAGGCGCTGACGGAAGTGCAGCTGGAATGGGCCGAAGGGGGCAGCGGAAAGCCGGCTGCGGTTGCGCTGGCGCCGCATGAGGAGCTGTATCAGGCGCTTTGGAAGGACTATTTTAAGAGTACGGGCATTGCGGCCCGGAAGAACCCTCAACTGCATCTGCGGCACGTGCCGCTCCGTTACTGGAAGCACTTAACGGAGAAAAAGCGGTAAGGCGAAGTCGTTGTAGTATCTTCGGCGGCAGCGGAAAATGGCGCCAGTGCCGTCCTATCTTCCTTTTCTTTTAGAGAACATGTCTTTCAAGCGTACGTTCACGCTCATTACAGTTATTGTAGCTGCTTTCTTTGTAGGCATCATCCTGCAGGCCTTCAACTTGTATAAGAAGTCGGAAGGAGCGCACAAGTGGGTGCTTCACGCCAACGCCGTCATAGACCGCATAGAGCGGACGCATGACGCACTGGTGGACATTCAGCAGGTACATATGGCGCCCGCCAACGGGGCCCGCCCCCATACGCAGGTTGATGCGCAGCTGATGGGTAGCCTGGATAGCCTGAGCCGCATGCTGCATAGCAATGAGGACCTGCGTGCGCAACTGGAGACGCTCACCTCGCTGACGCAGGAGAAGCTGGCCCTTATCCATGCAGGCGCCACTAATATTACCAGCTCACGACTTGCCGCTCTTGATAAAGACATCTCGGAACGCATTGATGCGCTGCTGGCTACTGCCCGCAATCTGCTGCATAGCCGCACGGAGAATTTTGAGTATTACAGCAAGAGCCGGCTTACTTATTCTATCGTGGTTTACCTGCTGCTTGGCATCTTCCTGATTGTCAGTCTGCAGCAGGTGTACCGCAATTTCCGCCGGCGCGTAAGGGCTGAAGCAGCCGCGGTGCGCGAAGAACGGCGTTCCAGAGATATTATAGAAGGCTCCGGCTTTGTGACAACAATCCTGGATACGGAGGGAACAATCCTCTACACCAGCGATAACATGGAGCAGCTTACGGGGTTCAAGCCGGCCGACCTTGTAGGCCAGCCCTCTACCCTGCTGATGCCCGAAGTGCGCCGCTGGGAGGAGCCCGATTATGGCATGGCCCGTACGCAGGAGGTAAAGGTCAAAACTGCTGATGGCCGGGAAAAGTGGGTGTCTTACCGGTTTTTCCCGCTGCGCAATGCCGCCGGCGCCATTGAGAAATGGCAATCTGTAGCGTGGGACAGCGATGCTGAAAAGAGGCTGGAAGAGCAGGTGCGTTCCCTGGCCCAGCAACGCATGCAGCAGCACCGCCTTACTCAGGAAATTATTGATAATATACCGTCGGCGGTTTATATCAAAGACCTGGAGGGCCGCTACATGGTGGTCAATAAGAAACTCTGCGAGATCTTCAACATGACGCCTGAGGAGCTGCTCACCCACCGGGATGCGGACCTCTTCCCCAACGACGCCAGCCAGAATTTCCGCTTTGCCAATGAGCAGGTGATCCTGCATAAGAGCATGGTGACGTACGAGGATGTTGTAGTGCGCGATGGACGTAAGCACTATTACTGGATTGTCAAGTTTCCGCTACTCAACAACAATGGCGAGGTGCAAAACATATGCGGACTGGCTACCGATATTACCGAGCGGAAAGAAAATGAGCTCCAGCTTATGCAGGCCACCCGCGCCGCTGAGCGTGCACGCTCGGCACAGGAAACATTTCTGGCCAATATGAGCCACGAAATCCGCACGCCCATGAATGGCATTATGGGCATGAGCAACCTGCTGCTTTCTACCGAGCAGTCCGAAGAGCAGCATGAGTACGCGGAAAACATTCTGGAAAGCGCCCGGCACCTGCTGGCCATTATCAACGACATCCTCGACTTCTCCAAGATTAAGAGCGGCAAGTTCCGCTTCGAGCACCTGCCATTTAAGCCGCGCCATGCCATCCGCAAGGCGGTCATTCCGCTCCAGTTTAAGGCAGAAGAGAAGATGGTTGAGCTGCGGGTCATTATTGATGACCTTGTGCCTGAGACCCTTATGGGCGACCCACTGCGCCTGCAGCAAATTGTCATTAACCTGGTGGGCAACGCCCTAAAGTTTACCAGTTCCGGCAGCGTAGTGGTGACTGCTCAATGTAAAGAAAGCAAGGCCGGCATGTGCGAGCTTGAGGTGCTGGTGCGGGATACCGGCATCGGCATTGCCCAGGACAAGCTGCAGATGATCTTTGAATCATTTACTCAGAACAACGTAAACACCTCGCGCAAGTATGGCGGTACCGGCCTGGGCCTTGCCATTGTGAAGCAATTGGTAGAACTGCAGCGCGGCAGCGTATGGGTAGAAAGTGAGCTGGGCAAAGGCTCCACCTTTGGTTTCAGCATTCCGTACATCATCACTAATATGGAGGTGAATCGCATCATTACCGGGCCCGAACAGGCGGAAGGAGAAGAAGATACAAAACCACTTAAGGGACTTAATCTGCTTATTGCGGAGGACAATCTGATTAATCAAAAGGTTGTAACCCATACGCTGGCGCGGCAGGGCGCCACTGCCCACGTAGTAGCTAACGGCAAGCTGGCCGTTGAGGCACTGCGCGAGCCAAAAGAGCATTATGACGCAGTGCTTATGGACCTGCAGATGCCGGAGATGGACGGCTATACTGCCACACAATACATTCGTAACGACCTGCACAACGGCATCCCTATCATAGCCATGACGGCTGATGCGCTTAAAGGCGAGGCCGAGCGCTGCTTTGAAAGCGGCATGAACGGCTACATTTCCAAGCCCTTTGAACCGCGCGATCTTTATACCGAAATCCTCCGCCTGACTCGTAACAAGCAATCTGACGACGGCGATGCAAATAAGAAGAACATGAAAAATTCTATTGTTGACTTCAGCTACCTCCAGGAGCTTTCCGGTAATGATCCGGGTTACATAAGCGAGGTGCTTAACCTCTTTCTGGGTACTATGCCAGACGGCTTAGCCCAATTGGGGCGGCTGGTACGCGGCGGTACCGATTATGACGGCATTTACCGCCAGGCGCACTTCCTGAAGAGCAGCGTAAGCGTTGTACGCGTGCGCGATATGTTTGACAATCTGGGTAAGCTGGAAACCTTAGGTAAGAACAATGCACCGCTTAATGATATGCTTGCTGTATTGGAGGTGCTGGAGCAGACATACAGCGAGGCCCACCCGGTACTTGTAGCTGAGAAAGAGCGCACCAGCAAGAGTGCTGTATAGCTAACTACAACTCGTAGGCCGCCCCTTCCTCGCTGGCCAGCGAGTTAGGGAATATGGCGGCGGCCTCATCCCGGAATAGCGTAATATCCCGGTACTTGGAAGAATAATGGCCGAGCAGCAACTGCTTTGCACCCGCCTTCTGTGCTATCATAGCGGCCTGTGCTGCCGTGCTATGAAAGCGGCTGGCAGCCCGCTCCGTATTGTCGGCCAGATAGGTGCTCTCATGGTAAAGCAGATCAACACCCCGGATATGTTCTAAAAAAGAGTCCGTATAGATAGTGTCAGCACAGAACGCATAGGACTTGGCCCTTGGGCCTTCCTCCGTAACCATTTCGTTTTGAATAACACGGCCTTCTTTGTCCGTATAATCTTCGCCGCGCTTCAGGCGGTCGTAGAAGTATGTTGGAATACCTGCTGCTGCGGCCTTGTCGGGTAAAAGCTTGCGTCCACGGGTCTTACGCGTGATGCGAAAACCATGGCAAGCAATGCGATGCTCCACCGGAAAGCAATGAGCGGTGAATAGCTTATGGTCAACCAATTGCGCAGCGCCTTCCGGATGCGGATAGAAGAAAAGCGGATATGCAAGTTCGCTGTTGGCAATGGCAAGCATATTCTTAATAAGACCTTCAAGTGGCGCCGGCGCGTAGAGATGCAGCGCCGTTGTGCGGCCCAGCAGGTTCATACTGGTGATCAGGCCGAAGATGCCGAAGTAGTGGTCGCCATGAAGGTGGGAGATGAAAATGTGGTCTAAATGCCGCCAGCGAACCCCGTACTGCTGCATTTTTTGCTGTGTACCTTCTCCACAGTCTATAAGAATATCCTGGCCATAAAGCGTTACTACCTGTGCTGTTGGATTACGGCCATAGGCAGGAAGCGCAGAGTTATTGCCGAGAATGGTGACTTTCATACTTCTTCTGTTGCCTCTAAGGGTCTGTAGCCGTAAAAGTAATCCTGACGTTGCAGATGGCTGACTTGATGGACATTAAACGGCGAGCCAGCTTTGCGTTAGCCTATTATGGGGTACTGATAAGCGAATAAGGTCGGCTTTATTAACGACTCTAACCTTTATGCTTCAAAACTTGAGAGCGCCGGTACGGATACTCATCATCCCGGCTCACAACGATAATATGCTGGTAGTGCGCATAATTCGGATTTGGGTAGAATGGAATAGTCCGGTCGTCAATATAGACGCGTTCCAGTCGCGGCAGATTGGCAAGCGAGGAAGGCAGCTGAAGCACGCCGCAGCGCACGGCATCCAACTCCTGCAGCTTGCGGCATTGGCCCAGACTTTCCGGCAGCCGCGAAAAGACATTCCGCCCAATATATAGGAATTGCAGATTGGCCAGGGCGCCCATGCCCTCCGGCAGCGCTGCAATGCGATTGTTGCTAAGCTCAAGTACTTCCAGTTTTTGCAGTTGCAAGATGGATGGTGGCAACTCCGTAAGGTTGTTAATGCCCGCACGAAGCCGTCGCAATGCCTGCAGGTTGCCAATATTTTCCGGCAGTGCTGTCAGCTCATTGCCCGTAAGAAAAAGCTCTTCAAGAAGGTCCAGTCCACAGATTGCGTCTGGTAGTGCTTTCAGATTATTATGCGATAGAGTTGCAGACTGCAGCGCGCTTAGTCTTCCAATCGCCTCAGGCAGTGCTGTTAGTCTATTTTGAAACAGATTCAGCCGCTTCAGCTTAGCGCATCGTCCAATAGACGGTGGTAAGGCCGCAATGCGGTTATGATTCAGGTTTAATTCTTCCAGATTGGGAAATTGGTCCAGAATATCCGGGATGGAGTCCAGAGATCGGTAGGTGATGCGGATGACACGGACATCCTCCCGGTTTTCAAGGGCTTCATCCCAGGAAGAATAAACACCCCGGGCGGCCTGGGCCGTAATTACCGGGAACAGCAGCATCAGCGTGAGCAGGTAACGCATAACATTGAAATTACGCCATTATCGTGCCTGAATTGCTTGCATTGCTCTATTTCCCCATTGCTTTATACGCTGCGTTAGAGATTATCTTATAGTCGGGCGGCACCCGGAAGAGCGCGCTTTCTACCGGCTTTGTTTCCAGCTTCTCCGCTGCAAAGTGCATGGTGATGCCTTCTTCATTGCGGTATTCAAAAGAAAGCGGGATGTATTTAATACCCGGGAAACGCTCAAAAAGCGTCCCGCTTTCGGCGACCCATGCAGTAGTATAATAAAGTGACGAAGTGTTGCCGTCTTTATAACGTACGCTGGCTTTGCGGCAAGGCTGACCGGCAATGGTCATACTTCCGTCCTCATCTTTCTGTGTAAACCCGGTGTATGGCTTCATTTTTTCTTCCATGTCTCGCGGCTGTAGCTGAATCGCATAGTTCTGGCCGGAAGCTGGCTGAAGCGAATAAACGGAACCGGTGTTTACATTTTCAATAATAACATTGCGGTAGCCAGAGTTCATGCGCAATTCTCTGCGAATAGCTGCTCCTTTTACAGTAAGCGAATAAGTACCGGCATGCTCTGTAAAGCCGGTATTACCTGCTACGGGACCAATGCTCACTGCGTAAACGATGGTGCCCTCAACAAATGTTTGCTGTGCCTGTATGCCCGAAGCATGAATGATTAGAACGGATAACAGGCTGATATATCTTTTCATCTTGGGTAAGCTATGCAATGAACACACTAAAAGTACATGCAAAGCATTATTGGCCTTTAATACAAAGCGTGTTCCAAAAAAGAAGCGGCTCCTGTCAGGAGCCGCCTAAGATGTCTGAAAAGTGTAAGGCTCAGCGCCGCTTACTGCCGCGTGAAGCGGCGGGTTGCGATTACGTGGCCTTGGCCGTCCATAAGACGCAGAAAGTAAATACCGGTAGGCATGTCATCTACATCAATTTTGGCGCTGCCATTAGATGAAGGCTTGTAAACGGGGCCCATCAGCTTACCGATCATGTTGAAAACGGCGATGGTTTTTACTCCGGCCTTATCGTCATAAACGACGTTGACAGCCTCACGGGCAGGATTCGGGTAAAGAATAATATCGTCCGAAGAATTAATGGTAGAGATGCCGGTTGTGCTCTTGTAGCCGATGAACGTCAGCGTGCGTGTAGTCTTGCTGAAGGTGTCATAAGCATTTACACGTACAACGGCTGAGGAGCCATTAGCAGGGTTTGAGGTAGAAAAAAGCATGTGAAAATCATGCGATGTGCCGGTAAAACCCGAGTTGTCGTAAGTATCAGAATAGTAATACGCGTTGTTATTGAAAAGATTGCTGGGATCAAGTGCAGTGTAACAGGTTACATTGTCGCAAAAGCCGGAGCCGATCATATCCCAGCCCGGACCGAATGTTGTGCCGGAAGCGATGATATTCCATTTCAACAACACCGGCTTATTAGCCGAAGCGCTTTTAATACGATTATCTACTTCAAGTGAGGTGCCGCCCGCATAATAACCTACAGCGGTATCCTTCCCATTCTGAGTCAGGATTTGGCCCGATGCCGAAGCACCATTTAACAACACAAAAGCAATAGAAAGACTGAGTAGTACGTTCTTCATAGGGCAAGATTCATCTGAATAATTATGCAAGGTATTTATTATTGACCGATGTTCCAAACACTATGCCCTGCGGCCCGATTTTTAGCGAAATCTTTGTGAAAGGGGTCCCCCTAACTTCATACCCTAACGATTAGTCATTGTTCATGTTTTCTCATATTGCGCAGCAGGTAAAAAAATTCAGGTACGTCTTGGCTTGTGTAGCGGTATTAAGCATTGCTACCATTTTCATTCAGGGCAAAGAAGAAAGCGGTTACTTTGAAGTATCCAAAAATCTTGATATATATGCGACGCTTTTTAAAGAGCTCAATACTTATTACGTAGATAATATAGAGCCCGGCAAGCTTACCAAGGCAGGTATAGATGCGATGTTGGACGATCTTGATCCATATACCAACTATATTACCGAAAGCGATATAGAGGATTATGAGTTTCAGACCACCGGCAGGTACGGCGGCATCGGCGCTTCCATGCGTCGGGATGGCGACATCATCTTCATTGGCGATGTGTATGAAAGCAGTCCAGCACAAAAGGCCGGCCTTCACCCCGGCGATCAGGTACTATCCATAGACAATCAGGTGGTAAAGGGGAAAAGCATAGAAGATATCAGCACCTTGCTGAAAGGCTCCCCCGGTACTCAGGTAACGATACGAGTAAAGGACGCGCTGACGACTGGGGAGGAAACGCGCATAGTAACGCGCGGCGAAATAGAGCTTTCTTCTGTTCCGTTCGCCGGTCTGGTGGGGCCAAATAAGGATATTGCTTTTGTGCGGCTCACTCAGTTCACCCCTATGTGCGGCAGGCAAGTGCGCAACGCTTTGGACAGCCTAAAGACCGCAAAGCCCGATCTCAAGGGTGTTGTTCTTGATCTACGCAACAATCCTGGTGGCCTCCTTGATGAAGCAGTTAATGTCTGTAATATCTTCACCGACCGCGACCAGCTGGTGGTAAGCACCAAGGGCAAAATGCAGGATTGGGACAAAGATTTCAAGACACAGGGTCCGGCATGGGACTTAAAAATTCCACTAACCGTACTTGTTAATCATTCTTCTGCTTCGGCATCGGAAATAGTGGCAGGCACCATGCAGGATTTAGACCGCGGCGTCATCATTGGCGAGCGCTCCTATGGCAAGGGCCTGGTACAAACTACCCGTCCGCTTGGCTTCAACGCCCGGCTGAAGCTAACTACCGCACGGTATTATACGCCCAGCGGTCGCTGCATCCAGGCCTTGGATTATGCGCACCGCAACCCCGACGGCAGTGTAGGCCGCGTACCGGATTCTTTGAAGAAGAAGTATACCACGAAAGGCGGCCGCACGGTATTGAGCGGCGGCGGCGTAGATCCGGATGTGGAAGTCAAAAGAACGCCCGTAAGCCGTATAGCCATTGCGCTTTACTCTAAGAATTTCATTTTTGACTACGCAACCCAGTATGTGCGCAAGCATCCGAAGTTGGATGATGCTGCAAGCTTTACGCTCAACGCTACAGAATGGGCAGACTTCACCAAATGGCTGGAAGGAAAAGACTACGCTTACAAGACAAGCACCGAAGAAGCGTTAGATTCCTTGCAGGCAGTAGCTGGCCGGGAAAAATACTTTGATGCGGCGAAAGCAGAATTTGCCGCGCTGCGCACAAAAGTCGGTCACGATAAAAAACAGGATTTGCAGAAAAACGGAACGGAAGTAAAGGACATGCTGGAGAGCGAAATCATTTCGCGCTATTACTTTCAGCGCGGCCGTATTGCGCACAGCCTGCGCACAGATGATGAGCTGGCGAAGGCATTATCCATTCTTTCAGCTCCTACGCAATACAGTGCGCTGTTACAGACTAAGAAATAAGTCCAAGAGCCGGGCCTGTTAAAATGATTTCAAAAGGCAAGTGGGCATTTTGACAAGTGGGGTCGCCCGCTACATTTGCAGGCATCCATGATTCGCTTTCAGCATTCTGAATATCTACTGTGGCTGGTATCAGTGCCGCTTTTAGCAGTGCTGTTTATCCTGCTGCTTATATGGCGTCGCCGCGTGCTAAAAGTACTTGGCGAGCATCAGCTGCTCAATGCGCAGATGTTGGGCCGAATATCCGGCCGCAGTACGCTTAAGGCCACGCTGCTGCTGCTAGCATTAAGCATCGCTATCGTGGGCGCGGCTAATTTGCAGGGCGGTGGCCATCCGGAGCAGGTGCAGCGCAAAGGAGTGGATGTAATGATAGCGCTGGACGTGAGCAAGAGTATGCTTGCACAAGACTTGCAACCCAACCGCCTTACGCGTGCGAAGCAGTTTATTGAGCGCATGCTGGACAAACTGCATAATGACCGCGTTGGTCTTGTCGTCTTTGCAGGCCGCGCATACCTGCAGGTACCGCTTACGGTAGACTACTCATCCATGCGCCTCATGCTGCAAAATGTGCGGCCGAGCATGGTACCCACGCAAGGCACAGTCATTGGTGATGCCATTGCCCTGGGCATGAAATCCTTTTCACAGAAAGAGCGCAAGCACAAAGCCATGCTCATTCTTTCCGATGGCGAAGACCACGACGAGAAAGCAAATACCAAAGCAGGCGAAGCAGCCGAAGAAGGAGTTATTATTCATACAATTGGTATTGGCTCTACACAAGGCGCACCGCTTTTTGACGAAGAAACCAAAGCACCTAAGCTCGATGAAAGCGGTCAGCAAGTTGTCTCCAGACTTAATGAAGAAGAGCTGAAAAATCTGGCAGAAAAAGGACGCGGCACATATACGCTGCTGGGCAATGCCGAAGAAGGCGCAAGTCGTCTGGCAGAACAGATAGACAGCATGGAGGGCCGCAGCATGGGTTCGGTTTCCTATGTTGACTTTGACTCTTACTTCCAGTTTTTTCTTCTGCCTGCATTGCTACTGCTGATCGTTGAACGGCTTATTCCCGGCGCAAAATCTATCCGCACATGGAGACCCGCATAATACGACGCCTTGCCGTCACTGCAGTATTGCTTTGCTGCGGATGCAACATCGCAGATGCGCAGGAATGGCTCGTGCGAAAGGGTAATGAACTATACCTGCAAGGCAAGTATGCCGAAGCTGCTCAGGCATACCAAATGGCATTACAGAAAAAACCCACCTTTACGCCCGGCACCTTCAACCTCGGTAACGCACTGGTGCAGCAAAAACAATACGACGCGGCACGCAAGGTTATGGCTAATGCTGTCAAGACGACTAAAGATCCGCTGGTAAAAAGCGGAGCCAACTATAATACTGGCAACACGTTTATGAGCGAGCAGCAATGGCAGCAAGCTGTAGATGCCTATAAGGAATCATTGCGTAAGAATCCGCAGGATGCTGATGCGAAGTACAATCTCTCCTTTGCCCTTGCGAAGCTGCGCAAACAGCAGGAAGAACAGAAAAAAGGGGGCGGTGGTGACAACAATCAGGATAAAGACGGCAAGGAAGAAAAAAATCAACAACAGAAAGAAGACAAGAAGGGCAAGCAGCAGCAAAACCAAAGCAATGGTGACAGCAAGCAACAGCAACGTCCGCAACCGCAGCAGAGCAAAATTTCACAACAGCAGGCCGACAATCTTTTGAAAGCCTTGCAGCAGGACGAGCGCAAAGTGCAAGACAAAATGCAGCAAGGCAAAGCGACGCCGGTGCGCCTGGAGAAAGACTGGTGAGAGGTGTTGGAACGTTTGAATGTTGGAGCGTTTAATGTTCCCTCATGACAACAACTATCCAACATTCAAACGCTCCAATACTCCAACGCGTCTATCCACATTTTCTCCACAAGCATGAAAAAATTTCAAGAAAATTTTTGCGCGTGAAGAAATGCAGGCTATGTTTGTGGTAGGGATTGTGCTTACTAACCCATCCTTATAAAAGTCCGGCAGCTCACAACTCTGCCGGGCTTTTTCTTTTTAGCCGGAAAGCCTTACCTGGAGCGGCTTTCGGCGCTTCATCAATTTAGTCGGAAGGAGAAATTTTCTTAGCGTGTTGAAACACGCGCGCTTTCATTTTTCTTCATCGCGCAGCAACGCCCGGAAAAAAATTTGTGAAGCTTACGCCGTCGCGTGCTCTGTCTGATGAAGATAGAGCTTTGCATAGCGGCCATTCAATCGCATCAATGTTTCGTGTGTGCCCTGCTCCATGATGATGCCGTCTTCCAACACGATGATCTGGTCAAACGTCCACGAGGTAAAAATTCGGTGCGTGATGACCAAGGTTGTTCTGTCTTTCAGGTAATCGCGCAGGTTATTGAGGATGGTTTGTTCTGTGCGTGTGTCCACTGCCGAGAGGCATTCATCCAGCAGCAGCAGCTTGCTCTTCTTCAGAATGGCGCGTGCTAAAACCAGTCGTTGCTTCTGCCCTCCGCTAAGCATTACGCCGCGCTCGCCAATCATCGTTTCAAAACCTTTCTCCAAACCTTCAATGTCTTTCTCTAAGTCTGCCATGCGCGCTGCTTCATGCACCTCGCCCTCACTCGCATCATCGCGGCCAAAGCGGATGTTGTTATAGACCGTGTCTGAAAAAAGGTATGGCTCCTGCGGCGCATAGCCGATGCCGCGGCGCAATGCCTGCACATCATACTGCTGCACCGGTATGCCATCCACAATCACCGCTCCAGCGCTCGCATCGTACATGCGCAGCAGCAAGTGCGCGAGTGTGCTTTTGCCGGAGCCGGTCTTGCCGATGATGGCCACCTTCTGACCACGCTGCACCTGCAGATTAAAATTGCGCAGCGCAGTAATGCCGGTGTGCGGATAAGTAAACGTCACATCCTGGAAAACCACCTCGCCCTTTACTTCCTGCTTGTTGGCGCCCTCGTCTGATTTTATCTCCGGCCGCGTGCTCAGAAACTCATCTATCCGCTGCTGCGATACACTCGCGCGCTGCATCATGCTCGCCACCCAGCCGAGCGATGAAATGGGAAACATGAGCAGGTTGATGTAAATCACGAACTCTGCAATATTCCCCGCTGTAGCCTGCCCGTTTATCACGAAGTATCCGCCCACTAATATCGTTGCCAGCGTGCTCAGCCCTATGAACAGGCTCATCGCCGGAAAGTAGATGCTCTCCGTCAGCGACAGGTTAATCGCGCTCCGCCGGTAGCCTTCCGAAGTGGCATTGAAGTGCGCCAGCATATTCTCTTCCTTCGCAAAAGATTTGATCACCCTTATGCCCGAGTAAGACTCCTGCGCCGTAGTTGTCAACCCCGATAGCTGCGCCTGGATTTGCTCGCTCTTCCGGTAGATAATCTTATTCACGAAGAAGATGCACAGCGCCAGCAGCGGCATCGGCGCCAGCACGAAGAGCGTCAGCGTCGGATTCACGCGCAGCATTCCCCAGATGCACATCGTAGCCAGTACTGTCAGGTTGATCGCGTACATAATAGCCGGGCCCGTGTACTGCCGCACCCGCGCCACATCTTCAGAGATGCGGTTCATCAGGTCGCCGGTAAAATGCATCTTGTAAAACTGCGTGTGCAGCTCCTGGTAATGCTTATACACCTCGGCCTTCTGATCATACTCAATGTGCCGGCTCATCACAATAATGGTCTGCCGCATCAGGAACATAAACACCCCCCGCAGCACCGCCAGCCCCAGTATCAGCAGGCCATTCCACAGCACCATCGTAAAGATGTAATCCCGCATCGCCCCCGCCAGCCCCGTATCCGCAATCAGCCGGTACGAGCCAATCTGCTCCACCACCCCATCCAGCGTGCGCCGCACCACCACCGGTGGCAGCACCGCAAACAGGTTGGACACCGTCACAAACAGCATCCCCAGCAACAACCTTCCGCGGTAACGGATAAAATATTTGCGCAGCGACTTCAAATGCTTCATACTCGGCACCGAAGGTACCGGGAGATATTGGACGACAATTATGTTACCGGCTGCATCACGCTCCCGATCGTCCCTTGCGTCGCACGTTTCATCGTTCGTCAGTCTGTTAGGCTTTTCACGTATGCTTCGCAAGAAGCTCAATCATAGCTGTCATTGCGGGCAGCAGACCCGCAATCTGCCGGGACGCCATTGGTTAGCTCAATAGAAATGCTGTTGCCTTAATTGGTCAGATTGCGGGTCAGGCCCGCAATGACAGGAACCATTAAGCCATCGCGCCCTGATTTGGCTTTTCACTTAGCATCGGTGGACGCGTGAGGACATGCGCCACGGCGGGGCAGTGCGGGGTGGCTGTCTATGTCTTGAAATGGGCCATCCGGACCTCAGGATGCTCCATTCTGAACTCCGAATAGGCCATCCTGAGCTCTGAATGACTTATTCTGACCTCAGGATTGGTCGTTGCGGGCTTATAATCTTGCTAAGTAAAAAGCTTAATAGACTGACAGCCGATGAAACGTGCGACGCAACGGAAGATTGGGAGCGAACCGAAAGCTGACTAACAAAAAAGTCTTCCTTAGCCCTCCGCAATCCCCTCCAGCAAATCCTCAAAGCGCTCCCGGCGGCGGATGAGGCGGGCGCTGCCGCCGTCTACTAGCACCTCTGCCGGGCGCACGCGGGAGTTGAAGCGGCTGCTCATCTCGTAGCCGTAGGCGCCGGCATTGTGGAAGCGGAGGTAGTCGCCCTCGCGTACCTCGGCAATAGTGCGGTCCCAGGCAAAGGTGTCCGTCTCGCAGATATTGCCCACCACGGTGTAGATGCGCTGCGCGCCGGCGGGGTTGGAGATGTTGGTGATGTGGTGGTAGGCCTCGTAAAACATGGGGCGGATGAGGTGGTTGAAGCCCGAGTCCACGCCGGCGAAAGTGGTGGCGGTGGTCTGCTTCACCACATTCACCTTCACAATAAAGGAACCGGCCTCGCTGACGAGGTATTTGCCGGGCTCAAACCAAACTTCCAGCGGGCGCGGGTATTCGGCCTCAAAGGCTTTGAAGGCTTCGGCCACTTCTTTGCCGAGGCGGGCCACATCCGTCTCCGCATCGCCCTCGCGGTAAGGCACCTTGAATCCGGAGCCGAGGTCTATGAACTGCAATTCGGGGAAGTGGACGGCTACGCCGAGGAGCACATCCAGCCCCTGCATGAATACGCCGACGTCCTTTATCTCGGAGCCCGTGTGCATGTGGAGGCCCTGCACATGGAGGCCGGTAGCCTTCACGATGCGCTGAATGTGCCGGAGCTGATGGATGGAGATGCCGAACTTGGAATCAATGTGGCCGGTGGAGATTTTGTAATTGCCACCCGCCTCAATGTGCGGATTGATGCGGATGCAAACAGGATAAGACCCACCAAAGCGCGCCCCAAACTGCTCCAGGATGGAGAGGTTGTCAATATTGATGAATACGCCCAGCTCCTTAGCCTCCAGAATCTCGGAAAGGGCCACGCAATTGGGGGTATAAAGAATTTGCTGCGGCGTAAAGCCGGCGTGAAGACCAAGCCTGACTTCATTAATGCTCACACAATCCAGCCCGGCGCCGAGGCCGTGCAGGTGCCGCAGGACGTGGATATTGGAAAGGGCCTTGCAGGCGTAGAAGAAGCGGGTGGGATGGCCGGAGAAGGCGTCTTGCAGCTTCTGCCATTGGCGGGAGATGGTGTCGGCGTCGTAAACGTAAAGAGGGGTGCCGTATTCATCGGCGAGGGAGCGGAGTTGCGCGTCATTCATAGCCGCGCAAAAGTAGGATGCTGTTTTACCACTAAGACACTATGGGCACTAAGGTTCACTAAGCCCTTAGTGTCTCTTCGGTGTTCTTAGTGTCTTAGTGGTAAAGAGGTACTACTTCCCTGCCGCAAAATCCAGCACTGTCCCGTTCATGCAGTAGCGCAGGCCGGTAGGCTTAGGCCCATCGTCAAAGACGTGGCCGAGGTGGGAGCCGCAGCGGGCGCACTTCACCTCATCGCGGTAGCCGTCGGCGTCTCTGCGCTGGCTGACGCTTTTGGCGTTGAGGGGCTGATAGAAGGAGGGCCAGCCGGTGCCGCTTTCAAACTTGGTATCGGAAGAAAAGAGCGGATTGCCGCAGACGGCGCAGTAGTAGGTGCCCTTCGCGTGATTATCATGGTAGCGGGAAGAGAAGGCGCGGTCGGTGCCTTCCTCGCGGGCTATGTAGTAGACATCGGAAGGCAGAATGGCTTTCCACTGCTTGTCGCTAGAGCTTTACCGGGCCGGTGGCTGTGCGGTTATAATAGGGATTAGGCTTTTTCTGGGCCGAGGTATTGGTGCATTGGGCGGTAAGCAGGGCAATGCAGAGGCTACAAAGCAGGAGGGTGAGACGTTGCATAATTGGTTGCGGTTTTTTGTGTGCCGGTACATAAACGAATGGGCCACCGGTCTGGATGTATCCGGTTTGTTAGGCATTTACCAAACCTATTTTGGTGGCGGTCCGTCTTTCCGGCTGACAGGTGATGCTATGTATTTCCATACCAAAGCAATACCTTGGTTCTGCTTTTCTCTTAATAAAACCTTCCGGACAGACAATGCCCGGACGGTTGACCATCGAATAATCCCGTGCTTATGAGCCTTCGGAAAATTACGCTCTTCTCCTTTCTGCTCTTTATTACTGCCACCGGCGCAAAAGCGCAGATGACTCTTACAGACACCGCGCAGGCGGCCACTATGGTGCGGCAGCTGGTAGGTAGCGGCATTATCTATTCTAATCCCACGCTTACCTGCACTCAGGGCGCGAGCGGTCAGTTTTCTATTGTGGGGCCAAATAATCTGGGTCTAAAGGAGGGGGTGGTACTTACTACTGGTAAGGTGTTGAGCAATCCCGCCACTTTTACTAATGGTATTGATGCGGTGAAGATCCCATCTATCACCTACTGCAACGAAACGACTACAACACTGAGTTATCCACCACTTACCACACTAGCTGGTCAGCCTACACACGATGCCTGCCGTCTGGAGTTTGACTTTGTGCCGGATGGCGATAGTATCCTATTTAATTACGTTTTTGGGTCTGAAGAGTATGATGCCTTTTCCTGCACGCAATTCAATGACGTATTTGCCTTCTTTCTTTCCGGCCCCGGCATTACCGGCGCACCAAACATCGCGCTCATTCCCGGCACCAATATCCCGGTAACGATCAACAGTACTACGGACCCCGCCATTACGCTTCCACCCAGTACTACCCTGTGCACAGCTATGGGCCCTGGCTCGCCATTTACGCAGTATTACAATGACAACTCCAAGGATACGATGATTACCTATTATGGGCTTACCAAAGTACTGACGGCCCGTTCGAAAGTAATTCCCTGCACCACGTATCACATCATCCTTGCTATTGCCGACGCTGGCGACTGCGGACTGGACAGCGGCGTATTCCTGGAGGCAAATTCCTTTAGCTCCAGTGGCGTGAAGGTGAGCATCAACAACTATCTGGGAGTGAATTATCCTTACCTCGTGGAAGGCTGCGGCTCCAGTACCATTACCGCTACGCGGACAAAAGCGGCGGCTTACCCACAGACCGTTCACCTCACCTTTGCGGGCACTGCAACGCATAATGTGGATTACCTCAATACCCCGGACAGCGTAGTGATACCGCCGGGCGATACCATAGGCACGATCAGCATCAACCCAATCCAGGATGGCATCCGCGAGGGCGATGAGACTATTAAGGTTTACATCCTCCACCCCTGCACCGGCTTGCCGGTTGACAGCACAGAAATCATTGTAAAAGACTTTCTGCCGTTTACCATGATGGGCGATACGGCCATCTGCCAGCGCGATACCGTGCAGCTTTATGCCAATGGCAATGTGGCCGACGACAGTGAGTGGGTATGGAACTGGCGCGGGGTGCCCCAATTTTTGGGCATTGCCAATCAGGGACGCGAGCAGGCGCAGGCGCAGATTGATACCTCTACCACCATCTACACCAGCGCCGTTTACCGCGGTTGCAATACCGATACCGGCAACCTCTTCGTACGCGTGGAGCCGTTGCCCATTGTCAATATCGTTGTGAAGGAAACGGAGCTGTGCCTTAAGGACCCTGGAAGATTTTTGTGGATCCGGTGAAGCCTTACTGGTTCTCGGATTATGAGTACCGCTGGATTCCCGGCAATAATCTGAGCGATAGCGCCATCCGCGAGCCCAACTTCTTCTCCCAGGAGCTCAAAACATATTTCTACATCCTGCGCGTACGCACGCCGCTGGGCTGTACGGGTACCGACGCCATCACGCTCAATGCCCGCCCGCCATTGCTCACGCTAAGCGCCAACCCGCTGGATACGACCATCAGCTACGGCACCCAGATCCAGCTTTATGCCCGCGGGGCCAACAATTATCAATGGTCGCCGCTCAACAACCTTACTGACGGCCTCTCGCCTTCGCCTTTTGTGCGGCCTACTACCTCTACTGTATATACCGTTACCGGCTTCAACATTTACGGCTGCTCCGATACGCGCGTGTTGCGCATCAACGTAGACCCGTCTATGCGCGACGACATCCCAACGGCCTTTACGCCAAACGGCGATACCCGCAATGACTTCTTCAAGCCTATTAATCTGGACGGCCGCAACCTGCTGGAGTTCCGCGTCTTCAACCGTTGGGGCACGGAGGTATACAGCGGTACGGGCGATACCCGCGGCTGGGATGGCAACTACAAGGGTGAGCCCTGCGAGATGGGCACGTATTACTATATCATCCGCGTATCCAGGCCCTCCGGCGGCAATTTCATGTACAAAGGCGAGGTATCTCTGGTGCGCTAGCGCAGGATTTGCCTACGGCAATGGGCAGCCTTTCCCACAGTAGTGGGCAAAATCCTTGCGGTACTAGGCAATATACAGTCCGGTACTGGTCAGATACACTGTGCCGCTAAGCAATGTTGGGCAGGGTTGTGGTCAAAAACATTGTGCTTGTAGGCAATATGCAGCTCGGTTATGGTCAAATGCCTTGCGCCATTAGGCAATATGCAGCTGTGTAGTGGTCAAAATCCAAGCGCGGCTGGGCATACTACAGCACGGTACTGGGCAAAGTCATTGTACTTTTAGTCTACAATACCAGCATTGTCATGCTTTACTTAGACATCCGCCGCGCTCTGGGCGATCGTGGCATTAACGACAATCCCGCCCACTTCCTTCAGCGCCACGGCTTCAGCGATTACGTAGCCGCCAAAATGGTAAAAGGCCGCAGCTACCAGCTTTCCACCGAACAATTGGAAAAGCTCTGCATTGCCCTTCACTGCGGCCCCACAGAATTGTTTAGCTGGAAGCCCGACGAGGGCAGTAATGTGCCGCCGCAGCATCCACTCCACAAGCGCGTGGTGACAGAAGACGCAGGTATGCTGGGCAAGGACATCCGCGAGTTATCGCCTGAGCAGATGGAGGAGCTGCGCGCTTTTGTAAAAGAGCTGAAAGTGAAGTAGGCTACATCCGCGCCCGCCACGGCAAATCCGTGCCGCCCGCGCCGTGCGTGATGTAGCGCGCCAGCACGAAGAGAAAATCGGAGAGCCGGTTCAGGTAGCGCACGGCCAGTTCGGGTATCACCTCGCCCTCAGCCTCCATGCCTACGCAAATGCGTTCTGCCCGGCGGCAAATGCAGCGCGCTACGTGGCAGGCACTGGCAGCAAGGTTCCCGCCGGGAAGGATGAATGAGCGCATCTCCGGCAGCGATTCGTTCATGGCGTCCATACGGCCTTCCAGCCAGGTCACATCAGTATCGTGCAGGTCGGGGAGCTTCATTTTGATGTCCTTGTCCGGCGCGGTGGCCAACTCGCTGCCAAGGGTGAAGAGGCGGTCCTGCACCTCGCGGATCCAGCCGGAGATTTCCTCCTTGCCGCACAGGTCATTGACCATGCCCAGCTGGGAGTTCAGCTCATCCACCGTGCCGTAGCTTTCTATGCGGATGTGGTTTTTAGGCACGCGCACGCCGCCTATGAGGGAAGTGGTGCCCTTGTCGCCCGTCTTCGTGTAAATCTTGAAAGCCATGGGACAAAGGTGACCGGGATTTTCGGGATTTAAAGGATTGACAAGATTGTAAAGCGCCTTCCGCTTTTGCGAATCCTTTGCGCCGCGGCGTGAAGCAACAATTTATCTTGCAGCTAATGCCCCTTAAGCGCCAACATACCAAAGGCATCCTGGAAGCCGGCTGCGATGAAGCGGGCCGGGGCTGCCTGGCCGGGCCAGTGTTTGCTGCCGCCGTCATCATGCCGGAGCGCTACCAGATGCCGCTACTCAATGACAGCAAGCAGCTCAGCGCCGAGACCCGCAACGTTTTACGCCCACTTATTGAGCGCAAGGCTATTGCCTGGGCGGTAGCTATGGTGGATCATGAGGAAATAGACCGCATCAACATTCTGCGCGCTTCTTTCAAAGCCATGCACCTTGCGGTGGATGCGCTCAAGCATCGCCCGGAAGCCCTGCTGATAGACGGCAACCGCTTTGCGCCGTACGAAGGCATCCCGCATCAGTGCATTATCTCCGGAGATGCGCTGTTTGCGTCCATCGCAGCGGCATCTATACTTGCCAAAACCCACCGCGATGAATACATGCAGCGCCTGCACGCCGAGCATCTGCAGTATGGCTGGGATGTGAATAAGGGCTATGGCACGCGCATACACCGGCAGGGCATTGCCGCGCATGGGCTCTCGCCGTACCACCGGCGGACATTTAGTATGGGATTGGAAGCCTTGACGGAGCTTTTTACATCGGATATTTCAGCACAAAGTGCTGCCGCTCTTTAAAGTCGGGATGATGAAACAAGAGACCAAGCTGCCACAGCTCAATGCTGAGGTTCACGCGCTCATCGGCGCAGCATTGCCGCCAGACAGCCAGATGCTCTGCGTCTTTATGAATGTCAGCAAGCAGGATGACCGTGCCGGTTTTCAGTAGCGGCGCGCACATCGCTACATCTGTGCTTAATTTTTCGGCAGCGCTGCTTATCACAATTGGGGTCATGCCGCCCTCATCCTGAAGAAAACGGATACAGCGTTCCAGCAAACTTTCTGTGCTGCGCTTGCGCAAGCCTTGCTCAATAAACCGATACACAAACGGCGAATGCACGCCATGCCGGCCTTTGGCGGCGCGCCGGTAATGCCACCATTCTCTTAGTGTAAAAAGGCTCATTTCCGCTCCCAGCGCTGAAAGGTGTAGGCATGCTCATTCTTTTCATCCGCCTCATGCCGCTCTTCCCACACCAGCATGAACGGTGAAAGGTCGATATTCGGAAAGAAGGTATCTGCATCAGGTACGGTCGTATGCACGCGGGTGATGTGCAGCACTTTAGCGCGCGGCACCGCTTCCTCAAACAGTGAAGCCCCGCCTATTACAGACGCCTCGGTAAATCCTTCTGTCTCCGCGGCGGTAATGGCTTCGTCTAAACTTTGGCGCAGCAGAACGTCTTCCGGCACTTCTTTCAGGCTCCTGGAAAGAACGATGTTCCAACGGCCCTTCAACGGTCGGCCACCCAGGCTCTCCCAGGTATTACGGCCCATAATTACGGGCTTGTCTATCGTCATCCGCTTAAAATGCTGAAGGTCTGCGGGAAGCGCGCACGGAAGGGTACCGGCGCGGCCGATGGCGCCGTCTTCGGCAATGGCTACTACTACGGAGAGCTTCATAAGTGTCAAAGTTCGGGGCTTCAGCTATTGCCGAAGCGGTACTCCGAGGTGGAGTAAAAAACTTCACCAGGCTTGAGGGTCACACTTGGGAATTGCGGATGATGGATGGCATCGGGGAAGCCCTGCGGCTCCAGCGCGACTGCGCTGCGGTGCCCGTAAGGCCTGCCACTCTTGCCGCTGCGGCTTCCGTCCAGAAAATTGCCGGAGTAAAACTGCATTCCCGGCCTGTCGGTATTGATGCTCATGGAAATCCCGCTTTGCGGAGAGCGAAGCTGTGCTGCCGGCGTCTCATCTTGGCGCAGCACAAAGTTGTGGTCGTAGCCTTTGCCGAAGGCCAGCTGATCATCTGCTGCATTGACCGCCTCACCAACAGGCATTGGCGTGCCGAAATCAAATGGCGTACCTGTAACGGGCTGTAGCGTGCCGGTTGGGATAAGTGTTTCATTCACCGATGTAATGGCATCGGCGGCAATCTGCAGTTCATGGTCAAGGATTGTTGCTGCGCCTTCCCCGCTCAGGTTGAAATAGGTGTGGTTACTTAGGTTCACTAGCGTAGGCTTGTCTGTAACGGCGTGGTAACGGATTTGTAGCGTACCTGCCTCCGTCCATTGATACACGACCTCAACATCAAGATTTCCAGGGAAGCCTTCTTCGCCATCCGGAGAACAGTAGGTAAGCACAAGCATGTCATCGGCCGCCTTTAGTACCCGCCACACACAGGCGTGCAAGCCTTTGGGGCCGCCGTGCAGCGTATTAGGGCCGTTATTAATAGGAAGGATACAGGTCTGTCCGTTCAGAACGAAGAGACCTGCAGCGATGCGGTTAGCGCAGCGGCCCACAATGGCGCCCATATACTCCTCTGGCTGTTGCAGGTAACCATCCAGCGTTGAATAGCCGAGGGCAATGTCCACCGGACGTCCGGCGCTATCAGGTATGAGCAGGCTTACGATGCGGGCACCGTAGTTGGTAATGGCACAGGAATGCGTGCCTCCGGGCGCGCGTATAATGTATAAGCCGACGGGCGCGCCATCTATTTCACGGGCAAAGCCCTCCGCCGCTGGCAGGGTATAGGTCATCATTATGTAAGTCACACCCGGTTGGGCGTAAGTGGGGTTGGCCCCTTGTCGCCTAAAAACTGTTCCATCCATTGACGCTTAGCGCTTCCGTCCGTTCTTTGCAGCATGACCCGCAAAGAGCGCTACAGATATGTGATAGACTGGTTCAGCGAGCACATGCCGGCACCGGAGACGGAGCTGAATTTTGAGAATCCCTTTCAGCTTCTTGTTGCCGTCATTCTTTCTGCTCAATGCACAGATAAACGGGTCAATATTGTGACGCCTCCGCTGTTTGAAGCCTTCCCCGATGCGGAAAAGATGAGCAAAGCGGAATTTGACGACATAAATCCGTTTATCAAGTCAGTTTCCTTTGCCAATAATAAAACCCGCCACCTCATAGGCATGGCGAAGCTGCTGACGGAACAATTTGGCGGAGAAGTGCCACAAACGGTAGAAGAGTTGGTGCGGCTGCCGGGCGTAGGCCGCAAAACGGCCAATGTCATTACCTCGGTAGTCTGGGAGCAGCCCAATATGGCAGTGGACACGCATGTATTCCGCGTCGCGGCAAGAATAGGACTGACGATTGGTGCGAAGAATCCTTTACAGGCGGAAGAGCAGTTAGTAAAGCACCTGCCAACGGAGCTTATCTACATCGCGCACCACTGGCTTATCCTGCATGGCCGTTATATGTGCATTGCCCGGCGGCCCATTTGTGAAAAGTGCGGCCTCCAGCCGGTCTGCAAATTCTTTCAAAGCCACATGAAGTACGTAGTGGCCGGCGAGAAGAAGTATGACCCAAACAAAGACGCCGCCCATAAGGTGGACGGCGTGAGAAAGTTGAAAAGTTGAAACGAATTGCAGAAAACACTGGTTTCAGCGACTTTGTCATTCCCGAAGGGAATCTTGCTCGCAGCATTTGAGATTCCCTTCGGGAATGACAAAGTTTGAGCGAGCAGCCCCTAATTCCTACATCCAGGTCTGCTTAAAACTGCTCTGATATTCCTGCCACGGGGTCTTCGTGAAATAGCCCTCGCCGAAGTACTTCATAATCATCTCAACGGTCTTTACATCCTGATAGCCGGGTATCGGCTGCGGCGTCTGGAAATTCTCCTGCATAATCACCGTAGTGGGGTAAGACATCTGGCCTTGTAACAATTGCGCGGCAAAAGGATGCGTACGGTCAGCAGGATTAGCGTTGAACATCTTCCCCATAAACCGGATATCGCCCTTTTGCTCCGCATCCAGCTTTACGGCGTAGAAATGCTCATTCATATACTTAATCACATTCGGGTTGGAGAAGGTCGTTTTGTCCATTCGCTTGCACCAGCCACACCAATCCGTATAAACGTCAATCCACACCTTGCGCGGCTCCTTCTTCATCGCCACCTGCACCTCGTCCAGCGTCAGCCAGTGGATTTCATTATTGTCAACCGAAGCTGTGACTTCGGCAGCCGCCTTCTTCTTATCCTTTCCGCCGGCAAAGGCGAATGGCAACAGCAGCAGGCAGGCAGCGGAGAGGATCAATACACGTTTCATATGAATGCGCATTTGTGCGCTCCCGAAATTACAACTTAATGCAGGTAGCTTTGTTGAGGAGCTGTTATGCAAACATCAAAAATTGCCGTTGCCGTAACCGGCGCATCGGGCGCCATCTACGCAAAGCGGCTACTCCACCACCTCGCCACCATTCCCGCCGAAGTCCACCTCGTCTGGAGCGCCAATGCCCGCACCGTATGGCAGCAGGAGTTGGGAGATGAAAGCCATAGCGACCACCCCTTCAAAGTCTGGGACAAAGGCGACTTCTTCGCTCCCTTCGCCTCCGGCTCCGCCGGTTTTGATGCACTCATTATCTGCCCCTGCTCCATGGGCACCCTAGGCCGCATCTCCGCCGGCATCTCCAACGACCTCATCACCCGCGCCGCCGATGTGATGCTCAAAGAGCGCCGCCGCCTCATCTGCGTCGTGCGCGAGACCCCCTACAACCTCATCCACCTCCGCGCTATGACGGCGGTGACGGAAGCCGGCGGCATCATATGCCCCGCCACCCCCTCCTTTTACAGCCGCCCGCAGACCCTGGATGCTGCGGCCGATACGGTGGTGCAGCGCGTGCTGCAACTGGCGAGATTACCGGTGGATGGATACCGGTGGGGCGGGTAAATGTTTTTTTCCAGGCGGTTAAGGCACCATGCATTAGCGTTCATGCTACGCATGTGCTTTTGCAAAAGCCCGGTCGCTGAGCGTAGCCGAAGCGCCAACTCCGATGCCGTGCTCATGTTACGAACAGGCGCTTCGGCTACGCTCAGCGACCGGGACGCTTGACGCGTCCCATAAGTAGCATGTGCCCGCAGCATCGCAAACAAAACATTCCTTCAACAAATCCGCAATAGGCGCGCCCCTATCTTCGTCTCCGTGGGCTTCCTCTATCCGGCTTTTCTACTTGCGGGCCTTGCGCTCGCCATACCGCTCGCCATTCACCTTTTTAATCTGCGGCGGTACAAAACCGTATTCTTTCCGCACACGCGCTTTTTGCGCGCCATCCAGCTGCGCTCCCGGCGCTCAAGTGAGGTTCGCTATAAATGGCTGCTCGCACTGCGGATGCTTTTCCTAGCCGCCCTTGTAGCCGCCTTTGCGCAGCCGCTGTTTAGAAATAACGTTGTCGCGGAAAAAGCCAACAATCTACAAGTCATCTACATTGACAACAATCCGGCGATGAGCCTGAAGAAAGGGGCGCGCTCAGGATTGGACATTGCTATAGACGCCGCCCGAAAGCAAGTGGTCAGCGCCCCCACCGGCAGCCGCTTCCTCCTCCTCACCAACGATAAGCCTTTCGCCTACGAGCCGCAGCCCGCCGACAAGGTGCTCTCCACGCTCGGCAGCATCGGGATTGCCCCTGCGGGGAAAGGCTCCGCGCAAGTTTTCGGCACTGTGCAAAGCCTCATGCAGACCGAAAGCGTGCGCAACGCCGACCTCTACTATTACAGCGATTTTTCGCGCAGCGCCTTTCCTGCCCGCCCCGATGCGGGCGCGGCGCGCGGGATCACGCTCCACGCCATCGCCATTCAGCCCGCCGCGCGCGCCAATGTATTTATTGATACCGCCTACCTCACATCACCGGTCTTACAGACAGGCCAGAGCAATTCACTCATTGTCCGGTCCCGTGTAGCCGGTAAAGCGCCGGCAGAGTCACCGGTGATGCAACTATCCATCAACGGCCAGGTGAAGAGCGCGGCCTCGCTGTCATTTGATGTCTCTGGCAAAAGCGTGGACACCTTGGCCTTCTCTGTCAATGACGCGGGCTGGCAGCGCATCACGATGGCGGTAGCCGATGCGGCGCTGCGCTTTGACGATACCTTCCGCGTAGCGGCGAGAAGCGCGCCCGGCCTTTCCGTGCTGGTGCTGAATGAAGGCGCGGCAAGCCCATACATACAAGCGGCCTTCCGCTCGTATCAAGGCTTCAACGTGCGCAGCGAAGGCATCGGCAGTGCCCCGACGGATTGGAAACCATACAACCTGATTATCCTGAACGGCATCACCGGCCTGCCGGAAGGCGTTTCCAAGGCCATGCACGATGCGCTTGCTACAGGGCAAAGCGTCTGCATCTTCCCTGGAAAGACGCGGAACCTGGAAGGCCTGAATACGGTGTTGCGCGCTGCCGGAGATATCCGCATCACAGCTTACGACACGGCTACGCAAACTGCGACAAACCTCCAACCGGCGCCGACCTTGTGCGCGATGTCTTTGAAGGCATTCCTGCCAATGTGCAACTTCCGGTAGCCACGTGGCATTACGCCATACAATCCGGCTTTTCCGCAAATGGGCAGAGCGTTCTTTCATTCAGAAACGGCGACCCGCTGCTGGCCCGCTACACGCCTGCCAAGGGCGCGCTTTATCTGTGCGCCACTTCGGCGGATTTGGAAGGGGGGAATTTCCCGGCCTCCTACTTTTTTGTGCCATTCCTCTACCAGATGGCGGCGCAAAGCCGCGGCGGCGACGTCTATGCCCTAACGGCGGGACGGCAGCAGGCGGCCTTCCTGCCCATTCGCAACAGCGACGAGCGGAATATGGTGCATTTATATGCGGAAGGTTTGGATGCCATTCCTCCGCAGCGGGTGGCAGGCGGCGGCGTGGATGTATTTGTAGATGCAGTGGCGCAGGCACCCGGCTTTTACCGCCTCGCCGCCCCTTCAGGAGATAGTGCGGTGATTGCGCTGAACGGAACCCGTGCTTATTCCACCCTTGACCTTTGGGACATGGCGAAGCTGCGCGATCAATGGCCGGATAAGAAGGCCACGTGGCAAACGCCGGAAAGCGCAGCCACAACAGACAGCGCCAGGGGCAGCGGCGAATGGCCCCTTTGGAAAGTTTGCGCTATTTTAGCCCTCATCCTGACCGCCGCTGAGACCTGGCTGCTCGTCGCCCGCCGGGATGCTTCCGCCGCTGTCGCTACTGCTTAATTTCCCTTTTCTACTGTAATGGCTCCGCTTCTTCTCCGTCAGGTCACTGTGATGGATACGCATTCTCCGCATCATGGTCAGAAGGTGGATGTTTTGATAGAAGGCGCGGTAATAAAAGATATTGCCCCGAAGCTGGAAGTCTCGGACGAGAACATTCCAACGCTCCAACATTCCAACGCTCTCACTCTTTCTGCAGGCTTCGTTGACCTATTTGCCGACTACCGTGAGCCAGGCTACGAGCAGAAGGAAACTATTGCTACCGGCCTGGCAACTGCTGCAAGAGGCGGTTTCACAGATGTTCTGCTTCTTCCGAACACAAACCCCGTAACCGATGGTCGTGCAGGTGTTCAGTATGCTTTGCAACAAGCACGCGGCAATGCTGTCCGACTGCATCCGCTCGGCGCCATCAGCCAGGACACCGAAGGAAAGGCGCTGGCCGAGATGATGGACATGCGCGCACATGGCGCGATTGCGTTTACAGACGGCTGGAAGCCGGTGCAAAGCAGCGGCCTCATGCTGAAGGCGCTGGAATATATAAAAGCTTTTGACGGCATCGTCATTCAGATGCCGCTGGATAATGCACTTACCGCCGGCGGGCTGATGCATGAGGGCTCCCGCTCTACGCAGCTGGGGATGCCTGGCATTCCCACGCTGGCCGAAAGCCTGATGGTGCAGCGGGATATTGAGCTGACGCGCTACGCAGGCTCGCGGCTGCACATCACGGGTATTTCTTCTGCGGAAAGCGTGGCGCTCATCCGCCGCGCTAAGGATGATGGGCTGGATGTGACATGCTCTGTGACACCTTATCACCTCCTGCTGACCGATGAGGCTTTGGAAACTTATGACAGCGCCTATAAGGTAACGCCACCGCTACGCACCGAAGCCGACCGGCAGGCGCTCATCGCTGCGCTGGCAGATGGCACGATTGACTGCATCGCCTCGCACCATCGTCCGCAGGACTGGGATGCTAAGGCGAAGGAATTTGAATATGCGGGTGAGGGAATGGCGGTGCAGGAGATTGTTTTGCAGTTGGTTTTGCAAGCTGTTGGCAACGCTGTTTCTTTAGAAAGGATCATTGACGCACTGACAACTGCGCCGCGCCGGATTTTCGGATTGCCGCCGGTGAGCATTGTCAAGGGCGCGGCTGCGGGCTTCACGCTTTTCTCGCCGGAAGGCAGCACTACTTTTTCAACGGAAAGCTCACCATCTTTGGCGCGCAATAATCCTTTTGGCGGGATGCCGCTGAAGGGGGCCGTGCATCAAATTATCACCGCATAAACACACCATCATGAACAAAAAAGTACAAACGCACATTCCTTACGGATTTATCACCGCGCTGGCGATGATTATCGTTGGGGTTATTCTGGAAGTAGCGAAGCTGAACATGAATCCTGCCATTCAATGGATTGGGATGCTGCCTTTCCTGATTGGCATTATCCTGAATGCGCAGGCTTTTTCAAAGGCCAACGATGCGGACATCACATTTGGACAAGCATTCGGCAGTTGCTTCAAGGCAACGGCTATCGTCGCAATCGTTATGGTAGCTTGGAGCGTGATTTCACTGATGATTTTTCCGGAAATTCAAACGCGCGCTATGGAAAAGGCGCAGACGGATATGATGAAGCGGGGGATGAGCGAGGAGCAGATGGATATGGCCATCAACATGACGAAGAAGTATTTTAAGGTGTTTGCTGCCGGCGGTGCTCTTTTGATGATACTTTTTCTGGGCGCTATCTTCTCGCTTATCGGCGCAGCCATTGCCAAGAAGCAGCCCCGGCAACAGGTAATGATGCAGTAAGACCTTACACTATTCTGCCTTCTATATCTACCAATGTAACATAGTTCTAGCGACTTTGTCATTCCGTAGGAATCTGTTTGCAGTTATACTTTCAATCGCCGAACAGCTTCTAACGTAAAGAGAAAATGTTTGGGAGCGTATTTGCGCAGAAAAAATTTCGCTTCTATTTTGTTCCCAAATCCATAAATCAATGTATTGCAGACATTGCGCTAAAGAATTATTACCTCAAGCTGTTATTTGCGTAGGATGCGGTTGTAGTCCCAAAACTGGAAATCAGTTTTGTCCTCATTGTGCATCACCAACAAAAGCTGAAGCAGTCGTATGTCTTTCTTGCGGTTGTTCAGTTACTACATCTAGAGGTGTCGGTATGAATGCAGCTTTCTCTAATGACTTCAAGGACTCCATCAATAACGCCGTAAAACAACCTGTTTTTTGGGCTGCCGTAGTAATAATAGTTGCCTTCTTTTTGCCATGGCTTGACTACGGAGTAATTACGGTCAGTGGGTGGGAGTTACGAGACCTTGTAAGGTTTATAAAGGTAGCAGCCGATGAGAATTTTCGCGCAAATTCTTTACTCAACCTGATGTATTTCCTGCCAATACTCGGTTTACTACTAATACTTTCCTTCTTCACCCAAAATGAGTTTATTCAGAAGAGACATCGCACTTGGAAAATACTGACAGGAATATATCCATGGCTGTTCTTTTTTTCCATGATGCTTAAAAGGTCTGACGCTACGAGTTGGACGGCTTATGGTCTCTATATAACTCTTGCCGCCGCAGCTTATTTACTCTATAGCGTTTTTCAAGACAGGAAAAATACGACAGGAGCCAGCCATAATGCTCTACAAGAGAATGCAGGTCAAGAAACAGCCTATTCAGGTCAAATACAGCGTCAGACAGTTTCTTCAAGTTCACAACCGCCAGTTCACAACGTGGGTCAAATAGCCCAGAAGACTATAAATCATTCTGTAGAAAAAGAAAATAACCGCCGACTAATTTTACCAATAGTAATTGGTAGTTCTCTATTGGTCGGCGTAGTAATCACTTGTTTAGTTCTGAAAGGCGCAACAGGGTCAAGCGAAAGCACGTCGGGCGTAACTACTATTGCCAATGATAATTCAATTCAACCTGTTTCCTCGCCCTCTTATTATTCAAACAATAGTCTGGCAGAACAATCCACTACAGCATCCAATCAAGGAATGAGCGTAGAGGATGAGAGGAGGGAGGACGAAGGAATATGGAATGCACAATTGGAAACTTTCAAACAGATTCTTCAAGACCTTAAAACAAGTGATGAGAAGGAGATAGAATATCCGGCTGCCAATAGGTACACCTTTCCAATTGCCAAATACTACAGTACGAGAAACATGACTTTGGAACAGTTTAGAGAAGAGTTTAGAAACTACTATTCAAAGAATGTAATGAAGCACAGTATGGAATACGACTTAGATAAAATGAAGGCTGACGGCGATGGTAACGGCGGATATGTAGTTTCAGTTCCGCTTACTTATACCTTTTCAACAAGAAAAAAGCCGGATAGTTTGCGTACTAACTATTCCATGTTAAAGCTAAAAATTGACGGGATGGACAAGATAACCGAAGTCACAACTGAAAAGATAACGGAATCAGAAGGAGGGTTGTAATTTATACTTCGGACTCAATAGAAGAATTTGAATGGCCGAACAGATTCCTACGGAATGACGAAAGATTGAGCAAGGAGCACGTAATTTCCGAACTTCTAAACACCCATGCAACCCGACCTCTCCATCGTCGTCCCACTTTACAATGAGGAAGAAAGTCTGCCCGAGCTGGCGGAGTGGATCGACCGTGTGTGCACGGAACACAACTATCGCTATGAGGTCATCATGGTGGATGATGGCTCTACCGATTCTTCCTGGAATGTGATTGAGCGGCTGCGCGACGATTATCCGAATGTGCGGGGCATTCGCTTCCAGCGGAATTACGGTAAAAGCGCCGCGCTGAATGAAGGCTTTAAAGCCACTGCCGCGCCCTGCGTCATTACGATGGATGCCGACCTGCAGGATTCGCCGGATGAAATTCCGGAACTGTACCGGATGATTATGGGCGACGAGGATTATGACCTTGTGAGCGGCTGGAAGAAGGTGCGGCACGACAATGCCCTCACGAAGAACCTGCCAAGCAAGCTTTACAATGGTGTGAACCGCCGCATGAGCGGCCTGAAGCTGCACGATATGAACTGCGGCCTGAAAGCCTACAAGCGGAAGGTGGTAAAGAGCATTGAGGTGTACGGCGAGATGCACCGCTACATTCCCATCCTGGCGAAGTGGGCGGGCTTCCGCAAGATTGGCGAGAAGGTGGTGGTGCATCGCCCGCGGAAGTATGGCGTAAGCAAGTTTGGCTGGGAGCGCTTTGTAAATGGCTTTCTGGATTTGCTGTCTATTCAATTTATATCCCGCTTTGGCAAGAAGCCGATGCACTTTTTCGGGTTGCTGGGGATGATAGCACTGCTGGTGGGCTTTGGGCTGGCTATGTGGATGATTGTTGACCGATTGATTGTCGGCCCGGGCTATGCATTGGCTAACCGTCCGCCCTTCTACATTGCACTGACGACGATGGTGATGGGTACGCTGTTTTTCCTTGCGGGGTATATCGGTGAGCTGATTGCGCGGAGCGCTGCTGACAGGAATCTTTATCTGGTGGAGCAGCGGGTGGGGTGGTGAGGCGGGTGGGCACACTTGCCGACTTATCAAACCTTTGTTAAGCACCCAATGTGGTATCATTCTTGGTTAATACCTTGCTCCTAAGTTTTCTACTATGAAAAAGCTATTCATCGCCGCTGCATTATTGCTTACTGCTGCATCCCAAAGCAACGCTCAGGGTTGGCGAGATGCGCTGAAAAATGTCGTTAAGGGTGCTACTTCTGCCTCTTCCGGCACAGGTGGCTCTGTTGGTAATCTTTCTAACACCGATATTGTAGCCGGCCTTCGTCAGGCGCTGGAAATAGGCGCGCAGAATGCCGGCACAAGGCTGAACACCCTTAATGGCTTCTTCGGTAATGCCTTGATTAAAGTATTGATGCCACCCGAAGCACAAAAGGTGGAAAGCACGCTGCGTTCTTTCGGCTTTGGCAATATTGTAGATAAAGCCATTCTTTCCATGAACCGCGCTGCAGAGGATGCCGCTGGCAAGGCGGCGCCTATTTTCATAAACGCCATCAAGAACATGAGCATTCAGGATGGCGTCAGCATTCTGCGCGGCGGGAATGGCGCGGCTACTGCTTACCTGCGGAATGCAACTACGGCTTCGCTGACAAGTGCTTTCAAGCCGGTTATTGATAATTCACTGAGTAAAGTGGGCGCTACGGCGTATTGGGGGACAGTAATGAACACCTACAATAAGCTTCCTACCACGCGTAGCCGTATCAATCCTGACCTGACGGCTTATGTAACAGAGCGGGCGCTCAACGGTCTTTTCGTAAATATTGCGGATGAGGAGAATAAAATCCGCACAAACCCTGCCGCACAGGTGACAGATTTGTTGAAGAAGGTTTTTGGAGCCAGGTAGCCTGCTTCCTTATTAACGACTCACCTACTAAGCCTGTTTTCCAAAACGATTAGCTTCGCAGCCTTCGTAAAAGCTTTTAGTGCACATGACCCGTGGCCTCCGTCTCAGCCTTTCGCTGCTCCTTCTCCTGTTCCCAATGCTGCTGAATGCCCAGCCGCGCCCTACCAACATCAAAGTTCTTGATGAATACAAGGACGGTAAGGGCAACATTGTCCGTGTGGTACAGTTTAATGAAGGTCTCATGCGTGTAACGCAGACGATCATAGAGCCCATTAAGCCGACGATTGGCCTGCGCGTGCCATTTAATGCAGATACAGCGCGGAAGGACTCCATGACAATTTTCATTTCCAAGAGCAATTACATGCTGCAATTGCGCTACCGCGGAAAGATCATTCGCGCCTACAAAGCTGTATTCGGGCCAAACCCATTGCAGAATAAGCTGATGGAAGGGGACCGGAATACACCGGAAGGAGTTTTCAGAATTTCCAGCAAGAATGCTGCATCTAAGTATGACAAGTTTATGGGGCTGAATTATCCGAACGATTCTGCGCTGGTCCGCTTCAATAAACTGAAGGCTTCGGGCGCATTGCCGGCATCGGCCCGCATCGGCGGTGATGTGGGCATCCACGGCATTTGGCCGGGCGGCGACGATATGATTCAGCTCGGCATCGGTTGGACAGACGGCTGCATTGCGCTGAAAAACAAAGATGTGGAGGAGCTGTTCAGCATGGTGGGTGTAGGCACCAAGGTGATTATCCGGAAGTAGGCTTGTTTCGGCGACAGCGCTCGCTGCAATATTTTACTTCTTCCCAGACGGCGTCCCATTTTTTGCGCCAGGCGAACGGCTTGCCACAGGTTATGCAGACCTTTTGCGGTAGCTGCTCTTTACGGTGGGCGTTTTTGCGGATGCTCATGTTGATTTCCAGGGATTGAAATCTCTGGCTATTATATCGGTCGTCCCTGAAAAAAGTTCAGGGCGGGCTCCTTCAGACTTGCGGTAATCGGGTTAATAACTGCCCGGCTCAAAGCCGTCATAGTCCCGCTCAATCTTCTTTTTCAGCCGGCTTACCAGCTCATTGGTTGCAGGACAGCGGGGCACATTACCGATGAAGGTTTCGTTGTATTCGTCAAACGGCTTCTTGTTGTGGTGCGGAAATTCGGCGCAATCCAGCGGGCGCACTTCGTAGATGCCGCAGCGATTATCCGGCTGCAGAAACTGGCAGGGCTGAAGATTGTTGACCCAGTCACCATTATCCGGGTCCTGGTGCAGCCACTTTGCTTTAAAATCCTTCGGCGACATTTTCAGGTGGGCGGAGATGCGGCGGATGTCCTGCTTATTAAAAGTCGGTGTCATCGTCTTGCAGCAGTTGGCGCAGGTAGTGCAATCAATCTGTGCCCATACTTCGGCATCGGTTTGTGCAACAATCTCCGGCATATTATCCGGCACGAGTTCATCCAGCTTCCTTAAAAAGGAAATCAGCCCCTCCTTATTGCGCGCGGCGCGGCGTCTAAAATTCTGCAGGTCCATACGATTGCCGTAAAAGTAACGTTTTGGTTAAAGGAGCACGGCTTGCCAGAACGGTATAATTTTTGGCTTTTACGCATACTCCATTTTCTAAAGATTATTTTTGAGGAGCACCGATTCCTGTATGCGTCTGAGCCGTCTCTTACTTTCCATATTTATTGCCTCCTTTTTTGCTTCCGCGCCGCTCTGTGCACAGACGGTCAAGGAGCGTCAGCTTATGGACTCGCTCGTGCGTGTGGCGGATAGTATGGGCATCGTGGCACCAGATAGCGTAGCGTTCAAAAGCGGCGATACTGCTAAAATTACTCCGGCAGATTCCTTAGCAGCAAAGCCTGCCGCGGACACGACACGTGCAGCAACTGCAACTGCAGCCACATCATCAGCAGGCAGCTATGAAATCACGGGCGTTGTCAAAGACAAGAATACCGGTGAAGGCATTCCATTCGCTACCGTTTTCTTTCCGGGCAGCGATGTCGGTATTCCTGCAGATCTGGACGGAAATTTTGCGCTGCCTTTCTCAAAGCCGCCGGGCGATACACTGCGCGTTACAGCAATCGGCTATGCGGCATGGAATCGCCGCCTGAACTTGAAAGGCGATCATCACCCGGTACTTACGATTGAGCTGACACGCGAGGCGGCGCAGCTCAGCGAGTTTGTCTTTCATGCCGGCGAAGACCCGGCTATTACGCTGTTGAAGAAAATCATTGCGCGTAAACCAGCCAACAATCCTGACCGCCTGGAAAACTACAAGTACCAGGTGTACAACAAGCTGGAAGTGGACATCCGCAACCTCAGCCGCAAGCAGTTTGAAAGTCTTCCTATTCCAATGATTAAGCAGTTCGGGTTTATCTACAACAATCTGGACAGTACCAGCGAGAAGACGCCATTTCTGCCATTCTTCCTCACAGAGACGCTTTCGGACTATTATTTCCGCCGCTCGCCAAAAAAGACGCGGGAGTTTATCAAGGCGAGCCATGTGAAGGGCATTAAAAACGAAAGCATTGATCAATTCCTCGGCTCAGCGTATCAGAACGTGAACGCTTACGACAACTTCATTCCGGTCTTTGATAAGTCGTTTGTGTCGCCTATTTCCAATAACGGGGCTTTTTACTATAAATACCGAATCAAAGACACGCAGCAGGCTTATGGGCACCCGATTGTGCTTGTGGAGTTCCGGCCGAAGCGGGACGGTGAAAACTGCTTCTTCGGCGACTTCTGGGTGGTGCTGGATTCAATCTACGCGATCCAGCGCATTTCTATGGAAGTGCCCAAGACAGCTAATATCAATTTCGTGAGCCGCGTAAGCCTGTATCAGGAAACGGCGCCGGTGGCGGATTCTATGTGGTTTACAGTGAAGGACAAGTTTATCTCTGACTTTCATCTGCCGTATAGCCCGAAGCTGCCCGGCTTTACCGGACGCAAAACCACTACTTACCGCAATGTGGTAGCCAATAGCGATAGCGTTGCGCTAATGCTGGATAATCCTGCTTTCCACAAAGATGTAACTGTGTCTGACAGTGCGCGTGGATACAGCGAGGCGTTTTGGGAAGGTGCCCGCCCGGACACACTTTCTAAAAACGAGCGCGCCATCTATGCCATGGTAGATACTTTAAATAACTTGCCTGTATTCCAGCGTTTCAAGCGGACGCTCAAATTTCTGTTTGGTGGCGTTGTGACCGTGGGGCCGGTTGATATCGGGCCTTACTGGAATCTTTACAGCCGCAACCGGGTTGAAGGCAATCGATTCAGGATAGGTCTGACTACCAACCAGCACCTGTTTAAAGACGTACGTTTGACCGGCTATGCAGCTTATGGTACCCGCGACCAGGCATTCAAATATTATGGCGATGTGCTTTGGATCATCAATCGGGAGCCGCGCATGTATGTGTTTTCATCATTCCGGCACGACCTTGACCGCAGCAACAATTATTATGATAATGCCGTAGGGCCCGACAATATCTTTTCAGGCATCGCACGCAAACGGGGCGTACCTTTTAAACTCGCACTGGTGAATGATGCGCGCTTTGAGTTTTATAAGCAGTATTATAACGGATTCGCGCATGCCCTGACCCTTCAGCACCGCACCTTTAACCCTTTTGACCCACTGCCGTCAGCCGGCATTTTTACGGATGAGTATGGCGCCGAACGGGATGAGGTGGCCAGCAGCGAGGTAGGGGTGCGGCTACGCTACGCCTATAAGGAAGAATATCTGGAAGGGCCTTATCTGCGCACGAGCCTCGGCTCTAAATGGCCTATTGTAGAAGTACGGGCATCGGCAGGTTTGAAGGATGTAATGAAGAGTGGCTACGAATATCAGAAGGCATCTATCTCTATTTCCGACAACGTAAAAATTCCGCCGCTGGGCAGCATTTATTACAATCTCTTCGCCGGGAAAACATTTAGCAAGACTGCGCTGCCTTATCCACTCTTAGATATTGCGCCGGGCAACGAGTTTCACTATTATCTGCGCAATGCCTTCAATATGATGACGCGATACGAGTTCATTTCCGATCAGTACGCGGGCTTCAACTTTGAGCATAGCATTGGCGGCGGCATTTTCAATTATATCCCTTATCTGAAAAAGGCAAAGCTGCGCCAGTTCTGGACGGCCAAGGGCATAATTGGTTCATTGAACGCTGAGAATACGGCGCTAAACATTACAACTCAACAAAAACCCGACGGCTATCCCTTCCGCACGCTGGAAAAGCACCCATATGTAGAGTTGGGCACAGGCGTGGAAAACATCTTCCAGCTCTTCCGCCTAGACTTTGTGTGGCGTGTCACCCCCAAGCCGCTGCCGGGCGAAGACCAGTCCAAATACTTCGGGATTTTCGGCAGTGTAAGGTTTCATTTCTGACGGGTGGGGTGGAGCTACTTAGCGTACCACCATCCTACCAGCTCCATTCCCAATGCGATGCCGAGATGCACAATCACACCTCCATAAATGGAACGTGTGCGATAAGCAAGGATACCAAGAATAAGCCCGCCAAAGAAGGAAGAAATGGCTTCACCAAGCGGCTTGTCAAAGTGAATGGACACATAAAAAGCGCACATTGGCAGGATGGCTTTTGGTCCTATTATACGGACAAAGGGAAGGATGAGAAAGCCGCGGAAAAAGAATTCGGTGACTACATAGTCAATGCTATAAAAGGTTTCATAGAGCAAAGTGCCTCCCAGCCAATGTTCATCTGTTCGTGGAATGTTGAGCCGCGCCGCGCGCGGGTAGACGGCCTGAAAATCCGGTTGCGACCCGGCAGCGGCCAGCAGTGGTAGCATCAGCACGATAAGGATCAGGTAGGGCCACAGCACAACGCCCTTCGCGTGAAAACCATAAAGCGGCTCCTTCCATCTATCCACCAGGAGCCAGTAGATGGTACATGGAATGAACAGAAAGATGAAACCTTCTGCATTGACAATGATTTTCCAAAGCAGCGTGTTGTAAACCGGCGCAGACCACCTGCTGATTGTGCTCCAGTCGGGGGTAAACCATGCCCGCACACTGAATAGAAGAACGGCGAATAGAATCAGTGCCCAAAGCTTGCCGGAACGCAGCGCCTTGTCCTTATCAAACAGCATTTGCAGCATATATGCACCGCCAAAAACCGTTGCGTAGCCGCCAATGTATTTCAGCAGACGGCGCGGGCCGTTGATATCTGGTTTTATCCAGACCTCTTCTGACTTCACAAAGAAATTGATATAAATGCAGGCGGCAATAAACAGCACAAGTGCAGCCAGATAACGCCAATTGCATTGCGACCGGAAATAATCGCGCAGAAAACCCCAGATTTTTCTTCATGCTATAAACCCCAGGCTTCCAGAATTTGGGCGGAATGGTTTAGTGCATCCACCTTGTCAATCACTTGCCCAATCCGGCCGTCCTCATCAATCAGAAACGTAGTGCGCAGAATGCCCATATACTTCCTGCCCCAAAATGTTTTCTCCCCCCATACCTCATAAGCTGCTACCAGATTATGATCCGTATCTGCCAACAGGGGGAATGGAAGTGAGAACTTTTTAATGAAATTCTGGTGCTTCCGCTCGCTGTCTACGCTTACGCCGAGCACGGTAATACCTTTTTGCTGTAACGCACTGATATTGTCCCGCAGGTTACAGGCTTGCTCCGTGCAGGTCGGTGTGTTGTCTTTGGGGTAGAAATAAAGGGCCACTTTCTTTCCCCGGAAATCTTTCAGGGAAACGGTGTTGCCGTTTTGGTCTTTGACCGAAAAATCTGGGGCTTGAACGCCGGTTTGTAGCATAGGATAATTGAGCTGAACAGCCAAAAGTGCCGTCTGCACTAATTTAAACGCAGGCGGACAGCACGGTCTTTCAGCGCGTAAAAGTATAGGAAGCCGCTGCTTCATTTCCATTTTCGTCAACGGCTTTCACTACAATTTGATGGCTGCCTTTACCACAGTGGGCGTCAAAAACATAGGTCCAGACATCGCCATGCTGTTCAAACAGTATCCACCTTCCGTTCAGCTCGCCACGAAATGTCTTGACAGAAGTCGCATTGTCCGTAACGCGGATGGCAATGCGGGTCGCTTTACCCATCATCCCTTTAATGGGCTGTAATGGCTTTAGGGTCGGAGCTGTTGTGTCAACCGCCAGCCAGTAATCGCCAAAGGCGCGCACGCTCGCCTTATACCATCCTTTCGCTCCGGGTGCTGCTGCACGGCCGCTTTCCCCTTTGCCATCGGTGTACCGCATCGCTATTTTGCTGCGGAGTGCAAATGGTATGAGCCGGTCCGACTTCAGCGATAGCTCAAAGGCTTTGTGAACGGGAATGGCGGAAGTCGCGATCGTTACACGTGGCGAAACACTTTTTGCATCCGGATGTGCTGTAGCGTCGATGCAGGCTTTATCGTAAAGCGCCGCCTCATCCAGCCAGAAGGAAGCCGCATCGCTTTCCGCGTGCGCCTGGCTACCCGGCTCGGCAAAGTCGCAAGCAGGCAGTGCGTGTTGCCCGGGTATGCAACGCAGCGCAAAATGCACTTCTGTGGCATTACCATTTACATCCGCAAGTATAATGCGTATGGCATGAAAAGCAGCATCATCAGGCGCTATCCTGCCTCGTTTTTCATTTAGCGACTCATATATTCCTCCCAGTCTATTCCCAGGCAGATGGAACAGCAGTTGTGACCACAGCTTATTCGTTTCATGTAAACTGTAGTCCGCGTAGGCATGCATATATCGCGTTTCATCATAACCGATATCGTCCAGTCGGATGCGGCCTTGCAACGTACCGTCAAGGTACCATTCGGCAGTGTAGAAAGCGAGCGTATTGTCGCTGCCGGGCATGTAGTCGTCGGCTATAATACCAAGACCTATGTTCGTACTGCCGATGGTAATGCTATCTTCCTTTGGTAAAAACGCATCACCTGTTTTGCGCAGCGGGTAAAGCCCAGGCGCAGCGCCGTAAATGCCGAGCGTCAGGTCATATATAGCAAGTTGCTTAGGTATCGGAGGAAGATTGTCGGATATGTCAAAGCCGAACAACTGGGGGTTAAGTGGGTGTTCTGTCTGATTGTCACGGATTTCAAAGTGCAGATGGGGCGCCGTGGAGCCGCCTGTATTTCCGCTCCAGGCAATCTGCTCGCCCTTTTTAACCGCAAATTGCTGCGGACCTAATTGCAGGTCTACGGTCCAGCTCTCCTTAGCGTATTGCTGCGCACGCACCCACTTCTGGATGGCCGGAATAAAGTCATTCAGGTGTGCGTAAAGGGTCGTGTAGCCGTTTGGGTGGGTGATGTAGAGCCCATGCCCAAATCCGCCCGGCTCCATCTTGATACGGCTCACATAGCCGTCTGCTGCGGCATAGACTGGCTCATTCTCGTGGCCGCCGGTTTTAATATCAAGGCCGGAGTGAAAGTGGCCCGGCCGGCATTCGCCGAAATTTCCGGCCAGCAGTATGGGGATGCGAAGGGGATTGCGGAAATATCCTTGCGGATATTGCTGGGAGAAAACCGGACAGCAATAGCCAGATAAGAGAAAGCAAAACAGGGCAATCCGCGGCATAAGCGAAGCTACAATACCTTTGAGCCATGTTTGACAGGCTGCGGCAACGTTGGGGAATCAGTACACTCCGGGTGCTGCTGGTGCTTATTACGTTTGCTGCCGGAGGCTCTCTTTGCGGATGGGCAGCACGTAAGCTAATGCTGTTGATGGACGTTCCGAATGGTATAATATGGTGGGTACTTTACCTCCTCCTGGTAACGGTATTGTGGCCGGTGGCGGTAATGCTTATCAGCTTACTGACCGGACAATTTTCTTTCTTTAAAAGCTATCTGAGCCGTATGGCACATCGCATGGGCTTTGGCACCAAGGAGCGTACCGCCGCCAAATCTTCAGATACCGTGTAGGACCGTTTGCAGCACTGCCAGGGACTTTACAGGTCGCATATGCTCTGTGTGCCGCTGCAGGAACTGCAGGTACCATTCTAACAATCGTTGCCGTCCCGCGCCATTCAATTCTATCGCCGCCAGCTCATCAAACTGTTTCACGCGCAACATTCTGGCAAGCGCTGCCGCGTCATCTGTCGTAACCGTAGTGCCTGCAAAGGGTGGATCCGGGGTGAATCCGCCTTCAATGAGGTTCAGGTAGGGCGTTTCCTCACTCCATTGCCCGGCAAGCTCATAGCCCAGTGCACGGCTGCATTGCATAGCAAAAAAGACAGGATAATTGGCGACGGCCTCTACCGGATGGGCATCCAGCCTTTCCAGATATTCCTTTGCAAAGTCAAACAGCTCTGGCATAGGCGCTGCTTCCGGTAAGAGCCGCAGCAACAGTTCTGCAGAGAAAAGTGCGATACTGTTTTTTACGACTTCCTCATGGATACTTTGGTAGAAGACGGCCGGCGAAAATTCTTTGAGCCGCTGAAGATTGCCTTGCGGACGATGGTAGGCTACAATGTCCAGAACCATGGCCGGCTGCAGCAGCCCCGCGCGGCTGCTTTTGCCTTTCGCGCTGGCGGTACGGATGCCTTGTACGATATAAGTCTGAACACCATATATCCGTGTAAACTGATTGGATATAAGGCTGGTTTCTCCGTATTTGATGGAGCGCAGGACAATTGATTGGGTTGTAGTTAGCACGCCGGCTGTGCAGGCTTAAAAAGCATTCCAGAAAGAGGCTTAGTTCATCAGCACCATCTTGCCTACCGCCGTTTGCGTGCCGACCTTGTCTGTGGCAAATATGAGGAGCACCCCGCTTTGCGGGCGATGGCCGGTATAATCCAGCCCGTTCCATACCACCTGGCCACCGGACGCTTTTGCGCGGTATACGAGCTGGCCCGCTATATCTGTAATGCGTACATCTGCATCGGTGGTAAGGCCGCGCACGGCTATAGGGCCGGTATAGCCGCTGGGTACGGGATTCGGGAATGTCTGGATAGAACCTGCCGTTTCTGCGCCTTCGGTAGCGGTACCGTGAAAGGAGATCAGGCCATTGCTGGTACCAAAGTAAACGTCGCCGGTTATAGCATCAATGGCAATAGATTCAATGATATTGGAAAGCAGCGGGGAATTTTCTGTGGTAAAGCGGCTGATGATGGTCTTCGCATCGGGCGAAAGCAGCCAGACGCCGTTATTAGTGCCTACCCACTTGCGGTTGGCGCCATCCACAGCCATTGCATTCACAGACTCGTTGGAGAATAGCTCGCCGGCAAACTGGTCATATTGCACAACAGGCTTCTCCGCATCGCTGGTCCTGTCCTGGAGTATTTGTCCGGGGTTGCTAACGATGGCAATGCCTTTATCGGTACCTATCCAGATGGCACCATCGCGGTCTTTAACCAGGCTGCGTGCGTCATTTGAAGGGAGATTGCCAAAGCCTTTACCGATAGTCAGGTTACGTACATCATCATCGCCACCGGTCTCAGGCGTGTTATTATCATTATATACGATAATGCCACCTGCGTATGGGGCGATGTACCACTTTTGGTTGAGGTCATCTACAATAATTTTCGTCGCAGTGTTAGCAATAAAGCGGTTCAACTTATCAACATGATAATGATACCAATTACCTTCTGCTGTGCGTACGGCGAGCTCGTTAGTCAGGTAGTTTTGGGTCACCCAAAGGGCTCCGTTGGCATCGAGCACCATTCCCGTGGCCGGATATTCTCCGCTGGCCCCGCCTTGCAGCGCGCCTTGTTTCAACAGCCGGCCACTGCCATCCTCCTTGCGCTCATATATGCCGCCCTGGGCACTTCCAAAATAGTAAGTACCCGTCCGGTCATCTCTGGCAATGCTGATAAAATCAGTGACCGAATCCCGAAAGAGATCAAAATTGTAGGGCGTATAATAGTCCCATAAATCGCTTACAGCATTGTAGCGGGAAATGCCGGTCCGCTTCTCCGCAGGCAGATATTTTGGGCTGAGTGCACCATGTGCCACCCATACCACGCCGCCACGGGCATATATGTCAAACGACTCTGCGTCGTTGGGGCCGTTAGGTACAAAGAAGTTGATGCGGCCCCCGCTGTCTCTTCAGGCCGATCCCCTGATATCCGTCGGCTACCCAAAGGCGGCCGTCGTCGGCAGTAACCACCCCATTAGGCCGGGCTACGTAGCTTGAATCAACAATGGCATTGCCAGGAACGGAGAAGTGATAAATGCGGCCGGTTCCGGTTTTGCTAAACGTGCCTGCATAAAGCATTCTGTCACCGCCATCCAAATGCAGGATAATAGTACTGTCGCTAAACCAGATTCGTTGACGGCTGCCGGCGCCACCCGGGCCAATAGCAATTCGATAAAGTGAATCGGTAATGCTGCCGCTGGTTGCTGCGAAAAGTGTTCCGTTCGAAACGGCCAGCCTGGAATAGATAATACCTGTGTCAATGGGTTGCCATGTAGCAAAAACCTGGGGCGAAGGCGCATTCCGGGCAATGCGATATAGCCCGCCGCTGGATGCTGCATAGAAATAAGTGCTGTCGCCCGTCACGGCATTGATCGCCATAGTCTGGCCGCCTTTGGAAAAGACATACGTTTCTTTTACCTCCTGCCGCTCCAGGTCTATCACAACGATGCCCAACCCGGTACTTAGATAAGCGAAGCCGTGGTCTGCGTAAATATTATTGATGCTTTTGGAGCCCGCGAAACTCTTGTTCTTCAGATCAGGGAGTACCGTAAAGTTGTTGTGCCGGTAGAGGTCAATATTGCTGTTGTTATACCCAATGATGGCCGTGCTGGTGGCTATGTCGTAAGCGAGGGCAACCGGTTCTGCCTCGTGCATGCCTTCCACCTTGCTGAAGGTCTCGGCAGGCTTGCCGTTGGTTGGAAAGACCAGAAAGCCTTTATTGGTGATGACATAATTGTTGATGCCGTCTGTGGCTATGGCCTGAGCATTATTAAAAGGCAAATGCGCACGCCAGCGGCCGATGCCACGCTGCTGCGCACCAGCATTGCTGCAGTAAAGAATGCTAATGAGGGCTAATAGAATAAAGGAACGAAGCATGGTAAATCCAGGGCGGGCGCAATTGCAACAAAAGTATTTCATAAACGAGCGGCAAAGGGAGATATTGCCTTACGGCACTGCCACTTCCGCGTCGGCGAAAAGAAGCAGGGCCTGAATAGCGCGCGGATACCAGAAGTGCTCCAGCTTCAGTACGCGCGTCGCCAGGCGGTCTGCGTCATCGCCCGGCACCACAGGACACGTTGCCTGAAGCAGTGCAGGGCCGCGGTCATATTCTTCATCCACCAGGTGTACTGTAATGCCGCTGCGCTCGTCGCCTGCCGCCAACACTGCTCCGTGCACATGATGGCCCCACATGCCTTTCCCGCCGTGCCTTGGCAGCAGTGCCGGATGAATATTGACAATCTTTCCTTTAAAGGCCTGGATAAATTGGGGGGGCAGTTTTAGCAGGAATCCAGCCAGTACAATTAAGGCGGGTTCATGCTCTTGCATCTGGCTTAGAAAATCTGGATCTGAAAGTTGCTTGCCGGTAGCTGTTAAGGCAGGTATGCCTTCGCGCCGCGCCATGTCCAGAACGCCTGCGTCGGCTTTATTGCTTACAATAAGACTTATGTCCGCACCTCCTTCTTTTCTGAAAAAATCAACAATAGCCCGCGCATTGCTGCCGCGGCCGGATGCAAAGATGATGAGGCGTTTCATTTAGTTATTGGAATGCAGGGGCTGAAGTCTGAAGCATTTCGGAACAATCACATATGCCAGCTTATATACGGCGGATGTCTGCGCCGAGGGCATTCAGGCGCTCGTCGATGCGTTCGTAGCCCCGGTCTATCTGGTCAATATTCTGGATCGTGCTTTTGCCGGAGGCGGAAAGCGCGGCAATGAGCAATGCAACACCGGCGCGAATGTCGGGGCTTACCATGTTGATGCCACGCAGTGCATGGCTATGGTCCAGACCGATAACTACCGCGCGGTGGGGATCACAAAGCACAATCTGCGCGCCCATCTCAATGAGCTTATCTACGAAGAACAGACGGCTTTCAAACATCTTTTGATGCACTAACACAGTGCCCCTTGCCTGTGCAGCTACTACCAGCACTATACTTAGCAGGTCGGGCGTAAAGCCGGGCCAGGGATGATCATAGATGGTGAGTACCGAGCCGTCTATAAATGTCTGGATAGCATAGCTGTCCTGCTTCGGGATATGAATATCGTCGCCGGAAATTTCCAGCTTTATGCCCAGCCTCCGGAAAGTCTCCGGAATGATGCCGAGATGCGCCACGTCTGCATTCTGAATGGTGATGTCTGACCCGGTCATGGCCGCCAGCCCAATGAAAGAGCCCACCTCAATCATATCCGCTAACATGCGATGCTCCGCGCCATGCAGACTTTTTACACCCTGCACGGTAATGCAATTGGAACCGACGCCGTAAATGCGCGCGCCCATTGAATTAAGCAGGCGGCAGAGCTGCTGTACATAGGGCTCGCAGGCTGCATTGTAGATGGTGGTTGTGCCTTCCGCCATTACCGCCGCCATCAAAATATTTGCGGTACCCGTTACTGACGGCTCGTCCAGTAAGAGCTGGGTACCAATCAGCTTTTCGGTGTTGAGGTGGAATAGATAGTTATCCTCATCATAAACAAACTTTACGCCCAGGCCTTCAAAGCCACGGATATGCGTGTCCAATCGCCTTCTGCCGATCTTATCACCACCCGGCTGTAGGGATTTGGGCCTTTTGGAAACGGGCAAGCATTGGCCCGGCTACCATGACGGCGCCGCGCAGACGACCGCTTTTATGGCGAAATGTAGGGCCGGCAAAGTATTCGGTATTTATATCATTTGCCTGGAGTGTCACCTCGCCTTTTGCGCCACGCTCTACTTTTACGCCCAGGTCTCCAAGTAATTCCAGCAGGAGGTTTACATCAATAATATCAGGCACATTGGTGTATGTGACCGGCTCATTGGTGAGCAGTGCGGCGCATAGCACCTGCAGGGCCTCATTTTTGGCACCCTGCGGGATGATGGTGCCGGAAAGCGGACGACCACCGCGGATTTCAAAGGCTTTCATGCTTTATTTCGCCCCAAAAAAAGAGGGAAGATTATGTAAATGCGCAGATGTTGGCGCTTTAGCCGTGCAATGTCTCTGTTCAGATACCGCCTTTATTCTTGTTTTTAAACTTTCTCTTTTTGAAATTACCGCCCTGGCCTACCTGCTGGCTGCCGTAATTGTTATTGCGCGGTTTCTTCTTTTTGAAGCCGGTATCCTGCCGCAGATCTACCTGGACCTGGAAGCCACCATTAGCAGGTTCGTACTGGAGCGCGCCGCCGGTGATTTGCGCGAGCTCTCCTTTGATCATGTCGTCATGAACCGGGTCTTTATGCCATTGCGCATAGGCGAGCTTCATGAAGTAAGCTATGTGCTGGGTGAAGCCCTCTCGCTTCTCCGGATCCATCTCCGCTGAAGCCTTTGCCAATAGTTCCTCTATGTTTCCGCCAAGGTGGCGGTGCTTGATAGGCTTTGCCGGGTAAGGCAGCGGCGTCGGGCGCTTGCGCAGTTCTTCCGGGTCGGGTTTAGGGTAAGGAGAGGCTACTTCCAGCTTGAAGTCCGTCATTACATAGAGATGGTCCCAAAGTTTATGACGGTAATCTTCAGTTTGCTTGAGCTGGGGGTTGAGAATGGCCATCACATCTATGACCGCCTCTGCATTTTTAAGGCGCGCAGCATCATCTTCCATTTTCAATAGCTGCTCGGCCATGGATTGGATGGAGCGGCCGTATTCGGGCATGCGCAGTGGCTCGCGCGTGGTATTATAATCCATAATTGTCTCGGCAGGCTGTTGCAGCCTTTCGTGTATCAAAGCTATTGCTCCGCTTTGCGTTATTCAAAAATAAAGAAACGGGCAGGAAGTAGCTTCTATGACTTCGCTGCCCGCATCTTATTATCCAAGTGTCGTTTTAGGCCTCGGCCTTCAGCATCTTTTGATATTTCGTGCGGTCGTTTTCGTCCAGCATGATCTTACGCAAGCGGATGCTTTGCGGCGTTACCTCAATGCATTCATCCTGCTGGATATATTCCATGCATTCTTCCAGCGTCATCTGGATTTTGGGCGTGATGGAGGCAGCACCATCGGAGCCAGAGGCCCGGTGGTTGGTGAGCTTTTTACCTTCAATGGCATTTACGTTCAGGTCGCCGGGCTTGATATTTTCCGCAATAATCTGTCCGGCATATACTTCTTCTCCCGGGTCAACGAAGAAGGAGCCGCGGTCCTGGAGCTTATCAATGGAGTAGGCGGTAGTAGGGCCGGTGAATTTGGAGATCAGCACACCGTTGTTGCGGCCGGGAATAGTGCCTTTCCAAGGCTTGTATTCATGGAAGCGGTGGGCCATAACGGCCTCGCCGGCGGTGGCGGTAAGCATCTGGGAACGAAGGCCAATGAGACCACGCGATGGAATGTCAAACTCAAGGTGCTGCATTTCGCCTTTCGTCTCCATGATCAGCATTTCGCCTTTACGCTGGGTAACCAGGTCGATGACTTTACCTGAGGATTCGGCGGGCACGTCAACAACCAAGCACTTCAAAAGGCTCGCATTTCTTGCCGTCAATTTCCTTTACAATTACCTGTGGCTGACCTACAGTGAGCTCATAACCTTCCCGGCGCATGGTTTCTACAAGTACAGAAAGGTGCAGGATGCCGCGGCCATAGACGAGGAATTTATCGGCATCGTCTGTGTCTTGTACGCGTAGGGCGAGGTTCTTTTCCAGCTCTTTATACAGGCGGTCGCGGATATTACGGGAAGTGACAAACTTGCCTTCGCGACCGAAAAAGGGAGAGTTGTTGATGGAGAACTGCATGTTCATCGTCGGCTCATCAATGGCCGATAACAGGCAGTGCTTCCGGCGTATCAAAGTCGGCAATGGTCTCGCCAATCTGGAAATCTTCAATGCCTACAATAGCGCAGATATCGCCGGCAGAAACTTCCGATACCTTTTTCTTGCCCATGCCTTCAAAGACGTACACTTCTTTCACCTTATTGCGAATCATGGTGCCATCCAGCTTGCATAGCTGAATGTTCTGGCCTTCTTTCACAGTACCGCGTGTGATCTTGCCAATAGCGATACGACCAAGAAATGATGAATAGTCCAGGGAAGTAATCTGCAGCTGTAGTGGGCCTTCAGCAGCTGCTTGGCGCCGGGACTTTATCAATAATCATGTCCATCACGGCGTTGATATTATCAGTAGGCGTGAGGGAAGTATTGTACCAACCCTGCTTAGCAGAGCCGTAGAGTGTTGGGAAATTCAGCTGTTCTTCGGTAGCATCCAGCTGGAAGAACAGTTCAAATACAGCATCGTGGACTTCATCAGGGCGGCAATTAGGCTTATCTACCTTGTTGATAACGACAATTGGACGCAGACCAAGATTCAATGCTTTCTGAAGTACAAAACGTGTCTGAGGCATCGGCCCTTCAAAGGCATCTACCAGCAGCAATACGCCATCAGCCATTTTCAGTACGCGCTCTACTTCACCGCCAAAGTCGGCGTGACCTGGGGTATCAATGACATTGATCTTGGTGCCGTTGTAGGTAACGGAAATGTTCTTGGCTAGGATGGTGATGCCACGCTCACGCTCCAGGTCATTGGTGTCCATGATCAGCTCTCCAGTCTCCTGATTGTCGCGGAATACTTTAGTAGCGTGGATAATTTTATCAACGAGGGTTGTCTTCCCGTGGTCAACGTGGGCAATGATGGCAATGTTTCTAAGGTTCATTATCAGATGTTTGGCGCAATAAAAAGGCCCTTCGCTGGAAGGGTCCTAAAAAGGTTCGCGAAGGTAGGGGGAATGGCTGAATGCTGCGGGCGCGTTTGCAGCCCTTAATTGCCTTTAAATGGTGCAATCATCTGAAATTCCGGAATTGCCACACGAAATAACTTTTTATTGTAGAGATTTTCCATCAGATAATTGCCGTGCATTTTGCCCATGTCTGACCGAAGGCTACAAGCGGAGATATACTGGTGGCTGGCTCCTGGTTCCAATATAGGTTGTTTACCTACTACACCTTCCCCCTCAACTTCTCTATAAGCGCCGTTGCTGTCCACAATGTACCAATGTCTGCGGAGCAGTTTGACTGGCATAGTGCTCAGATTTTCAATGGTTATACGGTAGGCAAATAGATATTCTGATGCTATGGGATTACTCTGAGCGGGTTGGTAAAATGTCTCTACCGTAACACTCACACCTTCTGTTACTTGTTGTATTTGCTCTGCCATTTGCACGGATTGTACTATAAAGTTAGCAACCATGAATTATTGAGCCGCGGTTATCTCCGTCAACACTTCGGCAATAATAGAATGTTCGTAGCCTTTTTGTTTTAGATAGCGATATACTTTATCTTCTTTCAATTTGCGCTTTGTCTCACCGATTAATGAGTCCCATTTGCGTTCTGCAAGGATGAGTGCTGTCCTGAAATAATCGGAAGGATCTATTTCTTTGAGGGCTTTTTTCAGATTGTATTCGGATATGCGGTGTTGCTTCAGCTCGTAAAGTATTTTGACTCGGCCCCATCGCTTGATCCTGAATTTTCCGCGTACGAATGCTTTTGCAAAGCGCTCTTCGTTTAATAGTCCTGCTTCTATGAGTTCAGCAAGGAGCTCATTCACTTGATCGGAATACGCACCCAATTCATATAGACGATTGCGCACTTCCTGTTGAGAACGCTCCTGATAATTGCAGAACCGATAGATAGCGGTTTTAACGTCCATTGATCAACGCGCTAGAAATACCAGCAGCATCTGTATATCTGTTGGGTTGATTCCACTAATGCGGCTCGCCTGCCCAATGGTACGCGGCCTGATCTTAGTTAATTTCTGCTTTGCTTCCGTGCCAAGGGCAACAATTGCTTCATAATTGAAGCTTTCCGGAATTTCTTCTTGCTCCAGAGCCTTCACCTTCGCCGCTATTTCGTATTCCTTTTGAATGTAACTGCCATATTTTATCTGAATTTCTGCTTGTTCTATAACCAAACGATTATATTCTCTTAGCGATTCCTTTAGAGGTGGTATTTCTTCGATTAGCTGCTCAAGGCTCACTCCTGGACGAAGTAGTAGTTTTTCTAGTTTGGTTTTGTCGGTAATTTGAGCGCTATTCAGTTTTAATAAGTATTTGTTTACCTGCTCTGGATCAAGTTTGATGTTTACAATCTTCATCTGCAAATCCCTTAATGCTTGCTCCTTCTCGTTAAGTTTTTCAAGTTGAGCATCGCTGACTAATCCTAATTCATGGCCTTTTCTAGTCAATCTGATGTCCGCATTATCTTGTCTTAATAACGTACGATATTCCGCCCGGCTTGTAAACATGCGGTAAGGTTCATCAGTTCCTTTATTAATTAGATCATCAATTAATACTCCGATGTATGCTTCATTTCTAGACAAAACAAATTCATCCTCACCTTTTACTTTCAAAGCCGCATTTATGCCTGCCATTAGCCCTTGGCAAGCTGCTTCTTCGTATCCGGTTGTGCCATTGATTTGTCCTGCAAAGTATAGTTTCTCTACTTTCTTAGTTTCCAGCGTGTTTTTCAGTTGCGTCGGTTGGAAGTAATCGTATTCAATTGCATAGCCGGGCTTTAACATTCTGCAATTTTCAAATCCTATTATTGACTTGAGTGCCCGATTTTGAACATCTTCCGGCAGGGAGGTGCTGAAGCCATTTAAGTACATTTCCGTTGTCTTCCACCCTTCAGGTTCCAGAAATAGTTGATGTTGGTCGCGCTCCGAGAAGCGATTTATTTTGTCTTCTATACTCGGGCAATAGCGTGGGCCAGTACTTTGGATACTTCCGTTAAACATTGGCGAGTCATTAAATCCTTTTTTTAATTCGTCATGTACTTTCGGCGAAGTGTGGGCGATCCAGCAATTTCTTTGGTCGCGCGCATTTATTCGTAGTTCATCCGTATATGAAAATCCGCTTATTACTTCGTCGCCATTTTGTATTTCCAGTTTAGAATAGTCTATAGATCGTCCATCTAATCTTGGCGGTGTACCCGTTTTTAATCTGTCCGACGTGAATCCCAATTGGATCAGTTGTTCGGTTAACCCCATAGCGGGCTTTTCGCTTAGACGGCCACCTCCGAGTTGTTTTCGTCCTATATGAATGATACCATTTAGAAAAGTGCCGTTCGTCAGAACTACTGATTTTGAAGTGATTGTGTGGCCTAATGATGTGTTGACACCTGATACTGTTCCACGTGAAACATCAATACAGTTTACAGTGTCCTGCCAAAAGTGAAGATTGGGCAGCGATTCTAAACGCCGCCGCCACTCTGCCGCAAATAACTCGCGATCATTCTGAGTCCGAGGGCTCCACATCCCGGGCCCCTTACTTTTATTCAACATTCTGAATTGGAGCATACTGGCGTCGGAAACTATACCGCTAGCACCACCCAATGCATCGATCTCCCGCACGATCTGCCCTTTTCCGATACCACCCATCGCAGGGTTGCAACTCATCATTCCAATTTGCTGTAGACTCATGGTGATCATCAAAACGTCACAGCCCAGCCTTGAAGCCGCATATGCAGCCTCACAACCAGCATGTCCGCCGCCAACAACAATTACATCATAAGTAGGAAACATAATCAAAATTAAACCCTGAAATAAATAGGGGCCGCTATGCGGCCCCTATTTTAAGAAAATACAAAAATTTAGTGTTTAATGGACACCTTGTTCACTATATGGCCATTATCACCAAAAATCGCGAGGTAGTAGTTGCCTGTAGGAAGTCCGCCGGATGGAACGACAAGAGTTACATCTTTTATGTCGCTAAGATCTTTCTTCCATACTATTCTCCCAGTCACATCCAAGAGACGCACCGCAACGCTCTTCTGATGTTCGCTCAGATTGATTGCTACATTAAAATCTTCGGCGGCAGGATTAGGGAATGTTGTAACGCTTCCAATGCCAGTATTGACTTCACTGCCTACTGAAGTGGAAGGCGGAATTACCGTCCCAATCTGATTCTTGGAAATGTGGAAAGCTAATGCGGGTATATATTGGAACCGGTCGAAGAATGTAGAATCGATCTGGTAAGCGTTGCCGCCAAAAGGAAAGGGCAATAAGGCAGTGCTGCTACCACCAAGATTAGTGTAATCATCGTTCCACAGCAACTCGGGCATATCATTATTCTTAATCATAACCTGCTGAATATAAGAACGAGTGAAAAAGCTAGTGGAGTAATCCATACCAATAAAGCAGTTGGCCGAGGCCTGCAGACTCACCCAATACCACGCATTACTGTCAAGTACAACAGTCTTTGTAGCAATGGTAGGATCCAACACCGGAACTGTCACCATCTTACCGCTGGAATCTGTGGTAGTAAATGTCTTACGATTAATACCCACTAATGTTAGCTCATCCCCTTCAGCGAATGAATCAATGGGCTGTCCGTTTGCCCCATCTACCCATTTGAAGAGCAATGCAATTGCTTCCTCGCCGGAAAGTGTTGCCGCGTTGGTATAGATGCTGTATTGGATTTTCTTGGCGGCAAATTTTCCCCTTGCCATATAATACATTGGCCCCATGCAAAATGCAGTACTAATACCGGCAGGCTGTATACCTGAACTCACATTCGGTTGCATTTTGGTAAAGTCGTACAACCCTTTACAAAATATTGAATCCGTAACATATTGGTTATACGTGAGCGTATTGTCTTGCGGAATGCCATCCGTATTGGCATAATTAAGTGAATACTTATACTGGTACATGCCTGTTGACGTTGGCGCAGTCAGTGACCAAGGACTTGTAGTACCTCCAAAGCCGAACTTAACCGAGTCGGAAATGCCTATGTTCGGTACTGTATATCCGCCGGTGTGTACTACTGAGGGAGCGCCGCTGGTCGGCATCCAGGTTACAGTATCTGTAACAGAAATATTCGTTTCAGCTGACGTACCAAAATTTGCTACAGCGCCGCCGCTGAAGTTCCGATATGGCAAACGTCCTGCACCAATACTAAGCTGAGAGTACGGGATGCTCAATGCATGTGGCGTACTCTGATAGCCCGGCACGATACCCAAGTCATGTGTAGCGAGGCTCCAGCTTCCAATAGATACATTGACCGAGCCGCTGCTGAGCAGAATGTTATTCATTGCCACGCCGTCCGCATTGGTTACCATTACAATAGGCGAAGTGTAAGTCGTCGTGCCTGTATTGCCCATCTTAATTGGCTCACCAGGGATATTATTTACAATGATGACACCAACCGCGCCGGCTGCAAAAGCATATTGGGCCTTTTGAGCGAAGGAAATGCCTCCGCCGCGAAACAGCAAACACACCTTTCCGCTAATGGCAGCAGCATTCGTCAGTGGACTAGCCGCGAGCGAATCAAGTCCACGCACAACCGGGACATTAAGCAGCGGTGGAATGGCTGAACCGCCCCAGTCAGCGATTGAAGCGCGCTTTAAACCACCAATACTCGCCGGGCTGTTTACCAGAAAACGTACCGGATTTAAATTCGTTCGGATATACCCGTTGCTCAATGGCTGAGGAAGCTGCGCAAACGCCTGCCCGCTGAAAATAACTGCTCCGGCAAGCAGCAAAGACGTAAAGAGTTTGTTCATACAGAAGTTATGTTTCGCTAAAGTTAAAAACATTGGCAGCATTTCATGCAAGACGTGAGACAAAAAAATTTTCCATTATCCTAGCAATCCCGCTTGCCTGCTAATCTGAAGCATACGTTCAATTGGCTTTTTAGCCATTACGCGCAGCGATTCATCCATTTCTATTTGTGGTGATTCATACTTCAGGCACAGATAAACCTTCTCCAGCGTGTTCAGTTTCATATGCGGACAGTCATTGCAGGCACATGCATTATCCGGCGGGGCAGGAATAAACACCTTTTCCGGCGCACCTTGCTGCATCTGATGTAGTATCCCGGTCTCCGTAGCAACAATATAACTAGCCGATGAATCCGTCTGTGTGTATTTCAGTAACTGCGTCGTGGAGCCGATAAAATCCGCAATGCGTAGCACCGGCTCCTCACACTCGGGATGCGCTATCAGCTTTGCCTCTGGGTGCCGGGTGCGCAACCGCGTGATCTTCTCTAAAGAAAATATTTCATGCACCATGCAAGCACCGTTCCAGAGCAGCATGTTACGGCCGGTTTGCTTATTCAGCCAGGCGCAAGATTTCTGTCCGGTGCAAAGATGATTTCCTGCTCGGCCGGCAAGCTATCTACAATGGCCTTTGCATTAGATGAGGTACAGATAATATCGCTCAAAGCTTTTATGCCCGCAGAGCAGTTGATGTATGAAATCACAATGTGATCCGGATGCTGCTCCCGAAACGCTTTAAAGAGCGGCGGCGGACAACTATCGCTCAGCGAGCATCCTGCATTCAGGTCCGGCAGTAATACCTTTTTGCCCGGATTTAAAATCTTCGCCGTTTCAGCCATAAAATGCACACCGGCAAAGACAATAATATCTGCCTTCGTCTGCGCCGCTGTCTGCGCCAATCCAAGGCTGTCGCCAATGTAATCTGCGATATCCTGAATGTCAGGCTCCTGATAATAATGCGCCAGCAGTACTGCATTCTTTTCCTGCTTCAGCCGGGCGATCTCTTCAAAAAGGTCAAGTGTCGGGTCTATAGGCAGATCCAGAAAACCACGCGGCTCCAGCGAAGCTTCCGCAGCCGCAAAATCCACATTCATAGTAATGATCGTTTTATTTTTTAAAAAAGAAAGCTACTACCATTAGGCATGTGGCTTGGTGGAAAGAAAGTGCCTGTCCACAGACACAAAGTAACCTAATGCCCATCATTCACAATAATGCCCCCGTTATCCAATTCGCCCTTTGACGAAACTTTCGCTATTCCCACAAAAAATGTGGGAATGTGGACAAGGTCAGGACTGAAAACTTCCTGCCGGTGGAGAAGCACCAGGGATGTTAAGAAGTTGTTGTCGGCGGAGACAAGTCTTTTCCTGCGCCCGTCCGCCGTGTGGATAAACCCCTTTCCCAACATGTTCAGGGAGTTGTTCCGCAGGAAATCCACGCTAATCCACACAGCAAATCCGGCCATTTTGCCAATAAAAAAGGCGCCGAAGCGCCTCTTTGAAATAATGTATATCAAAAATCATTACAGCCCAGTAATGCAAAGCCCCACACTATATGGCACAATGCCCGGGCCCGAACCATCCTTGAATAGCGTATTCAGATTATAGGAACCGAATAGCGTAAAATTGCCCCAGCCCACCCGTGCCGTTGCCGAAAACCGCCATTTGTCCAGGTAGCGCTTCGTATCCACCTTTTCCACCACTTTAGTGCCCTCTACCGTGCGTACGCCCTTGGTATGGCCATCCACCAGTGTACCGGCGCGCATACCGATAGCTGCTTTGAAACCCTTATTCCTGTTTGTATTATTGCCGAAATAGCGCAATTCAAACGGCGCTTCTATATAAGCAGTAGCCAGCTTGTAGCGCGAATAATCCTTGCTCTCCAGCGCAAAGCGCACCTGCTCTGCCGCGGAGCCCGTATCTGTAAGGCGGATTTCCTGGTCATTAAAATAAATATTGGACGTACCCACGCCTATGCCTGCCGCAAAGGAGAAATGGCTCTTCTGAATCGGAAAATCGTAGCAGAGGTAGGCGTTGAAGCCGCGGCCGATGCCGCCTGTCTTTACTGAGTCCGGGGCCTTGCTCCAGCCTTCGTAGGTAAACTGCAGCATCACAAAATCGCGGGAGGGCTTGGTGATTTCAGATGGCGGTGCGGGTGGGTCTGTAGCGGTGCTTTGCGCGGTAGCTGAAAATGAAAAGGCAGTGCAAAGCAGGGCGGCAGAAAGCAGCGCGGTGCCGGTGCGGGAGAAATGCATAAAGATTTTTAGGGCGGGCAAATATAGAAGGGGCCGCAGGGATGCTTTGTTAAAAGGCAGGAAGTAATATTATGCATAGAAAGGCAGCGTGCAATACCCTGAAGGACAAGAGAACGGTGAACAAACGCCTTTTTATCAATTGTACTTTAGATTCGTTGATAGTCATAATACCAGAAAGGCGATACCTCATGATGAGAAAATATAGGATGATTGTCCTGATCATGGTGATGAGCATTGGTGCCTTAGCGCAGGTAAACTATGTGCCTAATGGAGACTTTGACACGTATCATTCTTGTCCTATCGCCACAGATCAAATTAGACTTGCACTTGGATGGAGGCCTATTGATACCCTTACGGTAGGTTTAGACAGCTCTGGCAATCATGTTTGCAGTGCCGAATACTTTAATGAGTGTTCACCTAAGCTGTCCTATGGATTTTCTATACCATTTAACTTGCTCGGGTATCAGTATGCGCATTCAGGTAAAGGAATGGTCGGTTTTGGCGCATACACCGTAAGTCCAGGCTACGAGCGAGATTACATTCAAAGCAAACTAACTAAACAGCTCACCGGCGGTAAACGATACTGCGTGACTTTTTATGTGAATCTTGCAGAGGGCTCTGATTGGGGTATCAAGGAAATAGGCGCATATCTGGATAATGGAAGCATTGATACAACAACTCAATGTGGCTCACCGCAGACCCAATGCATACCACAAGTAGTCAATACAGGCAATCCAATCACTGATACAGCAAGCTGGACAAAGATTGAAGGCTCTTTCATAGCTACCGGTACAGAGCAGTTTATTACTATTGGCAACTTTAGGAACAAGACTGGCACCACGATTCAGGCTATTCCATCTAATGGCAGGAACGGGTCAGACTTCACCTACTACTTCATTGACGATGTCAGTGTGGTAGAAAGCACCACAATGGCAGATGCCGGCCCGGATACTCATATAGGCAGAGGCGACAGCGTCTATGTTGGAAGGCCTACATCATCGGCTATCTGGTGTGACTGGAATGTGCTTGGCTCCTCAACAATCATCGGCAAAGGGCCAGGCATCTGGGTAAAGCCAACCATAACCACAAGCTATGTAGTAACACAGACGCTGTGCGGAGTAGTTACAAAAGACACGGTGAAGGTGGAAGTATGGGCTGCAGGCGTACAAAGCATCAACGGGCAGACCCAGCAATACGGCATAGTGCCTAACCCGAATAGCGGCGCTTTTGAGCTGGTACAAAGCGTAACCCGTGAAGAACAGGCGTCAGTTTCTGTAACCAATGCAGTAGGCCAGCAGGTTTATATTTCCAGTGTTTCTTTCAAAGGTGGCGGGGCACAAGTATCTGTCCAGAATCTGCCGGCTGGCCTATACTGCCTTTCCGTACAAACCATAGAAGGATATATATGGAAGCTGCGCTTTTTAAGGGAATGAAGCGGCCATTCACCAGGTATTGCTTATCAGTTCTTCAAACCCCGCGTCAACTTATGTAACCGGTTTCAGAACGACAATCCTGAAGGCGTGTAGTCTTCTGTCATTCTAAAAAGAAGCCGCAAAGGATAAGGTAAAAGTTTTTTGAATAAAAGTGTAGCCTGTTAAGCGGTAGTTATTCGCTCGAAAAACATTTCAAATTCTTTTGAATATGGCGCCGGGCCCGTTAGCTTCACAGTGTGGAGCGGTTAATGGCGCGTTAAGAGACGTTTCGTAGATATGATATGGCTCATTTCGTAACCGGGCCAAAACGTGGCGCACCGGCCTAAAACTTCACAGAAGCGTATGGGTGACAAGTACAAGAACCGGCGCGAATTCTTTAACACATTATTGAACCGTGGCAACCAAGAAGGCCCTGACGGTGTAACAGCAGTGGATGCTCCGGGCATTCCTATAAAGGAAGCCCCTCCCGGGCCGGACAAACTGTTTGAGCGCTTTTCGCGTAAAGAGCTGAGCGGCAGGCGCTACGCCCCGCTCACAGAGCCGGAAGACGAGGGCCACGTGGCGGCCCGCGTCACCTCCGTCACCAGCGGCCTCACCGCCTACAGCGGCACCTGGGGCGATGATGAGGTAGCCCACCTGCTGCGCCGCACGGGCTTTGGTGTCCGGCAGGCAGACATTGCTACGCTAAAGGCGATGACCATCAGCAATGCTGTAGATGCAGTATTGTCGGTAACAAGTACGCCCACCCTGCCGAGTGCTACGCCGCTTAATTATTACAACAACATCTCCGGCGCTACAGATAGCAGCCTGGTAGCCTACGGCGCCAGCTGGACCGGCACCAATCTTTCGTTTGCAGCAACCAGCAATGACAGTACCGTGGACAGTTATCGCCAAAATGCTCTTCAAGCATGGCATTGGGGCCTTTGGCTGAGCGGCGACTATACCATCCGCGAGAAGATGGTGCAATTCTGGCACCACTTCATACCGGTTGACTTTAATGACGTCCGCAATTCGGAAGTGAATGGCGCTACAATGTGCGCGGATTATATGACGCTGCTGCGCAATAATGCGACGGGAAATTTCAAGACGCTCATCCAGGCCATTGCCAAAAGCCCGGCCATGCTCGTCTTCCTGAGCGGGCAGTACAGCACCGCCTCCGCGCCCAACGAAAACTTCGGGCGGGAGCTGATGGAGCTGTTCATGCTGGGCAAGGTGCCCACGCAGAACTATGATGAGTTTGACATCAAGGCGGCCGCCAAAGTGCTCTCCGGCTGGAAGGTGGTGCGGCCAGCTACCATAACAACAGGCAATGCCTTCGCAATGCCGTATCCGTTTACCGTTGACTTTGTGACTGGCTCGCACAATTCAGGTAACAAGGCCTTTTCTACCAATTTCGCTAGTACGACCATTACTGGCAGCGCCACATATGCAGGCGGCTCGGCGGAATTTGGCACCTTCTTCAACATGCTGTTCACGCAGCAGGCAACCACCATTGCTAACTACATCTGCCGCCGCCTTTACCGCTTCTTCGTCTATTACGATATTGATGCGACGATAGAAACCAATATCATCAGCGGCCTGGCAACGACGCTTACGACGAATAACTGGGATATGCTGCCGGTGCTGAAGCAGCTGTTTAAAAGCCAGCATTTCTATGATATGGCTAACCGCGGCGTGATGATTAAGGCGCCCATTGACTTCGTCACCGGAGTGCTGCGGCACTTCAGTATCAGCACCACAGCCGCCAATACGGCTACCGGCACAGCGCCCAACAATCAGGTGCAAAATCAATACACCGTCTGGAAATACCTGAACGATTACTGCAACAACTATCTGGAGCAAAGCGTAGGCCTTGTGCCCAATGTATCCGGCTATAAGGCCTACTACCAGACGCCGGGTTACTATCAGAACTGGATTAACACAAACACCATTCAGCGCCGTACTTCTTTGCTCAGCTCGCTGATGACGACTAACGGCATCTCTACCGGAGGCATCTACCTGAAGATTGATGTGATGGCCTTTATGAACAACTTCTCCGCCACCGTTCAGGCAGACCCCGACCTGCTCACCGCCGCCATAGTAGCCATCCTGCTGCCTCTGGACCCCGGCCAGACCATCCGCGACCAGTGGAAGACGCAGAACCTGCTCCAGAACCAGACTACCAACAGCTACTGGACTACGGCGTGGACCAACTACACCGGCACCCCGACCAACAGCACTTACCTAAGCACCGTCAAGACGCGCCTTTCCAATCTGGTGTCCGCTATCATCAAGTCGGCGGAATATCAACTCATGTAATCAGCAGCCCCTTAAAACCAGAACAAAATGAACCGCAGAAATTTTCTCCGGAACTCGGCCCTGCTTAGCTCGCCGCTGTTCTTAAAAGGGCTGCCCGTCTTTGCCGGCAACGGCCTTACGCATCCCTGGCTAAACAGCCTGGCCCGAACGGCCAATAACTGCAACCGCATCCTTGTCATCATACAGCTTAATGGGGGTAACGACGGCCTGAACATGGTCATTGCCAAAGACAAGTACACCGAGCTGACGGCGGCGCGCCCCGACCTGATGATACCCATCGGGAATGTGCTTTCGCTGAACAACCTTAGCAGCTCCGGTACTAATACTACTACCGGCCTGCACCCGTCCATGACCGGCATTCAAAGCCTTTACAACAGCGGCAAGATTGCCATCGTACAGGGCGTGAGCTATCCCAACCCCAACTACAGCCACTTCCAGGCGCAGGACATCTTCTTCTCATCGCCTTCTACATCGGCGCTGCCTTTGGATACAGGCTGGGTAGGCCGCACGCTGGATGCTACGTATCCCGGTTTCCCGGCCGGCTACCCCATTGTGCCTACTGTACAGGATCCGCTGGCCATACAGATAGGCGGCTCGCTACCCCTTTCCCTGCAAGGACCGTCCATTAATATGGGCTACAATGTGCCCGATCCTTCATCGCTCATACAGGTAGCTACTGCTACTACCGCCACTGCGCCCGCCAGCGATTATGGCACCGAGGTCACCTTCCTGCGGCAGATGCAGAACCAGAGCAATGCCTACACCACCCGCATCTCCGCGGCATGGAGTGGTTACACGGCTGCCCAATCATCTCTCTACCCCACCACCGGCTCCAACAAGCTTGCCGACCAGCTCAAAATCGTCGCGCGCCTCATTGGCGGCGGCCTTACCACGCAGGTGTACATCGTCAACCACCCGGACTCCTTTGATACCCACGTCAGCCAGGTGACCAGCAGCACCGCTACCACCACCGGCACCCACGCCAACAACCTCTCCAAGCTCTCCGTAGCCATCTCCGCATTTATGGCCGACCTCGGCACCATGAACAAGCAAAACATGGTGACTGGCATGACCTTCTCCGAATTTGGCCGCCGCGTCATCTCCAACGCCTCCACCGGTACCGACCACGGCACCGCCGCTCCCGTCATCTTCTTTGGCGGCGCGCTCAATGGCGGCGTTTACGGCTCATCGCCCGCCATACCTGCCGTATCCAATGGCAATACGCAGGTCAACATGCAGTACGACTTTCGTCAGCTTTACGCCACCATCCTCCAGAAATGGATGTGCATGTCCGCCACCCAGTCCCAGTCACTGCTCAATGTCACTACCTCCACCAATACACCCATCAACCTCTTCAACTCCGTAGTCCTTCCCGTAGAAACCATTGACATTAGCGCAGCCTGGAATGCTAATACCGCCCAGATAGACTTCCTCGTCCACAGCAACGACCGCTACGACACCTTCGTCATAGAGCGCTCCACCGATGCACAGCACTTCAGCGCCATTGGCGTACTCAGCCGCACAGACAGCACCGACGACGCCCACCCCTACCACTTCTCCGATCCCCGCATCACCGCCCCCCAAGTCTTCTACCGCATTCGTGGCATGCTGCAAAACGGTGAGGCCCGCTACTCCGCAGTAGCCGAGCTCACCAACGGCGCCCGCGCCCAGGCCCTCAGCATCTACCCCAACCCCGTTACCAACTTTACCATTCACATGGACTTCATGGAAGCCGTCACTGAACTGGTAGAAGTGGAGCTCTACGACATGCAAGGCAGCCGCGTCTACTACAACAGCATGACCCCCGACGCCGGCCGCCTCACCTTCCGCGTGCCCTACGGCCTCGGCACCTACACCCCCTACATCATCCGCGTGCGCTGGGGCAGCGTCGACCTGCGCGAGCAGCTTTCCTTTATTTAATCAACACGATTTCCGGTAGCGGCGCGATGTATCGCGCCGCTACTTTTTTGTTGCCCAGCGTTCCGTTCGCTCCCCGTCATCCGTTGCGTCGCACACTGAGGGGCCTTTCAGTCTATTGGGCTTTTCACCTGGCATTCAGCCCGCTGCACTAAGTGCGGAGTCAGCTGACATAAATAAAAAGTCAGCTGACTTAATCTCTATGCAAGCTGATTTAACCTCTATGCAAGCTGACATAATGATTATGCAAGCTGACTTAATCAAAAAGTCAGCTGACTTAGCGCTTCTGTCAGCTGACTTTTTATTTATGTCAGCTGACTTCACGCTGCTTCACCTTATACCGCCGCTGCCTCTAACGATGTTAAGGGGAAAGCCCAACAGACTGACCGGCCCCTCAGTGTGCGACGCAACGGCAGATTGGGAGCGAACCGGAAGCCGGCAACATAAATAGCCCCTTCATCAATCCCGATGGCTGCGCTGGAAGGACGGCGTATTTTTGTGCTATTATGGAACTGAAGCAGTTGTACGGGCGGGCCCTTGCGGGCGATTTCCTGAGCATGGAGGAAGGCGTGCACCTCTTCCACGATGCGCCGCTGGCCGAGCTGATGTACGTGGCCAATGAGCGCCGCAAGATGGCGGTGCCGCACGGCAAGGTGACCTGGATCATCGACCGCAACATGAACACGACCAACGTGTGCGTGGCCAACTGTAAGTTCTGCAACTTCTACCGCGTCCCCGGCCACCCGGAGAGCTACGTGACCGACATCGAGACCTATAAGCAGAAGATCGAGGAGACCTTCCGCTACGGCGGCGAGCAGCTGCTGCTGCAGGGCGGCCACAACCCGGAGCTGGGCCTGGAGTATTACACCGACCTCTTCCGCGAGCTGAAGAGCTTTATCCCGCACCTGAAGCTCCACGCCCTCGGCCCGCCCGAAGTGGCGCACATCTGCAAGGTGAGCAAGGTGAGCCACCGCGAGGCGCTGCTGGCCCTGAAGGAAGCCGGCATGGACTGCATGCCCGGCCCCGGCGCCGAGATACTGAACGACCGCGTGCGCCGCCTGATCTCCAAAGGCAAATGCGGCGCGCAGGAGTGGCTGGACATCATGCACGAGGCCCACAAGATCGGCCTGACCACCACCGCCACCATGATGTTCGGCCACGTGGAGACGATTGAGGAGCGCTTCGAGCACCTGGTGAAGATCCGCGAGGTGCAGAGCCAGGAAGCCGGAAGGCGCAAAGGGCTTTATCGCCTTTATCCCCTGGACATTCCAGGATGTGGACACGCTGCTGCAGCGCATCCGCGGCACGAAGAACCTGACGACCGGCGAAGAGTACATCCGCATGATAGCCACTGAGCCGCATCATGCTGCCCAATATCAAGAACATCCAGGCCTCCTGGCTGACGGTGGGCAAGAGCGTGGCGCAGCTGTGCCTGCATGCCGGCGCCAACGATTTCGGCTCCATCATGATTGAGGAGAACGTGGTAAGCGCTGCCGGCGCGCCGCACCGCTTCACGGCAAAGGGCATTCAGCAGGCGATTAATGAAGCCGGCTTCCCGGCGCAGCTACGCAACCAGCAGTATGAGTTCCGCAAGATGCCGGAGGTGATGGAAGAGCAGGTGATTACTTACTAAGTATGGCCTGGGATGCAGAGCAGATAGAGGACAAGAAGAAGCTGGACGCGTCCCACGCCGACCCGGCGCATTGGCGCGGATTGCTTTATTACAACCCGGAAGACAAACGGATATTCCCGCCTAATCGCTATGCAGGCGTGGGCTGGACCACCAATTTCGCGAACCGGCGCTCTGTAATAGCGCTTGTGGTCATTATTCTTATTCCTTTGATTTTGGTGGCACTGGCAATTTGGTTTGCCGGGCCTAAAGAGCATTTGCCATAGATAGCCGGAATGATGTTTATGACCGTTAAGGCGGACTAAAACCAATCCGACTTAGACAATGGGAACTATTGAGACCAAAGACGGCCAGCATGGGCAGCCGGTAAAGATTCATTATTGCGACTGGGGCGAGGGGAAGCCCGTGATCCTGATTCACGGCTGGCCTTCCACCGCTCAGATGTGGGAATACCAGCTTGCCGAAATAGCGCAGGCCGGATTTCGCGCTATTGCCTACGACAGGCGCGGCTTCGGCCATTCATCCGTGCCTTTCCGCGCTTATGATTATGACAGTCTTGCTTCTGACCTGAACGCGCTCATAGAAGCACTAGACCTGAATGATGTTACACTGGTGGGCTTTTCTATGGGCGGCGGCGAGGTAGTGCGTTACCTGAGCCGTTACGGCACGGCGCGCGTGAGCAAGGCTGTGCTTATCAGTTCGGTTACGCCTTTTCTGGCCAAAGGGCCGGATAACCCGGACGGCGTGCCAACTGAAGTCTTTGACCAGATCGTAGAAGGACTTAAAAAAGACCGGCCCGGATTTCTGGACGGCTTTGGCAAAGACTTCTTCGGCGTCAGTATGCTCAACCATCCGGTGAGCACGCCGTTCTTGGATCACTTCCGCTCGCTGTCCACGCTATCATCGGCACATGCTACACTGGAATGCGCAGCAGCTTTTGCCTATACGGATTTTCGCGAAGACCTCGCGGCCGTGACGGTGCCTACGCTCATCATTCATGGCAATGCGGATAATACGGTGCCCATTGAAGCATCCGGCAACCGGACAGCGGCAGCCATTCCACATGCACAATACATCGTTTATGAAGGGGCGCCGCACGGCCTGTTTTATACAGAAAAAGACCGGCTGAATGCCGATCTGATCTCTTTTATTGGAGGCAATTAGCAACCGGACATACGGTAATAAAAAACCCGGCTCAAAAGAGCCGGGTTTTTGTTTTCCTTGACTGGGAATCCTTACTGGATTACAATCTTGGTATGGTGCATCATATCACCGTCGCGGACCTGTATGAGGTACATGCCCTTTGCGAGCGTGTTGAGCTCAAAGCTGGCCCTGGTAGCGCCATCTTTCACCATTTGCTGGCGAGCTACAACCTTGCCCTGAACATCACTTACAATGATATCAGCGCCGCTCTTCACACCGTCAGGCAGTTCAACAGTAAAGGTGCCGTTGCTTGGGTTAGGATAAACCCGTACAAGCAGCTCTTCCGCTGCGCCGATCGTTCCTGGCTCTTCTTCCTGCTGGGAACCCATACGTCCGGTAAAGGCGGTGCAGTTGCCAAGTTGGTCTCCCGCATTGGTATAGGTGGCTGCATGACTGGTTGGAACCTTGTTCAGCTGATAAGTAATAGAGCCGCGGGTTGCAATCTTATGGCATAAGTATACGCTGTCGTGCGTACTGCTGGTGAATGGATCTACTACGTTGAGCTTCTTCGTCACCGTGCTGCTGGCACCACAACCCTGGCCATCACTTGCCTTAACTGTGAAGGTGTAGATGTTATTACCATTGCCGCTGCATGTATAGGCCGTTGACGTTGGCGTAAAGGAATAGGATGGACTTGTGGTAACAAACGTTGTGCTTGGAACGCCGGCACATGGGCTGGTCATCGTCCAGGCATAAGAGAAAGGTCCGGTGCCGCCCGTCGTAGTCACATTAATTGTCTCTGTCTGGGCAGAAGCAGAATAGCCCAGGAAGATGGTCTGGATTTTCTGGCCTGTCATTGGGTAGAGCGGAGTTACGGCAGCAGTATTGGTAATGCCGGAGCAGGAGCCGGTGCATGCACCCGACGGCTGGAAGCCGTTGGAAGGATCGGAATCCGCGTCGGTGCCGTTGGTGCGGTAGGGCACATAGCTAACAGGACCTGAAATCTTCGCGGCAACTGTTGATGGGATAGTGGAGCACAAACCAATTGCAGGTAGCGGCCAAAGTTCCGCTGTAGCCACTTGGATCAACGTTGATCTCATACTTGCCAGTGGCATTATGACCTGTAATGCTGTTGTTGGTAATCGTCAAGTTAGAATTGATTCCCGAGCCATAGATATTTTCAACTCGTATACCATTTGAGGTGCCGTTGTCAAAGAAGTTTTCAGACATCGTCACGTTCTTATTACCGCCGCCAACGTAAACGTGGGATCCGGTAGTAACGTTGAGCACGGAGTTACGGTAAACGGTAGAGTTTTGCAGGCCGAACAGCACATACTGTGAGCCGGTCGAGCGGTTGAGCGAAATTGTAGTGTTGGAAACAGGGTGCGTAAGGTCGCCCTGAATTTCAACGGCGCTGCTGTAACCGTCAAGGTCGTTGTTAGTTATAAGGCCGTTTGCGCTTGAGGTGCCATAGTCGTCCACCCAGATACAGCCGTAGTTATAGGCGTCATTCTCACCGTGCAGCCAGTTGCCGCTGATGTTGAAGTTGTCGGTGAAGTTGAAATCAATTGCCTTAGACTGACGGCTGATGACGTTGTTTTTCACGGCAATGCCTGTGAACTGGCCTGAGGAGGCCTTGTCAATGGTTACTACGCCGTACCGTTCGTTGGCCGGATAGGTAGCGCTATTGGTGATGGTAAAGCCATCAACAGTTACATTATCGGTAACGACCTTAAAGCCATTGGCGGCAGATACATTCGGATCCACAATAGATTCCGCGCCACTGCGGCCCTTCGCCAGCACGCCGCTTTGCGCGCCCAGGATGGAGACGGACTTGTTCACAAGAACGGATTCGTTGTAAGTACCGGAGTTGACATTTACCGTAAAGCCGTTGGAGGCCGCATCCACCCCGCGTTGTATAGAGCCAGCGGTATTGGGGCTTACGAAGCTGTTGGTAGTCACATAGTCATTGTTCGCCTTAACGGTTACAAAGCCGAGTGCGCTGTTGTCAATCTTGTGGGTAATCTTGTCTTCAATAGCAAATAGCTGCGATAGCGTGGCTGAAGCACCAGTTACACCACCGAAGGTGGCCGTAGTAGCGTTCAGGTTATTGGCATTGTTGATGAGCTTTATGTAGCTACCCGTTTGGCCGCTAAAAGCCACATCATTCATCGCAGTAACAGCAGCACTCGCATTTTGAATTACAAGGCCATCTGTGCCATTATTCACCAGAACACCCGTACCCAGACTCAGCTGCACATTATCGTGGCTGCTCGCAGGATTGTCAAACACACGGATACCAGTGCCAGTTGCGTTTGGCGTAATGGTAATGCCTGAAAGGCTGGCGTGCGCGCCAAAAGGATGCGCATCGCTGTTGTAACCATCGTAGTTGTTAACAAATACGCCGATATCCGTTCCGGTTACACTTCCGCCGCTGATGGCAGTGGGATAAGTGTTTTGTACATTCCATACTTCATATCCCTTTGAGGATTGGTTGATGCTACCAACATTGATTGTGTTGCCGGTAGCCGATGATGGTACGCTCAAAGAAAACAGACTGATGCCATCCCACTTGGTTTCATTAACGTTTGATGCGCCGGAAATAGAGTTATTATCAACTGCGATAGCAGATGCGGCGCTGTAGTGCAGGTTGTGGAAAATACCGGTGCGTCGCACATTGGTAAGTGTATTATTGCTAATAGCCGGTGTGGTTGAAGATGGAGCAGGATTACCCAGATAGTAATTACCCGTTTGAACGCCAGTACGAACATTGTCCATACAGTTATTGCTTATTACCGCATAATGGTTGTTATAGAGCAAAACGCCACCGCCCCAGAAGTTGATATTAAAGCTGCCATTCGTACTTGGGTCATTGTAGGTGCCCAAATTCCGGAACTTGTTGTGATCAATGCTGTGGCCAGCGGTTGGAGTCCCGGAGCCGCTGCCGTAAAGCGTGACGCCGAAGTAAGACAGGTTCTGGAAAATGTTATTGGAAACAGTCAGATTGCTGATGTTATTCTCATAGATAGTTACCCCTTCTGCCGCATCCATATCTGCACCGGTAGTATTGGTTACGCCGCTGGTGACTGTAGTATTGTTACCGTCAATTGTAAATCCTTTGATAGTAACACCAGAAGCAGCCACGTGGAAGATTTCGCCTGTTTCTACTGCCGTTGCTCCTGCGGGAACGGCTGCGGTGCCAGAGGGCACTACTATGGCTTCTGCCACACGGGTACCACTGCAGGGATCAACATTGGCGTTAGGGCCAAGGATGGTAAGCGGCTTATCAACGGTTACATTCTCAGCATAAGTGCCGGCTGCAACCTGAATCGTATTGCCGTTGCTGGCTGCATTCACCGCTGCTTGTATGGTGAAATAAGTATTAGCAGGTGTCGAGGATGTATTCGCTACAGGACCAACGCCCGTGCAGGAGCTAGGCGCAGGCTGGAAGCCAGTTGTGCCTGAATTGTCGGTTCCGTTTACGAGATAAGGAAGCGCGTCAATATTCATGTAGCCCGCATCAACGATATTGAAATGAGAAGCCGGAGCAGTTGCTGTGCCGCCATAAACAGTTGGAATCTGAGCTGCATATCCAGGTTCGCCGCTTGGGGAATTGGTATATGTAGGAACTGTTGCAGCGCCATACCAATTGCACTCAAAATTCTTTAGGTTACTTGTGCCAGCTGCAGGAAGTGAGCCGCCTGCTTGGCGGTCCGCTATATCACCATACCAGTTACCGCTGATGTTATTATTATTGAAAGTGCTGTTCGCAGCAGTTTGCACAGGGCTATTCGTGCCACCGCTTGCATCGAGGAACAATACCCCTACTGTCCAGTTATTGGTAATAAAATTCTCCTGCACATTGGTATTATCCGTCTGATTGCGGAAGATCATCCCCGTGCGGTTATTGTCAATGATATTGTTGTGAATGTTATTGCCATTGCTATTGTTGATGTCAATGCCCGTACGCATGCCTGAAATCTTACAGTTGCGTACTTCGCCGTACACGGTAAGGCCCTGTACTGCTATACCAGCCGAGTTAAGGCCCGGATTATTCCAATCCGTAGTGTTATTGCCATCACGTGTGATGGTGAAGCCGTCAATAATTACACCTGGGGCACTGATTCTAGCGTTGTTCCGCCACCACCGATAGGACCAATCACTGTCGTGTTTGCAAAACCTGCGCCTTGAAGCGTAAGCTGCTTGGTGATGTCGACATCTTCATTAAAAGTGCCCGCTGTGACGGTCAATGTTTGACCAGCCATTGTGGTTGCATCATTAATCGCGTCCTGGATAGAGCAGAAAGACTTACCGGTAGTAGTATTTGTTACAAAACCATTTCCGGTAACGCTGCCTACGTCACGTGTAGCAATCGTATTTCCTGTAGTTGAGTTACCAGTCAGATTAACCGCGCAAGTAATAGGTGAGTTGCCACGTCCAAAATAAGTATCAGCATAATTAGTTTGATCGCCATCGCCCGGATAGCCGCCATAACCCGCCTGGCGCTGAATCCCTACATCATTACCGCTAACGGTATTGCCGGAGACGGTATGGTTAATACCCTCCATTACAATGCCGAAGCCATCGCTTGTAGATGATTGCATATAGCCCGACACGGTATTGTTGCTGACTACAGTACCATAAGGAACATCCACATTACCGCTCAGTACGCCTCTGCGGAATACGGCAATGCCGGCAATATCGCGCGCGTCGCTGATGGTAGTCGTCCTCGTTACAGAATTGCTGGTAATTACCACGCTGCCTGCACCGGAAGACGCGCCACTACCATTCGGGTTTTTTACTTCAATGCCAAAACGCCCGTTATTAGTGAGTGTATTGCTGGAAATGAGGTTAGCGCTTGGGCCCTGCATACCTACCAGACCCATGCCGTTGTCTGCATTGTCATGGATATTGTTACCCGTCATCGTTACGCCGGTAGATGTACCGTCCTGCAGCTCGATGCCGCAGCAGTTATTGTCGTGAACATGGTTGTTTGTTACCGTGATATTTGACTTCAGGCCATTCCAGATTACGATGCCGCGGGCGGCGCCAAATGCAGCCGTATGCCCGAACACCTCATTGTTATTGATCGTTACATTGTTGATTGGACCATTGGCATAGATGCCAGAGCCGCCAACGTTATCCTTAATGATGGTATTTTCTACCGTAAGGTTGTCATTGCCGCCAACAGCGTAAATGCCTGCATACTGGTTCGGGCTGGTGCCACTGAAGTTGCGGATCGTCATATTCTTAATGACCACGCCCGTAATGCCAGTGTTCACATAAAAGCCTGAACCCGCGCCGCTAAGTCCGGTACCATCCACGATTGTAGTGGTATTGCCCGCACCCTGGATAGTGAGGGACTTGCTAACCGTCACGCGCTCATTATAAGTACCTGCATCTACCGTAATCACGTCGCCGCTCTGGGTGATGGCGTCATTGATAGCTGCCTGAATGCTGCAGAAATCTTTAGGGTGCGTCATATTATGTACGCGCTGGCTGTAGGTTACTGTTGCAGATGCACAGGCAGTAGTATTACAACCGCCCTCATAGCGTACATAGTAAGTAGTATTAGCTGTTGGAGATACCGTAATACTGTTCCCGGTGGCAATAGATGTTCCACCACAGCTGTTGGCATACCAAGTGGCTGTACCCGTACCTGCAGTTCCGCCGCTTACCGTAAGTGTAGTGCTCGGGCTGGTGCAGCTTACGGTCGTAGTGCCGGTAATGCCCGTAGGAGCTGTGGAGGCAGTTTTCAACGTAACCGCCGCAGAGCCGCAACTTCCGGGTGACGAGCATCCCTCACCGCGCACATAATAGGTAGTAGCGCTCGTTACATTGCTGATTGTGACTGAGGATGTGCTCGTTGAAGCTACTGCAGTGCCGCTGCCGCAGCCACCGTCATATACTACCCAGTTGGCAGCACCGTTGAGCGAGCCGGTAATGCTGCAGCATGATGGAGCCGCCGCTGCATACCGAGGTTGGATTGGCCGTAATGGTAGGCGTGCTGGGCGCTACACATGACGCCGCCTCTGAGGAGCCGATATTCGGTGTTGCCGACCTTGTATTTCCGCATATATCAACAGTCGGTGCGCCGACTGTAGTGCCTGTGTGATAAGCAGTACTGCTTGAAGTGATAGGGTAATAGCTCTGAATGCCGCATGTGGTCAGGGTGCCAAGGTTCGGATTGGCGCTCGAATAAATCGGTACGGCCGTACCGCTTTGCGTGCCTACTATATTTTTATTGTTCGTTGAAAAGGCATAGCCGGCTGTCATTATATCCACCGGTGTGTTGCCATACACAATCGTGTTTGTCATTCTCAGCGTGCAGGTGCTTCCGGCCTCTTCTATTGCGCCATGGCCGCTTGCGGCCGTGCTGCCTGTAATGGTGCAATTGATCAGGTTCACCGTCGGGCTGTTCCAGGTAAAGATGGTTCCCGCATAGCCCGCCGATGTATTACCGCTAAAGGTGCAATTCGTATAAGTGCCCGTGCCGCTTTCCTGTCCCACCGCCCCCCCCCAGCCGCCGGCATAATTAATGCTGTTTCCCTTGAATGTGCAGCGTGTCGCGCTTACCGTAGCCCCGCCCGTGGCATATATTGCCGCGCCGAAGAGGCCGGCGCTCAGATTCTGTAGCACACAGTTATTTAGCGTCAGCTTAGAGCCTGCGCTGCAGAGAAACCCCATGCCGCTACCGGACGGATTGGCAGTGTTCGTATTAAGCACGTTCTGAACGGTTATGTCATTGACGGTGAGCTGGGCGTTTGCGCTGGCATTTAGCTCAAAAGCTCTGGTATTCCCGCCGTTCCGGTCAATCACCGTGCCCCCTACGTTCCCGTTAATGACCATGTAATTGCTAATCGTCGGAAGCGTGCTGGAGAGCGTAATGGTACCGGAAAGGGTGATATTAATGATAGCTGGGCTGGCAGATGTGGCCGTGAAACAGATATTCGCATTCGCATCCATAATGGCCTGCCGCAATGAGCCTGGGCCCGAGTTATTCGTGTTCGTTACATCATAGTTGCAGCCGATGAATGCGCTGAGCCTTGTAGTCACACAAAGGCACAGCAACAGGCAGGCAAACAGCATTTGCCCCGGATGCCAGAAAGTTTGTCGTTGTCTCATTGTTTTCATGTGTGATTTGATTGGTTTGGTTTAGGATTGAGGATAATTTCTAACAGAAACTTTTATTGGTTTTGTTATTGGTTTGCAAAAGAAACAACCAATTTCCATATTTTCAGCCTCATCCGCAATAATTCTTCAAATATTTTCCGCACACTCATAATAATTAGTATAAACCATTGGGAATACCTCGTTTATGTCCGTATTTCTAACTTTTTAAAGATTCATCCTCGCCGCAGATTTTTCAGCCGATATTTTCTGAATCAATTTGTGGCATAATATAATGCAAAGTGTCAGCAATGCCGCCTCATAACAATGCGTGACACATATTTCCAAAAACAAAAAATCCCCGCAGCAGCGGGGATTTTTACAAATCATCTTTTCTCTATTTACTGCAATATGAGCTTAGCGTGATAGAGGCGGTCACCGTCCTTCACACTAATCAGATACACACCTCTTGCAATGCTGTTGAGTTCAAAAGAAGTGCTCAGTCCGCCACCTGCAGCGATGAACCTGCTGGCTACGGTCCTTCCCTGCACATCGGTGACAGTAATGCTGGCTCCGCTCTCTATTGCAGAAAGCCCAACGGTAAACATGCCCGTGCTCGGATTAGGATAAACACTTAAGGTAGCGTCACTGCCTTCTGTAAATATTACAGCAGCTTCTTCATTGCCAGAAGTTCTTCCGGTAAAGGTGGCGCAATTGCCCATCTGGTCGCCGGCAGCGGTATAGGTAGCAGCCTGAGCGGCAGGTACTTTATTAAGCTGATAGGTAACAGATCCTCTTGTAGCAATCTTATGGCATACGTATACGCTGTCGTGGGCGCTATTGATAAAAGGATTTACTACGTTAAGGCGCTTCATAGCCGTAGCCTTACAACCGTGATTATCAGTAATAGTGATGTTGAAGGTGTAGAGGTTATCACCATTGCCATTGCAGATGGCACCGCCACTCAGGGAAGCGGGAGCAAATACGTAATGGGGAAGGGAGGTAGCGAAAGGAGCACCGGCAGTAGTGTTGTTACATCCGCTCATGGTCCAGGAGTAGGCATAAGGAGCGGAGCCGCCGCTGGGGTTGATCTTAATAGAATCCGTCTGTGCGGAGCCGGTATATCCGAGGAAGATAGTCTGGATCTTTTGGCCAGTCATCGGATAAAGAGGGCTTGCAACAGCGGTGGCCGAAAGAGTAGCGGTAGGTCCGGTAATGGTAACGGTCTGAGTGGCAGTCTTCTGATTGCCCGAAGCGTCGGTAGCGGTCCAGGTAACAGTAGTGTTGCCTAAAGGATAGGATGCAGGAGCGTTATTGGACACCGTTGGAATGCCACAGTTATCAGAGACGATAGGATTGCCAAGGGCAACGCTGTCAGCAGGAGCATTGGCGGTATTACAATAGCCCTTCACCGTCACAGGGCCGGGAGCTGTGATGGTAGGCAGCTCATTGTCTGTTACCGTTACGGTAAAGGAACATTGCGAGGTGCCGCAGCCGTTGGTAGCAGTGGCCATAACAGTAGTCAGGCCCTTACTGAATGCAGTACCTGAATTCTGAGAATAAGTAATAGCAGGCGAAGTACCTGTAGCCGTAGCAGGTGTATAATTAACAGTAGTCGTGCAAAGACCTGCGTCCGTGACCTGTGTAATAGGGGCGTTGTTGCAGGAAATAACTGGAGCTACGCAGTTAGAAGCAAAGGTTGCGTCAATAGTATGTGTAGCAGTTATATTAGAGAAAGTATAAGAGCCGGAGCCCATACCTACGCCTGCTGATGTAGCTGCGCTGCCGCTTAAAGCAACCCCGTCTACAGTAATGGTAGCAATATGATAGCCATTGCCTGCTGTGCTTGCTGTAATGGTATAAGTCTGATTAGTACCACCGCAAACATTTGCAGTGCCATTAGGAGAAATGGTACCATTTGCGCCTGCTGATGAAGTAATGGCATACTTAGGATAGACTGTAATGTCAAAAGTCTTAGGCGTGCCATAGCAAACTGGAGGATTGCTATAGCTGATAGCAATCTGCCCGTCGCCACTTTGAATGCCTGTACTCGTTGAGCCGGAAGTCACTCCACCAATGTAGGAAGAGCCTCCACCACCACCGCCGCCAGCTACGCCAGTACCATTGGAGGCACCGCCACCACCACCACCGCCGTAATAACCACCACCACCACCGCCGGCGGCCACATCATATATTCCGGCAGACCCATTACCGCCAGTTGCCAATGCCCCCGCGGTGCCAACATTACTCCCTCCGCCGTCACTGGGGCCACCAATACCGCCCGCAGATTGCGTTGCGCCGCCGCCGTAGTTAATGCCCGTACCTCCATAGCCACTGCCACCATTGTAGGCAGCAGAGCCATTGGTGCCTGTTGCGCCGCCTGCTCCGCCGCCACCGCCTCCATAGCCGCAGGGCTGGCAACCACCGTTGCAGTAATCACGTCCGCTTCCACCACCCCCCGCTGCTACAAGCACCCGGTTTGAAGTGGTATTAGCAACCGTCCTTATGTCCGTTGCGCCGCCGCCGCCGCCGCCATAGCCACCATAGCATGCCCCACCTGCAGCGGCCAGGCCGCCTGCACCCCCGCCGTTAAAGCCGCCCGTGCCGCTTGTGCTGCCCTGGCCGCCTATGTTCAGATATAGCGTCTGGCCGGGGGTTACAGATAAGGTGCCCTCAGCATAGCCACCCTTGCCACCTGTCGAATTTGCAAGGCGGTCTATTACGTTGCCGCCCTGAGCACCCCATGCTTTAAGGGTGATAGATGTTACGCCCGCAGGAACTGTAAAGGTTTGGACAGCGCCGGTGTAGCTAAAGGTCTGTGTTGCGCTCCCACCTGTAGAAGGCGTCACCGTAATAGTACCCGTTATCGGAGCGCCTGTAGTGTTAGTAGCTGTAAAGCTTGGGATATTACCTGTACCGCTTGCCGCAAGGCCTATGGCTGTATTACTATTAGTCCATGTATAATTAGTGCCTGCTACTGTGCCGGTAAAGCCTACCGATGTTGATGAGCCTACGCATACCGACTTATTGCCTGGATTTGTTACTGTAGGCGTAGGATTTACGGTCAATGTCGCCAAGCTCGTACCCGATGCGCAGTTCCCAATGTCCACCTTTACCGTACCCGTGGTGCCGCTACCCACGGTGGCAGTGATCTAAGTTGATGAGTTAACTGTAAAACTGCTTACCGGCGTGCCACCTACGCTGACGGCTGTAGCACCCGTGAAGTTGCTACCAGTTATTACCACCTGGCTGTTTGCGCACACCGTAGAAGCCGAAAAACCAGTGATGCTCGGACTTGCCGGGTTGGAGCCATCGCTGATGCTGAATACTGCATCATAGGAATTACCGTACCCGCTGCAACCGCTAAACTGCGCATCTCCACCAGGATAAGCATCTGAAGTAAATTCCAAGCCGTTCACGTTGCCAAGGCTCCCCGTGAACTCCAGGTAATACACCGTATTGGCCGTGAGCGTGACTGAGCTTGCGAACGTAATGAGATTCGTACCCATCCCAACGTTGCCGCTGGTAGTGCCCGTGGCCAGTACCGTACCGCCCCCGCAGACCGTACGCAGCTTCGCCGTCATAATATAGCTTTGAGCGCTGGCAGCGCCAAAGGTGATTTGTGTCATAGGGCCGGTGCAGGTAGCCGTAAAGCTTTGTGTGACGCTGGTATGTCCCCCCACTGCACCGGCGGAGCCACAATTGCCTATAAAGCAGCCGCTTGTCAGTGCGCTTGCCCTTATGCCGGCAGTTAAGGCCAGCAAAACCATAAGGCCCTTGGCGATGTTACTAAAAGGTCGGTGTCTTTTCATAGCGGTTGTTGGTTTAAATGCTTTCAGGGTTTAGAAAGATGCCCTTACAGATAGGATTATGCAGGCAATTATTATCAGCCTGCAAAAGAATGGCACTATTTCCACATTTTCAAAGACTTACGCAATAGTTTTATGCATTTTTTTCAATTAATTTCAATAAATCATGAAGGTCTTCGGCGCCTTTCCCGCCCCTGCCGTAAGGCAGGATGGGTGTACACAACTCATATTTTCATTGAAACGCCTTTTGAGAAGCGTAACGTCCGGTAGGAATGATGCGGCCAGTAAAAGGGTAAAGGATTCGCATAAAAAAGCCGCAGGCGGGTGCCTGCGGCTTTTTTATGTTCCAAAGAGCTGCTTATTGCAAGACGAGCTTAGCGCGATAGAGGCGTTCGCCATCCTTTACACTAACCAGGTATAGGCCGCGGCTGATGCCACTCAGTTCAAATGAAGCGTTCAGTGCGCCGCCTGCGGCAATGTACTTAGTGGCCACCACCTTGCCCTGCACGTCAGTAACAATTACCTCGGCGCCGGTCTCAATCGCAGAGAGCGCCACAACGAAAGCACCGGTAGATGGATTGGGATACACATTCAAGGTTACGTCATTATCAGGGCCTGAGGCCAAAGGCGCTTCTTCCTGCTGTGCACCGGTTCTTCCGGTAAAGGTGTTGCAGTTGCCCAGCTGGTCACCGGCAGCGGTATAGGTAGCAGCCTGAGCGGCAGGTACTTTATTAAGCTGATAGGTAAGGGAGCCACGAGTTGCAATCTTATGGCATACATACACACTGTCGTGGGCGCTGTTGATAAAAGGATTTACAACGTTGAGGCGCTTCATAGCCGTAGCCTTACAACCGTGATTATCAGTGATGGTGATGTTGAAGGTGTAGAGGTTATCACCATTACCGTTGCAGATAGCACCGCCACTCAGGGAGGCAGGAGCAAATACATAATGGGGAAGGGAGGTAGTGAAAGGAGCACCGGCAGTAGTGTTGTTACATCCGCTCATGGTCCAGGAGTAGGCATAAGGAGCGGAGCCGCCAGTAGGGTTGATCTTAATAGAATCAGTCTAAGCGGAGCCTGCATATCCGAGGAAGATAGTCTGGATCTTTTGGCCGGTCATCGGATAAAGAGGGCTTGCAACTGCGGTGGCCACAATCATAGCAGGATTCACCGTTACGTTCTGCGTAGCGCTGGTGGTAAGGCCATGTATATCAGTGACTTTCCAGGTAACGATAGTGGTGGTAGGCACCGCACCGCCGGCAAAGAGGTAAGTGGCAGGATTAATCACAGCCCCACCCACAGAGGCCTCTACCGATTGCACGCCGCAGTTGTCAGATACTACAGGTGTGGCCAGCACAGCCGTGACCGGCCGGCAATATCCCGCAACTGTAACATCAGCAGGAGCTGTAATGGCGGGAGCCTGATTGTCACTTACCGTAACGGTCTGACTGGCAGTAGTGCTGTGACTGGCCCCGTCCGTTATGGTCCATGTTATAATTGTATTGCCTACCGGATACTGGTTATTAAGCGGGGCGTCATTTGTAACAGTATAGCTGCAGTTATCGCTCGCCGTCGGGCTGCCGAGGCCGGCTATGGTAGCATAGCACTTGCCTGCATCGGCATTAGCCGTCACGGCGGCAGGCGCGGTAATGGCAGGGCTTTCGTCATCAGTAACGGTAACGCTCTGGTCAATGAAGGCTAAGTTGTTGGCCCCATCCTTCACCGTCCAGCGCACTATTGTGGTGCCGATGGGGAAGAGGTAAGAGGAGGGCGTAATGGCAACCCCACCCACCGATGCAGTGAGCGAAGCCACGGAGCAGTTATCAGCAGTAGTGGGCGTACCAAGGGAGACAGTCGTGGTGCAATCGCCCGTGCCGTTATCAGAGGTCTTGCCGGCTGCATTGGCTGCGAGGCCGGTGGCAGTAATGGAAGGCGGCGTCACATCGCTCACCGTTACCGTAAAGGAATTGCTAGCCGCCGGAGCGCATGTGTTGGATGCGGTGATGAGCACATTGGTGACACCTTTATTAAAGGTAGCGCCGCTGCCATAATTGCTGCCAGTTGCAGTCGTAGCTCCGCTAAAGGCATAAGTAACCGTTGGCGTGGGCGTACCGGTAATAACCGGCATGGTTGAATAATTGACCACCGCATCACAGGAAACGGAGCTGGTATTAGCCGTCTGGTTGCCGGTAGTCGTAGTAAAGGCGGGTGCAATATTCACCGTCACGCTCACACTGCCGCTCAAAGTGGCGGTGCAGCTTGCAGATGTCACGCTTACCAATGTGTAAGTCGTATTTGCCGCAGGCGATACACTCACGGTAGCGCTGCCGCCGGTAAGGGCGACGGTAGGCATAATGCTGCCATCGCTGTAAGTAACGTTGGCGCCTGATGTGCCGGTAAACGTGAGCGTTGTGCCGGCACCCTTGCAAATGGTGCTCAGCGCCGGGCTGTTGATAGCAATAGAAGCCGTGGGCGTAGGATTAATCGTAACGCTTGCGGTGCCGGTCATATTAGTGGTACAATTGCCGGAGGGGTTTGTAGCCACCACGTAATAGTTGCCTGCTGTAGTCTGGCTGCCAAAAGAGATGGCATTGCCCGTGCTGCCGGAAACGGTGCCACCTACGGCAATGCCGCCTGGCGATGTGCCCCGGTACAGCTGATAGCTCATACCGGTCTCGGAATTGCTAAGGCCGATGGAAGGCGCAGTACTGCCGGAGCAATAAGCGCCCCCACCTGTTACACTAAATGCTGTGGGTGAAGTGCACAACCCCGTTCCGGCTACTACGAAGTCGTAGCTCCTCTCATCACAATCATTGTTGGCAATATGAATCTTCGCGCTGCGCGCGCCTGTTGCGGAAGGCGCGAAGGTGATTGTAAAGCTGCCTGTGTTGCCGGCACTCACGCTGGCGGGCACGCCGCTGATGGTAAAGTCTCCAAAACCAGTAGTGGTATTGTCAATAGTGCTTCCGGTAATCTGGAGCGCTACCGTCCCGGTATTCTGAATGGTGTACATATAGCTCAGGGGCGTCGCTCCTATTGTCTGGGAACCAAAGTCGGTATGATTGCCCGCTGACGCCGAAGCAGCGCCATCCGAAATCTGGTGTGGCGCGCCGGCCGAGACGCCGTCATGGATATTGATTTCAGGAATGAGTGGCGCAGCCTGTCGCTCATAAGCTCCCAGGTCCATACTCAACCCGCCGAGAAAGGCGTCCACGGGGCGCGGATTGCCCGCAAGGTCTGTTGTCAGGATATTGGAAGCCCCGGTGTCAATAGCCGGAGAGCAGTCCTGCAGCGTCAGGTCGCCGGTAGCTGCATCGGTGAAGAGCGGGTCGGCATTATAAATGGTACCGCCGCTTGCATTACCCTGCCAGATGGTATTGCTGACGTTCAGCGTGCCGCTGTAATACACGATTTCGGCATCAGCAGCTGCATGGCCGCCGTTAGCCGTATTACCCCAGAAAATGCAATTGCTGATGTTTGCATTGGAGGTTGAATTGTTGTTTAAAGCGCCGCCCGAACCATAGCCGCCGGCATTGTTGCCGGTAAAGGTGCAATTGGCGAGATTCATGGTACCGCCCGTATTATTATAGATGGCTCCGCCGGCACCGTAAAGCGTCTTATTGCCGCGAAAGACTGTATTGCTGATGCTGGAAGGCGTACCATTATTGTAAATAGCGCCGCCGTGCGAGGAATAGGTGGATGGGCTGCCGGTAGCGTAATTCTGACTGAAGATGCAATGGTCAATAGCGAAACCGCCTTGTCCGTAAAGCGCGCCACCGCCGTAACCCGAGTTGCCGCTGAAGGTGCAATAGCTGAAGGTATTGGCTGTTGCGTAAAATTTGTTCAGCGCGCCGCCGGCCCCCGCCGAACTGTTGTTGGTAAAGCTGCAGTTGATAAAAGTGTTTGCAGCATTTCCTGCATTGATGGCGCCACCGCCGCCACCATAGGTGCCCGTATTGCCCGTAAAGGAGCAGTCTGTAAAGCTGAAGGTGGCGCTATTGACGTTCTGGCTGATTGCCCCGCCATTCAGGCCCGTATTATTCGTGAAGGCGCAGTCAACGAAGGCCCCGGAAGCAACACCACCGATGTATACCGCGCCGTAGCCGCTGTTGTTTTCAAAAGCGCAATGCTGTACGCTCCAGGCGACCGGGCCGTCGCCGCTCACAGCCGAATTAACCGTGTTGTTGCGTACCGTTACCGACTCAAGCTGCATGGCGCCGGTGCTTCCGAGACTAATGGCGCTCGCCCTGCTGTAAATGGTATAGCCTGCGCTGTCCGCACGGCCGCCTTCTATCGTAAAGCCGTTCAGGACGGTATTGGCCGTCAGGTTGATGGCATTTACCACCAGGAAGCAATTGTCTGTATTGACATTCGGCGTGCCGATATCGCCGGAAAGGATCGTGCGGTAAGTAGCGAAGTTGCGGCTGGCGATGCTGCCGCCACCCGCCGGGAAACCGCCAAAGTAAACGGCACCGTCAGTAAGCGTAAAGGTGGCGGTGCGCGGCGTAGGCGACGGGCTGATGCTTGCGCTCGGCTTGTAGGTGCCCTGCGCCATGAATACGGTATCGCCAGCCGATGCGGTGCTCAGCGCGCTTTGAAAATCGGTAAAGGCATTAGCCCATGACGAGCCGTCATTGGTGCCGGTGGCGGATACATCAACATAAAGCGCGGCACTTGTACGGCCCGTTCCTTCTACAAAAAAATCATAATCAGCCTCGTCACAATCGCTGTTGGAAATATGAATGACGGCGGTGCGCTGGCCTGTTGTAGCGGGCGTGAACTTAACTGTAAATGTGGTGCTGGCAGATGCAGGCAGCGTTGTGCTGGCTGCAGTCACTACAAACTCGGAAGTGGTGGCTGAGCCGCCGGAAATGCTTAGTGCGGAGCTGCCGAGGTTTTGAATGGTATAAGAACGTATAGTGCTACTGCCTACCCGCACACTGTTGAAATTGGTCAGATTAGCGGGAGCAGTAGTTGTGCTGCCATCCGCTATATTAGCCCCGTAACCCTGTATGTTGATGTCGGCGGTACTGTACGCGACGATCGCACTGCCATTCATCGCGGCGGTGCAGCCGCCGGTGGTGCGCGTGGCGGTAATGGTGTAAGTGCCCACGCTGTTCTGAAGCCCGAAGCTGATGCCAGAGCCGTTGCCCGCCATGGGCGTACCAATGAGGGCGCCATTATTCTTCAACTGATAGCTTACGCCATACTCCGAGCCGCTCAGGCTTACATTAACGCCGGAGCCGCCGCTGCAAAAGGTACCGCCGCCATAGACCGTATAAGCAGTAGGGATAATGCAGGTAGTGCCATTGAGCTGCACGTTCACGGCGCCGCCCGATGCCGTACCTGTCTGGTCAAAGCCGCCACTGCCTGCCCCAACAGCGCCGCTGGACGCCGGCACTGCTCCATAACCATAAAGCCGGAATGTGATGGAAGACGAGCGATTGGCAAGGCCCGATATATTGATTGTATAGCTGGCTAATGTGGTCGAAGTACTCACAGAGCCGAGGTCAGCCATATAATTATCCGCCGAAGACCGCAGCGATAAGACTGCCGGGCCTAAGGATGAACGCTCCCAACTGAATACAAACGAAGCGGGCGTAAAGGTGGCTCCCGTCACCGGCCTCACCGTGAACTCAATGTAGTCGTTATCAGCAATAGCGTTCGCCAGCGTTGTTGGGTTTGCGTTGCCCGTCTTGTACCAGCCATTGCCGCCAAAGCGGTTGGCATTAGCCGAAGGCGTGATGCCGGCACCGAGCAGGAGGCTATCGGCACCCACATAAGGATTATTATTGATGCTGGGCTCAAAGGTTTCTATGCCTCCATTGTTGCCATAGGTGTTCCACTGAAGCAATTGGCCGTGCCCCTGATGCACAAGGCATAACAGGACGAAGAGCATTGAAAGCCATTTGGCAGCACAAGGAGCCTGCCGCGGATCGCGTAAGGGTGCGTTCATTGCGAAAAAGATTGTAGCGTGAATAGGATTGAATGGTAAAATAAGTCGCTTGAAATAAAACCGCGTAACCTTTGCCGAACATTCTTTTTACGCAACTAAGGTTTTTTTAATACCCGAATCCTCGTTCGCTTTGTTTCTGGCTGAAAGCCAGCTTTAAAAGAAAACCCGCAGTGACTAAGCCGTGGGTTTAATGTTCTGTATCCAAACGATAAACTTACATATACCTCAATTCCATAGTTCGGCCGCTTCAATCGTTTCGCTGCAGCCCGGGCTCTAATGGAAGTCCGTGCGCTGCACCTCGCGGTACACATTATCAATAGGCTCGTACACTTCCAGGATATGGCGCTCATAATCGGCCATGAGGTAATAGGGCTACGGATGCGCCCATCCGCAATGGCAGCCGCTGGCCGGTCTGGTCTTATACACTCGCGCGCCTTTGTACGCAGTACAGGCGCTGAGCAGGAGTGGGCAGAGCAGTAGCAGGAGGAGATAGCGGAACATGGATGAAAGATAATATGCATTTGGCCGGTAGCCTTAGATCAAAGATGCGCCAATAGCTAATGGCCATAGCTTAGTACACCGCAGCTGGCTCCACACCAGCGCCTCTTTTATCGTGGGCGGGCCACGTTTAACCAGAATGGGCGAATTTGGTCTTAAACCTAACTATTTGACTTAATGCTCCGTCCAATCAATGCGCAGTGTTAAAAGCACTTACCTTAAACCACTGCCGAAAGCACAAATAGCCATCAAACACAAAGCACACATAAGCTAACATGAAGAAAACTACCCAAATCCTTACTGCCCTTATATGCCTTATGCTGGCTGTAAGCGCGGAAGCCACGACTATACCAGCCGGCACCCTCTCAAGCGCGCACTGGACACTTTCCGGCTCGCCCTACAAAATCATGGGGCACGTCATTGTCGCCAATGGGGATTCCCTCGTCATAGACCCGGGCGTGACTGTTGAGTTTCAGGGGAAGTACAAGCTGTTCTGCAACGGGAAGATTATTGCGGCCGGTACCGCAGCACAACGTATTTTATTTACGGTGCCCGCGGCCAATCAAAGCACAGGCTGGCTGGGCATCAGGTACGACAATACGCCTACGAGCAACGCGCGCTCTTACTTTAAATTCTGCACCCTTGAGTATGGTAAGGCAGATGTAACAGGCGATAACCGCGGCGGCGGCATCTACTTTAATAATTTCTCCAACTGCGAGATAACAGGCTGCACATTCAGGAATAATTATGCAACCTACGGTGGCGCCATTTACGCCATGAACGCCTCCCCCACCATGCTGCGCGACTCTTTCTATAACAACTCTTCGTACAACGGCGGGCTTTGCGTCCATACCGAAGGCTCCTCGTCAACCATAGACAGCTGCCTGTTTAGGGATGGCGGCGTTTACTGCCTTTATTCCACCGTAAACGTCAAAAACAGTTCATTCATAAAATGCACGTATGAAGGCGGCATCTCGGCCTTTGCCAATGCCAGCACCGGCTACATGACCATCACGCGCAATGTGTTTGACAGCTGCACGCAGGCTAATGGCGGCGGTGGCGGCGCCATTCTGCTCTCCAACGCCCTGGGCAAGATTGAGCACAACATATTCCGGAACAACGTGTCCGTTTGTGCCGGCGGCGCCATTAGCGTCTGGACGCAGACCGTTAACCCCAATTCAAGCAGCGTCATTATTTCCAACAATCTTTTTTACAATAATACCGCCCACGTCAACTTATTTGCAGGCGCGCCATTCGGCGGAGGGGCTATTGCCTTTGCCAATTGTTCCGGGAAAGTCATCAACAACACCATCGTCGGCAATCACTCCGACACGGCTGGCGGCGCTATTTTCTGCAGTTACAACTCTTCTCCGGGTTTTTACAACAACATCATTCACAACAATCTTTCCGACGCCGGCAGTGAGAATATCTTCATTCTTGACAACGCCAGCGACCCCAACTTTTACAACAATGACCTCCAGGGCGGATATGCCGGCATCAATACCAACGGCACCCCCCTCGTAAGCGCCAACGTGGGTAATATCAACGTCACACCCGCCTTTACCAATCCCGCTGCCTCAGATTATACCCTGGGAGCCGGCTCTCCGTGCATCAATACAGGCGCTTCCACAGGCATCAGCGCTTTTATTCCGTCCTTAGACCTGGCCTTCAATGCCCGCGTGGCAGGTACGGCCATTGATATGGGCGCTTATGAAGCGGCCGGCTCCGTAGCGCCAACGGCTGTGCCCGGTACGGCTGCCGCTGCATCGCTGACGGTTTTCCCGAATCCTGCCGGCAATTATTTTGAGCTTAAAGGCCTTCAAGCCGGCGAGGTGACCTCCGTGCAGGTGCTGGATATGCTGGGCAAGGAAGTGGCGCGCTTTGAAAACACTGCCACCAATCATTTTGACATAAGCAATATTCCTGCGGGAATGTACACCGTGCGCGTGCAGGGCAAAGGCGAAGGTGTGCAAGCCATACGCTTCCTTAAGAACTGACAGACGCAAAGCGTAAGCTCAAATAACAAAAACCCGCAGGCCATGGCCTGCGGGTTTTTTTATTTTTAGGAATGCGGCCACGCATCAGCCTGCGCCGAACGGGGACTTGCCTCTATTCTGGGTTTAAGTCTGCTTCGCAAGACTTAAACCAGTAAGGGTTTTTCATTTACTATTGTCCTCTCCAAGCCCTGAACTAAAAATGAGAACATTAATAATAACGCTTCTTGCGTGTCTTTCTTCTCTGGTAAGCAATGCTCAACAGAAACAAGTGATGTATCGGAATGGAGCAGTAATTGACTCTGCTGGAAAAGGCATCAAAGAAACCAAGCTTGAGACAATCCAATTCCTGAATAAAGATGCTGAGTTGAAGGAAGCAATAGGTGTAGAGCAAATTGAAAAAGTAGTAGAAAGTATCACTAAAATATTCTCCGACTTATTTAATGCTTCCACAAGCCCTGGAAAAATTATGGTGGAAGTGGAATTGGTTGAAAAGGGCAAACCCAGCATTCAGTTTGCCGTACGGGATGACCTTGACCTTGACAAAATGAAAATTTTTGAGAAACAGGTATTAAATACAAGCTTTCCCAACACAAGAAAACGTCCGATTACAATCCGGCTAGTTTATAAGGTGAATTCTTTTGACGACGAGCGTTAGCCCACTTTAAGCGAAAGCCGACCGACTGGCGAACGCCGAAGTGTGAGACGCAACGGACGGTGAGTAGCGAACAAAAGCGGACAAACAAAAAACCCGCAAGCCAAGGCCTGCGGGTTTTTGCATTTTACCTTTTTGCATTAATAGTCCATGCCCATTCCGCCTGGCATACCGCCGCCGTGGCTGTGGCCGGCTTCCTTAGGTGCTGGCTTGTCAGCGATGACACGCTTCGGTAGTCAGCAGCATACCTGCGATAGATGCGGCATTCTCAAGGGCTACGCGGCTCACCTTAGTCGGGTCGATGACGCCGGCTGCCGATGAGGTTTTCGTACTTCTCGCTGCGGGCGTTGAAGCCGTAGTCGCCCTGAGCCTTCGCGCACCTTGTTTACGATTACAGAACCTTCCAGGCCTGCATTCTCAACGAGGGTACGGAGTGGGCTTTCCAGCGCGCGGCGAACGATCTGTACGCCGGTTGCTTCGTCGCCATCCATGTCTGTCATGTCCTTCAGGCTGTCGATAGCGCGGATGTAAGCAGTACCGCCGCCGGCTACGATGCCTTCTTCAACCGCAGCGCGGGTAGCGTGCAGGGCGTCGTCAACGCGGTCTTTCTTTTCCTTCATTTCTACTTCGGTAGCAGCGCCTACATACAGTACGGCTACACCGCCTGACAGCTTGGCAAGACGCTCCTGGAGCTTCTCGCGGTCATAATCAGAAGTAGTGGATTCAACCTGAGCCTTGATCTGGTTTACACGGCCGGTGATGTTCTCCTTCTGGCCCTTGCCACCTACGATGGTTGTGTTGTCCTTGTCGATGGTGATGCTTTCAGCCTGGCCGAGGAACTCCATAGTAGCGTTCTCCAGCTTGTAGCCTTGCTCTTCGGAGATAACGGTACCGCCGGTGAGCACAGCAAGGTCCTGCAGCATTTCCTTGCGACGGTCGCCGAAGCCCGGAGCCTTCACGGCAGCGATCTTCAGGGAACCGCGCAGCTTGTTTACTACGAGGGTAGCCAGTGCTTCGCCATCTACATCTTCAGCGATGATCAGCAGCGGACGGCCGCTTTGTACAGAGCTTTCCAGGATTGGAAGGATGTCCTTCAGCGTGCTGATTTTCTTTTCATACGATCAGGATGTAAGGATTCTGAAGCTCAGCCTGCATCTTCTCGGTGTTCGTAACGAAGTACGGAGACAGATAGCCGCGGTCAAACTGCATGCCTTCTACTACTTCTACAGTAGTTTCGGTGCCCTTGGCTTCTTCTACGGTGATAACGCCTTCGTTGCCCACCTTGCCCATAGCCTGGGCGATGAGCTTGCCGATGGTAGCTGTCGTTGTTGGCAGAGATAGTAGCCACTTGCTCGATCTTGCTGTTGTCGGAGCCTACAGTCTGAGACTGGCTCTTCAGGTTTTCTACAACCTTAGCTACAGCCTGGTCAATACCGCGCTTCAGGTCCATTGGGTTGGCGCCTGCGGCTACGTTCTTAAGGCCTTCGCGGATGATGGATTGTGCGAGCACGGTAGCGGTAGTGGTACCGTCGCCGGCTACGTCAGCAGTCTTGGAAGCTACTTCCTTCACCATCTGAGCGCCCATGTTTTCAATTGGGTCTTCCAGCTCAATTTCCTTGGCAACGGTTACACCGTCCTTAGTGATGGAAGGAGCGCCGAATTTCTTCTCGATGACCACGTTGCGGCCCTTAGGGCCGAGGGTTACTTTCACGGCATCAGCCAGAGCGTCAACGCCACGCAGCATCTTAGCGCGGGCGTCGGTATTAAAATGAAGTTGTTTTGCCATTTTATTGATTTGATAATTTGATGATTTGGAAATTTGGTGATGTTCAGAGTGATTTAATGTCGGCGCTTGATGGTTCGATTCATTATCAAATCATCAAATCACCGAATCATCAAATCAAACAATCGCCAGGATGTCTGACTCGCGCATGATGAGGAAGTCCTCACCTTCCAGGCTTACTTCAGTGCCGGCATACTTGCCATAAAGCACAGTATCGCCTTCCTTTACGGATGTAGGCTCGTCCTTCTTGCCGGGGCCGGCAGCGATGACAGTGCCACGCATCGGCTTTTCCTTAGCAGTGTCTGGGATGATGATGCCGCCCTTAGTGGTTTCTTCGGCTGCGGCTGGCTTTACGATTACGCGGTCGTGGAGAGGGGTGATTTTTGCCATAACGGTTATTGGTTTATTTATTTTAAAGGAATGATTGACTTACAAAAGCCCTAAGCGCACGAATTGTGCCAGTCCATTTTGGCAGACAATTTTGCAGCGGGCGCCTGACGGCAAGCGCAAAAGAGACTCAATGCGCCGTCAAAATTGCACATTACGGCAGACAGCACCTTATTTCCGGCGTCTGTGGTGACAGCCCGTATTTTCGCCTTCTCAACTTAATAAACATGCCCCTTCAAACCGGTCAAACCGCCCCTGACTTCACCCTTTACGACACCGACAAGAACCCTGTAAAGCTCTCCGACCAGAAAGGCAAGGCCGTCGTGCTTCTTTTCTTCCCCGCCGCCTTCACCTCCGTGTGCACCAAGGAGCTCTGCGGCTTCCGCGACAATCTGGCGCGCTACAACGACATGAATGCCCAAGTGTACGGCATCTCCGTAGATATGCCCTTCACGCTCGGCGAGTTTCGTAAGCAGAACAATCTCAACTTCCCGCTGCTCTCCGACTTCAATAAAGAAGCCTCAACGGCCTACGACACCATTTATGAGAACTGGGCGATGGGCATGCGCGGCGTCTCCAAGCGCTCGGCCTTTGTGATTGACAAAGAAGGAAAGATTGCGCACGCCGAGGTGCTGGAAAATGCCGGCGAAGAGCCCGATTATGCGAAGATTGACGCGGCGCTGGCGGGGCTCGGCTAATAGGAAAACTATTAGGCGACCGCGGGTGACTATAAGTCTCCCTTCGGAGACTGCCGGTCTCCCCCCGGAGACTATGAGTCTCCCCCCGGCGACTGTATGTCTCCCCTAAGAGACTGTAAGTCTGTCTTGGGCGACTATAAGTCTCCCGAAGGAGACTTATAGTCTCTTGTATGTGACTATGAGTCTTCCGAGGGAGACTATCGGTATAGGGCCGCGTACCGGAAGTCCGCCGGAAAGTCCCGACGGTTTCCGGGTCAAACCGATACTTTATTGCTTAAAGCCCATGAATCTTCTCAATCAGGCCCGTTGTAGAATACCCCTCAACAAACGGAATGACCTCAACCTGCCCGCCGCGGGCCAGCGTTTCGGGCGCGCCTACAATGCGGTCCATGGTATAATCGCCGCCTTTGGCCAGCACATCCGGCTTCAGCGTTTCTATTAATTCAAGCGGTGTGTCTTCGTCAAAAAGAATGACGGCATCTACTACTAACAGAGATGCAAGGGCCAGCAGGCGGTCGTCCCCATTGTTCACCGGGCGCAAAGGCCCTTTCAGGCGCTTCACGGAATCATCCGTATTCACTCCCACAATCAGCGTATTTCCAAAAGAAGCCGCCCGCGCCAGGTAGTCCAGGTGGCCGTGGTGCAGGATGTCAAAGCAGCCATTGGTAAAGACAATCGTCTTGCCGGCGCCACGGAGGGCAGCGCAATGCTGCGCCAATACCGCGCGGGAGCTATAGATTTTCTGTTGTATCCACTGGAGCTTGGGAGTCATGGGGCTTGCGGTTGTAGATGGGAAGCAGGAGCAGCGAAGCTACGCCCGACACAAGTGTGGCGGCAGTCAGCGCCATCCAGGTGACCCAGCCAAAAGCATTAGCTGCCGGCGCGGTAAGCCCGTAGCCATAGCGCAGCAGCTTGCCCACCAGCAGCGGATAAAGCCCGATGCCGCCCGGTGCGGCGATGATGGCGGCCGAGCCGAAGATGAGGGTCATCATCGCCTCGCCCAGGCCCAGGTGCTCCGTGGCAGGCATAGCCTGAAAGCCGAAAACAATCTGCGCGATATAAGTGCCCCAGATCAAAAGCGTGTAAACGAGGAACATGCCGCGCTGCCTCAGGTGAAAGATGGAGGTAAAGCCATCGCCCAGACCGTGGATAAAACGGCCCACGCGGGAGCCGGACTGCGCTTGTACACCGCAATGAGCGAACCGACTATGAGGCCGATGACAAGGCCGGCAATGAGCAGCGAAGAAGTGGAAGGTGTATGTCCGCGCAGCTCGCCTTCCAAATAGGTGTTCAGCGCCGCCCCCTGCCAGTAAAAGCCAATACTAATCAGAATAATGAGGCAGATGACGTCAAAGGAGCGCTCTGCTACAATGGTGCCTATCATCTTGTCGGCAGGCATATTTTCGTACTTCGCCAGCACCGTGCATTTGGCTACTTCACCCGCGCGCGGAGGGATAAGATTGACAAGGTAGCCGATGATGACGGCGAAAGTGGTATTGGCCGTAGTGGGGTGAATGCCGATCGGGTCCAGCATCAGCATCCAGCGCCTTGCGCGCGCCCATTGAGAAAGAAGAAAGCAGGCAAAGAAAGGCACCATCCATACCAGATTTGTCTGCCGGATAGATACCATCATAACACGCCGGTCATCAGCGCTCATGTGCGCCAGCATATACCATACAATGCCACCGCCAGAGCGCCGCGAAGATGACGAGCTGAATAAGGGTTGTCGCGGTTTTACGCTTCATGCTGTCATTGCAAGATAGGGGCGGCAATGCGTAGGTAATGCTAAGAAATGCAGCCGTTATTTCTGAACGCTCCTACAGGTGATTATCCTCCTTTGGGAAGATAACTGCAGGCTTAAAATGCCTCGCTTCCTCAAAGTCCATTGTCGCGAAGGCCATGATGATAACCGTATCGCCCACCTGCACGGCGCGGGCAGCGGGGCCGTTCATGCAGATCATGCCGGAGCCGCGTGTGCCGCGGATGACGTAGGTCTCCAGCCGGGCGCCGCTTTCTATATCCACCACCTGCACCTTTTCGTGCTCTATGAGGTTGGCGGCATCCATAAGGGCCTCATCAATGGTGATGGAGCCGATATAATGGAGGTTGGCCTCCGTGATTTTGACGCGGTGGATTTTTGACTTCAGGACTTCAATCAGCATGACTGTACAAAGGTAATGTTGGAATGTTGGAGTGTCGGAGCGTTGGAATGTTTGTAGCGTGTGGCATCTTGCCGCTGAATTACCTTTGAGCACCGCAGTCGGAAACATTCCAACGCGAAGCTTCCACCACTCCACCACTCCAAACTCCTTATGGTTCTTTCCATCGTCATTCCTGCTTACAATGAAGGGCCTACTATTCACCGCATCCTGGATAAGGTGAAGGCGGTGGAGCTGATTGGGGGCATTCAGAAGGAGCTTATCATTGTCAATGACTGTTCCAGAGACAATACGGAGGAGGCAGTTATGGCATATAAAAGCGCTAATCCGGACCTGCCTATTACCTATTATAAGCATGAAGTAAATGCCGGTAAGGGTGCCGCGTTACATACGGGTATTGCAAAAGCCACCGGAGCGTTCGTCATCATTCAGGATGCGGACCTGGAATATGACCCGAACGAGTATAACATCCTGCTCAAACCCATTCTGGAAGGCATGGCGGATGTGGTTTATGGCTCGCGCTTCATCGGCGGTAAGCCGCACCGCATTCTGTTTTACTGGCACTCCATAGGCAACCGCTGGCTGACGCAGTTGAGCAATATGCTTACTAATCTTAACCTCACGGATATGGAAACGTGTTATAAGCTGATGCGGCGGGAGGTGATCCAGTCCCTGAACTTAAAGGAAAAGCGCTTCGGCTTTGAGCCGGAAGTAACAGCCAAGGTGGCGCGTATAAAGGGCGTACGTATTTATGAGGTGGGCATCTCCTACTATGGCCGTACATATGAAGAGGGCAAAAAAATAGGCTGGAAGGATGGGTTCCGGGCTATCTGGTGCATCCTGAAGTATAATCTGTTCAGTAAGTAGTCTTTAACCAGCCGAATGTATTTTAATTAAATACATTAGGCTATTTGACTTAACTTCGTCGTCCTTTTGAAAAGGATGTGCGATGCCTGCTAAACTTTCTGTCAATATCAATAAAATAGCCACTCTGCGCAATAGCCGCGGCGGCAATACGCCTGATCTATTGCAGGTAGCCATAGATTGTCAGCGTTTTGGCGCAGACGGCATTACCGTTCATCCGCGGCCGGATGAGCGCCATATACGCTATTCAGACGTCCGTGCGCTACGTCCATTGGTAACTACGGAGTTCAATATTGAAGGCAATCCTAAGGAGGATGCCTTTGTTCAGTTAGTACTTGGAAATAGTGCCGGAGCAGGTAACACTGGTGCCGGACTTACGTGGACAGCTCACCTCAAATCACGGCTGGGATACGCGCTCCGAGCGGGCCTTTTTGCAGGAGATAATTGAGGTGTTTCGTCAGAAAGGTATCCGTACGTCCATATTTGTGGACCCGGTTGAAGATCTGGTGCGGGGCGCGCAGGAGTGCGGTACGGACCGTATTGAGCTTTACACAGAAGCCTTTGCGAAGGCATATGCTCCTGAAAATAAGGAAGCTGTAAAGCCATATGCAGCTGCGGCCCGGATAGCGGCTTCAATTGGGTTGGGCATTAACGCCGGCCATGACCTTAATCTTTATAATCTGAGCGCATTTGCAGCGGCCATTCCGGAGCTGGCGGAGGTTTCTATAGGTCATGCATTGATCAGTGATGCGATTTACTATGGGCTGCAGAACACGATCCAGATGTACCTACGAAACTTAACAGCAGCATAACCGCGATTGATAATCAACCGGTTATGAATTGTATAGCCAAAACCGTAAATTCTCAGGCTTTGGTTTTCAATCGCTTATTACCAAATTTCAATAACAAAACAGTAGGTTGTACAGTCGTTAAGGCCTGTAAACCAACGACTTAATAGCACCGATAGTATGTTTGCGGCAAGAGTGTTAAAAGGCACTCCATACCAAGCACACATCCCCAGTTTCCAAAAAACGCGCGTATGAACCGATTGATACGATTTGCTTCTTTACTGACATGCTTACTCACCCTTGGGGTGGTAATTGCCGCTGCACAAGCGCCGGTAGCCAACTTTAGCGGTACGCCGCTTAATAGCTGCTCGCCTATTGTTGTTCAGTTTACTGACTTGACTACTAATAGTCCAACCTCCTGGAACTGGAATCTTGGTAATGGCACTACATCTACCCAGCAAAACCCGTCCACCACATATAGCACACCCGGTTCATATACGGTGACGATGACGGCAACTAATGCCTCCGGCAGCAGTACCAAGACTCTTACCAATTACATCACGATCCTGCCGGCACCGTCGGTGGTGTTTACTGCAACCGACAGTTCTGCAGGATGCGGGTCTAAAGTGGTGCAGTTTAATAATGCATCCACCTTTAATGCACCCGGCTCGGGCAGTTATTACTGGGATTTCGGCGATGGCACCTATTCTACCGCCATTGCGCCAAACCATACGTACTCAGCTCCTGGTGCCTATTCCGTGTCGCTTGTCGTGTCTAATTCTGCAGGTTGTACCAAACTGCTCACAAAGAGCTCTTATATCAGCGTGTTAGGTAAACCGGTTGCAGGCTTTGGCGCCACCAATAATAATTCCTGTACAGCGCCCGTCACTACCACCTTCACGAACAGCTCTGTTGGTGCTACATCTTATTTCTGGCTTTTTGGCGATGGCGACAGCTCAACGCTTGCCAATCCTACGCATACTTATCTGACCACCGGCTCTTACACCGTTACGCTCATTGCCAAAGGCACCGGCGGCTGTAGCGACACCATTATTAAACCTGCTTTCGTAAACATTGGCCTGCTTTCTACCAGCTTCACCCAGAGCGCCACAAGTACCTGCACCGGCAATGGGGTCAGCTTTACGAATACAACAACGCCCGGCACCAGCGGCAGTGTCTGGTATTTTGGTGACGGCACCACATCTACGCTGCCTAATCCTACCCACGCGTACACTACTGCAGGCACCTATACCGTCAAGCTGGTGGTAAACTATGGTAACTGTTCCGACTCCGTGACGCATACAGTAACAGTGGCTACCGGGCCTTCTACATCTTTTACGGGTACGCCGCTGGCAAGCTGCAGTGCGCCTTTTACAACTACGTTTACGAACAATACGACCGGCGCGGTAAGCTATCTGTGGCTTTTTGGCGATGGCACTACCAGTACAAGCCCCAATCCTTCGCATACGTATACCGCGAACGGCACCTATACGGTCAAGCTCGTATCCACCAGCTCCAATGGTTGCACGGATACGCTGACGAAAGCCGCTTATGTAGTGGTACAACCGGTTATCGCAACTATTTCCGGAAATTCAGTCATCGGATGCGCGCCGGCAACCGGGTCATTTACAGGCAGCGGAACTTCCCCTGTACCGATTACCGGGTACTCATGGAATTTCGGCGATGGCGGTTCGGGCACCGGTTCCTCTGTGTCCCATACTTATACAACACCGGGAACCTACACCCTGACCTTAACGGTCTCAGCCGGAACCTGTACTGCTACAACAACATCGCTTGTTCTGGTAGGTACTAAGCCTGTTGCAGCATTTTCTGCTGCTCCGACAACGGTCTGTGTCAATAGCCTGGTGACGTTTACTAATGCTTCTTCTAATGCGAGCAACTATACCTGGCTGTTTGGTGATAACACCGTTTCCGGCAGCGCCAACCCCACCCATGGATACGGTACACCGGGAACTTACAGCGTAATGCTCATTGCATCCAATAATGGCTGTAATGACACAGTGGTTAAGAATAACTATATAACGGTTCAAAACCCGCTTGCAAATTTTACATATGCCTTTGTTTGTAGTAATAGAAAGCAGCTGACGTTTACCAATACATCTACGGGTGCGACAAGCTATTCCTGGAATTTTGGTGATGGAAGCAGTGCTGTTACAACAGCGAATGCCACGCATACTTATGCTAGTTATGGATATTACACGGTAACGCTTACTGCTACAAGCAGCGTCACTGGGTGCACAAGCACTAAATCGTACTATATCAATGTATTTGACCCCGCCATGTCGTTCACTGAAAGCGACACCGTAGTATGCAAGGGCAATGCTGTCACATTGAATCAAACAAACCTGTGGCCTTACTGCTATTGGAATTTTGGTGATGGATTTACTTCAGGTGGCACTTTTTCAACGCATTCTTACACAAATTCAGGTACCTACACTGTAAAAATGATCGTGTCAGACGGGATCAATTGTCTTGACTCTTTGACCAAAGTAGCACGTATCCATGTCAATAGCCCGACCGCTGCTTTTACAAACACGGCTTTTGGCAGTTGCGGGTCGCTGAATATCACTTTTACTGATCAATCCGTCCCGTCTTCCGGAAGTTCCATTATCAACCGAAAGTGGATATTCGGTGATGGTACCATCTTGAACAGTACCAGTGCAAGTGTAAGTCACTTGTACACCATTGCCGGTAATTATAGCGTCACGCTCATTGTAACAGAAACCGGTGGTTGCAGAGATTCATTGACAAAGGCAAACCTTATTCTGGTCAACAAGCCTACGGTGCAGTTTACTGCGTCCAATCCGCTGGCATGCCTCAATCAGACAGTCAACTTTATTAACACCTCAACTGGTATACCCACTCTTAGTTATGACTGGACATTCGGAGACGGCGGAACATCTGCCGCCATGAGTCCATCCCATATATATACAAGTAATGGAAATTATACAGTCGGCCTCATTGTGACAGATGGCAATGGCTGTAAGGATACTTTGACTAAGAATAACTATATAAATGTATCTCCTGTTCAATCTTCATTTACAGTAAGTGACTCAACCGCTTACTGCCCGCCGTTCACTGTGAACTTTACAAATACATCCGTCAATGCTGTCAGCTATTTATGGATATTCGGTAACGGAAGCTTGTCCTTCCTGACCAATCCTTCGGCAACCTATACTGCTCCAGGCACTTATACTGCAAAGTTGGTTGCGACAAACGCGAACGGTTGTAAGGATACTTCCTACCATACAATTTTTGTAAACACAGGCCCATCCGGAACCCTCAATTACACCCCTGTTGCAGGTTGTAATCCCGTTACAGTCACTTTCTCGGCTACAACGCTGAATACCACTTCCCTCACTTTCTAGATTTTGATAATGGTATTACGCAAACCACATCAGCCACATCAGTAAGTTATACCTATACGCAGCCAGGCGTATACTTTCCGAAGCTTATTCTGTCCAATGCCGGTGGTTGCAGCACTTACGTAGTAGGAACGGATTCAATCAAAGTCAATAAGATCCACGCCGGGTTCACCGTAAATCCGAACCCCGCCTGCGCTAATACAACAGTACAGTTTACGGATACTTCTAACGCGGTTACTTCCAATATCGCTACGCACAACTGGAGCTTCGGCGACGGTGGCACCGCTACGTCCATTAATCCGACGCATATCTATACGACAGGTGGCACTTATACCGTACGCCTCATTTCCGGTACCAGCGGCGGCTGCCTGGATACAGTGTACAAGACGGTTACCGTCAATCCGGCCCCAATGGTAGTAGGCACGAACCCGATTATCTGTGCCGGGCAATCTTCCACACTAAGCGTTAGTGGTGCTGCTACCTACAACTGGTCTCCCGCTACCGGCCTAAGCTGTACCAATTGCAGCAATCCAACTGCTACGCCACCTACAACTACAGTATATACCATTACCGGCACCTCAGCACTCGGCTGCTCCGGCACAGGCACACTTACTGTGACAGTTAATCCGGTTCCTGCTCTGACAGTCAGCGGTGCGCAGTCTATTTGTGGCGGTGGTTCCGTAAGCCTTAATGCTTCGGGCGCAAGCTCCTACTCCTGGAGCCCAAGCACGGGCCTAAGCTGCACCAGCTGCGCATCGCCAACGGCAAGCCCTGCAGCAACCACCACCTATACAGTTACAGGCACGAATAGCGCAACACTATGCGCCACTACGGCCACGGTAGTTGTGACAGTTACCAATAATCCCGTCGTTACCGTATCATCCACGCCGGGCAATACGATTTGCGCAGGCGGCTCCACGGTTATTGCCGCTTCGGGTGCAAGCGCTTATTCCTGGAGCCCGGCAACAGGCCTTTCCTGTACCAATTGCTCCAACCCGATTGCTACGCCATCAGCAACCACTACCTATACTGTTACAGGTACTGCTTCTGGCTGTAGCACTGCTGTAGCTACGGTCGTCACCGTTACGCCATTGCCGATTGTAAGCATCAGCGGCCCATCTGCATTGTGTAATGGCTCTGCTGCCACGCTTACTGCAAGCGGCGCGTCCACTTATTCCTGGAGCCCGGCTACCGGTCTGAGCAGCACCACCGGCACTACCGTAATTGCCAGCCCAACGGCCACAACTACCTATACGATAACAGGCACCAGCGCGGGCTGTAACGGACTAGCCAGCAAGACCATTACAGTTAATCCGCTGCCTGTTGTGAATGCAGGTCCTGACGTGACTATCTGTGCAGGATCATCCACCGTGCTCAACGCTTCGGGTGCCACCTCTTATTCCTGGAGCCCAAGCACGGGCCTGAGCTGTACCAGCTGCGCATCGCCAACGGCGAGCCCTGCCGCAACCACCGCTTATGTAGTTACCGGCACGGATGCAAATGGTTGCTCCAAAACGGATACTGTTGTTGTTACGATCAACCCGCTACCAGTAGTAAGCGCAGGTGCAGCCCAGTTTATATGTCCCGGAGGCTCCGTGACGCTCAATGCTACAGGCGCTTCAACATACGTATGGTCGCCGTCAACCGGCCTTTCTGCTACAACCGGCGCTTCGGTAACAGCCACGCCCGCTGCAACTACCACATACAAGATTGTTGGTACAAGCGCGGCAGGATGTAAAGATTCCAGCACGGTAACCGTGAATGTGAACAACATGCCCGTCATTACTGTAAGCGGTGCCAATGCATTTTGTGCCGGCGGCGCTACAACGCTGACCGCGGGCGGCGCTACTTCCTATGTGTGGAGCCCGGCAACCGGCCTTTCTGCTACGACCGGCGCTACTGTTACCGCCAATCCTGCGGCTACTACTACCTACACCGTAACCGGTACAAGCGGCGTAGGCTGCAGTGGCACCACAACCGTTTCTGTCACGGTGAATCCGCTGCCTACTATAGTATCTGCATCGCCCGCGCCTATCTGCGCAGGTGCATCAGCAGTGCTTACGGCGAGCGGTGCCGCTACCTACACCTGGAGCCCGGCTACCGGCCTTTCCGCAACAACCGGCAGCAGTATTACGGCTAATCCTTCCACTACCACTGTTTATAACATTACCGGCACGGACGCAAACGGCTGCCAGAATACTGTCAACGATACGGTAACGGTAAATGCGCGTCCAACCGTGACGCTCAGCCCTAATACGTCTATCTGTCCGGGCGATTCGGTAACGCTTACTGCTGGCGGAGCTACTACTTATGTGTGGAGCCCATCAACCGGCCTTTCTGCTACAACCGGTGCTTCTGTAACGGCTACACCTGCTATTACTACTACTTATAAGGTAGTAGGTACCAACGCAACGGGCTGCAAGGATTCAACAACCGTCACAGTCACCGTTAATCCAACACCATCTGTTTCTATTGCTGGCACAACCAGCATCTGCTACGGTAATGCAACAACGCTTACTGCTTCTGGCGCTAATTCTTATACCTGGAGCCCGGCTACCGGCCTTTCCGCCACAACCGGCAGTAGTATAACAGCGTCGCCAACAACTACAACTACTTATACCCTTACCGGTACAAGCGGCATTGGCTGTACGGCCACCACTACCGTAACAGTTACAGTGAATAATCTGCCGAATGTAAATGCCGGGCTGGATACGGCTTTCTGTGCCGGCGGCTTAGTAGCGCTCAATGCTACAGGCGGTACAAGCTATGCCTGGAGTCCGGCTACCGGCCTGAGCGGCACGAATACGGCATCTGTCACAGCCTCACCATTCGCCACTACCTCTTATGTAGTGACCGGCACTGACGGCAACGGCTGCGTCAAGTCCGATACCGTTGTGGTAACTGTAAAGGCATTGCCTACTATCACGGCAGGCCCGAATGTTTCTATCTGCCCGGGCGGCAGTGCCACGCTTACGGCCACAGGTGGCGTCACTTACGCATGGTCGCCGTCTACCGGCCTGAGCGCTGCTACCGGCGCCACGGTTATAGCCTCGCCCACTTCTAATACAACTTATCTGGTGACAGGTACCGGTGCTAACGGCTGTAGCATGAATGCAAGTGTTCTAGTGAGCATCAATGCCAATCCAACGATAACTGTCAGCGGCAATAGCGCTATTTGCGCCGGTGCCAATACAACGCTGACTGCTTCCGGTGCAAGCACCTATACCTGGAGCCCGGCTACCGGCCTATCTGCTACCACGGGCGCTTCGGTTACCGCATCGCCTGCAGCCACAACTACCTATACGGTGACTGGTTCTTCCGGCGTCGGCTGTACCGCTACTACTACATTTACGCTTACTGTCAACCCGCTGCCTGTTGTAAGTGGCGGTGCGAATAAGAGCATATGTGCGGGTGCTTCAACAACGCTGACTGCCTCCGGTGCAAGCACTTACACCTGGAGCCCGGCAACCGGCCTTTCTACCACTACTGGCACGACCGTAACCGCAGCGCCTACCGCAACTACCGTTTACACCATTACCGGCACCAGCAGCACCGGCTGCGTAGGCACTGCTAACGTCACAGTTACGGTTAATCCATTGCCGACTGTATCTGCTGGTCCGAATGTGTCTATATGCCCCGGTGGCAGCACCACGCTTACAGCAAGCGGCGCTGCTACTTATGTATGGTCGCCGGCAACCGGCCTCAGCGCTACTACGGGTGCTTCGGTGACTGCTTCACCTGCAACTACCAGCATCTATACCGTTACTGGGACGAATGCCGCAGGTTGTACGGGCACTGCTACAGTCACGGTCAACGTGAATGCAACGCCGAGTGTAACCGTTGCCGGTACAAGCGCTATTTGCGCGGGCGGCAGCACAACGCTTACTGCTTCAGGTGCTAATTCCTTCTCGTGGAGCCCGGCAACCGGCCTTTCTGCTACCACGGGCAGCAGCGTTACGGCATCGCCAACGGCTACCACTACTTATACTATCACCGGCACCTCCGGCGTAGGCTGTACAGGTACCACCACCTTTACCGTTACCGTCAATCCGCTGCCTGTTGTGAATGCCGGCGTGGACACCGCCTTCTGCGCGGGCGGGTCTGTAAACCTGACTGCTACCGGCGCCAACATCTATAGCTGGGTTCCGACTGCAGGCCTTTCTGCTACCACTGGCGCTTCTGTGACTGCTTCGCCTATTGCCACCGCTACTTATGTAGTGACCGGTACCAGCGCGGCCGGCTGCTCCGCCAATGATACTGTTATAGTGACGGTCAAGCCGCTGCCAACAATCATTGCAGGTACCAATACCAGCATCTGCCCCGGCGGGTCTGTAACACTGACACCTTCCGGCGGTGCGAGCTACGTATGGAGCGCATCACCATCACTTTCCTGCAACGCCTGTACCAGCCCTGTGGCTACCCCTGCGGCTACCACTACTTACACCGTTACCGGCACAGGTGCCAACGGTTGCATCGGCACCGGTTCCGTAACTGTTACAGTCAATCCGCTGCCAGTGGTTACCGTTTCCGGAAAGGCAGATGTTTGCGAAGGCAGCAATACCGTACTGACCGCATCCGGCGCGGCTACTTACACCTGGAGCCCGGCTGCAAGCCTCTCCTGCACTACCTGCGCCAACCCTACCGCAACACCAACCGCCACTACTACTTACAAGGTAATAGGCACCTCCGGCCTCGGCTGTACTGATTCTACCACCTTCACCGTCAACTTCCGTCCGCTGCCCGTTGTATCTGTAGATACCGCGCAGAGCACCTGCCTGAACGCGCCCGTACAACTCAACGCTTCCGGCGCCCTTAGCTACTCATGGACCCCTGCCTCCGGTCTTTCCTGCACCGGCTGCGCAAATCCGGTGGCTACGCCTGGCGCCACTACCACCTACGTGGTGACCGGAACCGATGGCTACGGCTGCGTGGATACCGCTCATACGACCATCACAGTACTGCCGCTGCCAAATGTGAACGCCGGCCCTGATGTAAGCATCTGTAAGGGCAACAGCACCACCCTCAACGCCACCGGCGCCCTGAGCTACGAGTGGAGCCCCGCTATCAGCCTTTCCTGCACTACCTGCGCTAATCCTACCGCATCGCCTGCGGCTACCACCACCTACACCGTTGTCGGCACCGGCGCCAATGGCTGCGTGAACAGCGATACCGTTGTGGTAAGCCTCTACAACCAGCCGCCTGTCAATGCCGGCCCCGACCAGACCATCTGCGCGGGTGGCTTTGCACAGCTCCAGGCCTCCGGCGCTCAGTCTTATGAGTGGATGCCCGGCGCTACCCTTTCCTGCACCGCCTGCGTCAATCCTAAGGCTACACCGATGACCAATACCACCTACGTGGTAATAGGTACCGACGTGCACGGTTGCGTGGATTCTGATCAGGTTGCCGTCACCGTCATCCCGCACAATCCCGTATCCATCGGGCCTGGTGGTGAGGTCTGCGCGGGGGCTTCTGTACAATTGAACGCCCACGGCGGCGACTCCTATACCTGGACGCCGGCCATTGGCCTCTCCTGCACTACCTGCTCTAATCCCGCCGCCAATCCGCCTTCCACTACCACCTACAAAGTGGTCATCCGCCAGGGCCAGTGCTTCTCTGATACCCTCAGCGCAGACGTGATTGTACACCCCGTACCTACCGTTAATGCAGGCCCCGACCAAAGCATCATCCTCGGCAACTTTGCCCAGATCAATGCTACCGGTACCGACATCCAGACCTACTCCTGGAGCCCCGCCGATGGCCTCTCCTGCATCAACTGCAACGACCCCAAGGCTTCCCCGGCCGTGGATATGACATACATCGTCACCGTCACCTCCGACTTTGGATGTACCGCCCAGGATGACATCTCCATCCACGTGCGCTGCGACGGCTCCCAGATATGGCTGCCCAACACCTTTACCCCCAATGCCGACGGCCAGAACGACCGCTTCTACCCACACGGCAAGGGTATAGACCGCGTGGACCGCTTCCGCGTCTACGACCGCTGGGGCGAGCTGCTCTTTGAACGCACCAACATGCCGGTCAACGACAAGACATACGGCTGGGACGGCACCTTCAGGAGCCAACCCCTCAAGCCTGATGTATATGTATGGATCATGGACGGCGTGTGCACCAACGGTGAGCACCTCCAGACAAAGGGCGACATCTCCCTGATCCGGTAAATGCGTTGGAATGTTGGAACGTTGGAGCGTTTGGTAACATTCAAACATTCCAACGCTCCAACCCTCCAACACACAAAGAAGTTCTTTATTTAGTCGGCTTTCGGTTCGCTCCCGGTCATCCGTTGCGTCGCACGTTTCAGGGGCTGTCAGTCTATGGGGCTTTCCACTTAGCATCCCGACCGTCCGTGATAATAGCTGTCACACCCGTGATAATCTTTATCACACCTGTGATAACCGTTATCCCGACCGGGATAATGGCTGTCCCGACTGAGATAACCGCTATCACACCCGTGATAAATGTTATCACGGCGCAGGAAAGGCTTATCACGGGCGTGATAAACGTTATCCCGACTGTGATAGAAAGAATCTCAATTGAGTGAATAGCCCGGTCAGCGAACCGAACCCTGAAACGTGCGACGCAACGGAAGGCGGGGAGCGAACAGAAAGCTGAGGAACAAACAAATCATATCAAACAACGATAACCTTTACAATAGAAAACCGTGTAGCATGAAAAAACTCTTTACCATCGGCGCCGCCCTTCTGCTGAGCGGTGGCGCGCTACGGGCGCAGGACATTCACTTCTCCCAGTTTTATGAGAATGCCATCCTCCGCAACCCCGCGCTGACGGGCGTCTTCTCCGGCGATTATAAGGCGGGGGTGAATTACCGCACGCAGTGGGGCAACATATCCAACCCCTTCCAGACGGTGATAGCGAGCGCGGAGACGCGCATCCTGGTCAACAAGGAGCTGAAGGATTACCTCTCCTTTGGCGCCAGCGTGAGCTATGACCATGCGGGGGCCATTGACTTCAACAGCACGCAGATAGTGGGTGCGGTGAATTACAACAAGCGCCTGTACGACGGCCACGGGAGCTATCTCAGCGCGGGCTTTGCGGGGGGCTACATCCAGCGCTCGGTGGACCCGAGCAAGATGACGCTGGACAATCAGTGGATTGGCGGCTTTGACGCGAATGCGGGGAACGGGGAGACGATGACGTTTCAGAAGATCTCGCACTACGATGTAAGCGCGGGGGTGTCGTTCAACTCGAGCGCGGGGCCTAATAATGAGGTGAACTACTACTTTGGCGGGGCAGCGTGGCACGTAACGAAGCCGAAGGAGAGCTTTAACCCGAATGAGACTTTTATCCGCCTGAGCGCGAAGTATACAGCTAACGCCGGCATCACGGTGCGCCTGAACCGCAACTTTGGCCTGATGGCTACGGCCAATTACAGCAATCAGCACCCTTACCAGGAGACGATCTTCGGCGGGCTGGTATCGTTCCGCGAGGTGATTACGGAAGGCAAGGCCTTTGCGCTCCACGCCGGCTGCTTCGTGCGTTGGAAAGACGCGCTGATCCCTACAATGAAGGTGGACTACAACATGTACTCCTTCACCATGTCTTACGACGTGACGACATCATCCCTCAAGCCATCGCTGAACTCCAAGGGCGGCTGGGAGATGAGCGTGTATGTGCGCGGCCGCTACCCGAAGAAGGAAAACGCGATGGATCGTATAGAATGCCCCCGCTTTGAGCAGGAGCTGACCACACAGTTTGACGAGCAGTAAAGCTATTTTCACACCACAACCAACAGAAAGCCCCGCCGGATTGGCGGGGCTTTTCTTATGTGTTGAAGAATGCTTAGAGCTTGGAGAAAGGCATGGCACCTGATGCGCCGTTAGCTGCGTTGAGCAGAAGATTGTAAGTGCCGGCGGGGAGGGCGGTAATGTTGAGTATCTGGTGGGCGCTGCTCACCTCTGCACGGAGCAGTACCTGGCCGGTGAGGGAAAGAATAGTGGCGGTGCCGTTAGCAAGTCCGTCAATGCTGAGTTCGTTGCTGGCGGGGTTTGGGTAGGCCTTCACACCGTGCAGGCTGGCAATGCTGCCAACGGATACCGCGCTTTGCAGGCTGGTGGAGGTGGCGCTTCCGCAGGAGTTGTAGGCAGTCACACTGATGTTGTAACGGCCATTAAGCGCGTAGGTGTGGGTGATAGGAGTAGTAAAGGCAGCGATAACCTTCTGCTTGTTGCCATCGCCAAAGTCCCATACAAGGCTGTCCAGGCCGGTAGCGGTGCCGGTATAGGTAAAGGTGACGCTATGATTGACTGGCGCGGCAGCGGTAAAACCGGACACCGGCGGAGCGCAGGCAGGCTTGCGCGGCGTGAAGCGGAACACGCGGCCACTGGCAGGCCAGCCGGCAAGGTTGTTGGTAGGTGGCGAGGATGCGGAGATAGGGAGGCTGTCTATCCCGGTGGTACCGGCAGTGCTGCCTTTGATGTAATAAATAACGCCGGCGGAGCCACTGCTAAGGTCCAAGTGTTTCAGATAGCCAATGAGCGTCTGGTTATTGCCGGTAGCGAAGTAATCGCTTGGATAAGTAATCTGAGAAGGGCCATAATGCAGCTCCACGATGTTAGAGCCTTCGTAGATCCATATCTGCACGTTCATAGAATCGTTCAGCGTGTTGTAACCAGACAGTTCGTAAGCGAAGCCGGCGTTGGCAAACTCCAGCTTAAAGACGCGCGCCGGCGCAGCACCGGTAGTGATATAACGGATGGGCGAAAGCGAGGAGCTGCCCTGAATGCCGCGGTCGGTAAGCTCCGTAAGGTCGGCGAACATAAATCCATTCACATCGCCATAGTCGCTGGTATCAACGCATGTGGATGGTAGCCCCATCAGCAGCGGAAGTTCGGTGAGAGTGATGGTACTGTCCATTTTCCAGGAGAAGGGCATCGGCGCCGTAAAGTTTCTGGAAAAGGCATCCCAGGGCGTGCTTCCGGTCAGCGTAGTGGCCCCGCTGCCCAATGGCACATAAGGCGTAGTCGTATCCTTGAAGATATAGCGGAACTGTGCGGAAGCGCCGGTACAGGCGAGCAGCAGTGCCAGAGGTAACAGTAATTGTTTAAGCATAAGCTTGTAAGGTGAGATTTTCAGAAGACAAAGAAACCTGATAAAAAGCCAAATAGCTGCTAATTCAACAATCGTGCGGCCTGAGCAAAGACAGCCATCGCAGCGCCGACGTTAGATCAAGGTGCGGGAAAGGATTCGCAGCCGCTATTAAACCTGGCACAATTCCTGCTCTCTAAGAGGCTCATTAATTCAATCATGCAAGCAATGAAATTTGTGAAGAGCCTCCTCGTGATTGCCGCCTGCTCCATCGGCCTGTCTTCCTGCATTGTAGCAGGGCCCGGCTATTACCGGCCACGGCCACGCTATTACGGACCGCCACCTCCGCACATGCATCATCATCCGCACTACTACGGCCCGCGCCGTTACTAAGCCGCCAGCGCGTAAAGCTGCGGTTATTAATGCCGGGCATTCGTCCCTTTGTTTTTGGAGCAGGCCTGCTACCTTGCCAACCATGATCCTGCTTTCTCCGCATACGGATACCGTCTTCAATAACCCGAAGATTGCCTTTCAGAAAGGGCAACACATTGGGCTGCTGGACAATTTCATAGGTGTGCTCACCACCTACCTCGCGCTTTACCAGCACGAGAGCATGGCGCAACTGGAGCGGGATGGCCATATTGGTATCTACCACAACCGTGGCGAAGAATACGGCTACCTGACAGACGCGCCGACGCTTGACCCAAATGAGGACGCCGTCATAGTGGTAGACATCTGCGCCGACGAGACAGGCTACGAAGGATTTGACGTGTCCATTGAAAACATCCACAACTATCCGGACCTGGATGAAATCATAGCAGAGCTGGAGCGTGAAGGCTTTCGCATCCGTGTCAAGGCCTTTATCGGTGATGAGCGCGACCGCGACGAGGCTTTCTCATGGATTGAGCTCGGCATACCCGTTGTCACCTTTACTATTCCTATCAAAGCCGTCCATAACAACTGGCACCGCGTTCAATGCGATAATACCGTTGAGTATGCCGTGGTGGCCAAAGCTGCCAATTGCCTGACCCGATTTGTGCTTCACTCCCTTTAGCGGTAAAATTATTCTCAGCACGGCTTACAGAAATGGATTAGCCGGCTGTGTTGTATATTGCCTTTCCAAAAATCAGCACTGCAGCGAATGAAACACCTTCCCGCGATAATACTTGCGCTTTTGCTCCTGACCATTTTTGAATCATGCGCCCGCCGTCGTGGTGTGGATGTTGGTATGAATCACCGCCGTGCGCCGGGCTGGCATCGCGGTCAGGGCTATGGTCATGGCACGGGCTACTATACCGCGCCCAGAAACTATCGCCGGTAAAGAATCTGCTTTTATCAAAGCACCTCTTGCAATTACGCAAGAGGTGCTTTTGTTTTTATGGCTGTAAGTCCAGTGTGTAATACAGCATATCCTCGCTACTGCCATCCGGCCAGACGCGCGGCTCACTGCGGGAATATTGAAAACCGTAGTGTTGATTCGCGCGCTTAGAAATCTCATTGCTTTGCCGGTGACCGATGTGCAGGCGCCTGATACCATGTTCCCGCGCCCAGACTAGCCGCGCATCATACAACAAGCGTGAAAGGCCGCGCCCGCGCAGCTCCTTTCGGATGTAGGACTGGCTGAAGGTAAGCTTCGTCCGGCTGCTCAACGGTGCTGCTGATGCTGGTGAGGCCAACCAGCGTCCCATCTTCTGAATACAATCCGAAAGAAGCGACATACGGGTTGACGAGCCGCTCCTGCCAAAAGCTGTCTTCAAAAGCGGCTTCTTTCGCACATGGATTGGCAAATACGCCCGGCTCTTCCCGCAGTGCTTCAAGGCGGATGGTTTTGTATGCTTCCCATTCTGCGGGAATGAAGCGGCGGATAGATAAATTCATATGCTGCTCTAATAACGCTCCAACACTCCAATCCCCTCACGCCGGATCCACATCAATCACAATCTGCACATCCTTTAATCCCTTCACCGAAGAAATCTTCCCACGCTGCTCTTTCAGAAAAGTCTTCACGGTCTCCAGCACCTTTAAATCCTTCGGGCACTTCAGCAGCAATTCCTGTACATACTGATTCCGCACGCGCGGAATAATGCCCGCCGCCGGGCCCTGAATGCCGATGCCTTCCAGCTTCGCTACAGCCTCCGCCATCTGAACGGCCGCCGCTACCGCCTGCTCCTCCTCCTTGTGCCGGAACACCAGCCGTATCATCCTTGAAAAAGGCGGGTAGCCAAAGAACTCCCGGTACCCGATCTCATGACGGTAAAAAGCCGCCACATCATGGTCAACAACCCACTGCAAAGCCGGATGCTGCAGGTTGTACGCCTGTATCAATACCCGCCCCTTTCCATCTGCACGACCGGCGCGGCCTGCTACCTGTTCCATCAGTTGAAAGCCCCGCTCATTCACCCGGAAGTCAGGGTAAGAGAGCAGTGAGTCTGCATTGAGGATGGCCACCAGTGCCACCGGCGCAAAGTCAAGGCCCTTCACCACCATCTGAGTGCCGACTAAAATATCCGTCTGGCGCGCCTCCATGCTGTCCAGCAATTGCGAGAGGGCATTGCGCCCGCGCATGGAGTCCATATCCATCCGCGCCACCTTCGCCAGTGGGAAAGCGGTCTTCACTTCCTCCTCAATCTTCTCTGTGCCGAAAGAGCGACTCACGAGGCGGTTCGAGCCACATTGCGCGCAGGTTTGCGGCACCGGCGTGGCGAGGCCGCAGTAATGGCACTGCATCTTGTCGTGTGCCTTGTGGTAGGTGAGGCTCACCGCACAATTGCGGCACTGCGGCACCCAGCCGCATTGCGTGCAGATTTGAAATGGCGCATAGCCGCGGCGATTCTGAAAGAGAATAATCTGCTTCTTCTCTTCCAACGCCGTCTTCATTTCCTCAATCAGCTCCGGCGTCAGAATGCCGATGCCCGTCTTGCGCGATGCTTCTAGAGAACGCGCGTTGATAATTTCAATCTTCGGCAGCTGCACGCCTTTGTAGCGCTCCTTCAGCGCCGCATACGCGTACTTCTTCCCCTGCACATTGTACAGGCTTTCCACCGACGGCGTGGCCGAGCCGAGAATTGTTCCCGCGCCATGTAGCGCTGCCAGATAAATCGCCGCATCGCGCGCATGAAAGCGGGGCGCAGGGTCGCGCTGCTTGTAGGAGCCGTCGTGCTCTTCATCGCAGATGATGACGCCAAGCTTCTGGAAGGGCAGCCAGATGGCAGAGCGCGGACCAACCACCACTTTGTAGCGACCTTCCGCGACCTTCTCCCAGATTTCCACGCGCTCATTGTTGGAAAAGCGGGAGTGATACACACCCAATTCCTCGCCGAAGTAGGCGTACAATCGCCGGACGAGCTGCGTGGTCAATCCAATCTCCGGTAGCAGCAGTAACGCCTGCTCGCCGCGCGCAATGCAGTCGCGAATCTTTTGGATGTAGAGCAGCGTTTTGCCGCTGCCCGTCACGCCTTGCAGCAGCACCACGCCTTTCTCCGCGAGGCCTTCTTCCATCTCTTTAAACGCGCTTTCCTGCGCGGGCGTAAAAGCAATCTCTTCCGTTCCTCCTTTTCCGGAAAAGCGGATTCTGTCCACATCCTGCTCTTCTATCTGGAAGACGCCGCGCTCTGCGAGGGCCTTGATTTGGGCAGCAGTAATCTTGCCGCCTTCCAGCAATTCTGCCTGCTTTACCTCCGCGCCGCTCTTGCCGGTTTGCGAGAGATAAGCCATGAGCGCTTCCAACTGCTTCGGTGCGCGGGCTAAAATTTCAAAGAGCGGCTGCAAGGCCCCTTCGGTCTGATAATCTGGGGCGAGGGAAATGACTTTTTCGGTCTTGCGCTTGTAGGTGGCCTCCAGCGCATCGTTGATGATGACGGCCTCGGCGTGCAGCAGCTCGTGCAGCACGGGGATGAGGGCCTTGCGGCCCACCAGATTCCGCAGGTCGGTGATGGTGATGGCGCCGCGGGTCTGCAAGGCGCTTACCGCGAGGGCCGCGCCTTCCGACCATTCCACCGTCGCATCGGGGTGGCGGGGCGCCCATTGGAGGCGGGTCTCGGCGCTGAGCTTGAGGTGGGCGGGCAGGGCGGCCGTCATTACCTCGCCGGGGGCGGCGGCGTAGTAGCGCGCAATCCAGTCCCAGAAGCGGAGCTGGATGCCGCTCACCACCCGCGCCTCGTCAATGAGGGCGCGGATGGGCTTTACCTCGTAGCTCTCGGGCTGCTCTCCATGAATGCGGGCCACGATGCCGGCGTACTGCTTGTTTTTGCCGAGCGCCACCTCCACGCGCATGCCGGGCTGCACGGCCTCCTGCAGCTCCGCCGGGATGCCGTAGGTAAGGGCCTGCGGCAGGGCGAGGGGCAGGATGACATCGGCGTAGCGGTGGGTGGCGGAGGCTCCTTCGGAGAAGAGGGCGGGCATGGGTTTAAAGGTACAATGCGCGCTTAGTGCGATTTGCAAATCCCACACTGCGAGGTTGCGAGGTTAGTCACAAACTGGTATACTATCCCATCCCGCAGCTGGCTGAGTAGTAGTATTTATACAAGGTGGAACAAGTATGTCTGTTTGGATACTTGTCATCGTTGGAAACTGTCTTACTATTCTCAAGAATATCAACGAATCATGGCGCATAAAATAACTTCCTTGATCCTCTGTAGTTACTTCATATCTCTTGCCGTTATAAACGAATGAATAGTTCCAAAGAGGCCAGGAACCTCCGCTTGCTGGTGTGATTTGGTCTTTTCTTCCGACAACATATACGCTATCGCATAAAAAGAGCAGTCCAGCGCAAGCCAATGCAGCGAAGACCAAAGCAAAAAACAATATTAGCATCGCCTTCATCTGCTTATCTGATAGTGCCATGGCCGACCTCCTTAGTTAGAAATGTCTAAAACTAAATGATTCACCACTCGCGCGAGCATGCAGCTAAGCTCTGCGCGTGGCGTGCTCGTGCGTAACACAAGGGCACGAGCACCCTTCCGCACAAAGGCCGCGCTGCATGCCCCGTTCTCCTTAGACACCTAAAAAAAGGCACAGTTGCGCTTAGACCCCCGTCTAAGCGCGCCACGGTCTGCCAATCCCCGGATTGGGTCGTAGCCTCTGCACGTGAGTGCTTAGACAGGGGTCTAAGCACAACAGTAACTATTTCCACACCTCCTGAAATCCTCTTTGCTCCGCCCACAACGCCCTTTGCAGCATTCACCACGCCCTTTGCCGCATCCGCGAGCCGCTTTTTGCGGCCTGCTATGCCTTTTGCAGCGTTCAGAACGTGCTTTTTTCCACCTGCAACGCCCTTTGTAAGACCCGCAAGGGCATTTGTGGCACCCGCAATGCCTTTTTTGTCAGTCGCGATGCCTTTTGTGAGACCTGCGACGAGGTTTTTTCTGTTTTGGATAGTTTTATTACTATTGTGTATCCATCATCCACCAAACAACATCTACCCATGACCGACTATCAGAACAATCATTACAACATGATTGAGGCCACCAACGATGTGCTGCAACGGTATAAGGCCGTCTGGCAGCCGCGTCTGACCTTTGGCAAGGTGGTGAAAATCATAGAAGATGCCCTGCCGCTACTGATAGCGGCGGCGCAGGAGCGCGGCAAGGATACGAGCGGCATTGCGGTGGATAAAGGCAGCCTGGAGCTGAGCGCCGCGCATAAGGCGGACTACATCGGCGACATTATCCAGGCCTACGCGCTGGAACAGGACAATCAGGAGCTGTACCGCGCCATGATGTTTAGCTGGGGAGACCTTGTAAATATGCCGGACAATGAGGCGTACGCCAAGATGAGGGAGGTACATGCGCGAGGCACGGAGCTTTTTGAGCAACTTGAAGATTACGGCCTGAAGCAGGCCGACCTGGACAAGCTCTTTGCGGATGCGGAGGGCTTTAAGACAAAAATGGCGGCCCCGCGCACGGCCATAGGCGAGAAGAAGGATGCCGGGCAGAACATCGACGCGCTCATCCGTACCTGTGCGGCGGCCCTGCACCGGCTGGATAAGATGATAAACACCTTCGCGGACCAAAACGCGTCTTTCGTCAATCAGTACAAGAGTGCGCGCATTATTGTGAATGCGGGGCGGGGTAAGAAGGAGGCGCCGCAGACGTTTCCGGGCTCATAGCTATTGCTATTGATTCTTTTTCAGGAAAGCCCGGCGTTCGCTCCGGGCTTTTGCATTTATGCATCAGGGCTTATCAGCCCTTTCACCAGGTTGCTCCACTGCACATCGCTCAGGCCGAGGTAGGCGCCGGCAGTCACCAGCACGGCGCGGGCTTTGTCTAAGAGGTTGCCGCCTTCGGTATTGGGCAATTCATTGCGGCCGTAATGAAGCCCCTCCACCACATTCCCGCGCAGGCGGATAATGAAGGTGCCGGTGGAGCCTTCGGAGAAGAAGTGGGCTGTGCCCTCGCTCTTCGCTTCGGGGTCGGACATGGGCCGGGTGGTAAGGCTTATCCAGGGCGCGCCGCTATCGTCGGTGCCTTCGGCAATGTTTTCCAGGCGCACCCAGTCATATCCGCTGGCGGATGTGCGGCCCGGCGCGGGCAGGTCTATGCGTACGAGGTCGCCGTTGCCGGCGGGGCGATGCAGGATCTCGCGGCCATCGGGGCTGTAAAGGAGAAACTTTGCGGAAGCGCCCTCGGCGGTGGCGGCCCAGCAGGCGGATTGCAGCAGGCGTTCTTTGGCGCGCTGGAAAATGCGCAGCGCCTCGGCGCTATTCGCCGCTTCCGTCACCTGACGGACTTCTTTGGCAAGGCCTTCGTGCTGCTCGGGAATGAGACTTTCAGGATTCACAGGCATGTCCTTCATTCCTAAAACATCGCGCCTTTTCGGGTATTATTTGAGCACCTCAGCCAGCTTGGCGTCCAGCGCCGGGCCGCGCAGGTCACGGCCTATTATCTTACCGTCTTTGTCCAGCAGGAAATTAGTCGGGATACTTTCCACACCATAGTCGCGGGCTGCCACACTTTCCCAGCGCTTCAGGTCGCTTACGTGCGTCCAAGTGAGGCCATCAGCCTGAATGGCTTCTTTCCACTTATCCTTATCATCGTCCAGCGATACGCCGAAGACGGTGAAGCCTTTGTCCTTGTACTTATTGAAGGCGGCCACTACGTTCGGGTTTTCGCCGCGGCATGGGCGGCACCAGGAGGCCCAGAAGTCCACCAGCACGTACTTGCCTTTCATAGAAGCGAGGGATACCGTCTGACCATCGGGGTTGGGCAGGGCCAGCGGCGGGGCTACCGCGCCCATCACAGGGCCACCGGTAAACTGCTGCGGACCGCCATTGGCGGCAGCGTTCTGCTGCGCAATCATCTTGTTCCAGCGCCCCTCAAACTCTGTAGCCTGCCCGGCGCCGGGGAAGCGGCGCTTCAGGCCTTGAATGAACCCGGCCATATAATTGGCTTCGGCAGCGGGGTTGAGGATGCGCACGGCAAAGAGGGCGTTGGGCAGAAACTTCGTTGTGTCTGCATACTGCTCTATGTAGTGGGTGAGGCCGGTGGTGGTGTTGCTCAGTTCCTGCTGCGCGGAAGCGATGGAGGAGTCGCGGCCGGCGGTGTGGAGCTGGCGGATAACGCCGTCCAGCGTCTGGATATCGCGGATGTGCTCATTGACCACTTGCAGAAATCCGTGGATGCTTTGGGAAGCGGGAGAGCCCTGCACGGTGTAGTTAGGCATCTGCCGCCAGTCGCCGGAAAGGCGGATGTTGCCTTCATCCTGAGAAAGGATGATGTAAACGCCGCTTTCAAAGATGAGCTGATAGAGAGCGGGCTCGGTGCTTTCGGCAGCCAGCTCAAACTTGCCGTCTTCATCGGTCCGGCCGCTGTCCACGACTATCATCTTGTCGTCAATGCGCAGCTCCTGAAGGCGCACCTTCTGCTGCGGCATATTGGTGAAATTGCCGATAACGGTGAAGCGCTTGTCGCGACCACAGGCGGCCAGCAGCAGTAAAGAAGCGAATATGAAAAGGCGGTTGATTCTATGAAAATTCATTGCGGCGCAAAGGTAGGGCAGTAAGGCGGCAAGGCCGGGCTCTTGACGCCCTCCTGACATCGCGGTGGCTACCTTTGCGCGGCTTATCCGGAATACATGCGCGGCGGTTTCATTCTACTATTGGCTTTGACGTGGCTCCTTTCTTCCTGCGAGAAAGAAGAAAGCGCTATTGTGCTGCCGCCCGCCGGCACGGCACAGTCCGCATCGGTGACTATGGGGCCAAATTATGAGAAGCAGGTTTTCTTTGACTTTGAAAGCGGACAGGCCGTTTATACTTCCGACCCAACTTCCTGGGATATTGCCTTTGAGGCGGCTGAGGGCGGCTATCATTTGTTCCTCAACGGCGGTCAGGGCGTCTTTACCTACAATACGCACCAGACGGATATGGCGTCGGTAAAAAGCCAGCCCCCCAGCAATGCCTGGCTATATGACGATCCCTCAGGCCTGCCGGATGGCACGGCGGCGGGCGATTGGCGGAGCGCCAGCGGACAAAGCAAAGGAGAAGTATACCTTTTCAAGCTGGGCAATGGCAGTATTCAAAAGCTGCGCATGGTCTCCGTAAATGATGGCGCCTACGTGCTGGAGTGGATGCCTTTGTCCGGCAGCGGGGTTCCTACACAGGTAAAGCTGGCCAAGGATACTGCTTACAACTTCATCTATTTTTCATTCAGCAAAGGCATTACACAGCCAGACCCGGTAAAAAGTGCCTGGGACGTTGTCTTTACCCACTACTGCGATCTGGTGTACGACGGTAGCCTCGGGGTGGCGGTGCCTTATTTGGTAACCGGCGCGCTGCTCAACCCCAGCCGTACGCTGGCCGCCGCCGATAGTGTCCATGACTTCACCGCCATTGACCTGACGACTGCCGCTGCTGCGCGGATGAATAATAGCCGCAACGTAATCGGGTACGACTGGAAGACCGTTGACCTTAGCGGGGGGAGTGCCAGCTATACCGTCAACCGGCGGAAGTGTTATATCCTTAATACCCGTAAAGAACAGCTTTATAAGCTGCATTTCCTGGGCTTCTACAGCAGTACCGGCGATAAGGGTACGCCGCTTTTTGAGTACGAGCGGCTGCGTTGAGCATTACATCATCAAGGCGCTTTTTTCCGGAAAGCCTGCGGAGTTTTGTTGATGCGGACCGGCGGCAAATACTTAGTAAGTTTATTTCAATCAATTTGTCATATGCAATCAATTATTGGTAGAACAGTGCGTCTGTGCTGCATGTTATGACAAGGCGGCTGTGATACAGCTACGTTCCCCCAGAAAAATTCCTGAACTTTTATAACTATCATTGTTCGGCAGTATGGGATTTCCCTGTATTTCTCCTGCAACCTAATAATGATAAAAGCCGCAGCCATATTACCCATGCTTGCCTGCATATGCGGGCTGTCGCTTTGCAGCGGCAGCGCACTTGCGCAGAGCCGGAGCAGTGATCAGCTCATCCCGGCACAGACGGGCAGTGATGACCCTTGCAGCGGAATCGCAATGGGCAACATCAGTTTTAATACCGGCTCCTATACCATCAGTCCCGCGCTGGAAAACAGCCTCAATGCGCTGGCCGGCCAAATGCAGTACAGTCCTGCCTGCCGTGTGGTGATACTGGGCAGCGGCGGTGGTAGCAAAGTAGCACAACAGTTAAGCTGGAGCCGCGTCAACGCCGTAATTGAATACATGAGCGATCAGAAAAACATAGACCGCAACCGTTTCGTCTTTGTTTATGGCAGCGACGAGGCGAGTGCTAATACCGTGCTCTTCCGCACAGCACGCGGGGCAGAAGTAAACGGCCCGAGCAATGTTGCGGCGCCGCACCCTGACCTGCAGCGATAACTCAAACATGCAGATTATTAAAGGATGAAACAGTTGCTCGTCCTCCTCTGTCTGGCCCTTGCTGCGACGGGCGGCAGCGCCCAGATAAAGCAAGGCGATGCACGTTTGGACTCCCTGCTGGCGGAAGTGTCAAAGGCTGGCGAGGATACGAATGCCGTCAAGCTGCTGGACAATGTGTCGTTCGCATACAGCTATTCCGATCCTGAGCAAGGCCTGCGATATGCGCAGCGCTCCTTGACGCTGGCCCGCAAACTGGGCTGGCAAAAAGGGGAGGCCGCCGCCTTCAATGATCTGGGCAACAATTACAGACATAAAGCCGCCTATCCGCAGGCCCTGGACTGCTTTATGAGCGCGCTCCGCATCCATGAAGAGCTGGGCGATGAAAAATCCATTGGAACCGTCAGCGGCAACATTGGTGCCGTTTATTACAGTCAGAAGAACTACGAAAAGGCATTTGATTACCTGCTCATCAGCCTGAATAAGGCCCGCCAGACAGATGATAAGCGAGGCGAGCTGCTGGCCGCCGGCAATATCGGCACCATTTATTATGATCAGGGCAAATATCCGCAGGCGCTTGAGTACATGCATCGTGCATTACGTATCGCCGAAGCGCTGGATGACCGGCGGGGCATGCTTAACCAGCTTGGCAACATTGGCAACGTATATGCCTCCAAAGGAGATTTACCTGCTGCTATGGAATGGTATCTCAAAGCCCTGCGCATTGCTGAAAAGGAGAGCGACCGCCAGGTTATTGCCGCCAGCCTGGGCAATATAGGCGAGACCTACTTAGACATGGCGAAGGATACTGCCCTTGACCCCGCTGACCGAATGGTCCGGCTAGACAATGCTATTCGGTACCTGGAGCAGGGCATAGCTAAAGCGCAGGAAGTAGCATTCAATCAAGCCATCATTGACTTTTCACAAGCCCTTTCTGACGCTTACGCTCAGCATGGAGATTTTAAGGCGGCTCTGATAACATACCGCAAGTATACTGCCCTTAAAGATTCCATCTTCAGCCTGGAAAACAAAGAAAAAATCGCCGGGCTGGAAACGACGCGGCAACTGGAGTTAAAAGACAAAGACATCCAGATAGCCAGCCTTGCCGTTGCTAAAAAGCGAAATGAGCGCTATGCCTTCATTGCCGGCATCGCATTGCTGCTTGCCCTTATGGGTATTCTTGCCAGAAGCTTCCGCCGGCAGCAGCATGCCAATACCCTCCTTGCCCGGGAGAAGCGGCGCTCCGATAAGCTCCTGCTCAATATTCTGCCTGCCGAGGTAGCCGAGGAGCTGAAAGACAGCGGCCGCTCAGCGGCGCGGCATTATGAGTATGTAAGCGTTCTTTTTACAGACTTCGTAGCATTTACAGGCGCGGCGGAGCAGATGTCACCAGAAAACCTCGTACAGGAACTCAACGAATACTTCACTGCTTTTGACGCCATCATAGAACGCGCAGGTTTAGAGAAAATCAAAACAATTGGCGATGCCTATATGGCCGTTTGCGGATTGCCGCTCCCACAGCCAGATCATGCACAGCGAGCGGTGCAGGCAGGCTTAGACATTCTTGCCTTTATGGCTGAACGGACCCAATCCCGTAGTGCCTTTAATATCCGCATCGGCATTTCCTCCGGACCTGTAGTGGCGGGCATCATAGGCGTCAAAAAGTTTGCCTACGATGTTTGGGGCGATACGGTTAATACTGCGGCGCGGATGGAGCAGCATGGACTGGCCGGCGCTATCAATATCTCCCATAGTACTTACGAGCTGGTCAAAGAAACCTACCCTTGTAAATACCGGGGTCGCATTGAGGCAAAGCATAAGGGCGCCGTTGAGATGTACCTGGTAGATGCGGCAGCAATGCCGATTGCGTCATTATGATTTCTCGTGCATTCTGAGTATCATTGCCCGCACCTGAATAAAAATTTCCATTAAAATCTGCTAGTCATGAAATCAGCAATTTCATTCTTCATTACGAGTGCAATAATTCTCCTGTTATCAGGTACTGCGCAGGGGCAGGAGTGCAGCTTAAAAGATGGCTCTTTGTCATTTAGTCCTGGCTCTTCCAAGCTAAGTGATGAAGCAAGGCGTGCATTAGATGACCTCGCTGCGCAGATGGGCGGCGGCAGTTGCCGGGTGGTGATATCCGGCACAGGCGGTGGCAGCACCAGGAATAAGAATAAGTCCGAAGAGAATAGCTGGGAGCGTATCAAGGCTGTTCTTGATTATATGGAGCAGGCTTATAAGATCTCGCGGGATAGATTCCTCTCAAATTATATAGGCACGGCAACCAAAGGCCATCTCAACTTCCGCGAGGCGAGGAAAGATGAAACCGGGGTCAGCCTCGAGAAAGAACCGCATCCGGAGTTGCAGGCGAAATAAGTCGTACCACTTTTAAAGTCTTCGGGAGCGGCGCCTCAGTTCGCGTTCTGCACGCTTCCAATGCCTGATATATCCTGTGTGACCGCCGGATGCCCTTTATAGCGCACGGAACCCGTGCCATTGATGTCTGCATCCAGTTTAGATATTGCCGTCACCTCCGCAGCACCTGTGCCGGAAATAGAGATGTGAACAGCCTGTTGGGTAACGGGGAAGGCATCAATACTTCCACTGCCCGATACTTCAAAGCTGCCTTCGCCGATTGTGCCGCCCTTCAGCACCAAATCGGCTGCGCCGCTCATATCCGCCTTAAACGACTGAACTCGGAGCTCCGCAAAGCTCACGGTGCCGGCTCCGGAAGCGCTTAGGCTAAAAACCGGTGCCGTAACGGTATTATCAATGCTTACATGCCCGGTGCCGGACAGCTCTAGCCCGGTAAGCGCCGGCAGGCTAATGTCCATTTTAATATCCTTATCGGTGCTCAGATCTTCGTCTTCCAGGTAGATATGAAGGGTAGCATCTACCACTTTCGTGCGTAGGAGCGCCAGGATATTGGTGTAGCCATTTACGCGCAGGCCAGGTGTACCACCAACACTGATATGCGCCTCCGCAGGTACGCTGATGGCTATCTTGTCAAAGGTTTTGGCAGGAAGCGCCAGCGTTTCAGATCTGGAAGCTCCACCGCCTTTTACACCGCGCGTGCTACAGGCAGTGAAAACGAGCAGGCAAGCCGCCGTTAGGAACGTAATGTATATTTTCATGGAGCCTGATTGTTTTAGTCAAAGCTAACGTACCGGGACATTGCTTGTAAACGGTGGCATTTCAATGGCGATAGTTAGACTAATACACTGCCTTAATCACGGCCTCTATTCCATCATTCATGACGAACTTATCACCGGCCTGCAATCCCTTCAGCGCAGCACCCAGCGGAGATTGTAATGACAGCGCAACCAGATCCTGTCCTTCTACGTGCAGTTTCCCGAGTGCAATGCTCAGGAAATAAGTGGCACGCGCTGTTTCAACAAAGCTGCCTAATGCAACCCGCTGGAGCGGAACGTCCGGGTCTATAGCATCCAGCACTGTTTGCTGGGCTGAAAGCACTGCAATTTGTTTCCGGACGCGATCTTGTTCGATATGCAGCATTGCCCTTGCCGTTTCATATTTATCGCCGGCGGTGCTTTTAGTTTCATTCGCTGCACTGGCTGCCAGGTCCTGCATTGCGTCTTTAAGTGCTGTCAGCTTTCCGGCAACAATTTCCCGGCACTTCCGGCAGGCACTCTGTTTCAGGTTCATTGGTTATCATTCTGTTTCTGCATCATCAAATGAGCCGGCTATAATTGATGCGAGCTCATTTGTAGACCGTACAACTGGCAGTTAGAATTTTTCTACTGCCGTTTGTGTAAAGAAAAATTGCCCCGCTGGATCAGCGGGGCAATCATAAATCAAAATAGCGTTTCAATAATTAGCGACGTCCTCCTGCGCCGGCACCACCAGTGCCTGTGCGTGCACGTCCGCCGGCGCCCGCGCCGCCGCCGGTGCCCGTACGGCTACGGCCCACGCCGGATGTAGCACCACGGCGCTGACGATCGCCGCGCTCACGGCCTTCACCGCCTTCCTCACCTTCGCCGCCCTGCATGCGGGCTCCGTTGTCGTCACCAGCTTCTTCAGCGTTTGCTTCTTCTTCGCCTTCTTTCTGCGTATTGCGCTCTTGCAAGCCTTCCATAATGGCGGCAGTCAGGTAATTCACCACGATGGCAATGCTCTTTGTAGCATCATCATTAGCCGGAATAGCGAAGTCAATTTTCGTTGGGTCGCTATTGGTATCCACCATCGCAAGGGTGGTGATGCCAAGGCGCTTTGCTTCTGCAAGTGCAATGTGCTCATGGGAGATGTCTACCATGAAGAGGGCGGCAGGCGTGCGGCCCATCTGGGAGATACCGCCAAGCACCTTGTCCATCTTATCGCGGCTGCGGGTAAGGGTCAGGCGCTCCTTTTTGGTAACGCTGTCCATCGTGCCATCCTGCAGCATCTTTTCAATGCTCTGCATCTTCTTCACGCTCTTGCGGATCGTCTGGAAGTTGGTAAGCATGCCGCCCAGCCAGCGTTCTGTAACAAAAGGCATGTTCACTTTCGCGGCGGCTTCGGAAACGATTTCCTTAGCTTGCTTCTTGGTAGCAACGAACATGATTTTCTTACCGCTCTTTGCCATTTGCTTCATAGCAGCAGCTGCTTCCTGAAGGCCTTCAATGGTTTTGTTGAGGTCTATGATGTGGATGCCATTCTTCTCGGCGAAGATGTAGGGCAGCATCTTTGGGTTCCACTTCTTCCGCAGGTGGCCAAAGTGAACACCGGCTTCCAGAAGCTGCTGGTGAAGGCTTTTATTTTCTTCCATGGGGGAGATTCGTATAAAGTTGTTAGTAGAAAGTAGAAAGCTTTGGAGTAGAAAGGCGTGGAGAGAGAGGTCACTACGCTTTTGACTTTCTACTTTAAACTTCAGACTTGATTTATCGCTTGCTGAACTGGAATGACTTACGGGCTTTGGCCTTACCGAACTTCTTGCGCTCTACAGCACGCGGGTCGCGGCGCATGAGGCCTTCCTTTTTCAGGGCCGGGCGATATTCAGGATTCACTTCCTCAGGGCGCGGGAGATAGCCATCTTGATAGCTTCTGCCTGGCCTTTCGGGCCGCCGCCCTGCACATTGACCGTTACGTCAAAAGTGCCTTCGGTGCCTTCAATGGTCTTAAAGGGCAGCTCTACCTGATTTTGCAGGTACATGAGCGGGAAGTATTGCTTATATTCCTTGCCGTTTACGGTAATGTTGCCGGTACCTGCGCTCATATATACGCGGGCTACGGCTTCCTTACGGCGGCCAACGGCGTTTTTTTGTTTTTCCATTTGTTGAGAGTAGAAAGTAGTTAGTAGAAAGTAGAAAGCTTAGCGTAGAAAGGCCGGATGACGGCTATTGACTTTCTACTATTGACTTTAGACTATTTCAGTTCTTTAGGCTGTTGAGCGGTGTGCGGGTGCTCGGCGCCTTCATAGACGAAAAGCTTCTTGTACATGGCGCGGCCGAGGCGGTTTTTAGGCAGCATGCCCTTTACAGCTACCTCTACAACCTTGTTCGGGCGGCGGGCTACCAGGCTCTTGGCGGTTTCGGTGCGCTGACCACCGGGATAGCCGGTATAGGTCATATATTCCTTATCTTCCATCTTGTTGCCGGTCAGGACAATCTTGCCGCTGTTGACAACGATTACATAGTCGCCGCAATCAAAGTGAGGCGTGTAATAAGCCTTGTTCTTGCCACGAAGCACGTGGGCAATTTTGGAGGCCATGCGGCCAAGCGTTTGGTTAGTAGCATCTACTACATACCAGTCGCGCTTCACGATAGTCTCGTTGGCCGATTGTGTTTTAAAGCTAAGGTGTCTCATTTGGTATTTGCTGAAATGGCCGCAGTTTTTACAGAGCGGCTTTTTAATTCGGAGCGCAAAGGTATGGGAAGACACCATGTACCGCCAAGGGTTTTCATTAGGAAATTTTTCGGCGGGCTAAAATACCGCTGATAATCAGTGCTATTTTGGCTCTTCGCGGAAAAAAGGCCTTGACCGCTATGTTGCCGGAGCAGCCTTTTGGGCAAAATTATTCAATGAAAAAAGGGGCCTAGGCTCCGTGGAATAATAATTGTGTTAAGAGGAGAACAAGGTAATGTTATAGGACAGTGAAAAAAATGTTTTGAAAATAACAAAGGGATAATAAATTCACCCTCTATTTCACCCGATAATACGGTTGAGCAAAAGGTAAAGTCATATTAAATAAAACTACGCGTATGAAAAGAATCCTGTTGACGCTGCTCGCTTTGCTGTTCATTGGCGCCGGCGCTGCGTGGGCGCAAACGATCATATCTGGCCGGGTGTTGGATGAAAGAGGCCAAGGACTGCCGGGTGCGGGCGTAAGTGTAAAGAATGCTCCGACTATCGGTACGGTTACAGATCTGGACGGAAACTTCCAGCTAAGTGTACCCGCCAATTCTACCTTGGTTGTGCAGGCGGTAGGCTATGCCACACAGGAAATAGCCCCCGGCGGTAATACTACCGTGCGCATGGCAACGGCTGCCAAGGAACTGAGTGGCGCGGTAGTGACAGCCCTGGCTATCCGCCGCGAAAAGCGGGAAATTGGCTACTCTGCTACAACAGTAACCTCAGATGAACTAAATGCGGGTAACCAGGTAAGTGCACTTTCCGCGCTGCAGGGTAAAACTGCCGGTGTGAACATTACTTCTTCCACTGGCGGGCCCGGCGGATCTACGCGAGTAGTACTCCGTGGGGAAAAATCCATTGGCGGTAACAACAATGCTCTGATTGTAATAGATGGTATTCCTGTAAACAACACCGCACGTACAAATGGCCGCAGTGTGTTGCAGCAAATTGACTTCGGTAATCAGGGCAACGATATCAATCCGGAAGACATAGAATCAATTACGGTGCTGAAAGGCCCGGCCGCCGCAGCGCTGTATGGCTCAATCGGAGCTAATGGCGCAGTGATGATTACCACTAAATCCGGGCGGGGCCGTAAGGGAACCGGCAAAGCGGATATTTCCTTTACCAGCTCATATACGCTGTCTAATGTGTTGAAATACCCTGAAACGCAGGATAAGTATGGACAGGGCAATGTATTTGAAGGCGTGCCCGATGATCCGCGCGAAAACTTTAGCTGGGGCCTGCCGCTAGATGGCAAGCTTCGTCCGTGGGGGCAGGAGATTAACGGAATGCGCCTCGTGAAGCCTTACGCTGCACAAGACAACTTTAAAAAATTCTATAATACTGCTACCACATGGGAAAACAATCTGGCCATTGGCGGAAGCACGGAGAAGTCTTCGTATTACCTCGCGCTCAACACGCTTAATAATAAAGGCATTATTCCCAATAATTTCTACGATAAATACAGCGTACGCTTCAACGGCTCTACAGAGCTTTCCAACCACTTCTACTCTTCTATCAACTTCAACTACTTAAACATTAATACCCGCGTACAGGCACAAGGGCAGGCAACCGGCTCCGCTCAGGATGCGCTGTTGCAGACGCCGCGCGACATTCCTATCTGGGAAGGCCGGGATTTAGGGAATCCTTTTTACGGATACGGATTTTTGGATGAGACCGGAGTTTCCCGCTATGGCTATTTCAACAACTTCGCCTTTAACCCATATTGGGTGGCAGACAAATTTGACTCTCGCAATCGTACCGACCGCGCCTTAGGTAATTTCGTACTTGGCTTTAAAGCCGGGAACTGGAATGTGTTCAACCGCTTCGGTGCAGACTTTGTTGCAGACCGCTTTACAAATAAGACGCCTAAGTATAATTTCCTCCCTTACGAATCTGTGTATAATGATGGGCTGACCTATATTGCAGGATACCCACGCCCTGCACCCGGACCTGGTGGCTATACGGAGCAGATGTCTACGAGCCTGAATCTGTATAACGACTTGATTGCGCAATACACCAAGCAGCTTACATCAGACATTGGATTCAATGGCCTTGTAGGTGGCAATCTGACTGCACAGCGCACTAACACACTTCTTTCAGATATTGACCCAACATCAAACGGTTTGATCGTTGCAGATTATTACAACTTCAGCAATGCTTCCGGCCCTGTAACTGTAAATAACACCCTTACCGAAAACCGCATTGTCGCACTTTACGGTAGCGCACGCGTGGATTGGCGCCGGCAGATTTTCCTTGAATTAACTGCACGTAATGACTGGACATCAACTCTGCGACCCGGTAATCGTAGCTATTTCTATCCGAGCACAAACGTGTCATGGGTATTTACAGAAGCTTTAAAGAACACATCCTTTGTACAAAATGTGTTGACTTTCGGTAAACTCCGGGGAGGCTATGCGTCTGTAGGCTCTGGAGGGCTTGCTTATCAAAACAATGCAACGGCCTATTCGCGCGCAACAATAGCCACTGGCTTTGGTACCATCTTATTTCCTTTTAATGGTGTTCCCGGATATACATTTAACAATGTAATTGGTGCGCCGGACCTGCGCCCGGAACGAACAAATTCATATGAGGCGGGCGCCGAACTTGCCTTTTTCCGCGACCGTATATCAATTGACGCCTCTTACTACAATAGCATAACGATTGACAATATCCTGAGTACGCCTGTGGCTCCAAGCTCCGGCTACACCGCTCAGATAGTCAACGTTGGCGAGGTGACCAACCATGGTGTAGAACTGAGCGTGCGTGTAACGCCAATTAAAATACCAAACGGTCTACGCTGGGATATATATGGTACGTACACTAAAAATGTAAATGAGGTGACCCGGCTTAACGCAGGCGCCAGCCGCGTGCTCATCAACGGAGCATCAGGCGTTTCTGCATATGCTGCCTTAGGCAAGCCGTTCGGTGCATTTTATGCCACCGACGTCGCAACTGATTCTATGGGCCGCGTAATTGTAGATAGCGCCAGCGGTACACCGCTCATCGCACCAAATATCGTTTACAAAGGCTCTTTCCAACCGGATTATGTGGCCTCACTTGGTACAACGCTTACTTATAAGGGCCTGAGCTTCAATATCCTGTTTGATACAAAACAAGGCGGCGTTTTCTATAGCAGCACAAAGGACGTAATGGGCTTTGTGGGTACATCCCAGGAAACGGAAAATCGCGACCCGTATGTGTATCCCAACTCTGTATATCAGAATGCTCAGGGTAACTACGTGCCAAACACTACGAAGTTTTCGGTATATAACTGGTATGCGAACAGCGTAATCCCGGATGGTCAGAACATGGTGGACGCCAGCTACATCAAGCTGCGGGAAATGAGCCTCTCGTATACTTTGCCAAAGGGCCTGTTGAAGCGCCTGCCATTCGGAACGGCATCTATATCTGTGTTTGGCAACAACCTGTTCATCTGGACGCCGAGCAGCAACAAATATGTTGACCCTGAAGTTAATTCTGCTGGCAATACGAACCTGCAAGGCTTTGACTTCCGTGCCAATCCTTCTTTACGGAACTATGGTGCAAGCCTGCGCCTGACGTTTTAACTTTAAGCAAAACAAACAGCCTTTATGTATAAGAAACATATTGCCATTACAATAGCGGCTGCCACTGCCCTGCTGCTCGGTGCCACATCTTGCCGAAAGTATCTGGACGTCAATACAAATCCCAATGTTACGTTCAATGTACAGCCTAACCTCCTGCTGCCCGCCGCTGAGCTCGCCATTGGTTCTGCAGTAGGTGTGGACATGGATATTAACGGCTCCATCTGGGTCCAGCATTGGACACAGAGTACCTCGGCCAGCCAGTATAAATATTTGGAGCAATATCAGCCTACAGCGAACAAATACGACCGCGTCTGGTCCCTGTTCTACAGTCAGGCATTGGTAGACCTGCAGCGCATGGACAGCCTTGCCGTCCAGCGTAACCTCAATCAGTACCGTGCAATCTCAAAGCTGCTCAGCGCCTATTCGTATCAGATAATTACCGATGCGTGGGGCGATGTGCCATTCAGCCAGGCTTTAAAGGGTCAGCCGGAGCAGGGCAACATTACCTCTCCTGCATTTGACCGGCAGGCCGATATTTACGATGGCCTCGTGCGCCTGGTAGACGATGGCCTTGCCCTCATCAACACTTCCGACCCCAGCCACCCGACCACAGATGACGTTATCTATGGTGGCGATATGAGCAAATGGCGCTCCTTCGGTAAAACGCTACGGCTCAAATTATTTATGCGGCTCTCTGAAGTAGCTCCGGGCAAGGCCCAGGCGGGTGTAGCGGCTACCATGGCGCTGCCCGGTAGCTTTATTGAATACGGGGGAGATGCCAACATCAATTATTACTCAACTGCCGGCAACCAGAACCCTTTATACCTGGAAACAAAGTTTTTGGGACAAAATCAGGTTGCCTCTTCTACAAGTGTAGATTCCCTGCGCAGCAATAACGATCCGCGCCTGACTAAATTCTACGCACCACCCACCGCGACGGTTACTGCAATTAATGGCCAGCGCCAGGGTATATCAGTACTGCCGGCGGCTACGGCAGCAGCGGTAGCTTATCCTGCGCCAATTACTGGCGCTGTAACAACAACTGCCGGCGCCACAGCACCGGTTAAGCTGATCACCAGCTATGAAAGCAAACTCCTGCAGGCAGAGGCCGTGGCGCGCGGGTGGATGGCCGGAAACGATTCTGCACTTTTTGCAGCTGCGGTCAACTATAACTTTCTGGCATATGGCGTGGATACGGCCTCGGCCGCAGCAAAAACTTACCTGACTTCTTCCTACTGGGGCCGCTATCCGGTTGGTGCAGGCACAGCCCTGAAAGTGCGGCATATCATCACCCAAAAATGGTTTTCCATGAACGGCAATCAGGGTTTTGAGGCCTGGACGGAATGGCGTCGCACGGGTTACCCGAATTTTCTGGTATTGTCCGCATCGCCGTCACGCCAAATCAACACGTTCCCAACTATATTTCTGTATCCCGACGTTGAAGTTTCGCGTAATGCAAAGTTCCCCGGTCAGCATGTAGTGACCGACCGTGTGTATTGGGACATCAACTAAAGCCAATAAAAGAAACAGTCATGAAGAAAATATTGATAGCACTTTCCGCAAGCGTACTGCTGACGCAGAGCTGTAATAAGGATTACGAGAAGGTTTCGCAGGTACAGACGGTATCATATCCAACGATTTCTTTTGTCGGCCTGCCCTACTACAGTATCAACACCGGAGGTGCAGTGCCTACAGTCAACGCAACAGCCTATGACTCAACGCTGAACGAGTTTGACTCAGTACAGATAGTGGGTACGGATGCTATAGATAATACAACACCTGGACTGTACATCATCAATGCTAAAGCGACCAATAAATATGGCTTTTACAGCACATCCAACGTTTATGTGGCGGTTACAGACATTCCGGAATCCAGTAATGTAGCGGGCTCTTATGTGCGGGCTGCTACGGGTGGAATCACCACTGTTACAAAGCTGGCAAGAGGCCTTTATCAATTAGACAATGTGGGCGGTGTAGCGAACACCGCCGCCAATGCCAGCCTGCTTTTTCCAGTGCTTTTTGTGCAATCAGATGATACTACGTTTCTGATACCTCCACAGTCAACAGCTGCCGGCACCATCAGGGTAACGGATGAATATGGCAAACCTGACCGCGCCATCCTACATCGTGCGCCAACAGATACCAACTACAAGTACGCAATCGTATCCGGATCTCCGTTCGGCACGGCTGTACGCACCTTCAAGAAACAATAATCGTCAATCTCCATCCCGCGAATCACTAAGACGACATCATTATGAAGAAATTATTCTTGATGGGCCTGCTCGCAGTCCTTGGCGTATCCGCTGCCACCGCGCAGTCATCCGGCGACAGAAAGATGCGGGGCCTCGGTCTGCACTTCGGTGCTTATGACTTTTACGGGCCGCAGGTGGATAACTACTTTACAAACACGAAGTATCGCTACAGTTACAACGATGCTCGCGGCGACTATGATTCTACCAAGTATTCCGGTCTCCTCTGGCGTCCAATGGTGAAGCTGTCCTACTGGTTTGCCGCAACGCGCAATTTTGATGTAATGACCAGCCTTTCGCTGGCTAATCTCGAGTACCCGACCTCTTCTAACGACAGCAATTTCGTCAGAAAGTACAAGTACAATGAACCCGGCAACCGTCGCGAACGTTTCCTCGCTGAAGCCGATTTTCGCTTCAACTACAATATCCTGTCACGTGAACGCTGGATCGTCTCGCCTTACGTTTTCGCAGGAATTAATGCTTCCTATCATGATATTTTCTTCGGTGCAGATATCCCACTCGGCGCTGGCCTGAATATCAATCTGGATAAAGCGCGCGATCTGTCCCTTATTCTGGAGTCTGGCTACAAGATTGCTGCTACACGCAATGACGTCAACCACCTGCAGCATTCCATCGGCGTCATCTATTGGTTTAACCCTGGTTACCGCGCACCGAAAGCAGAAACAAAAGAGGAAGTTGCTGCCGCTGTTCAAGCCCAACCCACTGACCGCGATAATGACGGCATAGAAGACACCCAGGATCAGTGCCCTGACATTCCCGGAATGGCACAGTTCAACGGCTGTCCCGATAGTGATGGCGATGGTGTGGGCGATAAAGACGACGCCTGCCCGCTCGTAGCTGGTCTTGCCCAGTTCAACGGCTGCCCGGATACGGACGGCGACGGTATTCCTGACAACAAAGACAAATGTCCCTACGTAGCCGGTGCCGCCGACCGCGAAGGCTGCCCGGTACCCGATAAGGACAACGATGGCTTCACTGATGACGTTGACCGCTGCCCGGACACCTATTCAAAGACCAATGGCGGCTGCCCCGAAATCCGCAAGGAAGTCATCATGCAGGTAGAAAAAGCGGCAAAGGCAATCTTCTTTGAGACAGGTAAGTCTACCATCAAAAAGATATCATTTAAAAGCCTGGATGCCGTTGTAAGCGTGCTGAAATCGGACCCCAGCCTGTACGCAGACATTGAAGGCCACACCGACAATGTGGTGCCTAAAACCTATACCAATATGGAGCTCAGCCAGCAGCGCGCAGAAGCCGTTCGCGACTATTTCGTCAGCAAGGGCGTAGATGCGAGCCGGATGACCGCCCAAGGATTTGGCGATACGCAACCTGTTGCCGATAATGGAACTGCTGCCGGCAAGGCGCAAAACCGCCGCACCGTCATCAAGCTGCGCAACTACAGCAAGTAAGCGCGGAAAACTAATAGATAAAAAAAGGCTGGCCATGCAGGTCAGCCTTTTTTTATGCCAGCTACCCAAGCAGCCCCGATAGAAATTGAAGGAAGCGACGATCTTGAACCCGTTTACTGAATGCTTCTGTCGCTACGCCGCGAATATGTGCCCGCCAGTCTTCCTGCGCCTCTTTTCTTAAAGCCTTGAGCATGCCTACTTGTGTAGCAATAGCGGCATAATCACCTGGTGCAGCTGTCCAGCCGAGATTGTGGTTTTTCACGAGTGCCTCGCCCTCGCCGCCACCGCTATACAACACAGGAATGCCGGCTTGCGCAGCCGTGAACAGCTTGCTTGGCAAGGCCCCTTCAATAGGCGCCATGAGCGGTATTAGCATCGCATCCGCTTCTGCAAGAAGGGCAGGCGAGGGTGCTTGCAGCAACTGGCTTATGCAGCCGCACACCGCGCTGAGGATACGCCGCAACAACGGCTACAAGCTCCTCCAGCTCCGCTCCTTCCCCATAAATGTGCAGCTCCGCTCCCAAAGCAGAAAAATCAATGGCTGAACAGAGCGGCAATAATCCCTGTGCATGCCCCAAAAGCCCCGGATAAATGATAATTGTTTTGTCTGAACCCTTCTGATACAATGTGGAGGCAACTGAAATCTGAGCAGGCAGGTTCCGGTACAGAAAAGCCGGCGGCATCACGCTGCAATGCTGCCGGATGTGCTCCAAAATCTCGTCGCTTTGCGCCGTAATCGCGGCTGCGCCTTCATACATGCGCGTCGCAGCAGCTTCAAGCTGGGCGTAAAGCCCCTTCTTGTTCATGGCACCCAAAGCATTGGCCGACAACGGCCAGATGTCGCTCACATTTAGCAGCACATTGCAGTCCCGCTTCCTGAAAAAACGCACGGCGGCGGCAGCCATTGGCAGCGGCGGCGACGATACAATGACAAGTGCCGGCTGCATCTTACCGACCCTCTTAAAGGCGAATAATTTCAGAGAAAGCACGAAACTTGTCATGCTCCATCCACGTGCAAATACAGAATCAGAATTGGACGGCGAAAGCCACACCCGCCGTACGTCAATTCCATCTACTATCTCATCTACGACTAGCTTCCTCCGGTAAGCCGGAAAAATCTTCCCTGTGGGATAATTCGGCATGGCGCACACTACCTGCACCCGGTAGCCAGCGTCGCGCAGCAGGCACGTGAGGTTATAAATGCGGTTTGCAGCACCACCGCCTTCCGGCGGAAAGGAGTTGCAGAAGATGGCGACCAGCCGTCCGCTTTCCATTAAAGAATGCTTTTACAGCGTCTCCGGCAGTGTGTACTTCCGACCCGCGTTCTGCGCTTTCAGCCAAGTCGTGAGCGGCGAGAAATATTCCAGCATGGCCTTAGCATTGAGCTCATCGCCGGTGCTTTCCTTCAGTACGGTCCGCCAGTCTTTGGCGGCGCCGTACTTCAGGATGCCGCGCATAAAATCACCCACTTCGCTGTGGCCAAAGTAATTGGTGGCGCGCGGATTCTGGTGCAGGATATTCTTCGCGATGTGGTTGTGCAGTTGGTAAAGAATCGCGTAGCTCAGCGCATAGTCATAGTACTGCGCCGGGTCGTCATTGATATGGGTCTTCGTAGCCGCATCGCACCACTCTTCGCCACGCGGTGTCGGTGGCTCTATGCCCTGGTATTTCTTCGCCAGCGCCCACCAGGTAGCATTCCACTGGTCGGCCGGCAGCTTGTCGGCATACATCTGCTTCTCAAAATTGCTCATCGTGCCGGAGGAGAAGAAGATGAACACACACTGAATTCAGCGCTTCCTTCAGCAGGCTGCTGCACCGTGTCCGTCTGCACATTCGGCGTCTATCAGTCCCCGGCCTACGAGGTAAGGCTTCTGCATCGCCGCAAGGCCCATCATAGTGCCCACCGCCTCGTGGTAGGCGCGGTTGGCGCCCTGGCGCAGCAGCGGCGGCACACTGTCGTTGCTATAAGAAAGGTAGTAGTAGATGTGGCCCAGCTCATGGTTGGCCGTCTCCCACCATTCGGCGTTCGGCTCCACGCTCATCAGGCTGCGCACATCTTTATTCAGGTCCATGTGCCAGGCCGATGCATGGTTGTTCTTCTTCACATTGCTGTCTGCAGGATAAGGATACAGCGAGCTATTCGCCCAGAAGGTGCCGGCAGCTTCGGGAAGCCGAGGCTCACGTACAGTGCCTTCCGCATTCTTCACAATCCACTCCGCGCCTTTCGGCTTCAGCACACTGTCCAGGTTGATGCCCTTCACGTCAACGGCAGAGCTCCAGTCCTGCCCCCAGCGGTTGGGCAGCCAGTGCGCAGGCAGCAGATCAGGCACCTGCCGCCGCATGATACTTCGCCGCCATCTCGTAGCGCATCCAGGTGTGCAGCTCGCGGTACAAGGGCCACAGGTCGCGGATAAGGCCGTCCATCAGCTTCATCATCTCCGGCGTCTTGTAGCCGTAATCGCTCACCTGGTAGGTAAAGAAGTCCGGGTAGTCCAAGGCCTGCACCGTCTGGTTGCGCAGGTCGCGCAGCCTCACGAGGCCATCCTTGAGCGTAGGCCCCACCGCCTTGCTCGCCTCCCAGGCCGCGAGGCGCTTCGCCGGGTCAGTTTCCTTCTTTCAGAATGTCGTCCAGCTCATTGGTCGTCACTTTTTTACCGCCCAGCATGTATTGAAATCCGTACAGCTTCTGCGTCTGCTCAGTCTCCGCCTTGATGCGCGCCTTCACCACGTCCGCAATCGTCTGCGGGTTGTTGGCAGCATTGTATAAGACCATTTCCAGCTGCTTTTGCTGTATCGGCGTGAGCGAAGATTTCTGCTCCAGGTACTTCTTCGCCGCATTGATATTTTCCGCGCTCCCCGTAAAGGCCGCCATCGCCTCATCCGCCTTTTGCGCGGCAATGGTATTCGCGCTATCGCCCTTGATAATCTCAATCTGACTCTTCCATTGCGCCGCTTGGTCGGCCGTATAAAGGGCCACATACTGCTGCGTGTACTTGTCTAGGAATTGCTGGGCCTCGTCAGACCCGTGATTGCGTTGCTGACAGGCGGCCAGCGCCAGCAGCGGCACAATGAGGAATTTTTTCATGGCCCTAAAGATAAGCGCGCGGCATGGGGCAAGAGGCGGGTGAAATTTCGGGTAGTCGCTCAGCTTGGCTGTTCACAGCGACTTGTCACCCTGAAAGGGTCTCGCAAGATGCTTGCAGCATGACAAGGTTAGGCGAACAGTAACACAAAACTAAGACACTACCATATTCCGCGCAGCGGCGCGAAAGTGATTTTTTGTTTGTCAGCCACACCACGCTCCCAATCGTCCCTTGCGTCGCACTCCTCGGGGGCTGTCAGTCTATTGGGCATTTCCCACTTGCTCTTCCCCGGGTTGCAACCTATGGGACACCTCCAAAGCCCCGGGGATGCTCCCCCGATGCCGCACGGTGCTCCGCCAATGCCGGGGGAGTCTCCCCCAGCCATGCGGGATGCCCCGCCAGGCCCCGGGGAAACTCCCCGAGGCCAGAACTGGAAGCCGCCAGCACCGGGGGATGCTCCCCCGGCCCTGAAATGTTCCCCGCCAGCATCGGGGGAGCACATTTTAGGGCCTGAGTGAGAAAATAGTGCGAAATGGGGGAATATTATGGCTATAAAAGGCGGCATTTTCCCAAAGAGCGGCTAAATAAAGCCTGGTCAGCGAACAAAACCCCAGAGAGTGCGACGCAACAGACGCTAAATAGCGAACGGGAAGCCGGTAAACAAAAAAAAATTCCCACTTACTGCGCAATCCACTGCGAAGGATTCAGCTTAGCGCTGCTCTTGCCCGTAGCCTTCCAGATCTGGAAGTTCAGCACCGGGAGGCCCTCGTCATTCGTGCCCACGGTGCCTATTACCTGCTTCGTGTGTACCTGCTGGCCCTTGCTTACGCTCGCGTTCTGAAGGTTGGCATACACGGTATAGAATCCGCCGTGCACCACCACCACATTCACCCCGCTGCCCGGCACCGGGAATACGGAGGTCACCTGCCCGTCAAACACCGCCCGCGCGGCAGCCCCGGCAGCGGTCTGGATGTCCACACCGTTGTTCTCAATCATCACATTGGCCACCGGGTGCTTGTGCAGCCCGAAGTAGCCCGTGATGGTGCCCCGCTCCACCGGCCACGGCAGCTTCCCGCGATTGGCGGCAAAGGAGTTGGAAAGCGCCTGCGCCTCTGGTGTAAGGGATAAATCCACCGCCGCAGATGCAGTATGTCGCGGCCGTGGCACATTGGCATTCGCCGTTACGGAAGAAGGGTTGGAGGTAGTAGTTGGATTGTTGGAGGGCTGGACGGTTGGATTGTTGGAGCGGTTGTTACCGGAGCCGGTGTTTACGGTCATGCCACCATAGTTCTTGCCGTTGTTCGCTGCGGCAATGCGGCGGGCGTCTTCTGCCTTTTGGCGGGCAGCCTCGGCAGCCGCGGCACGTCGTGCTTCTTCCTGTGCCCGGCGGCGCTGCTCCTCAATCTCCCGCTGGATGATGGCGGCCACAGCGCGTTCCACCTGGCGGGCGGCCTTCTGGTTCTTCTGGATGTCGGCTACAAGCTGTTTTTCGCGGCTCTTCAACTCCTTCACCACATTGTTGGTTTCTGAAGTCTCCTGCTGCAGCTGACGGCGCTGCTGTTCCTGCGCGGCCAGCACCATATCTTTTTGGGATTTCTCGTTGTTCAGCTCGCCAATCTTGTGCTCAATGCGGCCCTGCGTGGCGCGGATCTCCTCCGCCTGCTGCTGCCGGTAATCTCGGTAGCGCTTGAGGTACTTCAGGCGGCGCATCGCATCATTATAGTCAGCGGAAGAAAACAGGAAGGCCAGCATCCCGGAAGAAGAGCGGCTGGCATAAGCATAACGGATACTCTGGGCATAGCGCAGCTTGAGCACATCCAGGTTATTGCGCAGCTTACCTACTTCCTGCGTGGAAGACTGGATATTGCCGTTAATGGCGTCCACCTCATCGTTCAGGTTGTCAATGAGGCGGAGGCGGGCATCCAGCTTTGCCTGAAGGGCACGGAGCTGGCTGAGGGTGGCGTTCTTATTCTTCTTGGTCTCTTCAAGCTGCTGCTGGCTCTCGCGGATGGAGGCGAGGATGCTCTGGCGGCGGCGCTCAAGGTCGGCACGGCTTTGCTGCGCAAAAGCGCTGTTGAACGAAAGAGCCAGGAGTATTATGACTGCGACGTAGCGCATGAAGGCAAAAGTTTGGGAGGATTTCAAAAATAGGCTTTGCAAGGTGAAAGGGTTTGGTAAGGTCGCGTAATGCAGCAGCAGGAAAACAAAAAAATCGGAACCTTGTACTTCTAAATCGCGGTACCTGACCATGCTCTACTCTATGACCGGCTTTGGCCGCGCCGAAGCCACCATTGCCGGCCGGCAGGTAGTGGCCGAAGTAAAATCCCTGAATGGCAAAGGTTTTGAGCTGAATACCGGCAAACTCTCGCCCCTTGTACGGGCGTGGGAGCTTGACCTGCGTGGTATCCTAACGCGCCGGCTGCTTCGCGGAACAGTGGAAGTAACCATTAATATCCGTCAAGACGGCGCCGTGCGTCCTGCAAGCATCAATACCGAGCTTGCTGCCGCTTACTATCAAAGCATGAAGAAGCTGGCAACCCGCCTTGGCATCCAGGGTGGAGAAGCTGAAATGCTCTCCACCGTAATGCGGATGCCCGAAATCATCACTACTGAATCAGATACGCTGCCTGAAGCAGACTGGAAAGACGTAGTGCTGGTTTTAGACGCTGCCACCGAAAAGCTCATCACCCACCGCCGCCGTGAAGGCGAAGCGCTGGAGACTGACCTGCTGGCGCGGATGGATGCCATTGAAGGCGGCGTGCAGAAAGTGATTCCGCTGGAGGGCGGCCGCATGGAGCGCATTAAGGAGCGCATCATGGGGAACCTGCGCGAGATTGGCGCGGAAAGCAAAGATCCGAACCGCTTTGAGCAGGAACTGATTTATTATCTGGAAAAAATGGACATCTCTGAGGAGAAGACCCGGTTGGCGGAACACTGCCGGTACTTCCGTGAGGTGGTGATGAACAGCGAGGCGGCGAAGGGCAAAGTCCTCGGCTTTATCTTGCAGGAAATAGGCCGTGAAATCAACACGATGGGCTCCAAGGCGAATGATGCCGGCATTCAACAGATTGTAGTTGGAATGAAAGATGAGCTGGAAAAGGCCAAGGAGCAGGTGCTGAATGTGCTGTGATGCAAAAGGTAAATTCAAAATGTAAAAAGTCAATAGTTGAAATGGAAGGTTTGTCAAAACAGCACATTTATAGAAGTTCATCACCTAAGCGGTTTTACGCTCGGAAGCAATGCTTTTCTTATGCCTTTTACCTTTTACCTTTTACCTTTTACCTTCTTAGCTGTAAGCCTTCGCCCCAATACCAGGACCATTATAACATCCCCGGCCAAGCATGGCGCTCCGACTATCGTCCAGAGTTTAAGTTTGAAATAGCCGATACTGCAGCCGCGTACCAACTCTTCCTGCTCATCCGCCACACAGATGCTTACCCATTCTCTAATATCTGGCTGACAATGGAGAGCCGTGGCCCAAAGGATTCCACATTCCGGAAGCTGCGGGTGGAAGTGCCACTAGCCGCCGCATCTGGTCAATGGCTGGGACGCGGGATGGGCGAGCTTTGGGAGCAGCGCGTACCGATAAACTCTTTGCAGATGCCGGCATTCTTTCCGCAAAAAGGCATTTACACTGTCCGCTTAACTCAGGATATGCGCCGCGACCCGCTGCCGGAGATTTTGACGGTAGGATTTCGGGTAGAGAAGCTGCCACCATTTAAGAAGCAGTCATAACCTATGCGCTTCTTTACTACCATTTACACGCTCCTGCTGGTCTATACCATAGCGGCGCTGCTTTTCTGGGGCTTCAGCCTGCAGCGGCAGAGCCGCATTATCTATAATATTGAGCGCGCCGATCTCCGGCATCAAATAGACAGCGCCCGCGAGCCGACTCATTATCAGCAGGAGCTTGCCAGCCTGGCAGCCCGCTTAGATAAGCGGAAGAAACAATACTTCGGTGAAGGCGGAACCTTGCTCGCCATCCTGCTGGCAGGCGCGGCGGTGGTATACACCTCGCTGCAGCGCAAAGTGAGGCTGCAAAGGCAACAGACGAATTTTATGCTGGCGGTGACGCATGAGTTGAAAAGCCCGATTGCAGGCATCAAACTTAGCGTCCAGACATTGCAAAAGCACAAGTTGAGCGATGAACAGCAGGCGCAGCTACTGGGGCGTTGTAATAGCGAGGCCGACCGCCTTTCAGAGCTGTGCAACAACATGCTTATTACCTCCCAAATTGAAGGGCGTCAGTATAAGGCTGCCAGCGAGCGGCTTTCGCTTTCCAATCTTGTGGCCGATAGTGTGCGGCTTTATGGCGCGCGTTATCCGGGCCGCATGAGTATGGATATGGTAGACGATTGCGACGTAATGGGCGACGAGTTACTGCTGCACCTGGCGGTCAATAACCTGCTGGAAAACGCCGTAAAATATACACCTGCCGAATCGCCCATTTTGATCCGGGTAATAAAGGCGAAGCGGGAAGTGACCCTTCAGGTAGTGGACAGGGGAGGGGGCATTCCAGACAGCGAGAAATCCAAAGTATTTTCCAAATTTTACCGGATCGGAGATGAGGCGACGCGCAATAGCAAGGGGACAGGCCTTGGGCTTTACCTGACCAAAAAGATTGTAAAAAGCCACAAAGGGCGCATTTCTATAAAGGATAATCATCCGAGCGGCGCCGTCTTCCAGATTTGCCTGCCTTGCGCTTAGCGTAGGGTATCAGCCATAGAGTCTTTACAGCGCTGCAAAGTGGAACTTCACACGTACGGCGGGCATGATTTTCCCAATGATTCTGTAAGAAATATATCAAAGATGGAAGAGCAAAGTAACGCTGGCGCCACCACTAAGGCAGATAATCTGGAAAAGCCGACTGCCAACAATACGGCCAGCCTGGAAACCGACCGCACGGCACCATCCTATCCTAACAAGGCAAACGATAGCAAAGGAGCAGGTTCGCCATATGGCGGCACTCAAAGTGCCGATGGTAAAGCGCCGGATGGCAATCAGCAGATCAATACAGGAGCGAGCGGCGCATCTGGCGGCAATGCTGTACTACCGGAAGCCCTCGGCGATGAGTACGGCACACAAAGCAGTTACGGCAATAAGGGCGACGATAAGGAAGGCGATGATAATGGCGGCACTGATGCCCGTGGCTCGGCGATAAGCTAGACATCGGAAAGCGCCATACTGCCTTCCACGAAGTACATTCCCAGCTTCCCTTTATGCTTTGCCTCTAATGCTCCGCGGTAGCTGCAGCGGAATTCCTCCTTTATCAGCTCGTAAGTAGCTGTTGATATATTGATACGGCCCGGCTCGCTGTGTTGCTCCATGCGCGCGGCAGTATTGACCGTGTCGCCCCAGATGTCATAGGCGAATTTTTTCACGCCCACAATGCCCGCCACCACCGGCCCGCTATGCACGCCCAGGCGGATATCAAAGGCACCGGGGTTTTGCGCTTTGCGCCGACGCATGTACGCCTGAATTTCCAGCGCGGCCGCGACCACATTCGCGGCATGAGCAGAATTTTCGGCCGGCAGGCCACTCACGGCTATATAAGCGTCTCCGACAGTCTTTATCTTCTCCAGACCATGCGTTTCAATAATGCCGTCAAAGGCTTTAAAGCAATGGTGTATCTCTGCTACAAGGTCAGCAGGAGAAAGCGTTTCTGCGATTTGCGTAAAGTTGACGAAGTCGGTAAACAAGACGCTCACATTGTTGTATAGCCTTGCTTCAGAGCTTCCCTTCTCCTTGAGTTCCGCAGCTACTTCCTCCGGCAGAATGTTGCGCAGCAAGACATCGCTTTTCTCCTTCTCGTCGCGCAGTGATGCGGTGCGCTCTGCCACTTCCCGCTCCAGCTCTTCCTGCCGGGTTTCTAACAGGCGCTGCTTTTCGGCTTCTTGCTCGCGGGTGCGGGCGCTGAGCATTTCTACCTGCGCCAGTTGCGCCTTCAGGTCGCGGTTGATGCGGGAGAAGCGCCAGGCGAGGTACATGCTCATAGAGATGGGTATGGAGAGGATGGAGAGCACCAGCAATAAGACAAACATTTTTCCGACCAATGTGTCTTCGTTCAGAAGAAAGTCGCCCTTTATCAGTACAAAGCCCATTACCATCAGGAGCAACGCGATGAGCAATACAAGGCCACCTCCAATGATGCGGGCGCCGGGCATCCTGCGCGCCATGGCGCATACCAGAATGTATAAAGCTTCTAAAGGCACAACAACGCACACTGTAAGTAGGCCCGCCCCGGAAATTGCAGGCGCCCAAACGGTGATGACCGCCATAAACGCGCAGATAGCTACTAAGATGTAAAAGTGCCAACGCTTCCTGCTGAATAGCTGATTTAGCAAGAGGCTCAATGAAGCGCCGGCCGCCGCCAGCATTAGCAATTGCCAGCGGCCAAGCTGAATAATCAGGCGTGCATCCATCGAAATCCGGATGATGGTGGGAAACAGGAACATCAGCGCTACGCAGGCTGCAAACATGGAAAATAGCGCGTTCGCCCGCTCTGCCCGGTAGTACAGGAATAGGATCAGGTGTACTAGGGATAGCGTCGTGAATATGCCAAAGAGTATCAAAAACCCGAAGAGGAAGCCGTTACGGCTGGAATTGTATGAATAAAAAGCGGCGTTTGCCGTCCAGATACTGGCCGTAATGCCGCGATTGCTAGAAGCATAACGCTCCAAGACCTGCTTGTAGTCCCAGTAAGCGTAGCGCAGGGCAAGTACGTGGTGCCCGGCACCCAGAGTAGGCAGGCTCAGCGGCTGCTCCTGCGGATTTACATATTCGGCGCTGTCTTTAGGTGTAAGAATCCCATAGCTTTCCAGCAGATGGCCATCCAAATAAACTTCCGATGCGCCGCTATGCTTCATGCGCAGCGCCAAAGGCTTGCCGGTGGCGGTGCTGTCCACAACAAAGTGCAATCGCATCCAACAAATGCCATTGAACTTCTTTGTCGCAGCAGCATCGCCGATGCTGCGCAGCCTGGATGAAGTCAGCGTCCAGCGATGGTCGTTCAATGCCGTATCAGCCCCGTTTGGAAGGTCCGCAGGAAAGAAGCGCCAATCATTATCGGTGAGGTCTATCGGAAGGCTGTCTTTGCTGATGCGTAGCCTGTTTCCACCGGTCTGTGCGACGGCAAAGAGCGGCAGAAAGCAAAGCAGTAGCAAAAGGTGATGACGGCGTAAGCGCATGAAAGGCACGGTAAAGCATAAACTTACGCCATACCACATTGTCAGCCCCATCCGTCCTACATTGCCGGAAGAATGAAGGCCCTTTTCCGCGTCCTGCAGTTGCCGTACATGCTTTACGCGGTTATCTTATTCGTAGCAGGTTTACTTTTTGTACTGCCCCTCGCGCTCGTGGCAGCGCCGTTTGGGGCGCGGCGCGGTGGTAACGTGATCTACATGGCATGCCGTGCCTGGGCACGCAGTTGGTTTGCCCTCATCGGCATCCGATACAGCATGGCCGGCCAGTTACCGACGGAAGACAACGGCGCGTATGTCTATATCGCAAACCACATATCCTGGCTGGATGCTGCGATGGTGCCGTTGATATTCCGGCGGCCTATCCGGCCTTTAGGCAAGGCAGAGATGGGTAAGGTGCCGCTTTTCGGATTCATCTATCGTCGTGCCGTCATTACTGTTGACCGAAGCAATCCCGCCGCCCGGCGAAGAAGCGTTCAGCGGCTGAAAAGCCTGTTGCGGAAAGGCGTATCGGTACTTGTGTTTCCAGAGGGGACTTTTAATGAAACAGGCGAGGCGCTCGCTCCCTTCTTTGACGGTGCCTTTCGTATAGCTGTAGAAACGGGAACGCCGATAAAGCCTGTCCTGCTGCTGGACACCTACGCGCGTATGCCTTACGATAAACCGCTTTCGCTGAATCCGGGCCGCAGCAGGGTGGTCTTCTTGGACGCTGTTCCGGTAGCGGGCTTATCCATGGAAGATGTTCCTGCCCTACGGGAGGCAATTCGCCGGATAGTGGCAAATGAGCTAACCGCTGCCAGCGCAGACTGGATTGGCCATCCGTCCGGAAAATTTCTGACTGCGCGGTGACTGACTATATTTGAAGCACCAACTTTTGCGCATGTTTCATTTTTCTAAAAAATCAGCGATCACTTTATTACTCGCGGCTGGCATAGGCGTAGCGGCTTGGGCGCAGGACAAAAAAGAGAAGCGCGAGGAGCGTCGTCCTACCAATCTCAAGGTCTTATCAAAGGACATTAGTCACGATAGCCTTATCTATCTGATGAAGGAATACTCAGTGTCACTTGGCGTAAGCTGCGGCTTCTGTCACGATAAGTCTGCAACCGACGAGCGGCGGCTGGACTTTGCGGGAGATGACAACGGACATAAGAAAGTGGCGCGATACATGATGAAGATGACAGCCGACATCAATCGTAAATACTTCGCGGAAGAAAACCATGAGGCAAAGCAGCTCATGGTTTCCTGTTACACCTGCCATCATGGCAAGAAGGAACCGGAGGCATTCGTAATGCCAAAGGAGGAAGAGCGGCATTAGGCCGAAATGGCCTCGCCTTTGCCCGATCAGCGTAGCACAATGCGGCCCGTAGCGCGAATATCTGCCCCGGCTACCTGAATAAGATAGACGCCTGGAGCGAGTCCTGCATCGCGTGCAGATACCTGCAGTTCATTCCTGCCACCTTTTAAAACAATGCTCTTTTGAAGCACTGTTACCCCAAGCATGTTTCGCAATAGCACTTCCCCGGAGCCGGCAGCAGCAGCGTTTACACGAATGGTAAAATCACTCCCGGCGGGGTTAGGGAAGACTTCCATGCTGCCGTTACCCAGGCGTAGCCCGTTGACGGAAGTAGTAGATGGAGGTGCCGTAATCTTATATGGAATGCTGTAAGCGCCACTACAGGTGCCCGCAAAGAGCTTACCGGCCCGTATTGCAAGGGATAGCACGACATGGTCTTGCAAGCCGGTCTGCATCCATGGGCCAGAGGTATTTGCATAAAGACCATTGTCTGTACCCGCGATCAGCGTAGCGCTGTCAGCAATAAGCGTATTAATTTTTGCCGGCAGGTTTCCGGGCGGCACTGGGGTCCAGTTAGTGCCGGTTTTTGAAGAAAAAAGTCCAAAGCCATCCGTGGCTGCCCAAATGGTACTATCGGCGGTACGGGTAATGGCGGTTATACGGCCGACAGTGCCGCTTGTAGCGTTGAACACCATAGAATTGCCACCCTTGTACAGGGCTCCATTGCTGGTAGCTACAAATATGATGGTGTCAACACGGGTTACATATTGTGACTGATTGTTAGGAATGTTGCTGTTTACGACCTGGCCAAAAGAGAGGCCGTCATTGGATGACAGATAAAGATTGCCGTTGCGTATCATCCATACGTCAGAAGAAGATGGGCTTGCGTAAATGGAAGTAATGTTACCAAAAGAGATGCCCATGGTCCCGGCTGTCCACGTAGCGCCACTGTCAGCGGAACGATAATAATTTCCGGAGCCGCCCGCGTGGATAAATGGCCCGTGTGCTGCAATGGTATTGATGTTCCCATCCACTCCCTGCGCCCTGCCGCCTGTGTGTTGCCAGACCAGCATGCCGCTGTCTGGCATTGCGCGGTATAACCCCATTGGCGATGCGCCGGCAAACACGTAAGGGCCGCTTATGGCCAGGCCACGCACAGTGGTAGCATGGTATCCGGAATCGGCACGACCCCAGGAGCTGCCATTATTGTAAGTAGCATACATCCCGTAATCAGTACCCACAACCAAGCCGCGCGAAGTAGCTGCAATGTCATTAATGACGTTGAATAGAAAAGAAGCCGAGAAGGGCGCCGCGCTAAATGACGCTCCCCCATTATTAGAATAAAGCACCGTATCCTGAACAGGCCCCAGCCCGCGCACCACTGCATACATCATGTTGCCCGCTACCGCCACATGGCGCACTGAGCGGCCAGAGAGCGCTATGGTCGTAAAGCTCATGCCGCCGTCTGTTGATCTCTTCACGCCCGCAGCCGTTGCGGCATAAGCGGTATCGTTTACCCAGGTTAATCTGCCGAAGTCGGCCGGAGATGGATTAATGATAGTATATGCCAAGCCATTGCCGCTGCTATAGAGACCTTGCGGTGTGCTGACGTAGAATGTATTATTATTCAGCGAGAGGTATTGCGCAGAGGCATTGTTGATCAACTGATTTACCCGCACCCAATTTGCTCCCTGATTGTTAGAAAGGAATAAAAAACCGGAGTCCGGACGAATGGCAAGGACATTGGGCCCGGAAATTTCTATGTCGGCATACACCGCACCGGGGCCCAGGCGGAGCCCATTTGTAGTGCCCTGCCAGGTAGCTCCTCCGCTACCGGAATAGTAAATGCCCGTTTGCTGCGAGCCCGCGTAAAAATCCCCGCCAGAAGCAGCAACTGAATAAATAGCATCGCAGCTAAAAGCAGACGGGGAGCCTCAGGTCTCCTGCCAGCTGACGCCATCATCGCTGCTTACATAAACGCCCCCGCTACCAGCCGCCAAAATTCGCCCGTTGTCTTTATAAAATCCATAGACTGAACCACCGTTCGGACCGTTACTTACATATTGTCCGGCGGCCTGTTGCGCAGCAGCGATGCAAATGAAAAGAAGTATGGAGCGTAGCATTGTTTTCATATAGCTTGTTGAAAAAGGGAGCAAAAGGCTTATTGGTAAAAATAGGCAGGTAAAGCTTTGGCTTATGATGAAAACATGACCAAAACAATGCTCTGTCCGCGGCTTATGACAGGCGCCGGACAAAATGCCACCCATCATAGGCTATTGGCCCAATCCTTTCTGGGTCCCGCCCAATACGTACCTCCTTCAAATGTCTACTAATCCCGACGTCGTCCTCATCGGCGCAGGCATCATGAGCGCCACGCTCGGCACACTGCTCAAAGAGCTTGACCCAACTATTTCCATAGAAATCTATGAGCGCATGGATGGCTCGGCTACAGAATCATCGGATGCCTGGAATAACGCCGGCACCGGCCATGCCGCTTACTGCGAGCTGAACTATACGCCGCAAAAAGCAGACGGCAGTATAGACATCTCCAAAGCGGTTAAAGTCAGCGAAGCCTTTGAGCAGAGCAAGCAGTTCTGGGCACATCTTGTGAACAACTGCGCGCTGAATTGCCCGGCAGATTTTATCAAAGCCATCCCGCACTGCGCCTTTGTATGGGGAGAAGAGAACGTGCAATTTCTACGCAAGCGCTGGGAAGCGATGAGCGCCGTGCCATTTTTCAAAGAGATGCAATACAGTGAAGACCCGGCAGTGATTGAACAATGGATGCCGCTTGCGATGCAAGGCCGTTCCGCAGGACAACCTGTTGCCGCCACAAAAATGGATTTAGGAACAGACGTGGATTTCGGCCAACTAACGCGCGAAATGTTTGCACGCCTGATGCGTATGGACGGCGTAGGGCTTCACTTCGGCTACGAGGTGCGCGATATTGACCGCGGCAAAGACGGGACTGGGAGCTGCGCCTGAAAGATTTGCATAAAGACGAGAAGCACATAGTGCGTACGCCATTTGTCTTCATTGGTGCAGGTGGTGGCTCGCTGCATCTCTTGCAGAAGGCGGACATTCCCGAAGGAAGACATTACGGCGGCTTCCCGGTAAGCGGACAATGGCTGCGCTGCAGAAACCCGGACGTCATTGCGCAGCACAATGCCAAGGTGTATGGAAAGCATCATAGGCGCGCCGCCAATGAGCGTGCCGCACTTCGATACACGCCGCATTGGCGGTGAGGCGGCGTTGCTGTTCGGGCCTTACGCCGGTTTTTCTACAAAATTTCTGAAAGAAGGCTCATGGTGGGACTTGCCCAAAAGCATTCGCCTGTCCAATCTCGTTCCAATGCTTTCCGCAGGCTGGCACAATATCCCGCTGACCAGGTATCTTATCAGCCAGGTCATGCAAAGCGACGAAGACCGTATGAAAGCGCTACGCGAATATTATCCAGCCGCAAGAGACGAAGACTGGGAGCTGGAAATAGCAGGTCAGCGCGTGCAGGTCATCAAAGCCGACGAAAAAGAGGGCGGTGTGCTGGAATTCGGGACAGAGGTGGTGGCAGCTGCCGATGGCTCGCTGGCGGCCCTGCTCGGAGCATCGCCCGGTGCGAGCACGGCGGTGAACATTATGGTCGGATTAATAGAGCGATGCTTTCCGCAGAAAATAGACGCGTGGAAGCTGAAACTACAGGAAATGATACCTTCTTACGGACGCTCGCTCGCAGATGATGCCGCGCTGCTGGAGCAGGTACGCAGCGATAGCGCCAAAGTCTTGGGCATCCGCTAATCATCCCAATCCGTCAGCAGCACATTGACAATGCCAACGGCGAGCAGCGCACCAAACAAGCCGGCAGCTTTCTTTTCCTTTGCGAGGCCCAATCACTATCGGCAAAGTTGCCATTCCGGCAAGATTGCCAATGTCGACCGTACGGTGTTGCTTGAAAGACAGCAGGCCTTTTACGCCAAGAGGATAATCCGTTGCAGCGCTATAGCCTGCTACGCTGTGCCAAGTCCAAGCGCAAGCTTCTTGGCTTTCGGCGAAAGTTTAAGCAGGAATGGTGCGGTGAAAAGCGCGGCGGCAAAGCCATAGTCAAGGATGCCGTGCATGGTGCGCCCGATAGGTTTTTTCATAATCGTAGGGAAGGGTTTGGAGCGCATACCGTCAAATAATCGGGCCAGCCTGTGGCGGTCGGGCGTGGTTTTATTTGGAATGAGAGCAACCACTTTTCTATGCCTGAGGGCCCGTCCATTGTCATTTTTAAAAAAGACCTGAGCCGCTTCAACGGCAAGCGCGTGAAGGAGGCTTCCGGCATATCCAAGACCATTGAGCCGGAACGACTGAAAGGCAAAACCATTACTAACCTGAAGAGCTTCGGCAAGCATCTATTGATTTGCTTTGGGGAGAATTGACGCTGCGCATTCATTTCCTTATGTTCGGCAATTATCCTTTGATAAGAGCAAAGAAGCTCCCATCCGCCTGCACCTTGGATTTGCAAGAGAGGAAGTAAATTTCTACACCTGCGCGCTTCGCTTTATCGAAGGCCCGCTGGATGATCCGTATGACTGGCGCGGCGACATTATGAATGAAGCGTGGGACTCAGGGTTGGCGCTCAAGAAACTGAAAGCACTACCGGAAGACGCGATGATTTGCGATGCGCTAATGAATCAGGACATCTTTGCCGGCCTGGGCAATATCATCAAGAATGAAGTTCTTTTCCGCACCGGCGATTCAGCCGGAAAGCCTGGTCAGCGGAATTCCTTTGAAGAAGAAAAAGGAGTTGATAGAGGATATAGTGGAATATGCGCAGCTATTCCTGGAATGGCGGCAGGAAGGTACCTTGAAAAAGCACTGGCAGGCGCACACAAAAAAGGTTTGCCCGCGCGACGGTACGAAGTTGACTAAGGCGCATACTGGTGTAGGCGACCGACGAAGTTTTTGGTGCGAAGAATGCCAGAGGCGTTATTTGTAGTGCGCTACATATTCCGCCGATACTGCCCGCCCACCTCAAACAGCGCCCCCGTGATCTGCCCCAGGCTGCACCACTTCACCGTCTCCATCAATTCCTCAAACACATTCCCGCCATGCACAGCTACAGCCTGAAGCCGCTTCAGCGCTTCCTGGCCTTTGTCCGCCGCTGCGCTGCCACACCGCCTGCACATTTGTGATCTGCGCTTCCTTTTCTTCTGTCGTTGAGCGAATCACCTCACCCGGCGTCACAGTCGGCGAGCCGTTGCGAACAGGAAAGTATTCACGCCAATGATCGGAAACTCGCCGGTGTGCTTCAGCGTTTCGTAATACAGGCTTTCTTCCTGGATTTTGCCGCGCTGGTACATCGTCTCCATCGCGCCCAGCACGCCGCCGCGCTCGGTGATGCGGTCGAATTCTGTGAGCACTGCTTCTTCCACCAGGTCGGTCAGTTCTTCGATGATGAAAGAGCCTTGCAGCGGATTTTCATTCTTGGCCAGGCCCAGCTCTTTGTTGATGATGAGCTGAATGGCCATGGCGCGGCGCACGCTTTCTTCTGTAGGCGTGGTGATGGCTTCGTCGTAGGCGTTTGTGTGGAGGCGAATTGCAGTTGTCGTAGATCGCGTAGAGCGCCTGCAGCGTGGTGCGGATATCGTTGAAGTCGATCTCCTGCGCATGCAGCGAGCGGCCGGTTGTCTGGATGTGGTACTTCAGCATCTGGCTGCGCTCGTTGCCGCCGTATTTCAGCTTCATGGCCTTCGCCCAGATGCGGCGCGCCACGCGGCCTATCACGCTGTACTCCGGGTCAACGCCGTTGGAGAAGAAGAAGGAAAGGTTTGGCGCGAAATCGTCGATGTGCATGCCGCGGCTCAGGTAGTATTCTACAAACGTGAAGCCGTTGGAAATCGTGAAGGCCAGCTGCGAAATCGGATTGGCGCCTGCCTCGGCAATGTGATAGCCGGAGATAGAAACGGAGTAGAAATTCCGCACGCCCTTGTCAATGAAATACTGCTGCACATCGCCCATCACGCGCAGCGAAAATTCGGTGGAGAAGATGCAGGTATTCTGCGCCTGGTCTTCCTTCAGGATATCGGCCTGCACCGTGCCGCGCACCTGCTTGCAGCGTGTCTGCTTTGATCTTCGCATAGACATCAGCAGGCAGCACCTGGTCGCCTGTTACGCCGAGCAGCATCAGGCCAAGGCCATCATTTCCTTCCGGGCAATTCCGCCGGCACCTGATGCACGGGGCGTTCACAGGCCCTTCTCTTTATATAGTCGCGTCCATCTTTTGCTGCACTTCTGCTTCCAAGCCGTTCGCCTTGATGTACAGCTCGCACTGCTGGTCAATGGCGGCATTCATGAAGAAGGCTGCAATCGTAGGCGCAGGACCGTTGATGGTCATGGACACAGAGGTCTTTGGGTCAGCAAGGTTGAAGCCGGAGTAGAGCTTCTTCGCATCGTCCAGCGTCGGAACGCTCACGCCGGAGTTGCCAATCTTGCCGTAGATGTCGGGACGGTGGTCAGGGTCTTGGCCATAAAGTGTTACGCTAGTCAAAAGCGGTAGAAAGACGCTTTGCAGGAAGGCCTTTGCGATACATAGTGGAAGCGCTTGTTGGTGCGCTCCGGTCCGCCTTCGCCGGCAAACATGCGCGTTGGGTCTTCGCCTTCGCGCTTAAACGGATAGATGCCCGCAGCGTAAGGAAATTCCCCGGGGAAATTCTCGCTCAAGGCCCATAGCAGTATCTCGCCCCATGCCTCAAACTTCGGCACGGCCACCTTTGGAATCTGCGTATGCGAAAGGCTTTCGGTGTGCGTCTTAATCTTCAGCTCCTTGTCGCGCACTTTGAAGACGTAAAACTCGTCCTGATAGTGCCGCTTCTTGCTTCCCAGTTTTGGAGCAGCAGCTAGATTTTTCGGGTCAAGCTCCAGCGTCACTTTCTGCATAAACTTCTTCCAGCTCTTTATCAGCCGGTCGCCGTCTTCAATCTTCTGCGCGCTGATCGTGTCTATCGTCTTGCGGATGCCGAACAGCTTTTGCGCCACTGCGCTCTGGTCTTTTGCCCACTGGTCGTACTTGCGGTTGTTCTCCGAAATCTCGCTCAGGTAGCGCGTGCGGCACGGCGGGATGATGAATATCTTCTCGCTCATCTCCTCGCTCGGCACGAAGCGTGCGTCTTCAGATCCGCGCCTGTTTTCTTCTCCACCATCTCCATCAGCGCATGGTACATCGTGTTGGTGCCCGGGTCGTTGAACTGGCTGGCGATGGTGCCGTACACCGGCATCCTGTCGGCATCCTGCGTCAAAGAGCTTATGGTTGCGCTGGTATTGCTTCTTCACATCGCGCAGGGCATCCATGGCGCCGCGCTTGTCGAACTTGTTGATGCAGACGATGTCGGCAAAGTCCAGCATGTCGATCTTCTCCAGCTGCGTGGCGGCGCCGTATTCCGGCGTCATCACATACAGGCTGGCATCGCAGTAGTCGGTGATCTGCGTATCGCTCTGGCCGATGCCGGAGGTTTCCAGAATGATGAGGTCAAACTTTGCAGCTTTCAGAATATTCACCGCGTCTTTGATGTGCTTGCTCACGGCAAGATTGCTTTGGCGCGTAGCCATAGAGCGCATGTACACCGCGGTCGTTGCGGATGGCATTCATGCGGATGCGGTCGCCGAGGAGCGCGCCGCCGGTCTTGCGCTTGGATGGGTCAACCGAGATAATGCCGAGCGTCTTGTCCGGGAAGTCCAGCAGAAAGCGGCGGACAATTTCATCTACCAGCGAAGATTTACCTGCGCCGCCCGTACCGGTAATGCCGAGAACGGTGGATTGATCGATTGCCAGCTGGTCACTGCTCCCGCACTTTCTTCAGCATCGCCTGCGTCTCCGGCGCTGTCCGGGAAATTCTCCGCCGCAGAAATCAGCCGTGCTACGCTCTTTGCATCGCGCTCTATCAGATGGCCGACCTCGCCGTTCAGCTGGTTGCCGGTCGGGTAATCGCTTTGTTCCAGCAGGTCTATAATCATCCCTTCCAGGCCCATCGCGCGGCCATCGTCCGGCGAGTAGATGCGCGTGATGCCGTAGTTGTGCAGCTCTTCAATTTCGGTAGGAAGAATAACGCCGCCGCCGCCGCCAAACAGCTTGATGTGCCCGCAGCCGCGCTCCTTCAGCAGGTCGTACATGTACTTGAAGTACTCCACATGCCCGCCCTGGTAAGACGTAATCGCAATGGCATTCGCATCTTCCTGGATGGCGCAGTCCACTACTTCCTGCACCGCGCGGTCGTGGCCGAGGTGGATGACCTCCGCGCCATTGGCCTGCATGATGCGGCGCATGATATTGATGCTCGCGTCGTGCCCGTCAAAGAGGGAGGCGGCTGTTACAATGCGGATTTTATTCTTGGGCGTGAAGGACATACTGCTGCTGGATTAGGCCCGTAAAATTACAGCAATGCCCGCGCCCTTAGCGCCTCAAAACCACCCCCGCCGCTTAAACCAGATAATCATCAGCACCGGGATGATCAGCATAGCTGCCACCGCCACATCCACCCCGTAGCGTGCATGGAGCAGGGGCATGTGCGTAAAATTCATCCCGAAGATGCCGCCAATCACCGTAGCCGGCGCCATCAGCGTGGCCAGCAGCGTGAACGTCTTCATCACCTCATTCATCCGCAGGTTTATCTGGTTCATGTACAGGTCCTGCAGGTTCATCAGCATATCGCGGTGAGAGTCCACGAAGTCGTTGGCCTGTATCGTGTGGTCCAGCACGTCGCGGAAGTATTTCTCATTGCGCTCGTCCAGCAATTCTGAATCGGAGCGCACGAAGTGGGCTACCAGCTCCCGTACCGGCAGTACCGCCCGCCGTAAAGTCGTCACGTCGCTGCGCAGGGCGGAGATGCGCGCCAGCTGCACATTCGTCTGCGTGCGGATGAGGGTGTCTTCCAGCGCCTCCAGCCGGTCCGCCAGCTTCTCCAGCACATCAAAGTAAGAGTCCACAATCACATCCAGCAGGTTATACACCAGGTAATCCGGCGAGCGGTGCCGCAGCTTGCTCTCCGCATCCCGCAAGTGCTTCCGGATCGGCTCAAACACATCCCGCGTAGCCTCCTCCTGAAACGACAGGATGAAATCCTTCCCCAGCACAATGCTCACCTGCTCCAGCTCCACACAGCCATGCACACTGTCGCTAAAAAACATCATCGGCAGCACACAGAATATCACCCCCTCCGTCTCCTCCATCTTCGGGCGCTCATTGCGGCTCATAATGTCCTCCGCCAGCAGCGCGTGCACCCCATAATGCGCGCACAGCCGCTCCACATCCGCCGCCACCAGGCCATCCACATTAATCCACGTCGTGCGGCCATTCTTATGAAACACCTTGCACGAGCCCTCATCCAGCACCTGCTTCTCATCCAGGCTCGCCGCGTCGTAATCAAAAATGGTATAGACCGGCGCAGCAGCCGGCGCCTCCGCCATCGGGCGGTAGCGCGCGGCGGAGCGCGGAGCAACAGGTGTATTTGCCGGAGGCATAATCGCGAATGTAGGCTGTCCTTTAAGGATAATCATTGAGCCAGCTTCCGGTTCGCTATTGAGCGACGGTTGCGTCGCACACTGAGGGGCCTTTCAGTCTATTGGGCTTTTCGCGTGGCTGTATATTCGTTGTTGCTCATAAGACCAACAACGGCGAAATGAATCTTTCTGAATGTTGCGAGATAGCGGCGCTTATTGTTCCGCCTTTTTCTTTCCTATTTTTCCCAAAGCTATATTACACTAAGAAGCTAACCATTCCCTTTTTCTTATCCTTTCTTGTTGTAGCTATACTTGGGCTTTTGGCTTTTAATTATTCCGACGATTCGCATCCTGAACTTTACCTCTCATTAATATCTCCGCTTTATTCTTGGCTGCTCCTGAAAATATTACTCTATCTGTTTGTGAAATTATTCAACCGTAAGCCTGCCTTTACGCTTGATATACCACGCAATTGGTTTGGTGAGGTGGATGGGTTTGGCTGGGACAGACTCTTTCATTTCATGTTTCTCATGTTGAGCATTCTACCGCCGGTGCTTCTTTTAGCATCGGCAAACAGATAGAAACTTTGCCGCCTTGCTGCACGGGCCTATGGCCCATGTCTACAACGCGTAAGTAAGGCACGGGCCATAGACCCGCGCGTCCCCGGGGTGACGGGAACCGGGGAATCACCCTTATCCCCCATCTTATTAAAAAACATTTTAGGTGATTCCCCCAAAGGTCGCCCGGGGCGCTTCTCCCCTAAAGGGCCAGGCTCCCCGGGCCGGCTCGCGCCTTTCTTCCCCTCCGGGAAAGCCTCCCGCGGTGCCCCGGCGCCCTTCCTCCCTCATTGGAGAATCGCCAACGCCCACCCCCGGCCCTTCTTCCCTTTGTGGTAAAGCTCCGGGCAGGCATTATATTAAAAAAACTTTACTGCAAAAGCCTCAACGGCGGCCCGGGACGCCTTTGTATTAAAAATAATCCTCAGACCCGTGGCCCTTGGAGCCATTGCATTAATAATAATTGCCCTACCGACGGCCCGGGGCCATTTTGTAGCGGCTTAGCAAGCGCCCCCGGCAAGCGGCGGCTATTTCGCACCAACTGCGGCAGGGCCGCCGCCTCAAGCGTACGTCCCCACCAATATCTTCGCAGCAATATTTCCTGCATGAAAACAAAGCTCCTCGTCCTTGCACTCCTCCTGTCCTTAAGCGCAAGCGCCCAAAAGACTAAGGTGGTGATAGAAACCGACTCCGGCCGCATCGTCATGGCCCTGTACGACGGCACGCCCCTACACCGCGACAATATGGTGAAGCTGGTGAAGCAGCATTTCTACGACGGCCTCCTGTGGCACCGCGTCATCCCCAATTTCGTCATCCAGGGCGGCGACCCGGACTCTAAGACCGCCGGCCCCGACAAGATGCTCGGCGATGGCGACGTAGGCTACAAGATTCCGGCAGAGATTAAGGATGAATATTACCACGCACGCGGCGCGGTAGGCATGGCGCGGGACAACAACCCCGAGAAGGCCTCCAGCGGCTGCCAGTTCTACATTGTCACCGGCAAGACCTTTACGGATGAGCAGATAGACGCGGCAGAGCAGCGTAGCGGCCACAAGCATTCTGCTGCGCAACGGGAGGCCTACAAGCGCATCGGCGGCGTGCCACACCTGGACGGCGGCTACACGGTATTCGGCGAGGTGATAGAAGGCATGGACGTAGCCGATAAAATCTCCAACATGCCCCGAGGCGCCTCAGACCGCCCGAACGTAAACGTGCACATGACGCGCGTATATCTGAAGCGAAAGAAGTTTTTGGGGATATTCTAAGCAATTCGGCCGCGACGCGAAACCATTGATGAGAACGTTCGTCACCACGCTGCTTGTCCTCTGCATAGCCGCGGGCCTGAAAGCCCAGCGCCTTTACACGCCCTTTGAAGGCTCCGTAGGGCTCTGCTCCGCCACCTTTGAAGAATGCAATGCCTTTTATGATAAGCTTCGTGCTCAGACCGGCGCCATACGCATAGACACCGCCGGCCCTACCGATGCGGGCATCCCGCTTCGCTACATTACCTACCCGGCGAAGGTGCCCAATGCCATCACCATCCTCATCAACAACGGCATCCACCCCGGCGAGCCGGACGGCATTGACGCCTGCATGATGCTGCTGCGCGATGCGGCTGAGGAGCGGATAAAGATTCCGGAGAATGTGCGGCTGGTGGTCATTCCCATTTACAACATTGGCGGCGCGCTGATGCGCAATGACAACACCCGCGTGAATCAGGTAGGCCCGATAGAGTACGGCTTCCGCGGCAATTCCCAGAACCTGGACCTCAACCGCGACTTCACGAAGCGCGATGCGCTGGAAAGCCGAAGCCTCGCCCGCCTCTTCCACAACCTTGACCCCGAAATCTTCATAGACAACCACGTTAGCGACGGTGCAGATTACCAGCACACCATGACGCTCGTATCCACCCAATACGACAAGCTGGGCGGCGAGCTGGGGCGGTATTTCAGAAAGAGCCTTGACCCTGCGCTTTATAAAAGAATGGAAGGCGCCGGCTGGCCGATGACGCCCTACGTGAATGCAGAAGACGGGCCGCCCAATAACGGCTGGACCCAGTTCTACGACCCGCCGCGCTTTTCCTCCGGCTACGCCGCACTCTTCCAGACCATAGCCTGGGTTCCGGAGACCCACATGCTGAAGCCCTTTGACCAGCGCGTTCGCGCAACGTATGCGCTGATGAAGGAAATCATCAGCCTTGCTTCGGAGAAAGCGGATTCCATACAGGCCATCCGTTGGTCAGACAGGCGTGCGGCAGCCAAGCAGACGCTTTTTCCTTTGGAATGGAAAGACAGCGCCGCCACGCCCTGGCCTTTCCGCGCCTACCGGCCTATGTATAAGCCCAGTGCAGTTACGGGCGCTACAAGGCTCTGGTACAATCACTCGGATGCCATCTATACCAGCGCCGCCGTACGTGACCATTATGCGCCGCGGCATTTTGTGAAGGCGCCGCAGGCATACCTCATCCCGCAGGCTTGGCATGACGTGATAGAACGGATGCTGAATAACGGGAAGCTTCCGTACACGCGGCTGAAGCACGATACGGCTATGGAGGTGACGGCCTACTACATTGACTCGTTCAAGACCAGTCCATCGCCGTATGAAAAGCATTATAAGCATAGCGCCATCCACGCCACACCAAAGCGGATGCGCATCAATGCGCGGGCTGGCGATTATGTGTTCAACCTTTCCAATAACCCCTACCGCCGCTTTCTGATAGAATTGCTGGAGCCGGAGGGGGAGGATTCCTACTTCGCCTGGAATTTTTTTGACGGCATTCTGCAGCGCAAAGAAGGCTATTCCGACTACCGCTGGGAAGATGTGGCAGCAAAGGAACTGGAGGAACATTCTGACCTGCGGAAGGCCTTTGAAGCGGAGAAGGCAGCCAATCCCGCCTTTGCTAAAGACCCTGAGGCACAACTTTTCTTTGTTTACCGCCATAGCCGCTGGTATGAGGCGGTGCACAATCGCTATCCCGTTTACCGGATAGAATAAAAAAGCCAAATGGACGAACAGCAGCCGATCAAGCTTCCTTTTTATGCACATCTGGCTGCCGTTCTGCTGAGTCTGGTGCTTATTGTGCTTATTCTGCGCGAGGGCAGCACCATTTTTATTCCGCTGTTCTTCTCGGTGCTTATCGCATTTATGCTGCTGCCGCTGACACACTGGCTGGAACGGCATAAGATGTCGCGAGGCGCGGCGGCGGCCGTAGCTATCCTGCTGTTCGTGATTTTCATTAGCGGCATCTTCTATTTTCTTGGCGCGCAGATTGGGGCCTTTTCCAAAGACCTGCCGCAGCTGGGCATCCGGATGCAGGCTTGGGTAGCGCAGCTGCAAACCTGGGTAAGCGGCAAGTATCATCTGGATGCAAGCCGGCAGATGGAATACCTGAATAAGGGCGCCGCGGACTTTGCCCGTTACGCTTCGGTGGTGGCGCAGGCACTGCTGCTGGCGGTGGGCGGCTTTGCCATCTGGACCATTTTCGTCTTCATCTTCTCGTTCTTTATCCTGACGCACCGCGCATTGATCAAAAATTTTATCGCATGCCTGTTCCAGCGTAAAGACCAGCCGCGGGTGACGGAAATTGTAAATGAAACGAGACTTTTAGCCAATGGCTACATTTTTGGCCTGCTGATAGAAATGGTGATCGTGGCGATGCTGAACTGCGTGGCCTTCTTTATATTCGGGGTGAAGTATGCGTTGCTGTTGGGTGTGCTGGCGGCGGTGCTCAATATCATTCCTTATCTCGGCATTTATACTTCGGCGGCCATTGCGGCACTTATTACATTGAGCAACAGCTCGCCTGCGCACGCGCTTACAGTCATCATCATCCTGCTGGCAGTGCATCTTGTGGATTCTAACGTGCTGATGCCGCGCATTGTAGGCCGGCGGGTGAAAATGAACCCGCTGATAACCATCATTGCCGTGCTGGCGGGCGAGATGCTGTGGGGCATTCCGGGCATGTTCCTGTTCATACCACTGGCGGGCATTCTCAAAATCATCTTTGAGCGGGTGAAGGGTCTGGAGGCCTGGGCGATACTGATGGGTACGGAAGAGCAGGCGAAGGCGGATCCTCCAAAGAAGGCTTAATGGTAATGCAGCACGCTTTCTATAATCCGCTCGAGGAGACTATCGTGTTCCTGCTAACCATTTAAAACAACCGCTTTTTCTTCCGCACTTGAGCCAGGTATTCGCTCAAATCGGGCGATGGGCGGAAGAGTAGCATTAATCCCCCATATATTGCCAACAAAATAATGCTTCTAAACGCTGCATCTACAATGGCATTATGGAAGGGCGGCAATGCATAATTGAAGAGGAAAGTAGTCGCGCCTAGAATGATGATGATGATGGTCTGCCGGTTGAAGGGCAGCACTTTCATCTTCCGCCAAAGAAAGATCAGCTTGCACACATTAAAGCCAATAGCGGTGCCAGCGGATACCCATGCAGCGCCATAGAGTCCGTATTTGGGAATAAAAATCCGGTCAAAAACAAGCATGGTAATGATCAGTAATACCGATAGCCGGAAGGTGACCTTATAGTGATTGGTGATGGAGATCAGTTCGGTATTCAGACCGGTTCCCATGTCTGCCATTCGGCCCACGGAAATGATCAGGAAGGTGGGCGCGATGGCTTCGTAGCCTTTTGGCAGGATGGCAATAACGTTGTGCAGATTACAGGCCACAAGTATCCACATGGCCACGGCTACAACCTGAATATTAATGGCGGAACGGGTGAAAAGGCTGTTGAGCTGCGGGTCTTCCGCTACGAATGCTTCATTTATCTTAGGAAAAGCAGCGCTGGACAATGCCCGGTGCGGGATGGTGAGTATGGATATGAGGAAAAGCGCCAGATTGTATATGGCTACATCCTTTAATCCGTTTGCGGAAAGCGGCCCTATCAGCAGCACCTCCAGCAGGCCGCTGAGGTTAAGAATGACGGCCAGCAATAAGTGATACCAGGCATAGTGGACGATACGCCACGCCTCTTCCCGGCTGAAGACACGCCAGTTAAGGGAAATGCCGAAGCCTTCTGTCCTGGCTGCCATTATCCACAACACCGAGATAGGCAACAGGTGGACCAATACAGTACCGACTACAAATTGGTGAAAATCTATCCAGCCCCAGAAAAAGGCAGCAATGAGCAAGACATTGCATAGGCGCAACAGTACTTCGCGCTGTGCATTGGCCGCCGCTACCTTCATGCGGGACATGAGGTAATACTCCAGGAGCGTCATATAGCAGAGCAACAGGCACAACACCGGCACCCATACATAGAACTCTTCAATATACTGTCGGTCAATTCCCTGATAACGCGCTACGATATAGGGCTTGAGCAGGAAATATGGAATACAGAACAATGCGGTGGTAACCGGCGGCACCAGCATGGAAAATGTAAACAATACCGGCCGGCGGGGATCATCTGAGGTGTACCGCTGCGCATAGATGTGTACAAGCGATACGGAACCAAGCAATAGGAAGAGATAGATGGCCGCGCCCTGATTGAGCAGATTCCGCGATACGCCGACAAGGTTTTGTGGAAATACCCTGGTGTAAACGTAATTGATAGCCGCACCAAGTATAGCGCCGGTAGCGATTACAATTGTCGTTTTAATGGCCTGGCGGAAAACGATGCCCATAATTTGCCTGTAAAGATGCAGGCTTGAGCGTAGCTATATGCTTGTGATTATGTGAATGCGAAGCGAGGCAGATCAGCGGATGTTTTTGCGGAGCACTTTTCTGATTAGCCCCTTTATTACATGACGTGCATATTCCTTGCCCCCGAAGATGAGCCGGAAAACCTGGTAATAAGCGCCTTTACCGCCTTTACGCAGACAGATAAGGTCAAATTCATGTCGCAAGCCTGTATAAAATAACGCACGTACTTTTTCTGGGTGCGTGCTTGCATTGGCGATATGTACTGCTTTGGCATCATGCACAAAATGGCAGGTAAGGCCGCGCTGCGCGAATTGATAACACCAGAGCTGATCTTCGCCATACATAAAATAGCGCTCATCAAGCTTACCGCCCGGCAGCGCGCGGATATGCTCGCGCCGCATCATAATGAATGCACCGCTTACCCAGTCACAATCCGTATCAAAGTCGCCATGGAAATACTGGTTAAGCATCAGCCGCGCCCGCGGCTGGTAAGGCATCAGATAAAGCAGTGGCCGCAAAAGATCCAGCAATTCATTGCGTATACTGCGAAACCGGCGTGCGTTGTGCTGGTAGCGGCCGTCTTCATACACCAGCTTTACCGTCAGCGCGCCGCAATGCGGCAACTCATTGAGTTTCAATGCGGCTGCAGCAATAGCGTCCTCCGTAAGGTATGCATCAGAATTAAGCAGTAATATAACGTCGCCTTTGGCGGCATCTATACCAATATTATTACCCTTTGCAAAGCCGCCGTTGACCGGGCTTTTTACAAGTGTGATGTCTGGCAATTCCACCAGAAAATCGTCGGCATGGTCAGCAGGAGAGGCATTGTCAACCACTATTATCTCATATGCTACGCCTTTAGTGAACTGCAGAACGCTGCGAATACATTGGCAGGTTAAGGAGAACGTATTATAATTGATGATAATGACAGAGACAAGCATTGGACTATAAATAAAAATTCGCTGCCGTTACAGGTCAATGGTGGGGGTGATTATGCCCTTCTTTTGCCGCACGATGTACATAAATGAGTTGTCTTCCGCTTCTGATTGGCTGGATTGCTTCCGTGCAGTTCTTCAGCAAAGTGCCGGCGCGTCAAAAATAAGCAGGTGCCGTGGCAAGCGTTGCGTGTATCGCAGCGGTTGGGCCGCGTAATGTAGTATTGCCAGGCTGAGCTGTGCTTGAGAGTTATTTTGCGTTATGATCTAATTTCGCCGGTCTTTATGCCGCCGCTGATTTCTATCTGTATTCCTGCGAAGAACCGGGCGGAGCTGTTGAAACGCTTGCTGGATAGCATACAGGACCAGACTTTTTCTGATTATGAAGTAGTTATCACAGACAACAGCGATGGAGACGAAGTAGAGCGACTGGCTGAAAATTATCCGGCGTTAAATATCCGATACCATAAGAATAGTCCTAAAACCCAGATGGGCGGTAACTGGAACGCATGTATGCAGCGGGCGACCGGGGACTGGCTTAAGCTGATACACGACGACGATTGGTTTACCGATGAAAATTCCCTTGCAAGTTGGGCGGAGGCGGCGCGGCACACATCCAAAGACTTTCTGTTTTCCAGTTATTATCTCGTTGACGAGCTTACAAAAGCTAAAACGCTCGTACGGCCATCCGCTTTGGAGCAGATGCTATTGCAATGGAGCTCGTTTAGCCTGCTGCGCAAGAATGTTATCGGGCCTCCGAGCGTTACACTGATCCGCAGAACTGCTTTTATACCTTACGCAGCAGACCTAAACTGGCTGGTGGACATTGAGTGTTATATCAGATATCTGCGAAAAGGCAATTCCATTGGATTCCTTCCGGCTACTGTTACCAGCATTGGCGTACATAGCGATCAGGCTACCGGAAAATATTTCCGCAATCCTGCATTTGAGATACCCGAATGCCTGGCGATCATCAACCCTTACTATCCGAAAATATGCACAAACATCTTTGCTTACGACTACTGCTGGAGGTTAGTGCGTAACTTGCATATCCGTACCCCGGCTGCCTTTACTGAGCACGCGGGAAAACTTCATGTACCAGTCGTTTTTGAGCATATTATCCGCTTCCAGGCCCGTTTTTCTCCAAAAACGCTCGCAAATGGCGCGGTGTCCAAAACACTGATGATGGTGCATTGGTTGTCTTTTAATATTGGATTGCGCAAATAAATAATCTTATGCACATTTCTCTGCTTCAGGCAGCCACCAATACACCTATAAACTACCTGCCGGTTGCCATTCAGGCGCTGATAGCAGTGGGCTTCGTGGCCGTAATGATGGGCGCCACCCACTTGCTCGGCCCCAAGCGCCGTACAGCAGACAAGCTGGTCAATTTTGAAAGTGGCATCCCCAGCATCGGCAACGCCCGGCAGCCGATGGCGATTAAGTATTTTCTCGTCGCCATCCTGTTTGTGCTGTTTGATGTGGAAGTGATTTTCTTCTATCCGTATGCGGTCAATTTCCGCGAGTTGGGAAAAGAAGGATTCCTGGCGGTGGTGATGTTTGTGGCCTTCTTTTTAGTTGGTTTTATCTACATCATCAAGAAAGGTGCGCTGAAGTGGGAAGACTAAGCGCAGATTTTGGTTGGTGATTTAGTGATTTTCTCAAGCACAACTCAAGTAGCTAAATAGTACCTTAGAGATGCGGTAAATTCTTATTCCGCAATCATCAATCCCAAATATAAAATCACAAATAATAATGGCTCGTCCGGTTCAATATAATGTTCATCCCAAAGGCCCTGAAATGCCGGAGGGACACTACGGCGAAGGCTTTTTCGCCGGCAAGCTTTCCGACGTCGTCGGCCTCGCGCGGAAAAATTCTATCTGGCCGCTTCCGTTTGCTACTTCCTGCTGCGGCATTGAGTTCATGGCTACGGCGGCTTCTCACTACGACCTTGCCCGCTTCGGCTCTGAGCGTATGGGTTTCACGCCCCGTCAGTGCGACCTGCTGATGGTGATGGGCACTATTGCCAAGAAAATGGCGCCGGTCGTGAAGCAGGTTTATCTGCAGATGGCCGAGCCACGCTGGGTGCTGGCTATGGGCGCATGCGCGTGCTCCGGCGGCATCTTTGACTCTTACTCCGTGCTTCAGGGCATTGACCAGATCATTCCGGTGGATGTGTATATCCCTGGCTGCCCGCCGCGCCCTGAAGCGGTATTAGACGGCATAATGCAGATCCAGAATCTCGTAGGCAGCGAAAGCCTGCGCCGCCGCAGCAGCGAGCAGTATAAAGGACTTTTGGAAAGCTACGGAATCCAGTAACCTTTGCGCCTTTGCGCAACTTCCGCGCCTTTGCGTGAAACAATCCTAAATGGCACTTACAAACGAAACCATCCAAGCAGCGCCTCACTGAGAAATTCGGCGAAGCGCTGCAGGGCTTTGAGGAAACTTATGGCATGCTCGCCGTCACCGTTTCTGCGAAGGAAACGCTGAAGCTGCTGCAATTCCTTTATGAGAGGCCACGGCTTCAGCTTCCTGACAGACATTGCGGCTGTTCACTATCCTGACCGTGCCGGCGAAGAGTTGTGCGTGGTTTATCATCTGCACAATTTGTTGAGAATGTGCGCTTGCGTGTGAAGGCGTACATTCCTATTGCGCAGCCGGATATTTTCACCGCCACGAAGCTTTTTCCCGGAGCAAACTGGATGGAGCGCGAAACATATGATTATTTTGGCGTCAACTTCATCGGCCATCCAAATCTTACGCGCATCCTGAATGTGGACGAGATGGATTACTTCCCGATGCGCAAAGAATATCCGATGGAAGACGCAACGCGCCGTGACAAGGATGATGAGATGTTTGGCAGAGGAGGGAGTTCGCCTCTTTATTCAAGAATTGTGACTTGCAAAAGCAGACAACAATGACAGAAACGAAACCACATCATATAGCACTCGGCGAGGACAGCCTCGCCAAGACAACTACGACCATCAATCTCGGTCCGACGCACCCGGCGACGCACGGCGTGTTTCAGAACATCATGGAGATTGATGGCGAGCGTATCCTGCAGACAACGCCGACGGTCGGCTATATCCACCGCGCGTTTGAAAAGATCGCCGAGCGCCGTCCGTATTACCAGATTCAGCCGCTTACCGACCGCCTCAACTACTGCTCTTCGCCCATCAACAATATCGGCTGGCAGACGACGGTTGAGAAGCTCGTGGGCATCCAGGTGCCAAAGCGCGTGGATTACCTGCGCGTCATCATCATGGAGCTGGCGCGTATTACCGACCACCTTATCTGCAACTCCGTTATTGGCGTGGATACCGGTGCTTTTACGGGCTTCCTGTATGTGATGCAGTTCCGCGAGCGTGTGTATGAGATCTATGAGGAAATCTGCGGCTCGCGCCTGACGACCAACATCGGCCGCTTCGGCGGCTTTGAACGAAATTTTACAGAAACTGCCTGGCAGAAGCTGGATGAATTCCTGCAAGATTGGCCGAAAGCATTTGACGAGTTTGATAGGCTGATGACCCGCAACCGCATCTTTATGGACCGCTGCATTGGTGCCGGCCCGCTGACGCCGGAAATGGCGATGGCTTACAGCGTCACCGGCCTAATCTCCGTGCTGCCGGCGTGGATTACGATGTGCGTGTGGCTTCGCCTTATTGCTCTTACGAAGATTTTGAGTTTGACGTTCCGGTAGGAACAACCGGCGATGTGTATGACCGTTTCCTTGTGCGCAATGAGGAGATGCGCCAAAGCGAGCGCATCATCCGCCAGGCGCTTGAAAAGCTGAAAGACCTTGACCCGAGCGTGTATCACGCCGACGTGCCGGACTTCTACCTGCCGGAAAAGAAGGACGTTTACACGAAGATGGAAGCCCTCATCTATCACTTCAAGATTGTGATGGGCGAGGTGAACATCCTGCCGGGCGAAGTGTATCACTGCGTGGAAGGCGGCAATGGCGAGCTGGGCTTTTACCTGATTTCTGACGGTGGCCGCGCACCTTACCGGCTGCATTTCCGCCGGCCTTGCTTTATCTACTACCAGGTATTCCCGGAAATCGTGAAAGGCGGACTTGCTGAGCGATGCGATTATCACGATGTCATCTATGAATCTGATTGCCGGCGAACTGGACGGATAATTACAATGCAAGTATTAGAACACATGAGCATTCAATTCTCAGCAAGAGAAAGCGCAAAAGGCGCAGGAAATCATAGCCCGCTATCCGGAAGGCAAGCAGAAGAGCGCACTCATTCCCCTGCTGCACCTTGCGCAGGAAGAATTTGGCGGCTGGCTGGACGTGCCGGTGATGGATTATGTAGCGAGCTGCTAGACATCACGCCGATTGAAGTGTACGAGGTCGCGACTTTCTACACCATGTTCAACATGAAGCCCGTCGGCAAGTACGTGCTGGAAGTCTGCCAGACCGGCCCCTGTATGCTGCGCGGCTCCGACGAGATTATTGAGCACATCAAAGAGCGCCTCGGCATCAATGCCGGCGAGACAACGCCGGACGGGCTTTTCACGCTGAAGCCGGCCGAATGCCTCGGCGCCTGCGGCTATGCGCCTATGATGCAGCTTGGCAAATTCTACAAGGAAAACCTGACGAAAGAAAAGGTAGATGCGCTGCTGACTGAGCTGCGTGCTGCCGCAACAAACTAGTTCAAATGACTTCTCAGGCAACTACGCCCGACCAATACGTTGCAGAACTTCCTGTTGAGCGTCAGCAGGCCATGGAGCAGCTGCGCGCAACCCTCTTGAAGCATTTGCCGGAAGGTTTCAAAGAAACGATGGGCTACGGTATGGTCACTTACTGCGTGCCGCATGAGCACTTATCCCGCAGGGTATCATTGCGACCCCAAGCAGGCCTTGCCCTTTATATCCATTGCTTCGCAGAAGAACTTTATTGCTATCTACCACATGGGCATTTATAGCGACCCAAAGTTGCTGGAATGGTTTACGGCCGAATATCCAAAGCATTCTAAGACGAAGCTGGATATGGGCAAGAGCTGTATCCGCTTCAAGAAACCTGAGGCTATTCCTTTTGAATTGATAGGACAGCTCGCGGAAAAGATGACGCCGCAGAACTGGATCGAGAAATATGAAAGCGTGTTGAAGCGCAGTGCTTCCACCAAATAAAGACGTATCACAATGGCCATAAAACTGCTGTTAGAGCACGATAAAAAAGAAGGCATCCGCGGCTATAAAGCCTGGCGCGAGAACGGTGGCTACAAGGCCGTTGAAAAAGCGTTGAAGATGACGCCGGATGAAATCGTAGAAGAAGTAAAGAAAAGCGGTCTGCGCGGCCGTGGCGGCGCCGGTTTCCCAACGGGTATGAAGTGGAGCTTTCTGGCAAAACCAGAAGGCATTCCGCGTCACCTCGTGGTGAATGCCGATGAATCAGAGCCGGGCACTTTCAAGGACCGATACCTGATGGAGTTTCTGCCGCACCTCTTTATTGAAGGGATGATTATCTCCTCCTTCGCGCTTGGCTCCAACGTCTCTTACATCTACATCCGCGGCGAGTATGCCTGGATTCCGGATATTCTGGAAGAAGCCATTGCGGAAGCAAAAGCGAATGGCTGGCTCGGCAAGAACATTCTCGGTACCGGCTTTGACTGCGAAATTTACGTGCATCGCGGCGCCGGCGCATACATCTGCGGCGAGGAAACAGCACTGATTGAATCCCTGGAAGGCAAGCGTGGTAATCCGCGTATCAAGCCACCATTCCCGGCCATTCAGGGAGTTTGGATGCGGCCAACAGTGGTGAATAATGTGGAGACGATTGCAGCAGTTGTGCCTATCATCAATATGGGCGGCGAAGAGTATGTAAAGATTGGCGTTGGAAAGTCAACCGGTACGAAGCTGATTTCAGCCTGCGGCAATATCAATAAGCCGGGCGTCTATGAAATAGACATGACCTGCTCGGTCGAAGAATTCATCTTCTCCGATGAATACTGCGGCGGTATTCCAAATGGCAAGCGACTGAAGGCATGTATTCCCGGTGGCTCGTCCGTTCCTATTCTTCCTGCAAATCTTTTGCTGAAAACAGCGAAAGGCGAGCAGCGCATGATGAACTACGAAAGCCTCGCCGACGGCGGCTTTGCAACAGGCACGATGATGGGCTCCGGTGGCTTTATCGTCTTAGACGAAGACCAGTGCGTCGTGCGCCATACAATGAGCCTTGCGCACTTCTATATGCACGAAAGCTGCGGCCAATGCTCGCCTTGCCGCGAAGGCACTGGCTGGATGTACCGTGTGCTAAAAAGCATAGAAAATGGAAACGGAAGATTTGCAGACATTGACCTGCTCTGGGACATTCAGCGCCGCATTGAAGGCAATACCATTTGCCCGCTTGGCGATGCTGCGGCATGGCCGGTAGCTGCAGCTATCCGGCATTTCCGGGATGAGTTTGAGTGGCATGTGCTGAATCCGGACGAAAGTCAGCGGCAGAATTACGGCTTGGCGCATTATGCCGAGCCATTGGAGGCCGTTACTGCTTAAGATCAGTAAGAAAGAGATAAAGGGCGCTCAATTGGGTGCCCTTTTGTTCGTAACAATATCTCGTCTGCTGAACTTTAGAAAAACAGCAGACACATAAAAATTGCTGCAAACACACATATCAGATCTACCAGCAGCATCGCGCCCAAAGTATACCGTGTATTCTTGACGCGGATGCTCCCGAAATACACCGCAATCACATAAAACGTCGTTTCTGCTGCGCATTGGAAAACGCTTGCCAGCCGGCCCGTAAATGAATCTGCACCGTAGGTTTTCATCGCATCAATCAGGAATCCGCGTGAGCCCGCTGCATTAAAAGGTCGCAGAATGGCAATCGGCAGCGCATCAGTAATGTCTTTGCGCACACCCATCGCTCCGAAGAGCTTCGTCAGTCCAAATGACAGCCATTCAAACAAGCCACTATTGCGAAACAGGGAGATGGCCGCCAGCATCCCAAGGATGTATGGGAAAATCGTATAGCCGGTCTTGACGCCATTATATGCGCCTTCCACAAAAGAATTGAAGACCGTCTTATCCTGCGCCGCAAACCGTTTTTCCCGTAGCAACGCATAGCCGAGGATGATGAAAATGATGCTGAGCAGCAGTACGTTGGACAGGTTGTTCGTGAAATGCCCCTTGCCAATCAGATCAAGGCGCGTGATATAAGCCAGCAAAGCGGCGATAAGGGCGATTACACCGCCGATTGTAAGTACCAGCGTGGCATTCAGCAGGCGGATGCGCTGCCGGATGCCCACGATGACAAGCGCCGCTACGGTGCCAATAAATGAGGTAATGATACACGGCAGCATCACGTCGGCAGGGTTCTGCGCGTGCTGCGCCGCGCGGTAACCGATGATAGACGTAGGGATGAGCGTTAGGCCCGCCGCGTGCAGGCACATAAACATGATTTGGGAGTTGGACGCCCGCTCTTTGTCTTCATTTAATTCCTGCAGGCTTTCCATTGCTTTCAAGCCAAATGGCGTCGCCGCAGAATCAAGCCCTAAAAAATTGGCGGCGAAGTTGAGCATCATATAAGAGATGCTCGGATGGCCGCGTGGAATCTCCGGAAACACTTTGACAAATACCGGCGAGAGCAGCTTCGCAATCCGTTCCGAAGCACCACTATCTATAAGCAGTTGTAGAATACCGGCAAAGAAGGAGAGATAAGCAATGAGCGGAAGCAGAATGTCCAGCAGCGCAGCTTTCGCCGTTGGTAAGAGGCCATCTGCAGGCTGCTTGCCCGCGTAGAATCTCACGACGCCGTTTTCCAGCGCGTAAAGGCTGTCTTTGCCGACAATTAGCTTGCCGTCCGGCGCATGGGATAACGTATCCCGCAATGCGGCAGGTATCTGAACAGGATAGTATTCGGCACGCACCAATGGGTCATCTTTCTTACCGTTGACGGCAAAGTCAAGACCATAGCGATGACCGATGGCGAGCGCGATGAACAGAGCGGCTACGGATCCCAGAATGAGGGCTAGCCAGAAGCGGGAGAGAACCATAGGAGCAAGGGCTAAAGTTATCTGATGAAATGCGACATTACTGCGGTATCTATCACAGACTTGCACACAAGACAAAGAAAAGCCCGGCTTACGGCCGGGCTCCAATTTACAGTGCCAGAAGTGCTACTGCTTTTGAACGCGTACGCTGCCGGTGAGGCCGCCATGCGCATCCCGCACAAAAAGCATATAAAGGCCTTCCTTCAGATCGCTGATATTCAATGATATCTGGCTGTCGTCGGCAATTAGCTTCTTGACTTCCATACCGCGGACGTCCAGCAGGCTCACGCGGTCGTTAGCGCTAATTCCCTTCACAGTAAGGAAAGCGCTGGCCGGGTTGGGCTGTACGCTGATATTTTCTTCCAGACAGGAGATGCGGAGGGGTATAATCTTGCTGTAAGGGTCCTGCGCAGTGATGTTCTCAACGCGCAGGCGGTAATAATTTGTTCCGCTTACCGGGTCGTGGGCTGTAAAGGCATAGCTCTTGGCTTCGGCGCCACCTTCGCTGCTAAAGCTTGTTACCTCGTTAAACTGAATGCCATCTGCGCTGTGCTCTACCGTGATGCCGGTAATGCCAAGCTCTGTCGAGGTCTTCCAGTGGAGCCGGGCGCTACAGGATGCTTCTGCCATCACGGTGAAATCAGTGATATAAACCGGCAGTGCCATACGGCTTTGTTGGGGTTGCGCAAGCCCAATGAGCCAACGATCACCATTATAGTGTCCGGCGGTTTCCCAGGCATCTGATGCTCCATCGCCCTTTAAATATACATTGAAAACGAGTTCGTTAACTGCCGCACCGTCTATCTCAACGCTGCCAGAAGCGGCGCCCGAGGCGGAAGATGCATCGGGTGCAGCGCTTCCATTCAATATATAGTTCCCTTCCACGCGCAGGTTAGCATTGCCGTTCAGCTTACGGAGCAAGGCGTTGCCATTCACCAGTTCCAGTTCCGTAGTTATTCCAAGCGCTCCTGCGGTTGCTCCGAGCCCCACAAGCTGTAGCACGGGATTCTTCACAGGCTTGCCAAAGCTGAGCTTTAGCTGTCCCATAAGGTAGCGGCCCTCCGTTGGCAGGCCGGCAGCAGCAAGCGGGCGGGTTGTAGCAAATATGGAGAAAGCCTTATCAGTGGCAACAGATGTACCGCCGGAAAGCATCGCCTCGGATGCGCCGGATACGCTGTTAAGCGTAGTCCACGGAGCAAGGCCAACTGCTTCCGCCGCATCGGTATTCTGCATACCGCCAAATTGCAGGCCGGTATTAGTGCTATTACCGGCTACCATATCATAAGATTGTTGGCAGAAAGCGGCCTTAACTTCTATATCGTCGCCTTTATCAAGACTGAAAAGCCCAGAAACGGGCGCTACAGTTGGCAGCATTGGTTGTTGCTGCGACCATGTGGGATTGATAAAAGATAATGTCAAGCCAAGTACAAGGCTATACTTCAGCATATTGCTTTTAAAAGTAGAATTCAAGCTCATATTTATGTTTTTGGAGAGGGATTGATTCGTTTTATGATGGATCTTACTGATCAATGTGTACTGAACCGCACCTTGTCGGCACAGCGAAACCTCATGACCTTGCGAAAAATCCCGGACTTTTTCCAGAACCGGATGACTGAGTAGATGGTGTGTGACATAGGTGGCTAAATCGCTAATTCTGTCACAATGCTAAGCGCCATGTAAGCCTTCCACAACCAAGCGGTGGTTAACTTCTTCCAGTTAACTACGACTTTACGCATTGGAAATAATCCAAACTGTGTTTCGGGCCTTAAGAGTGGATTATGATATCAATAATCACAAATACATACGTTATTTTGATTAATCAACGCTTAACACGGAGCGGAGGCTGGCCATTCTGGCAATGCATTCTTACCCAAGTGGACGTCCACAGCCTTATTCTTGGCGCAGTAGCTAAAAAATAGCTCTTCATTAGTAGGCGGGCTACCTTAGTAATCCGAAATTTGCAGCCTACATGAAAGTCACGATAGACAACATCACGATAGACGTGGAGCCGGGCACGACTATTCTGCAGGCAGCCCGCCAGATAGGCGGCGAAGTGACACCCCCGGCTATGTGCTACTATTCTAAGCTTGAGGGTTCCGGCGGCAAGTGCCGCACCTGCCTCGTGGAAGTAAGCAAAGGCTCCGAGAAAGACCCGCGGCCGATGCCAAAGCTGGTAGCCAGCTGCCGTACCGGGGTAATGGAGGGGATGGAAGTGAAGAGCATGACAAGTGATAAGGTGATAGATGCGCGCAAAGGCGTAACGGAGTTTCTCCTTATCAATCACCCACTTGACTGCCCTGTGTGTGACCAGGCCGGCGAGTGTGACCTGCAGGATTTAGGCTATGAGCACGGCGGCGCAGGCACGCGCTACGAATTCAAGCGCCGAACTTTTGAGAAGGAAGACATCGGGCCATATATCCAGCTGCACATGACGCGCTGTATTATGTGCTTCCGCTGCGTTTATACGGCACAACAGTTGACCGAAAGCCGCGAACATGGCATTCTGGACCGTGGTGAGCACGCGCAGATTTCTACTTACCTGAATAAGGCGCTGGATAACGAATTCATCGGGAATGTGATTGATGTTTGTCCTGTAGGTGCGTTGACAGACAAGACGTTCCGCTTTAAGAATCGCGTCTGGTTCACAAAGCCATTGGATGCCCACCGTGACTGTCCGCAATGCAGCGGCAAAGTGCGCCTTTGGATGCGTGGCGATGAAGTGTTCCGCGTGACGGCGCGCAAGGATAAGTGGGGCGAGGTGGAAGACTGGATATGTAACGACTGTCGCTTCCACAAGAAGGCGACTTCTGACTGGACCATTGAAGGCCCTTCCAAGGTTGACCGTCACAGCGTGATTTCGCAAGGACATTACATTGGCCTGCAGAAGCCGAAAGACACATTCGTAGAATTGATGGGTCGCGGGCCGAAGCACTTGCTGGACATTCACAACGTGAGCGATGTGAACAAGCTGGATATAGACTTAAGCCTCATTCCCGGTCCCGCACATGCGGATGATTTCAAGCACCCGAATACAGCTCCGCAGAAGAAGGAAGTGAATCTTGGGCAAAGCGGTGAGGACCGGGGAACGGCCGGATGAGTAAGAAAGAGAAGTTGCTGCTCAAGCTGCTCGCCGGATATGCGGATGCGAATTTTGACTTGGCGGACCTCGTTGCTATTCTGCTTCGCAAAGGATTTGAAGAACGGGCGACGGGCGGCAGTCACCGCATCTTTACAATCGGCGGTGTAGAAGGAATTATTAATCTACAGGCAACTAAGGACGGGAAAGCAAAGCCGTATCAGGTAAAGCAGGTTCGGGAGTTTTTAGTAAACAATAAATTGGTTGACGATGAGCAAGTATGAAATCATCATCTTCTGGAGTAAAGAAGATGAGGCGTATGTAGCAGAGATGCCGGAACTAAAGGGTTGTGTCGCGCATGGAGACACGCAGGAAGAAGCATTGCGCGAGGTGAACACGGTGGCCAAAGAATGGCTGGACCTTGCCGCTCAAAAAGGATGGACGATTCCCGAGCCTAAAGGCAAACTCATTTTTACATAAACTACTTTTGCTCCGCTTATGTTACTCGCAATAACGCTTGGCTTTCTGATTCAGAAAATCATTCTGATAACGGTTATTCTTTTCGGCTCCCTCGGCGTAGCGATGTATGCTACATGGGGTGAGCGCAAAGTAGCTGCCATTATGCAAGACCGTCGTGGCCCAAACCGCGCGGGTCCAATGGGCTTGTTACAACCACTCGCTGATGGTCTCAAGCTCTTCATGAAAGAAGAGATTATTCCAACTGGCTCTACACGCTGGATTTTCATCCTTGGTCCTTGCCTGGCAATGCTTACGGCAACGATGACGAGTGCTGTAATTCCCTGGGGCCCGGATGTGAAGATGGCTGATGGCGGTGTGTTTTCGCTGCAGGTCGCAGACATTTCTATCGGTATCCTTTACATTTTCGGAGTCGTAAGTCTTGGTGTTTATGGGGTGATGCTCGGTGGATGGGCAAGCAATAATAAGTTCTCACTTCTGGCTTCTATTCGTGCTGCTTCGCAGGCTATTTCCTATGAGCTGGCGATGGGCATTGCGCTTATTGCGTTGCTGATGATGAGCGGCTCGCTGAGCATGAAAACTATCGTTGCGCAGCAGCATGGCTTCTGGCACGATGGCTACTTCACCTGGAATTTCTTCAAGCAGCCGCTTGGCTTCTTCATATTCCTTGTCTGTTCTTTCGCGGAATTGAATCGCGCGCCTTTTGACCTTGCAGAAGCGGAAAGCGAGTTGAACATGGGCTATCACCAGGAATATTCTTCCATGAAGCTTGGCTTCTACCTGTTCGCGGAGTACATCAATATGTTCATATCCTCCGCCATCATTGCTACACTGTTCTTCGGCGGCTACAACTTTCCATTCATGGACGCGGTTGCGGCGAAAGTGGGTGAAGGTTCTATCTGGATGGCGCTGATTTGCGTAGGCGCGCTGATGACGAAGATTGTAGGGATGATTCTGCTGTTCATGTTTGTGCGCTGGACAATTCCGCGCTTCCGCTATGACCAATTAATGAATCTGGGATGGAAAAGTCTGATACCGCTGGCGTTGGTAAATATGCTGGCGACGGGAGGAGTGATTTTGTGGGTTTTGAATAAATAAGATTACGTAGAAGGCATTTCTACGAAAGACTTTACTACTAATGCAGATAACCAACCGAGCCAAAGCCGTTGACCGCCGACCTATGAATTTCGTGGAGAAGCTCTACGTGCCGGCTATACTCAAAGGCATGGGCATCACGCTCAGCCATATTTTAAAGAAGAAACCGACCATTAATTATCCGGAGCAGAAGCGCCCCTTCTCGCCCGTATTTCGTGGCTTACACATCCTGAACCGGGATGAAGAAGGCCGTGAGCGCTGCACCGCCTGCGGGCTTTGCGCACTTGCGTGTCCCGCAGAAGCCATTACGATGGAAGCTGCAGAGCGTCAGGCCGGTGAAGAACATCTTTACCGCGAAGAGAAGTATGCAGCGAAGTATGAAATCAACATGCTGCGCTGCATTTTCTGCGGTTATTGCGAAGAAGCTTGTCCAAAAGACGCCGTATATCTGACCGAGACTGTGACACCGCCAAACTACAACCGCGCTGCGTTCATTTATAAGAAAGAAGACCTCCTAATCCCGAACCCGAAAACGTCGTAAATCTTTGCGTCCGTTACGGCACCTTTGCGCCGTTGCGTGAAAACATTTTAAGATGCCTGTACAGGAACTGCTATTCTGGATTTTGTCTGTTGCTGCCCTTAGCTGCGCCTTAGGCGTCGTGCTTAGCCGCAACCCGATTAATTCCGTCCTCTTTCTCATCCTCACCTTCTTCGCTATCTCGGGACATTACATACTGATGAACGCGCAGTTCCTTGCGGTCGTCAACATCATTGTATATGCCGGCGCCATCATGGTGCTCTTCCTGTTCGTCATTATGCTGATGAACCTGAATGCGGACGTAGAGCCGCAGAAAAGCCGGCTAATTCAACTGGCTGGTGCGTTAAGTGGTGGTGCTTTGTTGCTGGTATTGCTGGCGGCCTTGCGCTCGGCCACCCTTATTCCTTTAGAGCAAACATCTACGAATATTGGTCTGATTGATAACCTCGGCAAAGTGCTGTTCACCCAATATGTTCTGCCATTTGAGATTTCCTCCGTGCTTTTCCTTAGCGCAATGATAGGCGCTATCATCATCGGCAAAAAGGACGATGGCGCACACCGCGAAGTGACAAGTGGCGAGCAGACAGATGGCATGGACAATCTTGTAAAGCCTGATAATCCAACCATCTTCCCGCCAAGAGAAAATGCAAGAACCGTAGTGCCGGAACATGAAAACTATGAGGCACATTCTTAGCCGAACGTCTCAACTTCTCAACGCTTCAACTTCTCAACTTGCCTACCCAATACTACCTCTTTCTTTCGCTCGCCCTGTTTTGCATCGGCATCATGGGTACGCTCATGCGGCGCAATGCCATTATCATCTTTATGTGCATTGAGCTTATGCTGAATGCTGTGAACCTGCTGTTGGTAGCTTTCTCCAAAATGTATGGCTCCGCGGATGCGCAAATCATGGTGTTCTTCATCATGGTAGTCGCGGCGGCAGAAGTGGCGGTGGGTCTTGCGGTGATAGTAATGATGTACCGCAAGGTGCACAGCGTTGATGTGAATATTCTGAACCGGTTAAAACACTAACGGATGAAGAGGCTCGTCTGTAGTTTGTGTTTATTAATCGCTGTGGTTGCCTGTCAAAGCCAAAGTCATAAGGATACTGCCTATCCTTTCACACTTCAAGATGTAAATGGCAGGTTTGAGATAATGGCGGCCATTGAAACAAAAGATTTGTATCCTAAATACTTCAACTTGTTCAAGAGATATGGTTATAGCGGGAATGGCGAAAGTTGGTCAGATATTATTCAACAAATTCTTGAAAAGAGAGCCCCGGATTTAATTGAAAGGATAACCTTTGACCCGGAAGCCGGAGCATTCTTTGCTTATGCAAAAAATGAAGGTGACAGACAAAGATTTATTCAAATAGTGGCTCCCGTTTTTTCTGACATAAAGGCGCTTGAAAGCTTTATAAGAAACGCTGACAAAAGCCGGATGGACGATTAAAATGCTTTAGATGCTTCAATATATTTACCTCGTACCACTGTTCCCGCTCATCGGGTTCCTCATAAACGGCCTCGGCTGGAAAGCCCTGCCACACAAGGCCGGCGGCATCATTGGCTCGCTGGCCATCCTGGCTTCCTTCGTCGTTTCGCTGCTTATTTTCTTTGAAGTAAAGAGCGGCGCAAGCGGCGTCGTAAACTTGTTTCCGTTCATCCAATCGGGCAAGCTCAATATCCCATTCGCCTTTCAGGTGGATGCTTTGAGCAGCCTGTTCCTGCTCATCATCACCGGCGTTGGCTTCCTCATCCACGTCTATTCGGCGAGCTACATGGGCCATGATGAAGGCGTGGTGAAATACTTCGCCTTCCTCAACCTCTTCGTCTTTTCCATGCTGCTGCTCGTGCTGGGTGCGAGCTACCTGATCATGTTCATCGGCTGGGAAGGTGTGGGTCTTTGCTCTTACCTGCTTATCGGCTTCTGGTACAAGAACCGCGACTATACGAATGCCGCCAAGAAGGCCTTTGTGATGAACCGCATCGGCGACCTTGGCTTCATCGTCGGGATGCTGCTGGTGCTCTATCATTATGGCACGCTTACATACGGCGAATTCTTCCCGCAGCTTCGGCTACAGACTGACCTCACAGCTTCCAATGTAAAAGAATGGATTGCCATTTGCTTCTTCATCGGCGCTACTGGTAAGAGCGCGCAGATTCCGCTCTTCACCTGGCTGCCCGATGCGATGGCCGGCCCAACGCCCGTAAGCGCCCTGATCCACGCCGCTACGATGGTAACCGCCGGCATCTACATGATTGCCCGCAGCCATGTGCTTTATAATCTGGCGCCGATGGCGCGCGAGATTGTTGCTATGTCGGCCTGGCTACAGCGCTTCTTACGGCCACCATTGCCATCAGGCAATACGACATCAAGAAGGTGCTGGCCTACTCTACCGTGTAGCCAGCTTGGCTTTATGTTCATCGCGCTGGGCTGCGGTGCTTACACGACCGCCGTCTTCCACGTAATGACGCACGCCTTCTTCAAGGCACTGCTCTTCCTTGGCTCCGGCTCCGTGATTCACGCGATGGGCGGCGAGCAGGACATCCGCAAGATGGGCGGGCTTGGGCAAGAAGATGCGCATCACGCAGATCACCTTCCTTATTGGCTGCCTTGCTATTGCAGGCATTCCCGGCTTTTCCGGCTTCTTTTCCAAAGATGAAATCCTGGCGGCGGCTTTTGCGCACAATCCTGTCCTTTACTGCGGCGGATTGCTTGCGCGCGCTGATGACGGCCTTTTACATGTTCCGCCTCTATACGCTCACCTTCACCGGCGGCTTCCGCGGCACCCACGAGCAGGAACATCACCTGCATGAAAGCCCGGCAGCGATGACGATGCCGCTGATTGTGCTGGCTATTCTTGCCGTAATTGGCGGCTATGTTGGCCTGCCAGTCGTGATTTCCGAGCATCACGCGCTGCGCGATTACCTGGGTATGAACGGCGCCGTCGTCAATGCCCATGAGCTGATGGAGCATGTTGAAGCCCTCGGTCATTCCAAAGAATGGATGCTGATTGGCATTTCTGTGGCTATAGCTATTGGTGCGAGCATTGCCGGTTGGGCGGCGAACCGCAAGCCTGTCTTTGCAGAAAACAAGGGCCTTGCGCTGGCAATGGAAAAGAAATGGTGGGTTGATGAACTGTACGATGCGGTAATAGTCCGTCCAGTAATGGCACTTTCTAATGTATTTGACAAGGCAGTTGAGCGGAAAGGCATTGATGCATCTGTAAATGGCGTTGGCCGCTTTGTTCGCTGGAGCTCGGACCGCGTGCGGCTGGTGCAGAGCGGCCAGGTGGGTTACTACATCTTTATCATGGTGGTCGGAATGACGCTGCTTATTGCCATTGGCTTTTTTGGAAATCCTTTTTAAGTGACGCTACGCAGCGGCTTCGGCCTTTGCCACTAAGAATATTGAAACAATGAGCCTTCTTTTACTCATCCTGATTCCTTTAGTCGCGGGGATACTTTGCTTCCTTATTAAACCGGCAGCAAAACATCTTGCGCTCGCTACGGCCGCTGGCTTGATGGGACTTGGCATCGGCGCCGCGGTCGGCGCGCACAATGCGCTGCTAAGCTTTTCAACGCATGGCTGCCGCAAATGGGTGCCTCCTTCTCCCTGCTTGGCGATGGATTGAGCACGATGCTCACGATGCTTTCCGGAATCGTACTGCTGGCGGTGATGCTGATGCAGATGAATAAGGAAGTGGAAAGTCCGCATTCTTTTTATGGATTGATGCTGATGAGCATCGCAGGCATCAATGGGGTATTTCTCGCTGCAGACGGCCTTCTATTTTACTTCTTCTGGGAACTGGCGCTGATACCGGTTTACTTCCTTTGCTCCCGCTGGGGCGGCGAGCGTCGCATCCAGGTTACCTTCAAGTTCTTCATTTACACTTTTGTCGGTTCGCTGATGATGCTGGCGGGATTGATTTATATCTATTTACAAACTAGTGGAGAAAATATTCCGGTTGGCGCACATGGTTGGACAACTTACCCTCCATTAACCGCTATAGGGGCGAAGGCCATTCATACGCATGGCCTAACATGATGATGGCTGCTCAAGCCCTCCCGATTGGCACACAGCTTTGGGTCTTCGCACTCATCTTCGTTGCCTTTGCCATAAAAATGCCGATATTCCCGCTGCATACCTGGCAGCCGGATACTTATGAATCTTCGCCCACGCCAGTCACGATTATCCTTTCGGCGCTGATGGTCAAGATGGGTATTTACGGCGTCATTCGCTGGGTGCTGCCTTTCTTCCCGGAAGCTGTTGCGCAATAGGGCAATATCGTTATTGCACTCGCCGTAATTGGCATTGTCTACGCCTCCTGCATCGCCATGATGCAGACCGACCTGAAGCGCCTCGTGGCTTATTCATCCATCGCGCACATGGGCCTGATGATTGCGGCGGCATTCTCCATGCAAAGCCCGGACGCGGCGCATGCCGAGCTTAATTCATCTTACAGCGGTTTGCTGGTGCAGATGTTCAATCACGGCATCAATATCACCGGCATGTGGCTGCTGGTGCAGATGGTAGAAACCCGCTACGGCACCCGCGACATGACGAAGCTTGGCGGTATGGCCGGCTCCGCGCCATGGATGAGCATTGCGTTGCTGATTGTGGCCTTTGCCAACATCGCGCTGCCGCTTACTAATGGCTTCATCGGCGAGTTTATGCTCTTCAACGGCATCTTTCAAAGCGCTTCGCAATATCACATTCTGTTTATGGTGCTTGCCGGGATTGGTGTCATTCTCGGCGCAGTGTATACGCTTACAATGGTGCAGCGCGTAGCTTACGGCAATGGCGTGGAAGGCATCATCACGCAGGACCTGACTGTAAACGAATGGTTTGCGCTGGCCGTCATCATTTCCCTCATCATCTTCCTCGGTATTTACCCGCAACCGCTGCTGACGCTCGTTTCTATTTAAAGACTTTCTACTGAGATGTACTCAATTATAGCCACTACCGTCTGCGGCGTCATTATGATGGCCGTTGGCGCTTTTGTTGAGGAGAAGAAAGGTGTGGCCACTATGGCTGCCTTGCTAATGCTTGCTGCTCACTGGCGTTAACGCTTACGAGGCGCTCACAATCGGCGAAGGTCAATTGCTCTTCAACGAAGCCCTCCATATAGACAAGTACGGCGCATGGTTCAATACGCTGATGACGGGCTGCACGCTGCTTTATGTGGCGCTGGTGGGTCGTGATATCCGGCGTGTAGGCGGACATGTGGCTGATTATTTCGCGCTCATCTTCTTTACCCTTTGCGGCCTGTACCTGCTCAGCAGCTACAATACGCTGCTTATGCTGTTCCTTGGCATTGAAATCCTTTCCATCCCGCAATACATCCTCGCCGGCGCAGATAAGCGCAACCTGAAAAGCTCTGAAGCTTCGCTGAAGTACTTCCTGATGGGCGCCTTCTCCACAGGTATTCTGCTGATGGGCATTGCGCTGCTCTATGGCGCTACCGGCACATTCCGTATTGCCGATTTCTACTTTGCTACAACCGATGTCTTCTCGCCAATGGCCTTGGGCGGCATTCTGCTGCTCATTATCGCCTTTGGTTTTAAGGTAAGCGCTGCGCCGATGCACCTCTGGACGCCTGATGTCTATGATGGCGCACCAACGCCTTTCACCGCGTACATGGCCACAGTCGGTAAGGCTGCGGCTTTCTACGCTTTTCTTCGCCTCTTCCATACATCCTTTGGTTCCATCTCTTCACAAGTGGATGCTGGTGCTGATGATTATCACAGCGGCAACGCTGCTCGTAGGCAATATTACCGCTGTCTTCCAGCAAAGCGTGAAGCGCATGCTGGCGTATTCATCCATCGCGCAGGCTGGCTTTATGCTCTTCGCGGTGCTTAGCGTGAATGCGCTCGGCACTCAAAGCATCATTATCTACGCGGTAGCCTACACGCTGGCGACCGTTGGCCTTTTTGCGGTAATGCTAAAGCTTAAGGACTATACCTACGACGGCTTCAACGGCCTTGCGAAATCGCAGCCGCTGCTTGCATTTGCTACAGCAGTTTTCATATTTTCCCTGGCAGGCATTCCGCTTACCGGTGGCTTCATGGCAAAGTATTACGTGCTTACAGCCTTGATGACGCAGGGCAACGCAATGTGGCTGGTCATATTCGCGCTGCTGATGGCGGCCGTGAGCGTGTACTATTACTTCCGGGTAATCTGGGCAATGTATTTTAAGACTGGTACCCCGCAACTCAATGCCACAGTTACAACTTCGGATTACATTCTACTTGGAGGAACGGCCGGATTGGTAATTCTGATCGGTGTAGCACCGCAGGTGGTTCTGATGTGGGTGGCTTAGCGACAGAGGCATTGACTGGCTGGCTAAAAAGTTTCATCTTTATTCTATGCCAGTCATATTACCAGTACAGGGCAAGAGCCCTCAAATTCCTGAAAATTGTTTCGTTGCTGAAAATGCCACTATTGTAGGCGATGTGGTGATGGGCACTCAGTGCAGTGTATGGTTTAATGCCGTTATCCGTGGTGATGTAAACAGCATCCGTCTGGGCGATAAAGTAAACGTGCAGGATGGCGCATGCATCCACTGTACCTACCAGAAAGCATCCACCACGGTTGGCAACAACGTTAGCATTGGCCATCACGCCATTGTGCATGGCTGCACGGTAGAAGACAACGTGCTCATTGGCATGGGAGCTATTGTGATGGATGGCGCACGCATCGGCACCGGACTCCATCATTGCTGCGGGAGCGGTGGTATTGGAAGGTACCGACGTTCCCCCGGGCAGTATCTACGCCGGCGTGCCCGCCAAAAAAGTAAAGAATATTTCTCCGGAATTGCTCAGTGGAGAAGTGGATAGAATTGCCAATAATTACGTCATGTACAGTTCCTGGTTCAGACCGGAAGGAAATGTTTCAGATGCAGCTAAAAACGAATAGGGGTATTTTTTCCAAAGGATTTTTAAGAATGCTTGCACGGAATACCAATCGCGGTTACATTTGTCGCCATCAAAATCCCAAACACCATTCATTACACGGTATGAAGAAACTCATCCTCACACTCATGGCTGGCAGTCTTGCCGCCGGTTCTTTTGCCCACGGCGGCGGAAGCGATTGCTTCAAAATGGGCAGCATCCTGCTCTACGGCGTAGGCTCTTATTCCAGCACTCATGGTTCCCAAACAAGCTCTTTCGCAAGCGCCAGCAGCACCTCTGTTGACCAGCCCCGCATGTTGAACTGGCAGGTGTCGCCAGGCCTTGGCTTCAATGTAGCAGACAACCTCACTGTAGGCGTGGACTTCCGCTATATGGGCTCAAAGATGACCTACGATCGTAAGGATGCTAATATCCCAACCAATATTGCCGGCGTAGAAGATCAGGTGAAGACTTACGATTATGGCGTTGGCCCATTCGTACGTTATAGCTGGCCGCTGGGCGAGCATTTCTTCGCTTATGGCCAATTTGCCGCTCATTACCTGCGTGGTCAGGTCAGCACCCGCACGGTTACTACCACCAACAACTTTACCCGCGACGACCGTTACAAGGGTCTGGATGCCAGCTTTGTACCTGCAGTTGGCGTAATGGTTTGCCATTCTATGGGTATTACTTTCGGAATTGGCGGCGTTAGCTACGATTACCGCAAATATGACTATAGCAACCAGCTTTCTGCTGCCGGCTCTTCGCGCAGCGCCAAGACCAACAACTTTGACGTAACCTTCGGTAGCCAGTTTAATATTGGTGTGCAGAAGTACTTCGGTTGCGGCCATAAGATGCACGGTCACCGTGAGCCAATGGATGACACCCGCAGCATGGACGCACCGGAAGGCGACAATCGTGAGGACAACGGTGACAATGGCGGACGCCGTCGTCGCAATCGTAAGAACGACGACGAGTAATCCTGCTTCAACAAAAATTGAAAAGGCCGCCCCTGACGGGCGGCCTTTTTGTTGTTCCTACATGGCGCACCTTTGTCGCCCATGACGTTTTCCACGAGCACGATTGTAGCCCTTTCCACGCCACCTGGTGCAGGAGCTATCGGAGTTATCCGGCTAAGCGGTGTTGATACGATTCAAATAGCCGGACGAATTTTTAAGGGCAAAAACCTTGAACAGCAGGCAGGTAATACGCTGCACTTTGGCCGAATTGTCTCAGGTGATGAAATAGTAGACGAGGTCGTTGTCTCATTGTTTCGCGCGCCTCATTCTTATACCGGAGAGGACGTGGTAGAAATAAGCTGTCATGGCGCTCCGTATATCCTCCAGCGTGTGATGGAATTGTGCATAGCATGCGGCGCGGTGCCGGCAGCTGCGGGTGAATTTACCAGCCGTGCCTTCCTGAATGGCAAGTTGGACCTGACGCAGGCCGAGGCTGTAGCCGACCTGATAGCAGCGGAAAGCAAAGCAGCGCAGCAGACGGCGATGCATCAGCTACGCGGCGGCTTTTCTTCTGAATTGAAGGCAATGCGGGAAGAGCTGATTACATTTTCAGCCCTGATAGAGCTTGAGCTGGATTTTTCCGGTGAGGATGTGGAGTTTGCCGATCGTACACAACTGCACAATCTGTTAGGACGTATCAGCACTTCAACCAATCAACTCATTGATTCGTTCCGGCTTGGCAATGCCGTGAAGAATGGCGTAAGCGTTGCCATCATCGGCGCACCAAATGCGGGAAAGAGCACGTTATTGAATGCGCTGCTTAATGAGGAGCGGGCGATTGTGAGTGAGATAGCTGGCACCACGCGGGACACAGTAGAAGAGGTAATTAATATTGACGGCATCCTTTACCGATTTATAGATACGGCAGGTATCAGGGAGGAGACGAGTGACACCATTGAGCAACAGGGTATTGCCCGTAGTCGGAGGAAAGCAGAAGAGGCTGATATCATTCTTTACCTCTATGATGCTGCTTCCGACAATCCGACGCTCATTGAACAGGCAACAAAATGGCTGGATGGTTCAGATAAATACTATCTGTTTCTAATGAACAAGATGGATGTAGTCCCCGCTCATTCAAGCGGTCGCAGAGATGCAATGTTCATAAGTGCGAAAACCGGCGCCGGTTTAGAAGAACTTAAGTCACGGCTTAAAGCTTTCATTACTTTCAGTGCCGTCCGTCCGGGCGATACAATTATTACCAACACCCGGCACCTTGCCGCATTACAGAAAATAGCTACTGCCGTATCGGACATTAAAGCCGGATTAGACAACGACATCCCCGTTGACCTCATCGCGCTGGACATCCGGCAGGCACTGCATTATATCGGCGAGATAACCGGGCAGGTAATTCATGACCGGGATGTGCTCGGGGCTATTTTCGGGAAGTTTTGTATCGGGAAGTAAGGATGTTTGCTTTGTTTGCCAAGCCCTTGCTGATAGCGGCTTTCAGCCGTTTTTAGTTTCTTTTGTTTGTTGCCCGGCTGCCCTTTTTAGCCTATATTTGTTGTACAGTTGTTGCCCGCCAACGTTGGTAACAGCAAACGGGCAACAAATTCTATAACGGTAGCGAGCTGATGTCACACATAGACACGCAGCGGCGCACTATGGCAAAAGAAGGCGCAATGAGCACTAACATCCGCATCCCTAAAAACTGCGAGTTCTGCGGCAAGCGATTCGTAGCGCAGCAGCTCAAAACAAGGTATTGCAGCCATACCTGCAACAGCCGGCACTACAAAGCGCAGCAGCGTGAAAAGAAAATAGAGCAGGCTATCAGCGTGCCATTGCCAGAGGTGCAAACTGTGCAATCTGCAAGCATAACAACAAAGCCGTTTCTAGCGTGGCAGAAGCAGCCGCCCTTTTGGCGCCAGCCGCCGCACCATTCACCGCCTCATTGCCGATGGCAGATTGAAGGCCGGAAAGATTGGTGCCCGTACCATCATCCAACGCACCGCAATTGATAATCTCTTTCAATAGTCCCTGCCATGAAAGTTACCCTACGCCAGCGCGAGAAGCGCAATTCTATCAGCCTCTATCTTGATTATTACGGTCAGGGCCAGCGCAAGCTGGAGTACCTCAATCTTTACCTGACACCAGAACCCGAGAAGGGCAAGCTCACTAAAGAGCAGAAGGAAGAAAACCGCAAGACGCTTGCGCTTGCAGAAGCTATCCGTTCCAAGCGGCATCTTGAGATACAGAACGGCATCCACGGCTTTCAGGACCAGAGCCGCGTAAAGTGCAGCTTCATTGCTTACATGGAAAAGATGGCGGCCAACCGTGAGCACAGTAAAGGGAATTGGGGCAATTGGGACAGCATGATAAAGCACCTTCGCACGTTCGCGCCGCAGGATGTAACCTTTACCCAAATCAATAAGCAGTGGTTGGAGAGCCTGAAAGAATACCTGCAAACAGCAAAGCACTCGCACGCTCAAAAGCCGCTGTCCCAAAGCACGCAGCATTCCTATTACAACAAGGTACGGGCGGCATTGCGCGAAGCACACCGCGAGGGTATTATCATGCGCAACCCGGCGCAGGATACCGAAGCGATTAAGCCCGGCGACAACCAACGAGAGTTCCTGACCTACGACGAGTTGCGTGCCGCAGCAAAGGCAGAATGTGAAATGCCCATCCTAAAGACAGCTTTCCTTTTTAGCGCCCTGACCGGTCTGCGTTACAGCGATATTGAAAAGCTTACCTGGTCGGAAGTGCAGGAGTCCGCAGAGCTTGGCCACTACATTCGTTTTCGTCAGAAGAAAACTAAAGGCACGGAAACATTGCCTATTTCAGAAGATGCTTACAAGCTATTGGGCACGCGCGGTAAGGAGGCGGAGAAGGTATTTGAGGGCCTCTATTATTCAGCCTGGAACAACATCAAGCTGCAGGATTGGATTAAGAGTGCAGGCATTACAAAGCCCATTACTTTCCACTGTGCCCGGCACACCTATGCCACTTTACAGCTTACTTTAGGCACCGACCTTTTCACCGTTTCAAAGCTGCTTGGCCACAAGGACGTGAAGACTACGCAGATTTACGCGAAGATTATTGATGAGAAGAAAACTGCTGCGGCGAAGCTGATTAAGTTAGAAATGTAAGTATGGAATTACCGGTATTCAATAGCATCCTGCATGGCGAGCTTCGCCCCTGGCTGATTGATTTTTCAGACACAAAGCGATACGTTGATTTGCTCAGGCAGTCTGCGCAAATTCAGCCTAACAATGGAAGCGTGTTGCAAGAGCAATTGGTATTACTGTTATCGGATTTCCCAACCACGCTTAGCGAAATAAAGGCGGAGCCATTAAGTAGCAATGCAGCAATTACACCGCGCCTTTATGATGTTTCCTTATTGCCGCCTTACAATATTTCCACTTAGTTTTTATATCGGCTAATCACTATTGAACGCGACCGATTGTTCAATAAGCTACTGACGTACACGCCCACGTTAGAAGAAGGGATAGACATTGAGTTTGAGGCAAAGAATACGTTGCGCAGCTTAAGCAGCTACGCTAGAAAGTGTAACGACGAGCTGAACCAACAGCAATTTAGTACGCACCTAACGAAAGGCGCAAGCAGTGCACACTTTGCACTATACACGCTCAAACTGTCGCTCATTGCCCTCTACTTTGATGTGCAGGAAACGTACAAAGAGCATTTGCCGCAAGTGCTATCGCAGGACGATTTCTACCAGTTTTGTTTAGAGGAAATAGCACCGGACCAACCCGCGCTAAAGCTAACCGATGCTTTCCATGTAAAGGAAGCTGCAAAGGCACAACAATTGACAGCGCCAAAATTTTCATTCGGATTCTAGGCAATGCACAATCCTTGCAATTAGCCATCAGAGAGCTGTGCCGGGAAATTGAATTGTTGGATGAAGGCAAGAGTTCACAAACTGACTTACTGGCTGTCCTTACTGCCAGAGATTTGAAGGCAGACCTGCCGGTCATTTACCTGGGATGCGAGACCACTCAGTTCAATTATGTAGTAAGCCGGTTTTCCGACTTCTTTCACAACCTCACCCCGAAAGCTATTGAGGACAGCGGGCTGTTCTATTCCCGCAAGGGCACTAAAATCAACGCCCAAAATCTCTATTCCAACAATAGTAAGAATCCGAAGAAAAAGGCAGAGATGGATACCATTACCAGCCAACTGAAATAAAAATTCAGTGAGTTTGGTGAGATAAATCAGTGAGGTCTCGTTACCTCACTAAAATCGCTTTGCTCAAAAGTCAGGTTTGCAGTCAGAAATCGTTCACCGAAAAAATCTGACTGACATGAACAGCGAAGAAAAAATCCTGGAAAAGCTATCCGAGATAGCCGAGAAGCTGACGGAGCAGAATCTACTGCAAAAGACCGTCCTCAATTTCAACGAGGCTTGCACCTACTTGGATGTAAGTCCATCCCACCTGTACAAGCTCACCAGCGCCAAGCAGGTGCCGCACTTCTGCCCGCAGGGCAAGATGTAAGCGTCCCTAAAAACGGAGCCGTTTAAAAGTAGAGTTTTGGTTGTTTTTCGGGCATTGGTTTTTCAAATATCTTATCCACAATTCCGCGTTATACGGCAGGCTTGCTTTGGCTGCGCCGGCCTACGCGGATTTGTGGATAAGGCTTCTGTGCTTTCATCATCTTTAGGTTCGCTATTTAGCCGGCGCTTTGCATAGGTGACAGGTGAGAGGTATCCGAGTGCTTTATGCGGACGCTCACTGTTGTAATCCCGTTGCCACTCGCTGCACATGGCACGCACTTCCTTCAGAGAGTCAAACTGATAAGCATTCAGCAGCTCTCTTCTCATAGATCCGTTCTGACGTTCAATAAAGGCATTCTGTGTCGGCTTCCCAGGCTGGATGTAATGCCAGCTTACCTTGTTGTCCTCGCACCATTGCTCCATCAGGTGGGAGATAAACTCAGGCCCATTGTCAGAGCGGATATTGCCGGGCAGTCCTCTTTGGGCAACTACATTGTCCAGGACTCTTTGCACGCGCCGGGCAGGCAGTGAGGTGTCCACTTCTATTTGCAGACTCTCCCGGTTGAAGTCGTCTATGATGTTGAGCACCCTGAACTTCCTTCCGTCAGTAAGGGCATCGCTCATAAAGTCCAGGCTCCAGCACTGGTTAGCGCCGGTAGGAACCATCAGCGGCAGCTTGATCCTGTCGGGCAGTCTGCGCTTAGGCCTTCTGCGTATGTGCAGGTTCATAGCCCTGTAAATGCGTCGTAGTCGTTTGTGATTGATACGCTCGCCACGGTTGCGCAGACGGTAGTAGCAGCTCCAGAAGCCAATGTTGGGGTGCTTCTGTGTGAGTAAATCCAGCTTGTCATGCACGGCAGCATCGTCCTTTGGCTTACTTGTATAGGCGCAGGTGGTTCGTGGCAGCTTCACGAGGATGCAGGCCTGCCTGTGGCTGCACTGCCGCTCCTCTTGAGGAATCGGACAGCTTCTCTTTTAACGGCAGACCCTACCATTTTTTTGCAAGTAAGGCTTTGGCTGCATCCAGCTGAAAGCTCACATCAGCATACATGCGTTTGAACTGGGCGAGCTCTGCTTCTACCTCTTTGAGCCGCTTTACTTCGCTTACTTCCATTCCTCCATACTTCGCCTTCCAGTTGTAGAAGGTTGCATCTGATATGCCGAGCTCGCGGCATATCTCCTTGACTGCGGTGCCTGCCTCCTGCTTTTTAATGGCAGACACAATCTGGCTCTCGGTGAATTGTGATTTTTTCATCCCCTGTTTGTTGGTGTTTTAAAGTTAGAGATAACCTCTACTTTAAACTGGCCAGCTTTCGGGGACGCTTACAAAGAAGCTCTACTTCCGTAGAGAAGAACTGGACCAGTGGCTGCAGCGCAACCGCCAGAGCGCAGCCGACGAGATAGAGCAACAGGCAGCGGACTACGTTATCCGTAACCGCCGCAAGCTCTGATTTCCACACATCCTTTTTCCGCAGTCCCTACAACAAGTAACCAGCAATGGCATCTACAACCATATTCCGGGCGTTCACAGAGCCTGTAGAGCATAAGGCGCTTATGCTTGTGATGAAGGACATCCAGTCCGGCAAATACCAGCAAGGCATAGAGTCGCTTCGCGCCGCTATCCATCGTAGCGCAGACGATGAAGAAATCAAAGCACTCAAATCCGCGCTGCCAGCCTTCACGCCACATGCCACATTCAAAGGCGGCAGAAACGCGGCTTGCATAGACGCATACAGCGGCTTCATCCATCTTGACTTTGACAAGCTCACGCCCGCACAGCTTGATGCTGCATTTGGCTGCATCATAGCCATTCCCTACACTGCATTCTGCTTTCGCAGTCCAAGTGGTAACGGACTCAAAGTCTTTGTGGAAGTAACCAGCGGCATAGAGCATCACGCCGCAGCATATCAGCAAGTACAAGCTCATTACGAGCAGGCCACCGGTCAGCAGGCCGACCCGAAATGCAAAGACATTCCGCGCCTGTGCTTCGTCAGCCACGACCCGCAGCTTTACAAGAATATCAATGCCGAAAAGTTCCCGGTCAATGTGCAGCCCGAATCTGCCGTAACACAACAGATAGTGCCGGATGGAAACTGGCAGGAAGCCTTTCAGCAAACGGTTAGCTTCACTGAGGCGAAGCAATCGTATTCCGCAGGCAACCGCAACAACTTCCTGCACCTGCTGGCATCCAACTGCAACCGGCGAGGCATACCCGAAGACGAGGCACTGCATCTGGCGCAGTCAACTTTCACCGACATTTCGCAAAAGGAAGTTCTTACCACCTTCCGCAGCGCTTACCAGCACCACAGCGCAGAGTTTGCAAAGTTTGCAAAAGGCACAAAGCCCGCAGCGGCCACAGCGGCAATCGCAGAAGAACCGGCAGATGATTACCTGAAATCTACCCCTACATTTCCCGAAAGCATCTTTGCCGCATTGCCGCCTATTCTCAAAGAAGGCACCGAGGCATTCACCGAACCGCGCAAGCGCGATGTATTCCTCACCGGCGCCCTTTCCATCATCAGCGGCTGCCTGCCTGAAGTTACCGGCATCTACCACCAGGAGCGTGTGTATCCCCACCTGTTCACCTTCATCATTGCGCCTGCCGCCAGTGGAAAAGGCGTGCTCAAGAATGCTAAGCGCCTGGCCGATGCTTACCACAAGCAGATATGGAGCGCAAGCCGCGATGCCGAGAAACGATTTGAAGATGAAATGGCGGAGCTAAAGCAGAAGCAGCGCACCCTAAAGAAAGGCGAGCCGCAACCCGAAAAGCCCGACAAGCCACCCTTCAAAATTGTATTCATCCCTGCCGATTGCAGCATGGCCCGCATGGTGGACCATCTTAACCAGAACGAAGGCGCAGGCATCATTTGCGAGACCGAAGCCGACACCATGAGCGGCGCTAAAAAACAAGACTGGGGCGACTACTCGCACATGCTGCGGGCAGCCTTCCACCATGAGAAAATTGCCCTTTCCCGCAAAACCGGCAACGAATACATAGAGGTGCCGGAGCCGCACATTGCGGTAGCCTTATCAGGTACGCCATCGCAGGTGCCTAAGCTCATCGCATCTGCCGAAGACGGCTTGTTCAGCCGCTTTCTTTTTTACGCTTTCAAGAGTGAGCTTTGCTGGCAAGACCCTTCGCCGGCCAACCAAACCATCATTTACAACGACCACTTTGAGGCGCTTTCACAAGAGGTACTGCGGTTGGTAGGATTCCTGCAAAGCACGCCCACAGAGGTACAGCTACAGCCGCATCAGTGGGCGCAGCTCAATACCGCTTTCAGTGAAATGCTGTCTGATGTAGCCATCTTCACCGGCGAGGAGGCAAGTAGCACTGTGTTCCGCCTGGGCCTTGTGCTGTTCCGGCTGTGCATGATATTCACCGCGCTGCGGAAGTTTGAGAATGGCGATGGTGATGCGATTGTGCAATGCACTGATGAAGACTTTACCACCGCCCTTTCCATTGCCCGCACCTTCCTGCAGCACAGCCTGCTTATGTTCAATAACCTGCCAAAGCAGGGCGAGGCTGCGCCCTTCGTAGGCAGCAATGGCAAGCGCAAATTCTACGAAGCCCTGCCGCAGCAATTCACCCGCAAAGAAGCAGTAGAGTTGGGCAAGACATACCAGCTAAGCCCTCGCACGGTGGACGATATTCTTCGCGCAGCAGACGGGCACGGATTAGAGAAACCCAAAGCCGGGCTTTATAACAAGGTTTAGGCTTGTATTCTTTGCAAGGTTTGCAGGCTTTGCACAAGTTACTAACAGGCTGCTGCGCCCTATTCTTTATTCGCTTTTGATGGCGCTATATTTGTCAATTATTGACAAGCCAAACAGCGGACAATGCCAAACCAATTCGGCGAACGGATAAAAGAGCTGCGCGAAAGCACGGGGCTTTTGCAACGCGAGGTCGCGGCCAGGCTCTCAATGGATAGCCCTATGCTATCCAAGATAGAGCGCGGTGAGCGGCGCGCCCGTAAAGACCAGGTGCTTACTCTTGCCCGCCTTTACAAAGGCGACAAGCAACAATTGCTTACTCTTTGGCTTGCAGACCAGTTGGTAGAAATAGTGCAGGGTGAGGAAGTGGCTTTGCAGGCAATGCAGGTAGCAGAGCAGGAAATCAGTTACGCAAGTAAATCTAAAAACACACAGAAGCCATGAAAATAGGGGAGTTTATTAATAAGGTGATTCAGGGTGATTGTTTAGAGAAGATGAAGGACTTGCCGTCAAAGTCTGTTGACATGATTCTTTGCGACTTACCTTATGGCACCACTCAAAACAAGTGGGATTCAGTTATTCCACTTGATAAATTATGGGCAGAGTACGAGCGCATTATTAAAGACGATGGTGTAATTGCACTTACGGGGCAAGGCATATTCACAGCTAAGCTTATTGTGAGTAATGAAAAGCTTTTTAAGTACAAGATTGTTTGGATAAAGTCTAAACCAACAAACTTTCTGAATGCCAAAAAGCAGCCTTTGCGGAAGCATGAAGACATTTGCATCTTCTATAAAAAGCAGCCTGTGTACAATCCCCAAATGATGAAGGGAGAGCCATACGACAAAGGCACTCGCAAAGACCAGTATTCAGGCAGCTACGGTGATTTTAAGCCGCGCCATGTGCATAGCGTAAACGGCGACAGGTATCCAAATGATGTAGTCCTCTACGACTACGATTCAGAGTTTGATATTCAGGAGCCAATAGAGTCTGCTATCTACATCAAGACCGCAGAATCAGAAGGTACAGTTCACCATCCCACTCAAAAGCCTGTTGAATTAGGGAGATACCTGATTCGCACTTACACTAACCCAGGGGCGATTGTCTTGGATAATGCTTGTGGCAGCGGCAGCTTCTTAATTGCTGCACTTTTGGAAGGACGTAAATTCATTGGCATAGAAAAGAATGAAAACGCCCTTCTGCACAAAGTCGCCGCAACTGACTATGTTAGAGTTTGCCTTGACCGTATCCAAAACACACTGCAAGAGGTTGAAGAGGATAAAAAGACCTTGCGCCTGTTTCAAGAACCACTTGTAAAATACCACACGCTCAACTATGCCCCAAATCCGTAACAATGAAAGAACTTGGGCAGGTCATGTAATAAGCTGGATAAAAGAGGCTATTGATAAGGGGCAGACAGTCTTTGAAGAAGCCACTAATGATGCCGGGCTTAAAGTCGTTGGGAATCGCACGAAATTTCCAGATGTATTGCTGTACTCTGACAGAGTATCCGGCACCATCTTCAATGGTTGGGAATTGAAACTTCCAGACACAGCCGTTGACGACCAAGTGATGTTAGAGAATGCTCTTGAAAAAGCGAAAGCGTTATCTGCAACTTCATTCGTTACATGGAATGGCAGTGAGGCAACAATCTGGGGTATTGAGAATGAGCACTACAATCTGGATTCGCTTTCTGAAATAAAGGTGTATCCACCCATTCCCGGAATTTCAACGCGAGCAGATATAGAGGAGCATACGGCATACAATCGGAATGTTCCGCGTCTCAAAAGCAGGCTGTTAGAAATCCTTCATGATTTAGAGCAGTTGAAGGAAGACGGCAGAATTAAAGAGGCCGTCAACATCGCCACAACCATTGTTGATACGATAACGCACATTTCGCGTGAATTGATTCCGCACCTAACGGCGGCAATCCAGCAAAGGGTAAATAGCAACGCAGACTTTCAGCGTGCATTTGGTCGTTGGAAAATTTTGGAGAAGGCCACTATTAAAATCCTAAGCAAATCTTCCCGTCGCCAAACGTCAGTCAACGAGTTTCAGGTACTCGCGAAATTCACTTACTACCGGCTGATAGGGAAAGTCCTTTTCTACCTTACACTCTCTGATAAATTAGCTGGCCGCATTGAGCCGCTTGTTTTAGAGGATGGCCGCCCTGCGAAAGTCCAATTGGAAGAGTATTTTGATGCTGCTCGCACAATAGACTATCAGGCAGTTTTTGAAATAGACTTCACAGATACACTGCCCTTTTCCGGTCGCATTGATAGCTACATTCGGCACCTTGTTGTCTTATTGAACGAGTATGATTTCAGCATTCTACCATCTGAAGTAATAGGAACGATTCTTGAAAACCTCGTTCCGCGCGAAGAAAAGCAGCAGTTCGGCCAATACTTCACCCCGGAAAAGCTTACTTACCTCGTTACTCTTTCAGCATTACGTTCCGTTGATGATGTAGTCGTTGACCCCACGTCCGGCACTGGTTCATTCTTAAACACCTTTTACAAGGTGCTGAAATCTTTGGGACAAGAGAGCCACCAATCCTTGCTCAATCAGATTTGGGGCAACGATATTTCCCACCTTCCGGCTATCCTTTCTGTTATCAATATCTACAAGCAAGATGTTACAGACACAGCCAACTTTCCGCGCGTAACGCGAAAAGATTTTTTCAGGTTGGAGCCGGCTATGCTCATTCCATATCCCGACCCATACAAGGAAGGGGAATTTGTGGACGTGCCGCTGCCAACTTTTGACGCCATTATCAGTAATTTTCCATTTATCCAGTATGAAGATGTGCCGGAGAAAGAGCGTCTGGTAGAAGCATTTGAGCAGGAATTTGGCAGGTCTCAAAGCGCCTTTCTTGATGGCCGGCAATTCTTCATCAATGGCAAAGCCAACTACTTTGCCTACTGCTTTTACCACTCACTAAAATTTCTAAGAGACGGCGGTTTTCTTGCTGCTATCACATCCAATGCCTGGTTGGGCAAGAACTACGGCCTTCAATTCAAGCAGTTCCTGTTAGACAACTTCTCGCTGCGGTACGTAGTTAAAAGCAATGCAGAGCATTGGTTTCAAGACTCGCAGGTAAGTACCATTTTTACCACGGTTCAGAAAGTCATTGATGATGCGCCCACTCGTTTTGTAACGCTCAACTTCAAGTTAGACGATTACTTGGAAGATGATGCAAGCGACACATTCATTTCAGAGATTACAGACCTGTACAACGAAATTGACAACTGCGATTTAGAAGGCAATGATGAATGGGAGCAAGATGCCTTCTATCCCAATGTTTATCACAAAGTAGATGGAACGGTTAAGGTTTCAATCGTTTCGCGGGTACACTTGCTGGCACAGCTTGAGACAGAAGAAAATTGGTCTATCAATTTTCTTGCGGAAGACCCGCTATCAGTCTTTGCTGATGCATTAATAAACCCCTTCCCGCATGTCTATACAGTGGGTAGAGGCACAAAGGCTAATACAGACGAGTATCAGGTGCTCTCTGCGGAAACGGTTGAGCAGTCGGGTATTGAAGAGGAATTTCTTGTTCCTGCTATCAAATCAAACCGGGAGATAGCGCGCATCCATCATACGGATGCTACCACCAATTACTTGTTCATCTGCGAAGAGCCGGAAGCGGTTTTGCAAAGTGACTATCCAAATGCCCACAGCTGGGTGCAACGATTTTCCAGAGGGCGTAATAAGATTGGGATTCCTTATCCCGTTGCATTGCAGAAGAAACGTCCCTTTTGGTACAGCTTGCGCCCAGAGCAACCAGCCAATATTTACATCTCGCTCAACCCCAATAAGCGTATCTTCTTTGCCTACTCTGACCATAGAGTCTATTTGAATCAGCGGCTTGTAGCCATCCGTGTAGCTAATGGAGATGTAGAGTTGATAGCTGCGCTTCTCAACTCAATAGTTTCCTTACTTTACGTTGAGCTTAACGGAGTCTCACGCAGCTTAGGTGCATTAGACCTCAATGCTGATTTCTTTCGGACGAGAATGCGGATGCTAAATCCTGCTTTATTGGACAATGAAGCCCGCACCCACATTATAGAGGCGTTTCAGCCCGTTGCAAATAGAGAAGTAGAAGATTATGATGTTGAATGTCGGAGAGAAGACAGAAGGCACTTTGACGCTGTAGTATTGGACGCATTCGGCTATGATGCAGCGCTGATACCCCAGCTATACGAAATCCTTACAACTACAATCACTGACCGTATAGAAATGAAAGACCGCTAATCATGCAAATCCAATACATAAATGCTCTGTGGCAGCAGTTCGCGCACGTTCCAGTAGATGAGCACGATAAAACCGAAGTGGATTTTTATCATTGGCCTGCCGGCACCGAGAAGTTTGCGATATGGGATTGGTTTGATGAAAAGCATCCAGTAGGCGTTAATGCCTTACTGTATCAATAACCGTAGTCACGATGAACCAGTCCCTACAACTAAATATCATCCCCTTCAACCCGCCCATAAAGGAAATAGCCTGTGCCTTCATCATGCACCCCGCCCCCGGCTACTCACCCGTGCATAAAGACGACTTGGGCGACCAATGGCGCGGGCTGATACGCGAGGAGGATATGCACCATGGTTGCTGGATATACACCGATTTCAGCAAGCCGGACGGCACGCTGCCCACACTGCTCATAGACCTTACCCAATCCATTTACCTTGCGCAGCACTATTATCGCCACCTTCTACGCGCACATTTCCGCCCCATTGCAGATGCAGTCCATGTCAATTTCACATCCGAGGTAGAGGTATGGTTTGAGGACACAGCCGCCAACAACCCGAAGTATCGCCTGTTCAATCAGTTTACCCTCAAAGTACAGCACCAGCGCGTCACCGGCGGCCCCGAGCTTGTTGTTTCCTTTGATGGCCGTACAAAAGTCTATCGCAAAAGCCTGGCCGAAATTTCCGGTGTTGAGACCGAATATTACAAGTGGATGCTTTGCGGTAAAGAGCTGCATAAATACAAGTATCTGCCCGAATACTACAAGCTGCGCCTCGGCGAAGTTTACCCCGTCCTCAGCAACGACCTCAAGCCATTGTTGGGCATAGCCTTTGACGTGCCCAACTTTGATAACCGCTATCCAAAGTACCGCATGCTGCTCACAGCTTTTTACGAGCAGCAACTCAATAATGCTGCCTTCGGTGCTGTTTTTCCCCTATCTTCTGAAGGATACTTCAACGTCCCGGATAATCTTATCCGGCGCATACCAGGCACATCTAACACCCTGCAGTTTGGCAGAGGTACTGGCAACACCCCAAAGCGTGATATGGTAAAGCTTGGCCCTTGTGTCCCTGCCCCGCCACCCAACAACATCCGCTTCTTCTTTATTTACCACGAGCCGGACAGGAAGCCATTTGTAGAGAACATCTACAACTGGTTTATGAATGGCTTTGCCTCACCTAAAGGCAGCTTCCCCAAAATGGCCGAGTTCATACAGCAGCCATTTAGCATTGAGGAAGACAGCTTAGTGTTCAAGAACCCAAATACGGTAGTAAAAGAGGTATACGAGCAGCTAAGAAATAAATCTTTTCGTCCAAACACTAAATACTTTGCCATCTACATTAGCCCCTTTCACCGGGCCGAGGCCGACCGTGGCCATCGCCGCAGCTATCACCGGATGAAGGAAATGCTGCTGCACTATGGCATTTACTCGCAGTTCATTTACCGCAATAATATCCTGCGTGAAGATTACAACTACCACCTGCCAAACATTGAGGTTGCCATCCTTGCCAAGATTGGCGGTGTTCCCTGGCGCTTGCTGCGCCCATCTACCAACGAGCTAATCGTAGGCATCGGTGCGCATTACGATGTTTCAAAAAAGAAGCGCTTCGTAGGCTCTGCTTTCTGCTTTAATAATGAAGGTGAGTTTCAGGGTTTTGATTGTTTTAGCGCGGATGATACGCAAATGATTGCGGGCAGCATACGCAAGGCTGTTATCAATTACGTTGCCGCCAATATTAATGCCAAGACAGGTAAGAATATAGACAGGCTTATCATTCACTTCTATAAAGACATTGGCAAGAAAGAGATGCGTCCTATTCAGACTATGCTGGATGGTCTCAACCTGAAAGACATTACCATCATCATCATTACCATCAACAAGACGGAAAGCAAGGAGCTGATAGCATGGGACCTTGCTGACCAGACCAACCTGATGCCATACAGCGGCACCATTATCAAAGTAGGCGATAAAGAGTACCTGCTATTCAACAATACCCGCTACGACGAGCAATCCCGCCCGGGCAAGAAAGAGTATCATTTTCCTATTAAGCTCTACTTCTCATGTTCCGATACCCCTGTACTTGAGAACACCACAACAATCACTGAGTTGATAGACCAAGTGTATCAGTTCAGCCGCATGTACTGGAAAAGTATTAGCCAGCAATCACTACCCGTAACAATTTGCTACCCGGAAATGGTCGCTGAAATCTTCCCTTATTTTAAGAACGACTCAATCCCCGAGTTCGGCAAGAAAACTCTTTGGTTTCTCTAACACCTTATCTGATTCCGCCAGCAGGCAGCATAACTTTCTTTAATTCATACAAGTCAAAAAACTACAACTAATGTATTATCCTAACGACATTGAGGATGTTTGCTACGTGCAGTCGCATATCAATCAGGTATGGGAAGAGATAAATGCCACTATTCCTGCCTACCTGCAGGAAATGATAGAGACCGAAGGCGGCACGGCAGTCACCAATTCTGACATGGAGAAACTGGCCGCCAAATTCGGCGCTTCTGCCAAAGCAAAGCCGAAGCACGTAGATGCAAAAGCAGTGTTGGAGCGACTGTTGAAATCCGCTATTGAAGATTTTGAGAAGGAGCGAGCCATTTATCAGCGTGTGCTAGATGCTAAGGCGTTGGAAGAATACAAGCACGACGTAGGCTCATTCAAAAATACCGTTCTAAAGAACGAGGTTCCTATTATCCGCAAAACCTTGCAAAACAAGCTGGCAAAAGAGTTAGATAAGTTTCGGAAAGCTTTTAATCTCGCACAGCCCGGCGAACTATTTAAGGTAACAAACAACATCTCTGCTCTTGCCAATAAGTGGCGAGAAGAATGGTATAACAGTTCAACTTTTGAGCACATTGGCGGTTGGGAGGAGATGGGTTACGACGAATTAGACAGCGAGGACTATACTGCCTTTGGTGTGATAGGTGGTGGCATCAAAAGCACCTTTTTGTACAAACTGTTTCCCGAGATGTTTCCATGCAGAAACCGTGAAGCAGTATGGGCCCTGTATTACCTTAGCAAGAAACAGGCGTTTGGGTGTAAGGAGGAATCCGAGTTCCTAATGATTAATGCAGAGGAGGGCACAACCCACCACAATTACTTTTACCCTTACGGGCTGTTTGCATTTTATACATTGCTTCTATTCAACCGTCTTAAACAACTCTATGCAAAGCTCGGGGTTAATATCCCTGTAGAATACCGGTTTGTAGCTGTTGATGCTTTCCTGTCTTTTGTTGCACGAAAGCATCAGGATGAGATTGACGACCTAAAGAAAAACGCTAACAAGAACTACCAGTATGAGCACTAATGCTTTAAAAGCGTATCAAGATAGCTTCCCTGCGCTATCTGCTCAATTCAAGCTAAAGACCTTTCAGGAGAAGGTTATTAATAGTGTGCTTCGCAACGGCTCAACTGTTGCCGTCATGCCGACCGGTGGAGGTAAGTCGCTGATTTATTGGGTGGCCGCGAAGGCTTTGGGCGGTACTTGCTTAGTTGTGTCACCCCTAATTGCATTGATTGATGAACAGGCTGAAAAGCTAAGAGCAGAGGGATTTGATGCTCTGGCAATTCACAGTGGTATGGGCGCATCAGAGCAGACTGCCGAACTAAAAAAGTTCGCAAAGGGGTTGTCCAGTCCAAACTTCATTTTTGCCAGTCCGGAACGAATGGCTACCGACGGATTTTTTGAGTATTGCCTTGCAGCACGTAAGACCGATATAAAGCTGGTAGTAATAGACGAGGTACATTGTATCAGTCAGTGGGGCTTTGACTTTAGGCCGTTTTACAAGCACATACCCGCGTTTCTCAACACTGTCTTCGGCACCTCGTGGCCTGCTATTCTTGGTCTTACCGCTACCATCAACCCGCGTGAACTTGCAGACATCACCAATGATTTTCGCATTCCGTCCCACGCGGTTCTAAAGGATGAAGTACTACTGCGCTTTGACATTGATTTGAAAGTGGAGAAGCTTGGTGACGAAGAAGAAAAGCGGGAAAGGTTATGGGAAATCATTGAAGACCACAGGCATGAGAAGGTAATTGTTTATCTCTACAGAAAGTATAAAAAAGGCGGGGTAGAAGACCTTTGCCAAACGGCAGTTGAGAAAGGCTACACAGCATTATCTTTTCATGGAGACATGAGTGGGGATGAGCGTCAGCGCATCATACGAGAGTTCAGAGATGGCAATACCAATCTTGTGTTTGCAACAAATGCATTCGGCATGGGGATAGACATTCCAAATATCAGGGCTGTAATACACTTCATGATGCCAGAATCCATTGAACAGTATTATCAGGAAATTGGAAGGGCAGGGCGTGATGGAGCCGGTGCTACATCCTATATGCTGTACACTACTAAGAATATTTCCGTCCGCAAGTCGCATTTCATAGACAAATCGTTCCCCAAAAGCGATGAAGTACAATCGCTCTTTAGCAGAGCGGCAAACAATGAGCAAGGAGAAAAGACGCTGCAATACTTTGCCGAAGAAGAGCTTCAGTCAGCCTTGCCCTACTTCCTGAACTGCGGCAGTATTTCAATAGAAGGCAAAGGGTTTACCAGCTTCAAAGCGTTCAAAAGTATTTCCAACCCTGCACTGCAAAAGATTGTAAGCGCATCAAAAACAGGAATGGTTATTCCGGTGCTGCGCAAACCAGACTATTTATCAACACCACGCAGGGATTTCTTCAATGTGGCTTACAGCTCTCTTGTAGACAATGGTGCTGCGCTTTCTAAGAATTTAGACAAATGCCTAATCATCAACGCTTCGGAAGCTCAATTGACAGAAACACAGCTTACAGCTATTGAAGCAGAAACAGAGGAGAAGCGGCGATACAAACATAACTTGCTGGATTACCTTGTGTACCTGCTGGACAACTTTGATGGCTCAAATTCATTGCATCAGGAGATTGGCCGCTACCTCGGCGTAGATAAGCATCAGCTTAAAAAAATTCACCAGACAGAAAGCGGCGTATGGGTTCGCTCAAAATCAGAGCTTGTTATTGCCAATATCCTGCACCGTTCAGGTATTCCATTCCGGTACGAAGAGAAGTTGTTCTATAACTCTACGCAATGGAAAGAGCCTGATTTCACTATTGAGCATAATGGCAAGACATGGTATTGGGAGCATCTGGGCATGTTGGGCGATGAGCAGTATAACAAAGATTGGCAGGAGAAGAAGCAAATCTTCAAAGATTTGGACATCTGGGATAGGGTTGTAACAACAAAAGAATCCGCTGTTCTAAGTCGCCAGGCAAATGAAATCGTGAAACGCATCACTGAATCGTAACTCTTCGCACAAAGCCCCACCTTCGGCCAGCGTCCTTCTTCACTCATCCGCTACACTACTTCATTCGCTTCGCTGCTTCATCCGTTCCGCTACTTCGCTCATAAGTCCGCCCGCCTTCGGTTCCCCACGCCCACCGCACAAAGGCCAACACCCTGCGGCCCGCTTCCCTACGGTCAGCCAGCCACAGGGCGCGCACGCCAACCGCACGGCCAACGCTTCCCCAACCCCAGCTTCAGTTCCTTGATTGCGCTTTAGTGCTAATCCTCAACTTCGCAGGTACATAGGTCTTCACTGCGGGGCGGCAAGCAAGGGTTCACGCCAGCCCTCGCCGCAGCCTGCCTATCGTTCCTGCGTCACTTTTATGGCAGGCAGGCAGCGGCTCGCCCCATCGCCCGCATTCGCGGGCTTAGGGTGCTTCGCTGCGCTACGCAGGCTGTCATGCCCCTTGCAGTTGCTACCCCTTCGTTCAGTCGCGGCTTTTTGTGTCCTGCCGGCAGCCCCTCACCCTTTGCAACATTGCTACGCGGACACGCGCATTCCGTTCGCGCCAACGCTGCATTGCCTTCGCCATGCCCTGCACGCCCACCGCGCCAATCCAGCCCTTCGGTGCAGGGCATCAGCTTCGGCTCTGCCCCAAGCCACATTGCTCACTACATGCGCCGCCGCTGCGCAATACCAACCGCACAGGGGCAGCCGTCAGGCCACCCGCCGCTTATTATTTCGCGCGCCTGCGCTGGCCTTCGGGCTGCGGGCGACCTTTTTAGTGCCGCCGCCGCTTCGCTCTGGCGAATTTTCAAAGGCCGCCCTTGCTCATGGCGCTGCGGCCAATGCTTCTTTATATCAGGCCAACGCTTCGCAGCGCCATAAGTAGCTGTCCTTTCGTCCGGCTGCTGCCGTCCTTCTCGTCCAGCACCCTCAGGCCGCGCGCGCTTCACGCCGGGGCTTACGGCAGGCGCAGCCACCCTTATGCCTTCGGCATCCCTGCCGCGCCTGCCTGCCCCTTTGTTTCGCATTGCGGCGGCGCGCGCACCCACGCTACAGGGCGGACAAGTGTGCCGCCCGGCCAGCGCTTCCTTTTTGCCGCGGGCGCTTGTACCTGCGGGGTATCCTATTGAGCAGGGTTCAGTATAGGTTGAAGTGCCTGCTGCCATTCGTTGAAAAGCGACTGATAGAGTGGCGCAGGTAAATGAAAGCGAGCGCTTTTTGATGGAGTACGCAAGCGTATTATCCCATCCTCTGTTGCTGCTGCTATACTTTGTATTTGCTCTTCCATCTGTTGTGGCGCAGTTAGGTTAGTTACCATTATACGCACATGTGGCTGTTGTTCTAAAAACTTTGTGATGGCATCTGTATTCCACACGATTTGCTGAAACTGGACGAGGTCATTATCAGCCATGCTCTTTATCCGTTTCTGATGTGCTACGTTATTGAAATCAGCGTCCTCAATAGATAGAATCAGGTCAGTAATGCCAATACGGTGTTCCTGAAGGAACCGTAGCCAATGCATAAGTCCAGTGCCGGGTAACAAATCACCATGCCATAATTGGGCAACAAGTTTCCAGAAGTAATTATTCTGTGTGCGCCCGTAGAAATATGCAGCTTGCTGATTTCCTTCCAGCACCCATACAGGGTTGAAAGTGCCGACAAACAGGTAATCAATATCCCAATCAGGAAGCAATGATTCCGGTTGATGCATCCCGTAGAAACGATGTTGGCAAGCCATACATCTAAGATAGCAGGAACCTTTTTCCGCAAAAGAAAAAGGAAAAAAAGGCCGCAAAAATAGCGGCGGCATGGAAGCTCGTTCTAAATCCGGGGAGCCAAAAGACTACGGCATAAATGGCTGGGCTTTGCCTTGCGCCGCACCGCGCATACGCAGCGGGCGGCCATGCAAGCCGCAGCCCGCCACCGGTGCGGCTTGCAGCCGCTACCGGCCTTTATTCCGTTTCCTTTTGGCTTGTGCAGCCGCCGCTAACGGCAGAGCTTTCTTTTTTTCTCTTTTTTCTTTTGAAAATAGTTTTTTATGAAGCAGCAATCAGCAAACGACCACTTCGGAAGCAGTAACGGTACAGAACAGTATTACCGCCATCCCTTCGCAAACATCGTCTTTACAGACGGCGTAAAAGACCTTGCATATACCTGCGGTGCCTACTGGCTCATTGACCTCATCGCAAGCCACCAGCTTTCAAAGAAGGTGCAGGCAGAAGCCTTTCAGGTATGGAAGCTGGAGCAGGTTACAGCCGACGGCTACATCGCTACCTGCGAGGACGGGAACAGCAACAAGGTCGCAAGTCAGACAATCCCATTCAGCGATTTTCCCTACCAGCAGGCAACCCTTTGGCTCACCGAAGGCGTACTGATGCTGCCACGGGAGTATTAAGCAGGCAGGGCGAAGGAAGCCACCGGAAGCAGCAAGGGCAGTCTAATAGCGGGCTGCCTTTATTGTTGGATGCAGAACGAACCGGGCAACAACAGCCGCAGCCAGGGCATCCCGAATGAAAATTTGGTGAAGCAAAAATAGCTACGGCAGCGCCACCCGCAGGCCGACCGCACAACGCCCACGCACGGCCAACCTTCCGGCCCAAAAGACTACGGCATAAAACGGTGGAGTGCAAGCTTTCAGCAGCACATCCCGCACGAGCTGCATCAAGTCATCGGTCAGCATCACCCGCAGCATTTATTCCGTTTCCTTTTGGGCCGGCACTGCTGCCTTCGCTGATGAAAAGGCTTCACCAAATTTCATCGTTATGCACAAGCAGCTTCGTCTCATCTCGCGCCGGCAGGTAGCTATCTGCCCCTTCAGCTCTGGCATCTTCCCCGTGCCCGTTCCGCCGCCCTGCGTGTTCAGCCGCCATTTCCGCCGCCGTCCCAGCCATCATAGCTGCTACCCCGGTGTGGCCGTCATCCAGGTGCAGCCGTCCGGGTGGTGGGTGTGGTGCTTTCCATCCGGTCGCCGCCAGCTATCAGCACTGCCCTTTTAGGGTGGTGTTGGTTAGCTATATTTGCAGCAAATCATTGACATGCAGGTAATACTTTCTTCTTCGTCTAATCCTGCCAGCGTTGAGCTGAGCAACAAGCTAACTGCGGATATATCAGGGTACAACGGGATAATAATCAAGCGCTCAACGGAAGACAATTTTGCAGTTGAGGGTATAATCGTCTACGCTATTCTATACGTAGTAGTAAAAGCGGTAGATAAGGCCACTGAAAACTTCGTTGATTATCTATTTGAGAAAGCAAAACTGCGTGTAAAAGAACAGGAATACAATGGGGATGTTTATATCCAAATCAATATAAAGAATGAGACTAAGAATGAGGAAACAAAAATCCTCAACATTTTGAGGGATTACCCGGAAATAGAGGAGTTTCTTTCTAAAAATAAGGACTAATCATTGTTATCCCTTGTATGCAGTATAATGGCCCTGTTTTTACATACGGCGACCTCAATTTTTCTACTTTATTACAAAATCCCGATTCTGTTAACACTCTTGCAACCCCGTTAATAGAGAGAACAGTTGAACAGCTTCTCAAGTTTGGTGACTTAACTGATACTCACAAAGACTTAATACGTGGAATTAATTTCCGGTTTGAAAATTCACATAGAATATCGGCGAGAGTCGTAAATGAGGGACTAAAAAATACCATCTATTTTCCGAAGGGACTTGTCGGATTTTTGGGGCTGCTAAATTGCGTAGTTGCCTCATACCATGGCGCGGTATTGAGCAAGGTTGAAAAGACTAAAAACGGCTTAAGCAACGAAAAACAGAAGGAATATTGTCAATACATCTTTGATATATACAATTACTTTTTTGACCACCATAAGCACTATCCTCATTTTCAAGTAAACATCCCCGTCGTACCGCATGGTCTATTTTCAATGTTTAAAAAGGACAGCATTGATAATATAGAAGTGAGCCCACTATTGCGTTTCATTGACCACCAACTTGAATTTATCACTTTACATGAAATTGCTCATGTGTTGTACCCAGATGTAGAGAATAGAGGCGAAAAGATAGAAGATGATTTTGCGATACGGCAAGCATCGCTAATATGGAAAGGGAACAGTTGGCATTCTTCAGTTTGCGAGTTTTTTCAAATAGTATTATTCATTTACTACGATTTTTATCAAATCTACCAAGTTGTTAGGGAACACCAAATTATGTGGTGGAACAATAAAGACAAGAATTTTTTTAAGTTTAGACATATATTTCCCGACTTAGAGCATTTCCGCACAAGGTTTTTCCATATGCTTGGAAACCGCCCAGTCATCTCTGAAAATGCAAAAATGCTCTTTCAGCAAGCAGACTATCTGTTTAGCCGAATGATTGATTTTCTTTTATTCACCGAATTGGACATGGTGCATTTTTTCAACGTAACGAACATTGAAATACAAATCAGAAGAAAATCATTCATTGACAATTATGCGGTTATTGAGTTTGATGCAAGCAGTGCAGAAAATATCAAAAGGATGGTTAACTCTAAACTTTATACCACTGATAATATATTTTCTGCTAAAAAACACTTATCGCCATTCAGCCGCTATTTTCTCGGACTGAAGACTGACCCGCCAGAAGTGTTAATGGAAAACGACAAAAGAATAGCATTGTATAATGGTGCTATAAGCCGTCAATTTTTAAAGAAGTTTCCGATAAATCAAAAGAAAATAGGCCAAGAACTAAAGAGATTTCTACGTTTGAAGTGAAATAAATAAAAACGGCCCCGCATAAGCGAGGCCGTTTCTTTCAGCATAGTCCGCAGTCCCTACAACCGCAGAACCAGCATCAACGTCCTTTACGCAGCGTCCACTATCGCCAGCACGTTATACGCGCCATTCTTCAGCGAATACTGAATGCCATTCACTTCCTGGAAGAACTCAAGCATAAGCATATACAGCCGCGTACCTGCACCGGCAGGAACAGCCGCAGGCGTAAGGCTTACAGCCGTAGTAGTGCCGTCAATCGGCAGGTTGGTTACCGCGCTGTATTCAATGGCGCCCGTGCCGGCCGCGAAGTCCACATTCGCAAAAGCGCTTTTCAGGCTTACATGCGTAGCGCCCGCAGGGAACGACAGGTCATTGATTGGCGTAAACGCAGCAATAGAAATATCACCGTTCGCCTGGGTTACTACATAGTTCGCGTACAGCACCGCACCAATAATAGCGCGGTTGTTGAAGTCAAACCCTTTAAGCAGCTGCAGGGCGGCCGGGTCAGTGATGCCGATGCCTACGCTGCGCTCGCCACGGGCAGAAGTCGTGTCGTAGTCCTTAATCAGCGTCATGATTTGCGTCAGTCGGCTGGTTACACGATTGTCCGCAGCATTGAGCATCATCGTGCGCACCGTATCGCGGAGCAGCTTACCCGCAGATGCGGACGAGCCGAACTCGGCACCGTTTTCGCGGGTGCGGATAAATGCAGCGTCATTAGCGATACGGTCGCCATCCACGCCGCCCTTCATGCGCACAAGATTGCCGTCCTGCGTCTTGTAGAAGGACAGATTGTCCAGCTTTCCCTTGATTTTGATAAGACCTGTTTGCCTTGCCATGTTATGTTGATTTTAATGGTGACAGATTGATTGTTTACTTCCTTGCTTTCATATTGACCTTAGGATTTGCCGGAAAGCCGCAGCCCTTGCAGTAGCGCAGCCGGTTACGCCAGCCATATTCCCGGAACAGCCAGGGCGGACATACCCGCTTTACGCCGCAGGCCCAAAGGCCAAGTCCTTTTTCAATCGCCTGCTTTTGCAGGTCATCCAGCTTTGGATTGTGGTCGTATTCGGTATAGTGCCACGCCCATCCATTGCCGATTAGAAGCTCACTAAGCAGCTTTCCATCCGGCAGGAATACATCCGCCAGGGTGCGACCGTAGCGGTCCGTGCCGAGCTTCTTAAAGCTCACCATCCGGCCAAGCAGCGTATCCCGCACACAGTAGAAAGCATCCAGTCCGAAAGCCTGATTCAGTTCCGGCGCATCCACCGCAGCCAGGCGAATAGTAAGCGTATCCCTGCCCACCTTCAGGACGTAGGTATCGCCATCCTTCACGCGCACCACACGCCCCTTATCCTGCACAGCAGCAGCCAGTGCAAGGCATCCGAAAAGAAGGGTGAGGGCGAAGCGTTTCATGCGTTGTATTGGCAGGCATTTTGCCATTGCCAACACAAACGTCCATCATGCCGAAACCCTCGCCAAATAAGGCGTTCCGCCTTTTGCCAACTATGCCGATTATTCCAACCAGAGCCGATTATTCACCCGTCTTAAAGAGGTAAATTTGTGTGTACTCTTCCCGCAGGCATCTCAAAGGAAAAAGCGTAGATGCTGTATGGATAGAGTATGAAATCAGCAACAGCAATGGAACGACTTTGCATCTACCCAAAGGACATCATGCGCGTAACAGGCCGCAGCGAGCGGTATGGCCGCAACCTTATTCAGAAGATTAAGGAAGCCATCGGAAAGCAGAAGCATCAACTCATCACCGTAGATGATTTCTGCCGCTACACCGGCCTGGAGCGTGAGCAGGTAGTCCCTCAGCTGCAATAGCAGTAGCCATCTTGCACCGCCAGCGCAAGGCGGATAAATGCACTCTTGCAAGAACAGTCTATTTTCCTTTCTTTACCGCTGATTTTCACTTACTAAAGGCAACCTTGTTGCCCATTTGTACCCCGATTAGCTGAAACCCGCGCCAGTAGCGGGTTATCATCTTTTGTATCGGAAAGTAAAAAATGCACCGCTACTTCGCTATCCACAAGCCATACGGTATGTTGTCGCAATTCATTGGCGGTGACAAAGGCTTGCGGATGCTCGGCGAACTGGATTTTCCCTTTCCGGAAGGTACCCATGCTATTGGCCGCCTTGACTATACTTCGGAAGGACTCTTGCTGCTCACTACAAATCAAGCCATTACAAAGCTGCTATTCAATAGCGCCACGCCGCATCCGCGCAAGTATCTGGTTAATGTCTATAAGCACGTTTCTGATGAAACCTTAGCACACCTGGCAAGCGGAATCCGTATTAAGATTAAAGGCGGTGTAGATTATATAACAGCACCCGCCACCGTAAGACGTGTGCCCCGGCCTGTTGGTCTCCCACGCATTGGCCATGAACTGCGGGAAGACATTGCCCAAGACTGGCTCACCATCACCCTCACAGAAGGCAAGCACAGGCAGATACGCAAGATGCTCCAAGGAGTAGGACACCCCTGCCACCGCCTCATCAGATTAAGCATTGATGGACTGGAATTGGAAAATCTGCCACCCGGTGGAGTACTGGAAATGGATCAGGCGAAGCTGTATGCTGCATTAAATCTGTAGATCAGGCCGCCTTATAAAACGAAAGATATAGGGCACACAGTGGGAGTAATGCCGGAGCAATCTATCTTAGCGGCCCAATATTCCACATGGCAAAACAATCCGGCGACTTTCCGCTTATCGGCTCCTTCGGCGACTACGTTTTCTACAAAACCAAGCACGGCAACCTCGTTCGTCGCAAGGGCAACCTCAATAAAGAGCGCGTAGCGACTGAAGCCGCCTTTGAAGGCTCCCGTAAAGCAAGCTCTGAGTTTGGGCGGGCAGGGGCGGCCTCCGGCCTCATCCGGGCCGAAATCAGGAAACATTGCCCTTATGCAGGCGATGGCGAAACACACGCCCGCCTATCCAAGTTGCTGGGCGAAATCATTCGCGCCGATGTGAAAAACGAAAAAGGTGATCGGCAGATATTACCCGAAAATATCGGCCCGCTGAAAGCTTTTGAATGGGTAAAAGACCATCCACTCAGCCGCTCATTCTGGGCGCAATGTGGGGGTAGTCTCGGGGCGGATGGTGTCCTGATTATCACCATGCCCGGCCTTCAGCCTAAGCGCGACCTTGGCTGGCCCGCTAATGCGACCCACGCCGAAATTAAGGTCGTAGGCATAGCAGCAGACTTTGCGAATAAAACGGCAACGAGCACTTCCGCCTCCACAGGATTGCTGATGAAGGCAGCGGGATCAATTGATAAAAAGCTGGAATGCCCGCTGCCTACCGGAGATGGGTTGGTACTGATGGCAGGGATTGGCGTGCAGTTTTTTGAGGGAGAGCAGGCGCTAAGCGAAGGAGCAGCGTTTGGCATCGTAGGTTAGTCCTACACTAGGTAAATACCTGCGGCACAGGATTTAAACCTGTTCCGGAGATGCCCGTAGCCCTCGCCCAAAACCAAAATACTGACTTCGTACTGCAAGTTCACCGGCTGATGGCCACGGTCTATGGCAGCGGCATTAAATACTTCCACGACCTTGACCCGCTGAGCGAGCTCGTCTCTTCCCTGCTCTCCCATCGCACCAAAAACAGTCAGTCTGCAAAAGCGTTTTACAACCTGATAAACACCTTCGGCTCCTGGGAAGCCGTCCGCGACGCGCCGACCGCAGCCCTGGAGGAGGCCATCAAGCCCTGTACTTGGCCCGAGCAGAAAGCTCCGCGCATCCAGCAGGTACTGTGCGACATCACAGCAGATAAAGGCAGTCTCTCACTGAACTTTCTCAGCGGGATGGAAGCAGCAGAAGCGCGGGAATGGCTGGAGGCTTTGCCCGGCGTAGGGCCGAAAACAAGCGCCGCCGTGCTTTCCTTTTCCACACTGCGCGGCAAGGCGCTGCCGGTGGATTCACACCACTTTCGCGTGGCATGGCGGCTGGGCATTATCCCTGAAAAGATTGGCGAAGGCAAAGCCAACCGCGTGCTGGAAGCTTTACTACCAGCAGACTTTTCCGCGCAGGATGTGTATGATAACCATCAGCTCATGATGAAGCACGGCCAGCAAATCTGCCATCATCACCGGCCGGAATGTGAGCGTTGTATACTCGTCGACATTTGCCCCACGGGCCAGGCACGCTTAACGGAACACTGAACGGTGTCCAGGCTATTGCGCCTCGCGCAAGACGGCTTCTAAGCGGTTATTCAGATCTTCATAAGCAGTGTAGCCACGTGCAATAAGGTAAAACTTATCTGCCGCAGTCTGCAAGACCACCGCCGGAAAGCCGGTGATGCCTAGTTGTTTCACCAGCGCCGCCTCGTAGCGCGCTTCCTCCTGCCACTCCTCTTCGCCCAAGCGGCGGATAAAGTCATTGCCATCCAGATTCTGGCTTTCGGCCAGCGAACGATAGGTCTCGCCGTCGGAAAGGTCTTTGCCATCCTCCATGTGCAGCTGCTGTATTGCTGCTGCAAATGAAATGGCGCCGCGGCCATCTCCGGCCTTCAGCAGGCACAGCGCAGTGGCGGGCGTAAGGCTTTCTTCCATCCAGGCGCTTTCTGCGGGATGAAAATATGCTTCAGGTACGCCGCCCCGAATGTTACGCCCGTGTATTCCTCCACCGTCTTGTAAGCCCCTGCGATGTAGCCCGCTTTGGCGGCAACAGGCTGTGCATGCTCCGGTGGCACCATCCCGCCGGAGAGCACGGTAAAGGCTACTTTGTCTTTGTATGCTGCTTCCAGCCGCTGCATAAGAGGGGAAAATCCATAGCACCAGCCGCACAGGGCATCATAGACGTATATAACGGTAGGTTGCATCAATAGCAAATTTGCTCATTTCAGCACAAATACAACGGTGCATCTTTGACGGATGAAGGAACCTACCGCAGGCAGACTGTTACAGGACATTCGCGCTGCCTTTAGCGAGGCGGCCAGTCCGGCCAATGGCGCTCCCATGCAGGCATACATGAAAGACATTGCACCTTTCTTCGGCATTAAGAGTCCGGTGCGAAAAGTGGCGGAGCGGGAAATATTTGCGCTGACGAAGGCTTTAGCTTTTGAAGAAGTGGTGGAAACAATCCAGCTGCTCTATCGCGAGCCGGAACGGGAGCTGCATTACCTCGCCATGGATTGGCTGCACCTTCGGCGGAAGCGCTGGATGCCAGAAACGGGCGCGCTGATTGAGGAGCTGATTACTACTGCTTCCTGGTGGGACACCGTGGACTTTCTGGCTACCCGCTGCCTCGGCGAATGGGTGCGGCGCTTCCCGCAGGAAGGAGCCGAGGCGGTGAAGCGGTTTATCCATTCCGGAAATCTATGGCTGGAACGAAGCGCCATCCTCCACCAGCTCAACTATGGGAAGGATACAAACACCGCTTTGCTGACGGAAACTATCCTGCCACACATTGACAGCAAAGAATTCTTCCACCGGAAAGCCATCGGCTGGGCCCTCCGTCAATACGCACGAACGGATGCGGAATGGGTACGCGAATTTGTATCAGCCCATCCACTTTCCGGACTCTCGCGCCGGGAAGCGTTAAAGCATCTTTAGTAGGCGCTACATGAAGTGCTTTTTAAGAAACGCAATGGCATTGCCAGAGCAGATCTTGTCCACGATTTGTTCGGGGCTTAGGCTGGTTTGCTCCGGCGCATTTGGCCCGACGGGATTCAGGCGCTTTCCAGAAGGGTTTCGTGCCGATAGTTGCCAGCGGTTGGCAATGATGCCGCGGCTTTCCATGCCAGGCTTTTCCTTAGAAAAATCCGCAGCGCTCATAAAGTACAAGCGAGCATAATAAAGCAAGCCTTCCCGCAGCACCGGATAGTCGGAGGCACGGCGCAGGCCCTGTAGTGGGGAGATGATGCCATCAAAATCGGATCCGAGACAGATGCGATCCCAGGCACCGGCATAGGGCGCTCGGTCCCACAGCTCTACCATGTGCAATACCTGATTCCAGACGAGCCACGCCTGCGGGTCTTTACGCGCCGTCGCCATTTCCAGACCTGCTGGCCCTGCTATACGGTGCGCGTCTAACTGAATGCCAAGGAGGCCCTTGAAACGCGCAAAGCTGAGCAGGTCAGCGTCATAGAAATTGATGGCGGGATCGTCGCGCATGTCGGGTGCTTCAAAAGGGTTGAAGACGCCGGTTGGCGTTTGCGCGGGAAAGTTGCCGTGATAGGTTTTGTCGTGCTCGTCCGCATAGCCGCTTACGGCCGCGTGGCTGGCTATGGGCGGTGGTACCTTATCTGCCGGGAAGCGGAAAAAAGCTTTAAGCGCGCTGCGCAATGCCGTATCCTGTGTAAGGGCATCAATGCCAGAGCCGGCCAGGAGGTTAAAGTATTGGGTGCGGGCCTTGTAGCTCATGTGCTTCACATCTATAAGCACGCGGCGGCTGCCGCTATCCAGCAAGGCCATCAGCACCTTCAATCCTAAATCCGTAAATCCGTCCCCTTCGCCCTTCTTCTGGTCAAAGATGCCGCTCATCATGCCAGCCAGCGAGCGGGATTGCCCGCAGAGGCCATTCCAGAAGTGATGGCAGAACGTAACAAAGGCAATGGGATTTGCAGGGCGCTTCAGTGTCTGCACATGGCTCATTACAGTGGCCTCGTCTGCTCCATGACCGGCATCCAGATTGTGCAGGCCTTCCACCGTAAGGACGATAGATATAGTAATAGGCTGCGTTGCGCTTCCGCCGGCACCGGTTGCCGCATTATCCTCCAGCGCATCTGCCATCGCCGCGCCGTTCTGCGCAATGCGGAAGGTGTAATAAAGCCCATCCGAAAGCCTGAAAACCTTGCCTTCCTGTGCGCGTACAAAGGAGAGCTCGGCCAGTAGGTCGGGCCAGTATGCCTTAGCCTTGCGCACGCTGTCCATGCGCGCCTTGCCGAACCGGGTGACAAGGTTGATAAAGAAGTCTTGCAGGTCAAGCCGGCCGTTGGTGGCCTGGCTAAGTAGGTCAGTAATGGTTTTGGGCAGCGGCTGGCTGATGGTGATGAACTCCGTCTCCAGCGCGCCTACGGAAAGACACAACACGCGGACACCGCCAAGCGCCGCTGCAGACAGGTGGCTTTGCGTATACATGGCTACGCCAAACCTTTCAGAGAGGCGCGTGTCTATGTTGTTGGGAACGCCCTCGTGCCACAGGCTGACGATGTCCGTAAGTTGCGGGTCGGGGCGGGCATTGCCGGGCGTAAAGCTTTGTCCGTAGGGCTTGAATGTGGGATGGCAATGGATGTCGGCGAAGAGGGGTGCGGACATAGAAGTGCGTTTTGAGGCGCGAAAAGTACAGCAGAGTGACGGCAATTTGCCTTTTACCTAATGGCGTTGCCTTCTAAAACTGAGAGTTGAGATTCCCTGCGGGAATGAAAGAATGGGCGAGGTTCCCGGCGCCTTTGAAAAGGCAAATGCTCCGGTTGCGAAGTACGAGGCTTTTAACCGAGACTATTTAAGGCCGTAATGTCTTCGCTGTCCAGTGTGATGTTCGCCGCCTGCATATTGCTTTCTAAGTGCGCCACCTTAGAAGTGCCGGGGATGAGCAGGATGTTCTCGGCATGCTGCAGGAGCCAGGCTAGAGCCACTCCATGCGGTGTGGCGCCATGCTTCTGTGCCATGCTTTCCACCTTAGCCATCGTGCGTGCATTATTGGCATTGAGCGGATTCCAGGGGATGAAGGCGATCCCATTTTCTTTACAATACTGGAGCTCCGGCTCCCACTTGCGGAAGTCAAAGGAGTACTTGTTCTGCACGGATACGACTTCAAAAAATTCGCTTGCTGTTTTGATTTCCTCCATGTTTACTTCGGAAAGGCCAATATGTTGAATAAGGCCTTCTTCCTGCGCACGCTGCAGCATCTTAAATGTATCCTCACGCTTTACGGAAGGATCTATTCTATGAAGCTGATAAAGCTGAATGCTGTCCTGCTTCAGGCGTTTTAGCGAACCTTCCAACGCGCCTTTCAGATAATCGGGATTGCCATTCATTGTCCACTGATTCGGGCCGCTGCGCATAAAGCCGCCTTTTGTAGCGATGACTAAATCCTGCGGATAAGGATAAAGGGCCTCGGCAATTAATTCCTCACCCACATTCGGGCCGTAGGAGTCGGCGGTGTCTATAAAGTTGACGCCAAGCGCGACTGCGCGTTGGAGGACCCTGACGGCTTCGTCGTGGTCTTGCGGCGGGCCCCAAACGCCGGGCCCTACGATGCGCATCGCGCCGAAGCCGATACGGTTGATTGTGGTATAGTTGCGGAGGGCGTAGGTTGATTGCATAGATTTAAGGTTAGGATTGAATACAAGCATGCCACAAGGGTGCGAACGGAAGCGGCTTTATCATTTATTCTTCGGAAGATTATTATCCGGCTGATCCATGCTCAAGCTAAAAACCAATCTTGGCGCTCGGAAATGCGCGCTGTGCGGTTCGTTGATAACGTGAAGGTTCTATTGCAAAACCAGCCAGCCCGTCATGCCGATGCAATGGCTTGTCGGTCGCCCTCATTACCGGTTTCGTCGGCAGCTGCAACTTGCTCTGTGATGCCGTAAATCTCCGTCAGCAGTTCAAACAGCTCCGGGTGCTTTACCTTAAAATCTTCCGGGCGCTGAAAGAAATATTCTGAAATAACCGGAAAGAACTCAGCCTCGCTGGTAGCAGCATATGGGTTGATGTCGGTCTTGCCGGCGCGTATCTGTTCTATGGCGCGATGCATATACTGCATCCATGGCTCGGTAAGCTCTTTAGGCAGCATCGCTTCGGGGACGCCATCAACGGCGCCATCCGCTTTATCTAACAAGTGGACGAATTCGTGAATGCCGGTATTGCCGCGCCCCCATTGCTCAAATCCGGTGCGTAGCGCGCCGATAGAAAGTATCATAGTGCGATGCATCGCACCATCACCCACCATGCCGAGAACATTGCCGCCCTGCTGAAAGTCTTTGGAAAAGGTGCCGGGATAGATGAGCACCTCATTGAGATTATTGTAGCGCCAGTCCGGGTAGCGGAAGATGGGAATAATAGCGGCTGCGGCTACGTAGATGCGGTCGAGTGTTTTCACTTTCACCTTGCCTACCGGCGTAATAGCCACTTTATCTAAAAACGCTTTGCAACGAATGCGAAAGGATGCCTGCTCGTCGCGATTGAGGCCTTTGTAGAAACGGACGTGCTTCATCATCAGCCGATGCGCTTTGCGTGGCGAGATATCAGGTGCGGCAGCAGTCTTCTTCTTGCGGAAGGAGTTAAAAAGGATAAGGAGAAATATGGCAAGGGAGCCTGCGAGGAAGATGTAGTTCACAATGGCTGGGCCATTCCAAAGTCGTGCCCTGTACGTGTGTGCTTATGATGCCATTTAGGGCCGCGCCAAAAAAGGCGCTTTGGCGTCGTTCAGCGTCGGGCGGAAGATTGTGCGCTATTAAAGGCAGGGCGCGGATTTTGAATTTTATACCGCGTCTATGTCCTCCAACATCCACATTGGCACCTCAGGCTTTTCGTACAGGCACTGGCGGGATGACTTTTACCCGAAGGGATTGCCTGCAAAGGCATGGTTTGCCTATTACGCCGGGCATTTTTCCTGCGTGGAAATCAACGCCTCGTTTTACCGCCTGCCAAATGAAGAGACGGTGGCGCGATGGTCGGCGGAGGCGCCGGAAGGGTTTCTCTTTTGCCCTAAGATGAGCCGCTACCTGAGCCATATGAAGAAGCTGCGTGACCCTCAGGAGCCGCTGGCCCGCTTCTTCAACATTTTTGAGGCGCTGATGGGGCAAATGGGGCCGGTATTGGTACAGCTACCAGACCGCTTGAAGTTTTACCCGGAGATCGCCGGGCCGTTTTACGAAGCCCTTCAGCAGTACAAGCCTTGCAGTACTGTGCTGGAAGTACGTCATGAAAGCTGGCTGACGCCGGAAAGCCTTCGGATGATGGAAATATATGATATAGGCCTGGTAATCAATAGCTCGGGTGTTCACTGGCCTTATTCGGAGCTGGTAACATCGGCCGATGTGTATCTGCGCTTTCACGGGCCGCGGGAACTTTACGCTTCATCATATAGTGATGAGGAGCTGAAAGATTTTGCCGGGAAAATACACCGCTGGGCAGTTGGCGGGAAAAAGGTGTGGGCCTTTTTCAACAATGATATTCACGGTTTTGCTCCTCGGGATGCCGCGCGGCTGAAAGCCCTTCTGGCTTGATTATGCTATTCACGTTGGGGCCAAAAGCCGGATAATTATGCGCGCTGCATTTGCTCTTAATGCTTTCCTTTTTTACTGTTTCCTTGCCGCGGATGTCTTTGCACAGCCAATGGTACCTATGCCTTGGCCCGTGCATTACATCACCATTAGTACCGAAGGCCGGCAGGCACGGATGGCGTACATGGATGTGCAGCCGGAAAAACCTAATGGACAATCCGCTCTATTGCTGCATGGCAAGAACTTCAACGGCTATTATTGGCGGGAAGTGGCCGTTTGGCTGTCCGGAAAGGGCTACCGCGTCGTTATTCCTGATCAGCTCGGCTTTGGCAATTCTGATTATCCGGACGTACATTATTCCTTTCACAGCCTTGCGGCGAACACTGCTGCGCTGCTGGATAGCCTAAACGTGCGCAACACGATTGTGATTGGGCACAGTATGGGCGGTATGCTGGCCACCCGCTTTACGCTGCTTTATCCGCAAAGAGTGGCCAAACTCATTCTGGAGGACCCGATTGGGCTGGAGGATTACCAGAAGATTGTGCCGTACACATCAGTGGATACGCAGTGGGCTAAAGAGCTGAAGGCTACGTATGAAAGCTATCTCAATTATCAGAAGAGCTATTACCCATTATGGAAAGAACGCTACGATACGCTGGTGCGGGTGCAGGCCATTGCGCTAAAGGCGCCGGATTTTCAGGAGATTGCACACGCCAATGCCCTGACCTATGCCATGATTTACGAGCAGCCTGTTTGTTATGAATTTGACCGTATCGCCGTACCAACGCTGCTGATCGTTGGCGCTGAAGACAGGACAATTGTGGGCAAGGCGCTGCTGCCGCCGGCGCAGCAAAAGCGCTATGGGCAGTATCCGGAACTCGGCCGTAAGACAATAAGACAGATAAAGGGCGGGAAGCTGGTTATCCTGCAGGGCATAGGGCATATCCCGCACATACAGGACTTTGGCGCCTTTCGCAATGCCGCGGGCGCATTTCTGGGTTTGTAAGGTTAATCCGCGGCCATGACCATATCAACCGCCCCCGGTTCTATAGTGCATTCCAGCTCGGCGCATTCGCAGATGTATTCGCCGTCCACCTGAAAATAAACCGGCGATTTCGTCACGACCCTCGCCTTCTTCGCTGTCAGAATTTCTACCTTCTTCTTATTAAAGCGGCGGTTGCGGAGCGTCATCTTTAAAATTTCCCAAAAGGAAAGCTGCTTGAGCAGCACAATTTCAAAAGCGCCATCGTGCACAGATCCATCCGGATTAATAGCTATGCCCGTGCCATACAGCCGTGAATTGGCTATGACCACCATCCAGGCCTCGCGCTCCAGCCTCTTGCCATCTATTTCCAGCGTCATGGAGATGCGCTGCTTTTTGCGCAGCACCTTCAGCACCTCGCGCGCATAGCCCCACATACCGCGGCCGTCGCTCTGCTCAAAGTACTTGACCAGTTGCGCATTCATGCCCAGGTCGGCAAGGTGAATGGAGATGTGCTCGCCGTTGATGCGGACGACGTCCATCTTCCTCGGCGTGCCATCTACCGCAAGTTTCAGGCCTTCCGGAATGGTCTTGGGTATGTTGAGCTCCTTTGCCATGCCATTAGCGGAGCCTGCGGGCAGAAAAGCAATTGGCGTACCTGTATGCAGCAGGTTTTCGGCGAGGAATTTCAGTGTACCATCACCACCCACGGCCACCACGCGGTCCGGCGCCCAATGCGCCATCCAGTATTGAAGCGTACCTACGTCGCCCGCTCCCTTCATCTCGTACCACTCATAGCTGTGCGGGCTTTCCCGGAAATATTCGGCAATTCCGCTTTCCCAGGCCTCTTTGGTAGTGCCGCCGGAAGTCGGGTTGATGACAAAGAGGATTTTCATATTTATTATCGGATAGAAACACGCGCATCGCATCTCTATGTATGCAACTCGCGTTGGCACATTGTTAGAGCATTGGCTGGTTTATGTTCTCCTCTATAATCACCGCGCCACGGCCCCAGTTACGCCTTTACCACAGCTATGGCGATGACGAGCGTGTGCTGGTAATGGGCCATGCGCTGCTCAGTCATCCGCCGCGGCCGGAATTATATAAAGACGGCTTCCTGCATAATGCCCCGGCCATGCTGCGCCTCTTCAACGTTCGCCCAATTCCGTATGCTAAAGTCCGAATCCGCTTGGGCACCGATGTCCGGGAAATACAGGCCGCGGACGATGGGTTTTTCGCCGATGAATGGCCGCCTTCACAACCTATTGCGGGGCCTTGGGGCGATATCTCGGCGGAACTAATAGACAATCCATCCGTGAAGGCCGAAGGCAAAATCTACATACCGCACGATGCGCCGTTTGCCGTTATCTCGGACATAGACGACACCTTTCTGGTGACAAATACCCACAGTATCGTTCACCGTCTTTCTACTATTCTTTCGCACAATGCCCGTACTCGGGAGGCCTTCTCCGGCGCGCCGGAGCATTACCGGGCGCTGTCATTGGGCTGCGGCGCTACGCCGGACGAGCCGAACCCCTTTTTCTACGTCTCCTCCTCTGAATGGAATCTATACGATTACCTGAAGGAATTCTGCCGCTCCCACAATATGCCGGAGGGTGTCTTTCTGCTGAACTCCATGAAGGCACTGCATTCATTCTGGAATACCGGCGGCAATAACCATGACGGCAAGTTTACCCGGGTAGTACGCATTCTGGAGGAATTCCCGAACCAGCGCTACGTGCTGATGGGCGATGACACACAGCGGGACCCGCACATATACGCTCATATCATCCGCAACTTTCCCGGAAGGGTAATAGCAGTTTACATCCGCCACCGGGTAAAGGCGCATCTGGAGCGTACGCGCAGGTACGAAGCAGAGATGAAGGCTGCGGGCGTGGACGTGTGCTACTACACTCATAGCAAAACAGCGCTGGCACATTCGCAGGCTATTGGGCTGGCCGCGGCATAAGACTGAATCCTTTGCGCTATTTTTGAAAAAGTGACCACGACGACGATCCGCAGCGCATGGACTTCATTAACCTGAACGGCCCCCTTTCTCCAGAGCTTATGGACAGTATGCTGGCGGTAGGTTACTACCGCATGCAGCAGAGTCTCTTTACCCTTGACTATACGCGAACTGACAATGGCAGCCGCGTGCGCGTCATCTGGGCTCGCGTATGCCTGAAGGATTTTTCGCCCAACCACCGGCATCTGAAGCTGGCGAAGCGCTGCCGGAACCTCACCCTGTCCCTGCATCCTGCTGCTGTTACCGAGGAGATTGAAGCGCTCTACGCGACTTACCGAGCGGCTATAGACTTTGATGGTAATGAATCAGTGCGCGCCTGTCTCTTTGGGCCCTGCCAGGGCAAGGATTACTTTCCGGGCCGTATGTGGCAGATGCGCGACCGCGGACGACTCATTGGTGTCGGCTATTTTGACGAAGGGGTGGAAAGCTGCGCCGGCATTCTCAACTTTTTCCATCCGGATTATGGAAAGTACAGCCCCGGTCTATGGATGTACCTGGAAGGCCTCCGCTATGCCGCCGACACGGATAAAAAGTACTATTACCCCGGCTATATAGCGCTTAATTTCCCCAAGTTTGACTACAAGCTGCTGGCCGGCACAGACCGTATAGAATTATGGGACCCCACGCGTGCCGCCTGGATTCCCTATGCATCATCTGTTCATGCGGAACAGCGGACAAAGACTATACGTGAGCCGCAACATGCGCGCTGAGCAGTCAGGCAACCTTACCTCCCGTCTTAATAACCGCCGGCGTGCCGCTGCGTAATTGCCGGATGATGCGCGCCGGTTTTTTCCATTCAAAAAGGTGGATGAGCCATAACGTAATCCGCATCAATCCTGTGGCTTGCAATATGCCGTTGGCTAATTCCGCCATTCCCTTATCACGATCCCCGATGGTGACTGCCTTCGTATCAGTCGATGCGTCGAATACTTCCTCCGCAAAACACCAGGCGCCGTCCCGTGCATTAGCCAGGCTGAACTGAATGAGGATGGAATTGTAGCGCGACTGGTGCAGCCCCATCAGCGATAGCAACGGAGACACGCGGCGCAGGCTGGTCATTACATCCCCGGTTAACAGGGCCAGAATGCCATTGATGGCTGCAAAGTCCTTGCGGATAGCTGGTAAGCCTTCTGCGGCAGCAATCTCCGCAGCCGCAATGCCGAGGTCTAGGTTGATATGCGCATTCATGCCGAGCAGCAGGTGCTGCAATACCAACACGCTTCGCCGACCGCCTGCCGCAAATGATATTGCCCATGACGCGCTCGGCTGCTTGCCAGCCTGCATTTGCTGCCAGGCATTGATGTAGCGGTTGGCAAAGGTGACATCCAGGCGCTCCATTCGGGGTCCATTTTCAAACTCGCCGGCGGCAATGCCATCGCGCACGCGGCAGGTCACTTTATGGTAAAGCGCTGCGAAGTACCCGAGCCGGTTGCCCGTACGCTCACAATCGTCCATAATAGTTTCCAGCGTAACAATGACCTCAGAAATATTGGCAGGTAGCATAGCGGGCGAAAGATGGGAAGAATTTTTTGTTTGCTGCTCCGTTGGGTATGCAGCATTGATCTGACCAGTAATAGGCGCTCTGAAACAAGTCCAGGGCAGCCGGTTGCAGGTGCTTAATACGCAATGCAGCCGGAACATCAAACGTCGTCCTATTGAGCCGCGCTTCCGTAGATCATCACCTCTTCCCGGCCACGGTTGTCGCGGCAGGCCCGGTACATGCCTTCGCTATTAAAAGGCATGGCTATGTTGCCGGCAGCATCAACAGCTATGAGGCCGCCCTCACCGCCGATCTTCATAAGCTTGTCGTGCACCAATGCATCGCAGGCGGCTTGCAATGGAAGACCTTTGTAAGACATGAGGCAATGAATGTCATGGCCCACCACCGAGCGAATAAAAAACTCGCCGTGACCGGTACAGCTTACCGCGCAGGTGTCATTAGACGCCCACGTTCCCGCGCCGGGAATCGGTGAGTCGCCTACGCGGCCCCAGCGCTTATTGGTCATGCCTCCGGTAGAGGTTGCCGCCGCGAGGTTGCCGGATGCGTCCAGCGCTACCGCGCCCACGGTACCAAATTTCTTTTCCTTGTCCGCATGGTCCAGCTGTATGCGGCCTTCGGCAATAGCCTCCTGAAGCTGACGGTGGCGCTGCTCCGTAAAGAAGTAAGCATCTTCTTCAAAAGGCAGGCCTAGCGCGCGCGCAAACGCTTCGGCACCACGGCCGGCCAGAAGCACATGCTCACTGCGCTCCATCACCGTACGTGCAAGCGTGACGGGATTGCGCACCCCCGCTATACCACACACTGCACCAGCGCTGCGGTCGCGGCCATCCATGATAGACGCGTCCATCTCGTGCGTGCCATCATGGGTAAAAACGGCGCCACGGCCGGCATTAAAAAGCGGGCAGTCTTCCAGGCTGCGTACGGAAGCCTCAACAGCATCTAAGGCGTTGCCGTCCTGTTCCAGAATCCGGGAACCAGCATCCAAGGCCGCTTTGAGGGCGGCTTCATATTGCGCCTGCAAGTCGGGCGTCATGGTGCTGCGCAGGATGGTGCCGGCACCGCCGTGTATGGCAATGGCAATAGGTGAGGAGGAGGGCATAAGCGCGAAGTTACCGTCGCATTTCATCGGGCAGCCAGTCCTGGACGGCACGCTTAATAGCGTCGGCCGACAGATTTTCCGCAAGTGCGCGCTGCAGCAGGGCGGGCAATTCCGCATCTGATGCGAAGCGGAGCGCCCCCATCTGCCCCTGGCTGAGCTTATGCTCATACTGTTCCAGCCGCTCGCCGGTAAGCTGGTAATAGCGGAGGCGCATTTCCAGCCGAACAATGCGGTCCTGATTGCCGAGGGCATAGTGCTGGCGCAACATAATAGCCAGAAAAGTGATGGCGAAGAAAGCAGCGGTGATACCAAGCCAAATAAGTCTGTCCTGCGGGTAATGCCACGCGCACCACGCACTGCCAAAGCTAAGCATGCCGCAAAGCGGCAGGAAAAAGAAGTGGTGCGGCGGGTACCAGCGGATGTGGTTGCTATAGTTCTGTTGTGCCATTTTCGGGTGCATTTTCTGAAAGGGTTAAGATGTAGCCATCTGCATCCTGAATGGAAAATTCCCGCGCGCCGTAAAAGGTGGTGTGCGGCTGGATGATGATTGCCGCTTTGTCTTTAAGCTTTTCGTGCCAGGCCTCTAAGCCGGTGACGCTGATATAGAGGGTGAATAGTCCACCGGTGGCTTTGCCGCTGAGGGTTTTGTATTCATCGGTGAGGCTGCCACGCTCCTGAAGCATGATGGAGGCTGCTCCGTGCAGCAGCATGGCCCAGGCGAACGGGGCGGCATCGGGAACGGTGGCTATCTGCGTGAAGCCCAATTGCTCTGTGTAGAAGCGGATGGAGGCGGCGACGTCCGCAACGCCGAGGTTGGCGGTGATGGATTTTATGTTCATAGGATCCCTTATGTATCGTAAGCCATGCGTATGAGCCGCAGCACGCTGCGGTTGAGGTCGTTTTCTTCGTGTAGCCGGATATAGTGCACCCACTTGCCGCCGTACTTCACGCACTTATAGACGCAATCTTCCTCGTGCGCTTCCGGCAGGGAGAAGTGCATGTCCAGTGCCTTCTTCATAGGCTTGACGATAAAGAAGGTCTTAGCCGTCGTCACGAATACGATGCAGGCCTTAGTGGCGCTAAAGGCCACACCCGGCCAGCTGCCTACCACTTCCGCAAGGCGGTCAAAAAGCTGCAGCACGACGTCTTCTTTACGCTCAAAGAGGCTGTCCATATCCACTTTGGCGCAGTAATGCCAGCTTTTAAGGGAAGCGACGGGGCGCTCGCACTTGGGGCAGATGTCCACAGGGAATGATTAGTTTTTAGGCATCCGGCCATGCTTGTCCGGGATGGGCGAGCCGTGCGGGTCGGTGGTGGGGTAGCCGAGGAGCTCATCCATCTTCTCAAAAAACTCCGGACTTTTTATATGTTCCACCTGCTCGGCAATCTCGTGGATATGCTCCCAGCCAAAACCCATCTTTTCCACCAGAAACATCTCCGTAAGGCGGTGTTTGCGGATGATAAGGGCCGCTTCCTTGCGCCCTGTGAGCGTAAGCCTGAGGGGTTTATAGCTTTCGTAATGGACCAGCCCTTTATCACTCAGCTTCTTCACCATGCTGTTAACCGTAGGCATTTTAATACCCAGATGCCGGCTCAGGTCATTGACGCCCACCTCGCCGTGCTCATTGGCCAGGTGGAAGAGGCCCTTTAAGTAGTTTTCTTCGGCGAGGGTGAACACTGGCGTAAAGCTATTGGCAAATAGGCGTTTTATTCAATCCGGTCGGCGCACAACTCTACCAGCACACCATTCGTGCCCTTCGGATGCAGAAAGCAAACCATCTTCCCGTCTGCGCCGGGTTTTGGAACCTCGCTCAACAACTCAAAGCCGAGGGCCTGCAACCGTCGCATTTCTGCTTCAATATTTTCTACGGCAAAGGCGATATGATGAATGCCTTCACCCTTCTTAGCGATGAACTTCCCGATTGGCCCGTCTTCCCGGGTCGTTTGCAGGAGCTCAATTTTGCTCTCGCCGGTTTGGAAAAAAGCGGTTTCTACTCCTTCACGCTCAACTGTCTCCGTCTTGTAGCATGGCGTATTTAGTAATTGCTCAAAAAGCGGAATAGAAACGCCTAAATCTTTCACGGCAATGCCGATGTGCTCAATGTTTTGCAAAACTGGATAGCTTTTGTAAATGGGAATATCTTGTCAATAAAGCGGAAGGCGGGTCTGCCGGTCGTACCTTTACACTTCGCGAAGTTCAATCCGAAACCCGCATTCAGAAATCCGAAATTACGATGTCCCTCAAGCTTCCTATATACTTCGATAATAATGCGACCACGCCCATGGACCCCCGTGTGCTGGAGGCAATGATGCCTTATTTCACCGAAAAATTTGGCAATGCCGCCAGCCGCTCCCACTCATTTGGCTGGGCTAGCCGAAGAAGCGGTTGATTATGCCCGCGAGCAGGTAGCAAAGCTGATTGGTGCTGATCCGAAGGAGATCATTTTTACTTCCGGCGCTACCGAGGCCGACAACCTTGCGATTAAAGGCGTGTATGAGATGTATGCTTCCAAGGGCAACCACATCATCACCTGCACAACCGAGCACAAAGCGGTTCTGGATACCTGCAAGCATATTGAGAAAGATCGGCGGGCAGGTAACGTATCTGGAAGTGCAGGCGGATGGTCTCGTCGACCTGCGAAGAACTGGAAGCCGCGATCACGCCGCAGACCATTCTTATTGCCATCATGTGGGGTAATAATGAGATCGGCGTGCTGCAACCGGTGCGCGAAATTTCTAAAATCGCCCGCAAGCATGGCGTGCTCTTCTTCACAGACGGTACACAGGCTGTAGGCAAAATCCCGGTAGATGTAAATGCAGATGGCATTGACCTGATGGCATTTTCCGGCCACAAGATGTATGGTCCGAAAGGCGTTGGTGCGCTCTACGTGCGTCGTAAAAATCCGCGCGTAAAGGTGACTGCCCAGATGGACGGCGGCGGCCACGAGCGCGGTATGCGCAGCGGTACGCTGAATGTTCCGGGCATCGTTGGCCTTGGCAAAGCCTGCGAGCTTTGCATGCAGGAAATGGCAGAAGAAGCTGCGCGCCTTTCTAAAATGCGCGACCGCCTGGAAGCCGGTCTGCTTGCAATTGGAAGAGGCTTATGTAAATGGCAACAGCGAGCATCGCCTGCCGCATGTAGCGAACATTTCCTTCAAATATGTAGAAGGTGAAGGCCTGATGATGGGCTTCAATAAAAATATTGCACTGTCTTCCGGCTCTGCCTGTACCAGCGCTTCGCTGGAGCCTAGCTATGTGCTCAAAGCACTTGGCCTTGGCGATGACCTCGCGCACTCCTCCCTGCGCTTTGGTCTTGGCCGCTTCACTACCGACGAGCAGATTGATTATACGATCAAGGCGATGTCAGAAACGGTGCTGAAGCTCCGCGAGATGAGCCCGCTGTGGGAAATGTGGAAGGACGGCGTAGACCTGGAAAAGATTGAGTGGGCGCACCACTAAATCCGATTTGATGATGAGCTGATTTGATGATTTGGTAATTGGCTCTTCATCTTCCTGACATCATCAAATTACCGAATCATCAAATTATCAAATCAACATCATGGCATACTCAGAAAAAGTTTTAGACCATTACCAGAACCCGCAAAACGTAGGTACGCTGGATAAGAATAAGAACAACGTAGGCACAGGCCTCGTAGGCGCGCCCGAGTGCGGCGACGTAATGCGCTTGCAGATCGAAGTGGACGAAGCAACCGGCCTTATCGCCGATGCTAAGTTCAAGACCTTCGGCTGCGGCTCTGCCATTGCTTCTTCATCGCTTGCCACAGAATGGCTGAAGGGCAAGACCGTTGACCAGGCGCTGGCTATCGACAATATGGACATCGTGGAAGAGCTGGCGCTGCCGCCGGTGAAAATTCACTGCTCTGTACTGGCCGAAGACGCCATCAAGGCCGCTATCAACGATTACCGCGTAAAAAATGGCATGCCTGCGCTTGAAGAAGCGGTAGCGCACTAAGCATTAATCGCAACCCGAAAAAGAGAGGAAGAGAAATGAGCAGCGTTCAGAATGCAGCCTTGCCCGGCATCCATATAACGGATAAGGCCAAAGCTAAAGTGGAAAGCTCAAAGCCGAAGCCGGCCTTGGCGACGACTATTTCGTGCGCGTAGGCGTAGTAGGCGGCGGCTGTTCCGGCCTTTCCTACAAGCTGGATTTTGACAACGAAAGCCAGCCAGCCGACCAGACCTTTGAGGACAAAGGCGTCAAGATCGTGACTGACCTGAAGTCATTTCTCTATCTCTGCGATACGGAACTGGACTTTTCAGATGGCCTGAATGGAAAAGGATTTCACTTCATTAATCCGAATGCAAGCCGGACCTGTGGCTGCGGAGAGAGCTTTTCCGTATAATTCAGCTTACTGTATGAAAAACAAAGGGCTTCGCTGCAAAGCGAAGCCTTTTGCTGTATATGACTTAGGTATTAGCGCGTTGGGACCGGTGAGAGGTATAATTCAGGTTGCGCTCCTTATTCTTCTTAACGCCGTCGTTTTCAGGCACTTTATCACCCTTATATGCCGATGGACGGTTGGCATCAGTTGCCTTTGATCCTGTGCTGTACGTGCCATCGCCATTTACATAATATGTAGGCTTGGCCTTATGATGGGTGCTTTTTCGTGTGGTCTTTTTGCCCTTGGCATTTAAAGTGCTGCAAAGCAGCATGAGGGCGGTTGCGGTAAGTAATAGCTTTTTCATCTGCTTTGTTTGCTAATGTTACTAAAAGTTAATGCCGCGGAAAGGGGCTTGATAGAAAAGCCGGCATTTACGACCGGCTTTTTATTAATGATAAAGAGGAATCTATCGGGGATTATTGGAATTGATATTAGAGCCATTGGTGCCGGTTCCACCATTCGTACTTGTACCATTGATGCTGCTCCCCGTACCATTAGTGCCCGCGCCATTCATGGTACCAGTTCCATTAGGGGTAGTGACATTGGTGTTGTTATTCGTGTTATTACGATCCATGTCTGCCTTAGTATTGGTGCGGCCGGTACGATTGGTAGTTTGCTGGTCTGTGCTGCGACCTGAATTGGCTGCATCACTACGGCCAGGCGCGGCGGCGTCACTTCGGTCGTGGGTGCGGGTATTGGTACGGTTCACGCGTTGCGTCTGCGCATATGCAGCGCCTGCAAACAGAAGGGCTGCTGTAAGCGCAATTATGGACTTTTTCATGACTGATTTATATTGAATTGATTATTGAAGGAATTATACGCTAATGGAATAAAAATCGCGCCTCGCAGCGCTCTATAATTCCTTTTTCCTGTTAAGCTTTTTCCCACTTACATTATTCTCATTACCAAAACTGATAAGGCGCCGCAGGCCTTTTGCCTACTTTTGTGAAAAGCAAATCTGACTCATGTTGAAGACCGGCAATACCGTAGTAAGCATCTACACCGAAATGACCCCCAACCCGGAGACCATGAAGTTTGTGGCTAACAAGCTTCTTTACCCTGGCAAGAGCATTGACTTTCCGGATGAGGCAAGTGCGGGTCCGTCACCGCTGGCCAAAGAATTGTTTGGTTTCCCGTTCATCCGCGCAGTATTCATCGCCTCCAATTTCGTCACCTTGTCCAAGACCGCGGACACAGACTGGAACGAAGTGATCCCGACCATACGTGAGTTCCTGAAAGGCTACCTGGAGGGCGGCAAAACCGTTATTAACGAAGATGAGGTACCCATGCGGAAGGCAACGAGCAGCGAGTCTAACGAGGAGGACAGTGATGTGGTAAAGCGTATTAAAGAGCTGCTGGAAAACTATGTAAAGCCGGCAGTAGAAATGGATGGCGGCGCCATTGCCTTCCGTTCTTATAACGATGGCGTGGTCAATCTGATGATGCAGGGTTCGTGCTCGGGATGCCCATCTTCAATGATTACGCTGAAAAGCGGCATAGAAGGGATGATGAAGCGCATGATTCCTGAAGTGAAAGAAGTAATAGCAGAAGCTGAGTAATAAAATATCCTCAAGGGTTAAAGGGAAGAATGGGATCGCCATTCTTCCCCTTTTTATTTTATTCACAATGCCATTACCGCTTCCCGTACGCTTGTTGCCTATTTTAGCCGTTCAATGAGCATTCAGAACAACTACGTTGCTATTATGGCTGGCGGCATTGGCAGTCGTTTCTGGCCAGAAAGCCGCACCGCAATGCCCAAGCAGTTCTTAGACCTCCTTGGTACCGGCCGCTCACTCATTCAATGGACTTACCAGCGTTTTCAGCATATATGTCCGAAAGAGAACATATACTTTATCACCAATCAGAGCTACATCCGTACCCTCAAGGACCAGATTCCGGATATCTCTGACCACAATATCATCTCTGAGCCCTCTCGTAAAAACACTGCCCCTTGCGCCGCCTACTTTGCTCATAAGATAATGGCTCATAACCCGAAGGCCAACATCATTATGAGTCCTGCAGACCACCTTATTATGGATGAGCGTGCCTTTGAGCGCAGCATGTACGAGGCGCTGGATTTTGTGGGCCATCACAATGCATTGCTCACGCTGGGCATTAAGCCTACACGGCCTGATACCGGATATGGCTACATTCAATATGAAACCGGTGAGGACCTGGAGCATGGCGTGGCGCGTGTGAAGACGTTTACCGAAAAGCCTTCGCTGGAGCTGGCGCGTACTTTTCTCAAAAGCGGTGACTTTCTCTGGAATTCCGGCATCTTTATCTGGAATGTGCAGACCATTATGGATGCACTGGAAAAGTACCTGCCGGAGCTGAATGAGGTCTTTGTGCAGGCAGATGGCATGTATAATACCCCGCGAGAGGGCGATGCTATCAACGAGCTGTATGCCCAGTGCACCAACATTTCTATAGATTATGGCATTATGGAGAAGGCTAAGAATGTCTTTACCATACCTGCCTACTTTGGCTGGTGCGACCTCGGTACCTGGGAAAGCGCCTACGATAACTCAGGGAAAGACTACCTCGGTAATGCCATTTATGGCGATAATGTAATGGTAATAGATGCAAATGAGTGCATTATTAAAGCCCCGGCAGATAAACTGGTGGTGCTGCAGGGATTAGAACAGTTCATTGTTATAGATACGGCAGATGTATTGCTCATTTGTGAGCGCGCGCGCGAGCAGCAAATCAAGGAATACGTAGCTGAGGTAAAACGGAATAAAGGCGAAAAGTACCTTTAGAACTCCTGTAGCCGTTCCATAGAAGCCCATGTCTCAAACCACCATTTTTAGCGTAATGAGCGCGCTGGCTGCGGAACATGGGGCCATTAATCTATCACAAGGCTTCCCGGACTTTCCTATTGATACGCGGCTGAGCGAGCTTGTTTACGCAGCTATGCGGGAAGGCCATAATCAATATGCGCCCACGGCGGGTCTGCCCTTGCTGCGCAATGCTATTGCCGCCGACTTTGCCACTCGCTATGGTTTGGATATAGACGCAGATGCGGAGCTCACCGTTACGCCCGGCGCTACCTATGCTATCTACACTGCATTCGCCGCCATTCTGCGCCCGGGCGATGAGGTTATTGTGCTGGAACCGGCTTACGACAGCTATATCCCAAACATCCGTCAATGCGGTGCGATACCGGTGCCCGTGGCGCTGCCTGCTCCAGACTTCCTGCCCGACTGGAATGAGATAAAAGTTGCTATTACACCGCGTACAAGAGCCATCATCATTAACACACCGCATAATCCCACTGGCGCCGTATGGAGCCGCGAGGACATGGATGCACTGGCCGCTTTAGTGGATGGCACTGACATATATGTGCTTTCGGATGAGGTTTATGAACAGCTTGTTTACGACGGTGCTACACATCATTCGGTGCTGCTGCATCCCGGCCTGCGGCAGCGCGCTTTTGCCCTTTTTTCCTTCGGAAAGGTCTTTCATAATACAGGCTGGAAAATAGGTTACTGCATTGCGCCGGTCCGGCTTACGGCTGGCTTCCGCCGCGTGCATCAGTACCTCGCTTTCTCTGTTAATACGCCCGTGCAAAAAGGCATTGCCGATTATCTGAGGTTGCCTGACCGTTCCCCCATTGGCCCAATGCTTCAGCAAAAGCGCGATCATTTTTTGCAGCTCATGCAGGACACGCCTTTTACGATGCATCAACCGGCCGGTGGCTCCTACTTTCAGCTACTATCCTACCGGAGCATATCGGATGAGGGCGACCGCTCATTCGCAGAATGGCTGACGCGTGGCCTCGGCGTGGCAACCATACCGGTCTCCGCATTCTACAGTAATGGTCAGGATGACCGCCTGCTCCGCTTTTGCTTTGCGAAAAAAGCAGAGACCCTTGACGCAGCCGCCGCAAGACTTTGTGCTATGAACATCGCTTAAGGCACTATAACATCCAGCGCTGCCGGCGCTACACTGAAAACAAGACGGTTTGTGCAGGAATGCGCGTCGCCGTCCGTTTGCATCAGGCGGAGGTCGGGATGGGAGATGATTACCTCCCGCGCGCGGTAATGCGCCACGAATGGGCTGCCGTTGATGGCGCCGGTCATAGCCCGCAAAGCCAGCGCCCCCCCCAGGAGCTTCGGAAACTTACGGATGATGGTGACGTCCAAAAGCCCGTCTGTGAGAGAAGCAAGCGGCGCAATCTTGAAATTGTATCCAAACTGCTGTCCGTTGGCCACATTTACTAAAAAGGCCTGTTCCTCAAGCGGCTTCCCGTCTATCATAATTCGCCAGTCCCACTCCTTGTACAGCCATAAGTGCTTTGTTACCAGCCAGGAATAAGCGCTCAATCCGCGCCGCTCGCTTTTGGAGAATTTGTTAGAAATGAGCGCATCAAAGCCTACGCCGGCGTTGGAAAGAAAAAGACGGTCATTGACATAGCCCGCATCAATGCGCTGCAATTTGCCCCTATTGATAATTCGGATTGCTTCCTCTGAGTTCAATGGCAGTTTGAGGGACCGCCCTAATCCATTGCCGGAGCCTTTAGGTATTATGCCAAGCGCAGCCTGCGAGCCGTTAAGCCCGTTCGCCACATCGGCTACCGAGCCGTCGCCACCAACGGCAATTACAGCATGTGCGCCAGCGGCGGCGGCCAGCCGTGCCAGTTCTGTGCCGTGCTGCGAGCGTTGCGTGTATTGGGTCTCATGTGTGTATTGCGCGCCGTCAATGCCGGCATCAATGGCACCTTGAATGGCCTTGACACGATCAGTTCCGGAAAGGGGATTGATAATGAAAACAAGGTGCTTTTTCATTGCCGTTGTGCAAAGGCCTGCTGCACTTAAGTTATCTGCGCTTTCAGGCTCAGATCTATGGAAACAGCCTGATGTGTCAACGCACCTACGGATATGAAATCAACACCCGTACGCGCATAGGAAACGATATTCTCCAGTGTAATGCCGCCGGAGGCTTCCGTCTCATAACGGCCCTTGATCAGCGCAACGGCTTCCTCAATGGCATTCGGCTCAAAGTTGTCCAGCATGATGCGATGTACATAGCCTACGGCCAGCACCTCGCGTACATCAGATACGCTGCGGGTCTCTACTTCAATTTTCAGAGACAGGTTATTGGCGCGCAAATAGTCATTCGTCTGATGAATGGCCGCGCGGATACCGCCGGCAAAATCAATATGGTTGTCCTTCAGCATCACCATGTCGTATAGCCCCATGCGGTGGTTCACGCCGCCGCCAAGGCGTACTGCTTCCTTCTCAAAATTCCGGAAGAGCGGCGTTGTCTTGCGCGTATCGAGGATTTTGGATTTATAACCGCGCACTTTATCTACATACCGGTGCGTGAGTGTAGCAATGCCGCTCATGCGCTGCATACAGTTCAGCGTCAGCCGCTCAGCCTGCAGAATGGTGTGTACCGATGCGGTTACTTCAAAAGCTGTCTCGCCCTTCATCATCCGGTCGCCGTCTTTTTTATAGACGATAAACTTTGCCGAAGGCTCTAAGTGATGAAAGATGTCCTGCGCCAGCCCAATGCCGGCCAGAATGCCATCTTCCTTAATCTTAAGTACGGCCTTGCCCATCGCTCCCTTGGGTATGGAAGAGAGTGTGGAGAAGTCACCGCGACCTATGTCCTCGGCAAGGGCGGCGGTGATGAATTCGGTGTTAGTCAATGGGTGAGTTATGAAGGGTTAGGCAGAAGCAATTAGTCTTGGCCGGATCGGCAGCTCATTTCCGCGAGCGATACGTTTTGTCCTGGCAATAGCTTTTCTCAAAGTTAGATAAAGCCGCCTGCTAATCGCGCCGCCAGAGCAGGCTCGCATCGCCATAGCTCAGAAAACGGAAGTCATGTTTCAGCGCGTAATCATACACCCGCTTCCATGCATTGCCTATGAAGGCGGCGACCAGCAAAATCAGCGTGCTTTGTGGTTGGTGAAAGTTGGTAATCAGCGCATCCGCCATACGGAAGCGGTAGCCGGGCGTGATAAGGATTTCGGTTCTTGTAATCAGGCGGGTATGTTGCTGGCGCTGCAGCCAGTCCCGGAGCGCCAAAAGCGCTTCCCGTGGGCCAAAGGATGAAGGAGAGTCGCACCATTCCCATTGAGACAGGCGCAGATCGGCAGGGCTGATGTCTGGCTTAGAGGCCGCTTTGCAGCCGAGCCAGTAAAGGCTTTCCAGCGTACGCAATGCTGTTGTTCCACCTGCTATTACCGGATAGTCTCTGGCCGCAATCAGGTGTTCTAACGTTTCAACGCTCACCTCTATCCATTCGCCGTGCATCTCGTGCTCGCCGGCCCGTTCTCCCTTGATGGGCCGGAAAGTGCCGGCGCCTACATGCAACGTAACGCCGACCGTGTTAATGCCCATACGCTCCAGGCTGTCCAGCACGCCGGGCGTGAAGTGCAGCGAAGCCGTGGGTGCCGCCACACTTCCTTCGTGCGTTGCAAAAAGAGTCTGATAGCTTTCCACGTCTCCATCATCCGCATCTCGGCCCAAATAAGGCGGCAGCGGCACCATCCCGGTGGCCTCCATCACCTCAGCCCAAGTCATGTCTGCGGGCTCCCAGCGGAAGTGGATGGTAAAGTCGGCACGGTTGCGGGCGTGTAGGTCAGCCCATACAGTGATTTCGCCTGCCTGTAAGGAAAGCGTAATGCCATCTTTCCATTTTGCGGCCCCGCCTACCATGCATTGCCAGAATACCTCGCCCCTGATGGCCATAGCGGTGCTGATGTCGGCATATTGCGGATGTGGCTCCAGGCAGAATACCTCAATAAGGCCGCCGCTTGGCTTTTGAAACATCATGCGCGCGCGTACCACCTTGGCCGTGTTGAGCACCAGTGTACTGCCTTCCGGCAAGTGCACCGGCAGCCGTCGGAAAATGTCATCCTCAATAGTGCCCGCCTCATCAAACACCAGTAGCCTGGCAGCGTCCCGCTCCGCGAGCGGGAAGCGCGCTATCCGCTCATCGGGCAGCTCATAGGTATAGTCGGCAATGCGGACGCTGCGCGGGTCGTTGCTCATCGGAGGTCAGGGATGGAAATGCCGGTTATCTTTCGGTAAAGGTCCAGGGCATAGAGGTCGGTCATGCCGGCTATGAAGTCCACTACCGACTGCACATCGCTATAAACATTCTTGCCAGCAATCGGAAACTGCCTTGGAATAAGCTGCAGCAACTTTGAAGAGCGGGAATGCCCGGTGCCAAAACCGCACTTACAAATGCCTTTAGCAAGCCGCCAATGACATGGTAGCCCGCCACCTCAATTTCCAGCACGCTCTTGTAGCGGTAAACGCACTGCACCGAGAAAAGGTTGATTTCCTGAATCAGCTTCCGGCTCCAGTCGTCCAGGCAGTCCAGCAATGCAGTTTCCTGCGTTCCCGCCAATAAGGTGTCTTCGCGTTCCAGGAAAGCTACGGTCAGCTTTTGCACCATCAGGCCAATCCACTTTGCACGGATGAACTGCACCTGCTGATTATCATCGGTAATGGCTGCGAGCTTGCGCTCAATGTATTCAGGCCGGTCGTACTCGCGTGTCTCGTTCTGAAAGAACGGCAGAAACAGCTCCTTGAACTTTTCCAACGAAAGAATGCCGAGGCGATGCGCGTCTTCCAGGTCTATAATGCGGTAGCAGATATCGTCCGCCGCTTCTACCAGAAAGACAAAGGGATGGCGGGCATAGACTTCCTCAAAGCCTTCCAGCTTTGGTATGCCCAGTCCCTCCGCGATTTGCGCATAAGTGCCGCGTTCGGAGTCAAAGAAGCCGCTCTTCTTCATAGCCACTTTGCCTGCTGCCTTATTAAAGCCTTCAGCGGAGGTGCAGGGGTACTTGACAATGCTGGCGAGCGTGGCGTAGGTAAGCCGGTAGCCGCCTTCCTCCGCCTCGTTGAAGTGATGGGTGAGGATGCGGAATGCGTTGGCATTGCCTTCAAACTTTTGAAAATCTGCAAGCTGGTTGGGCGTGAGGGCTTCTGCTAACTTCTGCTTTTCCTCGCCTTCTAATTCTTTGAAGAAGGTGCGGATGGCGTCTTCGCCGGAATGGCCAAAGGGGGGATTGCCGATGTCGTGCGCGAGGCAGGCAGAAGCCACCACCGATTGCAATTCATAACGGTAGAAAATTGCTCCGGCCTCATCCTCCTTAAAATATTTATCCGCAATGGCATCGCCGACCGCCTTGCCGAGCGAACGGCCTACGGACGCCACCTCCAGCGAATGTGTGAGCCGGTTGTGCACGAAAACAGCGCCCGGCAGCGGAAAAACCTGCGTCTTATTCTGCAGGCGGCGGAAGGCGGAGGAGAAGATGATACGGTCGTAATCGCGGATGTAGGAGGTGCGGGCCGTATCGGGGTTGGCATCCTTACGGGGGCGGTCTCCGGTGCGGCGGGGGCTGTAGAGGCTGTGCCAGTTCATGCGGTGCATATTCATGCGGGCGTAAAGGTAGCGGGGCGGGATGTGGTGCTTTGCTATGATTACATTCGTTGGTGATACAACTAAGGGGAAAATGCTACCAGCAAATCAGTACTATCACAAGTTTGACGTTGAGTTTATAGAAGAACAACTTCTTACTTTATCTGCTTTATTCATTTCCAGCAATGAGAATTATAAGTTGCTAGGGAAAAATTCTAGGATGCAATGCCTGACGATACTATTCAGCGGATAATAGAAAGGGCTATAAACCGAATCATACTTTATGCCGCTCCGCAATTGAGAATGATTGATGACCGAATGAATAAGTCAGGCAAATACTATGTAATAAAGGAAAGTGTTGGTACTCTTATCATGGGCATGGTTGAAGGATATGAGGAGAGGTCAGAAGAAGAACTATACACTGCATATAAAAGGTATAATCCATTGTCATTTCGGCAAGCTTGCAATAAAATAATCCACTCAAACTATCTGGAGTTTAAGGTTATTCCAACACCAAGAGGAATGGTGATGTCCTCAATGAATTTTGAAGGGATAGCTAATACAGGTGCCATTAAAGCGAATGGTAAACAAGAGCCGAAAAAGAAACATTGGTGGTTGGCAAGTATAATACCTACAGATTTTGTACTAGAAGGGCTTAATCTAATCAAGTGTTTTAAAAGTGATTTTGCTAGCAGCAACTATCTCAATTCTGACTTATTAGATGCATAAGATTTCAGTCCCCACACTGGCGCAAGATTGAAGCCCAGGTTCTTCTCCCATACTGGTTTAAGTCTTGCGAAGCAGACTTAAATCCAGAATAGCAGCAAGTCTGTGACTTGCACGGCCAATGCAAGACAAAGTCTTGCTGTCATCTATTATTGAAGTCTGCTTCGCAAGACTTCAACGAGTAGGGAAATACCCTCCGCAACGGTATTTAATACCCCCCGCAAGGGTATTTAATACCGTCCCAAACGCCTTTAAAGCGGCTCCCGACGCCGATGAATACCGTCCAGGACGCCCTTTTTGCCGTCCCCAACGGTATTTAATACCGTCGGCGACGCCTTTCCCGCGGCTTTTTGCGGTATTAAATACCGTCCCGGACGGCGCTAATACCGAAAAAGACCGCGTTGGCGGCCTTTTTGGTGCAATTGGTAGTGTCTCTCCGTTTGCGCTATTGCTCGCCCGGCCTTGTTATCCTGAAACAAGTCCAGGACAGGTTGCTGTACGAATCCTGCAACTGCTTGCAAGACCCTTTCAGGGTGACAAGATTGGGCGAGCAGCCCTTCTTTACTACTTGCAGCGACTTGTCATTCTGAAAGAATCTTGCCCATACTGGTTTAAGTCTTGCGAAGCAGACTTAAATCCAGAATAGCAGCAAGTCTGTGACTTGCACGGCCAATGCAAGACAGAGTTTTGCTGTCATCTATCATTGAAGTCTGCTTCGCAAGACTTCAACGAGTAGGGGGAAGCTGGTTATAAAACCGGATGTACTGGTGCTGGATGGCCAAGGCATCGCACACCCGCGGCGCATGGGCATTGCCACGCACTTCGGCATTGTAGCCGACCATTCTGCGCTAGGTTGTGCCAAAAGCCTGCTGACTGGCAGGTATGAAGAGCCGGGTGCGCAGAAAGGGTCGTACTCAGATCTCATTGCCGCCAACGGCGATAAAATAGGTGAGGTATTGCGCACAAAGGATAAGACGAACCGTGTTTTTGTCTCACCCGGCAACCTCATCACCGGCGAGGAATGCCGTGAGCTGATGCTGCGCTGCGCCACAAAGTACCGCATCCCGGAACCGACGCGGATGGCGCATCTGCTGATCAATGAGGGTCCCAATACGCCAGGCCCACGCCAACGCAGCATTACCTTTGCCATCATGCGCGCCGCGCTCGCTATCCTCTTGCTCACCCTGCTTAGCCATCAGTCTTTGCTGAAGCTGGGCATCGTGGCGTGGTATGAGTGGAACAGGGATTACGTGGCACAAACCCTTTGCGAGAATCGCGACCGTCCGCAACTGAAATGCTGCGGCAAGTGCTACCTGCGCAAGCAGCTCGCCAAAGCCGATGCCACCTCAAAATCAGAAAGGCCGCTTATGGCGCAGCTTGCCAAGCTGAAGCTGCCGCCGTTTGTGGTGCCGGAGCCGCTTGTAGTAGGAGCTGCCTTTATGAATGAAGCGCGACAAGACTTCGGATATAAGGAGCCCTTTGCGGAGGAAGTACCGCTGGCCGTTATACAGCCGCCGGGATAAGGATTAAGGCTTTGCTGTTTTCATTGGCTGTGGCACGCGCTTATTGAGCGCTGGCTGCTGCTCTTTCCTTATTCTTTCTCATTCAAAAACAATTCATGAAATACTTCATGCTCAGCGCGGCTGTGCTTACCCTCTCTTTTGGCATTACTGCCAGTTCCTGTAAAAAATCAAGTGACAACGCCACCTGCAGCGCCGGTACCGGCGGGAGCACCCAGATAGTTGTCCGTGCTACCATCAACGGAGTTCCCGTCATCAATACTGATGGCAACGATACGGCGTATGTCAAGTTTGGCGCAACGCAATTTCCCGGTTATAATCCGGCATCCTACGATGCAGTATATGCAGGCGAGGAAGGCGAAGACCATATTCACCTTAAGGGCCTGCAGTGCGGGAGTTACTACATCCTGCGCACTTCTTATGATACGCTGCGCAAGCGCCGCTTTACCGGCGACGCGGCCATCTCCTTCACCAAAACATCGGGCGAGGTAGATACGACGCTCGTCCTTCAATAAACCGCAGCGCTATGAAACGCATTCTTTTCGTGGCCGCCTTTATTGTTGCCGCCTGCGGCGATGGATATGCCTGCAATACCTGCGGCTGCGCAGCCAGCAATCAATACCTGGGCATTCTGCCGCAGCTTAGCGGTCATTTTATTGGCCTGCAATACAGCTACCGTTGGTATGAAAGCCATCACGAAGCCGGTGAGCCCAATAAGGCTGCCGGCCGCGAATATTATCAAACGGCACAGCTTTGGGGGCGTTATGCTCTGGGTAAGCGTGTACAGCTCTTTGCCTTTGTCCCGTACCAATACAATACGAAACGCGAAGGTGATGCCCGCAGCACGCTTTCCGGCATAGGAGATGTGAGCGCACTGATCAATGTGCAATTACTGCGGCCAGCATCTACGTGCGGCGCCTGGCAGCATTATCTGCAGGCAGGGGGAGGCGTCAAAGCACCGACAGGAGCATATGATAATGCTGTGCTGGGCAATGGCGACGAGCTGGTGCCCTCCATGCAGGCGGGCACCGGTTCGTGGGATTATATAGGCAATGTAAACTACACCTTGCAGCACGGCCTCTGGGGCCTGAATGCTGAAGCGGCTTATACACTCACTACCCCTAACCATCAGACTTATAAGTACGGCAACCGTCTTAGCGGTGGCATGCAGCTGTTCCGGCAATGGAACAGCAAAGGCTTGCGACTGCTGCCGGCCGCAGGGCTACGCTATGAAATGGCGGGACAGGATTATGATAATTATCCTACCCGCTCACTGGCAGCTTATACGGGTGGCTATATGCTGTATGCATCGGCGGCGCTGCGCGCTTACAGCCGCCACTGGGGCATGGAGCTGGGCTATTATCATCCAGTGGCACAATACTACGGCGATGGGCTGGTGCAGGCCCAGGGACGGGCGGAGGCCGGCATTGTATATCTATTCTAAAACCGGATTTGCCGGGCGGCTGCAACCGTCCGGCAAGCCGTTTTATTTTTAAAAACCTTTTGGCGGCGCAGTGGGACTATAATACATTTATTGAAAATCCAATCCCACCATGTTTAATCTTGACGCCATTAAAGCCAAGCTGGAAGCCGAAACCTGTCCTGAGCATCATCAGCACCCGCAGATCAACATTGTGGACGATAGCGTGGGTATTGCTGCATGCTGTCAACCCTTTCACGCACAGATTGGACAAATGCTGGAAAAGGAAATAGAGACGCACATGTCCGCCATTATGGAGGAAGCGATGAAGCACCTGCAAGGGTAGCAGAATTTTATTATAGAGGTAGTTTCCTGAAACAGTAAAGCCACTCTGACTGGAGTGGCTTTGCTGTTTTTCAAAGATCAGATCATGCCTATAAAATGCCGCCCACTGCATCTTCTGCCGCTTTATACTGCTTCACCTGTTCCAGCGCATCCGGTATCACGTCTGAGGTGATGACAATGAAGCTATCCTTCTTCGCATTCTGGAGGGCATAGTCAATGGCTTCTTTCTCATTGTGGATGGTAGTCACCTTGCGGGCCGGCTGCACACGGTCAATGCCTTTCTGTATCCACTCAATGATTTCCTCCGCCGTACGGCCACGCGTGTTGCGGTCCTGGCGAATGATGACCTCGTCAAAAATCTTCGCGCTTTCCTCGCCAAGATTCATCAGGTCTTCGTTGCGGCGGTCGCCTACGCCGGCTATCATGCCCACCTTATACGGGCTGTCCACGTGCTTCACCATCTTACCAAGGGCCTGCATGCCGTGGGTGTTGTGGGCATAGTCCAGCATCACCGTGTAGTTCTTGAAGTGGAACACGTTCATCCGTCCGGGTGTAAGGGCGGAGCCGGGTACAAAAGTGGAGAGTGCCTGCTTGATGTCTTCAATCTTAAAGTCGCGGACATAAACGGCCAGCGTCGCAGCCATCGTATTGGCCACATTAAACTCTGCAATGCCGTTAAAAGTGATGGGAATGTTCTTCACATGCTCCACGCGGATGCGCCAGCCGCCCTTGATGATGGTGATATAGCCATCATCATAAACCGCCGCGAGGCCACCTTTATCCGTATGCGCTCTTACACGCTTATTATTCGGATCAAGGGCATAGAGCGCCACCTTACAGTCAAGGTCTTTGCGCATGTCATATACCAGGTCATCCTCGGCGTTCAGAATGGCGTACCCGTTGCGCTGTACCGTTTGAGGCACCGTGCTTTTCAGGCGGGCGAGCTTTTCAATGGTGTCAATGCCGCCCAGGCCGAGATGGTCTTCCGCCACATTCGTCACCACCGCCACATCGCAGGTGTGGAAGCCGAGGCCGGCGCGCAACATGCCGCCGCGGGCGCTTTCCAATACCGCAAAATCCACCGTAGGGTCTTTAAGCACAAACTCGGCGCTCACCGGACCGGTGCAGTCGCCGCGTACCATGAGCTGATTCTGAATATATACGCCGTCTGTAGTTGTATAACCAACCTTATGACCCATTTGCTTTACGATGTGGGCAATGAGACGCGTGGTAGTGGTCTTGCCATTCGTGCCGGTAATGGCAATGATCGGGATGCGGGCAGAGGAGCCCGGCGGATACAGCATGTCAATGACCGGCTCCGCCACATTCCTTGCCAGACCTTCCGTAGGCTCCAGGTGCATGCGGAAACCCGGTGCCGCATTTACTTCCAGAATAGCGCCGCCGTTTTCGTGAATAGGCACGGAGAGGTCGGGCGCCATGATGTCAATGCCGCAGATATCCAGCCCTATGATGCGCGCAATGCGCTCGCACAGGAAGACATTGCTTGGGTGAACAATGTCAGTAACGTCGGTAGCCGTGCCGCCAGTGGAAAGATTAGCGGTTGGCTTCAGCCAAAGCTCCTCACCTTTTGGCAAAACTGTTTCCAGCGTATAGTTCTTCTTTGCGAGGATGTCATTCGTAAAATGGTCAACCTTGATGGAGGTCAAAACTTTCTCATGGCCATAGCCACGGCGCGGGTCTGCATTCACCTTGTCAATAAGCTGTTGAATAGTGCTTGTGCCGTCACCCGTTACGGCGGCGGGCGTGCGTAACGCTGCAGCTACAAACTTGTAGTTGATAACAAGACAGCGGAAGTCGCGTCCGGTGATGAATTTCTCGCAAATCACGGCACGGCCGTAATGCTGCGCAGCTTCCAGGGCCACAACGGCATCTTCCCAAGTCTTAATGTTCGTCGTAGCGCCCTTGCCATGATTGCCGTTCACCGGTTTCAGCACAATAGGATAACCGATGCGGTCAATGGCGTCCTTCAGACCCTCTTCGCTACGCACAATGCGGCCACGCGGCACCGGTATTTCCGCCGCCTCCAGCAGGTTTTTCGTTTCTTCCTTATCGCAGGCAATGTCTACCGCAATAGATGAAGTGGTGCTTGCAATGGTGGCACGGACGCGTTTCTGGTTACAGCCATAACCAAGCTGTACCAGTGACGAGTTATTAAGCCGGATATACGGGATCCTGCGGCGTGCCGCTTCTTCTACAATGCTTCCTGTGGAAGGCCCGAGGCGCTCTTCTTCGCGGATCTCCCGCAGGTTTTGAATGTCTTCCGCAAGGTCATAGTCCGCACCATCGGCCAGGGCCTGCGCAATGCGTACTGCAGCGCGTGCCGTGTACTGTCCCGCCTTCGCCTCCACATAGGAGAAAACGACGTGATAAACGCCCTGCTTCTGCCCACCGGCCTCGCGGGTACGACCAAAGCCGGTATCCATGCCCGCCAGCGTCTGCAGTTCCAGCGCTATGTGCTCTACCACATGGCCCATCCAGGTGCCTTCTTCTACCCGCTGAAAAAATCCGCCGGGTACGCCTTCAGAGCAGTGATGCTCATAGAGGGAAGGCATCAGCGTCTTAAGCCGTTCCAGAAAGCCGGGAATTTTATTGGTTGGCCGCTCTTCCATATCCTCAAGGTCAAGGAGCATGACAATGAGCTTGTGGCGGGTGACAGACCAGTAATTTGGGCCTATCATGGTGCGGATATCCAGAATCTTCATGGGGATGGGGTGGATTGGCGGACAAGCTACGGAGTTTTCATTGACGGTCAGGCAGCCAAAAGCTCTGTGTTGCCGAAAAAATGTTTGCTGCTAATTCGTCAATAAAAATTCCGCCAACTTCATTTGCTCAAAGAAGAAGCGCACATGATTATCTATAACGTGACGGTGAAAGTCCAGCCCGGCATTGCGGAAGAATGGGTAAAGTGGATGAAGGAAGAGCATATGCCGGAGCTGCAGCGTACGGGGCTTATTACGGACTACCGCCTTTGCCGGCTGCTGGAACAGGACGAAGCCGATGGCCGTACTTATTCCGCGCAATATTTCTGCGATTCGCTGGAAGATTACCACGAGTACATCAACCATCATGCACCGGCGATGCGCGATAAAGGGCAGAAAAAGTTCGGTGACAAGTTCATCGCCTTTCGCACGGTGATGGAGCTGGTGGGCTGAAAGTAGCGGCAGGCAAGGCTTTCCGGCAGAAAAAAAGTTGGTCAGGCATTTGGAGCGGAAAGGATGCTGACTATATTTGTCCCGCTCATACAAAACATCCCTCCACATTTTTAACCACACACTGCAACCATGAACAAAGCAGAACTCATTGAAGCAATTGCCGAAGGCGCCGGCATCACGAAGTCTCAGGCCAACATGGCAATGGACTCCATGACGGACGCCATTGTCGGCGCGCTCCAAAAGGGCGACCGCGTGACGCTGGTAGGCTTCGGCACTTTCTCCGTAAGCGAGCGCGCTGCCCGTAACGGCCGCAATCCGCAAACCGGAGCTACCATCAAGATTAAGGCTACGAAGGTCGCTAAGTTCAAGGCTGGCAAGGAGTTTTCTACTGCCGTGAAAACACCGGCTAAGAAGAGCAGCAAGAAGTAAGCAGCACTTAAACCGCATCATAAACGGAAGCAGGCGCATCTCGCCTGCTTCCGCTATTTTTGCGCGTCAACAATACAATCCTTCAAACAAAAATTTCAAAGCATCATGGGAAGAGGCGATAAAAAAACAAAGCGGGGTAAGATTACACAGGGCTCATTCGGCAAGAGCCGCCCTGCACGCGAAATTGTGCGCAAGACTGCCGTAGCATCTAAAGGCACCGCGGAGAAAAAGGACGGCGAGTAAGCCTTCTTTCATCATGGATTTAGCGATGCCGCATCTGTTGGGTGCGGCATCCTTATATCGCCTCAATTCTTTCTGCCTTAAATTCGCCGCACGCTAAAAGAGTGGCTTCGCCGTCCATACACCCATGTACCATGAGTTGCTCCGGAAGGAATATAAACTCGCCCTTATAGGGCTCGGCTATGTAGGCCTGCCCATCGCGCTGGCCTTTGCCAGGAAAATTGACGTCATTGGTTTTGATATCAACGAAGCGCGCATAGATATGATGCGGCGCGGCATTGACCCGAGCAATGAGCTTGAAAAAGAAGCTTTTGAGGGCTGCAGCATTGAATTCACCACCAGTCTGGATAAGCTGCGGGAAGCGCGCTTCTTTGTAGTGGCGGTACCTACGCCGGTTGACCAGCACAACGTGCCCGACCTGACGCCGGTGCTTCGCGCCAGCGAGACGATTGGCAAGGTGATTAAGAAGGGTGACTATGTAGTGTTTGAAAGCACCGTTTACCCCGGCTGCACAGAGGAAGACTGCCTGCCCGTAATAGACCGCATCTCAGGCCTGAAGGCCGGCGTGGATTACAAATATGGCTACTCGCCGGAGCGGATTAATCCGGGCGATAAGGTGCATACGCTGGAAAATGTAGTGAAAGTGGTGAGCGGCTCTGACGCGGAAGCACTGGAAGAAATTGCCAAAACCTATGAGCTGGTAGTTACCGCTGGCGTGCACCGGGCTTCATCCGTAAAGGTGGCCGAGGCGGCCAAGATCATTGAAAACACGCAGCGCGACCTGAATATCGCACTGATGAATGAGCTTTCCATCATCTTTGACAAGCTTGGCATTAACACCTTTGAGGTATTGGAGGCAGCGGGCACAAAGTGGAACTTCCTGAAGTTCTTCCCCGGCCTTGTGGGCGGACATTGCATCGGCGTTGACCCATATTATCTTACCTACAAAAGCGCCCAGCTTGGCTACAACAGCCGCGTGATACTGGCAGGCCGGGTAATCAACGACGAGATGGCCGCTTACGTGGCGAAGAAAACAGTGCAGAGCATCATCAAGAGCGGCGCCAATGTGGCGCAGAGCAAGGTGCTGGTAATGGGCTGCACATTTAAGGAAGACGTAACCGACATCCGCAACTCAAAGGTGGCAGATGTAGTAAAGGAACTGCAGGGCTTCGGTGTAACGGTGCACGTAGTTGATCCCCACGCAGACAGTGATGAGCTGCGGCACGAGTACGGCTTCGGATTAGAGGAAGATACCGGCAAGGATTATGATGCTGTAATTGTAGCCGTCAACCACAAGAAGTATAATGACCTGGACGAAGCCTATTTCAAAAGCATTACTACACCAAGAGCGCTATTGGTAGATGTGAAGGGCAGTTATCGCAATAAGATTAAAGACCTGAATTACTGGAGCCTATAACCAGTGCGGAGTTTAGAATGCAGCGTTCGGAATTTAATCCAGTCTGCATTCCGCATTCCGAACTCCGCATTCCGAAACAAAATGACTTTCCACACTGAAGATCTCTCACAGAAAAGCTTCCTCGTCACCGGCGGGGCAGGCTTTGTCGGGTCGCATATCGTGGAGTACCTCCTGCAGCACGGTGCGAAGAAGGTGCGGGTGCTGGATAATCTGGCCACTGGCCTGGAGAAGAATATTGAGCCATTCGCTGCCTATCCGGCCTTTGAGTTCCTACCCGGCGACATCCGAAACCTCGCTACTTGCCAGGAAGCATGTGGCGGCATGGATTACGTAAGCCATCAGGCGGCCTTGGGGTCTGTGCCGCGCTCGGTGAAAGACCCGGTGACGAGCAACGAGGTGAACGTCTCTGGCTTTGTCAACATCATCACGGCGGCGAAGGATGCAGGTGTAAAGACTTTTGTGTACGCTTCCTCATCATCCGTTTATGGCGATGAGCCGAACCTGCCAAAAGTGGAGGCGCGCGTTGGCAACCCGCTTTCGCCGTATGCCATTACAAAGAAGACCAATGAGCTGTACGCCGCCATCTTTCACCAGCTCTATGGCCTGAAAACAATCGGGCTCCGCTATTTCAATATCTTCGGCCCGCGCCAGGATCCTAACGGCCCTTATGCTGCTGTTATGCCCCTCTTTGTGTCCGGCATTCTCAACAATACACCGGTTTACATTAATGGCGATGGCGGTCAGACGCGTGACTTCACCTATGTGGATAATGCGGTTCAGGCCAACGTGCGGGCTATGCTTTGCGACAATGATGCCGCCTTCGGCGAAGCCTACAACATTGCCGTAGGCGAGAATTTCTCGGTGAATTTCCTTTACGAATCTATCCGCGCACTGCTGGGCAAAGAGCATCAGGCCACTTATCGCGAGGCGCGCGAAGGCGACATTCGCAACTCGCTTGCAGATATTTCCAAGGCACAGCGCCTGCTGGGCTACCAGCCTACCGATCGCTTTGCGGAAGGCCTGGAGAAGACAGTGCAGTTTTTCCGGGAAGCGCACGAGGCATCCCTCTTTTAGGGAACGCTTTTTGAAATGAGCTACATTTATTATCTCATTTTCAGCCATGAAATTCCCTTTACTGTTAGCCTCGCTATCCATTATTGCAGCCGCCGCTTTTGCGCAAGAGCAGCAACAGCCGGCTAAGAAGGCTGCGCGCATAGAAACCATCCACGAGCACAGGGGCGCCAGTCATACGCATACACACACTGTTGTTCCCGCCGAGCACCACAGTACGTCAAGCTGGCATTACCACAGTGGTCCCAAGCGGGCGCAGGTAGCGGTGGATGGCATGGCTGCAGACTCCGTAAAGAAGAAATAGGCTAATGGACTTCCACGCATTTGCCAATCAGTACGATTACACCGGGGCCATCATCCTGCTGGAAGGGAAGCGGAATGTGTTAGCGGAGGATGAGTGGGCGCTGGAGCGCCTTGGCCGGCTTCTGGCCGGCACCATGACCCGCGCCCGTTTCCGCAGCGGCAACGCCCCCGGCTCCGATGTGTTGTTCGCGGCCGGTGTTTCCGCAATAGACGCTTCTCGGATGGAAGTGATTGTGCCGTACACCGGGCATCGCAAAGGCACCAGCAGCGGCTACCTTATTCATGCGCTCGACGAGTTGGACCTTGCCGCAGAGCCGGAAGTCGTGTATCATTCCAAGCAGCACAAGAATGCCGAAAAGTTTGTTGACCGCTACGTAGCCGGCAGCCGTGATGGTCACGCCATGAAGGCCGCTTACATTATTCGTGATACGGTAAAGGTTTTGGGCGCTGATGGCATCCCGCCAGCCACCTTCGGGCTGTTCTACGACGACCTCCGGCATCCCGGTACGGGAGGAACTGGGCATACCATGTCCGTTTGCAGAGAAGCCGGCATTCCCATGATAGACCAGCGGAGCTGGATGGAATGGCTTTGATGAATGCGGATGTAGGATTGAATCGCCGATTGCAAATTGCCTATTGCTTATTCATTCCCGCCTTTGCCAATAGCTCCTTGTAGTACGCGTCCATATCCCTGATAAGGCGCTGGTACGAGAAGCGCTCCTGGACAAAGCTTCTTCCCGCTGCGCCGAATCTTTCGCGCAGCGCCGCATCCTCCGTCAGCTTTAGCAAAGCTTCCGCAAAGGCGGCAGCATCCCCGGCGGGCGTTACAAAGCCTGCCTCCCCATCTTCAACTACGTCTGCCACCCCACCCACGGCTGTGCTCACTACCGGGCGGGCCGCTGCCTGCGCTTCAATAAGGCTTACCGGCGTGCCTTCGTTGTGCGAGGTGAGGGCTACGATGTCTAATCCCGCAAATACCTCGTCCATCTCCGTTTGCCAGGAAGTACAGATGGCCTGCGCGTGACGCTGCTCCGCGGGCCAATATGCATAGTCCACCCCGTCGGCCAGAAAGGCGCTTTCCATGGCAGTGCGCATATCGCCATCGCCTACTACAATGAAACGAAGCTTCCGGGCGGAGCCTTGGAGGGCTTTTGCCGCTGCTGCCACGAAGAGCGCATGGTTCTTGACAGGCACAATGCGGCCTACAATGCCGATGGCGATTTCATCCTTCGCAATATCGTAGCGCGCGCGGAATGCCGCCCGCTTCCGATCTGTTTCCTGGCCAAACTTATCTAAGTCAAAACCGATGGGAATAACCTTAATCTTCTCTGCCGGGCAAATGCGGTAGTCATCCGCCAGCTCGCCCTTTTGCAGGTCGGAGATGGCGATGATGCCGGAGGATTTTTTAGCGAGATAACGCTCAATGGAGATGAATGCCTGCGTCTTTGCCTTCCCGAAGTAAGAGTGGAAGACGTGCCCGTGAAAGGTATGCACCACCACCGGCACCTTGCAGGCGAAGGCGGCCAGCCGCCCGATAGCGCCGCTTTTGGCGGCATGGGTGTGCACGATGTCGGGCTTAAAATCCTGAATAAGCGCCTTCATCTTTTTATACGCCGCCCGGTCGGCGCCGGGAGCTATGGCGCGCTTCATATCCGGAATGACGTAAGGTGTGATGCCGAGGGCCTCCGTCAGGTGGGTGGCGTCCTGCTCATGGTCGTCCTTGCCGCCTACCACCAGCAGCGTCTCATACTCCGGCGCCATGTAGCGCGTCTGCAGCGCCGCGATGATGGCGGGCCCGCCAATGATGAGGCGGTTGAGGATGCAGAGAACGCGAGGCAAGAGATAGAAGCTTTACTAGAAGGTTAATTGGCTGGCACGAAGGTAGGGCGGGGGCGAAACTTACTTTTACCCCTGCCAATGCGCTATTTTTGCGCACATTTTACAAGGATGCATATAGCGATTATAGGAACGGGCTACGTAGGGCTGGTATCGGGCACCTGCTTTGCGGAGACAGGCAATAAAGTGGTGTGCGTGGATGTGGACGAGGCGAAGGTGGCGCAATTGCGCGCCGGCAAGACGCCCATTTATGAGCCGGGACTGGAGCAATTGCTTACCCGCAACATCCGCGAAGGCCGTCTCAGCTTCACTACCTCGCTTGAAGAAGGCATTGAGCGGGCCCAGATCATTTTTCTGGCCCTGCCCACCCCGCCGGGCGCCGATGGCGCCGCGGACCTGCGTTTTGTCCTGAAGGTGGCCGCCGACCTGGCGAAGCTGATCACCAAGTACACCGTTATTGTAAATAAGAGCACCGTGCCGGTGGGCACAGCAGAGCGCGTGCGCGATGTGCTGACCGCCGGCGGGCTGGATGCGGAACTGTTTGACGTTGTTTCCAATCCGGAATTTCTTCGCGAAGGCGTAGCTGTTGAAGACTTTTTAAAGCCCGACCGAGTGGTGATAGGCACCACCTCTGCAGCGCGCCAAAAAGCTGATGGATGAGCTGTACCAGCCGTTCGTGCGGCAGGGCAATCCCATCTATTTCATGGATGAGCGCTCCTCTGAAATGACGAAGTATGCCGCCAATGCCTACCTCGCCATGCGTATTTCGTTTATGAATGAAATGGCGAACCTCTGCGACAAGGCGGGCGCAGACGTGGATCAGATCCGCATCGGCATCGGCTCCGATTCACGGATTGGGAAGCGTTTTCTGTTTCCGGGTGTCGGTTATGGCGGTTCCTGCTTTCCGAAGGATGTGCAGGCCCTGAGCCGGACGGCGCAGGACTGGGATTATGAATTCCGTATTCTGGACGCAGTGATGGATGTAAACAGACGCCAGAAAGAGATTCTGGCACAGCAGATCAAGGAATACTTCGGCACCGACCTCAACGGTCGCACCATTGCGGTGTGGGGCCTTGCCTTTAAGCCGGAGACGGATGACATCCGCGAAGCGCCGGCGCTGGAGCTGATCAATGAACTGCTGGAAGCGGGCGCACAGGTGCGGGCCTTTGACCCGGAAGCGATGGACAATGTGCGCCGCCTACTGGGCGATGGAGGCGGTTTACTTTGCCAAAGACCCGTATGATACGCTTGGAAGGCGCCGATGCGCTGGCTATTGTAACGGAATGGAGCGAGTTCCGCAACCCGGACTTTGAGCGGATGGAAGGCGCTGATGCGCCGCCAGCCATTTTTGACGGCCGCAATGTGTATACGCTGTGCCAAAATGGAGCAGCCTGGGCTTTTATTATGAAAGCATCGGCCGCAAGACCGTTCATGCACGCATACGTCCGGCCTGCAACTGACGAGCCGGAAGACGATCGTGCGCAGCCGGGGCTGTAAGTTGATGACGATCGTTCAAGTATCCTAAATGCATCAACATTATCCAACTTCAACGATTCAACTATGAACTGAAACGCATACTCATTACCGGCGCTGCCGGCTTCCTTGGCTCTCATCTCTGTGACCGCTTTCATGGCAGAAGGCTACGAGGTGATTGGCATGGACAACCTGCTGACCGGAAATATCCGCAATATTGAGCACCTGTTTCCGCTGGAGCGAATTTTCATTCTACCATCATGATGTAACCAAGTTTGTGCATGTACCGGGTAAGATTGATTACATCCTGCATTTCGCCTCTCCTGCCTCGCCGATTGATTACCTGAAGATGCCGATCCAGACGCTGAAGGTGGGCGCGCTGGGCACGCACAATCTGCTGGGCCTGGCAAAGGCAAAAGGCGCCCGCATCCTGGTGGCTTCTACATCCGAAGTGTATGGCGACCCGCTGGTGCATCCGCAGCAGGAGGAATACTGGGGCAATGTAAACCCGATAGGTCCGCGCGGCGTGTATGATGAGGCGAAGCGCTTCATGGAAAGCATCACAATGGCTTATCATAACTTTCATGGGGTGGAGACGCGCATCATCCGCATCTTCAATACCTATGGTCCGCGGATGCGGCTGGACGACGGCCGTGCGCTGCCGACATTTATGAGTCAGGCGCTGCACGGCGAGGACATAACGGTATTCGGCGACGGCTCGCAGACGCGTTCCTTCTGCTATGTGGATGACCTGGTAGAAGGCATTTACCGCCTGCTGCTTTCCGACTATCACATGCCGGTGAACATCGGCAATCCGGTCAGAGATCACACTGCAGCAGTTTGCCGAAGAGGTACTGGCGCTTACCGGTGCTAATGTCGAAGATTGTGTATCGAGCCGCTGCCGCAGGACGACCCGAAGCAGCGCCAGCCGGACATCACGAAGGCAAAGGAACTCTTGGGCTGGGAGCCAAAAGTGGATCGCAGCGAAGGGCTAAAGCGGACGCTGGCATATTTCCGGCAAGCCTTTGCGCAAAAAGAAAAGCAGACGACCGCTTAAGCGCCCATGTACTTTATCTTCTGGTACGACTATGTGCTGCTGCCCTTTTATCTTATTGGGGCTATTCTGCTACTAAACAACTACTACCGTCGGCGGCATGGCAATGCCAACCCTGAGCTGAAGCGGCACTTTAATCGTGGGAGCGCCCTGAAGTTGTTTGGATGTATTGCTATCGGGCTGATCTATGAGCATTATTATGAAGGGGCATATGACGGCCGATTTTACTTTGAAGGTGCCAAGGTCCTGACGCAATATTGGAAAAGTCATCCTATGGAGCTATTCCGTGTATTATTTCACGGGATTGACAGCTTCAATGGAACCAATCTGGAAGGAATAGACATGGTCAATTCATATATATTTACCGATAGTTCCTTTACTGTTTGTAAAATAGCAGGCCTATTCAACTTCCTTTCCTTTAATGCCTTCCTTCCCTGCTCGCTGTTCTTTTGCGTATTTGCTTATATAGCAGTATGGAATCTGTTTTTATTACTACACCGCGAATTGAAATTTTCTCTTAACCTCGCGGGTTACTGTACGATATATATTCCATCAGTAGTTATTTGGGATGCCGGCATCTTTAAGGATACTGTGTCGTTCACGGCGATGTGCTGGATGTTTATCTGTGTATACTATTTGTTCACCAAGAGAGTAAACATTGTTCGCAATATTCTGGGCCTCATTTTCAGTGCATACATGATCTCGCAGTCCAAAGTATATATTCTGGGTGCGTTTGCTCCAGGGATGATCCTGTATGTTTTCGCAAGCTACAAGGCGGGTATTCGCAATCAGGCAGTTCGGTCACTAATTGCCCCAGTATTATTATTGCTGTCGCTGGGTATGGCATACCTCTTCTTACAGAATTCTGATGAGTTGCTTGGCCGGTATTCTTTAGACCAGGTACTGGAAACTGCGAATGTTACCTATGTAAACATAGCTCAATATGGAGGTCGTGCAGGGTCATCTTATGACCTGAATATTGATCTGAACTCTACATCGGGCATTTTAAAGGCTATCCCCACTGGTATAAATCTTTCGCTTTTCCGGCCCTATCCCTGGGAATACCTTAGTCCGTTTATCCTTTTAGCTTCCGCAGAGAGTATGTTGGTGCTGTATTTTACAATATATGTAGTTTTTAAGGGTGGAGTTTGGCGAACTATAGGAAGCATCTATCGGACACCGCTACTACAGTTCTGCCTCCTGTTCAGCCTTACGTTTGCCTTCCTGGTCGGTCTGTCGGCGGCCAACTTCGGTACGCTGGTGCGCTATAAAATCCCCTGCATGCCTTTTTACCTCTTGGCCCTGGCGGTTCTTTATCAGCGCAACATGAAAAATACGGATCAGGAAGCCGGCGCAGCCACTACCGCTTCCAAAATCCGCAGGTAAACCGGCGCATTGGCCTTAATAGAATACAGTTGCTCCACCCGCTTATGGGCAGCCATCCCGATGCGGCGGCGCTCTTCCGGATGGTCCATCAGGTAACGCAACTTTTCCTTCCATTCCTCCTTAGTCTTTACCAGGAAGCCCGTCTGGCCGTCGTCCATCACCCGGTAATTTGCGCCTATTGCGGTCGCTATGGTTGGAATACCAAGGCTCATGTACTGCAGGGCCTTCAGGCCGCTCTTGCCCATTACCCACTGGTCGTCCAACGGCAGCGGGTACAGGCCTATGTCGTACCGCTGCATCGTCGGAATCTCGCGCTCCGCTGTCCAGGCCAACGCTTCTAAATCTTTGATGCCCGGCATCTTAAACTCGGCGTAACCCATTACTACCAGCTTGAATGCACGGCCCTCCTCCTGCAGCTCATTGAGTGCATCCGTCAGCAGCAGCATATAAGGGGCTGTGCTATGACTGCCGCTCCAGCCGAGCACCAGCTTATGATCATTCGCGTACGCGTTGACCGGTTCATAGGCTTCCGTATTGATGGTGGAAGAGATGTCGGTCGTATTGGCATTATACTTCCGCGCAAATTCATCCAGAAAAGGCGTGCAGGTAATAACATGCCGGCTGTGCTTCATTAGAAACACCGGCTTCTGTGTGCCTTTCAACAACCGTTTCCACCAGGCAATATGTGAGGCATTTTTTAGAAAGACAAGATCGTCAATATCATAAATGATGCGCTTTGCAATCCTGGAATAAAGCCATTCAAAGAAAGACGGCTTGATAGGCGTCACCCAAAGATGGATATAAACCACATCGTACTTCCGCAGCCGGAAGGCATCGCCCACGCGGCGCAAATAGCCGCGCACAAGCGCCATAATCTTTCCAATGTAATTACCTTTTTTGTAGATAACCTTCCAGGCCTTATCGTCGTAAAAAGAAGAGTGCTCAATCTCCCAGCCGTGCTGCCGGAAATAATCATAATACTGCTCGTATTTCAGGCGCTGGCTCGGCGCCTTATCGTGCGGATAGGGATTGACAAAGAATATCTTCTTGCTCATTGGCCTAGCAGGGATTGATAAACCTGGAGGTATCGGGCGGCGCCCCATTCCAGCGAATAATGACTAAGGTCGTAAGGCGTGCTGCGTGCCGGGTTCGCCGCCATCCATCCGGCCGCCTGCGCATATTCGGCATCATTAAAGTCGCGTACCAGGTAGCCGCACGCCAACTCGGCAAATACACGCTCCGCATCGCCCACGCCCGTATTGGTAATAATAGATTTGTTCATGGCCAGCATCTCGTACTGCTTCGTGGGCGAGGTGGCCTTCTTGGCAAAGGTGGGCGTGATAAAGAAAACGCCGTAGTCAATGACGGAGATAAATAGCGGCATCTGTTCCCGCGGCGCGGAATGCACCACCAGGCACTCATCCGGAATGCCTTTAGCGGAAGCATGGCCCACTACTTCGTCGCGATCATTGTTGACCATAAACAGCAGCTTCGCGTCGGGTATACGGCTGCGAATGACGCGGAAGCATTCCAGCAGCTCTGGTATCATATAGGCAGTACCAATGCTGCCCACATAGCCGCACACGGTAGCGCCTTCCAGGCCAAGCTGCCGCTTCAGCGCTGCCGTATCAGCAGCGGGAATTTTTTTTGGATCAAACAAACCTAAATCCACGCAGCAGGGAATGACGACGATGCTGTCCGGGCCGCGCCGGGGGTAACGGTCCAGCACCATCTGCTTCGCGGTATGGGTAAGTGAAATAACCACCTCTGCGCTGCGAAACAGCCCGCGCTCAAAGGAGCGCAACACACCGTGAATCATCCGGTGCGAACGGCGCTTCAGGTTAATGCGCCCGTGCTCCACATTAGCGTCTATCCAGAAGTCGCGCTTGTCAAAAATGAGTTTCTTACCCGTAAGGCGCTTAATGAGCAGGCCGATGCTGGACGCAAAGTAGCTGCGGCAGTGTATGACGCCGCAGTGATAACGAACCGCCACAAAAAGGGCCGTGCATACAAAGCGTATAAAGTCATACAGCTTGCGATGCATACCGCGGCCTTCGGTAAACTGCAGCCGGTGCCAGTGCAGCCCTTCTGCCGCGAGTGTAGCCCCTATCTGCCGGATTTTCTCCGCATTCTTTTTCTTCTCAAAAGTGACCAGGTGAAAAGGCACACCACCCGCACGGCAGGCCCGCAGATAGGGCATCACCTGCGATTGCCCGATATGGTCGCTCAGGCCATCATAAGAAAGGTACAGCACCGGGCGGCTGTATCGGGTAGGCGGAATGCTCATTTTGTTCTGGCGGCAAAGATGCTATCTATCAGCGTCATCCATTGCCTGCGGGTTGCGGGCATATCAAAATCAAGTGCACGCCGGCGGTTGGCGGCACCCATGGCCTTATGCGTTTCCGGGTTGGCAGTCAGTAATTCGGTAATGGCTGTTGCCCACATCTGGTCCGTTTGGCCATTCAGGGGTACAGGCATCAGGTAGCCGCCCGGCGTCTGTTCAGGCACTGTGCGCGCCTCATTAATATTATATGTGCCGGCACCCTGCATCACCTCAAAGATGCCGCCATTGGGGCAGTCAGAAGCCACGACGGGCAGGGCGCAATACATGGATTCTATGAGGCCAAGTGGCAGCCCCTCGCCTTTGGTTGGAAACAGGAAGACAGCGGCGCGACTGATGATGTTGTGAATGTTTTTCTGGAAGCGCAGGAAGTAAACCCGCGCGTCTTCATCAAAGGGCTCATCCTCCACATTCGCAAAGCGGAGGCCTGCATCGCGCAGCGCCGCTTCAATGCCAGGCTTCTCCTCACCCTCGCCGATAATCAGAAAGCGAATGCCCTTATCGTCAGGCAGCAGCGCTGCAATACGGGCCAGGGACACGGTATTCTTGATATCGGCGAGCCGGTTGGCCGACACCAGCACGCGGTGATTGGCCAAAAGCCATTCCAAGCGCGGCGGCAAGGATTCCTTGAAGTGTTGCTCAATGACGGCGCTGTTGATCGGGTTTTGAATCACCTGCAGCTTTTCCGGCGCAATGCCGAAGTGGCCTGTTAGTTCTTCCCAAAGGTTCGCGCCGCCCAGCACTATCCGGTCAAAGTGGCTATAGGCCGCCTTAACCTTGTCCGGATTATTAGCCATCCACTGATTCTGCGGATTATTCAGGATATTGATCTGGATGATGGCCACCTTGTGCTCCCGGCCAATGGCCGCATTGAGCCGGTCGCAGGGCCAGAGGCTGCTGATCGTAATGTCGGTGCGCAGCTCTTTCTTCAGCCGCCGCAGGGCAAAAAGTGCTTTAGCCTGATTGAAGCGCTTTTGCAGGGGCGATCTGGACGGGCGCATGCCCAGCGTCCTGCATGGTACTGCCGATCCTTCCTGCGGGCTTTCCGGCGCGTAGAGGGAGCACAAGGTCACGTTGTAGCCGCTTTCGCGGAACATATCCGCAAGCATGTAGGCTACTTTTTCTGCTCCGCCCTGGCCGTATTCCTGCACCAGCAGCAGCATGTTTCTGGGCTTGGTCATTCTGTTACGCTTCCGGTTTTTGCAGCGGTCAGCTCCTGGCTGCCCATCCATGCTTTCAGCGAATGCTCCAGTGGCTGCGGCAGCAGTCGGCGTATCTTATCACAGTTAAATACCGTGTGGCCTGACTCCAGCGCCAGGCTATTGCCCGGCCATCCAATATCAGTCATGGAGCCGCCGTACTTTTTGACCACTACTTCCGCCACCTCGCGCAGTGAGAAATCTTCGCCATCCACATTGTACACTTCGCCGCTGCTCGCAGCCATCTCACCCCCCTCTATCATCTGCCGGCATACATCCATAATGTGCGTAAACGTGCGGCGCAGGCTGCCATCGCCATAAAGGGTGATGGGCTTCCCTTCCAGCACCTGCTGTATAAAAAAGCTGAGTGTACCGTACGACATTCTTGTAGAAAGCTCATTGCCATAAGGCACGCTCACGCGAAAAACGCAGTAGTCAACGCCATAGAGGTTGCGGTACATCCACAGGTATTGCTCACTGATATATTTCGTGGCAGCGTAGATGCTCTTAAATTCCTTTTCGGCATCCTCATCCAGCGTAGTGTCTTCCTTGCCTTTATATACAAGGCGCGTAGAGGGGAAAATCACCTTCGCCTTTTTGTCGGCCCGCCGTACCCAGTCCAGCAGGTTAAGCAGCCCCAGCTCATTCACGCGGACGAAATCAGGGTAACGGTCAAAGGCTACCTCCGTTCCGGTAAGGGCAGAGAACATATAGATGAAGTCAAAATCCATAGCCACTTCCTCAAACTGGCTGCGCTCGCCAATGTCCAGTTTCCGGTAAGCAATGTGGTGCGGCCCTATATAACGCTCTTCCAGGCCAAAGCCCGTAATCTGATGCTGCTTATGTGCCCCGAGATAGTGGACAATGTGCTGGCCCACGTATCCGTTAGCCCCGAAAACTGCAACATTCATAATTATGCGTTCAAGAAAATAAATTGCAAAGTAAGTGCGGCTATCCCTTCTTTTCCAGCCACCAGTGCAGCACGGTAACAAGCCACACCTGAAAGTACGGCCCGGAGCTGCCGCTGTAAAATGCCGCCTTCAGCTTCATGGCGCCTTCCACATCCAGAATGCCATAGCGGGCTATAACCTCGCGGTTAAAATACAGGTCTACCAGGGGCTGTAGCTGACGGCGGAGGGCCTGTTCCAGCGGGATGCCGAAACCCCATTTGGGCCGGTCAAAATATTCGGAAGGCACCAGATCATACAACACCGACTTCAGCAGGTACTTCTGCGTGGTGCCCTGCATCTTGAGGCCTTGATCCAGGTTCAGGCTCCAGGCTATCAGCTCCAGGTCTAAAAGCGGTACGCGGGTCTCGAGCGAATATTTCATGCTCGCCCGGTCCACCTTCACCAGCAGATCATCCTGCAGGTAGTATTTCATGTCCCAGAAGCTCTGTTCTTCCTTAGGCGAAAGGGGGCGCGGCGATTTTATCGGCGCATTAAGTCCGTTAAAGCTGAAGTCACCTTTCAGCAGTCCTTTCAGCTCCGGAATTGAAAAGTAATCCTGGGCATAGATATGGCTCTTCTTTTCCGCCTCGCCGGGGTAAGCCAGCATTTTGGCGGCGTGCCGGTAATATTCAGGCGCAAAGGCGCTGGCAGCATGCAGGGGCTTACGCAGCAGGCGCAGGAGCGGGTTTTGAAGCCGCTGTGCCCAGATATAGGTACCATAACCCATAAACTGCTCGTCGCCGCCGTCGCCGGAAAGGGCTACCGTTACATGCTCGCGCGCCAGCTTGCTTACCAGCATGGTCGGGAAGGCCGAGGTATCGCCAAAGGGCTCGTCATATACATCCAGCAGGTCGGGTATCATCTGCAGCAGGTCATCCTCGCGGATGGGCAGCTCATGATGATCGGTGCCGAGATATTTGGCGATGGATGCCGCGTAGGGCGCTTCATTGACTTTACCGTCCACCATGGCAATGCTGAAGGTGTTCAGCTTACCCCTGGCTACCTGATTGGCCACCGCCGTAACAACGGTGCTATCTATGCCGCCGGAAAGAAAGGTGCCAAACGGCACGTCTGAGATCAGCTGCCGCTCTACGGCGCGGAAGAGGATATCCTTCAGCTCGCCGCGTGCCTGCTCCTTATTGCTGAGCAGCGTAGGCGAGATATGGGACTCTACGGACCAGAAAGAATGTAAATCGCCCATCACCGCGCCGTCCCCCGAAAAATCCACCTCCACGTAATGCCCGGAAGGGAACTTGGATACTTCCTTATAAATGGTCAGCGGCGCGGGTATATAGCTCAGGTGCAGGAAGTAGGGGATAGCCGACTCATTGAGCGTAAGCTCCGGCAGCAGGCTTTTGATGGATTTAAGCTCCGAGGCAAAGAGCAGCTGCTGCCCGTCGCAGTGCCAGAACAGGGGCTTGATGCCTACCGGGTCGCGGGCCAGCGTAAGCCGCTGCCGCTGCGTATCCCAGATGGCTACGGCATACATGCCGTTGAGCAATGCAAACGAAGAGGGTCCCTGCGCCGCAAACAATTCCAGGATGACTTCTGAATCACTGTGACCGCGCCAGGCCCTGCCCGGCAGCCCTGCCCGCAGCGATTCTGCATTATAAACCTCGCCGTTGTACACCATCACATACCGCCCGTCGTGGGAGCGCATGGGCTGGCTGCCTGCTTCGGTAAGGTCCTGGATACTCAGGCGGCGGTGGCCCAGTGCTACGCCCCGCTCAAAAAAGACCCCCGACGCGTCCGGGCCACGGTGCCGCAGGCAGTCGGAAGCGCCACGAAGGTCCTGCTCGCTAAGCCTGTTGGAGAGAAAGCCTGTAATGCCGCACATAAATCGGGGGTTGACTTGCTGTTTGTGGACCTCAACCGTCTTTTCAAGCCGGCTCCCATGATCAACTGCGATAAACAGCCACCAATTTTTGCAGGAACTGCGCCTCTGAATAGCGTTGCAGTATTTGCGCGTAAGCCGCTAAATCCGACCGCAAAACTAAGCCGGAGTTCAGAACTTCCCGAATTATCCTTGTTAGCGCATCGGTATCATGCGGCTCAAAGAAGGTAGCTACGTCCGCGGCAAACTCCTTCAGGGCAGGGATATTGCTCAGTATCAGCGGCAGCCCGGCGCTCATAGCCTCTATCGGCGAGAGCGGGCAGGCTTCGGATACGGAGCACATCACATACGCATGGTAGCCCGGGAGCAGGTCCTGGAGGGCGCCGGAATTGCCCTGGAAGCGGAGCGCGGGCAGGTGTGCCGCCGCCTGCCGCAGCTCTTCCAGCAGCGGGCCGCCGCCATATACATCCATGCTTACCGGCTCGTCTTTCAGCGCTTCAAAGACCTTTATCAGCAGGCCGTAATTCTTCTCCCGCTTGGTGCCGCCAAAGGCTACGAGCCGCAGCGGGTGACCGGGCTGCGGGGCCTGGGCTTTTGGCCGGTCACCATAATACTGGCTGCCTATGAAATTATGTATGGTAAATATATTGCGCGTAAAGCCGCATTCCCGCGCCAGAATGTGCCGCACATAATCCGATACGCAGACGATGCGGTGCCGGCTGCGGCGCGTGAGGCGGTCCAGCCATATCATCCGCTTCAGGCTGGGGTGGCCTTTCATCGTATCATAATCGGCAAAGTGGTAATGATTGACCACCTTAACGCTTCGCGGAGCAGCCCGGCGGGCCACCATATTGGTCCAGTAAGAGTGGGAATGAATGATAGATACACCGTGCTCGCGCATGATCTTTCGCAGGGCGGAGGCAACAGAAAAGAAATCCCGCTTGGCGTTTTTATCAAGAAATATCATCGGGATGCCCTTCGCCTCCAGCTGCTCCGCCAGGTCGTGCGGCCCCTCCAGGTACACCACAATGCTCCGGTAGCCTTCCAGCCCCAGCACCGTATTCACCATCAGGTTCTCGGAGCCGCCGCGGCCCAGGGAATCTATGAAGTGGAGGATCGTAAGCATATTTGTATCCAAAGGTTTCAGCGGGCAAAGAGCTCATTCAGCCCCCTTTCCAGTTGCTCCACGCTGCATAGTTCCGCTACAAGGTGGCGGTTGGCCGCCACATCCACCGGCTCGGCGAGGGCGGCTGCAATATCGCGCAGCACGGCTTCCTCATCAAAAGTCTCAAATACGCGGCAGCCGCTCAGCCGCTGCAGCTGACCAGCCAGCCCATTCTCCCGGTAGCTTACTACCCTTTTGCCTTTATAGAGCGCCTCCGCGATGACCAGCCCAAAGGTGTCAGACTTGGACGTAAACAACAGCAGGTCAAAGGCATTGAGCAGGTCCATCACCTGCTCCTGGTCGCCCCACCAGGTTACGTGCGGCGAGTGGTACAAGCCGTGCATATCGCCGCCGTCGCCGCCCACCCAGTGAAAGCGGTAGGGCAGGCCGTGGCTTTGCGCATGATCGGCTATGCGGGAGAAGAAATCCACGTTCTTGTTCCTGGTCTGATAGGCAATCATCACGATGTTCGTCCCTGTGGCCGATGGGGCCGGCGGCAGGGCCATCGCGTTATTCACCACGGCCGTCTTGCCCAGCTTGTAATGCTCACGGAAATACTGCTCCTGCCAGTCAGAAACGAACGCCGCCTTGCGGCGGGCCAGTATCCACTTAAGGGAGCGGTGCAGCAGCGGATGCCCGTCGCGGAATGCCTCTACGTGCGGCCCGGCCTCATGCAGGTAGATCACCACGTCTTTTTTCAGGTAGCAGGCAAGATGCACCGGCCAGTAATAAAAGGAGGCGATGCCATTGATGATGAGACGGTTCCTGAACAAGCACAGCAGCAGCAGCTTGAGCGTGCTGTTGCGGGTTATAAGCCGAAGGAACAGGATATCCGTATGCCCCGCATTCACCTTGTGCCGGTAGTAGCTATAGATGGGCCGGGCGCCACCGCCGGAGAAGGAGTAGTCCGGCAGTACGATGATTTCTTTGTAGCGTGTAAAAGCGCTGAAGATGCCCATTTTAATAATAATTTTCCGAGTTGGTCTTCAATCAACGCTAACTGCTGTTTTCTTTACGCGCATCCGCCCATCCTGCGGGCGCAGCCGTTCCAGCCGCTCAAATACCGCATTGGCTATACGCTGCCCGCCTAAGCGCAGCAGCAAAAAATAGCCTTTGCCCCATATGCCGCTGTTGCGAAGTACCGGAAAAAATTCCTCTTGCACCTGCTGCAACGCTTCCCGGCTGAAGCCGGCTGCAGCCGCCTCCAGCAGGTAGCGGCGCAGGTGATACCAACCTGCTTCGTCTGCTTTTTTGCGCGATAGATGTGGCACAAAGGCCGGCAACTGTGCCTGCCATTTCCGGGTAAAGGCAATTAGGTTTAGGTAATAATTCTTATGCGTAGGTCCGTGTGAATAATGCTGTACCAGGATGTCATACACCACATAAAGCTTTGCATATTGCCGTACCTGCATGCTGATGTCCGCATCGTACAGGTGAAAGCCGGCGAAGGTTACCTCGTCAAAGCGGATTTTATCAAACAGCGAGCGGCGAATGCAGAACCACAGTCCATCGGCCATCGCCGCCTCCGTTCTGGGTTGCTCACTCCAAGGGTTCAGGTAATGATATTCCGGCTCCGGTAGCTCGCGGCGCTCTATAAGACTTACCGCGCACAGCCCCTCGTGAAAGTTATACCACCATGCCGCCGGTACTGCGGGTATCATCAAGCCACCCGTGAGGCCTATCATGCCCGTCTTTGAGTCGGCAAAGTGGGCCAATACCTTATGCCCCCAGTCTTTTGTATGAAAGGTGATATCCTCGTGGCTGAAGCAGCATATTTCAAATTGGCTGCGCAGCACACCCTCATTGTAAGCGCTGAATATAGAATATTCATTCTGCGTATTATCCACGACTACCAGTTCATACGGCACGCCTATGGTCTCCGCTATACTGGCGGATACGGCATCTAAGTAGGCCTTGTTCCGGTGGCAGATAATGATGGAGATCATATGAAATGGCTGCGGAGCAACGCTTTACTGGCCGATCGGTTCCTCTTTAGGAGGATTTTTTAACCTGCGCCTTAGCGTAGGCAGCAGCATATAAAGCAATTGTTTCGGGCTGAACTTTGCCCTAGAGAGCGCCCATCTTATCAGGGAAAAATATTCAGCTTTAGTGACTTTCTGGTAGCCGAGATAATACACAGAGTCAGCTAATACCATTGCCCACCTGCTTATAAATTCAGGTAGCGGGTGTTTCAAATACTTTGCACAGTTGAGCATAGTCAGTGCGCTATGCTGCAAATACTTGTTGGTATTCTGCATGCTCCATATGCCTTGCTGATGAACCCGATAATTGGCCATTTGGGCATCCAGATATTTAATCTTCTCTCCATTATTAGTGAGGATAAGATATAATGGATAATCCCCGGGCATTGCTCTCATCATCCATTCTGGTAGCGTAAGGCTGCTATTACGGAATACCATACTTGGCGTATGAATATAATTGCCTTTAACTAATAAATCTGTTTGACTTGTTATGTTAGCAGGAACTTTAGTAATATAGTCGTCAACGATAGAAGAGCCATTATCAATTCCTACTCTGTGGAAACAGATAGAATATTCAGGATTCAACTCCAAAAAATCAACTTGTTTTTGGAGTTTTAATGGATCGGTCCAATAGTCATCTCCTTCAAGTGCTGCTATGTATTTGCCTTTACAGTCCTTCAGGCAAGCAAAGGAATTAGCTTGAGCACCAACATTAGGATTATGGAATATTGGCTTAATGATTTCCGGATAGCGCTGCTGATATGATTTTACAATTTCGGTAGTACTATCTGTTGAACAATCATCACCTATAATCATCTCAATTTGATAATTACATTGCTGCATTAGTACACCCTCAATTGCGTCAGCAATATATTTACCGTGATTATAGGTAACTGTACATACACTTATTAATATGTCTTTCATAAGTACCGCTTACCTACGCCTTGTCCTTAGGTGGCTTAACCACAGAAAATCCATCTACAACGATATCATTATTCTGATTAAATATAGTGGAGCGAATTTTTAAAAATCCCTTTTCCAAAACCTCAATTACCTCCAGTTGAACCGTAACGGTATCTCCTATAAAGACTGGTTTCTTAAACTCCAACTGTTGGCTTACATGGATAGTGCCTACACCTGGTAGCTTCATACCGAGAACAGTGCATATGAATGACGAGGTTAGCATGCCATGCGCAATACGACGACCAAACTTTGTTGTCTGTGCATATTGCTCATCTACGTGCATCGGGTTGAAATCTCCTGTAATGCCAGCAAACTGATAGATGTCTGTTTCAGAAATCGTTTTACTGAAAGTAGCCGTACTGCCCAAGTATTTGCTCATAGATAGGGATATAAAACCAGTAACGTAGCCATTCGTAATTTATTAAAGCTGGAATTGGCTCTTTATTCGAGTCATAATCCTCTTTAATTACACTTACCAGCCACTGGTTATTATAAATGCCGTTTTTATAAAGAGTATTACGCATGAGCCCTTCCTGCTTAAAACCAACTTTAAGCAGCATTTTCAGCACATTTTCGTGTTGCTCCTGACACTCCCCTTTACAGCGCTCCATTCTTAACTCCTCAAATACATATTTCAATACCATTAAGGCAACCTGTGTACCAATGCCTTTGCCAGCATGGGACGGGTCTATCTTGATACCGTTCCAAAAGCAAGAACCATTTCTGTAATCTATGTCCGCAATTGAAGTATATCCGATAATATTATCGTCCTCTATCGTAGTTATTGCAAAATATATTACATGCTGATTGTCATTTAAAATAATGCTTTCAATCCATTTTACATCACGTTCATAGGCTACAGGCCGTTTTGCTCCGCCAATTAGATTTTCCATTGACTCATCCCTCCGCAGCCTGTTTATAAAAGCCGCGTCTGATAATGTAAATGGTCTGAATTTAATAGTATAATTCATATTATTAGATACCCTGAGCGTTGAGATTATATTTATTAAATTCCGTTAACTACTTTAAGTACAAAATCAGCTATATACTGCATATCATTCAAATCATATCGGTGATCAATAGGTAATGGTAATAAATTACGTGCGATCATTAAGTCGGTCTCAAAGCCATCTTTTGGCCTGCGAAGCGGGTCGGCCCATAATGATGGGATAAACAGTCCCTGCTCGTAAAACTTAGATTTTTCTACTGTATGTTGTGTAATTAAGGGATAAGCAAATGGCCCATCGTCCAGATAATCTGGAGCATGAAAAACATTGATGTCTTTAAAGGCTTTGTGCAGATAATAATAGTTTTCTAGCCTTCTTTGCCGGACAAATTCAAAATCCACTACTGATAAAAGTTGTTCGGATAAAGTAGAGATTGAGTTTATATCACAGTTGAGCGATTTTTCGTATGCTGTATATTCCTGATGCGCCAACGATTGTTGACCAATAAGCCGGTGGAAATTATGCGAAATAGAGATTTCGTTGAACCGCGGGGGTAGTTTTTGTATGTCTACCGGCGAATACAAATAGGCGCCATCCGGTACACCGAAATATTTACGGGCAGACGTAAATGACCAGTTATGCTCGTATCCCTGATGAAAGAACAGGTGCGTATTGTCTATTATTAAGCGATCTCCATAAAGACTTAGCAATCTTTCTACTGTCTGTGATTTGGTTCCGAAATAATTTATGTATAAAAAATACTCCCCGTCTTTAAGCTTAGGAAGGTATATCGGATCAAACTGAGTATTAATACCGTATTCTTCCATTTCTACCGATTCCGCTTCAAAAGGATGAAATACGGCATCACAGGTATAGTACGGCACATAACATTTCCGGATGGACATATTGTGCAACATCAGTCTTAGGCATGCGCGGCCCGTTGATAAGGCGATAGCATTAGCATGATAAGGGCTGCCGCCCTTAGGAAGTTCCAGTTCAAAAAAGCCACCGATAGACTTAGCCATTATTCTTAAGGGGCTGGTTGAAGAACTCCTTTATAGTGTCGCAAATAAGATGCACATCTGCAGTATTGATATCCTGATGGACCGGCAGATTTAAAATCTCGTTTGATACTGTGAATGACACCGGGAATTCATTTTGGGCGATCTGGTCAATAAGCCTGTAATACAGAGCAATAACCGTTAGGCCTTTATCCGCCAAATAGAAATAAAGTGCCTCACGCTTGCCGCCCTTTACCTTAATCGGAAAATTATGTGGAATGTCATCTTCCCCGAGTTCATACATCAGGCTTATGCCATCCAATTCTTTTAGAAGACAGTAATATAACTTGTAGTTATCCCTGCGGTGCCTGGCAACAGCCGGGATGTCTGTCTTGGCAAATTGTTCCAAAACATTCATGGATATTTTCAATTCATCTGCTACATCTGGTATTGTGTAATCAGGATTGTTTACCTGCAAAATGCCCCCACTCTTAGTAGCCAGGTATTTATGCATTGAGTAAAAGCTGAAATCGCCATTTGTGCCTAAACTCTGTGGTTCCAGACCAATTTGAAAAGCATGGGCGCAGTCTTCTACTAAGAGTACATTATGAGCTTTACAAAGCGCGGCAATTTGCTTAAAGTCATTTTTGCAAAAGCCGAAGTAATGAATGATCAGCGCAAGCCTGATCTTACCGCTTCCCAACTGAGCTTTGAAGCTATCAATGTCAACACGCAACAATTTATCTACAGCATAGAACGCATATGACACACCTGTTTGTTCAATTGGGTCAAATACGCCTGAACCTTCCCGCTCCGTATAACCGATATAGGAAGGCAGCAATACTTTTTCGTCCCTTGCAATATTGAGTTCACTAATCAGATGTCCCCAAGCTACACGTGCCGCTGACGTAAATATCAGTTGACGGGTGTAGTTCTCTGTATTTTCTGCTGTCTTAGCTATCATGGCATTACTATGTGGTACCGGAAAGAGTTTTCTCAACGTAGCTGCAATCATCAATCATTCTATTCACAGCAGCCACATCATTATACATCAGCACATCAATGACAGACAGTCCGTTTTCAAACACCGGCCGGCGCTGGCTGTAAACCGGTAGATTATTCTTCAGGAAGCTAAGCTTGATGCCTGCATCGTCAAATTGCTGCTGCTCAAAGATATCCATGCCACCCGGCGGATTAATATATTCATCAGCGCCCATCGCTATGCTGATTTGCAGCGCCCATTCGCCGGGATGGGTAACCGTCCCGATTTCCAGATTCATCTCGCTGAATATCTGCTGCTGAATCGGAATAGACAGATAATCACAGGTCTTTTGGAGGATGTGCGCATTCAGGGTTACAATGCTATCCGTCTCAAGATTCAGCGCATCGCGTATCAGGTCAACCGTTTGCGTATAGAAAGGCGCTTTTTTGTAGTGGGCCAGTTGGCGGAGCATTTTATCGCGCCAGTCCTCGCCCCCCCTTATCCGCATGTCCTTGATCAGGGTATTGCGGTCGCTTTTCTGCAGCGGTACCGCTATGTACTGCCAGCCCTCGCCAGGCTTCAATACCCGGTTGCGCTCTATCCAGCCATGCCGGATAAATTGCACCACGTCAAATATGATCCACTCATCCGTATGCTTTATCAGGCTGTAATAGCCGATATACGGAAAGAAGTATGGCTGCATGATTCCTAAACGCATCTACGCTACCTGGGGCTTTTTCTGAGTTACGATATGGGCAATCAGCTCCTGATCAGCCATGGCAAGATCATAGAACAGGGGCAGGCACAGCACACGCGCGGCAACCGATTCTGATACCGGGCAGCTTTCTCCATTATTGACATAAGCCAGCGTATTCAGCGAAGGGTAGAAATACCGCCGCGCGTTAATGCCCTTCGCCTTCAGATCCGCTACAACCCGGAGCAGCTCAGCTTCGCTGCTGAATACTACGGGAAAATACGCATAATTAAACTTCACATCGTCTGCTATGTGCAGCAGCTGAACATCCGCATCGCGCAACAGCGCCTCATAACGCAGCCACTGGGCCTTCCGCTCCCCCAGTATGGCATCCATATAGTTGAGGTTGCACAAGCCCATAGCTGCGTGAAACTCGGAGTTCTTGCCATTGATGCCCATCGTATAATACGCATCGCCTATATGCCCGAACTGCCGGTAGAGCATAAGCCGCTCTGCTACCGTCTCGTCATTGGCAATGATGCAGCCTCCCTCTCCGGTATGGAAAATCTTCGTAGCGTGAAAGCTGCAGGTGCTTACATCGCCATAGGAAAGCAGGGAGCGCCCGCCTATCTCTGTGCCGAAGGCGTGGGCGGCGTCGTATATTACTTTCAGATTGTGTTTGCGTGCTATCGCTTCAATCGCGGCTACATCGCAGGGATAGCCGTACACGTGCGTCGCCAATATGGCCTCGGTGCGCTCCGTTATAGCAGCCTCAATCTTTGTAGCATCTATGCAGAATGTATGCGGGTCAATATCCACAAACACCGGCTTGCAGCCCTCCCAGAGGATGGCGGTAGTGGTAGCCACATAGGAGAAGGGTGTGGTAATAACCTCGCCGGTAATGCCGTAAGCCTTGAGCGCCATCTGCAGCACCACCGTGCCGTTGTTGCAGAACAGCAGGTTTTCCACGCCTAAGTATTGTTTCAGCTTTTGCTCCAGCTCCAGCAGCAGCTCGCCGTTATTGGTCAGCCAGGCCTTGTCCCACGCCCTTTTCAGGGTGGCGGTATATTCTTCAAAAGGCGGGAGAAAGGTCTTGGTAACGTTAATCACTGCAGAAGGAGCTTTACTTTATGGATGCCGAAGCCGATGATCTCTGTGCCTTTCAGCCGGGCCGCATAGCAGCCGCCCAGAAAGAGCGCGCTAAACAGGATAGCAGCGCCCGCCATATTGAGAACGGCATGTGCAGACCCGATTATGCCAACAAGGAAGTACGTGACGGTGCAGCTGAGCAGTCCGGTGATAAGGTAGCCGGCCATAATTTTTATTTGCTCCATAGTGCCGACCTCAATTTCCCGGGCTGTATAGACCGCGTTCAAAATTACGCTTACGCACACCACGGCAAGCATGCAATAAAGAAAACCTTTCAATCCGAGTAAAAAGCCAAAGAGATAGACGGGCAGTATCAGTATTTTTTTAATTACTTCCAGCTTAAAAAAGGCTTCGGAATTGCCAACGCCGCTGATGATGCTGCACATCAGGCTGCTTACCGGCCAGGCAAAGCCGGCAATGGATATGATACGGAAAAGCTCGGCGGAATAGATCCAGCGGCCCGTAAACATGAGGGTAAACAGGTCCTTCGCTATCAGGAATAGCACCCCGCTGATACCCACGGATACGAACATAATGATATGCAGGTATTTGCGGAACAGCACGCCCAGGTACGCCTTGTCATCCTGGTGCTTGGCAATGTACGGAAACAGGGCGCCTACGATGCTGTTGGCAGAGAATTGCCGCACGACGCCATCCATGCTCTGCGCGCGGGCATAAAAGCCGAGAATGCTGGGCGTGAATATCCTGCCTATGATGAAGGTATCCAGCTTGGAGTAGATATTGTCCAGCAAGCCGGATGCAAAGAGCTTGCTGCCGTAGCTCCACAGCGGCCGGATGGATGCAATGCTGAATTGAAGCCGCGGGTACCACCTGATATAAGCGAAATTCAGCAGCATCAGGATAAGGGAGCTTAAGAGGGACTGCATCACCAGGCTCCAGACGCCGTACCCGTTATAGGCCATCCAGATGCCTACGGCGCCGGACAGCAGCGCACCGATGAGCGATTGTATGCTGTTTACCTTAAAATGCAGGCGCTTATAAAGGATTGCCGAAGGCACCAGATTCAGGCCGTTAATAAGGAAGCTCAGCGACACCACCCGGAATACGGGCTTTATTAAAGGCTGATGGTAAAAAGCGGCCAGCGGCCCGGCCAGGAAAAAGCAGATACCGGTAAGCAGCAGCGCAATGCCTGTATTCAGGTAAAATATGGTAGCGTACTGCACCTGCGATATCTCGGCCTGCTGGATAATGGCCCGGTTGAAACCAAGATCAAGAAACACATGGGCAAAGGCGATGATAACCACGGCCATGCCCATGATGCCGTATTCCTGCGGCGACAGCAGCCGGGTAAGGATGATAGAAATGCCAAACGACATAATCTGGATCCCAAACTTTCCAATAAGATCCCAAATTATATTCTTGTACACTGTTGTCAGTTATGGCGCGAGCGGCACGCTGTATCATTTTGCGAAAATACCTGTGGAGCACCCCTTTCACTTATGCCGGATGGCTGCTGTATTGTCTTTAAACACGGCGCCGGTACGGTTCAGGCATTCCGCAAAGTAGTTCCAGATGGTAATGCCAGCCAGATAAAAAAGCACCATGGGAATACCCCCGGTGCCGATGCCGGCAATGCGGCCAAATACCACCACAAACATGAGGGTACTGAACAGCGGCTGCAGAAAAAACCAGATGGGGCCAAGCAGGGTTTGCTTGTAATTTCCTACGATGTCGCGCTTGACGAGCAGAAGGAATAAATCGCGGTAGCGCCATACTTCACCAAGGCGTAGATCCAGCAGGCGCGTCGTGGTTCAATGATTTCAGTCCATTGCTGCTCGTTATTAGCGATAATGCTCACAGATGGCGTTGAGGGATTAAGATCAGAATTGAAGGTGCCTACCGCATGTAGCAGTTTGTTGGGCACGAGAACGGACGCGCTTTCAAGCGTGGGCGGGCAAAGTTATTAATCTAGGAGGTGCACATTTTGGGAATGTTTTGTCAGGGGACTATATTCATAAGCCCGTAACAAAGAAACCAAGCCCTTTTTATTTAATATTAATAATGTTATGCAATTATAAACTACGCTAATTATCAGTCTCAAGTCCTTATCCTGTCCCATAAAATTGCTTGAGTTTCAGGAATCCTTGTGTGATTGCAGCAAGTTGCCTGATGCCAGATTCATTCTTCTCTATCTGTTGCAACTATCGTAATCTCCTCGACCCCAAGATACTTCCTTTTTATGGGACAGGAAAAGGTCAGAGACGTGTCTATATTCTAAGTCTAAATCTGATTCGCACGATTTTTATCAGTTAGCATCAAGTAAAATTTTATTTAATGTGTATGGTACGCAGCCATGTTTACTTGCCGGCAGCCTTATTATATTTGCAACTTGTCATTTTTACATAACCTTTTCACGATCAGGATAGACGGCAAAAGAGTATTCGGATTGGATATTCTTCGCGCTGTTGCAATAATGTCGGTACTATGGGGACACGCTATTGAATTTTTAGGCACATCCTACTCCAGTATTGAACGTTACAACTTGGATGGCGTTGGTATCTTCTTCGTCTTTAGCGGCTTCCTTATTGGTGGCATACTGATTAAGATATTGAGCACTAAGCCACCTACATTCAGAATCTTGTGGAGTTTTTGGGTGAGGCGATGGTTGCGTACACTCCCCAATTATTTCCTGATATTGGCTATGCTCACAGCGATAGCCGTTGTCTTCGGTAACGGGGCGCCTCACATATTGCAATACTTCACGTTTACTCAGAATTTTAGTTCGCAGGTAAAGACCGAAAATTTTTTCCCTGAAAGCTGGAGTTTATCTGTAGAGGAATGGTTCTATCTGATTACTCCCATAATGATTTTCGCCACCATGATTTTGCTTGGCAAAAAGCATAAGAGGACTGCTTTTATCATCATTTCAATATTAGTGATAGCCAGTGTCACTGGTTACCGTTGTTATTGCTTTAGTATTTACCCTCCGCAGAACATTGAGGAATGGGACAACATGTACAGAAGACCTGTTATAACACGCCTTGACGCACTCATGTTCGGCGTTATTGGTGCTTATATTTCATTTTATCACAATAGAACATGGATACGTTATAAAAGGCAATTGCTTTATGTGGGCCTCATTCTTCTGGTTATACCAGTCATTATAGCATTTCCATTCAACACACTATATGCTTGCGCATTTTACTTTACAACAATGTCTGTCGGGACGCTCTTCCTTCTTCCCTTTCTTAGTCAGTATATAAAAGGGGAAGGGAAAGTATACCGAGCAATAACCCACATTAGCCTTATTTCCTATTCCATGTATCTATTGAATTATAGTTTGATCCGCAGTTTTATAATTAAGGATATTTGTGCGCTCCATATTTTTCCGCACATTAGTTCTAACGAATTCGTTCTTAATGCAGTTGGCTTCATTCTATTTTGGGTTATAACTTTCTTATCATCTACGCTACTTTATAAGTTCTTTGAAGTTCCTGTGATGAATTATCGTGATAAACTTCACGGATATTCTCAAATACCTGGTGTCTCTTTGATAAAAAGGCTCGTTCGTCCTACCAGTAGCAAATCGGATATTTAGCTTTATTGTTATGACATCATAATTTTCGGATTCGGTGCGCTGAATGATTTTGCTAAAATGGAATTAGCAGCATACCAAGCTTTCGCTATTAGCGAACGTTTGTAAACAGTCGGCATACGTCTGCAATATTTTATCTAGATCCATTGCTTACAGAATAGTAAACGGCTTTTCCTTTCGTAATTGTTGCACTAGTAGTAGACAACAATCTGTATAGGTTGATAAAAAATGCGCATACTAATGAGCATCAGTTTGTAACCCAACCATCGCAGCACAATAGCAAACCGAACCCCAAGCTCAAGGGGCTCAAAAAATCCCGCGGCATTCCGCCACCATCTCACTTATCCAGGCTGGCTGCTATATTGGTTGTCGTAATAACGCTGATAATCGCCGGAGGTCACACGCTCCAGCCATTCCGTATTGTTCAGGTACCAGTCTATGGTCTGCGCCAGGCCTTCCTCAAAGGTCACGCTCGGCGCCCAGCCCAGCTCCCGGTTAATTTTGGAGGCGTCAATAGCGTAGCGCCGGTCGTGGCCCGGGCGGTCTTTGATATAGGTAATAAGCCCCTCGCTCTCGCCCGGCGCGCGGCCCAGGCGCGCGTCCATCTGCGTGCACATCGTCTTTACCAGGTCAATGTTGCGCCACTCGTTGAAGCCGCCAATGTTGTAGGTTTCGCCCAGCCTGCCCTTATGGAACACGGCGTCAATAGCCCGTGCATGGTCTATGACGTAGAGCCAGTCGCGGGTGTAGAGGCCATCGCCATAAACCGGCAGCGGCTTTTTCTGAATGATGTTATTGATGAAAAGCGGAATGAGCTTTTCGGGGAAGTGATTGGGGCCGTAGTTATTGGAGCAGTTGCTGATGACCACCGGAAGGCCATAGGTATCGGCATAAGCCCTTACAAAATGGTCGGATGACGCTTTGGAAGCGCTGTAAGGGGAGTGCGGATCGTACTTTGTTTCCTCCGTAAACAGGCCTTCCTCGCCCAGCGCGCCATACACCTCATCGGTGGAGACGTGGTAAAAACGCTTGTCTTCATAAGCGCCGGCCCAGTGCTTCCGGGCGGCCTCCAGCAGGTTTACCGTACCTATCACGTTGGTATAGACAAAATCCAGCGGAGAGAGGATAGAGCGGTCCACATGCGATTCTGCGGCGAGGTGAATAACACCTTCGGGCCGGTACTTCTGAAAAGCGGCGTCCAGCGCGGCCGTGTCCAGCAGGTTCAGCTTTTCAAAGCGGTAGTTGGGCTGGCCCTCAATGTCGCTCAGGTTTTCCAGGTTGCCGGCATAGGTAAGGGCATCCAGGTTAATGATGGTGTGCTGCGGATATTCCTGCACGAAGCGCCGCACCACATGCGATCCGATAAAGCCGGCACCTCCCGTAATAAATATATTCATTATGCTTTGCGGTACTGCTACCGGCTGTTTCAGGCGCCGCGAAATTAACCTTAATAAATATTCTGTAGGATAAGCTGCCACTGTTATTAGGAAGATAAACAGCGCTAATTGGATAAAGTGAAAACGCCTGAAGTTTCCGAATTTTTTGTAATAGCTCAACTGAATATCTGCATCTTTTACACTTACAAATGACCAATGATATGGTAAATCAATTACGTTATGGCGTTTTTATTGAAACTAATAAAGAGCGAAACGTGTATAATAACGCCTGCTTAATGTCTCAAATTTCTTTCCTACTTGTGTTGTCATATCTTCGCGGCCTTTATTTATTTAGAATGATAGCACAACAAAGAGCGTTTAAGCTTGATGGGTTAACAGGGCTGCGATTTATCGCAGCCTTTTATGTATTGATACTGCACTTAGACATCAGGACTCCATATATATTTCTACCTAATTTTTTGCAGGAGCTTGTTAGGCAAGGGCGCATGGGTGTGATGCTATTCTTTGTGCTATCCGGCTTTATCCTGACTTATACTTATCAGGACAATATTAATAAGCAACATAAATGGCATTTTTACAAGATGTTCTTGGCAAAGCGTCTTGCCCGCATCTATCCGGCTTATCTTGTTTCACTCGTCGCATGCATTATATTATCATTTATTTTCAGCTACTATACTGAGCATTTTTATGCTGCAGTCGTAGTGGATGGATTAATGATTAATTCCTATATTCCAAAGCTGGCAATGGAGTATTTCGGAGGTGGCGGATGGAGTATTTCCACCGAGTTTTTTTTCTACCTGTCATTTCCTTTGCTGCTCCCCGTGTTCCGGCAGATTAAGAGTAAGCTATTAAACTATGGTCTGCTTTTAATATTTGCACTGCTTTCGGCTGCGCCCGGCTATCTATGTCAGTTTTTCAACGAGACCTTTTCACCTGTATTCGTTTATTCATTTCCTATTTTCCGCATTGCGGAATTTATCTGTGGAATATTGACTGCCCGACTGGTGTTTAATTTCGGAATGAATGTCAAGCCTGGCTTGGCTTTAATTGGCGTAATGGTGGCTACACTGTATTTGGCCAAATTCGGCTACCACTTTCATAGCAAAATGGTGCATAATCAAATTGCAGTGCCTGCTGTCATTTTACTGATTGCATCTGTTGCCAGATTCCAAGATTCGTCCGCCTTTCGTTGGCTGGCTTCTAAGCCCATGATTTATTTAGGCAAAGTCAGTTACTCCTTTTATCTCGTGCAGATGCCAGTTTTTTTGGTTGTAGAGAGCTTGATGAAACGCGGGAATTTTTCAGATAAAAGTTATTGGACTACACCCGTCATTGCACTAATTACCTTACTAACCGCAGTAATGTTATACGAACTTGTTGAACATCCCCTTCATGCACGTATAACCAAGCGTATAAAGGCAAGGGCTGCGAAATCTCCCCTTACCGTCGTGCGTCACGAAGTTTTGAGTGTGCCTGATAATGAAGGGGTAATGGAGCCCTTGAAGCTGTCTTAGGCGAGCTTAAAAACACTTAGCCGTTGCTGTGAACATATTGCAGGCTCTTAGTGAGCTTTTAGGCTGTGAGCACGGCCCGCTCAAAGTATTCCCGGATAATGCGGACGATAGCTTCCGCAGCGCGGCCATTGCCAAAAAGGCCTGGTATATAGGTGCCGGGCGTCTTGCTGAAGATGCCCGATATGGCCTCCATTTCCTCAAAGAGGAGTGTATTCCAGCCGTGTGCAAGGGTTTCCGGCCATTCCGTCTCCGAGCGCAGCGTCACACAGGGGCGGCGCAGCATATACGCCTCCTTCTGGACGCCGCTGCTGTCGGTAATGACGCCCGCCGCCCCGGCCTGGTAAGACAGGCTGGCCTTGTAGCCTACCGGTCCTATAAAGTGTACGGAAGGATACGCTGCGGTATCTATGTCGGCCGCAGAGAGCCGGGCCAGCGTGCGCGGATGCAGTGTAAAATATACCGGCGCATCTAATTCCGCCAGCGCGCTGACAATGCGCCGCATACGCTCCGGGTGGTCGGTATTATACGGCCGGTGGATGGTAGCAAAATAGTAGGGGCCTTCCACCGGCGGCTTTAATGCGGCGCGGGTGGCCTCCAGCAGGTCGCACATCACGTCGCCCGTCAGGTGTACGCCTTCGTGCGCAATGCCTTCTTTGCGCAGGTTGTCTACTGCCTGTGCAGTAGGGCAGAGCAGCAGCGTGGAGAATGTATCGGCTATGATGCGGTTCACTTCTTCAGGCAGCTGGCGGTTGTAGCCGCGTATGCCTGCCTCTATATGGAACAACGGGATTCCCGCCTTTGCGGCCACCAGCGCGGCGGAAAGCGTGGTGTTGGTGTCGCCGTAGATGAGCATGGCATCGGGCTGGACCGTGCTGCAAACGCCTTCAATACCGGCCATCATCCGCCCCGTCTGCTCGCCGTGGCTTTTAGCGCCGCGCATGTCCAGCGTATAATGAGGCGCGGGAATGTCCAGCTCTTCAAAAAAGGCGCCGCTCATATTATCGTCGTAATGCTGGCCGGTGTGCAGGATGGGCACGTGAAAATGCGGGGCGAGCAGCGCCTGCACCGGCGCGTGCTTGATAAACTGCGGGCGGGCACAATGACGGAGAGGATGGTGCGCATGTCGGGCGGCAAAGTAAAGTGATTGGGTTGAGGAGTTGGGGAGCCATGCCTCCTGAACGGAGTAGGACCGCTTCGGAAAGCGGCGAAAGAGCACGGACCAGCTACGGGCTTCTGATGTCTCTCATACCCATTTCGGGGCGGATTTACGTCTCGCCGCAACAATATGTTTTAATCAGAATTATATAAATATCGCCCGCGCTCCGGAAGCCGGCAGTGTCCGTCGCCGGACTGTCATTTCAAAGTGACGGTTAACTCAAACTAAAGTTTTTGGTAAAAAAAAGCATGACAAAGTTGTTTTTAGGAATACGGCGGTATAATTTGCTCTTCGTTTCAGAAAGTCTCCGTTGCCCATGGTGGGCTGCATTATTTAAAACAACCGCTCAACTATTGTATTGAAATCTATGAAAGCAAATTTCCGTTTTCTAAGTCTGTGCCTGATAATGCTATGCATTGGCGCAGCATCCAGAGCGCAGCTCACCGGCACCATTACGGTACCGAGCACCACCTATCCGGATCTCGCATCCGTCATCACTGCGCTGAACACCTCCGGTGTAGGCACGGGCGGTGCCACGGTCAATCTGACTGCTTCCAATCCTCAGACCGCGCCTTCAGGCGGCTACCGCCTCGGCAGTACCGCGCTTAACGCAACGCTGAGCGCCAGCAAGCCCCTCGTGTTCAATGGTAACGGTAATACCGTTACCGGCGCTACAGGCACCGGCTCTCTGGACGCGATCTTCTGGCTGATGGGTACGGACTACGTAACCATTAACGGCCTGAATCTGACGGATAACTCTACCACCACAACGGCCACTTCTACGGCAGCCAATGAGTGGGGCTACGTGTTATCCAAGCTGAATACAACGGCACCTTATGACGGCTGTCAGAACGTTACCATTAATAATTGCAGCATTTCGCTAAATAAATATGTAGGTACTTCAACCGGCATCCTGCTGGGTCACATGACGCCTACAAACAGCGCCCCGTCAACGATGGGCTTTGTTGCTTCTGACGCCAACAGCTTCAATAAGTTCACCGCGAATACGATTACGAACGTATCCCGCGGTATTTTTATGGGTGGCGTTAGTTCCAGCACGACCCTTTACGACAAGGCCAATATGGTAGGCGGTACGACTGCTGCGAGCGGGAATACCATTACCATTGGCGGTACTACGCTTTCTAATACACTTTACGGTGTACTCAGCCAGTACGACAGTGTGGTTACGGTACAGAACAATAAAATCTATATTGGCAGCAGCCATTCAGGTACGGGCGCTATTTATGAATATTGGGCGGGCATTGGTGTAGGTGACCTGAATGTGTTGAACAATTATTTCAATATCGCCTGTAATGTAACCTCTGCAGCTGTATATGGATTGTATAACAGCTCTGCGCACTCCGATGCCGGCGCGACGCACAACATCAATTACAATGAAGTAACAGGTAACATTACTACCGGTACTTCAGGTGTTATCTATGGCATCTACGATTATTTCGCCAATTGCCTGACGCTAAACATCATCGGCAATAATATCCATGATATAAACGGCGGCACCGGCACGGGCGCACTGGGCGCGATCTATGACTATTATAATAGTTCACAGACCTACAATCTCAATAATAACACGGTTTACAACATCCGCCGTGTAAGCACCTCAGCGAGTGTATATGGCATGTACAACTATCAGTACAATGGCCTGTCAAATAATACCCTGAACATCAAGAACAACGTAATCCGTAAAATGGCCAGCGGCTATTATAACTACGGGATGTACAACTACTCAAGCTACAACAATGGCAATAGAACGTATTGCCTCAATAACCGTGTAGACAGTCTGGATAATTCAGGTCAGGTTTCTTCTTTCGGGTACGTTTATCCTTACTACAACTTCTATTGGGGTGATAGTTCTGTAATGTCTTATGATACGGCGTCTAACTGTTTTGGCGCGTCCAACTCTTCTTATTACACCTATATCTACAACTATTGCTACGGCTATTACGGCCCTAAGGGCATGCGTGTCAGCAATAACGTGTTTACTGACCTTTATGTAAACTACGGCTATGTTTATAACTACTTCTACTATGTTCAGAACGTAGACAGCAACATTTTCCAGAACTTCCGCTGCGGAAATAACGGCATGGGCGGTACCGGTAGCGCTTCCGGCGCGATATATAACTACATTGGTTACTACGGTCAGAACCGTGCTTCTTTCAGTAATAATAAGCTCCTCAATTTCTGGACTAATGGTCAGATAATTTACAATTATCTCGGTTACTATGGTACAGCTTATCGTATAGCGAACAACACGCTCAAGGGCATGGCTGTAAACGGCAGTGGTGCACTTTATAACTATATGGGTTACTATTCTACCGGTTCCAATGTAGTTGGTAACCGAATAGATAGCATGGTAGTAGGTACGGGCATTCTATATGGCATGTATAATTATTCCAATGGCGCCAATGATACAGTAGCAAACAACGTTGTGACGAATCTTAAGGTAACAACCGGCACCAGCAACTCGATTTACGGCATGTATCTCGGTCACAGCTCGGCCGGCGTGTGGACTGCTGCCTATAATAATACTGTCAGTGATATAGACCTGCCATCAACTTTCGTGGGTCAGAATATCTATGGCATTTACACCGCTGGTACCGGCGACTATAAGCTTTATTATAATACAATCCGTTTGGCACCAACGGCCACCTTCACAGGTGGTAACGTGGGCGGTACGGGTATCTATTACACAAACACCGGTACGCTTGACCTGCGTAATAACATTATCAATGTCAACATCACGCCTACCGGTACTGGTACCGTGGCCGCGCTGCGCCGTTCAACCGGTGTAACGCTTACGCCCCCATCCAACTTCCTGGGCTCATCAAACAGCAATATCTATTATACGCCAAACGTCACAAACAGCTGGCTGTATGCAGAAGGCACAAACACTTCCGCTGTTAATACATATAGTCTGACCAACGACCCTGGCTTTAACGGCCCTTGCGGTCTGTTCAAAAGCTTTGTCGGCCACGACCAGAGCAGCTTCACTGAAAATAATCTCGTTGCCGCAGGCGCGGGCAATGGTACATACGTGCCTACAGGATCTTCATACGCCGAAAGCGATGGCACACCGGTACAGGTGCCAACCATTACAACGGACTATGCCAGTGTAACGCGTCCTAATCCAGCGGACGTAGGTGCCCTGCAATTCTCAGGTACTATTTCAGATAATGCACCGCCACAAATCGGCTACACCCCGGTTGCTACGACAAGTTATTGCGTAACGGCACCAATCATTACTGCCACCATCACCGACCAAACTGGAGTAGACACTACAGCAGTTACCGGACGCCCTCGTCTCTATTACAAAATGAGTACGGAAGCTAACGCATTTGGCGGTGGTAACACCAGCGCTACCAATGGCTGGAAGTATGTAGAAGCTGATCCGGGCATTGTGGGCAATACCTACAATTTCAGCATGGACTTTACCAAGCTGACCGGTACCGTTTCTACCGGCACAACTATCCAGTATTTCATTATTGCACAAGACGTAAATGGTCGTACTGGTGCCAATATCGCCTCTTTTGCTACCTGCCCTACAACAGTAGCGCTCGGTTCTTCAAACGGCCCAACAAATACAACGCCGGCAATAAATCAATTCACGATCCTTACAACGCCGACATTTGCCCTGATCGCTAGTTCTTTGAATATGTGCGTATCGGGCTCAGCCCGCTTGCAGGTTTCTCCGGTGCCGCTCGGTACTACAATCGTGTGGGATTCTGCATCTGTTGGTGGTACATTCGGTACAATCGCAGGCGCTACATCTGCCACTTACCAGACGCCACTGCTGACGCAATCCATGCAGTACCGCGTGCGCTTGTACTGCGGCGGTTCATTGCTGACCACGCTTAGCACTGTAACCATCAAGGTCAACAATCCATTACTCCTTAGCACTACCGGTGCCGCACAATGCGGTTACGGCAGTCCAACAATCAGCGCTACCGCTAACCCAGGCACTACTATCAACTGGTACACAAGCCCTTCAGGAGGAAGCCCTGTTTACACTGGCAATAGCTACACGGTACCGCCGCTGTCCAGCTCTACTACCTATTATGCATCAGCCGTGGTACCTAAGGGTGCAACAGACGTACTGACTAAGCCACTGCCATCTTCTTACTATAGCTATTTTAACTGGGCGGGTAATTACTACGGTAATGAAATCCGCTTCAGCGACACAACTGACTTCTACTCAACTACCGTGTATGCAATGGGTACGGCTACAGGTACCGTATATGTAGAACTTTACGATAGCGCGTCTGGTTATTCAACCGCCGTTAAGACGGCCGGTCCATTCACAGTTACTGGCGGTGGCACAACGTTTAACGGCAAGTATGTCCTTAACCTGAACTGGCTGAATATCCCTCCGGGCCGTTACCGCTTGTCTCAGGATCAAGCTCTACGGCAAGTTTGCACTACGAGTATGTTTCTCCGGTGCCATATCCGCTATATTCTGTTTCCAGCGGCCGTTCTGCCTTCGTCGGTGCATGGTACGGCGGTGTATCTAACAACTACTATTGGGGTTTTTATGACAACATTCTGTCCGGATCCTGCGAAAATCCAACGCGTACTGCAGTTCCTATAACCGTAACTCCGGCACCTGCAATGAGCGTGTCATCGCCGAATACGCCAGGTATCTGTACCGGCAGCTGCGCGACGCTCTATGCAAACTCTACCAACGGGACTTACACTTACTCCTGGACTCCTGGCAGCCTTACGGGATCACCAGTGACCGTTTGTCCGACGACTGCAACTACGTATGTAGCACTCGCAACCGACCTGTTGACAGGTTGTAAAGCGATTGATTCTATCACCATCAACGTCAATGCGCAACAACCCGCGCCAACGCTGTCGCCGATCAACCCGACTATTTGCGAAAAGAGTGTGGTAGCCCTTACCGCTACACCCTCCGCACCATTTGGTGGTTTGGGCACAGTAGGCACAGGTACCGTTAACCTGGGCCAATACAGCTGGCCATCACCATTTGGTGGTTACTACATGGGCCATCATGAGCAGTATGTTATTCGTGCTTCCGAGCTTACCGCGGCTGGTATTCAGTCTGGTAATCTGACGTCTATTGCTTTTGACATCACGAGCGCTCCAGGCACCTTGCCGCTTCGTAACCTGAGCATCAGAATAGCACCAACTGCAGCAACTGCTGTCGGCGGATCACTGCAAACGACAGGCTTTACTACTGTTTATACTACCGGCCCTACGGGAACCTACACACCAGCAGGAACGGGTTGGATCACCATTCCTTTCCAGACACCATTTGCCTGGAACGGCACATCTAACATCGTTGTTGATATTGCTGAGAATAACTGTGCGAGCTGCCCTACAACCACTTGTAACTCATGGAGCTACATTGGCAACTCAGCGGCCAACAGCACTAATATGTCTTACAATGCCTCTATCTATTACTACGCAGTATACGATTGCAGCATCACGACATTTACCCCAGGCAGCCCAACAACCGGCAGCGTATATGGTCCATATACCAGCACAACGCGTCCTAACATGCGCTTTAACTGGGGCAAGCCGTACAACATCAACTGGACAAACGTAACAGGTCTCTACAAGAGCTACCCGCCGCTGTCCGGTGCAATGACGTTGGCAGATACCAACAGCAAGGTTTACGCCTCACCGTCTGTAACGCAGGTTTATCGCGCTTATACAAATGCTCTAGGCTGTATCTCGCCACTTTCTGCTCCGGATACAGTATTTGTAAACCCTGCTCCAAACGTGAACATTCTGCCCGCTGGCGCTCAAACTATCTGCGCAGGCCAGACAGTTACCCTGCAGTGTACCGACAGGTGGTACTTATGTGTACCAGTGGTACCTGAACGGATCGCCGATCACGACCGGCGGTAATACAAATACGTACACGGTTACAACGGCAGGCAGCTACCGAATAGCGGTTACTAATCTTGCTACCGGTTGTGCAGACACATCCATTGTAACCACAGTAATTGTAAATCCACTGCCGACCGATACGGTAACGGCAAGCGGATCTACCACCTTCTGTAACGGCGGTAATGTCACATTGACTTCTACAAGCACAACCTCGCCGGTTGCGTTCCAATGGTACCAGAATGGCGTTGCTATACCGGGTGCCACAGGTGCTACCTATACAGCAACAACATCAGGAACCTACTATTCTATTGCAACTAACATTAATCAGTGTACAAAGCAATCTAATACGGTTTCCGTAACGGTCAACACTATTCCCAACACTGTAACGGCTAACAGCTCTACCACTTTCTGTACCGGCGGCAGTGTGACATTGTCCGCTCCAACCACCGGCACTGGCTCACCTTATACCTACGCATGGTATAACAGCGCAAGCCCAACAACTGTAATCGGAACTTCCAGCACGTACACGGCAACGACTTCCGGAACGTATTACGTGGTTGTATCAAGTGCAAGCACCGGATGTACCGCCACGTCGGCCACAACTACTGTTACTGTCGGCGCGGCGCCTTCTTCCGCTATCAGCCCGTCCGGCGCTCAAAGCCTCTGCCAGGGCGATACCCTGACACTATGTACTAACCCTTCTCCAGGTCTGACATACACATGGTATAAAAACGGCGTTTCTATGGGCCTGGCCACATCATGCATCCCGGTAACGAGCGCAGGCACGTACACAGTAAATGTTGCTATTACCTCACAACCATCCTGTAATTCAACTACTACAGCGGGCGGCGCCACTACGGTAACGATGAACCCATTGCCGGTTGTAACGATCAGCGCGGGCTTCAGCATCAACGACCTTTTGCCAGGGTAACAGTGTTACATTAACGGCGAGCAGTCCTACGGCTAACACATACCAATGGTATCTGAATGGTACAACATTAGTAGGCACGGGCAGCTCATATACAGCCACGACAGCAGGCAGCTATACTGCTCGCGGCACCATTACCGCAACAGGTTGCAAGGGAACGTCTAACGCCATCAGCGTTACAGTAAATCCGCTTCCTACAATCGCAGCAGCAACAGCAGCGGCTACGACGTTCTGCCAAGGTGGCTCTGTAACGATCACGGCTACACCGGCTACATACGGCACTTATACCTGGAAAAACGGCGGTACAACCGTTGCAACAGGAGCTTCTACTACATACACTGCAACGCAGACCGGCGTTTACACAGTATCTGTAACAAATAGCAATGGCTGTACTAACACATCTATCCCGGTTAACGTGCAAGTAAATCCTGCACCGGATAGCAGCACCATACCAGCATCAGGCAAAATTCAGATATGTCAAGGCAACAGCACGACCATCAAGGCTACGCTGGATCCGAATTATACCTATCAATGGCGCAACAATGGCGTGAACATCGGCGGCAGTGGTGCAACTACAAGCAGCTACACTACAAGCACGGCAGGTATTTATACCGTTCGTGTCACAAATGCGATAACAGGTTGTAGCTCTATCTCTAAGCCAGATACCGTGGTTGTCAACGCGCCGCCTCTGGCTACAGCTAAGCGCACAGGCTTAGGTCCTATCTGCGCAGGCGACAGTGTTAAGCTGACCGCAAATTCTGCTTCCGGGTACCTGTACCAGTGGAACTATAACGGCACAGCGGTTAGTGGTAACACAACTGACAGCGTTTACTACGCTAAGCTTCAGGGCAGCTACACAGTAACCGTAACGGGCGGCGGTTGTTCTACCACCTCTTCAGCGCTTACAATAACTGTAAATCCTGCACCGGCTGCTTATATCACGTACAACACTCCGCTCAGCTTCTGCAAAGGCAGTGCGGTAGTGCTTAGCGCAAACGGCGGTACAGGTCTTAGCTACGTATGGTATGTAAACGGCATAGCAACAGCCAACAACACGACAATACTGATAGCAGACTCAACAGGTATCTACAGTATCAAGACAACAAATAGTTTCGGGTGCTCGTCAACATCTGACACGCTCCACGTAACTGCCAACGACGCTCCGATTCCAACCATTGTTCGCGGCTCTAATGATACGCTCACAACTACACAGTTGTATACCAGCTATCAATGGTTCTTGAACAACAATGCAATTGGCGGCGCGACAGCTCCAGCCTACCATTTTACTGAAAACGGCGCATATAAGGTGCGTGTAACGGATGCAACCGGCTGCACAGGCTACTCACCGCTCATGTTCATCATGAACGTGGGTGTAACGCCAAACCGATCAGTGCAGCAATCAAGGTCTACCCTAACCCAACAACCGGCCTGCTGCAGATCGACGCACCAGTTAAGGTTAAGCTCGCACTGCGCGACGTTACGGGCAAGGTTGTACTGAAAGCAGTGCATCTAAGCAAATGGACATCACCGAAGTTGCCAACGGCATGTATCTCCTTTACATCTCTGATATGGACGGTAAGCTCCTGCGCGCTGACAAGGTGACGAAGACGGCGAATTAATAAACAAGTGGATTTAGAAAAGAGCAGGCACAACGCCTGCTCTTTTTATTTCGAGAGTATAAAAAATATTATTGCGGGCTTATAAACAGCGTGGCAGTAGGAAACGTAATTTCGCGCCGCATTCTCGAGACCGCATACAAGCAAATCTGTATGGCATTACAAGCAGGCATCGTAGGCCTGCCCAACGTAGGCAAATCGACCCTTTTCAACGCGGTAAGCAATAGCGCAAAGGCGCAGGCAGCCAACTACCGCTTTTGCACCATCGAGCCTAATATCGGTCTGGTAGATGTGCCCGATAAGCGGCTGGACGCGCTGGCGGCGATTGTGAATCCCGCACCGAATTATACCTACCACGATTGAATTTGTAGACATAGCCGGCCTCGTAAAAGGCGCAAGTAAAGGCGAAGGTCTCGGCAATAAGTTCCTAGGCAATATCCGCGAGGTAGACGCAATCGTGCACGTAGTCCGCTGCTTTGAAGATGACAACGTACTGCGTGAAGAAGGCGCAATCAATCCGGTAGCTGATAAGGAGATAATAGACACAGAACTGCAGCTTGCCGACCTGAGCAGCGTAGAGAAGAAAATAGCACGTGTAGAAAAGCAGGCGAGGATGGATCCTAAATTCAAACGGGTGCACGATACACTGCTGCGAGTGCAAAGGCCACCTGGAGCAGGGCAAGAACATCCGTGGGCTGAAACTGGAAGGCGAAGACTTGGAGGCTATCTATGACATTCACCTTCTGACGGCAAAGCCCGTGCTCTATGTTGCCAATGTGGACGAGGCGAGCATTCATGACCGGTAATAGGTATTCCCAAGCGCTGGAGGCGGCAGCTGAAAGCGGAAGGTGCCAGGCATCGTAGTGATGAACAACTCCATAGAAGCGCAGATCACTGAAATGGAAAGCAGAGGAAGACAAAGCCGTTTTTCTGGAGGAATACGGCCTGGAGAGCCGGGCCTGAACCGGCTGATCCGCGTCGGCCTACAAGCTGCTGAACCTGATCACTTACTTTACTGCCGGTGTGCAGGAAGTACGTGCATGGACAATTGGCAAGGGCTGGAAAGCGCCACAGGCTGCAAGTGTCATTCACACCGACTTTGAAAAAGGATTTATCAAAGCAGAGGTAATAGGCTACGATGACTTACATTAGCCTTGGCGGCGAAGGCGGTGCACAGCGACAAGGGCCGGCTGCGCATAGAAGGCAAAGAATACGTGGTGCAGGATGGCGATGTAATGCACTTCCGCTTCAATGTGTAGAGCGCGCACTGGAGAAGTATAGCCCTACGTAAATCACGCGCCTTTATGGGCGACGCCCTTTCTGTACCTTCACCCATCTGAAGAAAGCCATGAAGTACACAGCAATTGATCCCAAGCTATACACACAGAACCGCGCAGCGCTTTATAAAGGCGATGCTCCCAACAGCGTAGCAATTTTCCCCGGCAACCCCGTCCTGACGGCCAACGGCGACCAGCCATACGTATACGTACCAAATAGTGATGTTCTTTGGCTGTCAGGTGTCCGCCAGGAAAAGACGATGGTCATCCTTTATCCGGATAATCCTGATAAAACAGCCACGGAAGTATTGGTCGATAATAAGACCCAACGAGCATCTTGAAAAATGGGAAGGCCATAAGCTAACGAAAGCAGAAGCTACAGCCATCTCAGGCATTCAAAATGTACAGTTCGCTGACGGTATAGATGCTGTGCTGCAGGTAATGATGCACCATGCTGACATGGTTTATCTCAATACCAATGAAAACGACCGCCTGGATGGCAGCATTTATCGGCAGGAACTACGCGTGGGTTCACGAATGGATGTCCCGTTTCCCGCTGCATCGCTATGAGCGCGCCGCCCGTATCCTCAAAGAACTGCGCGCCATTAAAACGGCGGAAGAGATTGCGGTGACGCAGCAGGCAATAGACATAACAGAAAAAGCATTCCGCCGGGTAATGGGATTTTTGCGGCCCGGCGTAATGGAATACGAACTAGAGGCTGAGATAACGCACGAATTTCTGCGCAACCGCGCAACCCGTCACGCGTACGGCTGCATCATAGCCTCCGGCGATCGTGCCCGCATTCTGCACTATGTAGAGAACAACCAGGAATGTAAGGACGGAGAGCTCGTCCTCATGGACTTTGGCGCCGAATATGGTAACTACGCCGCGGACCTCACACGCACCATACCGGTAAACGGCAAGTTCTCAAAACGCCAGGCCGAAGTGTATAACGCGGTGTTGCACGTTCATGACTATGCCAAAGGCATTCTCAAGCCCGGCATTTCCATCGTGGACTACACAGAAAAGGTAAATGATGAGATGAGCAAAATGTGCGTTAAGCTGGGCCTGCTGACGGAGCAAGATGTGAAGAATGGAGACAAAAGCTCTGTAGAGTCGCGCGCACACCGTAAGTACTTCTATCATGGCGTCACGCCATCACCTTGGGCTTGGACGTCCACGATCTCGGTACACGCGTCCAGCCAGTACAGCCGGGCATGCTATTCACCGTAGAGCCTGGCCTGTACATTGAGGAAGAAAAGATGGGCATCCGCATTGAGAACAACATCTGGATTACTGAAACAGGCCACATAGATCTGATGAAGAACATTCCCATAACTGTGGAAGAGATAGAGGCTGCGATGAAACGTTCTTAATAAAATATGCCGGCATTTGCCGGCATATTTACTTTTAATAAATAATATATCTCCTCAGCGCAGCCGGTCCAGGCTCTTAATGAGCTTATCATCTTTCTGTATGCCGCGCAAGGCAAGAACGCTCATTATAAGGCCCCCAACAACAACTAACACGCCTGGCAGCACATATTCAAAATTGGCGACAGGCACTGACCCGTTCTTGAGATTACTGACGCGCATCAGCATCACTGATAAAAATGCTAATATGCCAATGATGTCCAGCCATACAAAGCCGCGTTGCCGCTTTCTGTCTTTGAAAAAGAATATAGCGACCAACGGCATCAAGGTAATAACGGCAGCAATCAGAAACAGCGGGATGAAATTCCGAACGCCTTCATACTGCCAGGGCGAATAAAGCAGGCCGGACTGGTTATACCGGTACAGCGGAAAGATAAACAGCAACCCATTCAGCATCGCTGCCAGAAAAAGCCATAAAGATTGTATGCGTTGTATCATTTGCAGAAATGAAAATTGAAAGGCTGAAAGAATAGTGCCTTCGTCAGGAAATGAAATCCGTTCCGAAATAAGGATGCAGGAAGGCTGGTAACCTGATGCCCTCCGGAGTCTGGTTGTTTTCAAGCAGGCACGCCACAATGCGCGGCAGCGCCAGCGAAGACCCGTTGAGCGAATGTAACAGCGCCGTCTTGCCATCCGCCCCACGATAGCGTGCTTTCAGCCGGTTAGTCTGGAAGGTTTCAAAATTGGATACAGAGCTGACCTCCAGCCAACGTTCCTGTGCCGCGCTCCACACCTCAAAGTCATAAGTGAGGGCAGAGGAAAATGACATGTCGCCGCCGCAGAGGCGCAGGATGCGATACGGAAGTTCCAGTTGATTCAGCAATCCTTCTACGTGCTGTACCATTTCCTCAAGTACATCATAGCTGCGCTCTGGCTGTACTAATTGCACCAGTTCTACCTTGTCAAACTGGTGTACCCGGTTAAGGCCGCGCACATCCTTGCCGTAAGAGCCAGCCTCGCGGCGGAAGCAAGGTGTATAAGCGGTCATCTTTACCGGCAGCTGCGTCTCCGGCGTAATCGTGTCACGGTAGATATTAGTAACAGGCACCTCGGCGGTAGGGATGAGGTAAAAATCGTCTGCCGTTGCATGATACATCTGGCCTTCCTTATCCGGCAGCTGGGTGGTACCATAGGCAGAGGCCTCATTCACCATATAAGGCGGATAATATTCCTTGTAGCCTGCCGCAATGTTGAACTCCAGAAAAGCAGTAATCAGTGACCGCTGGAGCCTGGCGCCCTGGCCCATATATACCGGGAACCCGGAGCCGGTGATTTTTGTACCTAGCTCAAAATCAATCAAGCCATACCTGGCAGTCAGCTCCCAATGCGGCAGCTTTTGGGCAGAGAGGTCCGGTTTTACACCGCCCTCCCGGACTACAATGTTGTCTTCGGGTGTCTTTCCTTCCGGAACAGAAGCATGTGGCAGGTTTGGCAGGCGAACGAGCAGCTCATTCAGCGCCAAATCGGCGGCGGCCAGCTTTTGTGCCAGATCTTTTTCTTCCCCTTTGCGCTGCGCTACCTGCGCTTTAAGCGTTTCGGCCTCGTCCTTCTTGCCGCTGCCCATCAGGGCGCCAATCTGCTTGCTGGAGCTATTAATAAACGCAGATGCAGCCTCTGCCTCGCCCTGAAGCTGCCGGCGGCTTACATCAAGATCAATAATCTGACGGACAAGACCAGGCTCCGGGAAGTGCTTTTTGCGCAATCCTTCAAGGATGTGCGCTTCAGACTGGCGAAAAAGAGTGATAGGAAGCATGAACAGGCGTAGCGGTAAAGGCGCAAAGATAAGCGGCGCGCCTACGGCAATCCGCTATGGCACCTCAACGGCATTCAAAATCTGCTTCAGAATATCCTCGCTGGTAATGTTCTCCGCTTCGGCTTCGTAGGTGATGCCAATGCGGTGGCGCATCACATCCGCGCAAATCGCGCGTACGTCCTCCGGAATCACATAGCCGCGCCGCTTGATAAAGGCATAAGCCTTTGCCGCCAGCGCCAGCGAAATGCTCGCCCGCGGCGACCCGCCGTAAGAAATGAGGGCTTTTAGCTTTGGAAGTTTGGCCGCTTCCGGGTAGCGTGTCGCAAATACTATATCCAGAATGTATTGCTCAATCTTCTCGTCCATATATACCTCGCGCACCAGCTTTCGCGCCGCTATAATCTCCTTGGGGTCAACTACCGGATTGATTTGCAGCGCCCCGCCCGGGTTCAGGTTCTGGCGGATAATAAGACGTTCTTCTTCTTTCTCCGGGTAAGTAATGACCACCTTGAGCATAAAGCGGTCCACCTGTGCTTCCGGGAGCTCATAAGTGCCTTCCTGTTCAATAGGATTTTGGGTGGCCAGCACCAGAAAGGGTTCTTCCAGCTTATGAGACGTGTCGCCAATGGTCACCTGCCGCTCCTGCATCGCCTCCAGAAGTGCGCTCTGCACCTTGGCCGGCGCGCGGTTGATTTCATCGGCCAGTACAAAGTTGGCAAAGATGGGGCCTTTGCGTACGGAGAATTCGTGTGCCTGCGGGTTATACATCATGGTGCCCAACACATCTGCGGGCAGGAGGTCGGGCGTAAACTGGATGCGGCTGAACTTGGCGTTAATGGCAGACGCCAGGGATTTGATGGCCAGCGTCTTCGCCAGACCGGGAACGCCTTCCAGCAGCACGTGGCCGCCCGCAAGCAAGCCGATTAGCAGGCGCTCCGTCATCAGGCGTTGCCCTACAACGGTCTTGTTCAGTTCCATCATGAGCAGGTCTATAAAGGCGCTCTGCGCATGGATACGCTCATTGAGGGCACGGATGTCCGGCGCAGTGGACGAAGTAGCAGTCTGCATTTCCATAGAGCTCAAAAGTAATTGGTGAGGCGAATGTCCGGCGGGAAAGGCTGGCTTTTAGGGAAATTTTTATTGCCGCGAGTCTGGTAGTTACTTTTGAATGGCATTTGCAATGGAAAGAACAGGCATCATGGAACAAAAAGGCTGGCAAGGCGTTCAGGCGCTCCTCACGGAGCGGTTCGGCAAGCTCCCGGATATGGAGGGCATTTTATACCTCATCGGTGTCAACGAATTTGGACAGGATCCCCCGCGTGGAAAATTCACCAAAGAGCAGAAGCAGGATCTGATGCACATCGCCGTTTGCACGCTCCTGTCCCAATTGGACTACTACCAGTTCATTGGCCGGGATGAGGAAGGGTGGCCGCACTTTGAAGCCATAACTCCTGTGCCGGTGATGACTATGCCAGAGCAGGAAAGTATCCTGAAAGCCTGCATTGTGCATTACTTCGGGATGGATGAATAGCCTTGGCGTATCCTGAAGAAACAAAACAGTCGGCAAGATTGCAAGACCTACCGCACGATAACTATCGGCCGTACGATCCTCCCGCCATCCGCCTGAATGTTCAGAAAATACATTCCTGCGGCAAAGTTTCGCGTATCAATCGTCAGATGCTGCGCCCCCTTAGTAAAGCTCCGATCTTCCAGCCTGGCCACATGGCGCCCCACAGCATCCTGAATGCTGATGTGCAGGTCGCTCTGTCTGTCTAGCATAAAGTCCAGCGTTGTACGGTCAGTCGCCGGATTTGGATAAACACGTACGCTGCCGATTGCGCTTATGCTTGTGACACTCGTTGCCGCTTCCAGCCGCACATTGTCTATATAGAGCGTATTGCCATAGTCACTCGTGGCGCGGAAAGCCAGCAGCGCGCCTGCAGGTACACTGCTTACATCTACTGTTTGTGATGCCCACTTCAGTCGGCGCAGGCACGAAGTAGTCAATAGTAGCCGGTGCGGTGGACAGCGTAGCTCCGGCTGCGCTCCAGAGCGTTGTCCAGTTCACGCCACAGTCGGTAGCGTATGCTACGTCCAGCATGTCATTCTCGCTCGCGTATTGCGCGTGCGCATAGGCGAAGCTAGCGCAGTACCGGAGGCGATTTTTGCCGCAGGGAGAATGGCGTAGTTTGTCTCACCCTTTGGTACAAAGTAATTGTTGTGCACTAAAAACCAGGTGCTGCCGCCAAAGCCCGCAGCAGGCCCGAAGATGTTTTTAGAAACGCTGAAATTTCGCCCGTTAGAGTCCGCATCATACAATACCCAGCCGGCCGGCACAATACCGCTTTCAAAACCGGTAACAAGCGGCAGATTATTTGGTGAGGTACCGTAGACACTCACGCTCCCAGTACTCACGCCATTACCCGGATTAATGTCAATGGCCCCGTTGGGCAGCAATACGGAGTCGGTGATGATGTGCGTACCGCCGGGAATGGAAAGCGCGCCCAAAGCCACTAATGTAGTAGCACCGGGCGCTAAGCTGCCTGTCCAATTGACAAACGAAACAAGCGGACTTACATCCGTATGGTAATAAATCCTTGCGCTGGTCAATACGGTAGTACCGGCATTGCGTAATGTAGCGTAGGCGTTTACCGTCGCTCCGCTTGCCGCGCAGCGCAGCCGGCCTGCCGGCGTTACACCAATGGTTCCCGCATCCATCGAAATGGTAAGCGGCGTAGATGGCGCAGCCTGCATCACATACTTATTGGCGTCATTTTGAATAAACGCGATAAGGTTCGCATTATTCTTATCCACGTACTTCGCTACGCGGTTCACAATGGTGTACGTATTGGTCTGCCCCATGGTCCAGTTGAGCGGCAACGCAGTTCCGGCGGGCGTGGGCAACAAATCGCGGACCACATTCGGAAAATCCTGTTCACCATTGACGCCCGGCGCTGCACCGTAATGCAGGTTCTCCACCAGTGCCAGGCGCAGCACAAGACTTGCACCTGCAGGCGCCGTATAGGCTGCCGGCGTCTTAACCGTAATGGTAGCCACCAGGGAGTCTCCGGTCACACTCCAGCTGTGAGATACGTTTAGTGTAAATGGTGTGCTCGCGGCCGGCGCGGCGTTTAGATCAGCTTGTGTAAGGTTAGCTACGTGGCCCGTTATGGGTGAAGCCGAGCCGCTGCCCACGCCTGTACCGTCCAGCCTGCCCTGTGGTGCAGTTGTAATGCCGTAGTAGGCGGCACGCGCATTAGAAACGGGTGTAAAGGTGTTGTAGATGGGCCCGGCTGCCGGGAAGGGACTTGGATAGGTGATGTATAGAACCCGGCTATTGATTGCAAGCAGGGATTGCAAACCCGGATTGGCAATGGCGCAGGCGCTGCACTGCTCCCCGGTAAACTCTTCGTAGAGGGAAAGCCTGCTTTGCGCGCCGGCATATGCAGTGCACATCAACATCAGGCTATAGGCGAATACCGCTTTTTTCATAGGCTAAAAATAAAGGGGCAGCTCCGGAAAGCTGCCCCTTATCGGTGAAAACGATGTCAGGTTTTACTTCACTACAGAAAGACGCTTGGCAATGCCGCCTTCCGCGGTGCGGACAGAAACGGTATAGACGCCTGCTGGCAGTGTATTCGTTGGTATAGCGAAGGTCTTTGTGCCTGCACTGAGCTTCCCGTCAGCAACGATAGCTACTGTACGGCCTACGGCATCCAGAAGGCTGATGGTTACAGAGCTTTCCTTCAGCAGGTTTAGCTGTAGGGTGGTTTTTTCAGTTGCAGGGTTAGGATAGAGGCTTACATCGCCGTTGCTAAGTACCTGGGCAATGCCGGCAGCGGCTGCGTTACGCAGGTTAATGTCGTCAATGAAGAGATTATTACCGAAGTCGCTCGTTGCACGGAAGGCAATGGTAGCACCGGAAGGTATGCTGCTCAGGTCAACGCTTACCATCTTCCAGTCGTCATCACCAATAGCGGGGAAAAACTGGGCATTGTTGCCAACGGGTGCGTGTGTAGCCAGTGTAGTACCGGCGGCGCTCCAAAGGGTCGTCCAGCTGGTGCCGCAGTTAGTAGAATATACTACTTCCAGCTTATCGTTTTCGGTGCTGTACTGGGCATAAGCATAGTAAAAGTCCAGGCCCTTAGCGCCGGCAGATGGCGTAGGCAGAACGGCATAGTTGGTTTCGCCGCTGGCGAAGTTGTAATTGTTGTGATAGAAGGTGTACATGCTGCCGTTGTGGCCATTGGCCGCCCTGCGTGCCCAGTTCTGACCATTGCCGTTAGCGTCAAAGAGACTCCACATTGCCGGCACGCTTGCATTTTCAAAATCTTCTGTTAGCGGGAGTGCTACGGGAGTAGCGTCGCGCACCGTGAGCGGCATTTTCTTGGCGTTGTTTACCGTGTTGATATCGGCGCTGCTGTTAGGCGTTGCCAGAGAATCATAAACAGTATGGTTGCCGGAAGTAGCTGTCACAGTTACAGAAGTGGAAGCTGATGCGCCTGCGGCAAGAGAGCCGGTCCAGGGCTTAGAGGCGAGCGTACCATTGTCAACCTTGTAGTAGATCGTAGCAGAAGTGAGCGTGCTGCTGCCAGTATTGGTAATAGTCAGCGGTACGTTTACAGAAGCAGTCGAGCTGCCAGTAGCCTGGCAGGCCAGAGTGCCGGCGGCACAGCCGGTAAGGGCGGCATCCAGCGTCAGCGCTACCTTGGAAGAAGTAGCCGCCTGCATAATGTTCTTATTGGCGTCATTCTGTATCCATACCACAAGAATGGCTTTGTCATTACTCTTGTCCACAGAAGTTGGCACCTTACCCTTGATCGTGTATGTCTGAGTCTGGCTGGCTGTCCAGGTATTGGAGATAGCCGTGCCGGCTGCATCCGGGTACATCTCCCGTACTACGTGATGAAAGTCCGTTTCGCCATTTGTACCTGGCGCCGTACAGTAAGAAAGATCCTCAATCAGCGCAACCCGTAGCACCAGATTAGCCCCGGCAGGTGCATAGGCGGCGGCGGATGTAATGGTTACATTGGCGGTAATAGAGTCGCCAGTACCATTCCATGAATGCGTGGCGGTCATATTGAATGGTGATGCAACAGCAGCAGCGTTATTGATTTCAGACTGTGTCATGTAACCAGGGTGGCCAGGCGATGCACTGCTTGGGCTGCTTACAGTGCCATCCAGGCGGCCATTAGGCGCAGAGGTTACACCATAATAAGCGCGGCGCGCGTTAGATACGGTAGGATACGCCAGGTAAATGGGCCCGGCAGAAGGGATAGGCACCTGGTAAGCGATCATCATGATCTTAGAGGCATTGCCTGTACCGTTAAGCAAGGCCTGGAAACCAGGATTGGTGGCCGCACACGGGCCGCAATTCTCACCGGTGAACTCTTCGTAAAGAGAAAGGCGGGTTTGGGCCTCGGCACCGCCATAGCTAAGCACCGCAAGCGTAAGGGCAGATAACAGTTTTTTCATGAATGCAATTCCCGGGATAAAAGGGCCTACTAAAGTATACAACTGCATCGCTTCTCAAACGCTAAATGCGGCTAAGCGGATACTTTTTGCAGGTGTAGATAAAAAAAGAGACAATCCTTTTAGATTGTCTCTTTAAAGACCAACGGTAGAAAAAACTTATTTCACAACAGACAGACGCTGCGTGATGGCACCTTCTTCCGTGCGGATAACAATGTTATAAGCACCGGCAGCAAAAGCTGAAGTAGCAATGCTGAAGTGCTGAGCACCTGGCTGGAGCGTTGCGTCAGCTACAATAGCCACTGTGCGACCAACAGCGTCAACTACAGTTACCGCAACCTTACCGATGTTGTTCATGTAGAACTCAAGCGTAGCAGCGTCCTTGGCAGGATTCGGATAAACAGAAACCTGACCACCGGAAATTACGTTCTCAACACCTGCAGGCGTGCCCTTCAGATTAACGTCATCAAGGAATAGGTTGTTGCCGCCGTCTGCAGTAGCACGGAAGGCTAGCAGAGAATTAGCAGGAAGAGCATTGAGGCTAACCGTACGCAGTTTCCAGTCAGTAGTAGAAGCGGCAGGGCTAGGCAGCCAGTAAGTAGTAGTTGGGGTAGTGGTAGCGAGAGTAGCACCGGAAGCGCTCCAGAGCGAAGTCCAGCTTGAGCCGCAATTGGTAGAGTAAACTACTTCCAGCTTGTCATTGTTAGAAGCAGTGTTCTGCGCGTAAGCCTGATAGAATTCCAGGGAGCGGTTGAGCAGGCTTAGGCGTAGGCATCAGCAGGTAGCCAACGCTGCCTGCAGCATATGTACCAATCTTATACCATGGCATATAGCTGCTGGCGTTGTGAGCCAGGTTAGCTCCGTTACCGTTTACCCATACATTGCCGGCACCGGCAGGCTCATAAGAAGCCCAGCCTGTAGGGAAGCCAGCAGCTTCAAAATTCTGCGTCAGCGGGAAGGATACACCAGCAGTGCTTACTACGTTCAGGGCTGTAGTGCGCATGTTGTTAGCACGGTTGACGTCTGCGTTGCCATTAGGTGTAGCTACAGAATCATAGATTACGTGGCTGCCGGTTGTGGCGGTCAGAGCAGGAATATTTACCGTTGCGCTTGCGCCCGGAGCCAGTGTGCCGGTCCAGCTAACTGGTGTAGCAGAATACGTTCCGGCAGCGTCCAGCTTATAGTAAACCTTGGCTGATGTCAGCGTAGTGGAGCCAGTGTTCTTGATAGAAACAGTAGAAGGAACAGTTGTAGAAGCGCCCGTTGCGCAGGCGATCATGGCAGGATTGCAGGTAACAATGCCGGCATCCATTGGAATGCCAACCTTAGTGGATTTAGCTGCTTGAGCAATGCTCTTATCGGCATCGTTCTGGATCCAGACAACTACGATAGCATCGTCATCTGCCTTATTTACAAAAGCAGGCACCTTACCCTTGATGGTATAAGACTGGTTTTGGCTGGCAGTCCATGAGTTAGGGATAGACGTACCGGTTGCATCAGGGTACATTTCACGTACTACGTTATGAAAGTCTTTTTCGCCGTTTGTACCTGGGGCAATGCAATATTGCAGGCGTTCAATAAGTGCTACCCGAAGTTTCAGGCTAGCACCGCTTGGCGCATACGCAGCAGCAGCGGTCATATTTACAGTCACCGTGATAGAGTCACCCGCAGCATTCCAAGCATGCGTTGTGGTCATATTAAATGGTGAAGTAACAGCAGCAGCGGTATTGATTTCCGCCTGCGTGAGATAGGCAGGATGGCCTGGTGATGCGCTGCTTGGGCTGCTTACCGAACCGTCAATACGGCCGTTTGGTGCAGAGTTTACAGTATAATAAGAGCGACGAGCGGCAGCAATTGTTGGGTAGGCATTGTAAATAGGACCAGCGGATGGAATAGGTACCTGGTACTTAATAATCATGATTTTAGAAGCATTGCCTGCTCCGTTAATGAGCGTCAAGAGCCCCGGATTTGTCGAAGCGCAGGGTGCACAGTTCTCGCCTGTGAACTCTTCGTAAAGGGTCAAACGCGATTGTGCGTTGGCTGATGCAGCGAGGGCAGCAGCAGAGAGCATGAGTAACAGTTTTTTCATGACTTCAGTTTAGGGGAATTTTTTTGTGTTGCCGAAATTATACGTTTCATAACGAAAATTTCAACTTTCCATAAATATTTTTTAGTTGTCGCCGGAGCAAACACGCTGATAAACAGATATTGCCTTTGAGAATATGATGTTTCCGTGACTAATACACAGCAATATCTATCCGACCACTGCGCGCGATGCGTTTTAACTTTAAAAGGCTATCGCTGTACATTTGCGCTGTCATCGCGGCTAAATGCCGCCTCGGGGTGCCTTTTCGCTCAAAGAAAACGGCTGAGATCATACCCGCTGAACCTGGACCAGGTAATGCTGGTTAGGGAAGTAGCCCGGAGCACCATTGTGCCGGGCACATTCGGCAGTATTTGTTTCGGCAGTTTATAGCGGGGAAGCATTCCGGGTTTAACTCCTGAATGTCTCCACTTATGTTTCCATATCGTTTTTTTTCTTGCGTTGCCCTTGCAGCCATTACCACTTTGCCGGCAATAGCCCAGCAGGCAGTGCCGGATTCTGCTGAAATTCCTGTGGCACCTTTTTCCATCCAAAGCCTCGCGCCAGTAGAAGTGCGTGGCATCCGTGCCGGCTACCGATGCGCCTTTCGCCAAGACCGAAGTAAGCGGCGCGCAGCTGCAAAAGGACAATCTGGGCCAGGATCTGCCCATCCTGCTCCAATACACGCCTTCGGCCGTAGTAACCTCCGATGCCGGCGCGGGCGTGGGATATACCGGCCTTCGCATCCGCGGCACCGATGGCACACGCATCAACGTAACCCTCAATGGCGTGGCCGTGAATGATGCCGAGAGCCAGAGCACTTATTTCGTAGACCTGCCGGATCTGGCGTCATCTACTTCTTCCATTCAGATACAGCGTGGCGTCGGCGCTTCCACCAATGGCGCGGGTGCATTCGGCGGCACCGTCAGCATTGCTAATCTCGGCGTTTCGGACAGTCCGGTATTGGCGGAAGCATCGCTTACGGCTCCTTTAATACCCAGAAGTATATGCTACAGGGAAGCACCGGCTTACTGCACGATAAGGTGGCGCTAGGCGTGCGGCTTTCACAAATCACTTCCGACGGCTTCATAGACCGCTCCGCGGCTGCCCTGCGCTCACTGCAGCTGACCGGGCTCTGGAAGGCATCGCCAAAAACGACAATTCAGGCAATGCTGCTGCAGGGCGAGGAAACGACCCACCAGGCCTGGAATGGCGTGCCTGAAGAGAAGCTGCGGGGCACTGATTCCGCGTTGCTGGCGCATTACTATAACAACGCCGGGTCACTCTATTTCTCGCCTAAAGACTCCATCAATCTTTTCTCTTCCGATCCACGCCGTTACAATGCCTTCACTTATGACAATCAGATAGACCGTTACCGCCAGAACTACTACCAGCTCTTCGCGGATCACCGGTTTTCACCCGCCGTCACTGCCCACCTTGGCCTCTTCCTCACGCGCGGCATTGGCTATTATGAAGAGTATAAGCAGGATGAGCAATACAGCAAATATGGCCTTCCGGCATACATAACCACGGGCGGTGATACACTGCGCCGCAGCGATTTCATCCGTCAGCTCTGGCTGGACAATTACAACTACGGCGCCGTCTATTCTCTTCTTTGGGATGCCGGCAAGAATACGAAGCTTAGCTTCGGCGGCGCGGCAAGCCAGTACATCGGCAACCATTACGGCAAGCTGATCTGGAGCGCGGCAGGCGGCGTGCCGGAGCATTACGAATGGTATAAGCTGGATGCGCAGAAGAATGATTTCAACGTCTATGGCAAGGCCGAGCAGCGCATCGGTAAAACGGTATTGCTTTACGGCGATGTGCAGCTGCGGAGTATCGGCTATTTTATGAATGGCTTCCGCAACAACCCAACGCTGCGCCCGGCGGTGAGCTATACTTTTTTTAATCCAAAGGCCGGCGCTACCTTCTTCCTGCCGGGTACGCCATTCTTACGCCAAAGGCTCTATGCATCCTTCGCTGTAGCCAGCCATGAGCCCAACCGCGACGACTTTGAGGCCGCCGATACGAGCCTGCCCCGGCCAGAGCGCCTGTATGATGCAGAAGGCGGCTATGAAGTGTCTGGTGGCAATTGGAGCTTCTCTGCAAATGCGTATTATATGCACTATCAGGATCAGCTCGTATTGACCGGAAAAGTGAATGACGTGGGCGCTTATACCCGCACCAATGTACCGCGCTCCTTCCGCGCCGGTATTGAGCTGCAGGGCATCTGGAAGGCTGCAGACTGGCTATCCATGCAGGCCAATGTTACCTGCTCACAGAATAAGATTGCCGACTTTACAGAATACATAGACAATTATGACGATGGCAGCCAGCAGGCTATTAGTCATGGCACTACAAACATTGCCTTCTCGCCGTCCGTCATTGCGGCAGGTGGAATAACGCTAACACCGTTTTACCAAGGCACCATTGGGAAAGCTTTCATGCTGGAAATACTTGGCAAATACGTTGGAAAGCAATTCCTGGATAATACGAGTAATGATGCCCGCGCGATTGCGGCATATGGCATTTGCGATGTGCGGCTGCGTTACAATCCCGAAATCGGCTTGCTACGCCATATTGGCTTTACGCTATTGCTCAATAATGTCTTCAACAAGCAATATGAAAGCAACGGATATACCTACAGCTACATGTACGGGGGAGCAACCACAACACAGAACTTTTACTTCCCGCAGGCGGGATTTAATTGCCTTGCGGGGGTCAATGTGAAGTGGTAATAAGGACTAAGCGCCGCCGGATTTACAATTTCATTTAACTGCCACTCTGTCAATGGCCCATCGTTTGCCTGTCTAACTTTGGCTTCTTAAACAGCCAATCCAAGTCAAGCAATGAGTCCCCTTATCGGTTATTATGCAATTGCCGGCATCATGTTCCTCATCGGCATGATGGTGAGCGGCCGGCTGAAGGCCAAGTTCAGAGAATATGGCGAAATCCCGCTCGGCAATGGCATGAGCGGCAAAGAAGTGGCTGAGAAAATGCTCCGCGACAACGGCATCTACGATGTGCAGGTGGTAAGCGTAGGCGGCTTCCTCTCCGACCACTACAACCCTGCGGATAAAACCGTCAACCTTTCGCCGGAAGTATATGCTGGCCGCAGCATTTCCGCTGCTGCCGTAGCCGCCCACGAATGCGGCCACGCCGTGCAGCACGCCGCCGCATATGCTCCGCTAAAGATGCGCAGCGCCCTTGTGCCGGTTGTTCAGATCAGTACTACACTTTCCCAATGGGTAATCCTGGCCGGCCTTGGCTTTATGTTTGGCCGCCAAAACCCGACGATTCTGCTGGTCGGCATTATCCTGTTTGCCTTTTCCACGCTGTTTTCCGTCATCACGCTGCCGGTGGAATATGATGCAAGCGCCCGCGCGCTGCGCTGGATGGAAGGCAGCGGCCTCACCACCCGGACGGAGCACGACAAAGCTGCTGATGCGCTGAAGTGGGCCGCCCGCACATACGTAGTTGCTGCCATTGCCTCTATAGCCACATTGCTCTATTACATCCTGCTGTTTACAAATTGCCGGAGCCGCGACTAATAACTTTGTAAGCCAAGGCGGCTATTTACAGACTGCCCGCATTAAATAATTAATATGAACGTTCAGCAGTTATATACTTCGTGCTTAAGCGAAGCAGCCTACTTCATCTCCCAGAACGGCGAAGCTGCGGTCATTGATCCGCTGCGCGATATTGATGCCTATCTGAAGATGGCCGAAGAGCAGGGCGCAACCATCAAGTACATCTTTGAAACCCACTTCCACGCCGACTTTGTGAGCGGCCACCTGGAACTGGCCAAAGCCACCGGCGCACCCATCGTTTACGGGCCTCAGACGGAAGCAGGATTTGACTTCCGCAAAGCAGAAGACGGCGAGGAGTTTTCCATCGGCGGACTCAAGCTAAAGGTAATGCATACGCCCGGCCATACGCTGGAAAGCACCTGCTACCTGCTGCACGACGAGGCCGGCAAGCCTTATTGCGTCTTTACCGGCGATACACTTTTTGTAGGCGACGTGGGCCGTCCCGACCTCTTCTCCGGTAATATGAGCAAGGAAGAGCTGGCCGGCATGATGTACGATTCCCTGCAAACCAAAATCAAGACTTTGCCGGATGACGTTATCGTCTATCCTGCCCACGGTCCCGGCTCCTCCTGCGGAAAGGCGCTTGGCAAGGAAACCTTCTCCACCATCGGCACGCAAAAGGCGAACAACTATGCCCTGGCCGACATGAGCAAGGAAGATTTTATCAAAGAAGTCACCACCGGCCTCAATACGCCGCCGGTGTATTTTCCGCTCAACGCGCGCATCAATAAAGAAGGCTACGAGCCGATGGAAACCTTGATGGAGCAAGGCATGAAGGCGCTTTCTGTTACAGATTTCAAGCAGGCGGTTGCAGCAGGCGCGTGGATACTGGATACGCGTCCGGCAACGGAATTTACCGGCGGCTTTGTGCCAGAATCCATATCTATCGGTCTTGATGGCCGCTACGCGGAATGGGCCGGTTCCCTGCTGCCCTTTGCGCAGCCACTGGTGCTGGTTACGGAGCCGGGCAAAGAGCGCGAAAGCATTACCCGCCTTGCGCGCGTAGGCATTGAGCAGCGTGCAGGGCTACCTGGACGGCGGCGTAGAAGCATGGCAGGCAGCGGGCGAAACCCTTGACCTCATCATAGACATTGAGCCGGACGAGCTGGCCATGGACATGCCGTACGATAACCGCCTGGAGGTAATCGACGTGCGCAAGCCCGGTGAGTTTGAAGGCGGTCACGTAAAGGGCGCCACCAACCTCCCGCTTAGCGACATGGCCGATATCCTGAACATCGCCTGCTATGGACAAGGACCACAACCTGTACGTGCATTGCGCGGGCGGCTACCGCTCCGTCATTGCCTGCTCGCTGCTGAAGCGCCAGGGCTTCCATAACCTGCGCAACGTGCTCGGCGGCTGGGGAGCAATGAAGGAGATAGAAGGCCTGCCGATCGTGGAAGCCGCGAAAGCTTAATTGCCGGGCTCCGGAAAGCCTTTTCTTTGCCGCATCAGCAGAAACCGACATACAGCAGCAGCCGGGTGGCAGGCGACTTTTTTTCGCCCGGCCGTTGTATTCGCTGTCTTTTGGCTCGTGCTTTTCCTGCTGTACCTGCCCGCCGCCCGCGCCGGCTGGGTAAGCGATACGCTGGGTTGGCTGGAAGCAGTGCGCCGGCAATCGTTTGCAGACTTTGTAGCGCGCAAAGGTTTTGCCGTTCAAAGCTTTTATCAGCTAACGCAAGTCGTAACCTGGTGCCTTTATCAGATTTTTGGCGCAAACCGCTGGGCCTGGCACCTCCTGCAGCTGAGCCTGCATGCGCTCAATGCAAGCCTGCTGTACGCCTTTCTGCGCGGCCTGCTGCGGGATAGCAGCTTTTCCCGCGCGCCCCAAATCGCTTTAGCTGCCGCCGCGATTTTTTGCTTATCGCCGCTTACGAGTGAGGTGATTGTCTGGGAAGCCGCTTTTCACTTTTTGCAGGGAATGCTCCTGCTATTGGGGCAATTGCTGTTAATACGGGCGCAGCTCCGCGGGCGGCGGACTGCCGTCATTGCCATCGGCTTATTCGTTCCGGCGGCTTTTTCGTTAGAGCTGTTTTATCTCACACCCTTGCTTGGCGCATCGCTTTGCATCTATTATCGGATTGCTGTGGGCTGGGAGAAGGCAAGCGTGAAGCGGGCGCTGCTCCTGATTGTCCTGCCGCAATCCGGCATATTGCTGCTGCGGCTTTTGGCCGCGCGGCTGTGGTTGGGCGTGGATAACAGCCGGCTTGGTAATGTCTTCAGCGAGCAGCCAATCACCTATTTTCTCGTCAAGCCGCCTGAATGCTTCTTCCATCTCTTTGGCGGGCGCTTTTTGCCGCAGGGCTGGCGCGATGCTGTGTATGGCGCTTGCAGCAGCTATGCCGGCGCAGGGATTTTTTATGGAATGATCGGCCTGCTTGCCGGCTATATCATCTTTCGTTTTCACAGGATGCTGAAGGGCGGTCAGATAGCAAGCTTGCTGGCTGTGTGGCTGCTGCTGGGCCTCGCGCTCATCTCGCCACTCTGGTTTCCACAACGCCTGCTCATTACCGGCGACCGCTACCTGTACGTCCTGCTGCCGCCCTTTGCGGTGCTTTTGGCGCTGGGCGGGGCGTGCCTTATTTCCAATCTGGCGCTCCGGCGTGTATTATTTTTCCTGCTGCTTTTGGGGCAAGCCATGCTTACGCTGATGCTCAATAGCATATGGGCGCGCTCTGTAATGCTGACCGATACGCTGCAGCAAGGCCTGGCAGACGTACCGAACAGAATAACCATCCTGCTCAACAGTCCCGCATCATTGCGCGGCGCGCCGATGATTGGTGCGGGTGACGACGGCGAGGCAAAACTCATGCACAACCTGCTTTATGCATCGCCGCTGCGCGGGCAGGTGTGGGAAGCGCCGGCGCTGCACCTGCTGGAATTATCCGACAGCATTTCCATTCAAAGGCTGGATGCAGCAACGCTGCGTGTAAAACTGCTGCACCCCGGTGCGTTCTGGCAATGGGGGCCGGACATTGCACCGCGCGGCTACAGCCGGGAAGCTTACAGTTATGGAGTTGATGACGCCAATTGCTGTTATGTGCTCCGGCTGTACGGCCCGCCATCCGGCTACCGGCTATTGTACCATCAAGGCGGCCGATGGCTGGAATGGCGGTTGGAGCCTTAGCCCCACGGTGCAGCGTGTATCTTTGCGCCGGCATGGTACAAGAGCAGTTAAGATTAGAAGATGTGGCGCTTCCGGCGGTGGTAATACGCCTTGCCGGCGCGGTGCCGCAACTGGAGGAAAGGATTGCCATCAACAGTGCGTTGCATGTAGAGCGCTACCGCCTGCCGGGTGCAGACAGCCTGCCGGAAGACCGGGGTGCCCTTATCTGCCTGCCCATCGGCGATGAGGCGTTCGGCCTTCAACTGGCCTATGTGCTGGCAGATGAGGAAGACGCGGCGCAGCTTATCTGCCTGCATGTGCATCCGGATTTCTTTGCGCAATGGCCGGTGGCCCTGCTGAGCAAGGAAGCAGCTTTCCGATTTGATCATACCGCTGAGCATGAACTGCGATTAGATACGGCTTCCGCAAGTTTGCTCACCCAACTAATCGCGCCGCGCAAAGGCGGCTTCGCCGATGCCCTGCAGCAATTGGAGCTTGCCTTGCAGCTGCTGCGCCGCGCCGTTGAGCAACTCAGCCATCCTTTCGCGCCCTGCCCGGTGCCCGCCTGCCGCTTCCTCGCGCACGAGAGCGAGCGGGAAAAGATTTTTAAGGCCCGCGACATTCTGGATGTTCACTTTGATGAGAAGCTGACTATTAAAGCCCTTGCAAGGAGGGTGGCCATGAATGAGTGCTATCTGAAGAAGGGTTTTAAGACGTTGACAGGGGCCACTATCCATGAATACATTGCCGCCCGGCGCATTGCCAGCGCACGCCGAATGCTGCAGGTTGAGGGTCGCTCGGTAACGGAGGTAGCTGCTAATCTGGGCTATAGCAGCATCTCACACTTCAGCACGGCATTTAAGAAGGCTACGGGGTTGAAGCCTTGTGAGCTGCTTTCCTAATTATGTATCTACCGGGCTAGTACACCCGCCGACCGCCCGAATATGTCTTCAGCACCTTTGTGCCCAATAGCGCGCTGTCGGGCGCGCGCATAGGGTCGCGGTCAAGGATGACAAAGTCGGCCTTCTTACCCTTTTCCAGGCTGCCAACTTCCCTTTCCAGAAAGCCCGCCTTTGCTGCCCAGTTAGTCATGCCGCGCAGCGCCTGTTCGCGTGTCAATGCGCCTTCCGGCTGAAAACCTCCGGCGGGAAAACCCTTGGCATCCTTCCTTGCAACGGCTGCGTAGAATGTCTTTATTGGCGAGATATCTTCCACCGGGAAATCAGTGCCGAGTGGCAGCCATCCGGTCTGAGCCAGCAATTGTGCGTATGCATATGCGCCCTTAATCCGCGCAGGCCCGATGCGTCCCCCTGCCCAATACATATCGCTCGTAGCGTGCGTAGGCTGTACGGATGGGACGATGGAAGCTTTGCCAAATAGCCCGAAATCTTCCGGCGCTACTACCTGTGCGTGTTCAATACGCCAGCGCCGGTCATTTTTGCCGCCAAGGACGCGGTTATAAAGCTGCAGCACGACGCGGTTGGCGCTGTCGCCAATAGCGTGGGTGCACATCTGGAAGTCAGTCTTCGCCAGCATTTGCGCTACTGAGTCAAAGTGATTGAGGGAGCTAAGCAGGAAACCATTCCAACCTGCTTTATCGCTGTAAGGCTGCAGGAGACAGGCGCCGCGGCTGCCAAGAGCGCCATCTGCATAGACCTTTATGCCTTTGATAAAGAGGCGGTCTGTTTTGACGGGGCCTGCGGCCAGATAGCGCCGGTAATTAGACGTGTCGTCGCTCAGCATAACGTAGAGGCGCATGAGGAGCTTGCCTTGCTGCTGCAAATCTTTAATGGCTTCCACCTCCTGCCAGCCGAGGCCGCAGTCGGTGACGGTTGTGAGGCCCTGGGCAAAGCAGGCCTTTTGAGCCGCCATCAGCCAGCGTTCGTAGTCAGTTGCTGTTGGTCTTGGAATGGCGCGGGCTACGAGGTCAACGGCATTATCAATGAGCAGGCCGGTGAGCTTTCCGAATTTTGTTTCTACCGTGCCGCCAGTCAGTACCTGACCCGGCTGCACGCCTGCAAGGGCGAGTGCGCGGGCATTGGCAATAGCCGCGTGGCCGTCCACCCGGTCAAGGAGAATGGCAGTATTGGGAAATGCCGCATTGAGCGCTACATTGTCCGGGAAGGCTTTGCCGGGAAAGCTGTTCTGATCCCAGCCGCGCCCGCGCAGCCATTGCTCGCCGGGATGAGCCTGCGCAAACGTTTTTACGCGATCTATAGCTTCGTTCCAATTGGCGCAGCCGAACAGATTCACCTCAAAGAGCGAGCGACCGAAGCCTACGAAATGGGCATGGGCATCTATGAAGCCGGGATAAACGGCGGCACCGCCTGCGTCAAAACTGCTATCAGCTGCGTAGGCGTCAAGGATGAATTCATTGCTGCCAATGGCGATGATCTTACCATCTTTTACTGCTAAGGCTTCGGCATTGCTGAAGGCACTGTCCAGCGTATAAATGCGGGCATGATGCAGCATGAGGTCTGCGGACTCCTTATGATGGCAGGCAGACAGCAGCAAGAAGCTGAGCAGGAGCAGTTGGCGAATTTTAGCCGGGGGCGGCAGCAGATTCAGACTCATATATGGTCATGCATTGTTTGTTTCCTGCCATCGTCCCAGCTCTGCGAAGATGGCGATGGAAACGGCGACGGCGGTGATCATCAGATATATGTAGGGCACCTGTATGAAGGCGAGGAAAAGGCTGAGGTAAATTTTGAAAGAAGCCAGCAGGAAGATCCGCGGATGCAGGCGCTTCCGCAACAGGTAATAGGCTCCGCCCATCAGTAGCGTACTACCTACGCATATGGCGAGATGAGCCTTTTGGAGGGAATGGAGCCGGTCAGGTACCGTATAATGCCAGAGTTTGAGGTAAAACAGTCGCGCGAAGCCTACACCTTGGTTCAGATGATAAGGTACTCCGTTGGCCTCCAGCCGGCTCCACTCGCCAAGCGCAGCCTCTGTATAGTAATGGTATCCGCGCATAAACGCGCCCCAATCGTGGCTCAAAAAGGGAATGACATAAATGCCCGATATTAATACTGCTGCCGTCAGCGCGGAACGGTAAAAGTTTTTCCTGTCTAATGCCAGCCATTCTACTGCCGCCCATAGGGGCAACCATAATACGAGACTGTACCGGCTCATCAGACATAATGCAATAGCACTTCCGCGCAGCCACGGATTGCGCCCTGAAATGCTCATAATCAACAATATGTAATAGCCAGCCACCATGAGCTCTACGGTCATGTTCAGCACCCCAGTGTTGTGCTTCAGCAGCATGCTGCCAAGACAGATAAGCAACAGCGCGGCGGTCAGACTCCGTATGGGCGAGCGGCGGCCGCAGCGCCATAATAACAATACGGAGGCGAGATAAAAGATGCCTACCGCCACCCAGCGGTAATCAAAATGCAAGCGTTCTGCCGGCACATAAGGCAGCCATTGCATGGGCAGGTAGGTAAGCGGCAGCTGGTAACCCCATTGGTCAATAGTCTTATATACGGTCTCGCCGTCCAGTAGCCGGCGTACCGCAACGGCAATCGTGGGAATAATGTCAGAGCCCTGCGAACGGGGATTTCCTGGAAAGCCCGTAGCAGACCGGGAATGCCGGTAACTACCCCCGCTGTAAACAGCACAACAGGCAGGAGCCGCAGAAGGACAGGCCAGGTATTACTGGGTTCCCGGATATAGACCGGCTGCCGGCCCCAGTATTTCAGCGCTATTGCAATACCTATAAGGAGCGAACATAGCGTATAGGCAACTTCATTGATACCCTTTGATAAGACATTTTGCGGCAGCCAGAGGATAAGGGCCGTCTCCAGCAGGATAAGCAGGATAATCAATGCATCCCAAAGGACTTGTCTGGTAGCGTAGCGCATACGGCGCGAATGTAGTGGGCGAATAGCAAGGAAGGGGATCACGTAAAATTGGACAAGGCATGAGACAAATTTTTCTTTGGAAAAACGCTTGCCGTTTTTGGATACGCGACCGTATATTTGCCCTCCCAAAACAAGGAGGCATAGCTCAGCTGGTTTAGAGCATCTGCCTTACAAGCAGAGGGTCCGCGGTTCGATCCCGTGTGCCTCCACGGTTTAGCAAAAAAGCCCATATTATATGGGCTTTTTCTTTTTCCTGCAGCTTATATTCTTTATCTGCCAGCTGTTGTATCGGTTCGCCTTGTAAGCAGGATGCGCGTTGTCCTAAACTACCATTTGCAGGAGGTACATTACTGTTGGGTGCTCCAAGCTACCTTGCAGATAATATTACTTTATGAAGCGTACCGCCTTTTTAATTACACTATCGCTTACATCAACCATCTGCTTATCACAGACATACTACGACAGGCAAGCACAAAACCGCGAGTACCAGCGGCTGCAGGATGCAACGCAAAGGGCTTATAACGTTCCTTCCTCGTCGTCCTCTTCGTCGTCGTTTAAGAGCCCGTCGTCCGGCAGCTACTCTTCACCGTCCGGGACGTCCTCCTCTTCTTCATCGTCGGGCGCGGGCGGTACGATTCTGCCGCCGCAGCCCTACTTCAACTGGGGCGCTACCGATAACTACGACCGGCAGGTGCGACTGGCGGCGCAAAGGGAGCGTGATGCTGAAGTGCGGCAGGCTGCGCTTGATGCCGGAAAATCGGCATTCTCTGCGCTCATTTCAAAAAAGGGTCTTGCGCGAACAGAGGGAGACTACTTTGACCTGATGCTTGTGGGGATGCGCGCCGGTTACGACGGCAATGTAATTTTCAGCGTACTTGGGAACAGCCTTGAGGACTACGTGAAGAAGTATGGCACCACCGGACCGCCATTCAAGGCGACCGGCGGCGTAGAGGAGCGCGCCGACAAATACCTGAAAGAGCTCAACACAGAAAAATCGCCTTTCCTGCGCTCCATCCTTTACGCGCACATTATACGGGCCTATCCTACCTCCGAAAACTATGGCAAGCTGGCCGTTGAATATTTTGCAGGAAATGAGTTTGCGAAGGCCGTATTGTCTTTTGATACCGCGATTGCCAAGGACGGCGGCATCAATAGATTTTACAGCGAAGGACGGGCGGCAGCATACGCTTTTTCGGGAAATCTGACGGTGGCAAAGACGGCTTATGAACAGATATTGCGCGACGACCCTGCCGCATTTGCAGAAATGAATCTCGCGTGGATTGCCCTGCGGCAGGGTGACAAGGCAACGGCATTAAAATATGTAAAGGCAGCGTCTGCAAAGCGGCCTGAAGACGCTGGTGCACTGCTCGCAACCGCTATTCTTACGACCGATGCCGGCGCGGCGCAACGATTGGCGGACGGCGCATCGGGGCTGCGGCCTGACATTGGTCAGGGCTCTATCCCTTCCCGCGTATTCGCATATGCAAAGCTGCTGCATGCCGCCGGCGATTTTCACAGCAGCCTCCTGTTTCTGGATATGGCGGTAGCCGCGGAGCCAAAGAATGTGGAGTTTCTGGAGCTGCGCTTCGGAACCAACACTAAGCTTAACCAGATTAAAGACGCTGCCAGGGATGAGGAGACGCTGAGCAATCTTTAAACACCCTAAAAATCAGCCTTACCAATGAAGACATCTATGCTGGCCCGCGCCTTTGCAACCATCGTTATTCTGTCGTGCGGCGCTCTGCCGGCGCAGGCAGAGCGTGACATAAAACAATCAATCCTATGGGTGATAACCGATGGCCGCGGAGAAGTTGTAATAACTAAACGAGGCAATGGTATGCTCTCCTTTTGGAGCCTCGCCGATGGAAAGCTTATTGAAAAAATGGAATTCAACGATGTGCAGTTGCCTATACGCGCACTTCGGCATAAGCTTCAGGGTGAGTTTTTGCTGACAGGGTTTGGGAACACCTTTAAATCCACAGCAGACAGTACAGTAGAAGTGCTTTCTACTAATGGCGAGGCCACGTTGAGGTTCGCAAAGCACAACAAGGACACCCTTGGCTATGTGCGTAATCGCGCCACGAAGACAATAGCCGTCTATGGTATGAAAGGCGGAATAGCCAGTATCCTCCTTGTAGATGCAACTGACCCGGTAGACGAATCCGGACGATTGAAGGGCAGGTCGCTGCCTCCTTTTGCCCGTCCTGCATCTGACTTCTCTTTATCTTATTCGCCGAAAGGGGCCTGGCTGATTGACTACAATCAGCGTCAACTAATAAACACGCAGAGCGGGGGCCTGATTTCGTTTGCCGCCGGCGTTGAAAAAGGTGATGAGTTCAATTCCAGCGGTACATTTTCGCCTGACGAGGCCCTGTTTGCGATAGGTATTGAAGGTTACGGGATGAAAGTGTTTGATACGAAAACCGGAAAGCTGACCAACAGTTATCCGCTGCCCTCCAGCCTTCGCAGCAAAAAAGGCTACGTCGTTTATCCGGCAACCGATTGTAAAAGTTATGTATATACGGGCTCCATCGGAACCTATTTTAAATTTAGAGACTTAACCATGGAGGATGCGTTTTTGGTGAAAGGGGGTGAGGTGATAGAGTTGAAGGAATGAGTAATGCGCTTGACATGCTCCCCAATTTGTCAAGGTCAGTAATAACAAGCCTGAGCACTGCATTTCAAATCAAATTCATCTAATCACTTAAAATAACCAGCACGATGTCAGCAAACCTTTCCAGCCAAAATCTGATAAAGGGCCTGCTGCTGCTATTTGCAGCCTGCACAAGCCTCACTGCCCACGCACAGGGCGCGCAACAAGAGCGCGAATACACCCGCCAGCGCGATGCCGCGAATCTCAAAGCCGCGAATGCCGAGAGCATCAGACAAAACGAGGCAAACAACCGGCCTGTTGAAACGAATCGGTACGCTACAAATAACTCCAGTACCAACGATGATGCCGCGCGCAGCCTCGTAGAACGCTGGAAGTCACGGTATGCCCCCGCCGTATATTATCCGCCATCACCCGAAGAATTAGCAAAGATGGAGGCGCGCAACGCGGAGATGGATTTCTACGCCAACCTGAATAGAACCCTTGACACGCGGGGTCTGGAGCAGTTTGACCAGGAGGATTGGTACCGGCTGCTCTACTACGGCAAGGCGCACCGCTGGCCGTTCAAAAACAGGGCGGAAGGACTTGCAGCCCTGCGCCGCCTGCAGGATACACTCGCCGACCGCCCCTACGATGCGGTGAAGAAGGATATAATTGCTGCCAGGGTGTTTCCGGCAAGCGTTTATAAAGTGCTGAACAGTGTTTATCGCCGGTATCCGCAGCAAAAGCAGGATATAGAGGAAACGGAATTCCTGGCGCTGGTGCCGATGATGTACGGAGGCATAGCCCCGGGCATTCACCCGGACGAGCCGCACTATCCTAAAACCTGCTTTGAACTCGGAGGCTCCGAGTATGTGCCGGGCACGGGCGTGCTGGAAACAAGTATGTTTGACCGTATCGTTTATCTGGACAGCAAGTATCCGCAGTTAGGCGTGATAGCAGCAGGCGCCTGCCGGCCGCACCTCAACTTTTATAATCAGCTCGGTACCGGCAGCAAATTCACCTACTCTAAAAAGCTTAAGAAGTCGCAAAAGAAGGATTACTGTCTGAAAGTATTCGCTACACAATATGCAGCCGATATTACTAAAAAGGGCAGCCCGGCGTATCTCAATAGGCTGGCAACGTTGCGGCTGTCCAATGCAGGGTTTTGGCTTAAACAACATGCCGGGTCAACATTGGAAGATTTTACGGTTGCGGACTGGCTTGCGGTAGGCAAAGCCCAAAAGCTGTCTATGAAAGAAATAGCTGGCGCCTTTTACTGGGCTAAGGGATGCCCAAATCTTATGACGGCGGTAAAGACCGGAGAATAATTTTTTTATTCGCGCAGGATTACTGCACCTAGCTCATTTAAGTCTTGCGAAGTAGAGCTTAATGAAAAATGTTAGCACGACTTAGTCTTGTCACCGCTACCGCCAATCGCAGACTTGCGTGTATTGTGGATTGAAGTCTGCTTTGCAAAGACGTAAACAAGGCAGGCGCTCCACTTTTCTGCCGCAAAAATACCGGGATCAGGGTATGCTTGCCCCTTTCCCTTCAGCTTACTTTACATCTTTCAAACAAGATTTTATGCGCCTACTGATTGCCGGCATTCTTAGCATCCATTGCATCGCTGCCATTGCACAGCCATCCACCTATTACGACCGGCAGGCGCAGAACCGCGCCTACGATAATCTGCACAATGCCACCACCCGCGCATTCAGCGTGCCGTCGTCGTCGTCTTCTTCATCTACCTACAAGTCGCCTTCATCATCCGGCTCTTATTCTTCCCCATCTTCTTCTTCATCCTACCGCTCCAACGCAGGCGGCACCATTGCCCCGGCATCCGCCAACAACTGGGCGAACACCGACTACCACGACTGGCAGGTGCGGCAGGGTGAAGAGCTGGCCAGAAAAAATGCGGCAAGACAAAAAGCATTTGAAGACGGACAGACCCGCTTCCGGACACTCATTAGAGACAACGGCATCGCAAGAACCGAAGGCGACCATTTTGACCTGCTGCTCACGGGGATGCGGGCAGGGATAGAGCTCAATGCCATTTATGCGGTGATAGGCTACGACATTAAGGCGTACGGGGAGAAATGGGGCACCACCGGAGCGCCTTACAGAACTTCCCGCGAAGCGGCTACCATTAAAGAGCTGCTTTCGTCCGCACTGACGGCGAAGACTGCATTGTTGCGCGCGGTTTATTATGGCGAGGCGGCTAAGCTGGCGCCTTCCGCGGAGCTTTACCGCAACACCGCCGATGCCTATCGCGAAGACCATAATTACCCGAATGCCATCCGCGCTTATGCGAAGGCTGAGGAGCTGCAGGCGGGAAGCTTCCGTTCTACTGTGGGCTGGGCGGCTGCATATGGCCTTGCCGGCAATGCAGCGGAAGGCGAGCAGAAATATTTGCAGGCGCTGCAAATGGCGCCGGAGGCTCCTCTTGAAATGAATATCGTATGGATGCGGCTACAGCAGGGCGCGAAAGCGGGCGCACTGGAGTATGCGCAGAAGGCGGCATTAAAGTCTCCGGGCGAGCCTGGCCCTGTGCTCGCGCAGGCTGCGCTGACTGCCGATGCTGCTGCATCAAAAGCACTGTTGGATAAAGCAGTGGGGCTGGCTCCGGCGCTGGCCGGGCAACGCCTTCCGCAGGCGCTTTTTGCTTACGCAAAGTTTCTTCAGAAAGACGGAGCCTACGAGCTGAGCATTCTGTACATGGACCTCGCAATGATGCTGGAGCCTGCCAACATGGACGTGCTGGAGCTGCGCTACGGAACCAATAAGTTGCTGAAGCGCACCAAGGCATCAGAGGCAGACGAGGAATTGCTGACAAAATAGGCAGCGCATGCCCCTTTATTTATTTTTTCAAAAAAGCTTTATGAACATCGTTTCACAGTACCATAATTTTAAGCGTATTGCCCTGCTCGTAGCACTCCTCGCCCCTGCGACCCACACATTCGCGCAGCGCACCGCGCACGCATCTCCCATCATACAAACCTTTGTAAATGATGCCACGGAGGTGATAGAAACACAGGATACGGGCACTGCTAAATTCTGGGGGGTTGCCGACGGCAGCCTGCTGCACAGTCTGCCCATGAAGTCGCCCGAGTATGCTATCAAACACCTTCGGCTTATAAAGCCCAGGAAAACCCCGAGATCGTACACGGCAGAGGGTGAGGAAATTAAATACACCTACACTTACGCAACTGCTGATACCATTAACACGACGACAATCTTTAAAAACGATGTCCGGATAATGAGCGTGGATTTCCCCAAGGGGAGTTATCAAGGCGGCATCGCGTTGTGCGCGAGCAAGAACAAGTTTTTGTTTTATTTCTTAAAAGGCGGCTTCGCCAGGTATTACATTGTCAACGCACTGGACCCGAACGATGCGAACGGTCACTGGAAAGGCACGCTACTGGCGACCCTTCCGATAGAGCAACATCAAAGTCCCGAATTTTCGGACCTCGGCGATTGGATTATAGAGAAGTGCGACGGCTATATTATCAATACGGCAACAGGAGCATTTTCGCGTGTGCCGCCGGAAGCCCGCGCCCCACTCACCAACATGACCTACCGCACGGTCAACATCTCATACGTTCTAAGCGCTGATGAATCCCGAATCGTCTATGGAACAAAGTCGGGCATCGTGCATGTGGAAACGGCGACCGGAAAGCTGCTTGGCACATACGCCGTTCCCGCCCATATTCTGCAGCCGGAATGGACGTACATGGTGCATCCCTGCCACGACGGAAAGACGTTTGTGTATGCCACCAATTATGGCAATGTGCAAGGCACAAAAATCAATCCGCGCCGCGCCTGGCTGGTGAAGGAAGGGAAGGCGATTGAGCTTGTAGATTAGGCAAGCTATCTTAAGAATATAGACAACTGCATCGCTCTTGGCTGCATTGCTTCCGTTCAGAAAAAGATACCAATTACTATGCGACACCTATTCATCTTGCTCCTTGTAAGCTGCCAAGCCGCTGCCTTCGCGCAGCCTTCTACCTACTACGACCGGCAGGCTCAATACCGCGCATACGACAACCTGCATGATGCCACCACACGGGCATTCAGCGTGCCCTCGTCTTCTTCCTCTTCCTATAAGGCGCCTTCATCATCGTCTTACTCATCCGGCTCTTCATCCTCCTCATCTTCATCTACATACCGCCCCAGCGCAGGCGGCACCATCGCACCGGCATCCGCCAATAACTGGGCAATGACCGACCATTATGAGTGGCAGGTACGGCAGGGTGAAAAGATGCGGGCACAAAGCGCTGCCCGGATGGCGGCTTTAAACAGCGCCAAAGCACGGTTCAGCGCACTTATTGCGTCACGGGGCATTGCCCGCACGGAGGCAGACCACTTTGACCTGCTGCTCACGGGCATGCGGGAGGGAATAGAAACGAATGCGATTTTCGGCGTGATTGGCTACGACATTGCCGCCTACAGACAGATGTATGGCAGCAGTGGAGCGCCGTTTGTGCCCGGCGACCCGGCAGCCCTGCGGGCAAATGCATTTATCAGCGCCGCACTGACGGAAAAAAATCCCCTTGTGCGTGCCGCTTTTTACAGAGAGGCAATAGCAAGATTCCCGACGGCTGAGCTGACGCAAAAGATGGCTGACGCCTCCCGCGAGGCATTTGCCTACGGCGATGCAATTGACGGCTATAAAAAGTCGGATGCCATAGAAGGTGGCCGGTTTGCGGTCTTGTTTGGATGGGCTACCGCATGTGCTATGCGAGGGGATGCAGCCGAGGCAGAAAAGCTATATCTAAGTGCGCTTGCGGTGTCGCCGGACGCTCCGGTACATATGAACGTTGCATGGGTTCGGCTGCTGCAGGGCAATATCGCTGGCGCCATAGAAAGCCTGAGAAAAGAAGCCGCCCTTCGCCCCGGCGACCCCGGTCCGTTGCTAGCAGAGGCTGCCCTGACTGCTGACGTGGTGGCGAAAGAGACATTGACTAAAAAGGCATTAGCCTTGCGCCCGCAGCTTCCGGCAGGTACACCGGGCGAAAAGCTTTTTGCACAGGCAAAGTACCTGCAGAGCGATGGCGCGTATGAATTGAGCCTGTTTTTTCTGGACCTTGCTGTAGCTGCGGAACCCAAAAACATAGACTTCCTGGAGCTGCGCTACGGCACCAATAAAAAGCTGGGCCGCAACAAGCAAGCAGATGCCGACGAGGTTACTATGGGCAAGCTCTGACGCATTGTCCCTTGTCAGCCATTGCAACCCTTCTCTCTTAAAAACATTTTTATTTTGAAAAAAATCATTCTGCTCACCGGCCTGCTCGCAGTGCTTACACAGTTGACCGTCCTCGCGCAGTCAGCTCATACGTACTGGATAAAGGAGGCCTTCCCGGATGGAAAAGGCGAGGTCGTGATGACCTTGGATTCTTCCGGCACCGGCAAAATATGGAGCCTTACAGACGGCAAGCTGCTCCAAACCATCAACAAAAAAGACCCGGAATGGGCTATCAAGCTGCTGCGCTATAAAATCCAGCATACTGATTATACACAGTCAGGCTACACCTATGACTTTGAAGACCTGAAGGCTCCTGACTCCTTCTACTATGCATTCAAGACAAACGGTGAGCTGGTAACGCGGCTGCGCTGTGCATCAGGCACGGGCAGCGGCTTTGCACGCAATCGCGCAAGCGGACGAATTGCGACGATGAATAAGGATGACGGAAAAACCACTGTATTCATCACAGACATATCACTGCCTAATGGACCCGGCATGCGCGGCCAGAAAAGGGAGCTGGCTACAATTCCGACCGACCGTTTTTACCCGTATTTTTCGCACAAAGGCACATGGGTGTTCAGCCTGGCCGGAGGCACTATCATCAATGTAGCAACCGGTGCTGTTACCCGCCTGAGTAAAGACTTTCTCGGACAAAAAGGCGCCTCCTGGACATTCAACGCAGAAGAAACAACGGTATCCCTGACAAAGGATAATGAGAAAATGCTGGTGATAGACGCCGCCACGGGCAAAAAGCTCAGCGAGCTGGAAGTGCCCCGAAACATCCGGCAAGATGACTATGAAGTCTATCCCTGCAGCGACGGGAAGTCGTTCGTTTATGCAGCAGGCTACGTCACAAAATCAAACCCGCTCACGAGGGCTTGGCTTGTCACAGAAGGGAAGGTGACAGAGCTAAAGGATTGATACCTGATAAAGAAACGTATTTGCCGTCAGTTACTTGTCCTATAACCGGCCCAGGCAATTCATTGTTTATCAACATGCCATTTACGAACAACATGTCAGTTCCAAGTGTTGGTGACCTATTATCTTCAATAGTCTTTTGCAGATAATATTTGATAATCCAATAGCCAAAATAATCATGAATAGAAAGCTGTCGTTCACAATCCTTGCATTCCTTTTTCTTGCAGCTCACGTGACCGCCCACGCCCAAGGTGCAGCGCAAGAGCGCGAATATACCCGCCAGCGCGATGCCGCAAATCTCAAAGCGGCCAACGCCGCAAGCATCAAACAAAATGAGGAAAACAACCGCCCGTTTGAAAGCAAATGGGGCTCCGCTACAGGTGTACTAACACCCCAAGGCGACAATGCCGCCGCACGCCAGCTTGCAGAAAGCTGGAAGGCGCAGAATGCAGCGTTACGAGGTGCGTCAGTAAATACAAATACGGAGGAATATAAGGCGAGAGTGCGGGAGTGGGACAGGCAAGAAATGGCAGAGCGCAACGAAAGAGCGAAGCTTAGCGTAGAAGCGGCGCAACGTGATGCCTGGAGGACACAAAAGAGCGCGGCTTACCGGAAGGAATTTGACCAGGCCGGCTTCCTGCCTGCCAGCATAGAAATGCAGGAATTTATGCATTCCCGCTTTGCAGCAGTGGACAACAATCAGCCGGAAAAAGCTAGACTGTTTGGCCTCTTTGCGCTGCAAATGCAAACGGCCAAGGCTTCTTTTGAAAAGGCAAAAGCCTCTGCACCCGCGGGAGAACTGCTGAGCTACATCAGCGAGTACACGCCGGCCTGGGAAACCTCGCTCGCTGACCTCCAGTATCTGTCCGGCAGATATCCCGCTGCGCAGCTTGCCATTGATGAGATGGCCCTTACGGCTATCGCTTATTACTATGGCGTGGAGATAAGCCCGAAGCTTGGCCGCTCTCATAGCGCCCCCATGTATGATGAAGCGAACAACCTGAAAATCGCTACCCGGTTTGCAGATATATGCGCCCGTAATCCAGCGCTAGTAGCAGCAATGTACAATGCCGTGGCCCGCACCGGGGAAGGCCCTATGTACGACCCCTTTTCGTATGCGCTGCTTAAGTTCCGGTCGGCGGCAGGCCAATATGATAAGCCAGCCAATCCTGACCCGAACCGGTATGAGGCGGTGCTACATACCGCACTCTATACGCCGCATCCGCCGGAAAAATTTCTCTATGAAATGCGGCGGATTAATGTACTGGCAAGCGACAAGTTTTGGGAGCGCTATAAAGAAGAAGACTGGAAGCAAATATTCAAGCTGCACGGTAATAAAAGCATTGTGCTTTTAGAAAGGCTGTGGAGTGATAACTCACAGTCCTTTGATTATGAAACGCACCACTTTTCACAAATGAGCGCAATATTGGGCAAAAAGAAAAGCGACCGGTATTTCTACAGGCACTTCGCAATGCCACTGGAAAAATACGGGATGCTTTCTGCTGTGAAGGCAGGCGTAGCAATTGGCGACCCGGATGCGTTGAACACCTACGCGATTATCACTGCCCGGGGGCTAAGCGACCGGCCGGAAAAAGATTTTTCGGTCATGCTAAAGCAGGCAGCTAGCCAGGCCTCGTTATGGGCACAGCTAAATCTTATAGTTGCCTGCGGTTGGGATGCCGACGGGTATGGCCCAGAGGACCACCCGGCAGCCGTAGCCAATTTCAAACAATGGCTGAGCAAAGCGAGCAAAAAAGAATTGATTGCGCTTGTGAAGCATATGAAATCCATTAAAGGGCCAAACACATTTACACCCTATGTGAATACGTTTTTTAGCGAAGAGCTAGTAAACCTTGTGTATAAAACAGAATCGTGGAAGGCGGAATGAGCTGGCATGCTGAAATAGTGTGAATGCCAGTTTTTTACCATTAGGTCCATCAACAAGCACAATCGCTGTTGCCGCTTCCCGGATTTCTAAAAAAGGTTCTTTATAAAAACAAGGTATTGCTTAAAAGAATTAGACATCTCGCCGCTCCTCTCTACCAAACATGAAAACCATTGCTGTCGCGGTAAGGGTTTTTTCTTTTTATGCGCCCCGGGAACGGAGTTTTCAGCTTTTTATTTGTTGTAAACTGTCGAAAAATGAGGCACTCCAAGCCTTGCTTTTCAAAAGCCCGTTGCTAAAAAAGCCTACTGGAAAATATACCGATTCAGATGGTATTCATGTGCCCGGCTTATACGCTCCAGGCCATGGCAACTTCCACGAAAAGTTTACCCGGAAGGCTACCAAGCACCGCATCGGTTATTGGCGGCACGCTGAATGTCTCTCTTGGCAATCCTTCAACATCCAGCACATCTATCCGCGCGTTGCAAGGCTGTACTTCCTGGATCGTGAATTGGTAAGCCGCTGTCCAATATTTGTCTTGTGTGCCCGGGCCGCTGGCATAGCTTACAATGAGCGCATCGGAAGAAAGCAGCCCTCCAAGCTGTTCTGCATTCGGAAAGCCGGATGGCGCGCCACCATCTCCCGTCAGTTCTGCACTGATGGTAATAGCCTTTGTTGTCTTACGGAAGACCTGCGCTGAAAGATGCTTTACTGCAGGCAACTGCTTCATCGGCGGCGTGACGTCAAACTTCGCACAGACCTTATTCAAGTGCCACATGATGCGCGCGCCGAGCACAATCATCCAACTACTCACATACAATATCGGGGAGGTCTGGTAAGGCTTTTCCGGCTTATCCTTAAAATGCACATAAGGGATGAGCGGTATCATCTCCCAATAGTGCATGATAAAGAAGGGCAGGAACATGCGAATCTTCTGCCGGTTGAGCATATAGACCACAGGATGCTCGTCTTCCGGCACGAGGGCGCAGGGTGTAAAGCCGAGGTCGGACGTCAGAAAGCCTGCCAGAGCAGCCTTTTTCATACTGATGGCGGCAAAGACGGAGCGGCTCGTGCCCCAGAGTGGTGTATAACCCATAGTGTGAAAATTTATTAAAAGTATTACATTGTCGCGCCCATATCCGCTGCGCCTATGAATATCATTGACCACTTTGTCCAGTGGTGGCTCCATTTCTTCAATCTGAAGACTTATGATATGCTGGAGCTGTCGCTGTTCTCCTTCGGCTTTATCTTCTGGGCGGTCGCTTACTTGAAAATCATCCGCGACTGCCGTCGGTTCGGCATCTGCGAGATGCCGATGATTGTGGCCACAGGCAACATCGCCTGGGAGTTTTGCTGGTCATTCCTGTTCCGCGGCGACCTCGGCCCTTTCTTTAACTGGGGATGCCGGCTGTGGTTCTTCGGCGACCTCTTCATCAACTACTACGCTTTTACGCATGGGCGCAAGCTGGTCACCAACCGATTCCTTTCCAACAACTGGCGCTTCTGGTATTTCTTCTGCCTCCTAGCCTGGCTCGGCATCGTCTATTTCATGACCGAAGACCACGACGATAATCAGCTTGGTGTCGTATCGGCCCTGCTGATTAATGTAGCGATGTCAGGGCTCTACATTTACCAACTGCTCAACTATCCGCAATTCCGCGGCAAAGGCTTCAGCACCACGGCGGCTTGGTTCAAGATGCTCGGCACAGGGAGCATCTCTGCTGCGTCCTTCGTGCTTGCCTGGAAAGGAACGTGGCCGAACAGCCAGTTCCTGATAACGATGTGCGTCGCCACTCTTGTGCTGGACATTGTATATATCCATCTCTACACCCGCAAAGACCTTTGCGACTATGAGGAGGAAGACGGGCGCACCACCGCCGAAGCCATTGCCGACGATAACACCCATCACGCTAAATGGATACAACACCCAGACAACCGAAGAAGCTCGCCGTCATCGGCGGAGGCCTGTCCGCCACTACCGCCATTTACCAGCTAATGCGCGAGCCTGACTGGAAGGCACGTTATGACATCACGCTCTACCAGATGGGCTGGCGGCTGGGCGGCAAAGGCGCCAGCGGCGTCAACCGGAAGATTGGTTACCGTGTGGAGGAGCACGGCCTGCACCTCTGGATGGGCTTTTATGAGAATGCCTTCGCGATGATGCGCGAAGTGTATAAAGAGTTAGGCAGACCGGCGGGCGCTCCGCTCGCCACGTTTGACGAAGCCTTTAAAGGCCAGCCCTTCATGATTTTTGAGGAGCCCGTGGGTGACGGCTGGGTGGACTGGAAGATTAATTTCCCGAAGATGGCCGGCGAAGTGGGCGACGGTAAGCCGGTGACCTGGGAAGACCTTATCACAAATATGTTCGCCTTTTTGCGCGATGCCTTTCACGGCGCGCAGCATTTGGATAGCGCCACGCCGCAAGCGGAGCATCATTCCATCTGGCAGCGGCTGAAGGAATTCGTTTTTCCGCCCGCCATGCACGAGGCCGTGCAACGCATTGAGCACAAGGTGGAAGACGGATTGGCGGCCCTTGCGGAAAAGATGTTCCGCGAGATGGTGCAGCTCATGATTCGGGTGAACGACTTTCACAACGGCCATCACCTGACCATGCTGCACAACCTGCGCAAATGGATTTGGGATTTAATCGGAGAAGCCGTTTACCGCGATACCGCCGCCCGCCGCCTGTGGGTTTCTACTGACCTCGTCGTAGCCATGCTCACCGGCATGATAGCCGACGGCGTGCTGAAGTGCGAGGGCGGAAAGGTGTCGCTGGACTATCCTGTGATTAATGAGTACGACTACGCCGACTGGCTGGTGATGCATGGTGCGGACAAGGCGCTCACCATTCCATCGCCGCTGGTGAAGAGCATGTACGACGGGCCTTTTGCTTTCAAGAACGGCGACATCACGCAGGGCAATGCTGAGGCCGGCACGATGCTCAATATTTTTTTGCGGCTTGCCTTTACTTGCAAAGAGAACGTGGTCTTCCGGATGCAGGCCGGCATGGGTGATACCATCTTCGCGCCTGCCTATGAGCTGTTCATACGCGAAGGCGTAAAAGTGAAGTTCTTTCATAAAGTCACCGACCTGAAGCTTTCTGAAGACAAGAAGACGGTAGCGCAGATTGTCTTTCAAAAGCAGGTAAAGCTGAAGAGCGAAACCTACGATTATCATCCGCTGCTGGAAGTAAAAGGATTGCGCTGCTGGCCCTCAGAGCCGCTGTACGAACAGATAGATGAAGCGCAGGCCGCGGCACTGCAGGCGGAAGACATTAACCTGGAAAGCGCATGGTCGGCCTGGCAATACAAGGAAGACGTGACGCTTCAGCGCGGTGATGATTTTGACGAAGTCGTCATCGGCGCATCGCTGGCATCGCTGCCGCACTTCGCCTACCGGCTTATTGACGCGAATCCTGCGTGGCAGAAGATGCTGAGCAAGGTGGCTACGGTGCAAACGCAGGCTTTTCAATTCTGGCTGAATAAAGATGCCGCGGCCCTCGGCATTGAAGACGATAAGCTCCTTTCCGCCTACGTGGAGCCGCTGGACACTTTCTCCGCGATGAACCAAATCCTGAAGCGCGAGCAATGGCCGGGCGATGAAGCGAAATTCGTGGCCTACATCTGCGGCGCTTATACAGATGCGGCGAATATTCTGCCTTACCATGTCTATGGCTTCCCGAAGTGGGAGAATAACCTTGTGCGCGAAAACATGCTGGCTTACATGAAGCATGACCTGCGCCATATCATTCCCGCCGCTTTCGCGGAAGATGGCGATTTTGACTGGAATCTGCTGGTGGACTTACAAAACCGCGAAGGGGAACAGCGGATTGACGGTCAGTATATTCGTGCAAACATTGACCCTTCGGAACGCTACGTGCTTTCGCTGGCAGGCAGCTCTAAATACCGGCTGCGCGCAGATGAAAGCGGCTTTGATAATGTCTGGCTCACCGGAGACTGGATTCAGAACGGTATGAATGCCGGATTTGTAGAAGGCGCGGTCGTGAGCGGTATTCTGACTGCACAGGCATTGTGCGGTAAGGAAGCCGGTATATCTTTAGTCGTTCCTGAATGGGATAAAATTGCTTACGCTAAAAAGGATTTTGAATAAGGAAACTCTTATGCATCGCGTCCTCCCACTTTTTCTGATCCTCCTTTACTTAAGTCAAAGCCTGCATGCACAGCCAAGCATTGAAGCCGACTATGTAAAAGACCGGCTGGAACTGACGCCATATGTACAGGTGCTTTCGCAACACGCCGAGGCAGCCGATGTGATCAGCGGACGTCTGGACGCAGCATTCAAATCGGCGGGCGGCACCGACCTCTATGCCGATGGCACCAATTACTGGCTGCGTTTCTCCATCGTCAATAACCGCTCAACGCCGCAGACGTTTTACATCGGCACCACTAAGTTTGACTCCATCGCCTTTTACTTCACGGACGGCCCCAGCGGTTACAGCGTGCAGCGTGGCGGCATCCGCTTTCCAAACAAGGAGAAAAAGCTACTGTACGGCCATTTTTCCTTTGCCGATATCAGCATTGCGCCCGGGCAGACGGCCAAGTGCTACATGTATGTCGTTACCGGCAAGGCACCTTTCTTTCAGTTTGTACCGCTGAAACCTACGCTTCACACGCGGGAGTATTTTTTCCGCGCTTACGGCAATACGCTGAACTACAATCTGATTTTTCTTGGCATTGTCGCCATCATGGCGCTGTACAATCTATTCCTGCTCTTCATCACAAAGTCCAGGGCCTACCTGTGGTATTTCTGCTATAACCTCTCCATACTCGGCTACGTTTATGCGCTCTCTGGCGAGGCGTCAGCGCTGCTAATGCCTAACGCTTCTTATCAGGAAAGTCTGGTGCTCTTTACTGGCATCTCCGCACTGGCGTCGTACATTCTTTTTGCACGGGAAATTCTGGAAACGAAAAAGAGCTTTTCGCGTATTGACGGCATCCTGCGTGTCATTAGCATCATTGCCGGAATTGCACTTATTCCTTCTGCGCTCGGCTGGCACTATATCGCCATCCCGGTGTGCTTCTGTATTGCGCTCTTCGCTTATCCGCTCATCCTTACGCTGGCCGTGCGCAAGACTTTGCAGAAGAATGTACCGGCGCGGTACTTCCTGATTGCAAATTCCTTCTACATCACGCTGCTGATGATATCAATCCTGCAGATGCTGGGCGTGCTGCCCACCTTCATCTTTGGGATGCAGGCCAACGTGCTGGTACAGATTGGTGTGAGTCTTGAGCTGGCGCTCTTCTCACTAAGTCTAGGGGCGCGCATCATATCCATTCGCGAGAAAACGCTGAAGGAAAGCGAGGAGCGCTTGTCTCAATTCCTCGAAGCAATGCCGGTAGGCGTGTATGTGATGGACAAGGACGGAAAGCCCCATTACACCAACGAAGCGGCCAATGAGCTGCTGATGGAGCGCCACATTGAAGGCAGCGCGGACACACACAGCTATTTTCAGAAGGTGTATAAGTCCGGGACCGACGAGGTGTACCCGCTGGAGGAATGGCCGATTTTCAAAGCCTTGGAAGGCAAGACCATGAGCGTAGAAGACATGGAATTACGCGAGAATGGCAAGGTAACTTCCCTGCAGGTGACGGCGCGGCCTATCTACGATGAGCAGCAGCGCATCATCTCTTCTATTGCCGTCTTCCAGAACATCACCCAGCGCATTGCCGCACGCAAGCAACTCGAGCAATACAGCCAGCTTTTAGAGCAGCGGGTAGAAGAGCGCACGCACGAGCTGATGAGCGAGAAGAAAAAAAGCGACGACCTGTTGGCCAATATTCTGCCTAAGGAAGTGGCCGACGAGCTGAAGGAGCAAGGCTTCGCCAAAGCCCGCCAGTTTGAGAATGTGAGCATCCTGTTTACGGACTTTGTCAACTTCACGCATATCTCGGAAAAACTAAGCCCGGAGGCGCTGGTGGCGGAGCTGGATGAATGCTTCAAGGCCTTTGACGTCATTATTGAAAAGAACGGGCTGGAGAAAATTAAGACCATCGGCGATGCTTATCTCGCTGTCTCGGGCCTGCCAGTGGAAGACCCGCAGCATGCCGTGAAGACCACTAAGGCAGCTACTGAAATCCTGCAATACATGCTGGACAGGCAGCTTTCGGGCAAATACGTGATCACGGATGTGCGCATTGGCATCCATTCCGGGTCGGTGATTGCCGGCATTGTGGGCAATAAGAAGTTCGTCTATGACATCTGGGGCGACAGCGTGAACCTGGCCAGCCGCATGGAAAGCGCCTCTGCACCTGGCAAGATCAACATCAGCGGCAGGACCTACGAGCTACTGAAAGGAAACTTCCATTGCGAGTATCGGGGGAAAATTAAAGCCAAGAATAAAGGCGAGGTGGACATGTATTGGGTAGCTTAAAAAAACTATTTATCAATACGGCGCTGCCGGTGAAGCAACACCGGATGATAATTACTTCGCAAACCGTCCGATCACCGGAAAACCGGCCAACTCTTTCCGCTCCGTCTTCCACACAAGCGCTATAAATGCAAGCAGCATAATACAGCCACTTGTCAGCCGGAGCAATACGATGTGCGTCAGGGCCATTATTCCCTGCTGCGCTAATGCCATGAGCACAATCACCACCAGGTAGCTCAGCAGCTTTTTCATTGGGTAAGGCACCGGAAAATGCTTCTGCCCTGCCAGGTAGGAAACTACCATCATGGTCGCATAGCAAATCAGTGTCGCCCATGCGCAAGCCCACATGCCAAAGCGCGGGATGAACGCGAAGTTGATCAGCAACGTCAGCGCGGCGCCAAAGAGGGTAATTCCGATGCCCCAAATCAGCTTTGCCGTGATTTTATACCAGACCGCAAGATTATAATAGATGCCCAGCGCGATATTGGCCAGTAGCAGGATGGGCACCACCCCAAGCCCGGAGCGATAAGCGGGCCCTTCAATGTATTGCCAAACGTCTAAAAACAGAACGGTAGAAAGAAAGGCAAAGCACACCGTAATCACAAACCACTTCATCACCCGCGCATAGGTCTTCGGGGCGTTCTTATCCGCGCTTTGCGCAAAGAAGAATGGCTCTGCCGCCATTTGGAATGCCCGGATAAAGAGCGTGATGATGATGGCCAGCTTATAATTGCTGTTGTAAATGCCTACTGCCTCCTTGGCCGCGCCCGTGCCGCCGGGCACAGCTTCAGCAGCATTACCCGGTCAAGTGTTTCATTCACCATTCCACCGAGCCCGATAATGACGAAGGGTAGTGAATAAGCCAGAATGGTACGCAGTAGCGCCGTATCAAAGCGAAACCGGAAGCCCTGCCATTCCCGCCAAAGCGCTAAGAATACAAAGACATTCTGCAGGATATTAGCCATCAGGACAAAGCCTGTGGCGGTGTAGCGGCTATACCAATGCGCAAATCCACTGCCCCGGTGCGTAGCTACCCAATGTGGTGCCATGCCAACGAGAAAGACAATTGAAAGCAGATTGATACAAATGCCCGCCAGCCGCACAAAAGCATACTTCCGCGGCCGGCCCGCCGCCCGCAGCCGTGCAAAAGGTATAGCGGCCAACGCATCCAGCGCAATGATGATAATGGCCCACGTGATGTACTCGGTGTGTGCGCCCAGGTTCAGGAATCCTGCAATAGGCATCCTGATAGCGTAGAATAGCAGACTCAGCAATATGGTGCTTCCGAGCAGGCTGCCAAAGGTGGTCTGGAACAGCCGGTCCTTGTCTTCTGCCTTTGCCGAGAACCGAAAGAAGGCCGTCGTCATCCCGTAGGTGAAAATGACATTGGCAAAGGGAATGACCGCGTACAAAAAGGAGATTTCCCCGAAACGCTCCCGCCCCCGGCCATCATTCAGCAAATACGTGAGGATGGGGTTTTGCAGAAAATTAATCATCTGCGCGGCGATGGTGCTCACGCCGTACCACAGTGTTTGTCCTGCAAGGTTTTTGAGGGAAGCCAATGTCTTGTGGGCTTAGCGTTGAAGGAAGTGACTATTCGCTGGCCATCAGCACACTCCAGGCTTTAGCCACCTCCCCGGCGTCCAGCAGCTCTTTGGCATACAGGTGTAGCTCGCGCTCCAGCGCCCGCGGATCGGCATCGTAGTCGCGCAGGATCTGGGAGAGCCGGTCATCGTAAAATGGCTCGGCTACCACGGGCATAGCGCTGCTGTTTCCCAGCATGCCCAGGTTATTCCCTGTAAGCACATGGCTCGTGCGGATGGACTCCGGCAAAGCATCTACGCCAATGCCCAGCTGCATATTGGGCTTCGGAACGGTAAAAACGGCACTGCCGGATGCGCGGCAATAGTAGTCGCCGCCCATGCGTGCAACCAGATCTATCTTATGTGGGTCAATAATACCGGCTTCGTTCAGTACATCGTCGTTTATATGCATGCAGAGCAGCTCGCAGATAATAAGGTTGCCTGCACCGCCTTCCTGTCCGGTTTCAATGACTTGCTGCACACGGCATTCCAGCTGTGCCGGGCTTTCCGCTACGCGGAATGGCTTCACCATGTCAGAAGGGAGCGGTGTGAAACCAGCCTTTGCAAACTCGTCCACGCCCGCCGGAAACTCGCAGGAAGCAAGACTCATCTGTTGTACAATGTCATAAGAAACGACATTGATAACCACCTCTTTGGTAGCCTGAATATTCTCAAGGGTATGTTTAATGGTGTTGTCCCGTACGCGCCGCGCAGGCGAAAAAATGAGGACAGGCGGCTTAGATCCAAATACGTTGAAGAATGAAAAGGGAGAAAGATTTGGCCTGCCATCAACATCCACGGTTGACGCAAAGCAAATAGGGCGTGGCGCAACAGCGCCCAGGAGGTGGGCATGAAGCTGCGCAGTCTTAACCTCGCCGGGAACGACTCTCATAATTGGGGCGCAAGATACGCATGAGGGCGGCGGGTATGGTCAGCCGTGCGTAGCAGGTCACTATTCCAGAAGCTGGCATCACTTTTTTACAGGCAATGGACCTGCGTTATAAAATGCGCGGCGCGTTTAAACATCACCTTTTTAAACAAGCTACATTATGAAACCAACAAGACTACTTTTGGCGCTGCGCGGATTTTTAATGACGCTTTGCGCTACGATGCTCGGCTATTGGGCAATTGCTCAGGACGGCGGCGGTGCAAGTGTCAACGTAACCACTTCCAAGACCAGTACCTCCTCCTCAGAAGGCTGGTACACCTCGCCCTGGGTATGGGTAATAGGCGCGGCGGTATTCATTTTGTTGCTGGTAGCTTTATTGAACAATCGGGGCGGCAGCCGTACTAACAACGGCTAAGCCGCTGCCTCATAAACGTTGTGTGTGTGATAGCCTGGGCTGTTTTCGTGCAGCCCGGGCTTTTTATTTGTAGGAAGGGCGGCTCAACGGAAGGCATTCGGCATTGAATTGGTTCTCAAGACGCTCCAACAATCAAACGCACAAACGATTAGTCCTCCAATAACCTCGGCAGTTCCAGACTCGTTCCCCAACGCTCATTCATCTTTTCAATCACTGCTCTCGCTGTTTGTGGCGCAGAATGGCCGGTATGGGTAATAAAATACACCGCTTCCAGACCGCCTGACATCCAGCTTCCGATACGCTCCAGCCACTCGTCTGCCCGCAGTGCCGTGCTGGGATGACGATGCCGCCCTACAAATCGCAGCATAATTTTGGGAATAGTAAGCGCCATGTGCAGCAATTCGCGGTGGCCGGGCGTGTCGGTAATAACCAGCCCGATACCCATGCCGCGCAGCGCCGCCAGCAGCTCCTGCCGGACATAATATTCTGTAAACCAGGCAGAATGGCGTAGCTCCACAAAATAGGTATATCCCTCTGGCATCGATGCAAGGTAAGCAAACAGGGCCTGTCTTGTGCCCGGATGGTACCACTCGCTCATCTGGAGAAACATTGGCCCTAAGTGCGCGTCAAATGCGCTTACGCTTTCAATAAATGCCGCCGTACTTTGCTGCAGCTCATCATAGCCGTGACTTTCGTGGGATATGATCTGGGGAAACTTAGGCAGGAACAAAAAAGGCCGGTCGCCGGCGGCCGCTGCCCACCTGGCAATATGATCAGGTGGGTAAATTTTATAGTGCGTACCATTCATCTCCATTACGTTGAACTGCTGCGCATAGAGGGCTAGCATATCGGCTTCCTTTGTGCTTTTAGGATAAAGCAGATTCTTCCATTCCTTAACGCGGTATTCTGCACAGCCCACATAGATCCTGGTCTTGCCTTTTCCCGCAGCCAACACACGGATATTTCCGGGATCGTCCGGCGGCAGCTTGAAATCAATATGGTTAAGCTGCGCATCGTCAGCGACATAGCCGAAGTTCATTGGCAGAGCAGAGATTTATTAATATAATGGCAAATTCGTGCCTTGTGGCTTTATCTAGGTCGGTGTTAGAAAGGGTTTGTGTGAACTATACGGCGCTGCCGCCTTTCTAACAATCCTTTCACCTATGCGGGAACGCTCTTTACAATTATTGGGCAACCAAAGCCTTAAACAATGAAACGCTTATTACTATACGCCTCAGCCTTAGCCCTGCTTACTGTCTCCGCTTCCGCGCAGGAAACACAAAACATCAATAATCGCTACGGCCCGCCCAACTTTACTGGCGGTACCACTGGCTCCCCTTCAGAGTCGTATGCCGTTTATCAGCAGCAGGCTGCGGCCTTTAACCGTACCTACCAGCGCAATACAGCCCCTATTCTTGAAGTATTTCCAAACCCAACGGCGACTTATACCCGGATTATCCTTTCGCAGAGCACCACAGAGCCGGTTACGGTATCTGTGGTTAACCTGAACGGAGTGCTCGTGCGGTCTTACAAATACAGCGCAGGTTCAGGCCGTTTTGATATAGATGTCTCCTCTCTGCCTAACGGCATTTACGCCCTTCAGGTGCAGGAACGTGGCAAGGAAGCACAAAGCGTTCAGCTCTCTAAGACGAATTAATGTTGTGTGTGTGAATGTAAAACGGCTGCTCATCGGGCAGCCGTTTTTTTGATGAGTATCTATCTATTCTACCACTAATCTTTTATAAGCCACCTTCCCATCAACTTCTATTTTGGCTAAGTAAGTCCCTGCCGCCGCATCAGTCAGCTCTATCTGCTGGATGAAAGCAGCACCCGGATCCGCATATTCCTGTTGAAGAACCTGTGTACCTAAGATATTGCAAACAGTGACTATAACCCGACTGGCGGGGTGGTAGCTTTCAATAGCAATATTGAAACGGCCACTGATAGCAGGGTTCGGATAAAGCCGCACCCGTTCTGGTAACTGGGACGGGGCTATTCCTGCAGCTGGCGGAATATCCTGAATGCGGTACAGCTCATAGCCCGTAGCGCCATTGTCGCCTGCGAAGTAAACATATCCTTCATGCAGCTCCAGGTTTGAAAACACACCATTCCCTTTTCCCGGATTCAGATCGGCTACCATAGCAGCCACCGTACCGTTATACTTCCACACTTCCGCTCCGGGAGCAGATAAGTTACTTACATAAAAATATAAATTGTGGGGTGTGGACAGGAATTGCTGTGGTAGTGTGCCGCCGATAGTAGGAAAAGGGTCACACACCTTCATTGTCATACCGCTTGCGGTATCATATCTGAACACGGCAGCATGGCCGGTTGGCGTGCTTACGTTACCATCAAAAAAGATCCCGCCTTTATGATATGCCATACCGATGTTGCAGCAAAGCACAACGCCGCTGCCCGGCCCGGCAATAACATCGGTTAGTCTGGTTGTAGTAGTGCCATCAAAGCTGTAAAGCTCTTCTCCATGCGCGGAGTCAGTTGCCGTAAAATAGAGCTTGCCACCTCCCACAATAAAGGCGGATGGGTCCGAGGATTTGGTGCCTTTGCTTATGTCTGCTACCAGGCTCGCGGTATTGGTAAGGGGGTCAAATGAGAAAAGCTCTGCCCCGAAACCTGCCGTATCCGCTGCAAAATAGAGCTTGCCTTTGTAAGGGATAAGCAAAGAAGACCAGTTGCCGCCGCGAACAATGTTTTTAAAATAGCGATGGCGTACAGGAGGATTTGTACCGTCATAGCTCCACAAGTAAGCATTGAAAGTTGCCGTGTCCGCAAAAAAGTAGAGCTTATTGCCCAAAACGCAAGTGCTCCGAAAGTTCATATTAGGACTGCCAAAAACTGTATCCGGTGCGCCGGTGCCCTGATATTTTAGCAGGCAGGTAGCAGAAGCAGACTTGTACGCCATAAAAAATACATGACCATTAAAGACCGGCATAGGCCGCCTTGCCTCCGTGATGCAGCCAGAATAGTTCTTGATGCCATTATCAGAAACCCGGACAGCCGTACTGCTGGCTATGCGCCACTCCCATAATTCCTGCCCATACAGGCTGTCAGAAGCCGAAAAAAGCAGCTTGTCGCCAAAAGCGGTAATTGAATTGGGGTGCGCAGAGTTCGGTCCGGACCATATATCCTTTACCAGAGTGGGTGCCTGCGCCCTGGCGCCTGCGGCAAGCATCAAGAATGCAATGAAAAGTAAATATGGCTTCACGGCTATGGAATTTATTTACCAGCAATCTAACCCATTTTGTGCTGAATACGTGCGCAGCCCTGTATAGGATCTTACCGCCCATAAAGCTGCATTCGCTTCACCGCTGGCCGGGTTGTGTCATCCGGGATGCCAAGGGCGCTGTAGATAGCGTCCTGTACTGTGGTCCGCGTGCTCAACTTATTGATCAAGTCCGTTTTCGGCATTCGGATACACACGGTTGGACAGAAATACAAACACAACGCCGGTAGCAGGATCGGCCCAAGCGCAGGTGCCCGTAAAGCCCTGATGTCCAAACGTATAGCCAGCTGCAGCGTGTAGCTGCCGGCCCCGCATCAAAGGCGTCCGGCGCAGGCTTGTCAAAGCCAAGCCCGCGCCGCGAGATGCCGCGAGCCATAGCCGGTAAAATAGCGCACTGTCTCCGGCTTAAAGTACTGCTTGCCATGCCAGCTGCCCGTCTGCCAGCAGCATCTGGAAAATCGCCGCCACTTCGCCCGCGGTAGAGAATACGCCGGCATGGCCTGCCACGCCGCCAAACATCGCCGCGCCGGGGTCGTGCACATAGCCCTGCAGTAGCTGATGCCGGAAGGTCCGTCGTCATTCTCGTCGGCGCAATAAGGTCCGGGCGGATAAATTGCAGCGGCAGGTAGCCCGATCATTCTTCAGGCCCATCGGGATGTAAAACTGCTCCGCCACATACATGTTGATGGGCTTGCCAATCACCTTCTCTACCACTGCGGCGAGGAAGTAATAGTCCAGATCGGAATAGACATAGCGCCCTGTATTCTCCAGCGGGCTGGTAAGGATGGCATTCCAGACCGTAGTCTACATAGTCCTCGCGCAGGTATAGGTCCTTCGCCACCTGTATGCGGTAGCGGCCATCCCACCTTGTGCGGAAGGCGGTGTCCTGCAATGCGCCGGTGCTATCCAGCAGCGATTTGTAAAACGGTATCCAGGCCTTCAGCCCTGCCTGGTGCAGCAGCAGATTGCGCAGCGTCAGGTCAGCCTTATCGGTACCGCGCGTTTGCGGCAGATAATCGCCGAGCGTTTTGTCCAGGTTGACGCGCTGCAGTTCCGTGAGGCGCATCACGGCCAGTGTCGTGCTTACCACCTTGGTCAGGGAGGCAAGGTCATACACCGTGGAGGGTGTTACGGGCGCCGTCTTGTCATACGTGAGGTAGCCGAAGCTTCTATCGTAAAAGACTTTTCCGCCTTTGGCGGCCAGCACCCGGCAGCCGGGGTAGGCCGCCTGTGTAATGCCCTTCTCCACTAGTTCATCCGCCTTCGCAATTGTAAACGGCTCTATGATGCCCACCTCTGCCAGCGACTGCACCGGCGTAAGCGCATCCATGGCTACAGGCGTAACCGGGCCACGGCCTTCAGGATAGCTCACAGTGATTTGTGCCGCAGCTTTCAGGCTACAGAGCAGTAGAAGGCTAAGCAATAAGATTTTTTTGTTCACCGGCAGCATCACGCTCCCAAGCGTTCCTTGCGTCGCACATTTCATCGGCTGTCAGTCTGTTTGGCTTTTCACTTGATGGGAAATGCAAATCCCGCGCCGCATATTAGTTCAGGCAAGGCGGCGTCACCGGCAGGCTGCCCTTTGCTGTGATTTCTTCTTTAAGCAGTTTCAGCAGCGCCGCCTTTGTCCATTCATTATCCTCGTAGCTGCAAATAAGCGTGCCGGCATTACAAACGTATTTGAGGGCGTAGGCATTGCCCTGCACCACGGCGATAACATTGGGCCGGGCAGCCATTTTTTTGAGAAAGGCCACCGTCGCTTCATCCATGCCGTACTCCTTTCCAGGATAAAGGCTTAGTCCTTGTACCACCAGCACAACCGCATCGTACGGCGTGCGGCTCAGCATAGCCTCAGCCGCGGCAGCTGACGATTCCGCGGCGCCCTTCAATACCATAGCGCTACTGTAAGTGCCAGCATATTCCCGTAGAAAATCTTCCAGCTCGGCGGTAGGGCTGCCTCCAACGCTTATCAGCATAACGGACCTGCGGTGCTTCAGGGGGAGGAGGCCATTGCGGTCGCGTGCCTGCGTAATGGCCGCCTCGGCTACGCGCGCATTAAGCAAGGCGGTCTGCGCATTGATATCCGCCGCGATGTTCGCCGTATCTATCGGCTGGAAATGATGGAGGCCGGCGTTGTACTTAGCTGCCAAAATCTTCTTTACCCGCGTTTCCAAATCCTTTTCTGATACGCGCCCGCTCTTTATCGCCGCCTTAATCTTCGCAATCGCCGTAGGCACATCTTGTGAGAAGAGCAGTACATCATTACCCGCTTCAAAGGCCCGCACATCCACCTCCCCCGGTGGGAAGTACTTGGCCACGCCCTGCATGTTCAGCGCATCCGTGAACACGAGACCGTTGAAGCCCATGTCCCTTTTCAGGAGGCCGGTTACGGTATTCTTAGAAAGCGTAGTAGGAACGTGTGCCTCTCGCTCCAACGCGGGGATGGCAAGGTGGGCCACCATAACGCTCTGTACGCCGTCCTTAATCAATTCTCTGAAGGGATAAAGCTCTAGCGTGTCCAGCTGCGCACGCGTCTTCTTAATCTGCGGCAGGTCCAGGTGGGAGTCCACGCTCACATCGCCGTGGCCGGGAAAGTGCTTCGCACAGGCCATCACGCCCGCCTCCTGCTGTCCGCGCATATAGGCGCTGGCAAGGCGCGCCACCCGACGCTTGTCCTCGCCGAAGGAGCGGAAGTTAATGACGGGATTAGCGGGGTTGTTATTCACATCCACATCCGGCCCGAAGTTGATATGCACGCCGAGGCGCTTGCATTGCTGTGCGATCGTCTTGCCCACTTCATACGCCAGGCCCTCATCATTCGTAGCGCCAATCTGCATGGCGCGCGGCAGGTTGATGATGCTGTCTAAGCGCATGCCTAAACCCCATTCGGCATCCATGCTCAGCAGCAGCGGCACTTGTGCCATCTCCTGGTAGCGGTTGGTGAGTAGCGCCTGCCGCACCGGCCCGCCCTGCATAAAGATGAGCCCGCCAACCTGGTGTGCGCGGATAAGCTTTTCAATCTCGGCCACATTCTGCTTCGGCCCGCCACTATAAGCCGCCACCATAAAGAGCTGGCCGATGCGCTCGTCCTCGCTCAGTTGCCTGTAGACGCTGTCTATCCAGATTTGGCGTATGGCAATCCCGCCAATCCGGCTTTTGGGAGAGCGAGCAGGCTGCGCCTGTGTGCACGCGGCAAGTAAAAGGAGCAGAAAAAGGGCGGGCAATCGGCGCATAGTTCAAAAGTAGGCTTCTATAAACCTTCTGACTCCCCGAGGCCTGCAAGGTTTGCAACCCATTTAATATCCGTGTCCTTCCGGAACCAGGTGAGCTGCCGTTTGGCGTAATTGCGGGTGTGCTGCGCAATTTTTTCTTTCGCAGCACCCAGCGCATACTCACCGTCCAGAAAATCAAAAAGCTCGGTATAGCCAACCGTCTGTAAAGGTGGCAAGTGGCGGTAAGGCAGCATCGCCTTTACTTCTTCCAGCAGGCCGGCGGCCATCATAGCCTCTGTACGCCGGTTGATGCGGGCATACAATTCCTCGCGCGGCACGCCCAGGGCATATTTCAGTATGCGGAAGGGCCGCTCTTTCTTCACGCCGCTGCGAAATTCCAGAATACTGCTGCCTGTCGCGCGTTTAAAGGTCAGTGCCCGCAGCAGCCGTGCGGGATTGCTCCATTCCGGCCCCTTCGCAAAAGAGGGGTCTTCCTGCTGCAAAGTCTCCTGCAGCCAGGCGATGCCGCGGGCTTTGTATGCCGCTTCCACCGCCGCCGCAATCGCGGCATTCACCTGTGGCATCTCATCGAGGCCTTCACAGAGCGCTTTAATGTAGAGGCCGGTGCCGCCGCACACAATAGCCACATCTCGTTGGGCAAAAATTTCTTCCAGCCAGCCCAGCGCCAGCCGCTCAAAGGAAGCTGCCGTCTGGGGCTGCGTGACGGGGAATTCATTGATGAAGTAATGCTTCACCGCCGCCAGTTCTTCTGCCGAAGGCTGCGCGGTGCCGATGGCCATCCCCTGATAGCATTGTCGCGAATCGGCGGAAATGATGGATGTATTCAGCCGCTGCGCCAGCTCAATGGCTGCGGCCGTCTTGCCGGAGGCCGTCGGCCCGGTTATGACAATAAGCGTCTTATTCTTCACCGCTGTCGGCATAGCTCTCTTCGCCGCCTTCGGAGCCGCCTTCGCCTTCAGAGCCAAAGCCTTCGGCCATGTCTTCCGCACTCAGGTCATAAGCTTCCTCAAGCTGCACCATTTTTTCAGCCGCCAGCCCCTTCACGCCATATTGTGCCGGCCCTACGCCTTCTTTACGAATGACAAGCGGGTAGGTTTTCTTTGGATTCTCGTCTTTTAAGATGCCGATGAGCTCCACCAGAAAGGTCCATTGCTTGGCCGGGTCATACTCGTAAACGAACTTCTGATTAGGCGTGGCGATAAGTGCGGCCACCGGCGTCTTGGTCATGGAAAGGGCCGGAGCATCCTTCTTGTTGCTCATTACGTCGGAAGCAAAGCGGCGGCCGCGTTCCCAGCGGTCATTGCTTTCAAAAAAGGAAGCTGTGTGCTTGCCGTCAAATTCATAAGCCTTCAGAATAGCCCCATGAAAGTCCAGCAGCGTTTGGGAGTCCAACACTTCAATATCGCGGTAAGTCAGGTCATCTTCCTCCCAATAAACGCGAAAACGGTAAAGCGACATGGCGTAAAGATACTTCTGCGAATGCGGAATGCGGTTTTCGGAATGCGAAATGAAATGCCGGATAACCTACACAACCGGTGCAGCACGGCTGGTGTCCAGGAAATTGGCCAGATTGCGCACCGTCTTATCCGAATTTTTTACGAAGGGGTTTGTCGTGTCCCAGACATAGCCGGCCAGCACGGAGCAGATTTGGTTCATCAGCTTCTGGTCGCGCTGGTTGGCAAAGAAGATTTTGAATAGCGTTCCATCGTACCAGCCATTCACAAAGGTGCGGAATACGTCAACGCCAGTCTCCATAAACTTCATATAGTCGGCCTCCCAGTCCACCTGTTCACCCTTCAGGTGTTTTACCACCAGGTTAGCTGCCGTCTGGGAAGAGACGCTGGCCAGCGTTACTCCGGACGAAAATACAGGGTCCAGAAACTCGGTCACATTGCCGGTCAGCACAAAGCCTTTGCCGTAAAACTTCTCAGACGATGCGCTCCAGCCCTGCAATAGGCGCGGCTCGTCCCACACCATTTGTGGATTACGAAAGCGGCGGGCGAGCGACGGCTCCGCCTTCAGCATGGCCAGAAACTGCTCTGTGGGGTTGCCGGGATAGCTTTCAAAAAACTCCGGACTGCCTACGTAGCCAACTGAAGTTGTACCATCGGAGAAGGGAATGACCCATATCCAGGTCTTCAAATTATGCACGATAATTATGATGCGGTCCGGCTCGGTCGTTTCATGGCGGTTCGGGTCTTGCATATGGCAAAACAGTGCGCGGCGCGTGTACTGTGTGCTGGGCTTGTTGAGTCCGAAGAGCGTAGGCAGCACGCGGCCATATCCGGAACCGTCCACAATAAAACGGGCATTTATTGTCTCTGTGCTCCCATCCTTACGCTTTACCGTCGTAGTAGAACTGCCGTCATCATGGACTGTTACGCCGGTTACTTCCGTTTCGTAATGTACCGGAATGCCGCGCTGCTCACACGCGTCGGCCAAAGCCTTGTCAAAAGTGGCACGCTGCACCTGATAGGCATAGTCGTACCCTTTGGTATGCTGCTGGGAAAATGAGAAATCGCAAAGCTGCTCGCCCCACAGAAACTTCGCGCCTGTCTTTCTTTGAAAACCCTGAGCGGCCACTGCATCCAGCAGTCCGGCCTCCTCAAGCGCATCCATACAGCGCGGCAGCAGGCTCTCGCCGATCACAAAGCGCGGAAAGCGCAGCTTTTCTACAATCTGAACCTTCAAGCCATGCTTATGCAGAATAGCTGACGCGATGGAACCTGCAGGCCCGCCGCCAATAACCAGTACGTCAACGTCTTTCAGTATCGCTTGCATAGGCTGAGTAATGAGTGGTATGTAATAAGTTTCCTTTGAATTTGAGTTTTGAAATGTCAGCGCTTCCGGAGCTGAATCAGTGTATGCCCGCGGCCAACGCCGTCCTGCTCCGAAACTACGGTAAAGCCAGCTCTGGCCACGGTCTTTAGGAGCGCATCGCTGCGCCACATACGGCTGTGGCCAGTAGCTATGTTGACAAAATATAGTGAGGTCATTTGCAGGGCAATGGCGGCTGCCTCGTGCCGCTGGCGATCCCAAAAAGTTTCCAGCAGCCAGAGCTTGCCGCCGTCCGGCAATGACGACGCGCATTTGGCAAGGATGGCCAATATCTGGCCCTCCGAAAAGCAAGGCAAGAACTGGCTCATCCAGATGGTATCGTAGCCTTCTGGCAGCGGAGTGCCCAACTCAAGCACATCGTGCGGATAGAGGCTGACGCGCCCGGCGCGAATGGCCGCATTGATACCGGGCTCCGCCGCCACCTCATCCGGGTTAAGCTCTGCAATGCCAATATGCACCGCATCATCGCGGTCAAGTGCTGCGAGCGCAAAGCGGCCTGCTCCGCCACCGATGTCTAAGATGCGCTTGGGGTTTTCTGCCAGCACAACAGGCAGGGAATCGGTAAAGGCGCTGTCACTGTGATGATTGTTGAAGGCATACCAGCTGCGGCGCACGTCTTTCGGCAAGTGGGGAAGGGCTTCAAAAATGTTTTCGTCGTTTGCGATCGCTTTCAGGCCTTGCGGACGGGCACTGTGCAGGCTTGCTTCCATTGCACTCATGCCGGGCAGGCATACATCACGCATGAAGTCGGTATTCGCCCTTACGGTTTCATTGTGGAGGAAATGATAGCCAGCCATGGTCAGGTAAAAGCGGCCTTCATCACCTGACACGAGTCCGGTGCCGAGGCCGGCTTCCAGAATGGCGTAGACAGAGTTGAGCGGCATTTGCGCCGCAGCTGCAACTTCTTCCGCCGTGATGCCGGCATCGCTGCGCTCCTCCAGCAGACTGAGAATGCCGCTGTCGCGAAGGGTAAGTGCCGCCTCAAAGGCAAAGGGCGCAAGCGCCAGAAAATGGGCGCGGTTAAGCGCATCGCCGGCATTGAGCCGGTCTTTCTTAAAATGGGTATTCCTTATCCGCACAGGAGCAGTCGTCACAGTATGTAAAAGTGGGGCGAAAATACGCAGGCTTGAAAAACCACAGATTACGCGCCACCCTGGAAGTAAGCAATGAGACTATTCAGCTGCTCATCGGTCAGTTGCGGGAAGGCCGGCATTACCGTAGGCTTGAACTGTTCCCATGCCTTGAGCGCATGCGGTTCCTTTGCTTCAATGCTCGCTGCGGGGTTGCGGATATAGGCTCGCAGTGCCACGCTGTCGCCATCCCAGCGCTTAAGCACGCCTTGTAACGCCGGGCCTGTAGCATCTGTTTTCAGCATGTGGCAGGTAGTACAGCTCTGCCGGAAGATGGCCTTGCCTTCCTCAACATGGGCATCGCCCTGCGCAACGGCGTCCTGCTGTTGCGAGGTGTCATTGCCGCAGGCGGAAGCCAGAAGGCCCAGCCCAGCCAGCATCGCCAGCAAACCCTTTTGCATTTTGCCTTTTAAATGTTGCATCACTGCTCCAGCGTATGAATGCCTCTAAAAATCCGCCGCCACCGGACGCCGCCTTCTCCATAGCTCAGCCATACAAATGAGGCCTTGCCCACCACATGGCTCTCGGGCACAAAGCCCCAGAACCGCGAGTCCAGCGAGTTGTGGCGGTTGTCGCCCATCATCCAGTAATAGTCCATCTTAAAAGTGTAGCTCGTGGCCGGCTTGTCGTTAATGATGAACTGGCCGTCGCGTTCCTCATATTTATTGCCTTCGTAGACCGAAATGATGCGGCGGTACAGCGCAATGTTGTCCGGCGTCAGCGTTACGCTCGTGCCCTTGCGCGGCAGCGTTACCGGGCCGAAGTTGTCCACGTTCCACTTGAAATGTGCCGTGTCTTGCGGGAATGTCCAGCTAGCGGGCCGCCTACCACGCCTGCCGGCTCGCTGTAGCGCGTGAGGCTGGCTACTTCCGGGGCGCGGCGTACGCCATCCACCACGCCGTTTTGCAGCAGCACATTAAACGTTGCCCCGGGCGGGCCTTGGCGGATGTCCTTCTGCTCATTGATCTGTGCGGCCTCCTTTGTATCGTCGCCAAAGCCGCCGCCCTTGGTTACCACGCTATACTCGTGCTTGATATGCGGGAAGTCCGGCGCCGGCGCGCCATTATTATAAAGCACGCCCGCCCGCAGCTCTATCACATCCCCCGGAATGCCCACGCAACGCTTGATGTAATTATCCGTCTTATCCACCGGGCGGTGCTCAATGCCATGGCTCAGTATCTGGTCTTGCTCCATCTGCGGCAGGCGGCGGATGGTGTAGTAATCCTCCTGTCTTACGTTCCCGTCCTCATCCTTAAACACCGTATCGCCGTCGGGGAAGTTGAATACCACCACATCATAGCGCTCCACGTGGCCGAGCCCCGGCAGGCGGCGGTACTTCCACTGCACCGCATCTGTGTAAGAGCGTCCGCCTGTCAGCGGCATCACATTATGCACCAGCGGCACCGCCAGCGGCGTGATGGGCAGCCGTGGCCCATACGACAGCTTGCTCACAAAGAGGTAGTCATTCACCAGCATCGTCCCCTCCATACTTTCGGACGGGATGGTGTAGGCTTCCACAAGAAAGGTGCGGATAATGGTAGCCGCCACGATGGCAAAGACCGCCGCATCCAGCCATTCCCGCCATACGGGCTTTCGCTGCTTAATCTTCTTCGCATCGGATTCGTCAACCAGCCGGCGACGTCTGAGGGTGTAACGCATGAGTTGCAATTGCCTTTGAAGGGACGGCCAAAAGTAGCGCAGCGCCCGGCGGAAGGTAAAGACAGCGCCTTATTTAACAAAGGAAAGGGATGCCAGGTCTTTTAAGGATTCATTGTAGCCCGGGTAAGACAAGCCTTGGTTCATTGCGCTGAATGGTTCGGATATTTGGGGCACGGTGTTCTGGTGTTAGTCGCGGAAGGGCAGATAACGAGCAGCATTTTTGACTTTTGCATTTTGAATTCGCATTCGCACCCCATCGGCATCTTTGACTCTGGCTATGGCGGCCTTACCGTCTTCCGCGCCATCCGCGAGGCGCTGCCGCATTATGACTACCTGTATTTAGGCGATAATGCCCGCGCGCCGTACGGCAGCCGCTCCTTTGAAAGCATTCACGCCTATACGTGGCAGTGCGTGCAATGGATGTTTGCGCAGGGCTGTCCGCTCATCATTCTTGCCTGCAATACGGCATCCGCAAAGGCCCTGAGAACCATTCAGCAGAAAGACATGCCAGGCCTGCACGACAGCGAGCGTGTACTCGGCGTTATCCGCCCTACGGCAGAGGTGATTGGTGCATTTTCCCACACCGGCCATGTGGGCGTGATGGGCACTAAAGGCACTGTGCAGAGCGGCTCTTATGAAATTGAAATAGGCAAATTCTTCCCGAACGTGAAAGTTTATCAGCAGGCCTGCCCCTTGTGGGTGCCGCATTATTGAGGCGGGCGAGCATGAAAGCGAGGCGGCAGATTATCTGGTGGAAAAGTATCTGAATGAATTGCTGTCGCAATCGCCTGACATTGACTCAGTACTGCTGGCCTGTACGCATTACCCGCTGCTTTCGCCCAAGATTCTGGAATACCTGCCGGAAGGCATCCGCCTTATCTCGCAGGGCAGCATCGTGGCTGAAAGCCTGGCCGATTATCTGAACCGGCATCCCGAGCTGGAAAGCCGTCTTTCGCGCAGCAAGGACATCCGCTTTTTTACAACCGATAATGCCGGCGACTTTGAAGAGAAAGGCAGTACGTTTTTCGGGGCGGCTGTACAGGCAAAACAGGTACAACTTTAGCGGGTTCGCCGCAAGGCAAACCATAGATGTTTGGCTCCGTATATCTTTGCCGTGTTGTATTTATGGAATCTGAATCTTTTGGCTCATCTTCTTCTTCATCAAGACATTCGCGTAGTGGGAGTAGTGGCCGGCGGCATAAGCGCGGCAGGCGGCACCGGCATCGCAGTAACCGCTCTTCTATCGGGCAAAAGCTAAAAGGACTGCTGCTGCGCTTCTCTCAAAAGCGAAAATCCTGGCTGCTCGGGGTATTGGGCTTAGTGGCTTTCCTGGCTGTTTTGCTGCTTGCATTTTATCTTTTAGAGCAGGCGACACTAACTAGCGCGCATCCAAGCGATTATTAGTGGCTGTGCAGGTTTTGGCGCTGCTTTGGCCTAATCCTTTTACAGAAAAGGCTAATCAAACCAAATACATATTGCTATGAAAATTCAACTCCCAGTCATCGCACTCCTGGCAATGAGCCTTGCTGCCTGCGAGAATGGCACAACGACGACCGCCACAACTACGGATACGGCGGTTGTTCCGGCATCTGATCCGAACATGATTACGACGACCACCACGACAACAACTACACGGCCTGCCTTCCAGCCAAAGCCTAATGTCCAGTACGTAGATCTGCGGACAAAGAAGATGATTAGTGTGCGGGTAGATACCGTGCACCACTACATTGTAAATACACAAACCAATGAGCCGGTTGATTGGTTTATGGAACCGGGCACCACGGATACCGTATATGGCCGCAATATGCAGATGGCCAACGGCTACATCAATTATGGTTCCGGCACGGACTGGAGCTATGACGAGAGCCGAGCCAGCAGCAACATGAGTAGTGATGCCACAATGACAAGCGGCGGCGACATGATGAGCACCGAACCGGAAAAGGTCAAAACAAATGGCAACGAGACGAAAGTCAAATACAGCGACGGCAGCAAAGTGAAGGTTAATGACAACGAGATAAAAGTAAAAGACGCCGACGGCAGCAAGATGAAGAGCAACGGCAACGAGACGAAGATTAAGAACAAATAAGCTGCACAAGCACCTATCTTGGAAGCTGCCCTGCTACAGGGCAGCTTTTTTGTTTTTATATGATAATAGCCGTAGCCGGCCCCTATTCTGCGCCTTCCACTGAGGCAAGATTGAAAAATCTGGCGGCGCTCAATGCTGCTGGTGCCAGCCTGCTGCTGGCTGGCCATATCCCCGTTATCGGTGTTAATGCCGCGCTGCCAGTTGTGGCGGCGTTACCGGATGGCGTCGCATATCATGACGACATTATGAGTATCTCCATGGCGGCCATCGGTGCTTGCGAAAGTATATTAGTAATTGGTGAAAGTCCGGGAGCCAACCGCGAACGCGACTGGTTCATTGCCAAAGGCTTGCCTGTATATAAGGCATTAGAAGAGGTGCCCATGGCCAAGTAATCCACAGCTTCCGCACAAGGTTAAAAATGAGGCAGGTGGTGGCACATCCTTCGTGCCGGGCAAGGGCAGTTCTTTATCTTTGCCCGACCCTTTTGGTGCAGCGTCTTGCGCCGGTCAGCAACGACAAGTCTGAAAATCTACAGCCATGGCTAAATACATCTTCGTGACCGGCGGGGTCACTTCTTCTTTGGGTAAAGGCATCATTGCCGCCTCGCTCGCCAAACTCCTGCAGGCGCGCGGCTACCGCACCACCATCCAGAAGTTTGACCCTTATATCAACGTTGACCCCGGCACGCTCAATCCCTATGAGCATGGCGAATGCTACGTGACCGAAGATGGCGCCGAGACCGACCTTGACCTCGGCCACTACGAGCGTTTCCTGAACACGCCTACTTCGCAGGCGAATAACGTAACCACCGGCCGCATCTACCAGCACGTCATCAACAGGGAGCGCGAAGGCGCTTACCTCGGCAAGACGGTGCAGGTGATTCCGCATATCACCGATGAGATCAAGCGGCGCATGCATGCTGCTGGGCGAGGGCGATAAGTACGACATCGTGATCACAGAGCTGGGCGGCACCGTCGGCGATATTGAAAGCCTGCCTTACATAGAAGCCGTGCGCCAGCTGAAGTGGGAGCTGGGTGACGAGAACTGCATTGTCGTACACCTTACGCTGATTCCTTACCTCAAAGCGGCGAAGGAACTGAAGACCAAGCCTACGCAGCACAGCGTGAAGATGATGAGCGAGAACGGCCTCAACCCCGATATCCTCGTGTGCCGCACCGAAGAGCCGCTGTACAAAGAGCTGAAGCGAAAGATTGCCCTCTTCTGCAATGTGCGCCAGGATGCGGTGATTGAGGCGCTGGATGCCGATACGATCTACGGCGTGCCGCTGGAAATGCTGCGCGAGCGCCTGGACATCATCTGCCTCCAGAAGCTGGATCTGCCCCTCGGCGATGAGCCCGACCTGACAAAGTGGAAGGAATTTCTGAATAAGCTGCGCTACCCGAAGAGCAAAGTCGTCATCGGCCTCATCGGCAAGTATGTAGAGCTGCAGGATGCCTACAAGAGCATCCTGGAAGCCCTCATCCATGCCGGCGCGATGAACGAGTGCAAGGTGGAAGTACGCAACATCCACAGCGAGCACCTGACGCCGGAGAATGCGCTGGAAAAGCTGCAGCATCTGGACGCCATCCTCGTAGCGCCGGGCTTTGGCTCGCCGCGGCATTGAAGGGAAGATTGAAGCCATCCGAATTGCCCGTGAGCAGCAGATTCCGTTCTTCGGCATCTGCCTCGGGATGCAGATGGCCTGCGTGGAGTTTGCCCGCAACGTGCTGGGTCTTGAAGACGCCCACAGCACAGAAATGAATCCGGACACCAACGCGCCGGTCATTGCCATGATGGAGGAGCAGAAAGCCATTACCCAGATGGGCGGCACCATGCGCCTCGGCAGCCTATGCCTGCGACCTGCGCGAAGGCAGCCACATCGCCGAGCTGTACAGCAGCACCACATCACCGAGCGCCACCGCCACCGCTACGAGTTCAACAATGAATACCTCGCTGCTTTTGAAGAGGCGGGCATGATGCCTTCCGGCATCAACCCGGAAACCGGCCTGGTGGAGATTGTGGAGGTGGAGGAGCACCCGTTCTTCATCGGCACGCAGTTTCACCCGGAGTATAAGAGCACGGTGGAGAATCCGCACCCGCTGTTTGTGGCCTTTGTGAAGGCCGCGAAGGAAGCCCAGGAGGGCCGCGCAGCAGGTGCAAGGCTGGTGATGGAGGAGCGCGGGGTGCGGGTGGAGCGGTAAAGGATTCGGTCGGTACGGCAGCAGCTGGACTTGCAGCGAGATAAGATTCAGAAAGCCGTCAGGTGTAAGAAGACCGGCGGCTTTCTCATTTAGCCATCACATACGCCACCCAGGCCCCCGCCCAGGCCATTGCCAGCATATACACAAACTGGATCAGCGGCCACTTCCAGCTGCGGGTCTCGCGCTTCACAATGGCCAGCGTGCTCATGCACTGCATGGCAAAGACGTAAAAGATCAGCAGCGAGAGGCCCGTAGCCAGGGTATACACCGGGCGTGCCGTCCTCGCGCGTGCGGCTGCGCATCTTTGCGCGCAGCGGCGCATCATCGGCCGCATCGCGTGCCTACGCTGATAGAGCGTAGCCATGGTGCCTACAAACACCTCGCGCGCCGCAAAGGAGGTGATCAGGGCAATGCCGATCTTCCAGTCAAAGCCCAGCGGCCGGATGGCCGGCTCAATGGCATGGCCAAGCATGCCCGGCATAAGAGGCTTCCAGTTGGCCGTGCCGCGTTCACGGTCCAGTGACATTGTGCCTCTTGCAGGGTGCGCGGCTTTCAGGGCGGTATAATGCACTATCGATTGCGCGCATCTCTGCCGGCGGCCCAAAGGATGGAAAGCCCCCACAGCAGCAGCGAGATCACCATGATCACCTTGCCGGCATCGGTCACAAAAATCCTCGCCTTCTCCATCATGGTGGTGCCCACATTCTTCCAGCGCGGCGCCCGATATACCGGCAGCTCCATCAGGAAGAAAGAGCGGTCTCTTACCTTGATGATAAAGGCTCAGCACCTTGCTCACCAGCAGCGCGCCCAGCGAAGCCCAGCAGGTACAGACCCATCAGCACCAGGCCCTGCAGGGAGAAGATGCCGAGGAAGATACTTGCCGGGAATGACCAGCGCAATCAGGATGGTATAGACCGGCAGCCGCGCCGAGCAGCTCATCAGCGGCGTCACCAGGATGGTGATGAGCCGCTCCTTTCTGTTCTGGATGGTGCGGGCGGCCATGATGGCCGGCACCGCGCAGGCCATGCCGGAGATCAGCGGCATCACCGAGCGGCCGTTGAGCCCCACGGAGCGCATGAGCCGGTCGGTAAGGAAGGAGATGCGCGCCATGTAGCCGGTGTCTTCCAGGATGGTGATAAAGCCGAACAGGACCATGATCTGCGGCATAAAGACGGCGATGCCGGAGATGCCGGCCAGCAGGCCATTCACCAGCAGGTCGCGGAGCCAGCCTGTCGGCAGCATGCGTTCCAGCCACCTGCCGATCCAGGCAAAAGCCCTTTCCACCCAGTCCATCGGGTACTGCGCCAGCGTAAAAATGCTTTGGAACAGCAGGAACAGCACGGCCAGCAGGATCAGGTTACCCCACAAGCGGGTGCAGCAGCAGCTTGTCAATCCGCTCTGAGCGGAGCGTCTTGGCCATCGGGCTTTCCTCCACCACGCTTTGCGCCATGATGCTGTTGATGCGGGTATACCGCTGCACGATCTCCTCCGCCTGCACCTTACGCTTCTGAAAGCCTACTTCATCGAGCAAGGCAGCCAGCCGGATGCGCTGCGCAGCCGAGAGGTGCGCAGCTCCGCCCAGTTGCAGGCGACGTGCAGGGCAGCATAAGTGCTATCTGTATAGGTAATGGCCTTTGACTTCGTCAATCCAGTCGCCGGTAAGAGCACTGAAGATCTATAAAGTCGTTGGAGGCTGGGTTGGATGTGTCGTGATGGACGTTCCGAGCAGTTCGAACGGTCCGACTAATTCCCACCATATCCGCGACCGCTTTTTTAGCTGCGGGATGCCCTTTCCCTTCCGCGGGATTAATAGCTACTACCGGCACGCCCATCATGCGCTCCAGGGCTGCTGTATCTACAGAGATGCCTTTGCGCCGCGCGATGTCGCCCATGGTGAGCGCAATCACTACCGGTATCTTCAGATCCATGATCTGCGAGCAAAAGAGCAGGTTGCGCTTCAGGTTGCTCGCGTCGGCAATGACGACGATGAGCTCCGGGCGGTCTGCATTTTCGGGATTGAGCAGCACCTCATAGGTCACCTGCTCATCCGCGCTTTTTGGATATAGGCTGTAGGTGCCCGGTAGGTCCAGCACTTGCACCTGGCTGACCGCTTTCCAAACGGAAAGTACCTACCTTCTTATCTACCGTTACGCCGGGAAAATTGCCCACCTTTTGCTTCAGGCCGGTGAGGGCATTGAAGAGGGAGCTCTTGCCGGAATTGGGGTTGCCTACAAGGGCAATTTTAAGCGGGGAATCAGACGGCATTGCGCGCGGGCGCAAAGGTAACCCCGCCTTGCGGGACGGGATTTTAAAGAGATGTTTTATTCCGCTTTTTGAAAGTAGCGGGCTATGCTTCCACATCTACCACATCCTTCTTGGTAGCCTGACGGTACAGAAAGGAATGGACGATGTGCCGCCGGGCAAACCGTGTAGGCACCGGCGCGTACACAAGCTTCAGATAAAGCTCCTTAGGCACGCCAAAATATTCGTAGGAGGAGCCGTCGGCGTACTTAATCTCCAGCACTTTGTCCTCAAAGGTAATTTGCGTCACGGCAGCGGTATTGGCTGTCACGGTGTATGCCGCGAGACCCGCCGCCTTTGTTTCCGGCGCAACACTCACCAGGAAATGATAGGCTTCAATAATGGCGGCGCTCTTTATCTCCGCCTCCTTATGCGCCTCGCTTTCGGGCACGTGCTTGTCGGGGTGCCACTCTTTCACAAGGCTGCGGTAGACGGACTTCAGCTCGGCCAGTGTAGCCGATGCATTCACACCCAGCAGCTTCCGGTATTCACTAATCTTCTTCATGACTCTTTTTCAGGGCTGCAAAGGAACGACAGCCAGCTTTCTAAACAGTGGCGCTAACAGAGATTTGGCATTTGGATGCGGCCATAGCCAAGGTCCATAAAAACGATTGGGGCAGGGCGGCTACCTTTAGCCCATGCCCTCCGCCACGCTCAAAGTGATTACGCCCTCCGACCCTGCTTTTGCTGGTGTATGGGCGTTGCGTGAAGAAGTGCTGCGCCGCCCCATAGGCCTTTCGCTCCGTAATGAAGACCTGAGCGGCGAGGCCGCGGAGACCATCATTGCAGCAATGGACGAGTCAGAAAGGGTCATTGGCTGCCTGCTGATGCGCCATGTGAGCACTGAGGAAGTTAAGCTGCGCCAGATGGCAGTGTCACCGGAAGCGCAGAGGCGCGGCATCGGCCGCCTGCTGCTGGTAGAGGCCGAGTCGCTGGCAGCGGAAGGTGGTTACGGCGTCATTACGCTGCACGCCCGCCAGGCTGCTGTACCATTCTATGAAAAAGCCGGCTACGCCGTCAAGGGAGGTGTTTTTGAAGAAGTAGGCATCCCGCATTTATTCATGAATAAACGTGTCCATGCGGCGCTGCCATAAGCTCAAAGCCGGGCTGCATACAGAATGGGCCGCCACTGCATCTGTCCTGCCGCCTGATTGGGATCTGGCGCTTCCTGAAGGGCATTTTTTGCTGCGCAGTTCGCTGTCTGTTCAGGAGGCGACAGAGCTGCCGGATGTATCGCAGCGGTATGCGCTTTTGCGCGGTGGCGATGGCGGCATTCTGGCCCGAGCGGCCTTTCAGGTTTTGCGCGCAAAGCCGGAGCATGTGAAGGAAAATGCATTGCCGCCGTGGCAATTCCGCGCGTGGAAGCTATTTACCCAAACATTCCGCCCGAAATTGCTGACCGGCGGTCAATTGTTCCGGCACGATGTGGCCAGTGTGCAGTGGGATGCATCTCTATCGCCCTATGAGGCATTTGTGTGGTATAATGAAGCAACCAAAGCGGCGGCGAAAATGGAAGGCGCGGCTGCCGTGCTCGTGAAAGAATTGCCTGAAGCCCTTACGCCGCATTTTTTACACAGCGCGCCGGAGTATCTGTTGCTTCGCAACGACATCTCCATGCAGCTCCACCTTCCCGCCAATTGGAGCGATATGAAGGATTATGAAAAGAGCCTGAAGCATAAGTATGCGCAGCGATTCCGCAAGGTGCGCCAAAGCTGGGCAGCCCTACGGGTGCAGGAGTTTAATACTGAAGAGGTTGCCGCGCATTCCGCCGACATCTACCGGCTATACCGGCAAGTGACGGAGCATCAGCCGGTAAGGATGGGCCTGCTGAATGAAACGTTTATACCAACGCTGAAAAGGGCTTACGGCGATGAACTGAAGGTCTGGGCCATTTGGGAAGGCGAGGCGATGGTTGCTTTTGCCTCGGGCTGGGTGCACGATGGCTCTTTTGATATGTTCTACATCGGCTTTGACTATGAGCGGAACAGTGCGCTGAATCTGTACTTCAATATCCTCTTTTTCGCCATTGAGCAGGCTGTTTCACTGAAAAAGCCGCAACTCATTCTTGGCCGGACGGCGCTGGAGGCGAAGGCGCGGGTGGGCTGCCGGCCACAATACCTGAATACGTTTTTATACATCCGCAATCCGGTGTTGCGGCGCATTGTGGCGGCCTTGCAGGCACGGCTGGGTGAAGGAGGAAGCGAGTGGGAGCAGCGGCATCCGTTTAAAACGGGGATGTAGCATCTGGCAAAGGGACCGCGGCGAAGGAATATTCTCAGATATTTCCAACGAACCTCGTTTGCGTAGCGTCTTATCTGGCAAATGCTTGTTTCCATGAAAACTACACACAACTTTTTGTTTGTTGTCCTCGCCGGCGCTATTCTGGTCTCGGCCTGTCATAAAGAGACAGAGACCGTGAACTCTACGCCGAATCCGCCTACGCCTCCCGCGACCGTTTACTCTAAAAAAGGGCTGCGCCAGCTTTTCTCGCCTTTGCAGCCTGCGATGCAGAGTTTCAATGTGCCAGCCGGCGTATCAACTACAATTACCGGCGCGCAGGGCACCCGGCTGACGTTCTATCCCAATTCTTTTAAGAATGCCGCTGGCCAGGTGGTGACTAGCGGTACGGTACAAATAAAGCTGATGGAAGCGACAAAGCCGGGCGCTATGATCGGCGCGCGAGCTGCCACAATTATGGCTACGGGCGGCCTGCTCCGAAGCGGCGGCGAGATATATGTTTCCGCGACGATGGGCGGTCAGGAATTGAAAGCCAACAAATACCGGGTATCCTTCGCTCAGCCAGCCTATTCCAATCAGCCAATGGAACTTTATTACGGCGATATGAATAACGAAGATTCCGTAGTGGTGTGGACAGGCACAAACGGCAGCAACGGCACCACCAGCACGGGCACGCGCTTTGACAGCACACAAGGCCAGACGTGGCGCCATCAATTTGATTCCTGCACCTCATTTAACTGGATAAACTGCGATCACTTCTACAGCAGCACGCCAATTACGAATGTATCCGCGATTGCACCGGACACTTCGTTCAATGGTAGCAATACCAGCGTGTTTATTGTATTTCCGAGCATCAACTCCGTCTGCTATATGAGTAGCTATGTGACCGCTACGCATACTTTCTCCCTTAGCACCGGGTATTATGTGCCGGTGGGCATGAATATGCACATAATCGGTATCAGCGTTAAGAACGGCAATTACTATTATAGTGAGCTGCTTAATCAGACCATAAGCAATAATATGAGCATGAGCCTGAACCTGCAGCAGCAAACGCTGACCTACTTGCAAAGCCACCTGACTGCGCTATAGGACTTTTCTGGATCGGGGAGCGTTTACCAGCACAATTGCAGATAAACTATATGTTTTTAGAAGCACGCGACCTTCCTTTCGGGGAAGGTCGCGCAGCTTAAAAGCGATTCTTCCACATCATGCTCTCTACCGGCTTGTCGGGCTGGGCATTGTACTTCGCGTTGCCCTTGCGATTGTACGGTACCAGAATTTCACCTTCTACCGGGAAGTAAATGAGTTGGCCAATGGGCATCCCCTTATACACCTTCACGGGTTGCTTGACGGATATTTCCAGCGTCCAGTTGCCGCAAAAGCCTACGTCGCCCTTGCCGGCGGTGGCATGGATGTCTATGCCGAGTCGGCCGGTGCTGCTTTTGCCTTCTAAGAATGGAACGTGAGCATGCGTCTCCGTGTATTCCAGCGTGACGCCGAGGTAAAAAATGTGCGGGTAAAGCACAAAGCCGTCGTCAGGGATCTCAAAACATTCTATCTCATTGTGTTTCTTGGCATCCAATATATGCTCACGGTAGGTAGCTAGGGTGCCGCCAAGGTGCACATCATAAGAGTTGGAGCCGAGGCAGGCGCGGTCGTATGGAGTTATTTTAATGCTGCCTTTTTCTATTTCCTCAAGAATGCGGGAATCGGAGAGAATCATTGTTGGAATGCGGAATGAATTGCGAATGGCTTACGGACGGTCGCAGATTTGCTGCGGCGCAAATGTAGGCGGATGTGTAAGCCTTTTTTATCCATCAGTACGCCAAGCAAGAAATAAGATAGAATTCATTAAGTGTTAGCGGTTTGTTATCTCATTCTTCCCATTTTTGTAGCTCAAACTAATATCTATGATGATAAATCGCCTCATCCGCATGTTGGTGATAAGCTGCTGCATCCTTCTCGCTGCAATGCGTGTTACAGCGCAAGGCACGGAAAGCTTCGGCAACATCCCAGCCAGCAGTGCTACCTACACCAGCCGCACCTGGGCCGGCGATAATGGTCAGACCTGGAGCGCAACGGATGCCCGGACCGACCAGGCCATTACATCCAAAGCCATTACCATCCGCAACGGAAGCCTCACTGCAGGCATCAGCACTGCTCAAGGGGCGGCTGGGCTAAGTTCAGTGACTATCAGCGCCAAAGCCCCCTTTGGATCGCCCGATGTAGGCGTGCTGGAGCTCTTTGTGAATGGCGTATCCCAAGGCACAAAGACAACCACCGGCGCCACCCTCTCCAGCGTGGTAAGCTATACATGGTCAGGCATAAGCGCCGCAACGCTTACCTCGCTGTCCATCAGCCAGAACACCAACAACAGCCGGATTACGATAGACGATCTCAGCTGGGCGGCAGCGAGCGCAGGATGTACTGCGCCCACCACACAGGCAACGGCAGGCAGCGCCGGCAGCGTAAGCGCGACTGGTGCAAACCTAAACTGGACGCGTGGTAATGGTAATAATGTGCTTGTCGTAGCCCGCCTGAGCAGTACCGCTGCCGTTGCGCCGCTGTCGGGCACCACGTACACCCCGAACACCGTCTTCGGTTCTGGCGCTACCACCGGCACTGGCAACTATGTCGTGTACGACGGGACGGGCACGAGTGTCAGCATTTCTGGCCTGACTGCCGTTACTGCTTACAAGTACGATGTGTATGAATACAATACTACCGCCACCTGCTACCTGACATCCGGCAGCAGTGCAGCCTTCACAACACTTTGCGCTTATCCAACGCAGGTTGCGCCAGGTACGGTACCCACCGTGGGCACCACCACAGCTACTATTTCCTTTACCGCCGGCGGCGGCAGCAACAGGCTTGTATTGCTGAAGGTAGGAAGCGCGGTTAGCGATGTGCCGGCAGACGGAACAGCCTACACGGCCAACGCCAGCTTTTCTTCCGCAACGGCGCTGGGCGCTTCTAAGATTGTTTACGCCGGCACCGGCAGTTCGGTCAGCGTTACCACACTTGCAGGCGGTACTACCTATTTCTATGCTGTTTTTGAATACAACAATACAACGAAGTGCTACCAGACAAGCAGCCCGTTAACCGGCAGCTTTACCACAGTGGCTAATACATCCGACGTAGTAAGCGCAGGCGGCGAGACAGCAAGCATTTCTTCGCTGACAAATGGCAGCATCAATACCAATACAGACGGTGCGCAGGTATGGAGCTTTACAGTGCGCGACGGCGGCGGTACACCTGACGGCGATGCACTGCCCACGATTGTCAATGCCATTACGGTATCCAGAATCAGTAGCGGCAGCCCCGTAGCAGACTGGAGCGCGACAATTAATGATGCAGCGCTTTTTGACGGTGTGAGCAGTACGCCACTGGCGCATGCGGCCATCACCAGCAGCCAGCTTCAGTTTACCGGCCTCAACCTAAGCACGCCGGACGATGGCAATACAACCTATACACTGCGTATTACTTTGAAGGCTCCCCTTGGTGCTACAGATGATGGGAAGAACTTCATCTTTTCTATATCCACTGGCAATTTCACCACTTCAAGCACGGGCAGCAGCCAAAAGGCTTCCTTTACGGCTGCACAATCTTCCGCCGGCGTGAATTCAATTGACGTGACGGCTACCAAGCTTGTCTTCGCGCAGCAACCGACCAACACCGGCACTAATCAGGCAATGGCCCCGGCGGTAAAGCTGAATGCAACAGACGCAAACGGTAATATTGACCTGAGCTTTACAAGTCCAGTAAGTATCAGCTCAACCGGCACCCTCACAGCGGCAGCCCGGTAAGCGTAAACGCCGTTGCCGGCGTCGCTACCTTCTCCACACTTACGCACACGGCCCAAGGCACCGGCCTTACGCTCACGGCCGCAAGCACAGGGTTGACGAGCGCCACATCTGCTGCATTCAACGTATTCTTCGTTACCACCTTCGCGCAGGGTGATCTGGCCATTGTGGCCGTAAATACGGATGCAAACCGCACAACGCCCCTCTCGGTCAATGATGAAATATCGCTGGTCTCTTATGTGGATATCACGGCCGGCACTTCCTTCTATCTGACCGACAACGGATATGAGCGTTCTGTAGCCGGCAAATGGGGCAATACAGAAGGTGTGCTGCAGCTTACACGCAACACCAGTACGCTCAATGCGGGCCGTGTATTTACGATCGTGCAGGATGCCTCAGGCAGCGCTTTAAGCACATACCATATTTACGTTTGCGGCACCAATGATGATGCGAACTGGACGCTGAAGCTATGTGAGCGGTATGGGCAGTTCTTTCGACCTTTCCTCAACAGATCAGGTTTGGGCGATGCAGGGCGGCAGCTGGACGCCCGGCACATCACAGCAAGCTACGTACAGCGGCACCGTGCTCTATGGCTGGACGGCCAGCGGATGGCAGAGTGCTCCCGGCTATGCCAGCACGAGCGGCTCCATTATTGTGCCCGAGGCGTCCTGCTTCACTACCAATGTAGCAAGCACCGCCCCGAAGGTGAAATTCAGCTTTGCCAACTTCACGACTTCCAACGACAAGTACGGGTGGATCAGCGCCATCAATCAGCCGGGCAACTGGACTTCTTATCTCACTAACCCCAATTATAACAGCGGTGGCACCGACTTTCTGGGCAGCAGCACCTGTATAAACTTCAGTATCACCACCAGCACCGCGCAGGCGGGCCAGTGGACGGGTACGGTAAACCACAACTGGTTTGATTGCAGCAATTGGCAGACCCTGCGGGTGCCGGATTCTACAACAAACGTTACGATCAACAATACCGCCCAATCTGTAACGCTGGACAATGGTGCCGCTTATGCGTCCCTATATAGCGGCAAGGCCTATGCGGCAAACCTTACAGTAGCTGCCGGCAATTCGCTTTCCTTCGGCAATAACGCCAACGGCCAGGACCGGTTGAATGTGTATGGAAACCTTACGGTCCAAAGTACGGGCATCCTTGACTTGCAAAACGGTACGCTGGCGATAAAGGGTAATGTGGACAATCAATCGGCACTCAGCAATTGGCTGCCGGGCACTAGTACCGTCATTCTGAACGGCGGCACTACGCAAACGCTTTCCGCGACCAGCGCAACTGTTGCAGCACCGATGGCTTTCAATAACCTGCAGCTTCAGAAATCCGGCGGGATGGCTATGCTAAGCTCACCCGCGCGCGTAAGCGGCATCGCAACATTTACAACCGGTGTTATCAATACTAGTGCAGCCAATCCGCTCATCTTTGCCGATGGCGCAACGGTCACAGGCGCTTCAACGGCCAGTTTCGTAGCGGGACCAGTACGCAAGCTGGGCGATGATGCATTCTACTTCCCGATTGGTAAGGGCGGCCGTTTCCGCCCGAGCAACGCACTAATCAGTAAATTAACATAAACAT
>CAWAID010000006.1:0-137500 GCA_963782125.1 uncultured Bacteroidota bacterium
GCAACCTAATTTCTTCACTTTCAATTCCTTATGTTATGGCTTTCAAATCTCGCCATCGCCGTTTTCAGCGGCATACAAATAGGTCTTATTCTAAAATGAGGGGGCGCCAACGCAAACTTCTCACACGGAATATTACAATTCCTCGCGGAGGCATCCGCATGTAAGTCACGGCCCCGTCATTTGACGGGGCTATCTTTTACTTTAACAAATCTCTAAAAATGGGTATTTTTAATTCCATTCAACTACGTGCACCTAAGCACTCAACCTTTGACCTTTCGTACGACTTAAAAATGTCTATGAAAATCGGCAAGCTTGTCCCTTGCCATATTCAGGAATGCGTACCGGGTGACCGCTTCCGTATCAATACCGAGGCTATGTTCCGCATGATGCCAATGATCACGCCAATCATGCATAAAACTGACATTCACTTTCACAACTTTTTCGTTCCCTTCCGTATCCTCTGGCCGTAACTGGAATAATTCATTACTGGCGGCGAGGCTTATGTAGGCGGTGCTGTACCTCCTGCCTTCCCGCTCTTACTTCCCGGTGGTGAGGCTCTCCCCTCTCACCTCTCCGCCATTAACTCGGCGTCCCTGCTCAATCAGCCGTATGATGATATTAGTGCTATGCCTTTCGCGGCCTATCAGCGCATCTATCACGAGTACTATCGCGATGAAAACCTTGAACCGTCTGAAGCCTATAATGCTGCAGGATGGCTATCAGTCTTCTACTGTAAACGCGGAGCTGCTTACGCTTCGCACTCGCGCATGGGAACATGACTACTTTACCTCTTGCCTACCCTTCGCCCCAAAAAGGGACGCCGTTGAAATTCCTTTAGACATACAGGGAATGCGCATCGCGACAAATCCTTTTGATGGTACTAACTGGACGAATAAGCCACAAATCCGGCAAGCGTCTACTGACAACACTATCACAAATGACGTGCTGATACAAGCGAATACGGAGGCTCACTCTATGGCTGCCGGTACTCTCGCTGACCATGGTATGGGTTACTGGGACCCAGGCGATTCACTTAAAATTGATACATCCAATGCAGGGACCGCAACTACACTTAATGACCTACGCAATGCATTTAGTTTACAGCGATGGCTTGAAAAAAACGCCCGTGCGGGTTCCAGGTACGTGGAAACTCTGCTTGCCCACTTCGGCGTCCGCTCATCAGATAAACGCCTTCAACGGCCGGAGTATCTGGGTGGCTACAAAGCAACAATGGTCATTTCGGAGGTACTTCAGACATCAGCCACTGCAACCGGCTCTGCAACTCCGCAGGCTAACATGGCAGGACATGGTATTTCTGTAAGCGGCTCTACCTCTCACTTCTCCTTCTGTGAGGAACATGGCTATATCATTACATTGGTAAGCATTCGCCCGAAAACCTCCTACTATCAAGGCTTACCTCGTCACTTTTCTAAGTTTGACCGTCTGCAATTCTTCTGGCCTGAATTCGCTCACCTGGGCGAACAACCTGTACTTAATCAAGAGCTATTCTACGATAATACGGATGGGCTCAATGAGGAAACCTTCGGCGACTTACCGCGCTACGCGGAGTATCGCTATAATCCTTCCCGCATCTGTGGTCAAATGACTACTTCTCTGGACTTCTGGCATATGGGCCGCAAATTCGCTTCTCGCCCTGCACTTAACAACACCTTTATCAAGGCTGTAACTGACAAGCGTGTCTTCGCTGTGACTGACCCTACGCAGGATGAGGTCGTGGCTCACATCTTCCATTCTATCACCGCAAAACGTCCTATACCGCGCTATGGCACACCAGGTTCTATCTAAGCTTCTCAAAGCGGCTGTCATGACCGTATTTGAGATTACCTCACACCTTAAGGACATTGACCTTGAGCGTGTATCATGGCAAGACGTACTTGATTTACTAATCGCTGACGATGTGCCTGACGCCGATATCAGTAAAAAAGAAACCAACTGATGAATCGGATTACGCTTATCATGCTGTCCCTTGCGGTAAATGTCCTAAGTGTCGTCAACGTCGCATTGATGGTTGGTGTTTTCGTTTACTACAAGAAGAAAAGAGGCATAATATTAGCCTTTTTATTACTCTCACTTACGCTCCTGATAACTGCCCTATTAGCAGTAATGGTTATATGACCTTGCAAAAGCAGGACTACCAAAAATTTATGAAACGTCTTAGGAAAAACACCGGATTAAAATCTATTAGGTATTATGCCTGTGGTGAATACGGTACAAAAACCTGGCGCCCGCATTATCATGCGATTATATTTGGAGTTACTCCTGAACAAGTTGAAAAAGCCTGGGGCCGTGGATATTGCCATTTCGGCAAAGTGTCTGGCGATTCAATTGCCTACACTATTAAATATATCTGTAAAGAATCTCGCGTACCACAACACGAGCAAGACGACCGATTACCTGAATTCTCGCTTATGTTAAAACGCATGGGCCTAAACTATCTTACGCCTCAAATGACCCGCTGGGATGTTGAAAATGAGGCGTCCTATATCATTGTACCGGGTGGATTTACTAAGGCCATGCCTCGTTACTTCCGTGATAAAATATTCAATGATTGTGATAAACTACGAATGAACCGGATACTACAACAAAAATTTAATACTCAATTTGAGGATAATGTAAATAAAGCCGGAGGCGTGGAAAATTACTATCGGGATATGCATTACGCTGTCCGTCAAGCCTTTAAAGAACAAAACAATCAAAAAAACCGCAATAAGAATATGAAATTGCAAGACTGGAACTTTCCGTTCCCTACTTCAACTACCTACTCTCGCTCTCATCATCCAGGCGAACAAAATTCAGAACCGTCTATGACGGTTCCTGACCCAGTCCCTGACTATTCAGGAAAATCACGCATCGGTATGCTACTGGACGCTCTGTAAACGTCAATAACAACCTCGTATTTACGGGGGATGCTGACTTACCGGAGGTAGACAAAATGGATAAATTGGATGAAATTGATGCTCATGCGCTTTGCGCAAAAACAATACTATGAGACTGAACGCAACCACAAAAATGCGCTACAAAAACAGGCTGATGAAAAAGTCTGCCGCAGATGCTATTGCCCAAGCGGAAAAATTAAAAACAGCGCAGGCAGATGCTACTGCGCAAGCTAAACAGCCGTAAAATGTAGCGAGCGACATTGCGAAGCTTTGTCGCGGCGGGGTTAAACGTTCAAAAAAATCATTGTGTATAAATAACACATATCCAATGTATCTAAAAAAACTATACTACCTCTGTGGGGGTAGGGTAGTGGGGAGGGGCCCTCCCTTCCTCGCTCAAAACAGGCGAAGCCGCACCTAAACAACGGCTCCGCTCCGATGTGTGGCGTGCTCGCCGCTCGGGGCGAGACGCAGGCCACAAACGTGCGGTGGCCGTATTCACTGTACCACTTGATATTACAGTGCTAATTGACACCCGATAAGGATGTCAATAAAAAACTCTCTCTAATTACTTAAAAACTAATCTTATGACTGACGGCGTTGCCGGTGGAATAATTGGCGGAGTACTTAATATAGGCTCTCAATTTATAAATAACGCTCAACAGAATAAACGGGATCATGATGCCCGAATGTTTGCCGGTACTCAAGCTGCTGAACAGGACGCGCGCGAATGGTCTCACTGGTTCGCTCAAAATGGTCGCGACGACCAAGTCTGGAAAAGACAAAACGAATATAACTTGCAACTCTGGGACAAGCAAAACGAGTATAACTCGCCTCAAGCCCAAATGCAGCGTTATAAAGAAGCCGGACTAAACGAAAATCTTATTTATGGTGAATCTAATGCTGGTGGTTCTATTGCTACTGCCAATTTGGAGTCTCATTCCTCGCACCCTGGCGCCCGCTCAGGTGATTGGAAACCTACTCCGGTTAACTATAATCTTAATGATGGTCTGCTTGCTTATATGGATATTAGGGCTCGGACTGCTCAAATAGACAACGTAAAGGCTCAAACAGAAGTCGCTAAACAAGATGCGCTCTTACGGGCTGTGGAATCTGCTAAAGTCGCTCAAGATACTGCCACTGGTGGTGCTACTGAAGCTAACTTACGCTTTGACCTCGGCCAAAAATCAGAGCTCGCTCAAACCTCTATTGATGCTGCAAGGGCCAACCTGCGCAAAACTCAAGTAGAAACTGATATATCTCTCTCTCGTAACGAACGGGAAATTGCACTATCAAAGGCTTCTATTGCTAGAAATACGAACAGATTTCAAATCTACGTGGCCAACGTGCCAACATGGAGGTAGAAAATCAGCTAAAAAAAATGGAGCTGGAAATGGGACAAAAGGGAATACATTGGTCTGACAACCTCTTATTTCGTACTCTCGGCTCTGCTCTAAATGACGCTAAGCAAGGCATTCTTAACTGGCAACACGGATGGAAAGGAAATGCTCAATACCACATTGAGCACATGAAAGACGGGTCTGATTCCTACATATTTGACACCGACAATCAGAAGTAGTATATTCGCACCAGTTCTTTGACAAGGGGATAATCTTCAATAGTTTACATAATGTAAATTATGGAGCAAATGCCCATCCGCCCACGCACCCTGAACCATTAGGATTAGGGACTGCTATTGGGCAATGGGTAAACCTGTCCGGGGGTTTTTAGATTTGACCCGAATGCAGCGTCTCAATGCTAAGATTGACGAATGGGCTTATAGATCGCCATGCCATTTTTGGGCAACGATGTTTTTGATGACGGCACCCGGATTTGTGATTGGGCTTTCCTTGTATTGCATCCTAATTCACTAAGAGTCCATCCTATAATGCCGCCAGTAGCCAAGCTGATTACATTGGTGATAATCCCGGCTATTATCCAATTTCGCTTTGTCCAACCTTCGCGGCTTTCCGTCAGTTCTTTCTTAGCGACTTTCTCTTTCTCGCGTCTGTCCTGTTCGGTGTAGCCTCCTGCATTTAAGAAGGCTCTTATTTCCTCTTCTTTATTCCTGTTTATAGCAGCGACCCATCCATAGCCAAACCTCTTATCAACTGTGAGCCACAAAGGGTGCTCTTGTAAGCGTCCCCGAAAGCTGGCCAGTTTAAAGTAGAGGTTATCTCTAACTTTAAAACACCAACAAACAGGGGATGAAAAAATCACAATTCACCGAGAGCCAGATTGTGTCTGCCATTAAAAAGCAGGAGGCAGGCACCGCAGTCAAGGAGATATGCCGCGAGCTCGGCATATCAGATGCAACCTTCTACAACTGGAAGGCGAAGTATGGAGGAATGGAAGTAAGCGAAGTAAAGCGGCTCAAAGAGGTAGAAGCAGAGCTCGCCCAGTTCAAACGCATGTATGCTGATGTGAGCTTTCAGCTGGATGCAGCCAAAGCCTTACTTGCAAAAAAATGGTAGGGTCTGCCGTTAAAAGAGAAGCTGTCCGATTCCTCAAAGAGGAGCGGCAGTGCAGCCACAGGCAGGCCTGCATCCTCGTGAAGCTGCCACGAACCACCTGCGCCTATACAAGTAAGCCAAAGGACGATGCTGCCGTGCATGACAAGCTGGATTTACTCACACAGAAGCACCCCAACATTGGCTTCTGGAGCTGCTACTACCGTCTGCGCAACCGTGGCGAGCGTATCAATCACAAACGACTACGACGCATTTACAGGGCTATGAACCTGCACATACGCAGAAGGCCTAAGCGCAGACTGCCCGACAGGATCAAGCTGCCGCTGATGGTTCCTACCGGCGCTAACCAGTGCTGGAGCCTGGACTTTATGAGCGATGCCCTTACTGACGGAAGGAAGTTCAGGGTGCTCAACATCATAGACGACTTCAACCGGGAGAGTCTGCAAATAGAAGTGGACACCTCACTGCCTGCCCGGCGCGTGCAAAGAGTCCTGGACAATGTAGTTGCCCAAAGAGGACTGCCCGGCAATATCCGCTCTGACAATGGGCCTGAGTTTATCTCCCACCTGATGGAGCAATGGTGCGAGGACAACAAGGTAAGCTGGCATTACATCCAGCCTGGGAAGCCGACACAGAATGCCTTTATTGAACGTCAGAACGGATCTATGAGAAGAGAGCTGCTGAATGCTTATCAGTTTGACTCTCTGAAGGAAGTGCGTGCCATGTGCAGCGAGTGGCAACGGGATTACAACAGTGAGCGTCCGCATAAAGCACTCGGATACCTCTCACCTGTCACCTATGCAAAGCGCCGGCTAAATAGCGAACCTAAAGATGATGAAAGCACAGAAGCCTTATCCACAAATCCGCGTAGGCCGGCGCAGCCAAAGCAAGCCTGCCGTATAACGCGGAATTGTGGATAAGATATTTGAAAAACCAATGCCCGAAAAACAACCAAAACTCTACTTTTAAACGGCTCCGTTTTTAGGGACGCTTACACTCTTCTTCCAGTTTTGCTAATGCCGCCTCTACATAGGGCTTATTATCGTATCCGAGTAATTGGCGCAATTCGTAGTCATAGGAAGTAGCGCGGTTCCCATTGCTTTCATCATAATCCGCCAGATACAGAATTATTTTGTCTATTTCGGCAGCATCAATTTTCATCCCCCAAACATACTACCCCACTTCTGTAAACAGGAACGTATTGTCACTTTTTGGGCGGCCAAAAAGTAACCAAAAACCCGCCGCCGCGCTATTACGGCTGCGCGCCGGGGGTATTCCAATTAAGCAACAGTGCTACTGTGGTGCCAGGCTAAACAATGCTACTTTACATAATGTCGTAAATTCGTGAAATGGAACATGAATTTCTTAGCACAGACATTAGCGATTACAATGAGGAGCCTATCCTATCCCCCGCTCCTTTAGATACTCGGACAATAGAGTATGTAAGTTGGTCTGATTCTCAAATTGAGGCTCGCCTAAGTCATACTGCAAATCATACAAATCAATCCGGTTAATCAAGAACGCCTTCAGGTCAAGCGATGATTTCCAGCGCAATACTTCTAAATGTTCGCGCACAGTCGGAGCGGCTATATGCGTAAGCTTGAAGCCTTGCTCTATTACAGCATTTAGGAATGTATTGTCTCCCTGCTTGATACGCAATCGCCACCTGAAATAAACTCCAGTGGCTTTATCTGTGTCTTTGCTGCGCGATAAGCCCGCAATAACTTTTGCTTCTATGTTGTGCGGTTGGTCTATATACTGCGGGTTTAATTCCCACAGCACTTCCCTTATTTCATTTCCCATCCCGCAAACATAGTCCCGCGTTCCCTGCAATTCAAATGCGGGCAAAAGGAACTATCTTCGTCAAGGCCACCGCACGGCACACGCACATTGCTCCATAATAGCCGTTATAGTAAAGTATCCCGCGCCCTGCCATACATAAATGTGCAGCGCGCGGGCTACCAAGCCCTAAAGGGTTTACATAACGCTGAATTATGGAGCAAACGCCCATCCCGCCCACGCACGTCATATCGTGGAATAACTGCGAATTTAGCTGGTTTTATGGATAGCTGAAGCCAGCCAAAGAATGTAGAACCGACAAACGAGCCCGGTTAACGTCGGATAAGATTTGAAAATGCCCTTACTATCTGCTTTCTTAGCGAAAATTTTAAATAATTGCAGCACTTACCGCGTGTAAAATACTTTTAGATTCAACACTTTGCGATTCAAATTAATAGTAGGAATTGCTAAATGATGTGATTTTAAAAAGAACAAAATAGCGCGAGATGGAATACGCACGCTCTTTCCATCCAACAGTTTATTTCGGTAATGTTATTACATGGAAAACCCACCTATGACGGCAACCTTCGCCGCCGCAAATTCCCAGATACCGAGTATCCCAAAGTTTCTGAGACATTTCGTCGATCTTAGTACGACTGTATAAGCGGTTGGATTTCATTATTTCTACACAAAACGGTCTTGATAAGAAGCCTGTCGTATTGCGTTCATAATCTGGCACATCCCGCTTCCATTCATAGGAATATCTGATTGTGTGGTCCGCCTGAGTCTTCATTCTGGCAAATTCCCGTCTGAAACCTTTGTCAGATGCCTCGTACATGATATTCAGTATTTTGCTCAAACTTAATGCAACACGCTAAATAATCCAGATGTCTTAATGCCATCACGAATTATTATGCAATTGATTTAATGTGATTCGCTGTTAAGACCATGGAGCATTATAAGCTTCGGCCTTAGAGCGAGCATAATAGATATACCAATAGAACCGAGCACAAAAAATAGCAGGCTACCTTTCCAGTGTGCTTTATTAAAAATGCCTGGCACTAAGAAAGCATATTGCAATAACTGAAGCTAAAAAATGCCTTTTCATATAAAGTGCTTGCTAATTGTTTAGCTGGTGAAAATACTGCACCACTTCTTTTCCACTACGCCATTTACTATCTGTTAGCATCACACTGCTTTTGATCGAAGATCGGTTTGAAATGGTCAAGATGGTTGTGGAAAAGTCTGATCGTTCGCCAAAACTTTAGAAAATTACTTTTGCGATGCTATGCATCCGACTGATTCCAAAAAGGCGCTTACATTTATATTTTTTACCATACTAATAGATATTATTGGCTGGGGCATTATCATTCCGGTGATACCGAATCTGCTGGCTACACTAGGACATACTGATGTGAGCCATGCTGCTAAGCTGGGCGGCTGGCTGAATGTTACCTACGCGATCATGCAATTTTTATGCGCGCCATTGCTGGGCGCCATGTCGGATAAGTGGGGCAGGCGGCCTGTCCTGCTCTTTTCTCTTGCCGGCTTTTGCGCCGATTATATCTTCACTGCTAATGCGCCTACGATTGCGTGGCTTTTTGTGGGGCGCTTTATTGCAGGAATTACAGGTGCTTCCTTCTCGGCTGCTTCAGCATATATAGCAGATGTGACGCCACCCGAGAAACGTGCGCAGAGCTTTGGGATGATTGGCGCTGCATTCGGCCTTGGCTTTATCATCGGACCGGCGCTTGGCGGACTGGTAGCTGACTTTGGGCTGCGCGCGCCCTTCTGGCTGGCAGCGGCACTTTGCGGCGCCAATTTTTTGTATGGTTACTTCTTTATTCCTGAAAGTCTGAAGCCAGAAAATCGTCGGCCTATTAGCTGGAAACGGGCAAATCCGGCAGGCTCACTGCTTCAGTTGCGCAAATATCCGGTTGTCAGTGGCCTAGTTTTAAGTCTGACGCTTATTTATATCGGTGCGCACGCGGTCCAAAGCAATTGGAATTTCTACACTGCCTTCCGTTTTGGATGGTCCGAAAAGATGATTGGTATATCGTTAGCAGTAGTAGGATTGCTAATAGGTGGTGTCCAGGGAGGACTGATTCGCTTTATTAACCCATGGCTGGGGCCTAAAAAATCGGTTTATTACGGTATGGCATTATACACTGTAGGCATGACGCTGTTCGCTTTTGCCAATCAGGGCTGGATGATGTTTGCTTTCCTCGTTCCTTATTGTCTCGGCGGCATTGCAGGGCCCGCGCTTCAGGGCATTATTTCCAGTCAGGTGCCCGCTAATGCGCAGGGAGAGCTTCAAGGGGCGCTTACCAGTCTTATGAGCGCTACCAGCATTATTGGCCCTTTGCTGATGAACAATCTGTTCTACTACTTTACACATAATAGCGCGCCTGTTTATTTTCCAGGCGCACCCTTCGCCATGGGCGCCATCCTTTTCTTCCTGGCCCTGCTTTTTGCCGCATACACACTTAAGCGTCGGTACGTAGCGCCCGGCAGCGCAGTACCTCCGGGCATTGAATCCGCTCTACACGATGCTACATGACCATTCAGGATGGCCGAATTACCTTTTTTTCCCCCGCTACTCCCCTGCCCATTGCGGGATTTGCCGGATCTGTTTCCGCTCCCTGCCCCGCGACTGAACGGCCGCTCAGGTTTCCATTCCGGCCCTACACCAAGATCGGAAGGTAATGTAACGGCTTCAACCCTACGACCTAAGAGCTGCTCAATAGAAGAAAACTTTCGCTGATCTGCTTCATTGACAAAAGTGATGGCTGTGCCGGTCCGTTCAGCCCGTGCAGTGCGACCAATGCGGTGCACATAATCTTCGGGGTCAGGCGGCACATCATAATTAAGCACGAGCTCAATGCCCTCTACGTCAATGCCACGCGATAGCACATCTGTGCCTACCAGCACATTAACGCGCTTGGCTTTAAACGCCTGCATCAGCACTTCCCGCGCTTCCTGCTCCAGATCAGAGTGAAATGCTTTTGCCTCAATGCCTACACGACGCAGTTCGCCTTCAAGCTTCTTCACTTTCTCCTTTGTAGAAGAAAAAATAATCACACTCTTATAATCCCCTTCTTTCAAAATGCGCCCGGCCAGCTTGAGCTTTTGTTCATCAAAAGCATGATAAACTAATTGACGGATACCAGCGGCAGGTTGTGAAATGGCAATGCTGATCTCGGTAGGATTACGCAATATCTGCTTGGTCAGATTCCTGATTTTCGGTGGCATGGTGGCCGAGAAGCACAGCGTCTGCCGCTCCTTAGGCAGCTCACTGATAATACGGACCAGATCATCATAAAAACCCATATCCAGCATTCGGTCCGCCTCATCAAGCACCAGCGTGTGGAGATAGCTGAAATCCATTCCACCCATCTGCATTTGTGCAATGAGACGCCCGGGCGTGGCAATGATGATATCGGCACCTTTTGTCAGGGCGGTCTTCTGCTGATTCCAGTTCTGGCCGCCACCACCGCCATACACAGCTATAGACGATACATCAACATAATAGCTCATGGCTTCTATCTGCTGGTCTATTTGCATCGCCAGCTCACGGGTAGGCACCAGAATAAGCGTGTTGACACCGCCGCTGGGTGTCTGCAGAACCTTATCCAAAATTGGCAGGACAAAGGCCGCAGTTTTCCCGGTTCCTGTCTGGGCGCAGGCTATCAGATCATGGCCCGCAAGGATTACGGGAATGGCTTGTTGCTGGATGGGCGTAGGGCTTTTATACCCCATGGCCTCTATGCTGTCTAGCACGCCGTAGTCCAGATCAAAATCTTCAAATGTCAATTTATTATTTATTGTTTTAATATTAAGACGCGATGTATCGCCTCAAAGAGCATACACCGCGTCCTAATAAATTTATAGAAATACACCTTAGCGCAGCGCGTCCAGCTTCTTCTTCAGCTCGTCAGTCTTCGCTTTATTATTCTTACGCGAATAAATTTCGCGCATCCCGATCATGGTGTTTTGATAGGTAACCTTCTCTTCCAAGCTCAAAGAACCGGCGCGCGCGTCAAGCGAACTGTAAGCTGCTTCAAATGGCACCAGGGCTTTGTCAAACCATGTGTCGCGCTCTTTTAGAAGTGCATCATATTGCTTTTGTTCCGCAGGGCTCATGCCTTTAATATCATTCATCTTCTTGTTCAAATCAACGGCTACGTCAAAATATAGCACACCAAGATTATAATTGAAATCCGGGTTGGAAGGGTTAATTGCAATTGCCTTTTTGTAAGCATCTTCGCCCTTCGCAAATACTTCGGAATAATTTGCCGGCCGCGGAAGATCTTTTCCGGAGGCGTCTTTAGGGAAGGCTGCCTTTTGATAGCCGTTCGCCAAATTGAACAGTAATTCTGAATTATTGGGATCAGTTTTCACAGCCTCTTCAAGCTTGCCTAACAATACATCCGACTTTCCAGCCTTAATGTAATAGTTGAGCTCAAGATTGCGAAACAGCTGGCTCTTAGGGAATTGGCTGCGCGCTTCGGTAATAGCTGCCAATGTTGCCGCATCATTATTCTGACGCTGATTAATTTCAATAATGGCCTGATATACATTGGAATCTTTCGTTGACTTAAGCTCATTAAAGAGATTCAGCGCGTCAGCATCACGCTTTGCGTTCAATGCAGAATAAGCGGCGTTGGTCTTTGCATTCACTGTCAGATCTGTGAAACCCTTGTCACTAGCAAAGCGGGATTTACCGCCGGTATTATATATTGAATTAACCTTCATGAATTGATCATAGGCTGCTGAATAGTCTTTCCGGCTGTAGGCAGCGACCCCCTCGTTAAAGCTGAGGAGCGCGTTAGAATAGAGGGCGTTATTGATTTCCGGTCCGAAATCCGTTTTCAGGCTGAGCGCCTTCATCAGTGAAGTATAGCTCTCTCCTGCAGCTTCAGGTGCATGAGCCGTCGTATCAATCGCTTTTTGCAGGTAGGCCATGCCGCGCAGGTACCATGCATCAGCATTGTTTTTCGTTTCGTCATTGGCAACCGCTTCATTGATAACCGGAATCGCCTTTTTGTAATTATTGTCGGACAGGTAATCACGTGCATCGCGAATCTTACTTTTTTGTGCGAAAGCAGAAAGGCTGCCGCTTAAGAGCGCCAACAGAACGATTGATTTTTTCATATACTGTATGGTGTGATGGTTAAGATTTTTTATTAAAAAAGCATCTCTTTAAGTAAAGAAGATGCTTTTTTATTTTAATTATTTAGGCTTCCGGTGTTGGGTTGATGTCAACAATGTGAGCTGCTTCGTCGTCGTCCTCGCCCTGCACTTCTTGCTCGGCAATCCGGGCAATGGCGGCAATTTCATCGCCCTCATCAATGTTGATCAGCTTTACGCCTTGCGTGGCACGACCGGCTTCGCGGATGTCCGCCACGCGCATCCGGATGGTGACGCCGGATTTGCAGGTGATCATCAAATCATCCGTCTCTGCTACGGCGAGCAAGCCCACGAGGCCGCCGGTTTTCGGAGTTATGTTGATGGTCTTTACGCCTTTACCGCCGCGGTTTGTCACGCGGTAAGCGAGCTCGTACTTTTCGGCTTTACCTTCGGTGTCAGCTATTTCGACAATGTTTGCGGCATCCTCACCCTCAGTTGGCACTTCCTGCTTTTCCAGGAAAGGCCGTCCGCTTGCCCAGACCTTTCTCTGACACCACCAGAATCTGGTGTTTCGTATCCGTGCGCGGAATGCAGAGCATCCCAATCACCTCGTCACCGCTTTTTCATCCATATCAATGCCAAAAACGCCTATGGCGCCACGGCCTGTTGTACGCACTTTATCTTCCGGGAAGCAAATAGCACGGCCGGTTTTCACAGCCATCATTATATAGCTATTGCCGTCGGTGAGGGACACATCCAGCAATTGGTCGCCTTCCTGTATAGTAATGGCATTGATGCCATTGGCGCGCGGACGGGAGAAATCTTCCAGAGAGGTCTTCTTGATAATGCCCTGCTTGGTACAAAGTACAACGCAGTGATTCTGCAGGTATTCATGGTCTTCCAGCTGCGGAACGTCTATAATCGTCCGGATCTTATCATCCTGCGGAATCTGAATGAGGTTTTGAATGGCGCGGCCTTTCGTGTTGCGGTCGCCCTCCGGAATCTTGTACACTTTCAGCCAGTAGCAGCGGCCTTTCTCGGTAAAGAACAGCAGCGTATGGTGGGTGGAGGCAATAAACAGATGCTCAATATAATCTTCCTCCCGTGTTTTGCCACCCATAGCCCCACGGCCGCCACGGCGCTGCGCGCGGTAGTCGGCGGCAGAGGTGCGCTTGATATAGCCGAGGTGGGAAATGGTAATCACCACATCTTCTTCCTTGATCATATCCAGCATATCCACTTCGCATCGCTGTAGTCAATTTCGGAGCGGCGCTCATCGCCAAACTTGTCCCGAACTTCTTTCAGCTCGTCCTTAATGATCTGGATAGCGAAGGCCTTCGTTGCCCAGGATATCTTCCAGGTGTGCAATCAGCTTCATCAGCTCGGCATGCTCTTCGCGGATCTTGTCGCGCTCCATGCCGGTAAGGCGCTGCAGGCGCAGCTCCAGAACAGCCTTGGCCTGGATCTCGCTCATGCCGAAGTTGCCGATCAGACCTTCCTTGGCGATTTCCGGATTTGCAGAATTGCGGATCAGGGCAATCACCTCGTCCAGATGATCCAGCGCAATCAGGTAACCTTCAAGGATATGGGCACGCTTGCTGGCTTCGCGCAGCTCATATTGCGTACGGCGCACAACCACTTCATGGCGGAAAGCGACGAACTCGGAGATCAGGTCTTTCAGGTTCAGCGTCCGCGGACGGCCGCCTACCAGGCCACATTATTGATGCCGTAGCTCGTCTGCAGCTCGCAGAACTTATACAGCTGGTTGATGACCACCTGGGCCACTGCATCGCGGCGCAGCTCTACTACTACGCGGGTGCCTTCCTTATTAGATTCATTACCGACGTGGGTAATGCCGTCAATAATCTTATTATTTACCAGCTGGCCGATTTTATCGGCCAGCGCATCGCGGCTTACCTGGTACGGCACTGAAGTAATCACAATCGTTTCCTTGCCGTTCTTGCTGGTTTCTACATTTACTTTGCCGCGCACCACTACCCTGCCCCGACCGGTTTGGTACGCCTGCTTCACGCCTTCAATGCCATAGATAATGCCGCCGGTCGGGAAGTCGGGCGCCTTCACATACTTCATCAACTCCTCAATCGTAATATCGCGGTTATCTATGTAGGCAATACAGCCATCCACAACTTCAGTAAGGTTGATGCGGCAGCATATTGGTGGCCATGCCCACGGCAATGCCGGAAGAGCCATTGACCAGCAGATTCGGTATGCGGGTAGGAAGCACCGTAGGCTCTTCCAGCGTATCGTCAAAGTTTAGCGAGAAATCAACCGTTTCCTTGTCAATATCAGCGAGCATGCTCTCGCCAAGGCGCTGAAGTCGCACTTCCGTATAACGCATAGCGGCAGGATTGTCGCCGTCTGCAGAGCCAAAATTACCTTGCCCATCAACGAGCATGTAGCGCATGATCCATTCCTGCGCCATACGCGCCATCGCATCGTACACGGACGTATCGCCGTGCGGGTGATATTTACCAAGTACTTCACCCACAATACGGGCGGATTTCTTATGTGCTTTATTAAAACTTACGCCCAGCTCGTGCATGGCGTACAGTACGCGGCGGTGTACTGGCTTCAGGCCATCGCGGACATCTGGCAACGCGCGGCCCACTATTACCGACATAGAATAATCAATGTAGGCAGTCTTCATCTGCTCCTCAATATTGACCTGGACGATTTTATTACCCTCATTTTCAGGAGCACCGTCCGGCGGTAATTGAACGTCTTCGTTTATATCCATTAAATAGCGTGTGAATTGTACGCAAATTTAAGCTTTTTAAGCGTAGAAATGCCGATTATTAGACGTTGGAAAACGGCGCTGGCAGCGTTTTTCACGCGATATTCACAGCTAATAGTAAGGGTGGAGATGCTCGTATTTTTAAATAGTATATGATTCTTGCTTCTAGAGCAGATGCTAATTTTCCCACTAAATGACAATTGTCTTTCTGTACACTTTCAATAATTCTTATCCACGTTATTACATTCAATAGTAATAGTTGCAAGGAATTGTTTTTTGCATACAATATTTGGCGAACGATTTGGTTACGCAATTGTTAAGCAATTGGGCTTTTTTCTAATTTTTACTGTCTCTGTAAGGCATTATTATTTAGACGGAAACTTGCTGATTATCAACGCGAACCCGCTCGGTATCACATCACAATACAAACTTTGCATTGATGCCAACTAAAATTCTCGTCGCAGGCGCAGGAAAGAGCGCCACATGGCTTATTAAGTATTTACTAGATAATTCGCTCAAGCAACGATGGCAGGTTACGATTGCGGATGGCAATGCCGCATTGATCGCAGAAAAAATTGGCAATCATCCCAGCGCACGGGCTGCGGCTTTTGATATCACTAATAAAAAAGAACGTCAGGCGCTGGTCAAGGATGCGGACATCGTTGTGTCGCTGATGCCGCCACACCTGCATATCCTACTCGCGGAAGATTGTATTGAATACAAAAAGAATTTGATTACATCTTCCTATATCTCCCCTGAGATGAAAGCTTTAGATGAAGCAGCACGCGCTAACAGCTTGATGTTCATGTGCGAGATGGGGCTTGATCCCGGCATTGACCACATGTCTGCCAACCAGATCATTCATTCCATACAAAGAGTCGCTGGTAGCATCACATCATTTAAATCTTATTGTGGCGGGCTCATTGCGCCGGAAAGCGATGATAATCCCTGGCATTATAAATTCAGCTGGAACCCACGAAATATCATTGATGCGGGTAAAGCAGGTGCAGCCTTTCTGGAAAAGAGCAAACAAAAACAAGCAGGCTATGCGGACATGTTTCAGCAGCGAGACACGATAGATGTGGATGGCCTAGGTAATCTGGCCTGGTACCCAAATCGCGACTCGCTTAAATATCTGGGCATTTATGATGTTCCGGACGTGACCACTTTCCTACGGGCCACCTTTCGCCATCCAGACTTTATTGCCGGCTGGCAGGCGCTGATCCGCCTCGGGTTGACAGATACTGAAAATCCATTACCCGCCGGGCCGGAATCATTTGCCGACTTAATCAGCACGCTGAACGGTTATGATGGCGAGTCGGGAAAAAGCCTCAGGGAATTCATAGCTGAAAAGATGGGCCTAAAGTACAGCGGCCGGGTAATCAATATGTTGATGTGGCTAGGCGTCCTAAATGGCGAAGCCATACCAGTAGGTACAAAAACACCCGGCGATGCCCTTTTAAGCCTTCTGGAACGTAAATGGGCTATGAAACCCGAGGACAAAGACATGGTGGTGATGCAGCACGAAGTCGGTTATAGCCACCGTGGGCGGCCTCATACGCTCATATCCTCCATGGTCATTAAAGGCGAAAACCGGGAGCTTTCTGCTATGGCAAAGACTGTTGGGCTTCCCATGGCCATACTCACGAAGCTGGTGCTGAACAAGAAGATTGTCCCGCCGCATGGCGTGCTGATGCCAAGCATGCCTACCGTGTACAAACCGGTACTGGCAGAACTGGCCAAATGGGGAATTGACTTTAAGGAGCGGGTGGCGTAATGATTCTTGCGATGGACCGTTAAGTGGGTTTATGGCCGGAACCGCTGTAGCTCCCGCTGCGAATCGCGGTCTTTGATGCTGTCCCGCTTATCATGCAGCTTTTTACCCCGTCCCAGGCCTATTTCTATCTTAGCCAGGCCTTTATCATTTGTCTGAATGTTCAGCGGAACGATGGTGAGTCCCTTTTCCTTCACTTTCGCTGCCCATTTTTTTAGCTCCTTTTTGGTCAGCAGCAGTTTTCGCTCACGCAGCGGGTCGTGCCCTACGTAACCACTGTTTTCATATACGCCGATGTGCAGACTGCGCACCCAAAGCTCGCCGTCCTCAAAGGCGCAGTAAGAATCCGCGAAACTTACTTTGCCCGCGCGAATTGACTTTATTTCTGAACCCATCAGTACCATACCGGCAGTCAGACGGTCTTCTATGGCGTATTCAAACGTTGCCGGCTTGTTCTTCAGAAATACTTTTTGGAGTCCCATCCCTTGTATGCGTATAAAGCTATGCCGGCTCGCCACCTGCAAACCAACGTGTTACCTCAGCCAGCTTGGTTTTAAGGTCTTTCCGGTGCACGATGAAATCCAAAAATCCGTGCTCCAGCAGAAATTCTGATTTCTGAAAGCCTTCCGGAAGATCCTTTTTGATGGTTTCCTTAATCACGCGTGGACCGGCGAAGCCGATAAGTGCCTTCGGCTCGGCGATGGTAATATCGCCCAGCATGGCGAACGACGCTGTAACGCCGCCCGTCGTAGGATCTGTACAGAAAGATATGTATGGCAAGCCCGCTTTGGCAAGGCGAGTAAGCTTCGCCGAGGTCTTGGCCATCTGCATCAGGGAAAAAGCGCTTTCCATCATTCGCGCGCCGCCGCTTTTGGAAATGATCATAAACGGCATACGATGCTCAATCGCATAGTCAATGCCGCGGCTGATCTTTTCACCCATTACCGACCCCATAGAGCCGCCGATGAAATTGAAATTCATACAGGCAATGACCATGGGTGCGCCGGAAATATTGCCCACACCCACGGTCATGGCATCGAGAAGACCTGTAGTGCGTTGTGCATCTTTAATACGGCTGTTGTAAGGCTTCACGTCCACAAAATGCAGCTCGTCTTTCGGCCCAATGGTTTCAAAAAGCCGCTCGTGTCTGCCATCGTCAAAAAGTATGGCGAAGTATTCCTTGGCATTGATACGGTTATGATAATCACACTTCGGGCATACGTAAACATTTGCCTTCAACTCCTGCTGCGTCGTTGTTTCCTTACACTCCGGGCATTTATGCCAAAGGCCGTCCGGCGCTTCCTTCTTCTCACGCGTAGAAGTGGTAATGCCGGTTTTTATTCGTCTAAACCAGGTAGAGGACATGGGGTAAAGGTAATAGTTGGAATGGTGGAATAGTGGAAGGTTAGCAACATCGCCCGCGAATGCCGAAGGCGTCAGCCGGTCTAATGACCGGCAAAATAGTCGTACCCGCGCTCGGCCCAGAAATCCGGTGGCGGCGAATCTAAGCAATAAATAGTGCCAATGCGCTTCAAATGCTTAATCCCGTACTTAACCGGAATAATGAGCCGCAGCGGCGCGCCTTGATTTGTAGGAAGTGGCTTACCATTCATTTCATAAGCGAGCAGCGTTTGCGGATGAATGGCACTGGGCATATCCAGGCCAACATAGTAGCCATTATCAGGCGTACGCAGCCCCATGTACTTTTTTGCAGTCGCGCGCTCCAAATGATAAGCTTTAATAAAGTCCTCCATTTTCACACCCCCCCAGTGCGTAATCTGGTCCCAGCCTTCTATACACTTGAAATCAAAGACAATTTCTGTCTTTGGAAGCCGGCGGATATCTTCCATCGTCACCTCAAGCGTATCGTTGGGGGCGCGGGCTACTTTCATCTTCCACTCGGCCACGTTGAAAGGCTCGCTCATGCCGTCCGCGCCATTAAAGCGCACATTTTTGTCTGCCTCGCTTACAGGGAATGTTTTTGCAAGCCGTGTATGGCTCATGGTGCTGGCAAAGAGCTTTTCATTGGCGTCCAATACCGCACGCAATGATTCCTGCACGCCCTTATCCGGTTTTGCATGCGCAATCATGCTATACACGCACCAGCCTGCGCCAAGCGCTGCTGCAAACAGGAGAAAGGATACAATTGTCTTCCGACAAATCTCACCTCTTGTTGTTACGGTCGTTTTTTCTGGCTTCATTTCGTTGTGTCGGCTTCCGGGGCCATCGGCGGTAAAATTGTCTCTGCGGGAGCAGCCTCTAATACCTGCTCCGGCGCATCCGGCAATTTTTCTACCTCAAAACCGGCAATCATGGACCGGAAATTATTCCAGCCGGCAACAATAACCTGTATAATGTGGATCACAAAAAACAGGCAATATCCAATGGTCAGCGCAAAGTGGACAACCCGCGCACCGGCATAGCCACCAAACAATGTACAGAGCCAGCCAGCCTGAACGGGTTTGTAGATTGCAATGCCACTAAGCACGGAACCTACGCCCATAATGATAATTGCCGTGTAAGCAATCCGCTGCGCGGGATTGTATTTCCCATCAACTGGCGGAGCACTCTTACGGATGTGCAGGTCGTGCAGCACAACGAGCCAGGCATCACGCCAATCCCTCCGGCGCGGCACTAGCAGTCGCCATTGTCCGCTAATTGCAGTGTACAAAACATAGGCAAGTCCATTGAGTGCGAAAAGCCACATAAATGCAAAATGAAAGGCCATGCCCTCGGCAAGCCTGTACTTCATATGCAGTGCTTCATAGAAAGACTTCGGGAAGAATTTCAGAATGGTTGTGTTCCCCCAACCAATGCGATATACGTCGTTTGCCCAATAAATCAAAAATCCGCTCCATATCATCAAGGTCAGCACCGGAAAGTTGACCCAATGCGTCCAACGGATCGCGAGCGCGTGTTTTTTCCTGAGCAATAGCTGTGGCAAGGGAGCAATAAGATAAGACAACAATATTACGTTTTACCGGGCGCTAAGGTTTGGGCCGAAGCCGAAGAATTAATAAAAGCGCCGCCCCCAACTTATTTTTGCGCCACATACATGCGTTGCGCCTTCATAATGCTGGCCGGACTGCTACTTGCTTCCTGCCGCAAAGACCTTATCCGCTACCAGTCTGCGCAGCAGCTGCCGACCGGCATAGTTAACAGGCTCAACAAAATTTTTTTTGCTAACGATACCCTTGGGTTCGTCTGCGGCGGACCACGTTTTGACAAAGCGGACATTTTAATAACGCGCGACGGCGGAAGAACCTGGGCACTCGCACTGTTGCCCCCGGAAGCCGGCAAAGAGCTTTTTGGCATTACCAAAGCGCCGGACGGTAGCATCTGGTTCATCGGCTTTGACGGGCAAACACTTAAGACGAATGACGGCGGACGCACGTGGCACTTTTTTCAGCTCCGTTATGAGGCCTACAAAGGCCTTGCCTTTCAGGATGCAAGCCATTTCGTGGGCATCGGCGGCATCTCATTTGAACGTGGCGATGCCATGTATGCGGATACGGCAGGTAATATTTTAAGCCATGATTCGCTCGGCTATGAGCTGAATGACATAAAGCTCTTGCCCGGCGGCTACGGCTGGCGCTGCGGCTATGGTGTGATGCAGCGTACCGCAGATAATGGCGTTACGTGGCAATGGCAGGACTTACGAAATGACAATTATACGGCCCTGGATGTGCTTAGCCCTTCAACAGCCTATACCTGCGGTGGCGAAGGCAGCATCTGCGCTACGCACAACGGCGGCGCATCCTGGGAGACGCTGCGGAACGGCAATGATCTGAAGCATCCGAAATACAGGCTTCAAGACCTGCTTTTTACTGATGAACAGCATGGATATGCCGTTGGCGAGGGCGGCGTTACAATATATTCAGCTGACGCGGGCCATCACTGGAGCGAGATAGAGCGCTTTACGAACAGTAATCTGCATGGCATCGCAAAAGGGCCGGACGGGAGCATTTTCGTATGTGGCGAAGGCGGGCAGCTCTGGCGGCTTTCCTTTTAAAAGGAAATGACACCGGCGTCAGACGGCTGCGGCTACGAAGTAAAAATTCTTCCTGCTGTGGTACTGTCCCTTGAATTGTGCTTCGGTAAGTGGTTTCCGCTTTGCCAGATAGTTTTCCAGCAAAAAGATGCCGTATCCGAGCGTTCTGAAATAGTCAAACACCTCTTCCGGCGCTGTGCCGTAAACATCACTTGCGCCGATGCCGTGCTCAAATATTACCACGGGGGCGCCAGCGGCAATGGTCTGTCTGGCACCCTTTAGTACAAGCATTTCAGCACCTTCTACGTCAATCTTTATCAGATCTGCCCTATACCCTGCCGGCAGCACATCATCCAGTAATGCCGTTTTTACAGTGATGCTTGTGTCTTCTTCGTTGGGGCGGTCATATTTGCGGCGTAGCAGTCCGCTATAAGAAGGATTAGAAGTCACATAATTGAACTGTGCTTCTCCGGCTTCATTGCTCAATGCAATCGGTGAAATAGTACACTTTGTGCCTGCGTACTTCTTTACCAGAGCCTCATACATTACCGGAATAGGCTCAAAGCCCCAATGAGTGCCATTAGGCGCGGAAGCAATCATCAGGTCCAGAATTTCACCTTTATGGCAGCCTACATCTATGCAATTACTATCCTGCTTACATACGGTGCGAATCACTTTTTTAGTAAGGCGGTCGTAATGCTGGTTTTTGGTAAGCGCTACGGGGGAGTATTGCAGGATTCGTTTCAGGATGCGCTTCATGGACGGCCAAACTTAGGCCGCATCGCGCAAAAGCGCAAAGAATTCGCGACGGCAGAAAGATTATTTCCGGGGTAAAACTTTGCGCCTTTGCGCGACCTTTGCGCCTTTGTGTGAATTTGTACTAATGCAAGCCAATCTTTCTGAACAAGAGCTCGTGCGCCGCGAAAAGCTGGCCCAGCTTACCGCACTGGGCATTGATGCCTACCCTGCTCCGTCCTTTGACATTTCTCATTCTGCCCAAAGTATTAAGGATGGCTATTCTGAAGAAAGGGCGGCTGACTTTAAGGGCATTACGCTGGCCGGCCGCGTCATGAGCGTGCGCGATATGGGCAAAGCGAATTTCGCAGTGATCCAGGACGCAACGGGCCGCATCCAGCTTTACTTAAAGCGCGACGATCTATGTCCGGGCGAGGATAAGACACTTTACAATACCGTTTGGAAGAAGCTGATTGACCTCGGCGACATCATTGGCGTCAAAGGCTTCGCATTCACTACCAAAACCGGTGAGCTGAGCGTGCATGTTGAGGAGTTGACTTTGCTGGCTAAGGCGCTGCGACCGCTGCCGGTGGTGAAGGAAGTAGAAGGAGAGGTTTTTGATGCAGTCAGCGATCCGGAGTTCAAATACCGGCAGCGCTATGCCGACCTTATTATTAATCCGGGCGTGCGCGAGACTTTTGTCAAGATGACAAAGATGAAGGGCGCGATCCGCAAATTCCTGGACGAGCGCGGAGGCGTTGGAGGTGGATACTCCGGTGCTGCAAAGCATTCCCGGCGGCGCTATCGCGCGGCCCTTCATCACCCACCACAATGCGCTGGATATGCCGCTTTACCTGCGCATTGCCAATGAGCTTATACCTGAAGCGCCTGATCGTTGGTGGCTTTGAATGGGTGTACGAATTCAGCCGCAATTTCCGCAACGAGGGCATGGACCGGACGCACAATCCTGAGTTTACTATTCTGGAGTTTTATATCGCTTACAAGGATTACTTCTGGATGATGGAAACGACGGAACAGCTGCTGGAAACAACGGCGCATTGCAACAAATGGCAACGACGATTGTGCAGAACGGGGAGTACACCATTGACTTTAAAGCTCCGTACAAACGCGTGTCTATTTATGATGCCATACAGGAGCACACGGGCATTTCGATGTGCGCGGCATGGACGAGCCGGAGCTGCGCGACGTTTGTAAGCAGCTTTCCATCTCTGTTCCGCCCACCATTGGTAAGGGCAAGCTGATAGACGAGATATTTTCAGAAAAGTGCGAGCATCATTACATTCAGCCCACCTTTATCATTGACTACCCGGTTGAGATGAGTCCGCTGACGAAGAAGCACCGCAGCGAGCCCGGCCTTGTGGAGCGATTTGAGCTGATGGTAGCAGGCAAGGAAATAGCGAACGCCTACAGCGAACTGAACGACCCTATGGACCAGCGCGCCCGCTTTGAAGAGCAGGTAAAGCTCCTGGAGCGCGGGGACGACGAGGCGATGTTCATTGACCATGATTTTCTACGGGCGCTTGAGTACGGCATGCCGCCTACGGCTGGCATCGGCATTGGCATTGAGCGACTGGCCATGCTTATGACGGGGCAGTACGCTATTCAGGATGTATTGCTGTTTCCGCAAATGCGGCCTGAAAAGAGCTGATCAGCTTATGAAAAAAACGCTGTTCGTTTTCGCGATGCTCATAGCAGCTGGTGCTGACGCACAATCCTACCGGGATTCTATACTGCTTTGGCAACGCCATTACAAAGAAGAGTTTCTCACCGACAGCCGTAGTCCGCTCAAAGCTCCAGATACGGGCAAGCTCCGCTTCTTTGCGGTGGATAAAAAGTGGCGTGTGCATGCAACAGTATCATTGACGCCAGAAGCTCGGCCCTTTGACATGGCTACTCATTCCGGCAAGACAAAGCGCTTTCGCAAATGGGCTACGCTGGAATTTGTACATCCCCTGAAGCGTGGCCTGAACTTTCTGCAGCTATCGGCCTACGAACGTGTTGACCCACCCGTTGCCGATACCTTGTCCTCTACCCTGCTGTTTATCCCCTTTAATGACGAGACAAACAGTGCATCCACCTACGGCGGCGGGCGCTACCTGGACATTCCAAAATCGGCGGTAGTGAACGGCAAACTGGAAATTGACTTTAATAAGGCCTACAATCCCTGGTGTGCCTTTGCAGAGGGGTATTCCTGCCCTATTCCGCCCTCCGAAAATGCGCTGCCCTGCGAAGTGAAAGCTGGGGAACTAATGCCGGTTGGCCATAAATAAGCCATCCTGAAGGTCAGAACAAGCGGCTTGAATTGTTTCGTTTTAAATACCGAAAACGAAAAGCACTTATCTGGAGACGACTAAACGGCGCATAATTACTTCTGATCGGGTGACAATACGAAGCATATATACGCCCGGCCGGAGCTGCTGCACCGAAAACCGGGTGGCTGCATCACCATTGCCGGATAATACGAGCCGGCCTCCGCTGTCATAAAGTGCAGCCGTAAAGGGAGCTTCGCCTGATATCCGAAAATAATCATCTGCAGGATTGGGATACACCGCAAAACCTCTTGGGGCAGTTGCCCCGGATACGATCAGTGGCGCAGTCGTCGGGCACGAACAGGAAGCGAGCGTTCCCGTCGTCAATCGGTCTTTCGCATAGATGCTGCCCGTATTGTAGCTGTTTGGCTGCCCGATCATAGGCCATGCCGTAGCGCAAAGTGGCTTAACGCGGCTGTTCAGGTATAGTGAGGTATCGGGAACGGACGTTGCGCCGTCCAAAACCCGCCCGCGATAATTATTTGCCCAGCTGAAATGACCGGTTCCGTTGATGAAGTAAAGTCCGGTCGTGTTATTCGTGATCTCATTTCCGATAAACTGCATGCTGTCTGTGGCAGGAGCGAAATTCATAAACACACCATATCCTGTAGCGCGGTTGCGGAAAAAGGTATTCAGGGGGCCATTTTTACCATGCGAGTCGTCAATGACAATGTTGGACACGATATTTCCTTCCGCCAGATTCATAAACGGGTAATTGCCATGCAGGACAATATCGCCGGCACTGCTGTCGGGCAGATTTGGCTCTGTCCAGTAAGGATGTGTTGCATAATTATGCGCCAGCACGTTGCCATTGGCCCCGCCTGCAGCACCATACTATGTCGCAGGTGGTTGAAATAATTGGCTTCCGCCCTGCATTCACCGCTGCCAAACTGCACTAAAATACCATAGCCCTGCCCGCCTCCGCCATATGCAAAAGCACCATGAATATAACAGCCCGTCACGTCTATATTGGCCGACCGGTTAATCTCAATATGCGCAAAATTGGCTGAGTCCGATTCTACCCCTGTTACCCAGCAATTAGCGGCATAGTCAAAGACAATATTTGAAGTTTGGTCTGGAGTGGCATCCATGCGCTGGATCTTCAGGCACTCAATCCCTATATTGTTTCGTGGGATAATCCGGCGCAGCGTTGCGCGTTTTGCGCGAAAGAAACTTGCACGCAATGGGCTGGAAAAGAATAGTGTATCATCAACTACGGCATTGATCTGAAAGGTTTGCGCCAGCGAGCCGTAGGCCCATGAGGAGGTCATTAAATCCCGGTCGTCCATACTCAGGTTCAGCCAGTCGCCGGCATGAAAAGTGCCTCTGTCTGCGCTCACCGATGTCGCGCCGCGCATTGCGTCCGCGCTCAATGCTGAAGTGTCCACAGACGCTGTGCCAGCGATGTTGATCAGGTTGGACGCCCCTCCTGTGGGCCGGAACCGAAGGACGGTCGCGTCGTATCCGGCACCCCGCAGTACAATGCTGTCGCGGTTGATGTGAATGGGCTCGTTGAAAAGATAAGTGCCGGCGGGAAAATAGATATTGCCAGGGCGGCCGTTGAGCGCCGTAATTGCGCCGGTAAGTGCGGCATCGCAAGGATGAGCGCCGGTGGTATCCGCGCCATAATCGTGTACATTGAGCGTAGTCGGAAAAACAGGCTTAGTGCCCGTGTATCCAGCCCGCTGCCAGGCGCCTTTTACAGTTTTATAAGTCTGCGCATTTAGAGAAGTTGCAAGTAAAAGCAGCAACGCCGGCAAGGTGTTTCTTATCACCCTGCGAAGGTATTTTCAGATACTAGCCTGGCATAGTGGACTATGCGTTAAATAGTTGACGCTATGTGCTTTATAGAGATTGTATTAGCCGACTATTAACCAACACAATACCCTTGTTCACACCGGCACCGTATCTGGAGCAGCCAATCGTTAATGGAAAGAAATAGGTATTTATATATTTTCTGCTGATCAGGACAGATCTTCCAGATAACAAGAAAATGTAGCGCCCACGCCTTCCTCGCCTGTAGCCGTAATAAAGCCGCCGTGCGCTACTGCCACTTTGCGGCAAATAGCAAGTCCCATGCCCGTTCCTTTGTACGCACTCTCTGGATTCAGTCGCTGGAACATGCCAAAAATCTTCTCCGAATACTCGGGCGCAAAGCCGATTCCATTGTCCTGAAAGGTGATACAGTGATAGTTAGCATCGGCGCTGACTAAAGGATGGCGCAGGCCCGCTCCTTCCACCACAGCGTAGCTGACAGTAATCTTTGGCTGTGCACCTTCTGCATGAAACTTTAGCGCATTACTGAGCATATGACCAAAAAGCAGCTTCAGCATCTCCGGATAGCCTTTAATTACCGGCATTGGCGGATAATCTATTTCGGCGCCATTGTTGTCTATGCCTCTTTGGTGCTTTGCAATGGCAGATTCCATCACTTTGTCAAGGGGCACATCTGTAAGCACTTCGCTTGGCGCCGCTACCTGAGTAAAAGTGGCAATATCGTCGGTGAGCAGTCCCATGCGTTGCGCTGCACTCTGCGCGCGGCGCAGGTTGGTGCGTGCCGCATCGGTAAGCTTGATGCCTTCTTTAGTAGCCACCATTTCTACAAATGTGTAGATTTTGCGTAGCGGCTCTTTCAGATCATGGCTCGCTATCCAGTTAAACTGGGTCAATTCATCGGTTTTTTCCTGCAGCTCTTTCGCCTTATGCTCCAGCGCGGTATTTAGCCGCCTAAGCTCCAGCTCCGCCTTTATCCGGTGCGCTACGTCATGAATAATAATCAATATGCCAATTACCCCCTGCGACGATCTGAGCGGAATAAAATGATGCTCAAAATAGCCTTGCCGGTAAGCACCTTTCTCATACGGAACAAATGATTTAAGCCCTTTAAGTGCCTTCACCAGCGCCTCCATCACATGTGGAAACTCAACAACACCTGCCATTAACTCCGTAAAGAGCTTACCTATCGCTTCTTCGCGGGCAATGCCCGTTACCTCTTCGCAGGCCCGGTTCCAGGCGGTGATCTTGAGACTCAGGTCAAGCGCCAGAATCTGGTCAATACTCGCATCATTCATCATTATGGCGAGGCGGGCATCGTTTAACTCCGCCCCCTCGGGCAAAGACAGGGGTTGAGACATTGTTAAGGCGGCAGGATTAGCTGGGATAAATTGTTCCATGTGCACAAATTCAATAAACAAACCTTCAGCACGACAATGTGCCGATTAAATAATTTTTACTTTATATAAGTGGGGGGGGGGTAGATTTTGAACAATCGCTTTAAAAGGCTGATGTTCAAAATAGTTAAGCCGGAAGGGCGACTTCCGGCTCAAAACTAAGCATTGAAATTCAATAAAAAGCTCTGTTAAAAAAACATTTAGAGTCAGCTGTATTCTGAAAACATTGGGCTGCCATCGCCAGCAGTTCCTTTTGCCGGAAGGGTTTTTCCAGAAAGCCGTCTGCACACGCCTCTTTTGCCATGCGCGCTACATGCGGCGTTGCAGATACCATAATGACTGGTACATCGGCTGTGCCAGGCTGGGCTTTCAGGAAGCGACAGACGTCCAGCCCGTCTACACCGGAGAGCTGCTTATCCAGAATATATAAATCAGGGATAGCCGCAATACCGTCCAGAATCGGATTTGCAGAAGACAACACGGTTGTCTCGTAGCCCGCGCGCTCAAAAATTAGCCGGAAGGCATCCTGCATTCCCGGATCATCGTCAATAATTAAAACCTTCCTGGCCATAAATTGATATTTTCCACCTCTATTCCAAATAGAACGCCAAGCTAGGCCGTAAGTTGGTTAAGGCCTTGAAAAACGCCCATGTTAGGACACCATTATCATTAAATGCATGCCTTGTTTATTCTTTAGCCTCCAAGGGCAGTGAAAAGCAAAACATACTTCCCTTTCCTTTCTCACTGTGCTCCACCCATATCCACCCGCCATGGCGCTGCACAAACTCAGCGGATATATACAGGCCAAGCCCCAAACCCGGATAGGTATTTATGCCCGGCTCCTCGGAGCGGAAGAAACGCCCGAATACTTTCTCCCGCACCTCTTCGCTCATGCCGATACCGAAGTCCTCTATGCAGACAACCGCCTCACCGTCATCCTCACGTGTGGAAATAAGGATCGGCGATTCCTCAGGCGAGTATTTGATGGCATTGGAAAGGATATTGGTAATCACTTGCCGGATACGGTCCGGATCGCCCATTACCTTACTGACGGGTTGCGGTGCATATTCCAGCGGGTGTTTCGTGGTGCGCTGCAGCTCGTCGCGCGTGTCCAATACCAGCTCATTCAGATCAAAGCGCTGTTTGGTAAACTGCAGCTTGCCTTCGCTAAGCTTGGTCACGTCTAAAAGCGAGCGGATAAGCTGCGCGAGGCGGTCCACCTGCGCGTCCATCTTCTTCATCAGCCCGGCATGCCTGGCGTCGCCGCTTTCTTCGAACATTTCCTGCAGCACCTCGGCATAGGCCTTAATGCTTGTAACCGGAGTGCGCAATTCGTGGCTGGCAATACCTATGAACTCATCTTTCTGCTCTTCTATCAGCTTCTGCTTCGTCATGTCGCGGGCCACTTTTACAAAGCCTACGAGGCCGGGATTGAGGATGGGGCGCAAGACGCCGCTCATGTAAAAGCGCGAGCCGTCGCGGCGCATGTGCCAGCGCTCATCCAACGCAAGTCCTTCCCGCACAGCCGTTTCCATTTCCTTTTCCGGCGCAGCCGTTGCAATGTCTTCCGGCGTGAAGATGATATGGCCAAGCTGACCGATGGCTTCCGCCTCTGTATATCCGAAAATGCGCTCAGCGCCGGCGCTCCAGCCATCGATGATATTGTCTGTGCCCATCGTCATGATGGCGTAGTCAATGGCGCTTTCTACCGTTATACGCTGGCGCTGCTCGCTTTTGGCAAGGGCCTCCTGCGTGCTTTTTAATTCCTCAATGTCTGTCGCAGAGCCAAACCAGGCTAGGATGCCGCCACTATCATCGCGCAGCGGCACGTTGCGGCCTATGTGCCAGCGGTACACGCCGTCGTGACGACGCAGGCGGTATTCCATTTCAAAAACGCCTCCCGTTCTTAATGCTTCCTGCCAGCGCGCAACAGATGCTGCCGCATCATCGGGATGCACCATGATCTGCCAGCCGGGGCCGAAGGATTCTTCAAACGTAAGCCCGCTGTATTCATACCAGCGCTGGTTGAAGTAATTGGCAACGCCGCCGCTTTCATTTGTCCAGACTAATTGCGGGATGGCATTGGTCATCGTGCGGAAGCGCGCCTCGCTTTTGCGCAGCTCTGCCTCGGCCTGCACCCGCCTGGAGATATTGATGAATGTGACCACGACGCCGGAGATGCGGTCTTCCTGCGTGCGGTAGGGCGACAGGCGCATCAGGAAACCCTCGCCATTGTGCGTATGCACTTCCCGCTCTACGGGTATCAGGCGCTGCATCACGGCCTCGGCATCGTCCATCAGGTTGGTGCCTGAAAGGTGGTGGGTGATGTCGGACAGCGGGCGACCGTGGTCGCTGGGTAGCAGGTTGAAAATCTCAAGGGCGGCGGGCGTGAAGAGCTTAATGTTGAAGCTGCGGTCCAGGAAGATGGTGCCGATGTCGGTAGCGGCCATCAGGTTCTGGAAGTCGTTGTGCGCATGGCTCAGCTCGTCAATCTTCACCTTCAGCTCCTGGTTCACGGTCGTCAGCTCTTCGTTCACCGATTGCAGTTCTTCTTTGCCGGTTTCCAGCTCTTCAGCGGCAGAGCGCAGTTCCTCATTAATGGCCTGCAGCTCTTCGTTGGAAGCGCGCAGCTCTTCGGTCTGTATCTCGTATTGCTCGGTGGCAGAGCGCAGCTGCGCGCGGGTGTTGACTATTTCCTGCTCCATCTGCCGGGCTATGCCTTCCGGGCCCTCTGACGTGCGTAATGCCTCCATCTCCGGCGTCGCTTCGCTTTTCTCAAAGACCACCAGCAGGAAGCCGCGCGCGGTATCCGATGGGTCTATCACGGGGCGAACGGTGACGGTAATAACCGCAGGCAGGCCGCCCAGGTGCATCGGTATGGGCTCGGTACGTACGATGTTGCCATCCTGCACTGCGCTGTAGAGCGCTCCGCGCAGCTCCAGGCGCAGCTCTGGCCGCACGGCCTTCAGCAGATTGTACGATGGTTCGCCGCCGGCAATCTGCAGGTATTCGCCTGCGCGGTCGGAGAGGTGAACAATGTCATATTCCGCATTCACCAGTACAGACGGCGGGGCGTAATGCTCCAGCACCTGGTAGTGCAGTGTAGTGAGCGACAGCCGCTCCATGCTTTTTGTCAGGCTGCCTGCTGCGGGGAGGTTTCCGAGCGGTGCGGCAGTGCGGTAGGCTAAGGGTACCTCGGGCACGGGCGGCACGGGGCGGCTCTGCACCGCGCGGCTCTGATAGATGCATTGCTCGCGGTCAACCGTTACATAGAGGTCGCCGGTGCCATCTACCGACTCGCTGCTGCCGAGCATGAGGTAGCCATCCGGCTCCAGCGCAAAGTGAAAGGTCTGCAGCACGCGGGTCTGCGCGCTGCGCATGAGGTAGATCAGCAGGTTGCGGCAGGATACGAGCGATAAGCGTGAGAAGGGCGGGTCGCGAAGGATATTGTGATGCGCAAACAGAATGGTCTCCCGCAGCTCTCGCCGCACATGGAAGACCTCCCCGTCTTGTACGAAGAAGCGTTGCAGCCGCTCTGGCGATACATCGGCTACGTCGGCATTGGTATAGATGCCCTCGCGGGCGGTGGCTATGGCGTCATTATCTATATCGGTGGCAAATACCTGGAGCTGCGGCGGGTCGGGCATGACGGCCATCTGCTCGGCAAACAGCATAGCTACCGAGTAGGCTTCCTCGCCGGTGGCGCAGGCTGTAACCCAGATGCGCACGCTGTCCTGGCCGGTCTTGCCCTTTAGGAGGGCGGGGATGACGGTTTGCTCCAGCACGGCAAAGGCCTCTCTGTCGCGAAAGAAGTTGGTGACGGAAATGAGCAGGTCTTTGAGGAGATGCTCCGCCTCCTTGGGCATGTCGCGGATGGCGCGCACGTAATCGCTGATGCTTTCCAGCTCCAGTACGCCCATGCGGCGGGCTATGCGCCGCATGACTGTGGCGCGCTTGTAAGAGGTAAAGTCGTGGCCCGTCTTCTGGCGCAGCTGTACGAAGATGTCGTGCAGGGCGGCCTCTTCCCGCTCTTCGCGCTCCTGGCGGTCGTCGCCGTCGGCGGCTAATTGCAGGCTCTTCAGGTGAGCCCGGTACTGCATGATCTGCTCGGGCATCCTGGCTACCGGCAGCACATAATCCACCAGTTGCGATTCCAGCGAGGCCTGCGGCATGTCGGTGTACTCGGCTTCATCGGGGTTCTGCACGATGATGATGCCGCCCTTTTCTTTGATGCGCTTCACCCCCATGGACCCGTCTGTGCCGGTTCCGGAGAGGATGACGGAAACGGCGCGATCTTCATGCGTCTCTGCCAGGGTGCGAAAGAAGATGTCTATCGGGGCGCGGCGCTCCTCGTAGGAGGTGATAGGCTTTACGGTGAGCATGCCGTCAAACATCTGCAGGCTCCGATTGGGGGGTATCACATAGGCATTGTTCGCTTCCACTTTTACCGGCTCACGCACCTGCATCACCGGAATGGCGGCCTTGGCGCCGAGAATCTCGGCCAGCCGGCTCTCAAAGTCCGGCGAGAGGTGCAGGATGACTACGTAAGCGCAGCCGCTGTCGGCGGGTATGGCTTCAAAAAATTCGCGTAAGGGCTTGATGCCCCCCGCCGATGCGCCGATACCGACGATGAGAAAATTGGTCATTAAATGGCTTATAGCCTTTGCAATTTACAACTCCGCGCCAAGGCGCTTTGTTCCGTATTCTTATTTGTACCGAAGGCACTAAGCCTTAACGGAAGCCTCTTCCGGATTCTCATTGAATGGTCCGGATTTTAGTTGGTTTCATTCAGGCTACTGGCACGCATTTCTTTACAAGCTGGGAGTTCTTTAGTCACAAAAAATCGCAAAGCATGATCGCAATTATCAGAAGGGCCTTTGGCGCCGATACCAACGCCGGCGGCGGGCATATAGATGCACCGGCCCGCGTAATGGAGCACGAAGCAGCCAAAAAGGAGAACGAGTTTCCGGGTACGGAAGCGGAGGCGGCCGGCCTGAAGGAGCAATCGAGTGAAGGGCCGCTTAAACAAGGGCAAACGGCCGACTCGCAACACCAATCCGATGAGTAGCGGCCTCTTTGTCATTCCCCAGGCAATTTCCGTCGTAGCGAAGATGAATTGCCGGTGGCTGCGCTCAGATGTTTGTTGACAGTTTATCGCGCTGTGTACCGGAAAAGCGGAAGCTGACGATTAGCTCCTTGCAAGCTGCAAACGGATGTAGCCAGCACGATTTATTTGTATTTGGTAATAATCAAACTGTACCGCCATCTCACCACAAATTACTGTACAATCAGCACGGAAAATCATCCAAAATACTATTCAATCACTCCATTGCATATGAATTTTATGATGTTTGAAATTGCCGCCGTTTCGCACAGGCATTGTAGAATAACTCCTTACCCCTTCCCCAATATCCAATAGGACTTCTGGTGGATTAGTATCAATGTTTGTTTAATAATTTGTCACAGTGTAAGATAATATATTGTTCATGCCAGACATAAATGGTCGCAAGCGTGTCGTCATTGCAAACCTGCAACCAAGTGTGGAGGGCGGCTCCTTCCCCGCGAAAGTGTTGCTGAATAAGCCGGTTAGCATTTCGGCGGACATCTTTACCGATGGTCATGACGAGATCGCCGCAAGCCTGCTTTTTAAGCATGAAAGTGAACGGGCCTGGAAGGAGATTCCCTTAACCCTCATCAATAATGACCACTGGGAAGCCGAGATTACGCCGACGCAGTTTGGCTATTATGTATTTACCGTTCAGGGATGGATTGACCATTTTACGACCTGGAAAAAAGGCCTCCTCAAGAAGCAGGCGGCCGGGCAAGATATATCTGTAGAATTGCAGATAGGTGCTGACTTGCTGGACGCCATTACTTCAAAAGATAAAAACGACCGTACGCTCCTTGCAAATTGGGCGAAGCAGTTGCGGGACGCTGATCAGCATGCCGATGAATTAATGAAGCTCGTATCCGGCGCTGAAATAGCAGCCGTGGTACGGCGCAATACGGATAAGTCACTCGCTACGCGCTACCCGGAAAATTTCCGGCTGGATGTTGAGCGGCAAAAGGCCGGTTTTAGCACATGGTATGAGCTATTTCCACGTTCCGCATCACAGGAGCCCGGCAGACACGGCACGTTTAAAGATGTGCAGCGACTGCTGCCGCGCATTGCGGAAATGGGATTTGATGTACTGTATCTGCCGCCGATACACCCGATAGGCCGTATGAAACGAAAGGGGCGCAACAACGCACTCGCCGCAGCCAACGATGATCCGGGCTCGCCATGGGCAGTTGGCTCTGAGCTGGGCGGACATGACGCAATTCATCCGGAGCTTGGCACTTTGCGGGAGTTTAAGGCGCTGATCGCAGCGGCCAAGAAGATGGATATTGAAATTGCGATGGATATTGCCTTTCAATGTGCGCCCGACCATCCCTGGGTCGTTCAACATCCGCAATGGTTCAAATGGCGCCCTGATGGGACCGTACAGTACGCCGAAAATCCGCCGAAAAAGTATGAAGATATCCTGCCGCTGAATTTTGAAACCGAAGACTGGAAGGCACTTTGGGGAGAACTCAGGGGCGTGTTTCTTTATTGGATAGAGCAGGGAATCAGCGTTTTTCGTGTAGATAATCCACACACTAAATCTTTTCCATTCTGGGAATGGGCCATCGCATCCATCCGCCGCGAGCACCCGGAAACTATTTTCCTTGCCGAAGCTTTCACCCGCCCGCGGCTTATGGAGCGGCTGGCAAAAGGTGGCTATACCCAGTCTTACAGCTACTTCACCTGGCGGAATACCAAGGAAGAACTGGAAGAATACCTGACCGAGCTGACCACAACGGAGCTGCGGCATTACATGCGTCCGAATTTCTGGCCTAATACGCCCGATATTTTGCCGCCGGAGCTAACCGTTGGCGGAGAAAACAATCACATCATTCGCCTTGTGCTCGCTGCAACGCTATCGTCTAACTATGGCGTGTATGGTCCGGTTTACGAATTCGGTCTTACGGAACCGTATCCCAGGCAAGGAAGAATATATAGACAGCGAGAAGTATGAGATTAAGCATTGGGACTGGAAGCAACTGACGCGCATTGGTGAAGTGATGATGCGCATCAACCATATCAGGCGGCAAAATCCGGCCTTGCAGGACACTTCCAATATCCGCTTTGCAAAAACGACCAGTGAAAAAATTATCTGTTATGTTAAGCGTGATGAGGCCAGCGGCAACACAATGATCATCGCAGTGAATATTGACCCTTTCAACACACAGTCGGCGCACGTCACTATCCCGCTGGCAATGCTTGGTTTAACGAACACATACAGCTTTGAAGTTCGCGACCTGCTTTCCGGAGACTGCTACACCTGGCAGGGAGACACAAACTGGGTCCAGCTGAATCCGTACGAAATGCCTGCGCACGTCTTCTTGGTACATGCTGACAAAAGTCCTGAGGCCGAAACAATTCCCGCACAAACCAATCCATCCGAATAAATCCGGTCTATGATAGACGATAAACTGCACTGGTACAAGGACGCCATTATCTATGAGCTGCACATCAAGGCCTTTGCCGATAGCAACGGCGATGGCATTGGCGACTTTGCCGGACTGCTGCAAAAGCTGGATTACCTGCAATGGCTCGGCGTGACCGCTATCTGGGTGTTGCCCTTCTACCCTTCTCCACTGCGCGATGACGGCTACGACATTGCAGACTATTATAATATCAATCCGAATTACGGAACGCTGGACGATTTCAAACGTTTCCTCGCAGAAGCGCACAATCGTGGACTTCGTGTAATCACGGAACTGGTCATTAATCACTCTTCTGATCAACATCCCTGGTTCCAACGTGCGCGGCTGGCGCCTAAAGATTCTCCCGAACGTAACTTTTACGTCTGGACGGACGATCCGACGCAATGGCGGGACGTGCGTATCATATTTCAGGATTATGAAAAGAGCAACTGGACGTACGATCCCGTTGCGCAACAGTATTATTGGCACCGCTTCTTTCATCACCAGCCGGATTTGAACTTTGACAACCCCGCTGTGCAGGAAGAAATTTTCCGCATTCTGGATTACTGGTGCGAGATGGGCGTAGATGGATTCCGCCTTGATGCCGTGCCTTATTTATATGAGCGGGAAGGCACCAATGGTGAGAATCTGCCGGAGACGCATGCCTTTCTCAAAAAACTCCGTGCGCACTTAGACGCTACACATCCTGGCACCCTCTTCCTTGCCGAGGCCAACATGTGGCCGGAAGACAGCGCTTCCTACTTTGGAAATGGCGACGAGTGTCACATGAATTATCACTTTCCCGTAATGCCGCGGCTTTTTATGTCTTTACAGATGGAAGACCGCTACCCCATTTTTGACATCTTTGAACAGACACCCGATATTCCGGAGACCTGCCAATGGGCAATATTCCTACGTAATCACGACGAGCTGACGCTGGAGATGGTGACCGATGAAGAGCGGGACTACATGTATAAGACCTACGTGCGCGACCCCAAGGCACGCATCAATCTTGGCATACGCCACCGCCTTGCGCCGCTCATGGAAGGCAGCCGGGCGAAGATTGAATTGCTGAACTATCTGCTGTTTTCGCTGCCTGGTACGCCGGTCGTCTATTATGGAGATGAAATAGGGATGGGCGACAATTTCTACCTCGGCGACCGCGATGGTGTGCGCACCCCCATGCAGTGGACCGGAGAGCGCAATGGCGGTTTTTCAGTTGCAAATCCGCAGCAGCTTTACCTGCCTCTGATTATTGACCCGCTGTATCACTACGAAAGTGTGAACGTAGAACATCAGACCTACAACACCTCATCGCTGCTGTGGTGGATGAAACGCACCATACAGGTACGTAAACGCAGCCGCGCCTTTGGCCGGGGCGATATGCGCTGGGTGTATTCCGAGAACGCTAAGGTGCTCTCCTTTACCCGCAATTATGAAGACGAAACCGTGCTGGTAGTTGCAAATCTTTCCCGCTACACCCAGCCGGTGGAATTGGACCTCAAAGACTTCTCAGGGTACAAATCGGTAGAGTTTTTCAGCAAGAATAAATTTCCGGCCGTTGAAGACGGGAAGCCGTACTTCCTTACCCTCGGTCCATATGCCTGTCATTGGTACTCGCTGACCAAGGCAGATACGCCGGAAATAAAGCGCGATGCATTGCCAGCTGTTGCCTTAACGGCCTGGACGGAAAACCTGCCTGAGCAAGTAAGGACAGCATTAGAAACTCGCGTTCTGCCTGATTATCTGCAAAAAATGCGCTGGTTCGGTGGGAAGGCGCGCGCCATTGACAGCCTGCGCATTACTGACACGGCTGCCGTTCCTATTGATGACCAGACCGTAGTCTATACACTTTTGGAAGTCATTTATTCCGAAGGGCTGCCCGAATATTATCAGTTGCCAATTGCATTTGCTGTTGGCGAAAAGGCGCTCAAACAACGCGAAGGCTGCCCGACATCTGTCATTTGTAATGCAACAATAAACGGCGGGGAAGGTATTTTATACGATGCACTGTTCGGCGAGGCGCTGCAGCAGTTAATGCTCCGTCAGATGGCCGGCAGCGGCCCAGCGGTGGAAGGCTTGCACCTGCGGTTTTCGGGTAATGAGGCATTGCAGACTTATGCATCGCGGGGCGAAAAAACGTCTTCCCGAGTGCTCTCGGCGGAGCAAAGCAATACGTCCATAGTGTATGACCGCAGCTATTTTCTAAAAATCTACCGGAAGGTGGATAAGGCGGTTAATCCAGACCTGGAAATCACCCGGTTTCTGACCGGAGAGGCAAATTTTCCGCATGTGCCGGCTTACGTAGGCGCTATTGAATGGCAGCACGGAAAGGAAAGCATGGTGCTCGGTATGATGCAGGAGCTGGTGGAAGCTACCGGTGACGGGTGGACTTTTATGCTTGAGCAGTTAAAGCACTATTATGAGGCAGTTCAAGCTGGCGGAAAGGCATTGCCAGCGGAAGTACCTGGCACTTTGCTGCAACCGATCCGTTATGAGGAAGTCCCATCAGAAATAAGTGCAAGTCTTGGCGGTGTGACCACCGAGCGAACGCGGCTGCTCGGAGAGCGAACCGGCCAGCTGCACCTCGCATTGGCTTCGGGCAAACAGCCGGCTTTCATACCGGAGGAATTTTCGCTGCACTATCAGCGTTCGCTCTTTTCCTCCTTTCAAACCCTCGTGCGCATGGCATTTACCACGCTCGCGCGTAAGCTTAAAACCTTACCCGACTCCGTTCGTGCGGAGGCGGAAGAAGTGCTGAGCATGAAAGCGGAAATCCTGACGACCTTAAAACGCATCTATAACCGTAAGATTGATACACTGAAAATCCGGATTCATGGTGATTATCACCTTGGACAGGTGCTCTTCACAGGAAAAGATATAGTAATACTTGACTTTGAGGGTGAACCGTCGCGCAGCTATTCGGAGCGTCGTCTGAAGCGGTCGCCGTTACGAGATGTGGCAGGCATGATTCGCTCCTACCATTATGCCGCCTACGGAAGCTTGTTTCTGAACGAGGAGTTGGCTGATGAATCACACATGCAGCTATTGCCCTTTGCCGACCAGTGGTACCGGTACATGAGCGGCTTCTTTTTGGAAGCATATCTGAAAGAAGTGAACGGCAGTGCCTTTATTCCGAAAGCAGAAGCAGACCTGAAAGTGTTGTTGCAGACCTATCTGCTGGAAAAAGCAATTTATGAATTGAACTATGAGCTAAATAACCGACCCGGGTGGGTGATCATTCCACTACGAGGCATAAAGCAGGTAATGGCAGAGGTAAATGCATGACCTGCCCTGCAGCACCAGACATCTGCCCGATTTATCCGTATTGCAAATAGAGAAAACGACAAACCAATGGCCGACCAGACTGATATTTTGCCAGAAGAAGACCTGCAGCTTCCTGCAGAGGTTCACCATTACTCCCGTTTCACAGACTTTGACATTGAGCTGTTCAGAGCCGGCAACCATTACCGGCTATATGAAAAATTAGGCGCGCACTCCGTTACACACGAGGGCCGCAACGGCATCTATTTTGCCGTCTGGGCACCAAATGCCCGCTGTGTGTCGGTGGTAGGCGATTTCAATGACTGGGATCGTGACCGCCATTGCATGAATGTGCGCTGGGATGGCTCCGGAATCTGGGAAACGTTCATTCCTGAACTGCCACAGGGCTCAGTGTACAAATATTTCATTCAATCTTTTAGCGGCTATTCAGTAGAAAAAGGCGACCCCTACGCTGTGCTTTGGGAGATGCCACCGCGCACCGCAAGCCTCACGTGGCATCTTGACTATAAATGGACGGACAAAAAGTGGATGAAAGCGCGTGCGGGCACTTCTGCCCTCGCCGCTCCAATGTCCATCTATGAAGTGCATCTTGGCGCCTGGCAACGGAGGGACGACAATCGCCCGCTAACTTATCGCGAACTGGCCGAGACGCTTCCGCGCTATTGTGTGGCGCTCGGATTTACCCACGTGGAGCTTATGCCCGTCATGGAGCATCCGTTCTATGGCTCATGGGGCTATCAGATTACCGGCTACTTCGCGCCCAGCAGCCGGTATGGTACACCGCAGGATTTCATGGCACTGGTCGATGCATTGCACAACGCGGGCATCGGTGTCATTCTGGACTGGGTGCCCTCTCACTTCCCAACCGATGAGCACGGACTCATCTATTTCGACGGCACGCATCTCTATGAGCATGCTGATCCGCGCAAAGGTTTTCATCCGGACTGGCAAAGTGCCATCTTCAACTATGGGCGCGCGGAAGTACGTGCGTTCCTGATTTCCAATGCGCTCTACTGGCTGGACAAGTATCATATAGACGGCCTGCGCGTAGATGCAGTCGCGAGTATGCTTTATCTGGACTACTCACGCAAGCACGGTGAATGGGAGCCGAACGAGCATGGCGGCCGTGAAAATCTGGATGCGATCAAATTCATTAAAGATTTTAATGACGCTGTGCACACGCATCATCCTGACGCCTTTACGGTGGCTGAAGAAAGCACAGCATGGCCGGGTGTTACAACCGCCACAGGCAGCGGCGGCCTCGGGTTTGACCTAAAGTGGATGATGGGCTGGATGCACGATACCCTTTCTTACTTTAAGAACGAGCCGTTATACAGGAGCTATCATCAAGACCAGCTCGCTTTCAGCCTTGTTTACGCTTTTTCTGAACGCTTCGTGCTGCCGCTTTCTCATGACGAGGTTGTATATGGCAAAGCGTCTATGCGCAACAAAATGCCGGGAGACGAGTGGCAGCAGTGGGCGAACCTTCGCCTGTTGTATGGGTATATGTGGGGCCATCCGGGTAGCAAGCTGCTATTTATGGGCAGCGAGTTTGGGCAAGCGCACGAATGGAAGCATGATTATAGCCTTGACTGGCATGAGGCAGACGGGCCTTTTCAGAAGGGCGTCCAGTCTTTGATTAAAGACCTGAACGACCTATACCGTAATGAGGAGGCTTTGTACGCACATAACTATGCTCCGCAGGGGTTTGAATGGATTGACCTTGAAGACCGTTCTAACAGTGTCCTTTGCTGGCTGCGGAAAGGGCGCGATAAGGGACAGGAGCTGATTTTCGTTGCCAACTTCACGCCTGTTGTGCGGGAAAATTACCGCATCGGTGTTCCTATGCGGGGTATTTATGAAGAGGTGCTCAATTCAGATGCTGAGATGTATGGCGGCAGTAATGCGCGCAACGGCAACCGACTTCAAACCTCGCCGATCGGAAAACACAACCGGCTGCATTCTCTTTCGCTGACGCTGCCGCCGTTGGGTGTAATCGTGTTGCGAAGGGTTAAGGGTACTGCATCGTGGTTTGAAGATTAGGAGCGCGCAACAATTTATCGTTTCAATACGAGCTGCCGTCATATTGTTGGCGTACCACCGGTTACCTGAACGGTTGATGCGGTCATGTAACTGCTGGCATCTGAAGCGAGTAATACATACACAGGTGCAAGCTCTGCTGGCTGCCCCGCGCGTTTCATCGGCGTATCCTGCCCAAACGTCTTCACTTCATCAGCTGGCATGGTAGAAGGAATAAGCGGTGTCCAGATGGGGCCGGGCGCGACGCAGTTGACGCGAATACCCTTCTCCGCCCAAAGCTGCCCAAGGCCCGCCGTGAAATTTTGTATGGCGCCTTTTGTGGCAGCATAGGCCAACAGCTCCGGACGCGGCTTATAAGCGTTGACAGAGGCAGTATTTATCACCGCGCTACCCGGTTTCAGGTGCGGTTCGGCCGCTTTGCACAGCCAGAACATAGCATAGATGTTGGTGCGGAAAGTGTGGTCAAGTTCTTCGGTAGAAAGCTCCTGGAGCGATTGGTGCGCCATCTGGTAAGCCGCATTATTGACAAGAATATCTATGCCGCCTAACTCTTCTACCGCTTTTTGAATAATGGTTTGGCAATGCGCCTCATTACTGATGTCCCCTGCGAGGAGGGTTGCCTTCCGGCCCGCTTCTTCAATAAGTCGCGCCGTCTCTCGTGCGTCTTCCTCTTCATTGAGATAGGCAATCAGAATGTCAGCGCCTTCCCGGGCGAAAGCAATCGCCACCGCACGCCCGATACCACTATCGCCCCCGGTGATCACTGCCCGCCGGCCTGTGAGCCGTCCGGAGCCTTTATAAGAATCTTCGCCATGATCCGCTTTAGGATTCAGGTCTGATTCCCTTCCCGGCGGGTCTTGTTTTTCGTTGGAATAAGGCGGTTGCGGATACTTCTTTGTCGGGTCTTGTAAATCAAGTTTGTTCATTATTGACAGCGTTATAGAATCGTCACGATTCTTGTTAATATCAAATTCGGTTATAAAAACGGGTGAGTTTAAGCAGCCCTTCAATTTGTTCGGCGCCAAAAGCATCTGGCAGCATGCGCCAGCTCCAGTTTCCGGCTGCCGCCCCAGGCATGTTCATGCGGGCTCGCTCATCAAGATGCAGTACGTCCTGCATGGGCAAAACAACCGTTCTGGCCACCGAGCCATAGGACAGTTTCGCCATGATTTCGTTCACGTTCTTTTCCGTGATGCGCGTATTTGTATACATCTCCAGCCGTTGGCGGTCCTGCTTTGTTACTTCCTCGCGGAACCAGCCGAGCGTTGTGTTGTTATCATGCGTGCCGGTATAGCTGATAAAATTCTGACCATAATTATGCGGCGCATCCACAGCCGTGCTGATGTTTGCTCCGAAAGCGAACTGCATCACCTTCATGCCGGGCAGACCCACCGCATCGCGCAGCTTATAGACGTCTTCCATCTTGTCTCCGAGATCTTCTGCAATAAAGGGCAATCCGCCAAAGGCTTCACGAATAGCGTCGAAGAAGTGGGTACCGGGCCCCTCCTTCCATTGTCCGTTCACCGCAGTTTCCTCGCCTGCCGGCATTTCCCAATAGGCCGCCAACGCACGAAAATGATCTATTCGCAACAAGTCATATAGCTGCAGATTTTTGCGCAGCCGATCAATCCACCAGGTATAGCCATCCCGCTTCAAAATATCCCAGCGGAATGTGGGCATACCCCAAAGCTGTCCTGTTTCCGAAAAATAGTCGGGAGGTACGCCAGCCACGCCCTGCATCGCCCCATCCTCGTTCAGCGAGAAAATTTCGGAATGTGACCACACGTCTGCACTGTCATAAGAGGCGTAGAAAGGCAAGTCCCCAATCAGGCGAATGCCGAGCGCATTGCAATGGTCACGGAGCCGTAGCCACTGAATGGCAAAAATTGCCTGCTCCCATTTGACCTGCGCTATCTCATCTGCGTGCTGGTGTTGTATTTTTTGCAATGCTGCAGCATCGCGCCGGCGGAATTCGTCGGCCCATTCGTACCAGGGCGCATTCTCCTGCGTTCGCTTGATGACGACAAACAGCGCAAAGTCATCGAGCCAAAATGCTTCGCGTGCTTCAAACGATTCAATTTCAGACCTCAGTTGCGAACCTTCATTCCGGTAACGAAGAAAGGCCGCCTGAAGCAAAGCATTTTTTGCGTGCAGCGCGCGATCATAATTCACTGAATTTGTTGAAAGCGCTTTATGACGACGGAGGTCGTCGTCTGTAATCAATCCATCCGCTGCCAGGTCTTCAGGGCTTATCAGTAAAGTATTTCCTGCGAGCGTAGAGATGGAGCTGTATGGAGACCAACCGCTGTCGGGACTAACCGGATTAAGAGGTAAAAGCTGCCACCACCTTTGTCCCGCTTTGCTTAGCGTCTGAGCAAATTTTCGCGTGCCTGGACCCAAGTCACCGATGCCATAGTCGGAAGGCAGCGATGAAACAGCCATTAGTACTCCGGCGCTACGCTCATTTGCCGGCTGTTCCATTCGCAATACAGCAAGCGGAAAGGCAGAAAATATTTCGCTCACGCGAACACCCTGTACGCTGCTGCCTTCAGTGCGGTCCAGCAGGTGCTGCCAGTCGGCAGGAGCATAATCCGGAAGTTGAATAGCAGTGTCCGCCCATTCTAATTCCAAAGGATGGCTGGCCATTGCGGCTATATGCAGTGGAACAGCTACGATTATCCATCTTGCGGCAAACCTTCTTGCAAAGGCAAAGACGTTTGGTGCATACCTTCCGGTAACCCGTAAAGGAATGTAACGGCCTTTTGCAAATAGTTCCTCATCGTCCCTTCGGAGCTGCAACAGGGTACGGGTCAGCGCAGCTTTTATGTGACCGTCCCATCTGTTTATCCAGAGCGCCGCTAAACTTTGGTCTTTAACATCAGCAGACAAAGATGCGCGTATCGCGTAATCAACAGCGCTACGATTGTCCGGATCAACCAGGCTCAAATCCCACAATTCCGTTCCCTGATACACATCAGGTACGCCGGGAGCACAAAGCTTTATAGCCACTTGCGCAAGCGCCTGCAGCATACCTGCTTCCGTCAGACCATCGCGAAACGCGGCAAAAGTTTCCATAAACGGTTCCTTCCCATCCAACAGTTGGTCTATGAAATTTGCTGTAGCTGCTTCATATCGCTCATTCGGTGCAGCCCAGTCAGAATTACGCTTGCCTTCACGGAGTGCTTTCTGCATGTATTCTTTTACACGGTCAGCATAGCCGGCGATGGCACTTTCATTAAAAGGATAGGTAGCAAAAAATGTCTGGTAAAGAAAATACTCATCCTTCGCATCCGGCATTCCATCTAGTTTCAGCGGTGCGTTGAGCTTTTGCCATGCTGCTACCGCACGCGCCCACTCCTGCGGCACATCAGTGAGCACATTTAGCATTGCACGCGCATCTTCACCACGCTTCGTATCGTGCGTAGAGGTTGTATTTATAGAAAGTGGCCAATGCTCTTGCCGTTCCAGCATAGCCTTGTGGTATACTTCTTTACTGATGCCGAAACTTTCGGGCGCATCACCGACATCATTGTGCCCTATGAATCGACCATAGGTATACATTAGTGTATCCTCCACCCCCTTTGCCAACAACGGGCCGCTAAACTGCATAAGGCGCTGGTAGAAATGCAGGACGTGTTTATTATAGTCCTCATCCTCTTTTGCCGGCTGTTCCAGCAGTACTTCTTCAAGCATTCGCAAACCCTCCAGCAGCTCTGGCCTGTTTGAACGGATGCGCGCAAAAATTTTCTCCAATGCAGCGGCATCATCACTAGAAAGGGGCATGCGTGCGCCATAAAAACGATAAACAGGACATTGAATCAGCGTCTCACCAATCGCGAGTTTCAGACTTGCTGGCGCAGCTGTCCCCGCTGGCAACAGACTGCGGAATAACTGTGTCAGGTTATCCAGCTCTCCGCGCATATGCGTGTACAGGATATAAGCTTTCTTGTCACGCAATTGCTGGTGGACAGTGTCCGTATCGCCCGAGAGGCGTTAGTAAAACTTTGTAAATGCCTCTTCTGCTTCCGCATTGGTAAACAGATTGTTCACCAGCGAGAGAAAATCATAGCCGGTGTTGCCCTGAATGGGCCAGCCGATGCAGTTTTTCGCCCGGCTCCAGAATTTTTTCCAAAACGATGTAAGCTTCTTCGCCTACCAGGCAGCGTAGATCTTCAAGATATTTTGTCAGGGTTGTACAGCCCATCGATGTGGTCGATGCGCAGACCGGTAAAAACCCCTTCTTTGTAGAGCTGCGCGATATATCGATGGTAGTGTTCGAAGACGTGCTCATCCTGGATGTTGAGACAGATGAGGCCGTTGACGGTGAAGAAGCGGCGGTAATTGATGCGCCGGTCCGTTTCCTGCCAATGGCAAAGCCGGTAGTGCTGCGACTGCGCGAGCTGTCAGGATTTCTTTGCGGTAGACAAGGTTCCGCGCGGACTGCCTCAGAAGACTTCAGCGGATAGCGGTTGCCGAAATAGTCGAAGAACCACTCGGCCGTCCTGCTCAGTCACTTTCAGCTCGCCCTTCTGCACAACTTCGTCCAGCGTGCCGCCGAGAAAGGGCACCATCAGCTTCTCATCCACATCCCACAGATGTCGAAGTAAGCCTGCGTATTCGGAGGCCTGACCTTTCTCCAAAACATCCATCAGCCAGGCATTGCCGGGATGGAATGCCATGTGATTTGGCACGATGTCCTGCAGCCAGCCGATGCCGGCTTCACGAAGCTTCCCGCTGATGCGGCGCAGGTCTTCCTCCGTGCCTATTTCCGGATTGATGCGATGCGGATTGATGCCATCATATCCATGCGTGCTTCCCGGCACCGCTTCAAAAACGGGCGATGCATAGAGCGTCTTGATGCCAAGCTTTTCAGATAGGGAATGGCGGCTTCCAGGTCGCGGCAAACGTAAAGTCTTTATGAAACTGAATGCGGTAGGTGGAGACAGGATTATACATCGGTGCAGATATATCAGGCATGATTGGGGTTGAACGGCAATCTGTGCGTCATTGCTGGCTACAAGCGGAGCATCAGCTGGACCGCCCCATTGCGAGCGAGGCGGAATCAAAAATTTTACGGCTTTTAGGAAGGGTGATCTGCTGTGCTTCGCCTGAAAAATTGAGGACGCAGCTTATCGTCTGGCCATCGCATTGCCGGGTAAGTCGCAGCATATTGTTTGCTTCATCGGCTTCTACCGTCACACCCAAACGATTCAGACGTTTTAGGGCGGGCGTCGTTTTCCGTAGCAGCAGCAACGCTTTGTAATAGCGGAGCATCACGCCGTGATGAGCATCCTTATGCGGCAGATCCCATTGCAATTTGGAACGCTCAAACGTTTCCGCAGCCTGCGGGTCAGGGGCCTCCCCTTGTGCCTGGAAAGCGGCAAACTCCGCCTTCCGGCCGTTGCGCACTGCTTCTACTAGTTCTGGGTCGGTGTGGCTGACAAAGTAGAGAAAGGGGTTTGGTTCTGCCCATTCTTCGCCCATGAACAGCAGTGGTAAAAACGGGCTCGCGATGACGGCAGCTGCCATCAGTTTTTGCATCTCAAAGGAAACAAGTGTGCTGGTGCGCTCGCCGAGCATCCTGTTGCCCACCTGGTCATGGTTTTGTGAGAAGACAACGAACTGTTGCCCACTATTCCCGCTTGCTTTGCTGCCGAATGTTTTTTCGCGGTGCGGAGAATAGATGCCGTCATAAACGTAAGCATCACGGTAGCTTTTGGCAAGGTGCTCAATGCCTCTGAAGTCGGCATAATAGCCTGTCGGTTCCTGTCCGGCCGTTACTCGTAGGGCATGGTGAAACTCATCCATCCACTGCGCATCCATGCCGTATCCACCACTTCCGGTTGGGTTGATAAAGCGTACATCGTTAAGGTCGCTTTCTACTATGAGATAGTGCGTCCGTCCCGTTTCCTGCATCAGGGTAACCACTTCCTCGCGTAATTCTTGTAGCAGGTGTTTGGCAGAAAAATCACGGATAGCGTGCACAGCGTCCATACGCAACGCATCAATGTGAAAATCGCGCAGCCACATCAGCGCATTCTGAATGAAAAAGTGCCGCACGCCATCGCAGCCAGCATCATCAAAGTTGATCGCGCTGCCCCAGGGTGTCTTGTACTTATCCGTAAAATAGGGCCCAAATGAGCCTAGATAGTTTCCTTCTGGTCCTACATGATTGTACACCACATCCAGAATTACGGCGAGACCTCGTGTGTGCGCGGCATCTACCAGATTCATTAAACCTTCGGCGCCTCCGTAGTCAGTATGGACAGCATACGGAAAGACGCCGTCATAGCCCCAGTTGCGGTCTCCGGGAAACGCCGCAACAGGCATTATCTCAATCGCGGTAATACCGAGCTCGCTCAGGTAATCCAGCTTTGCTTCGATGCCGGCAAAAGTGCCTTCTGGCGAGAAGGTGCCGGTATGCAGCTCGTAGATAATGTAATCTTCAAGCGGAATGTTTTCCAACTGCTGTCTGTCCAGGAAAATGTGGCCGGGTGTAAAGCCTGCGACGGACCGTGGACGCCTTCCGGCTGCGACAACGACGCCGGGTCTGGCAGCTCTTGTTTTCCGTTAAGGATAAACTTGTATTGCGTTCCGGGCCGGAGCACGTCAGTCTCTAGTTTCCAGTAGCCGTGGCCTGCCGGGTACAGCGCCAGGCTACTATTGCCTTGCGTAAGCAACAAGTCAACACGCTTCAGCGAGTCGGCGCCCATAAACTAATGTGCGCAATACCTTCTTTGAATCTTACTCCGGGTTGTTGCATCATTTCTTTCATCTCTTTGGCTGGCCGGCCCCGTCCTCGCACGCATTTTTACTCTGCGCCGATTTGGCAACGCCGGTGTTATTCTATTTTGTCTTCTATGTTTTTCATCGTTGTACTTCCTGCGTCAGCACAATGAGTGAACGGCTTTCCACCTGCAGTTCTGCCCCGGCACTAAAACTCACCTGTTCATCGCCATTATGCGCCGTGTTGACCATTTGAGTCCATTTTGTGCCATACTTTGCGTCTGGTAACCGGAATAGAACATCCGTTTCTGCCGCATTAAATAGCAGCAGGAAGTGGTCGTCCGTGACACGCGCTCCACGCTCATTGACGCTACGGATGCCGAGGCCGCTTATAAATACCATAAGGCTTTTGGCGAAGTCGGTATTCCAATGCTCTTCTTTCATGGTGCCCCCATCCGGGTTAAACCACGCGATGTCTTCGGTACCAGTACCGTGGATTTTCTGACCTATAAACCAGCGCCTCCGCTGAAATGTAGGATGCGTCTTTTGCAGCCGGATGAGCTTGTGCGTGAAATCCAGTAAATCGGTGTCAGCCGCTGTCCAATTCAGCCAGGAAATCTCATTGTCCTGACAGTAAGCGTTATTGTTGCCCTTCTGGCTACGCCCCCATTCGTCGCCGGCTACCAGCATGGGCACTCCCTGCGAAAGGAAGAGCGTTGCGATGAAATTGCGCTGCTGTTTTTTTCGCAATGCAATGATGGCGGGATCGTCTGTTGCTCCTTCTGCGCCGCAGTTCCAGCTACGATTGTGGCTTTCGCCATCATTATTGCCCTCGCCGTTCGCTTCGTTATGCTTTTCGTTGTAGGAAACGAGGTCGCGCAGCGTAGAAGCCATCGTGAGCCGTAATAAAGTTGATGCTGGCGTATAGGCCGCCGTCCGTCGTCCGCGTACAGGTCCGATGAGCCGGTAAAGCGCTCCGCAAATTCAGCCGAGCATGCTGTCTCGAACCGCGCCAAAAATCGCGGATGCAGTCGCGGTATTTGCCATTCCATTCCGCCCAACCCGGCGGGAAATTGCCCACTTGGTAACCGCCTTCACCCACGTCCCACGGTTCTGCAATCAGCTTTCACCTGAGAGATAATAGGATCCTGGTGAATGATATCGAAAGAAAGATCCGAGGCGTTTTACCTCATGCAAACCGCGTGCAAGCGTTGAAGCAAGGTCAAAACGAAATCCATCAACATGCATGTCCTGCACCCAATACCGCAGGCTGTCCATAATAAGGCGTAGCACACCTGGATTGACTGTGTTAAGTGTATTGCCTGTGCCGGTATAATCCATGCAGAAGCGCTTGTTGTCCTCCACTAAGCGGTAGTAATAGGCATTGTCTACGCCCCGGAACGACAGCGTAGGGCCGTTCCGGTTCCCTTCAGCCGTGTGGTTGTACACTACGTCCAGAATCACTTCAATGCCGGCGCTGGTGCAATGCTTTGACCATGTGATTTAAACTCATTCACAGCCTCGCCATGCTGCGTTGCTGCGTGAATAGCGCGTGTCAGGCGCGAAGTAGCCAATGGTATTGTACCCCCAATAATTCGTCAGCCCTTTCTCCTGAAGCATCTGATCCGTAACAAAGGCATGTACCGGCAGCAGTTCAATGGCAGTAATGCCAAGATCTTTCAGGTAAGCAATGCTTACCGGATGGGCGATGCCTCCATAAGTGCCCCGCAGCTCTTCAGGAATGTCAGGGTGCAGTTGGGTGAATCCTTTTACATGCGCTTCGTAGATCACGGTTTTATGAAGGGGAATATCCGGTTTTCGGTCGCCCTCCCAATTGAAAGAAGGGTCTATCACGACGCTACTTTGGGATATAGGGCGCACTGTCGTCTTCATTGAAGGAGAGATCGGCATCTTCTCCCCCGAACTGATATCCGAAGAGCGCCGGATGCCATTCTATGGTGCCCGAAAGTGCTTTCGCATATGGGTCAATGAGCAGCTTATTCTTATTAAAACGATGCCCTGCTTCCGGTTCGTAGGGGCCGTCAACCCTATAGCCATAAAGTTGTCCCGGCCCGATTCCGGGCAAATAGACATGCCAGACGAAATCGGTACGCTCCGTCAAGTTGACGGAAGAAGCTTCGTGCTCATCGTCTGCCTTATTAAATAGACATAATGTGACGCCGGTGGCATTTTCTGAATATATGGCAAAGTTAGTTCCCTCGCCATCCCAGGTTGCGCCTAAGGGGAAGGGCTTCCCGGGATAAGTTTTTTCGTTCATAAAGGGTTTGAGAAAAATCAATAGAAACAAGTGTGCCGCAGCTAGGTAAGATCAACGTGGCGATGCCCGGGTCATGATTTTTATAGGGACATTTCATAGCCTGTGCTGACAAATCTGGTCTGGCGGCACAGCATTTTCTTAAAGAATGACAAACATCTTGAGTTAGGAGAAGCAGGAATTATGAGTATTACGCCGAGAATTATCAATGTTTCAAACCGGCTTCCGGTAAAGATTCAGGCTGGCAACGAAGGGATCAGATACGGCAGCAGTGAGGGCGGTCTCGCCACCGGCCTTAGCGCTCTTTTTCAGCGCCACGACAGCGTTTGGATCGGCTGGCCCGGCGCTATTGTTGACGCAGCGCAGGCAAATCAGGTGCAGGAAGATCTGGCGGGGCAAAAGCTGGCTCCAGTCTTTTTGTCAGAAGAGGAAATCACGAACTATTACGAGGGATTTTGCAACGAAACTATCTGGCCGCTATTCCATTATTTCCCCTCCTACAGTGGATTTTCACCGGAACATTTCCACACTTACAAAAGTGTGAATCGCCGGTTTGCGGATGCTATTCTGGAATTCGCAAAAGAAGATGATATTATTTGGATCCATGATTATCAGCTAATGCTCGTGCCGCAGATGGTCCGCGAAGCGCTGCCCGACGTTACGATCGGATTCTTTTTGCATATACCTTTCCCGGCATACCCCATTTTTATGGCGTTGCCATGGCGTGCAGAGATATTGGAGGGGCTGATGGGCGCGGACGTAATCGGCTTTCAAACCTATGATGATGTAGCTCATTTTACAGATGCCGCTAATCGTATTCTGGATATCAACTTTGTGGGGAATGAGGTAAAGGTGGACGAGCGTACAGTTGTAGCGCAGGCCTTCCCGATCTCCATTGACTATTCCAAATTTCACGAACTGGCCAATAGCACCGCCATCTGCGCAGGACGAGACTTCCATACTTAACGTTGCTTGATGGCCGTAAGCTGGCCATTTCGGTCGACCGGCTTGACTATAGTAAAGGGCTGATACAGCGCCTGCGTGCCTATGAGGCGTTTCTGGAAGCCCACCCTGAGTGGCATGAGCGCATTGGCTACATCCACCTCGTAGTTCCCTCCCGCGACACCGTTCGCAACTATAAGGAGCTAAAAGAAGAGATGGACCGGCTTATCTCTGCTATCAACGGCAAGTATGCGACGCTTACCTGGCAGCCTATCCGCCATTTCTACCAAAGTGTCTCACCTGAGCTGCTGGCAGCAATGTATAAGCTGGCCGACGTGGCGCTCGTCACGCCCTTGCGCGACGGGATGAACCTTGTCAGTAAAGAGTTTGTGGCCTGCAATATTGACCCGCAACGGTGTGCTCATCCTGAGCGAAATGGCCGGCGCAGCCCGCGAGCTGCACGATGCGCTGGTCGTCAATCCAAACGACACAGCAGCATTTGCTGCAACCATCCATCGCCGCCCTGGAAATGCCTGCGGAAGAAAAGGCGCGACGCATGAAGCGGATGCAGGATACGGTGCGCAGACGCCGATATCTTCAAGTGGGCGGACTCCTTTATGGAGGCCCTGGAGGAGCTGGTGAGCCGCACCAAAGCGCCGGCTGCGCGCTACCTGGATGTACTGCAAAAGGAGCGCGTGGAAATCAAGTATTGCTACGCGTCCCGCCGTCTGCTGCTGCTGGATTATGACGGTACGCTTGTGCCTTTCCATAACCGGCCCGAAGCAGCCAAGCCTGACACACAGCTCATCCACATGCTGCGTCATCTTGCGGAAGATACTGCCAATCGGTTGGTTATCATCAGCGGCCGAGACCGGCATACGCTGGACGAGTGGCTGGGCGATATATCGCTGGATCTGATAGCCGAGCATGGCGCCTGGCACAAGGGGCCGACGGCGACTGGCATAGCCGGCAGGATGCCGACGGCGCATGGAAGAGTGAGTTCATTGAAGTGCTGGCAGCTTTTACCCGCAGCACGCCAGGTGCACTGATCGAGGAAAAGACCTATTCCATTGCCTGGCACTACCGCCAGTGCGATCCCGGCCTTGCCAATCGCCGCGCAGCGGAAATCAGCGAAGCATTGGAAGCAAAAGCAACAGAAGCCGGCCTGCAGCTGCTGGATGGCGACAAGGTGCTGGAGTTGCGAAATCCGGCCTTCAACAAAGGGCGATCTGCGCGAAAGGTGGTAGCCGCCGGCAAGTACGATTTCATCCTGGCCATCGGCGACGATACGACAGACGAGGATATGTTTGCGGCCCTGCCTACCGGCGCCGTAACCATCAAGGTGGGCACCCACGTTACTGCTGCTTCATATTTTGTGAGCAACTATAAAGAGGTGCGGGCACTGCTGGAGGGACAATTGGCGAGCGGTGAGAAAGCAATTCAGTCGTCCGATATTGGTCTGCAAATAGTCGGCAAGGCATCATAACATGATACCCAGCTCTTTTATGATCTCTATCATGCCTCGCATGAGCAGTTTGCGCCTAGCGAGCTGTTGCGATTATGCTAGCCTGGCGAAGGATGCGGGCTTTGAGGGCATCCATTCATCCGACCATTTCTATCCCTGGAGCGAACGGCAGGGCCAAAGTGGTTTTCCTTTGCCTGGATGGGTGCGGCGATGCAGGCTACAGGCCTGCCCTGCGGTATGATCTGCGCGCCCGGACAGCGCTATCACCCGGCTATTGTAGCGCAGGCTGCTGCTACACTTGCAGAAATGTTCCCGCAAAGGTTCTGGCTGGAGCTTGGTAGCGGTGAGGCGATCAATGAACGCATCACAGGCGACGGCCTTGCCGCCAAAGGATCATTCGCAATGCGAGGTTGTTTGAAAGTGCCGGAATTATTCGCCGTCTGCTTAGCGGAGAAACGGTTACCCACCGCGGGATTGTGACTGTGGAAGCAGCGAAGCTTTATACCCTTCCTTCACAGGCGCCGCCTCTTATTGGCGCAGCATTAAGCACAGAAACTGCCGGCTGGATGGGTAGTTGGGCAGATGGATTGGTGACCATCAGTCAGCCGATGGATCAGCTGAAAAAGTTGATTGAGGCATTTAGATCGGGCGGCGGAATTGGGAAACCCATGTATCTGAAAGTGCAGTTGTCTTATGCACACGATGAGCACGCAGCAAGAGAGGGCGCTTATGACCAGTGGCGAACCAATGTGCTGCCGGGATCGCTGGCAGCAGAACTCTGGCAGGTAGAGCAGTTTGATGCTGCTGCTGAGTTTGTCAGCAGTGAAGATGTAGCGAAGATGGTTCACATTTCATCAGACTTTAAGAAGCATATTGCATGGTTTGAAGCCTATCAACAACTGGGATTTGAGCGCATTATTCTGCATAATGTAAATCGGGAGCAAGAATTGTTCATACAAGATTTTGGTACGCATGTGTTGCCGGCATTTGCGTAGCAGGTGCATTTTTCATTTTTCATAATCGCCTGCTTCACGTACTTTTGTGATACTTCGCTGCCATACAGCTTTTACCCGGTTGCACGCTTAACAGCACATTCCGGTGTAACGCAGAAATCCTGAAACAAGGCAGGGTACTGCGCCCAGATACATTTCGGTTCCATTTAAAAAAAGTCTGTTATCCGTGCTCCTCGTCACTGGCAGGGCTTCAGGCTTTTTTGCACCATTTAACCTGTATCTGTCGTTATGAAAGTCAAATATCTGAAGTATAAGCAAGCCCTAGCCGCATGTCTCGGCCACCAACACCTGATAGGCCTCCCTTTTGAGAAAGATAACGATGCAGCCGGCAAGGTGATGCATGTGCTGATCGCCCCATACAGCCGCATTCTGCAGTGGTATTACTTATCCAACGTCCTTGCCGGGCAAGATCCGAATAAAGCCATCACGATCTGCCGTGACGGTAAATACGATGTATTGCTCATCTCTTCCGAATATAAACCGGGCGAGGAGAGCATTCCACCTAAGAATCTACATAGCTATCTGGCAGAATTCGGCGTGGCAGCCCGTCCGGTGACCGCGCAGGTATCAGATTGATGAAATCTGACCTGGTTAATTGTTCTTCAGCACATTTATTTGATCCAAATCCACGTTAAGGTCTTGTGGGCTTGCTATATAGCTTTAGGAGCAATTCAGGTAATTCCGGAAGATCGTGGTTTTTCAGCACAAAATCTGGTTGGCACGTTGCTACGCAGCTCGATTCAATAATCCTGATACTGTATACCGTACATAAGTGAAAAGGCAGACCTGGGCATAGTAAAAGAGGGCATCTTAATTTGTGAGATAACCGTCGTTTATATCGAAAGTATAAGTATCAAGTAAATCACCACCGAGGAAATGATCAATCTGGAACTTTAGCTCTTTGAACGTAACACATACCCGCAAAGCATGCTTTCTCAGCTCCGGCCCAAAATAAAACCCGCGCTGGGCGCGGGTTTCAAGCTAAGTGCCCAAAACAGGAATCGAACCTGCACTCCCTTTCGGAAACAAGATTTTGAGTCTAGCGCGTCTACCAATTCCGCCATCTGGGCTCAACAATCTTTTCTAGTTTGGTTTGAATCCCGGAGGCAGACGGGAAATATTTCTGTTCGTCCAGTTCACTGCCCGCCGTCCGGGATTCAACGGCAGCAAATCTAAAACGTTCTTTGATTCGCTGGAGGTATTTTTTGCGGAAATAGAAATCTTTTAAAGACGCTAACAATTCCGGAGCCTGCTCGCCATAGCTGAAACGGTCGCGCAACGGCGCAAAACCCGCTTCCCATGCCGCCATCTGCGTGTCAAAAGCCTGCTGCGCTTCCGCCACCATATCAGGCGCCATTGCGGCATTGCCTACCGCTTCGTTCAGCTCCATCATTTCCATCAAAAAATCGGATGGAAGTTTGTATTGTTCTTCTTCTTCAATTACGCCCGAATAGCGGAGCACGTAACCAAGCAATGCGTCTTCGTCTCCAAGCATCCGATAGCCCTCGTTTACCTGTGAAGATTGCTGAAGCGCCTCCGCCTGACCTACCCCATCGGAGCCTGAAAAACGGTCAGGATGATACTGTCGGCTTAGTTCATAATATTTTTTGCGCAGCGCTGCCCGGTCGGGAGAAAGCGTTGGCGCAATGCCGTATAAGGCAAAATAATCGGGCTGCGAAGGCATCGGTTTATCTTTGCGCCAAATGTACACTGCACCCCGCATCGGCCTCCTCCGTGAAGGCAAAACGCCGCCCGACACCCGCGTTGCCCTTACGCCGCGACAGTGCCGCGACATGATGAAGGCTGTGCCGGGACTGAGCATTGTTGCACAAAGCTCCCCCACCCGATGCTATATAGATGATGAATACCGTGCAGAAGGCATTCCGGTAGTTAAGGATTTAAGTGACTGCGACATCCTACTGGGTATCAAAGAAGTGAAGGTGGAAGAGATGATTCCGGACAAAACCTACCTCTTCTTTTCGCATACCAAAAAAGCGCAGCCTTATAATCAGGCCTTGATGCAGGCAATGATATCGAAAGCGCATCCGAATGGTAGATTATGAATGCCTTACACATACGGACGGCCAGCGTATACTTGGTTTTGGCTTTTTTGCCGGCCTGGTAGGTGCGCATAATGGTTTGATGACTTACGGCCGGCGCACCGGAGCTTTTATCACTGCCTGCCGCGCACTACATCGGCTCCACGGAAGGGCTGAAGTCCGTGTACGACGATGTCAAATTGCCGCCGCTCCGCATTGTGGTCACCGGTTCGGGGAAAGTAGCCGCCGGCGTGCTGGAAATCATGCACTACCTGGACGTAGAGTATATAGAGCCGGAAGATTTTCTGGAAAACGATTACGACTATCCCGTTTATACGCACCTTAAGGGCGCTTCCCTTTACCTTCGCAAAGACGGCGAGCGCTATCACCGGGATGATTTTCATAAGCATCCCGACCACTATCACTGCATTTTTGAGCCATACCTGTCCCGGGCTGATATCCTGATGAACGGTGTGTATTGGGATAAACGCGTGCCGCGCCTGTTTGCAAAGCATGACGTAGCCCGACCCGACTATTCCATGAATGTCATCTGCAGACATTACCTGCGATCTGGAAGGCTCAGTGCCCATCAACCAGGGCTCAACCACCATTGATAATCCTGTTTATGGGGTCAACCGCTTCTCACTGCAGCGGATGGAGCCTTATCTGCACGACGATGCCATTATAGATATTATGGCGGTAGACAACTTGCCCAATGAGTTGCCGAGAGATGCGTCTGCGCACTTCGGAAATCACCTGGAGAAGTATGTGCTACAAGAGCTCCTGAAGCCCGAAAGCGATCTGATAGCCCGTGCCACTATTTGCGCTGGCGGCTCGCTGACGCAGCCCTATGAATACTTGAGCGATTACGCCTACGGCGAAGTGAAGCCTGCATTAGAAGTACATTGAGCTCCGGCAATTGCCGCCCGTTCAGTTAGTAATTTCGCTTACCAAACCGAATTCTGAAATCCGTATTCCCAATATGTCTCTCCGTCAACTAAAGAACTACGCCGAAGGCGCATGGCGCACCGCCAAAACCGAAGGCGAGCCGCTTCACAATGCCATCACCGGCGAGCCATCTACACAGCATCCTCCGAAGGCCTGGACTTTGGCGCGATGATGAAGTACGCCCGCACTGTCGGTGGCCCGCAGCTGCGCAAGCTCACCTTTCAGCAGCGCGGCAGGATGCTGAAGGCGCTGGCCATGCACCTGCTGGAGAAGAAAGAGTATTTCTACGAAATCTCCTCCCTCACCGGCGCCACCCGCACCGATTCCTGGGTGGATATTGAAGGCGGCATCGGCAATCTCTTTGCCTACGCCAGCCTGCGCCGCCAGTTTCCCGACGAGCGCTTTTATGTAGATGGCGAGGCGGCGAAGCTGTGTAAGAACAACACCTTCATTGGCCACCACATCATGGTGCCGCGCGAGGGTGTAGCCATTCACATCAATGCCTTCAACTTCCCGGTGTGGGGCATGCTGGAGAAAATTGCGGTCAACCTGCTGGCCGGCGTGCCCGCCATTGTAAAGCCAGCTACGCTTACCAGCTATCTGACCGAAGCTGTCTTTGAAGAGATCATCAAGAGCGAAATACTGCCCGAAGGCTCGCTGCAGCTGATCTGCGGCTCTGCGCGCGGCATTCTGGATACGATAGAAAACCAGGACGTCGTCACCTTCACCGGCTCTGCCACCACCGGCCGCAGCCTGAAGAGCCATCCGCGCATGCTGGAGCAGGCGGTGCCTTTTAATCTGGAAGCCGATTCGCTCAACTGCTGCGTGCTCGGTCCGGATGTAACGCCCGACAAGCCGGAGTGGGACATTTTTATCAAAGAAGTGGTGCGCGAGATGACGACGAAGGCCGGCCAGAAGTGTACCGCCATCCGCCGCATCATCGTTCCGGCAGATAAGGTGGAAGATGTGCAGATTGCCCTGGGCAAGCGCCTGGCCGGCACCGTCATTGGCGATCCGCGCGTAGAAGGCGTGCGCATGGGCCCGCTTGCCGGGCTTGGCCAGAAGCAAGGAAGTAAGTGAGCGCATTGCAGAGCTGATGAAGAGCCAGAGCATCGTCATCGGCAACCTGGAAGATTTTGAGGTGAAAGGCGCGGATAAGGATAAAGGTGCCTTCCTGCCGCCCATCGTCTTCTTCAACGACGATCCGTTCAGGAAAACGGACGCACACGAAATAGAGGCATTCGGGCCGGTAAGCACCATCATGCCCTACAGCGACCTGGATGATGCCATTGCGCTGGCGCGGATGGGACAAGGCTCGCTGGTCTGCTCCATCATCACTGCGGACGATGCGATTGCCAAGGATTTTGTGCTGGGCACGGCGCTGATGCACGGCCGTATACTTGTGCTGAATGCCGAATGTGCAAAGGAAAGCACCGGCCACGGCTCACCCATGCCTTTGCTGGTGCATGGCGGCCCCGGCCGCGCGGGCGGTGGCGAGGAAATGGGTGGCAAGCGTGGCGTGATGCATTACCTGCAGCGCACGGCTATTCAGGGCTCACCAACTACGATCACGAAAATCACCGGCGTCTATCAGCAATATGCGAAGCAGACGGAAGGACGATGTGCATCCGTTCAAAAAATACTTTGAGGACCTGCAGGTAGGCGACACACTGGTTACTGCAAAGCATACCGTGAGCGAGACCGACATCACCAACTTCGCCAATGTCAGCGGCGATAATTTCTACGCGCACATGGATGCCACCTCGCTGGAAGGCACCATTTTCACAGGCCGCGTAGCGCACGGATACTTCATCCTGTCAAAGGCTGCCGGCCTGTTTGTGGATGCGAAGAAAGGGCCCGGTGCTGCTGAACTATGGCATTGACGAGGCACGCTTCACCAAGCCCGTTTATCCCGGCGCGACCATCGGCGTGAGGCTGACGGTAAAGGAAAAGGTGGATCAGGAAAAGCGCAGCGAAGACGACATCGCCAAGGGCATTGTGAAATGGCTGGTAGATGTGTACGACGAAACCGGAGAAACCGTAGCCATCGCAACCATTCTGACAATGGTGAAGAAGCGTGATCAGGCCTGATGCAGCATGGTTAAAATTGCAACCGTCGCGCTCGCGTTAAGCATTGTGCTTTGGGTATTCTTCTGGCTGCCGCAACGGCTGAAGGCGGGGCAGCGGCGCACGCTTCCGCTACATTGTTTTCTCTGTGCTCGCGGTCGTGTTTGCATTCGTGCTGCTCAAGATATTCCTGTAAGGCATATCCGGGGAGTCGCTTACAACGCGCCTGCTCCTGTAAAAACGTATTGGATCAGGTTTGCGCCCATTTGGAGGGCCGCGGTGTGTTTCTCCGGCGAGTCTTTGTGCACATCCTGGTCTTCCCATCCGTCGCCGAGATCACTTTCATAGCTATAAAAGCACACGAGCCGGCCTTTCCATAATAGGCCGTAGCCTTTGGGCGCCTTTCCTTCGTGCTCGTGCACTTTGGGAAGGCCGTTCAGAAAGTTGAAGCGCTGATGGTATATCGGATGTGAAAATGGAAGCTCCACCAGATCCGCTTCCGGAAAGATCTTCTTCAGCGCGGGACGAACGTATGGGTCAAGGCCGTAGTTATCATCAATATGCAGGAAGCCGCCGCTTTCCAGATATAGCCGCAGGTTCTGCGCTTCTTCCGGCGTAGGATCCCAGCGGCCATGGCCGGTCATGTGGACGAAGGGATAGTTGAAAATCTCCGGGCTCGCCGAAGCAATCTGCCCCTCTACCGCTACGAAGTGCGTGCGAAGCGTAGCGTTGGTAAAGTCAGCGAGGTTTTTAAGCGCAGTTGGATTAGCATACCAGTCGCCGCCACCGCTATAAACAAGAAGGCCCAATTTTATGGACTGACCCGAAGCGACCAACGCAGCGATGATAAAAACAAACAGCAGACTAATCCGGCGAAGCATGATTCAGAAGGTAGAAGTGAGTTATGGCTGCCAGCGCAGCGGTTTCGGTACGTAAACGATTGGGGCCGAGCGAAATTGCAATAGCGCCACTCGCTTCTGCTAAAGATACTTCCGCAGGGCTGAAGTCACCTTCCGGTCCGATAAGGATAACAGCATTTTCACCCTTTTTTAATGCGCCGGCAATCGGCTTTCGGTCCGTTTGGCCGTCCATACAATGGGCAATAAAAGCGGGATGATGACTTTCCCCTAAAATAGCCGCCAACGGCGTCGGGCTATCTAACATCGGCAGCCAGTTCTGCTTGCTTTGCAGCATGGCGGAGGTAAGAATCGCGTTCCAGCGTTCCGCACGGATGCGCTCCTTGTTCCCACGCTCTGTGATCAAGGGCGTAATTCGGCGCACACCCAGCTCCGTCGCCTTCTCCAGCAGCCATTCATTGCGCGAGGCATTTCTGGTAAAAGCAATGGCCAGCCGAAGCTGTGGCGAAGGTTCGGCCGCAAATGCTACCCGCAGCACCTCCACAGAAACACGCTTCTTTGCCACCTCGCTCAGCCGGCAATCGGCCATTGTCCCTTGCCCGTCCGTAAGCTGAATGGCCTCGCCCGACGTCATCCGTAATACCTGCCCGATGTGCTTTGCGGTGTCTTCCGGCAGGCCCATCAATTCGGCTGCTGCCAGCTTTCCGGGATAAAAAAACAAGGGTATGTCGGCCATCGCGGTAAAGTTAATCGTTAGCTATAAAGCTGTTTTTATTAAAAGTCTTGAGCACGCGTGACCTACTTTTGCGCCTTCCCTTCTTATGTTGACCGATTTACAGCCGCCAATGCAACTTGCCGACCGCTTAGACCGCATCCAGGAGCCGCAGACCATCCGTATGGCGAAGCTGAGCCGGGAGCTGAAGGCACAAGGCCTGAATATCATAGACCTTAGCCTCGGAGAGCCGGATTTTGCAACGCCTGCCCACATCTGCGAGGCCGCTACGGCTGCTATGGCAGAAGGCTACACTAAATACACCCCCGTTGCCGGTTTTGCCGAGCTCCGCCAGGCCATCTGCGACAAGCTGTCCCGCGACAATAGCCTCCACTACGAATCAGAAAACATCATCGTCTCCACAGGCGCAAAGCAGTCGCTGGCCAATGTAGTGCTGAGCGTTATTAATCCCGGCGACGAAGTGATTATCCCTACGCCTTATTGGGTCACATACGCCGCGCTCGTGCAGCTCGCGGAAGGCAAGTCGGTTTTTGTGCCCACTACCATTGACGCCGACTTCAAAATTTCGCCGGAGCAGTTAGAAGCGGCCATTACCGACCGCACGCGGATGTTCATTTTCTCCTCGCCCTGCAACCCCACCGGCACCGTTTATACGCGGGATGAGCTGGCGGCGCTGGCAGAAGTCTTTACGCGCTACCCGCAGGTAGTGGTGGTGAGCGACGAGATTTACGAATACATCAACTACGCCGGCAAGCACGAAAGCATTGCCCAGTTTGGCAGCCTGCGGGAGCAGGTGGTGGTGGTCAATGGCTTTTCCAAAGGCTATGGCATGACCGGCTGGCGCCTCGGCTATATGGCCGCGCCAAAAGCGCTTGCCCAGGCCTGCGACAAGTTCCAGAGCCAGTTTACCTCAGGCGCTAACTCCATTGCGCAGCGCGCTGCCATTACTGCCCTCAAGGGAACGCAGGAACCGACGCGTGAGATGGTGAAGGCCTTCCAGGCGCGCCGCGACTTTGTAACCGCCGCGCTTAACGATATACCGGGTGTGAAGATGAACCACCCCACCGGTGCCTTCTATGCCTTCCCGGACATCAGCGCCTTCTTTGGCACTACCGACGGCACTACGGAGGTGGGCAACGACGAAGACCTTTCTATGTACCTGCTGCACACGGCTAACATTACTACCGTGAATGGCGGCGCTTTTGGCGATGACCGCTGCATCCGCATCTCCTTTGCCACCGGCATGGAACAATTGGAGGAAGCCATGCGCCGGATGAAGGACGCCTTGGCGAAGCTGCATTAATCAGATATTGTTTGAAAAGACGAAGCCAACCGATAAGGGTGGCTTCTTTTGTTTTGTTGATTCGGCTAGCACCGAACTGTTCAGAGAACAGTTTTATTCGCCTTCGCGATGCGCTGCGCTAACATCGCGAAGAACTCTTTGCTTGGAGGAACATCTGGAAGAACGGGAAGAACCTTTACTTTGGGAACATCTGGAGGAACAGGTAATATATCTGGTCAGAACCATACAATCCTGCTGCATGGCGAGCTGGAAAAAGGGAAGAAGCGGCAAATGATGCACTCTATACAAAATGAGAAAGCTATTACAAACGTGTTCAGTTGTCATCATCCTTTTTCTAACAGGCTGCCAAGGTTGCGAGCCTGTTGACAATTTAGGAAGCGGCTTTTCTGTAACCTATGTGGATGACCCCAATTTTAGAGGGGTTTATTACGATAGGCAGAACGTCAACGGTAAGTTTAGTGTGTGGAGTGTAAAATACGACGATAGCTTAATCCTAGTTTCTGGATATAGGCTACCGCCCAATAGAAACACACCCGACACAACAGAACTCCTGCACTACGGCATTAGCAAACCGAAGTACATCAGGAATCCAGACCAGATTAAAAGTGAAGGCTATTTAGGGCTGCTATCAGATAAGCAGTACGACCAACTGGGCCAATTGTTGAAAAACCCTAAGACCATAGAATGGTAAATTCCATGCTGGTGCGAGCGTTCCGCCCATCGTATTAAATCAACCTCGCGTTCGCCGTAGGCTATGAGCAGATAACAGTTAAGCGAAGGCTGCCGCTGACGCAAGTATGTCCGCCACTCGCGCAAGTATGTCTTCCGCCGTTGCCGTGTCTTATGACCGGCAACGTTGTCCGATCAAACTAGAAGCCATCCATAAATGGATGGCTTCTTTGCGTAGCGTGTAAGTATTTTGCATCCCATGTTATGCAAGTTCGTTGCCCGTGACAAGACGCGGCAACGGCGGGAACGGAAACACCAACAACGGCGCGAGCCGGAACACCAACGAAGGTGGAATACCAGCGTGCGGTATACTGGTCAAAATTCGCTATAAGTCCTTTTGGTTCTTGCAAAATCTAAGAAGTAGAAAACTTTACTGTCTTTTATCTCGTCAAGAAAAATAAGGTTTTGGATTGTAGAAAGATATTCAACTTCATGGTTGAGCACGTTTATTTTGGCAAGCCTAAAGCCAGTTCCAAAAAGCTTCTTCACTAGAGATGGAGCGAAAATGGATGTATCATGACATAGTATTGGCCCGCCATATAGCCCTTGTAACTGCTGTCCGTTAATGGATAGATTACCGACGGCAGGCCCTCCTTGTGATATTTCTAATAGATTGGAATAACGGATCTCCAAGTCACCAAAATGGGCAACGTCGACAAACTGCATTGGATCTTCAAAACGATTCATCTGATTATTAATTTTGATGCTTGGTCAATCACTTGTTGCGATGGTACTATGAATTGTAATGAACCCCCAAGCTATTTCCGCCCTTGAGGCCCAATTATACCAAACTTTATTTCCGCCTTGTTGGTGTTCCAACCATGCTACGTCCGCTGTTGCCGCGTCTTATGACCAGCAGCGTTTTCCGATTAAAACTAGAAGCCATCCATAACCGGATGGCTTCTTTGCATCCCGTGTTATGCAAGTTCGTTGCCGGTCGTAAGACGCGGCAACGGCGGGAACGGGAACACCAACGACGGCGGAAGATTCGCGAGTCGGAGGCATCCCCATTAACTTACCCTACTTACTGGTCGGGATATTCAATGTAAACCAATCAGTATAAATAGCAGCATATTCTGTCCATTCCATAGAGCGAAAAGCTTTTTTCCCGTCATTGAAAGTCAATATGGTTTTCTGAAAAAACTTTTTTCTTTGCTTTTTTGTAAGCTTGGCAAGCAGAATACAATCAAATGACACCACTATCGATTCTACTTTCCTCTTACTTATATATGTACTTTGTACATTAATACTATCGTTTGGAGCCAACATTCGCATACCTATTTTACCTTCCGGAGGAAGAACAAATGAATATTTTAATACTCCTGTCTCGAACACAACTTTTGCGGAATCGTACCTTTGTCCTATAAAGCAAGATTCCGAGCAATATAAGGAAGCTGAATTCGATGTATTATAAACCGTATAGCTTAAATAGTATCTAAGCGTGTCCTCAGAAAAACAAAATTTTATTCTATAGCCATTGGTTGAATAATTATATGTTCTGGGCGCTGACCAAGAAGTTATGCACAAGCAGAAAAACGCAGCTATAAAAAACGCTCTAATCACTACTAGTATGTAAAATTTGTTATTTCAGGATTGAATCTTTTATTAGATTTCCGCCCTTGTTGGTGGTTCGCTGCTGATCATAATATAGGGAAATGAGGTTTCAGCATGGTGATAACACTGTCAAGGGCGACCAAAAACACCCTTCTGGTACATTATCTATCTGGCACATTACCGCCAGAATTAGGAAATTTACCCCAGTCGTCAAGCATACTTAGAAAATCAGCATTATTCATTTTCACTAAAGTATCAATATTGATGTAGGTGAAAAATATTCCGTTTTTCTTCCCCCATGTTACTACATTACCGTCTATATCATACCTTGGTGCTGCTGTCGCACATATAATCATCCCATGAGATGAGCCATAATCTGGCAAAAAACCAAGTATATTGTTTTTGAGGTAATCAATTTCGCTTCCGAAAGGGGAAATGAATTTTATACCGAGTTCATTCGTGATTCTCGCCAAGTTTGCAATTGCTACACTTTGTGATTGTGCTGTTGTCATTATTCCTGTATTTGCATCAGTTCCTCCAGATGTTCTAAAGTAAGTAAGATGTTCTTTCCGCCCTTGTTGGTGTTCCAACTATGCTACGTCCGCCGTTGCCGCGTCATATGACCGGCAACGTTTTCGATCAAAACTACAAGCCATCCATAACTGGATGGCTTCTTTGCGTAGCATGTAAGTATTTTGCATCCCGTGTAGTGCAAGTTCGTTGCCGGTCATAAGACGCGGCAACGGCGGGAACGGGAACACCAACGACGGCGGAAAGCAAGCCTATAAATGAACAAGCCCCCGCGCGGGGGGATGCACGGGGGTATCTAGCTATTTTATGATGAGCAATTCACTACTACTGGTATCAGGTGATGTACGGCGGCTACCCAGTAACTGAACAGCGTAGTTATCTGCTTTGATAATCTTGGGAATGCTCCCTCTTAAATTAAATGATAGCTTTTTCGCATCGGCCAAATCAGACACATTTAGTAATCCAAAAGAATACCGTTTATTATCTAAAACGATTTCCAATTTGCACACAGAGTCAGCTATTTCTTTCCACGCACAACTAGGAATTTGATAACCAAAAGCAAATGAATTGCTCTTATCATATAAATATACTATTCCCCCGTCCTGTTTAGTATCATGGTACTTAACCTCAATTGAAGTTTGAGCATTAGACACAAAAGCAGATATGCTAAAAATCCCTGTCAAAAAAATATTTTTCATAACTACTATTTGCCAGTTTCCGCCTTTGTTGGCGTTCCCGCCCCGCCGTTGCCGCGTCTTATGACCGGCAACCCGGCTCCGCCGGATATTCCCAAAGTAATGCCTTCATCGCAAGGAACCTTTAATAAATAAATAAGCCGGAGCATGTGCTCCGGCTTATTGCTGTCTGATGAACTGTCTTACTGCACACTCACCAGCGTAATATCAAAAGTCAGGTCCTCGCCGGCCAGCGGGTGGTTGGCGTCCAGCACCACGTGGTCTTCAGCCACCTCGGCTACAATCACGGGGAATACGTGGCCCTGGTCGTCGCTCATCTGGAGCTCCTGGCCTACTTCGGGCTGTATATCGTCGGGAAATTCGCTGCGCGGCACGGATACAAGCGCCTCGTTGGTACGCTGGCCGTAGGCTTCGTCAACCGGGATGTTCACGGTTTTCTGCTCGCCCACATTCATATCACGCACGGCCTTGTCAAAGCCGTTGATAACCTGGCCGCTGCCTACCGTGAACTCCAGCGGCTGGCGCCCTTCTGATGAATCAAATACTTCGCCGCTGTTGAGCGTGCCTTTGTAATGTACCGTAACGGTGCTGCCGGATTGAACTGCCATGACAGGATGTTGTGGGGGGAATGAAAATTTTAAGGTTGAGGCCGTGAAGGTAAGGTCTGGCCCAAAACAGGTCGGATTATCTTTAACGCTGAATGAGTAATCGCTTCTTTAGACTTCTGACCGTTTTACTAGTTGCATCGGCCTGCTGCTCGGCTCAAAAAATCATTCCCGGTGCAGAAAACATGAGTGAATACCTGCCGCTTTTGAACGGTAAGCGGGTAGCATTACTCATTAATCAGACCTCCCGCATAGGGAGCCGCCTGCTGGCCGATACGCTGCTGCGCCGTGGCGTGAAGCTGACGAAGATTTTCGTCCCCGAGCACGGCTTCCGCGGTGTGGGCGATGCGGGGGCACATATTGCGAATGATAAAGACTCCGCTACGGGCCTGCCTATCATTTCCCTGTACGGCAAAAGCCGCAAGCCCAGTGCGCAACAAATGGAAAGCGTGGACATAGTGGTGTACGACATCCAAGATGTGGGCACGCGCTTCTATACCTACATCTCCACCCTCCAATACATGATGGAGGCCTGCGCTGAGGCCGGGAAGCAGCTTATCATCCTTGACCGTCCTAATCCAAACGGACATTATGTGGACGGCCCCGTGCTGGACACTACGCTGCGGTCCTTTGTAGGCATGCAGCCTGTGCCAATTGTGTACGGTATGACGCCCGGCGAGTATGCACGGATGCTGGTGGGTCAGCACTGGTTTCCCGGCGCTGCTAGGCTACGGCTGGATGTGATCCGTTGTAAAGGCTACGACCATATGGTCCGATACGCGTTGCATGTGTGCACCGTCGCCTAATCTGCGCACAGCGGAAGCCGTTGCGCTCTACCCTACCCTTTGTCTTTTTGAAGGAACAATGGTATCCGTAGGCCGCGGAACGGATAAGCCGTTCCAGCAATGGGGGCATCCGGCGCTGGAGGGGAAATTTTCTGACTCCTTTCGTCCGGCATCAACCGTCGGTGCCACGAAGCCGCCCTTTGAAGGGCAAACCTGCTACGGCAGAATCGCAACGGCAGATGATCTCCGCTCGGCTGGCAGCGGCATTCAGATACAATGGATCATAGAGATGGCAACTGCATTTGCGCGCCTGTCGCAGCCATTCTGGACAGAGAATGGCTTTTTTGAAAAGCTATATGGCCGGAAAGATTTTAGAGATCAGTTGCGGCAGGAATTCACTGCCGGCCAGGTAAAAGCATCCTGGCAGCCCGATTTAAAGGCATTTAAGGCTATCCGCAAAAAATACCTGCTATACAAGGATTTTGAATAGCGCATGTTTGTAGCGATCTACAATTTTCTGGAGCGGCGCGTTTGGCTGGCGCGTACTCTTTTCCTGGCAACGCTGGCCCTGTTTGCGGTCTTAGCCATTCGCGTAAAGTTCAGCGAAGACATCAGCAGCATGCTGCCGGAAAGCCGGGGATTGCGCGCGATGAACAACATCATCTCGCATACGCAGGCCGGCGAAAAAGTCATCTTCCTCGCCTCGCTTAAAGACAGCTCCCTAACGGATCGCGACAGTCTTATCGCTCTGACAAATGCGTATGCGGCAGGGATGCAGGCGCGCTGTGCTCCGTGGATTGATACCGTAACACTACAGGTTGGAGGGGGCATGGAAGAAAGCCTTGCCGAAATCTTCACCACACGACTCCCGCTTTTTCTTACCGAAGGGGATTACCGCGCCTTAGACACACTCACGCAGCCGGATCATATCCGTGCTACGCTTGCAGCGAATAAAAAGGTGCTGCAGTCGCCAGCAGGTGTCGTCTATAAGCGCATGGTGGCTGCCGACCCCTTAGGCCTATCGCGTTCCGTGTGGGCTCGGCTCAGCAAGCTACAATACGACCCGGCGTATGAGCTTTATGACGGGTACATTTTTGCGCAAAGCGGAAAGCAGCTCACTTTTTTTCTGAAGCCAAAGGCCGCAGCGGCGCAAACGGGCATCAACAGCGTTTTTTTCTCGGCGCTTAATGCTTACACGGATTCATTTTCCGCAGCGCATCCATCGTTCCACCTTGTTTATTTCGGCGGCCCTGCTGTTGCGGCGGGCAATGCCGCGCAGATGCGCACGGATACCATCGTGACGCTCTCTGTAACGCTTGCGCTGCTCCTGGCCCTGACGTTTTATTACTTCCGCCGGAAGCGCACGCCGCTGCTGTTGTTGTTGCCGGTATTGTATGGCGCATCTATGGGGTTGGCGGTCATGTACCTGGTGCAAGGTGGCATTTCCATTATTGCAATGGGTGCCGGCGCCATTGTAATGGGCATTGCCATTGACTATTCCATCCATTTCCTTTCCCACGCGCGCGGCGCGGCAGACATGCGCGAGACCATTCGTGAGCTGCAGACGCCGCTTACCATTGGCTCCTTTACCACAATTGCGGCTTTTCTATCGCTCCGTCTGGTACACCTGCCTGTGTTGCGTGATCTGGGCTTATTTGCCGCCGTATCATTAATTGGCGCGGCGCTGTGTACGCTTATTTTTCTGCCACATCTGCCGTTCGGCACCGGCGGCAATAAAGCACCGAGGCAAACCTTCTTTGACAGGCTGGCGCGCTACGAGTTGTCTAAAAACAAGATACTGCTGTGGGCCATTGTGCTGTTTACGCCACTCATGGCCTGGTACTCCTTTAAGGTACAGTTTGACAATGACCTGATGCACCTTAATTACTTGTCGCCGCGCATGACTGTAGCACAGGATGAAGTGAGCAAGGCATCCGCATACGCATTGTCGTCTGTTTTTGTAGTAGCCAGCGGCGGTAGTGCAGATGACGCGCTGGAAAGACTAGAAAAGACGACACCGCTTATTGACTCCCTGCAACGGGCGGGACTAGTCCGTGCGACATCCAGCCCGCCCGATTTTGTTTTGTCAGGAGCGCGGCAGCGCAACAGGGCGCAGCGCTGGACGGCTTATTGGAGGGCGGCAAAACGCGCGTCAGTCATGAAAGCCATTAATGAAAGCGCGCTTGCCGAAGGCTTTTCACCGGCAGCTTTTAAGGGCTTCGCAAATACACTCGGAACCGCGCCTGAAACAATGGACGCAGCATCTGTAGCTGCGCTGAAAACACTGTTTCCCGGCGGCTTTGCGCAGGATGAGCTCGGAGGCTTTTACGCTATCTCGGCATTGAAAGTAGCGCCGCAGCATCGGGAACAGGTACTGCATGCTTTTGAGGCCTTTGGCAACAATATCACGGCAACAGACCGGCAGCAAGGCGCTTCCCAATTGGTACAGCTGCTGAATACAGACTTTCAATCCATTGCTCTTTATTCTTCGCTGATTGTTTTTTTTGCTTTACTCATAGCCTACGGCCGCATAGAGCTCGCCGTAATATCCTTTCTGCCCATGGCTATTTCCTGGGTATGGATTCTGGGGCTGATGGCGCTGCTCGGGATTAAGTTCAACATCGTCAACATCATTATCTCCACCCTGATCTTCGGACTTGGTGACGACTACAGCATTTTTACGCTGGACGGGCTGATGGACCGTTACACATATCGCCGCGACCATACAGCCGGTGTACGCGCTGCCGTTTATGTGTCGGTAGCAACGGTATTAATCGGTCTCGGTGCCCTATTGTTAGCGAAGCATCCGGCCTTGCGCAGCATTGCAGCCATTTCGGTGACCGGGATGCTTTGTGTGCTTGTCATCTCCCAAACGCTGCAGCCGGCACTATTTGGCGCGCTCATACAGCGGCGTGCAGATAAGGGCCTCCTTCCGTTTACGGCATGGAGCCTCCTAAAAACGCTATTTGCGTTTCTTTACTTTGTCCTTGGTTCGCTACTGGTAACGGTCGTGGGTTTTATGCTCACAAAGCTGTGGCCGTTTGGGAAGGAGCGCGGTAAGCTATGGCTGCACGGACTTATCCGTGGCATCAATTGGGGATTGGTATACGTCATGGGGAATGTGCGGAAGCGCATTTATAATCGTGAGTTGGCTGATTTCTCAATACCTGCTGTCTATATTGCCAACCACACTTCATTTCTGGACATAATCGTTCTGACTTCGCTGCATCCCCGCGTTGTCTTACTTACCAATCGTTGGGTTTACCGTTCGCCAATCTTTGGCGCAGTGGTACGAATGGCGGAGTATTATCCCGTTGTGGATGGTGCGGAAGCAAGCCTGGCGCCTTTGCGCAGTCTGGTAGCCCGCGGTTACAGCATCATCGTTTTCCCCGAAGGGACACGGTCAAAGACTGATTTCATTGGCCGCTTTCATAAAGGCGCGTTCTACATAGCGGAGCAATTGCGTTTGGATATTGTACCGCTGCTGCTACACGGTATCCATTATACGATGCAAAAAGGCGACTGGCAGCTCATGGACGGGCAAATGAGCTTGTACATCAACAACAGGGTCACTTCTGACAATACAGAACTTGGGGCTACTTATCAGGAGCGCGCTAAGAGCTTCCGCCGTTGGTACCTGCAGGCGCTTAGCAGGGTAAAAGAGGAACAGGAAACGCCCAGTTACTTCCGGCAGCAGTTGCTGCGCTCCTATACTTACAAAGGGCCGGTCCTTGAATGGTATTGCCGTATTAAAACAGCACTTGAAGGCAATTATGAAACGTTTCATAAACTGCTGCCCCGAAATGGCCTCATTTATGACCTCGGTTGCGGCTACGGCTTTGCCAGCCATATGCTGCATTGGAGTGCCCCGGGCCGCAGCATCTTTGGGGTTGACTACGATGAAGATAAGATCGCGGTTGCGCAGGCCGTACACTTACGTAACGACGCCGTTCGCTTTGAAGCGGCAGATCTGCGCAGCTATGATGTTCATGCAGCCAATGCAATCCTTCTGCTGGATGTGCTTCATTATTTACTTCCTCCTACACAGCAAATGGTATTGGAGCGTTGCGCAGCGGCGCTTTTGCCCGGCGGGGTTTTGATAGTCCGCGACGGCGTAGTGGAACTGAAAAAGCGCCAAAAGCGCACTGCGTTGACCGAGGTGTTTTCTACACGGCTGCTGCGCTTTAATAAGACAACGAACGACTTGCATTTCCTTTCACGCGAAGCGATGCAAACTTTCGCTGCTGCGCATGGCCTAAATCTGGAAATTCTGGATGAGACCCGCTACACAAGCAACCTGATCTTTGTGCTGCGCCGGCCTTCTGCTTAAACTAATATCAGTTTGCTACAAAGCGATGTCTGCGTTGCGCGTCTGCCAAAGGCTCAATGCCCACAGCACTACTGCAAGGAGTAGTAGGATAGCTGTTGGAAGCAACACGTCGGAGAAACCGCCATTACGCAGCAGCACAGATTGTACACCTTGTAACGACCAATGCAGCGGTGATGCCATAGCAACGGCCTGCAGCATTGGCGGCAGGAGCTCCACCGGCACCCAGATGCCGCCAAGAGCAGAAAGAATGACTATGGAGATAGCACCAAAGGGCAAGGCCTGTCCACCGCTTCGGAAGAGCGTGCCTACCAGATTGCCGTAAGAAGTGGCACATAGCGCCGTGGCGCAAACCACTGGTAATAGCGCAGCCGGATGATGCCCTAACGTAAGTGCGGGCAAACCGGCCAACGGAAGCAGCCATCGCCCTACAGCGCACATGAGCGCGAACTGCACGCAACACACGGCGGCATTAGCCAGGATGCGCCCGACCGCTACACCTGCCGCAGCGCCCGGAATGAGGCGCAACCGCAGCGCACTCCCGCCCTCGCGTTCCCTGATGATATGCCCGGATAGCGGCACCACGATGAAAAACATGCCGAATATGGCCCACGCGGGCACATTATGCTGGACGCTGTTAATGTGTTGTGCTACATTGCCGCCTCCCTCCGTCACTTCCTCACGGATGCCGAGGCTTGATAAAATTTTTTGTACATCCGGCTTAACCGTGGATGAATCCGTGTTGCCCGCCAGGCGGCCAAGGCGACTTAACAACAACTTGGTGGCTGCGCCGCTGATGGCCTTATCCAGTGCTGCATGGATGGCAAGGCGGAATGCCGGCCGTGATACCGGATCAAAAAGCAGGCGGACGGCCAGCGAGTCGCGCGGCGGACGTTGCGGCAGCTGGCCGCTGCCCATTTGCGCAGCAAGGCTGTTGGCCACCGTATTAGCGGCATTTACTACCTCCGCAGTCGCGCCCTTAGGAATGATGAGACCGATATTATTATTGCCATGACGCAGCCGGTTACGAAGCTGCTCAGCAGAAAGCGGCACGCCATCGGCGGTATCAATGATGGAAAAAGCTTTGCTTTTGGTCAATACTTCGCGGATGCTAGCGGAGAGCGCGCCGCCATCTTCGTCGGCCAGTAACACATCAAAATGCAGCTCCTGATAATCGCGGAATGGAGCATCCTGTACCAGCGCCATAATCAAAATCAAGGCAGCCGGCATCAGCAGCAGCAGGAGCAGCCCACCGGGGTCGCGAATAAACAGCAGCCATTCTTTGAAAATGGTGGCCAGGCTGGATCTAATGACGGATGGTCGCAAAAGACTGTTTTCCTGTTAACTGGCTTGCGGCACCGCTTTCTCGGCCTCTTTGATGTTGTACAGCCCATTAGCCTGTGTAATGCAGGTGAGCGTCAGATCGTTGATACACACATGCGGCGGTAGATTGGCGCAGTACCATGCAGTTTCGGCGATATCCGCGGCACGGAGTGGCTGAAAGCCATCATAAACTGCTTCCGCCCGAGCCGCATCGCCTTTGAAGCGGACGAATCGAAAACTCTGTTTCCGCTGCGCCTGGATTGATGGCTGTTACTTTAATGCTGTAGGGCAGCAGCTCTATGCGCATTGCCTGACTGCAGGGCGTCTACGGCAAATTTGGTGGCGCAATACACATTTCCGTTTTTATAAACGCCTTTGCCTGCCGTTGAGCCGATGTTGATAATATGACCGCCGCAACGTGCTTTCATACGTGGTAGCAGCGCACGCGTAACGTAGAGCAGGCCTTTCACATTGGTATCTATCATTTGGTCCCAATCATCGGTGAGACCTTCGTCAATTGTGGCCAGCCCGGCGGCGAGGCCGGCGTTATTCACCAGAATGTCCACGTCGCGGTCGGTAATAGAATTGATAGCGGCAGCCACCGCCACCTTGTCGCGTATGTCAAAGCAAAGTGTAGTAACGGCATTGCCGTGAGCAGCTATCAGTTGCTCACTTATGCGGCGCAATCGCTCTTCACGTCGGCCGGTAATGATAAGGTCGTAGCCGCCGGCTGCAAAGCGCTGCGCAATGGCAAGGCCAAAGCCGGAGGTGGCGCCGGTGATAAGGATGGTTTTGTTCAAAACAGGTCGGAAATTTATTCTGGTCTTTACTGGCGAAAGCAAAAATGCGGTAATGACTTATCATTACCGCATTCTTATTTGATAAAGTAAGCGTCGGGTCATCTTATAAGCGCGGAGTCACCTTTGAGCAGTTGCTCCTTACCAAAACGGTCTGTAATGGAGAGTACCCAGTAGTACGTACCAATATCAGCCTTGGCGCCTTGATAGCTGCCATCCCAGCCTTCATTGAAATCGGTGCCGTAAAAGACCTGTTGGCCCCAGCGGTTGAATACACGGAAGTAATTGATATTGCGGAAGCCGATGCCTATCGGCTTAAGTATATCGTTTTTGCTGTCGCCATTGGGCGAGAATGCGGAAGGGACGAAAATGGCCGATTGACCGACTACCCAAACGTTAATGCTGTCGTCACCTTCACAGCCTGTTTCGGTTGCGATGTGCACCACATAGCGGAAGGTGCCGGTATCTGTAAAGTATCCGACAGGATTAGCTACATTAGGATTATTCAGGTACGTGGGTGGGGTCCAGGTATATATTTGTCCGCCAGAAGCATGAAATACAATGCTCTCGCCACGGACGATGATCGTATCATTACCTGCAAAGGGGCGGAATTTTAATACTTCGTAGGTTTTGGAAATGGTGTCCGTACAGCCCTTGATGTTGCCTGCTTTCAGATGGATCGTGAATAGTCCACCGGTATCGTAGCTGTGGACTGGATTTTCGTCGCTGGACGTTCTGCCGTCTCCGAAATCCCAATTGTAGAAGGTCACCGGCTGATAAGTAGATTCTACGTTACTCGTGAACTGTATAGGCGTCTTAGGGCATGCCAGGCCTGAAATTTCAAAGTCCGCCCGGAAATCAGGATAGATTTTGACAAGACGGGAAATGCTGTCGCTGCAGGTTGAGCCACGATTAACGATGAGCTTTACAACGTATGTGCCTGTGTCCGGATAAGTGAAATCGGGCTCTTTTTGGGTAGACGTATCATTGCTCACCCCGGGCACGCCAAAGTCCCAATAATATGGACTGCCTGAATTTGCATTGGCGCCTGTGCTCAGATTGGTGAAGTGCACTGTTTTACCTTTGCATTGTACGATATAGGTATTAAACTCACTTGAATACTGAGGAATGTTAGCCACCACAGCTTTAGAGCAGTTCGTCACGACAAACTGAAACTCCCGGGTAACCGTATTGATCTTCACGCCATTACGCCATTCGTGGCAGGAAACCGTTACTACATAAGGTCCAGTCAGGTTAGGCGTACCCGTGATGATGCCCGTCCTGGCGTCAATCTGTAATGGCGGATTGCCACTCATTGGCATCTTGGCGGTGTACGGATAAACATACGTGACCGGTAAAAACTGAGTGGACAGCGGAACGGGCTTTGCAACATTGGCAGACCCGCCCTGATAAGCTGTGTCAAACTCATAGCTCAGTGAATCTCCGTCGTCATCCTTCGCAGAATTGTCGTAGATCAGCGGATTATTAATGCAGATAATCTGCGGCGGGTAATCTTTGAATACCGCACTATTGTTGCAGCGCCCTATACCGAGATTATACGGAGGAATAAATGCGTAGTACGTTGCGCCCACCTGCTCCGGCGTTGCAATATTCAAAATAGAATAATTACGGCAGCAACGCTGATAGACGACATAGTAACCCGTCGTATTGGACGGAAACGCATAAGTCTTAGTAAATGATATCTTGTTCAGGCAGGTACGCGGTGGATTATTCACGCAGCTATTGCTGAAATTGGTGGGTACGCGAAGATTGTCACCAGTCCTGTTTAAGGAATCAGATATCAGACGCGTGCCCTGCCCGTTAAATATGGATATATAAGCCGGACTATCCTAAGTTATGGCATTAATATCGCCGCCTACACAATCCTGATAAATATTGATCGTAACCTCATATTGATTATTGCCAGCAGCATCCTGCCCCAAACATTTATACGTCACTTCTCCACCTACAATATGTGTAGCCCCGGCTACCAGTGGGCGTCCGAGTATGAGCAACAAGGTGCAAAACAAAAAAAATAATCTGCGTTTCATTTAGAAAATGCCTTCACTCGCTGGGTACAGTAATCAGAAAAAGACAGCAGATCGTCGCGCAGCCTATCCGGATGTTCCATCATGCTCATATGTCCGCAGCGATCATAAAGCCTTACAAAACTAACGCGCGGAGCGGATGTTTGTTGTAATGTATTATGCCATGGAATTGTATTGTCGTCAGCACCAATAATCCATCCTGCAGGAAACGAAATTTGCGACAGGATATTTGTCCGGTCGGGCCGGTCCATCATGGCGGCATAAAATGCAATCATGCTTTCGGCGGATAGTTTCATGCCTTCTTCCTTGAGACGCTGCACTTCCTGCAGATGCGTTTTTGAAAAGGATTCCTCAAAAAGCCCGGGAATCATTCCCCTGATAAACTCGTCGTGGCCGCCTTTGCGCAGCAGGGCAATGGATTTTGCCCGCTTTTCTTTCTTTGCCGCATCGTCCGCCAAAGCTGTGGAATGAACCAGCAATAAGCCCATAAGCCGCTAAGAAAACAATTCTGCAGCAGCCATGCTAATGTAACCGCCCATGGAATGGCCAGCTAGGATACACTGTTGCAGCCCTGCGTGATCCAGGATAGCCGGTACTATGGATGCAAGCTGCTCCATAGACACACTTTCGCCTTCCAGCCGGCTATTGCCTGCGCCAGGTATGTCGGGAATAATCAGCGTGTATTGCTTTGAGAGCTCGGCGATAAAGTCCTCCCAGATTGAGCCGGACGCCGGAAAGCCATGCAGCAACATCAGGCCTGGCCCGACACCTGCGCGGCGATAGTAAAGCGACGGGAAATGCCTAGTGGTGATGGTGTGCGTCGTGATGGTCATCTGGTGCCTGAGGATGCGTAGCCGACCTATAAATCATGCCATAGAAGGCCAGCATAGATAGTAGCAGCGGCCAGATTACGCCAAGCGGCATGCATTGAATGCTAATAAGATGCAACGCTACTGCTACCACAATAAACGCCATTGCGGCCAAAGCATAGCGCCCACGCCGCCCCTGCCTGATAAATGGGATGATGAGGTTGGTGGGTAGCGCCCAAAGCACATTAAAATTGTTTCTGCATGATTGATGATCGGTACCGAACCACATAAACAGCATGAGACATCCAAGCAAACCTGTGATAATCAGTACCACATAGCCTGCCATTGCAGCAACCGGCTTAAGCCCGGGAACGGAGGAGCCGACGATAATGATTGCGGAAATGGCAAGCATTACAAAAAAGGGCGTTTTACCAGGATCGGGCATTGATGGAGCTGGCGGTAAAACTTGCCGCGGCCCGGCAGAAACTTTTTGACCAGCAATTGTCGCTCCCGACATGCCATTACGCAAGTAATTAGGCAAGAACATAGCATCTTCATTGCTCATCACCTTATCCACCGGCGAGCCAAGCAGTAGATCTATTCCAAAACGCTCCCACGGCAAATGCGCCAGGTAGCGGTCTATTTCATCGCGAAAGGTGGTGCCCTCTTTGCCAGTAATGGCCCGGCCGTAGCAAAACGTGTTGCCAAGGGTTTGCTTAAAGACATCCCTAGGGCGCGTTGCACAATTATCATAAAGAAAATCGTATTTGTAGTAGCGATTCTCTTCTAGAAGAGAAGATTCTAACGCTGTCAGTAACGTTCGCTTTTGGGCATTGCTCAGCAAAAGTTCCTGTTCCTGCACGCGGCGCTGCTCATGGATATAAGTTTGGATAAAATGCTGATAAGTTTCCGACGACGCATAATAAAGGAGCTTCCCTTGTGTAAACTTCAGCTCAAAGTTGTCCTGATAGCCGTCAAAAGTGCCCCAGTTGTAGACGATGTCGCGTCCACTTACACTATCGGCCACGCGGATGCCGGTATGCCCGAACGATGCGTAAATTTCGTCTCCTACGCCCACCGTCAGCAGCGACACAAGCAGATGCGTGCCGCTATCCTCCTGTGCGGACATGATGCGCGGGCAAAAAAGAAGCAGGACAATGAATGCCAATAGTTGCTTCATCATCCTGCTCATCTTTAAATCCGATTTAGACGACTACGCGTTCATTGAATCTCCGGCGAAGATGGAGCCGATATACTCACGGTTGAGTCGGGCAATATTTTCCAGCGAAATGCCCTTAGGACATTCGGCCTCACATGCGCCGATGTTAGTGCAGGAGCCAAAGCCTTCTTTGTCGTGCTGCATGATCATATTCACCGCGCGTATTTTTCGCTCCGGCTCTCCCTGCGGTAACAGCGCCAGATGGCTCACCTTGGCAGACGTAAAAAGCATGGCCGATGCATTAGGGCATGCTGCTACGCAGGCACCGCAGCTGATACAGGCGGCTGCCGCAAAGGATTCGTCTGCCTTGTGCTTTTCAATCGGGATGGCATTTGCGTCAACCGCATTGCCGGTATTTATAGAGATATAGCCGCCTGCCTGTACAATGCGGTCAAAGGCCGTGCGGTCAGTAACAAGGTCTTTGATTACAGGGAAAGAATTCGCTCGCCATGGCTCTACAACGATGGTGTCGCCGTCCTTGTACTCGCGCATGTGCAGCTGGCAAACCGTAGTATGCTTCCAGGGGCCATGTGCGCGGCCATTGATGTGCATGGAACAGCTTCCGCAGATGCCTTCGCGGCAATCATGGTCAAAGGCAATCGGCTCCTTGCCCTCGGCAATGAGTTGCTCATTGAGGACATCAAACATTTCCAGAAAAGACATCTCTGAAGAGATGTTGCTCACCTTATAGGTTTCAAACCCGCCCTGCGCTTTGTGGTTTTTCTGACGCCACACTTTGAGGGTCAGATTCATATTATAATGTTCCATCTGGCTTTTTTTACTGATTACTTATAGCTACGCTGGCTTGGGTGAACAATGTCGTACACCAATTCTTCTTTGTGCAATTCAAACTGTGAATCGCCCTTATACTCCCACGCCGAGACATACATAAACTTATCGTCCTGGCGCAATGCCTCGCCATCTTCTGTCTGGTATTCTTCGCGGAAGTGGCCGCCACAGCTTTCATCTCGGTTCAGCGCATCCATGCACATCAATTCTCCGAGCTCGATAAAATCTGCCACGCGGCCTGCCTTATCCAATTCCGGGTTGAATTCGTCAATATCGCCGGGGATGCGAACATTGCTCCAGAATTCCTTTTTAAGTGTGCGGATTTCCTGAATAGCCTGCTGCAAGCCTTGCGCATTGCGTGCCATGCCGCACTTGTCCCACATGATCTTGCCAAGACGCTTATGGAAGGACTCCACACTTGCCGTACCCTTGATAGACATCAGCTTTTTAATGCGCGTTGCTACCAGATCCTCCGCTGCCTGAAATGCAGGATGATCAGTACCCTCTGCATTTTTGGAAATTTCGTCTGCTAGATAATTGCCGATAGTGTAAGGAATTACGAAGTAGCCATCTGCCAGGCCTTGCATCAGAGCCGAAGCGCCGAGGCGGTTCGCTCCGTGGTCAGAGAAATTGGCTTCGCCAAGTGCATAAAGGCCAGGCACAGTGGTTTGCAGTTCATAATCTACCCAAAGGCCACCCATCGTATAGTGCACAGCCGGATAAATGCGCATCGGCACTTCATAGGGATTCTCGCCGGTAATCTTGGCATACATCTCAAACAGGTTACCGTATTTCTCTTCTACAACGCCTCGGCCAAGTTTGTAGATCGTCTGGTTGTCAAGCCCGGTATTGCCTTGCTTGCCTGCTTCTATACGCCCGTAACGCATAATTGCATCCATGAAGTCCAGATATACTGCCTGTTTGGAAGAGCCTACGCCATAACCGGCATCGCAACGCTCCTTTGCGGCGCGGGAGGCCACGTCGCGCGGAACAAGATTGCCAAAGGCTGGATAACGGCGCTCCAGATAATAGTCACGCTCGTTCTCGGGAATATCGCTGGGCTTACGGTTGTCGTTTTGCTTGAGCGGCACCCAGATGCGGCCGTCATTGCGCAGAGATTCTGACATCAGTGTAAGCTTGCTCTGGTGGTCGCCGGAAACAGGAATACAGGTCGGGTGAATTTGTGTGAAGCACGGATTGCCAAAGTATGCGCCTTGCTTGTGTGCTTTCCATGCAGCAGTGACGTTGCAGCCCATTGCATTGGTAGAGAGGTAGAATACGTTGCCGTAACCGCCGGAGCATAGCAGCACCGCATGGCCAAAGTGACGCTCCAATTCGCCGTTCACGAGGTTTCGGGCTATTATGCCGCGGGCTTTGCCGTCAATCTTGACCACTTCCAGCATTTCGTGGCGGCTATACATCTTCACATTGCCCAGTGCCACCTGCCGCTCCAGCGCCTGATAAGCGCCTACAAGCAGCTGCTGACCGGTCTGGCCGGCAGCGTAAAATGTGCGCTGCACCTGCGTACCGCCGAATGAGCGGTTGGATAACAGGCCGCCATACTCACGTGCAAATGGTACGCCTTGAGCCACGCACTGGTCAATGATATTGGCCGAAACTTCTGCGAGGCGATGTACGTTGCCTTCGCGCGAGCGGTAGTCACCGCCTTTAATCGTATCATAGAAGAGGCGGTAAGTGGAGTCGCCGTCGTTCTGATAATTTTTAGCTGCATTGATGCCTCCCTGAGCGGCAATGGAGTGCGCGCGCCGCGGGGAATCTTGATAGCAGAATGCTTTTACCTTATAGCCCAGCTCCCCGAGTGTAGCCGCAGCAGAGGCGCCAGCAAGGCCGGTACCTATAACTATGATTTCCAGCTTACGCTTGTTTGCCGGGTTTACAAGTTTGCAAGTGCTCTTATAGTCTGTCCATTTTTTGGCGAGCTCGCCGGCGGGTATCTTACTATCTAATGGCATAGTGCGTCTTTACTTTTATATTTTCAGATTTCGGTTGGGAGCCCGCTAAGGCTCATACACCAAACTGAGTCATGTGATGGTCCAGATGCTTCCATTGCATCTTATCCCAATCCGCAGTACTTAGCTTGCCCCAGTAAGGGTGAGCAGGTGGCAGCTTTCCGGCCTGTGCCACGGCTGTGTAGTCGCGCAGCGTATCAATTAATAGTTGCTTTTCCTTATTAAAATCCTTTTCGTCTGTAATTCGGAGCGTGCTCGCTGTCGGGCTGTTTTTAGCGATCGGCTTATCTGTCAGAAGCTGCTTACGGATCATCGGACCAATAAGCTTCATAATAAAAGACTTTGGCAACTCATGGCGGCCCAGCGGGACTTCCAGCGGCTTCTGCAGGTGGCAGAGCATCTGTCCGACACTCATTTTACCCCACAGCGGCCGGCTTTGCGGTGTGAGCTTTTCAATGCGGCTAATAACCGTTTGAACCCCTTCTTCAGAATGAACTGTTTGCATCTGATTTCTAGTTTTGACCGGCTTTTTCGTCCTGCGCCTGCTCACAATTTATCAGCCAATTGATCCCAAATCTATCGGTGAGCATCCCAAAGTACGCGCCCCAAAATGTGTTTGCCATTGGCATATTAACCTCGCCGCCAGCAGACAAGCCATTGAACCACCGGTCTGCTTCTTCATTACTTTCTGCATTGAGCGACAACTGAATGTTGTTGCCTTCCCTGATTTTGTTTGTCCACTCGCCACCTGCGTCGCTGCCCATTAGAATTGCGTCTTCGCCAATGGGAAGGGAGACATGCATTATTTTATTGCCATCCTCTTCCGACATAGGCGGATGGCCTTCCATGGCCGGCATTTCCTTAAAGCGGCCCATATAAGGAAACTCGCCGCCAAAGACTGACTTATAGAAGTGGAAAGCTTCCTCGCAATTGCCGTTGAAATTGAGATACGGGCTAAGTGTTGCCATAATAATTTTATGGTGGAAAGCAGATTAGAAAAGAATGGCCACCTGATGATCAAACACCGATGGAGTCATATTAAAATATCCATGCGTACCGAGGTAAAACCACACGGGCATAGCGGCAAAAACAAGCGGAACGATAATGGAAAATGCTACTCCGATGTTATAGATAATGCCTTTGTAGCGGTGCGTTGTGAGGCCAAAAGTCTGAAAGGCGCTAAAGAATCCATGTACCAGGTGCCATGCAAGCGAGAAGCAGCCGAGCACATATACAATCACCATAATGATGTTCGAAAAATCTTCCGCCATCATACTGAACAGGTCTTGTTCGCCAGTCACCAAAGGCTTGATTATAGCGATTGGGCGCCCAGAAATTGCGCAGATGCAGAATAAGAAACAGCAGGATGAGCGTCCCGAGGATACCCATGCTGCGGCTGTACCAGGAAGAGGTTTTGCCGCTTTTTACAGCGTAGCGTGTCTTCCGGCGGCTCATGTTCTTAATCCACAAGCTGCAGGCCAAGGATGATATGCCAGATCAAAAAAACGAACAGCCCGATTTCTATAGCACGCATGAGCGGATTACTGCCCATGAAATGCGCCAGCACATTGAAATGCGCGCCGCCGTCATTATAAAATACCTGCGCATTGATATAGCAGTGTACCAATAAAAAGATAATTAAAAACAACCCGGTGGCGCCCATCAGGAGCTTTTTACCAATAGCGGTGGAAAAGGCGGCTTTCCAATTCATAAAGGGAGAATGACTTTGTAATGACGGCGCAAATATAGTTGGACGCAGCGTGAAAGCCTACCGTGAGAGAGCCGGAGTGTAAAGACTGTGGAATCATGTGAGTCTCAAGCGCTCCCGCTGTATCATTCAATTCGTAACATTCTGTTATCTATTAGCTGAAAGAAATGACCAGGAAGGAATGTGCGCCAGTTATTGTAATCCTGCATTTTAATAAGCCTGTTGATCTTGCTCTGATGAAAGTCATACTGCGTTTGAGAAGGCATGTTTACCGACACAATCCAGCCGCCTTCATCTTTAATATCGTCGTACCATTCTTCGTAGTACTCGGCGTCCGAGCTATGAAAATTGAGCACATTTTCAGTGATGAGGATGAATTTGTAAATACCGCTTTCGATCATCGGGTCTATCACTTCCCGCTTCAATTGCATGACGTCGTTCTCAACAGCATCGTTCCATTCACCAAGCATTTCCAGAATAACATAGCCAAGCTCATAATCGGCATATAGTTCCTTTATGTATAGCGTGCGGCTGCCAAACTCGTCCCATTGTGGATGGATGTAATAGTTATAAACGGTATTGGAAAATTCAAACTCGCTATGTTCCCGCCCGTAGAAAGGGGAACGCTCGTCATCTTCGGCAGTGTAGTGATCCCGCCAGTTAAAAAATGGTTCTATCTCGTGCATAAACTGGCTATAAAATTCGGTCAAAACCTTGTGCAATAACAAGGAGTCCACTGCAATGTTTCTTATATCGGGGTTAAAAGAGAAAAAGGTTAGCTTTGCCAGCTTTTTCCACTTTCCCCAGCCCCTTATGAAGTTATCGCAATTCAAGTTTGAGCTTCCGCTCAATCTCATTGCTCAGCATCCCGCCAAGAGCCGCGAAGACAGCCGCCTGATGGTCATCCACCGCGACACCGGCAAGATAGAGCACAAGGTCTTTCGCGACATTATCACCTACTTTGATGACAAGGATGTGATGATCGTCAACAACACGAAAGTGTTTCCTGCACGCCTTTACGGACGTAAGGAAAAGACCGGCGCTAAAATTGAGGTTTTCCTGCTCCGTGAGCTAAACAAGCCCAACCGCCTGTGGGACGTAATTGTTGATCCCGCAAGAAAGATACGCGTGGGCAATAAGCTCTACTTTGGTGATAATGAGGAATTAGTAGCCGAAGTAATTGACAATACTACCAGCCGCGGCCGCACGATCCGCTTCCTGTTTGATGGCAATGAAGATGCCTTCAAGGCGGTTCTTGAGCAGCTTGGCGAAACTCCCCTGCCCCGCTATATCAAGCGCCAGCCGGATGCCACTGATCGTGAGCGTTACCAGACGGTGTATGCCCGCTATGAAGGCGCTGTAGCTGCGCCGACAGCAGGTCTCCACTTCTCCCGTGAGCTGATCAAGCGTCTTGAAATCGTAGGTGTACAGTTTGCGGAAGTAACACTGCATACTGGTCTGGGCACGTTCAGGCCCATTGAGGTAGAAGACCTTAGCAAACATAAGATGGATGCAGAATACTTCAAGGTTGATGAGTATGCAGCCCAGATTGTCAACCGCGGCATCCAGCATGAACGCCGGATATGCTCTATTGGCACCACCACGATGCGCGCGCTGGAAAGCTCCGTAACAGCCACGGGCCTCCTGAAGCCCGCAGAAGGCTGGACAAACGTGTTTATACACCCGCCTTATAAGTTTAGTATTGCTAACGCATTGGTTACCAACTTTCATCTGCCAAAGACAGGACTGCAAATCATGGCCGCCGCATTCGCTGGATATGAATTGTTGACTGAGGCATATAATACCGCCATTAAAGAGAAGTATCGCTTTTTCTCTTACGGCGATGCGATGCTCATCATCTGATTTTTTTTATCAAGTCCATTAAAAAGGCGGCTCCGAAGGGCCGCCTTTTTCTATGCAATTGTCGTATTTGGGGTACGGTTGACTGTTGTGGCCTTTAATAAGATTGTAGTCACCAACCGTTCCATCGTCTAATCGCAATACTAATGTACAAACAGATATTATTACAGTGGTAATGTTTGCGCGTTTTTTGAAATTTTCTTTATCTGCTTCCGGTCATAGGCACACATTAATTTCGGGAATGCAGCCAAATCAAATTTAGGGTTACGTGGCGGCAGGCCATGCAATCGGATGGCGTATCTTCGCGGCAGCGTATGAAAAAGTCGCACATTCTGGCCCTTATAGTTGTTGCGGCGGCCATAGCGGTGGTCTCCGCCATGTTCTTGGATTTCAGCACTTATGAGACATTCTCATCGGCGGCTCAAAAGCCTGGAAAGCTGTATTCCGTAATAGGTTTTCTGGAGAAAGGCAAGCCTATGGCTTATGATCCGGTGAAAGATCCAAACCATTTTTACTTTTATGTAAAAGACAAAGGCGGCAATGTCCGCCAGGTCGTTTTCAACGGATCCCGCCCAACGGATATTGAAAAAAGCGAGCAGATTGTAATGACCGGCGCTATGGATGGCGAGACCTTCCGCTGCAGCCGTATTCAGATGAAATGCCCGAGTAAATATAAAAAAGACCAGGTGGCGATCGGTAGCTAAATAATGTGTGTCATAATGCTTCAACGACGCCTGTCAACCCGAACTTGTTTCGGGTTCTATCATGAACCGCTTAATAGATGCCGAAACAAGTTCGGCGTGACGGGACGGAATAAATGAACAGCGCATTCCTCGGTGAACACCTCTTGCCCGGCCAGCTCGGGCATCTTTTTATCATCCTGTCGTTTGTAGCGTCGCTGTTTTCAGCATTTTGCTACTTCCGGGCCGCTCAGACGGAGGCTTTGGATAACACCGCGAGCTCATCGTGGCTGCGCATTGCGCGTAATGCTTTTGTGATTCATACCGCCGCTATCATCGGGATTTTCTCGGCGCTGTACTACATCATCACGCACCACCTTTTTGAATATCACTACGCCTGGCAGCATTCCAACAATGCCTTGCCAATGAAGTATCTCCTTTCCTGCTTTTGGGAGGGACAGGAAGGCTCGTTTATGCTTTGGGCCTTCTGGCATAGTGTCCTCGGTTTAGTTGTAATGGGCACTGCAAAAGGGCTGGAAAGCCGGGCGATGAGCATCATTACTTTTGTTCAGGTCTGCCTGACCAGCATGTTGCTGGGCTTCTACTTTTCGCCGGAAATCAAGGTGGGCAGCACGCCCTTCATCCTGCTACGTCACGCCATGCAAGGAGCTCCTATTTTTCAGGATCCGAATTATCTCAGCAACTTCATCCACGACGGCAACGGCCTGAATGTGCTGCTTCAGAATTACTGGATGGTTATCCACCCGCCGGTACTTTTTCTGGGTTTTGCTTCGACACTGATTCCCTTCGCATTCATTATAGCTGCGCTTTGGAAAGGCGAGTACAAGGACTTCATTAAACCAACAACGGTATGGAGCCTGTTTGCAGGCGGCGTATTGGGCTTAGGCATTATGATGGGCGGTGCCTGGGCGTACGAATCGCTCAACTTTGGTGGCTATTGGGCCTGGGACCCGGTGGAAAATGCCTCGCTCGTGCCTTGGCTCATGCTGGTGGCTGCCCTGCATACGCTTATCATTTTTCGTGCTACGGGTCGTGCGTTGGGCACCACGCTTATTTTTTATGGTGCAGCCTATGCGCTGGTCTGGTATTCCACCTTCCTTACGCGCACCGGCGTGCTGGGGGATACCTCTGTGCATGCCTTCACCGGCGAGGGCAAATCACTCTATTGGCATTTGCTGGTGGTACTTGGACTTCTATTGCTGCTCACAACTGCCTTATTGGTCAAGCGCTGGAAGAGCCTGCCTCGCGTTGCAGGTGAAGAAGCTTCGTCGTCCCGCGAGTTCTGGATGGCGATTGGCTCTTTTGTGCTGCTTATCTCCGCCGGACATATCATTCTGGCTACAAGTACGCCAATCTGGGGGCCATTGGTGGAGAAAATTTCAGGTAAGCATCCTGCAATCACAGATCCGGTGTTGCATTACAACAGCATTCAGGTGTGGGTTGGCGTGATGGTTGGATTGCTGTCGGCCGTCGTACTCTTTCTAAAATTCAAGAAGAGCGATATGAATGCCCTTTGGAAGCGGCTGCTCATCATTACCGGCATTGCAGTGGCACTAACCGCAGCAATCGCAATCGGGCAAAGCATTACGCCGCTGCAATACATCCTGCTACTTTTCGCAGCGTCATTTGGGCTGGTGAGTAATGTCTATTATGCTTTTGGCGTGCAGGGCGGCAGCTTTAAGAAGCGCGGCGCGGCGCTGACACACTTTGGCTTTGCCATGATATTGATGGGCATCCTGCTTTCGTCTTATGGGAAGGAAGTGATTTCGTTGAATACCACCGGCGCACAGATTGATCTAGGCAAGAAAACGGCTGCTGAGAACATCAAGGAAAGTCAGGAAAATGTGATTCTCTTCCGCGGCAGCCATGTGGCTATGGGGAATTATTTTGCCACCTATTTCGGCGATTCCACCTCTACCGAGCCAACCGACCCAAAGACCTATTTTAAAGTCCGCTTTGAGCGCCTGAACGCTGGCACAAACACGCTGGAAGAAAGCTTTATGCTTTACCCGGATGCCTTTGTAAATCCCAAAGGTCAGGAAGGCCTGAGCTCCAACCCGAGCACGCGCCATTACTGGAATAAAGACATTTTCACTTACGTTAATAGCATTTACAAGGCCAAGGACAAGGGCAAATATCAGACAGACACCATGCATGCTGGCGATACGCTCTACTTCGCAAATGGGTTTGTACGCTTTGAAGGCTTCAACCGTGATGTACAGCGGCCCGGCTTTGCGCCGAAGCAGGGCGATATGGTGGTGGGCGCGCGCCTAAGCGTCCATACAATGAGCGGTACACCGGAGGCGCTGCAACCATTATTCATCATCCGCGGCAATGAAATAACCGGCGTGGAAGATTCGCTACAAAGCATCGGGCTCAAGGCACGTTTCACCAACATTTTGCCGCTGCAAAACGCAGCGGTTATTGAAACGAAGCAACGAAATGCTCAGGATGAATATATCGTGCTTAAGGCCCTGCTGTTCCCATACATCAATGTGCTATGGCTCGGTGTAATTACCATGGTGCTAGGCTTTGGGCTAAGCTTGCTGAACCGCGTTACAAAGAGAAGCTGATGTGGTGACGGACCTACTGCGTGTGTGTGCCATTTCACTAGAGCAAGATCTGCAAATCCGGAATACGGCCAATCAGGAAATAGAAAGGGCGCACCACGAAGGCGCGCCCTTTCCATTAATCACACACACAACTTAAAATCTTATTTCCTTTTCTTAAAAGTTTCGTGCCACGATGGGCCAGGAAAAGAAGATTTTTCACTGTCGGTACTCACCGGCTGCTTTGTGAGCCGGCGCTGCCATCGCCCTGACGGCCCTGACCCATAGATGAGCCTGAATCCTCACCCGTAGAACCGCGGTAAGAATCGCGGGCCTGGTCAAGATTCTGGTCGTTGTCCAAGTCGGAGTCGCGCTGGCTACCTTGCCGCTGGCTGCTTACTTCCTGTTCCATATCCTGTTGGCCGCTGCGATCTTGCTGAGACTGTTGCTGACTGCCGGTTTGTTGTTGTTGGCTGTCTTGTTGTTGTCCGCCACGGTTTTGGTCTTGCTGACCCATTTGCTGTGCCATAATTCTTTGGTTTAACTGGTTAGAAAAAGTTTCACAATACCTGCTATGTCAAGCGCAGGCAGGCATACTCCAAAAAGAATATGCCATACAATGTGAACTTTTCTTTGCTAGGCAGAACTACTTGGTCTTGTGCAGCATCGCACCAAAATGATTCGCCGAAACTTCAACGCCTATCGGTAAAGAAATTCGGTTCTACGGTAAAGCCCTCGGTGACTGACTGTGTCGCGGTAATCGGGATGTAGAAAATCCTGCCCAGTGTGTGTCTACTGCACGCCCGACTTCGGAACTTTTAAGCCGGGATACTGCATGTCAAGATTACGCAGCACGTCCCGCAGCCTTTGCGCCACTAAATATTCTTTGTACCAATTCTGGTCGGCTGGGATGATGTACCAAGGCACATCATTGCAATGCTCAAATACATCCTGATAATACTTCCGGTACTTATCCCAATTCTTTGCTTCCGCAAAATCGGCCTCGTTGTACTTCCACATTTTAGTCGGATTGTGGATGCGCTCTTGCAGGCGCTCCTGCTGGCGCTCTGGCGAAATATGAAGATAAAACTTGAGTACCTGCGTGTTATTGAGCTCCGTGAGAAGACGCTCAAAATCATTAATGGCTTTCATGCGCGCCTTAGCGAGTTCATCGTCCGTCCAGCCATGTACGCGCGTCACCAGCACGTCCTCATAATGCGAACGGTTAAATATCTGAATCATGCCCTTCGCGGGCGCATGCTGATGGATGCGCGAGAGGAAATCATGCGATAGTTCTTCGGCAGTCGGCGCTTTGAATGATTTTACGGTTACCCCCTGCGGGTTCATCTTACCGAAGACGTGACGTGTCAGACCGTCTTTGCCGCTGGCATCCATGCCCTGGATCACGATAAGGATAGAATGTTTGGATTCGGCGTAAAGCAGGTTTTGCAGCTCATCCAGCTCTTCCAGGATACTTACCATCTTCTCCTTCGTGTCTTCCTTATCCCAGTCTTTGGGAGCACGGGTGTCTATATCTTTTAGATGGATGTGTGACATGGGCGAATTGAATTAATAGCTGTAAGCTAAAGAAGTTCAGAGCACGTTTTGGTCATTCCCGCAGGGAATCTTAAAAGGCTGCGAGTATAGATTCCCTACAGGAATGACCAAGTCGCTGCGAGCAGTCTATATAATCATACTCACTTACCCCGCATCTTGTTCATTAAACATCCGGCGATAAGCTTTGATGAAAATCGCGCCGAGATTCCGGTGCGGCGGGACATACTCCTTGAATGTCTCCTCATCCTTGCCCTTGCCTTTGAATTGAGCACCAAGCTCGCCCCACAGTGCAATCCAGTCCACGTCGTCGCCTGCCACAAGGTGCTCATTCAGCTTCTTAACAATCGCATCGTTGATTAGCATTGTGCCAGTTTGCTTGGTAGAAATAAGGTGGGCATCCGGCGAATGGTCAAGCACCTTGCCGAGATTGTGGTACCCGCCGCAGGAGCCGAGAATGATGATGTGGTTGCTCTTCTCCATATAATCAATGGTAGAAGTGAGATGGTAGCTATGGCCACGATGTACAAGCACAGTCGGATGAATGCCCTCAGCGCTAAGAGACTTCTCCAGAGCCTTTTGCGCCTCATCATCTTTCCCGCTTTCATAATCCAGCGGCAGGTTAGCATAAACCACAACAGGCTTGCCGGTGATGGACTTAATCTTCACCCACTGTTCATTTTTGTCCACCTTCCACTTCGCGCCCTCCTTAAAATTTCCCATGAATGAGGCGAATGAGTTACGTCCGTCTTCATCCCCGTAAAAGAAGAATTGCTCATAGACAATGCCGCTATCATTGCGCAGGTTCTGATTCGGCATCACATTAATCGGCGGCAAGTGCAGCGTTTGTGACAGCTCACCGGCGTTGCTTCCCTTCGTAAGTGTTGCCAGCAGGCCGTAAACAATCGTCCCTTTCATATTCCGGGCTTCGGAAACACGGGTATAGTTCGCTACAATCTCCTGCCGCAAAAAATCAGCCAGCGCTGTATCGGTGATAGAACCAAATGCATCGGCTACATCCACCGCGTCTTCCAACTCATCTGACTTCCCGCTTTCCAGACCAGTTACGAAATCTTTCATCACAGCCGTCTTCTCGTCCGGTTTCATCGTAGCGAGGAAGGCGTCCAGCTTGCTGTAGCCAGCACACATACGGATGAAGGTGCGGAAGTGCTCATAATGCACTTTGTCAAAAAGCTCATCACCGGTAGCAGGCTTTAGCCGCTCCACCATCCGGTTGAAAGTGCCTATGAAAGACGAGGTATAAATCTGGTCTTGCCCGTACACCATCACGAAGTACAGTTCCTCGGGCGTCAGGCCTTCAATGACCTTAAAGCGCACCGCGTCTTGGGATTCATGCAGCTCGTTCATGCGCGTTACGTAAATACGGTTAGCACGGTAAGCCAGTTCGTCGGAGTACGTGGTACCGCCAAGCGTGTCGCCTTGCAGCTTCAGACGCACCAGATTTTTAAAGAAGAGATTTTCGTCGGCGGAAATCTTGTCCACCTCCGCAATCGTGAGGCGGCTTTGATAGATGTCAGAAATGAATGACATCGCCTTCAGAGGGCTTTTGCTCTCCGTAGAAATGCGGACGATAGATTGTACCAGCGGGTCTTTGCAGCGACGAACAGCGCCGCTGAGCGTCATGTTGGTGCTGGAGGCATACTTATAAACTTCGTTCGGGGACTTCCGCGCAGCGGCGGCAATCACATCGCAGGCAAAAGGCTCGTTAGCAAACTCAGACAGGCGCCGAATCATCATCAACGGCTCCTGCTTCCCGGTTTCGCGGAAGACATGTGCACGCAATTCGGGGTAGCCGTCCAGCAGTTCCATGTTGAACATTGTGTAGGCATTGGTATTGTCATACACGAACTTGTCCAGCCGCTTCTCATGCCGCGCAATAATCAGGTCGCGCATGTTGGTAACCGCTCTGCGGTAGAAATACGCATCCCACTTCGGGTCTGTGCCGTAACGACTCACCATATTGGTCACTGCATTCAGGTAGCGGATTTTCGTCTGCTGCTCTTCCTGCTTGTCGTTGAAGGGCAGGTTTTCAATCATCGTGTCCAAGTGTCTCGCACTATGCAGTAGCGCCTGGGTGATAACGTTAGAAGCAAGCGTATCATCGCCATACCAGATGTAGCCGTCCACCTTTCCATCTGATGCATCCGCTCCGCGCAAGGCACGAGCAAACTTGTCATGGAACATTTGACGGTTGCGCGGAATTGGCGCCTTAAGTGTGTCTATTTCATAAATCGTCTTGGGCTTAGGCTGCTCTGCTTTTTTCTTGCGGTCAGCAATGGCCGGCATTGTAAGCAGCAAGGCTATAAGCGGCAGTAATAACTTCGGAAACGCGCGTGGCGAAATGTGCATCATGTTGAGAAACTCCTCTGATGCAAAAATAGTGCAGGGCCGAGGGTATGCCTCCGCCCTGCAGGGATCACTCATACTTTAACAGCTTACGCTTTCCTTAGCCGAACGCATTACCACTCGGGATAAAGGGGAAACTCGCCCATGGCCTCATTAATCTCTCCACGCACGGCAGTAATCACCTGCTCATCATCCGGTGCCATCAGCACGCGGTCTATCCAGGCAGCTACCTGCGCCATTTCGCCCTCCTTCATACCACGCGTGGTGATGGCGGGCACGCCCACCCGTATGCCGGAGGTGACAAAAGGCGATTTGTCGTCAAAAGGCACCATGTTCTTGTTGATAGTAATGTCTGCCTTGACTAAGGTGTTTTCTGCCTTTTTACCCGAAATGCCCTTATTCCGAAGGTCAATCAGCAGCAGGTGGTTGTCCGTGCCGCCGCTCACGATATTGTAGCCTTTTTCCAGAAATGCTGCACCCAGCGCCTGCGCGTTAGCGATGATTTGCTTGCCGTAGATCAGGAATTCATCCTGCAATATCTCATGGAAGGCAACGGCTTTAGCGGCAATTACATGCTCCAAAGGCCCGCCCTGCGTACCGGGAAAAACCGCCAGGTCCAGCAGCGCGCTCATCATCCGTACCTCGCCCTTTGGGCCCTTCAGTCCCCACGGGTTTTCAAAATCCTCTTTCATGAGGATGATACCGCCGCGCGGGCCCCGGAGGGTCTTATGTGTGGTGCTACTTACAATGTGGCAATGCTCAAAAGGAGAAGAAAGCAGTCCTTTGGCAATGAGCCCTGCCGGATGCGCCATATCGCAAAGCACCAGCGCGCCTATTTTATCGGCTGCTGCGCGGATGCGGGCGTAATCCCAATCGCGGCTATAGGCTGAGGCCCCGCAGATAATCATCTTCGGTTTGTGCTCCATCGCCTGCGCTTCCAGCGCGTCATAATCCACGCGACCGTCTTCCTGCTTTACGCCGTAGAAAACCGGCCGGTAAAGCTTGCCAGAGAAATTGACGGGTGAGCCGTGCGTGAGGTGGCCGCCCATGCTGAGGTCAAGGCCAAGAATGGTATCACCGGGCTGAAGGCAGGCCAGCATTACGGCCGCATTCGCCTGCGCACCGCTGTGTGGCTGCACATTGGCGTAGGCGACGTTGAAGATTTTTTTAGCGCGGTCAATGGCGAGCTGCTCGCTTTTGTCCACCACCTCGCAACCTCCGTAATAGCGCTTGCCCGGATAGCCTTCTGCGTATTTGTTCGTCATCACATTGCCCATCGCCTGCATCACGCTCAGCGAGGTGAAATTCTCGGAAGCAATCAGCTCCAGACCGCGGCGCTGGCGGTGCAGCTCTTCGTGGATGAGGTCAAATATTTCAGTGTCGCGCTGCATGATGTTCGGTTTTGTGGCTGCAAAGTAAAGCGCATCATTTGATGATAGCATGGCCAATGCTTAATCAGCGAACCCGTCGGCTAAAATGCAGCTGACATTCCATCGCAAGGAGGAATCTGCTTAATCGTAGTAGACACATGGTCATGTGAAGCCGGGAGGATTCCTCCTCGGGTCGGAATGACAAGACTATTGAGCTTGATAAGAACCACTCTGCTGAGTGCAAAGATTGGCAGACTGACGAACGTTGAACGGAGCGTCGCAAGGGACGATTGGGAGCGAACCAGGAGCCGACCAAAAAAATATTTTCACAAAAACAGGTACTTTAGATTGCATAGTACCACACGAGCACCATATCTTTGCCTCACCAAGTTCTAAACATAGCCCTTATGAACATAGACAACACACAATCGCAGATGCGCAAGGGCATCCACGAGTTCTGCATTCTGTCGGTCATCCGGCAGGGCGAGGCTTATCCATCGGACATTGTTGAGCAAATGCGGGCAGCCAACCTTTCAATCCTGGAAGGGACGCTCTACCCACTCCTTACCCGGCTTAAAAATGCGGGTATGCTCTCCTACCGCTGGGTAGAAAGCAGCAGCGGCCCGCCGAGGAAGTATTTCTCCCTAACCGAATCCGGCGAGGCATTCTACAAAGAATTGCAGGCCACCTGGAAAGAGCTCTCCAACGCCGTCAACCAACTCACGAAGGGCGAATAGCTCAAACCTCACCACTCACTCTCTCACCACCCACCATATGGAAAAGATTATAAACATCAACCTCGCCGGCCGCGTCATCGCTATTGAAGACAGCGCCTACACGAGTCTGAAGGCTTACCTGGAAAGCCTGCACCGGTATTTCGCCGCAGAAGAAGGCCGCGACGAAATCATCAATGATATAGAAAGCCGCATCGCAGAACTGTTGGAAGAAAAGCTGCGCCGCGACGCCACGTCTATCAACGATGCAGACGTTCAGGCAATCATTAGCGCGATGGGCCGTTCGGAAGATTTCGCCGCCGAAGAAGGCACCGCCACAGATGCGGGCGCGCCTTACACTGCCCCCCGCACATCAACCGGTTCCAAGCGCTTCTATCGCGACCAGAATGATAAGATTGCCGGAGGCGTTTGTTCCGGGCTCGCAGCTTACCTGAATGTTGACCCGGCGCTTATCCGTGTGGTCTTCGCTATCCTGACGCTCGGCGGCTGGGGTACGGGTGTGCTGCTGTACATTGTGCTCTGGATATTCGTCCCGGCACGGCCTATTGAGGGCTTTCGGGGCCGTCGCCTGTTCCGCAGTGAGGAGGATAAATGGATTGGCGGCGTTGCGTCCGGCCTCGCGGCTTATTTTGATAAGGAAGCCTGGATTTTCCGCCTCGGCTTTGCGGCACCGGCCATTCTTAGCTCCATTTCCAGCGGTGTCTGGCACTGGCATTCTTCCTTTTTCTTCGGCTCTATCACCGGCACTTTTATGCTCATCTACATCGTGCTTTGGGTAGTGCTGCCGCTGGCCAAGACGCAGTTTGAAAAAATGGAAATGCGCGGCGAGAAGGTGGACTTAAACACCATCCGCCAGAACGTAGCCGCCAACCTCGGTGATGTAAAAGGCCGCGTACAGAGCTGGGGCAACGAGGTGCAGCAATCCGCATCACAATTCTACAATACCCGTGGCCGAGACTTTGGCCGTGAGGCCGCAGCAGCCACTCGCACAGTCGCGTCGCGCGGCGGGCATATCATAGCCACCATATTTAAAGCCTTTTTCTTTTTCATCGGCGCTATAATCGCGTTCTCGCTCTTCATGGCGCTCATCGGTTATTCGTTCGGCGGCTTTTCAGGGCTGGTGAATGGCTTTATCATTCAGGACAAGGGTATGCAAACGCTCGGTTGGGCAACGCTCATTCTCTGTCTCGGCGTGCCGCTGGTCGCTATTGTGACCTTTATCACGCGCCGTGCCCTGCGTATCCGTGGCGGCGGTCGCTACTTTACAATGGGCTTTACGCTGTTGCTCGTTGCCGGCATTGTCTGCGCCACATTTCTCATTGCTCACCTCACGCGCGAATTCTCGAGGAATGAAGAACTGCGCGAGGAAGTAGCTATTGCGCAGCCGGTGAGCGGCAAGCTGGTGCTGGACGTACCAGGAGACGGCATTGAATACAGCAATTCAGTAGCCTGGCTGCACGGCGACATTCACGGCTGGGATGTGCAGGGCGATTTGATGCGCAGCGCGGCGGTGGGCGTTTCGACAAAGCCGAGCCCGGATTCGCTTTATCACGTTTATATCCGGCGCTACAGCGGCGGGCGCAATGCCGCGGAGGCCAAATCACGCGCGGGCGGTATTACTTATTCCGTGCGCAGCACCGGCGACAGCGTGCTTTCCTTAGACAATGGCTTCACCGTTACAAAGGCGCAGGGCTATCGCGGGCAGAACGTGGAGGTGGAAGTGCAGGTACCGGTGGGCAAAAAGATTCGTTTCAATGAAAGCGTGGAAGACAAGCTTTCCGCAAACCGCGTCATGCGCCGGCATTACCGCAGCCACGGCCATAATCGCTACGCACATTGGGATATTGACGAAGTGTGGGATGGCGATGACTGGGACGCGGACGTGGACTATGTAATGCAGCCCAGCGGCAAGTTGCTTGACCCGCTCCACCCGGAAGGCCGTACTGACCGTGACGATGATGAGGATTATTATGACAGAAGCAGCGTGCGTCGCGAGCTGGAAGATGCCCGTCGTCAAATCCGCGAAGCCGGCGAAGAGGCACGCCGAGCCGGCCGTGCGTTTCACGATGATGCCTGGATGCAGGACAGCATAGCCCGCGCAGAAAATGCGGTGGAGCGCCGGAAGGAGCTTCAGCGCGACAGCCTTGACCGCGCCATTGAAGCCCTGGAGCGGCAGAAGGAGCGGATAGACTAATTGAGTGGTGATGGTGAAGGTTGTAGAGACGCGATTAACGCGTCTCTACGTGTTACAGGCAGGATGGAATGGTTATTTTTACCGCCGCCTTGCCGCAAGGCACCATCAGAAAGGATATAAAGATTCATGGCCGCAATCGTCGGAAATATCGTCGCCCGCTCCCTTTGGCTTTCGCATAAGCTCTCCCATCGCAATGCCTCCGCCATTTCTTACCAGAGGCGCACATTGCGCGCCCTCTTAGAGCGTGGGCAATACACGTCCTTCGGCAAGCAGTATGACTTTGCCGGCATCCTCAGCCATGAGGTAGATTTTGTCAAGGCATTCCGCGAACGCGTGCCGGTGCACACCTACAACCAGATGTATGACCAGTGGTGGCACCGCCTGTTGGAGGGCGAGGAGAATGTGACCTGGCCGGGTAAGGTGAAGTTTTTTGCTCTTTCCTCTGGTACGTCCGAATCTTCTTCCAAGCACATCCCGGTAACGACTGAGATGATGAAGAGCACGAAACAGGTGGCCTGGAAGCAGATGTGCGCCCTCTCCAACTTCAAGGTGCCGAAGAAGGCGTATGAGAAGGGTATCCTCATGCTTGGCGGCACCACATCGCTTTACGAGAAGAGCGGTTATTACGAGGGCGACATGAGCGGCATTTCTGCCAAGACAATGCCGCGCTGGATGTCTTCGCTGCTGTACAAACCTGGCCAGAAAATCTCCCAGACCAAAGAATGGGAAGCGCGGATAAAGCTCATCGTGCGCAAAGCGCGTGAGTGGGACGTCGGCACCATTTGCGGCGTGCCTGCGTGGGTGCAGATTGTGCTGGAACGCATCATTGCCTTTCATAAGGTGGATAATATCCACGAAATCTGGCCCAACCTTGCCATCTACATCCACGGCGGCGTGTCCTTTGAGCCTTACCGCGAAGCATTCAAGAAGCTACTTGGCAAGCCAATTGCTTTCTCAGAAACCTATATGGCGTCAGAAGGGTCCTTCGGCTTTCAGCCGGCACCCGACAAGGGCATCCGCCTTGTGCTGAATGCCGGAATCTTCTTTGAGTTCATTCCTTTCAACGACGAAAATTTTGATGATAATGGAGAACCGCTTCCGAATCCTGTGGCGCTGAATATTGCGCAGGTAGAGCCGGGCGTGGACTACGCGGTAATGCTGACCACCTGCGCAGGGGCGTGGCGTTACATCATCGGCGATGTCATTCGCTTTACAGATGTGGCGGCGGCGGAATTTGCTATCTCCGGCCGCACCAAGCAGTTCCTTTCCCTTTGCGGCGAGCACCTGAGTGTAGATAATATGAACAAGGCCGTGGAAACGGTGCAGCGCAAGCTCGGCATCACCATCCGTGAGTTTACCGTTGCCGGCTTTTCTTACGAAGGCCGCTTCGCCCACCGCTGGTACATTGGCTGCGATGACTGTACACCTGACACCGCAGAAGTGCGCCGCCTCATTGACGATACGCTGCGCGATTTGAACGATGATTACGCCGTGGAGCGTGAATCTGCGTTAAAAGAGATTTTTGTGGAAACGCTGCCGCTGCAGACCTTTTACGACTACCTGAAGCACATAGGCCGCGAAGGCGGCATGAGCAAATTCCCGCGGGTGATGAAGGGTAAACAGCGCGAAGGCTGGGAGGCATTCCTGCAGCAAAGCGCGCATTAGTGCCGCACCTCAATCGGCGGCGCACTATGATGATGATGGAGCAGACGATCGGTTTCTGCGACCAGCAGCGCCTTATTAACCGGCACGACTCCTACTTCTTCGCATACAAGGCCGCCCGCAATGTTGGACACTTCAGCCATTAAACGAGCATCACGTGTCAGCGCGTAAACCATTGCCGCGGTTGCAATTACCGTATCGCCTGCGCCGCTAACGTCCGCGATATTGCGCAGGTGCGATGGAATGATAAAGCCCTGCGCACCAGCTTCCTGGGCAAAAACGCCATGCTCCGAGAGCGTAATAAATGTCAGACGATGTCCTAATGCCTCCTGCAATTGCTTATGCACGCCTTCAAGTGTTTCAACATTTAAGCGTTCTAAAGAAGCATTCAGTCCTTCCCGCACTTCCTTCAGGTTCGGCTTGAAAATGTCTACGTCTTTGTAAGCCAAGAAATTCTTCTTCTTCGGATCTACGGCGGTAAGAATGCCTATTTCGCGGCAATGCGCGGTGATGCGTTGAATTACATTTTCCTTCAGGACACCTTTGTTGTAATCTTCAAAAATGAGTACCTGTGGCTTTTCCCTTTGCAGGAAGCGTAGCACGAGGTCAATAAAAGGGTGCTCTTCTTCCGTGTTCAGATCTTCGGCATGCTCATCGTCCAGGCGCAGCATCTGCTGATGGCGCGCTATTACGCGCGTTTTCGTGGTTGTTGCACGTGTTTTACTACGCAGCGTCGGTGCCATATCAATCCCGGCGACCTTCGCCAGGCGAAGCAGCATATCACCTTCCGCATCGCTGCCAATGACACTGCAAAGGCTTACATGTGCGCCTAATGCACGACAGTTCAGCGCTACGTTGGCGGCTCCGCCAAGCCGGCTTTCCCGCTTGCTGAGGGCTACAATTGGTACCGGCGCCTCCGGCGAAATCCGGTCTACTTCGCCCCACCAGTAATTGTCCAGCATCACGTCGCCCACAATGGCCACGTGCAGGCTGTCCATCCTGCTGAAGATATCTTGTAACAACTGCATGATTTCAGACCGCAAAGGACGTAAAGAACCGCAGAGTTGCGCAAAGTTTTTAAGGCTCATTCCTGCGTGCGCCCGCATTACGAACATTGTTGACAAAGAAATAAAGTGGGAAGCCCAGTGCGACGATACCGATGCCTATGAGCGAAGCTGTCGTTTTGACTTTTAGCAACAGAATGCAGATAAAAGAAGCCAGTAAAATGTACAGCACCGGCACAACAGGATATCCAAAAGCCTTGTACGGCCGCGGATGGTCAGGACGTTTGCGCCGCAGCACAAAGATGCCGCCAATAGTAAGGATGTAAAAAATGAGCACAACAAAGACAATATAGTCCAGCAGGTCGCCATATTTGCCGCTGAGGCAAAGGACGGTTGCCCAGATGCCTGCATCCACAGTGCTACGGCCGGTACTCCCTTAGCGTTCAGCTTTGCGGCAGCTGGAATGAACAGGCCATCGCGAGCCATGGTATTGTAAACGCGGGCGCCTGACAGGATAAGGCCGTTGTTGCAGCCAAAAGTGCTGACCATCACCAGTAGGGCTATGAACGTGGTGCCTACAGTCCCAAAGAGCTGGCGACTGGGGCTGCGAGTGCTACCCGGTCATCCTTGGCGAAGGCGATGTCGTGAACGGAAAGCACATTCAGGTACATCAGGTTCATGCAGACATAGAGCAGCTGTTACCACCAGGGTGCCAATAAAAAGGGACAGACCAATGTTGCGCTCGGGCCGTTTGATCTCTCCGGCAATGAAGGTTACGTTGTTCCAGGCGTCGGAAGAGAAGATCGCGCCTACCATTGCGCACGAAATGGCTAGTACCAGCGGTCCGCCATTCAGAAACTGGTGCATGATGCTGCCGCCGGCGCCCTTAGCTGATGCTTTTTGCTGTCCAGGCATCGCTCCAGTTCATATGCCAGAGCGCGCCATCCTTAACCATCATAAAGCCTGCGAAAATGAGCGTGGCCATCGCCAGAATTTTGGCGGAGGTAAAAATGGCGCCGATCCATTTGCCGCCTTCTACGCCCCGGCTGTTGATGGCTGTAAGCAGCACAATAATGCCGATACCTACGAGTTGTGCCGCTGTAGACGTGAAAAGCCTGCCGATCTGTACAAAGCATACTTTCCTCGCTCAGCTGCCGGCGCGAGGTATCCAAGGAACTTGGCAAAGGCCACGCCTACTGCCGCAATTGTGCCTGTCTGAATAACCGCGAAAAAGGCCCAGCCGTAAAGAAAGCCCCACATCGGGCCGTATGCCTCCCGGAGATACACGTATTGGCCGCCCGCTTTTGGGTACATGCCACTCAACTCTCCATAAGAAAGGGCCGCGGCGAGCGTAAGAACGCCCGTTAGAACCCAAACGGCTATAAGCCATCCGGCAGAGCCGAGCGTGCGCGAAATATCGGCTGAGACAATAAAGATGCCCGAACCAATCATGGAGCCGATGACGAGCAGTGCGCCATCGGTGAGGCGAAGCGAACGATGGTAGTGTTCCGGAGTAGCAACTTGAGCCATATACGGCGTCAAGATACTTTATTTGCTCTTTGCGTCTTTGTCGCTGTTATTGTTTTCAGCGCGCTCATTCATCCCTTTGATCACATCGTCCGTGATATTAAAGCCCTTATTTGCGTAAAGGATCTGAGCATTGTTGCGGGAATACGAAACACATAATCCAAATTGTGCGACTTTGTATAATCCGACAAAAAGGCATCCATTTCCGTATGGAGGTTTTATTAAACGCCTCCAATTGCTCCTGAAATTGAGTGCTCATCGCGGCACGGCGGGTTTCAAGGCTTTGCTGCATCTGACCAAGCCGCTTTTGAGCAGCCTCCCCTTCGCTTTGCGTCAGCGTACCGGCCTGCTGCTTACGCATTACAGCCGCGTAGTCAGATTGCATCTGCTCTGCAGATCGTTGCAGCTCGGCCTCCATCGTTTCCTGCTTGCCCTTAAACTCGTCTTTTTTCTTCTTTAAGCTCACGTAGTGTGCCTCAAAAGAATCTATGTCAACGTACGCAATGCGACCACCGGTGCCCGATGCAGTATTGGCTGTGGAGGATGAAGACTGCTAGAAGTTTTGCCGGAAGGTGTACAGCTTGTGAGCTGAATTGTTGCCAACAAGGCAAAGCCGGCGATAAGCGAATGAGCGCGATTCATGGTGTGTATGATGGCGGCAAAAATAGCCGCAGGTTCGTATGTCAGTGTGAATGCCTTGATAAACTTATACAATGGCACAGCATAGCTTTTCTGCGATGATTTGAAAAGTAAACGATGAGGAGAGAAGGTCATGCGGAGCGCTCTTTTAACGGTGACGAAGCCGCTTCTATTGTCCATGCGCGTGCTCATAAGCTGGATACCGTTGCCGATTTAGACCTTTTGCTGGAGCGCATTGTAATGGCTCGCGTAGTTATGTTGGGTGAGGCATCTCACGGCACGCATTAATATTATACCTGGCGCATGTATGGCGCACGGCGTCCGTTCCACATTCTTGCAGACGCGCATAAGATTCAGGAGGCATATCCCTTTGGCGTGTAGCGCGGAAGCTTACTCTGCTTAAGAACGAACCGGCGTACTGCTTATCAATCTTTTCCAATGAAAATAGCCTTGTATCGCTACTACAAACAGGACAATGGTAAGTAAAGCATATAATGGCAGTCCCTTATATAGCAATAATGGAATGGCAAAAGCATTGCTCAGGTTAAGCAGCAGCCAGTTTTCAATTTTCCGGCGGGTCAGGAGCCACATGCCCGCCCATGCTGTGGCGCTTACCCATGCATCCCAAAGCGGCACTTTTGAGTCCGTCCACTGATTTAATACGAATGAAAGAAGCGCAAAACCAATTAGCGAAATGGCAACCGTAATAATCCAATCCAGCCTGTTAGCTGCAGCTATTTTGACAGGCTCCTCCCCTCCCCTTTTCACCCAAATGGCCCATCCATAGACACTCATGATCAGATAGTACGCGTTGAGCAGGCTTTCTGCATATAAGCCCGCTGTGTAAAAAATCCAGGAAGAGATGACAACGCTGATAATCCCCGCAGGGTAAAGAAGGATATTGTTCGCCCGCGCCAGCAATACCTCGGCTATGCCAAAGCCCACGCCCACCATTCCAGCAGCGATGTGGCTTTCACGTCTGCCAAAAACCTTGCTAACCAATCTGATATGGACATCTAGCACCAAGGGTTAAATCCGCGAAATTCAATGAAAAGGATCTTTAACAGCACGGCGAATCAATGAAACTGTAATAATTTGTCTGCGCCGATCATTTCTTCTAGCGCATTGTAGAGGCGGTCAATATCCGACTGATCATTGAATGCCTGAATGGAATATCGGAGCAATACACTGTCGTCCTGCCGCATTATCGGCACCTCAATCTGGTATTGATCAAATAAATGCCGCTGTAAGCGTTCAGGTTCCGCTGTGTTGATGGGGATGCTGCACATCTGCCCCAAAAACTCATCGGCAATCGGGCAAAGCGGTGCTGACCCAAGCAGATCACAAAACCGCTGATAGTTTTCCTGTGCGAGCTTTCGGCAGCCCGCGGCTACGGATTCCCAGTCATGTTGCTTCATGAACTCGATTGCTTTAGGGACGGTCAGAAAAGCAGAAAAATCGCGCGTGCCCTGCATCTGATGGTAATCAAGAAATGGAGAATGTGACGGTGTAGCGCTTTCATAACCCCAGCTGACCACTAGCGGGTCAAAGAGATGCTGATATTTCGCTTTTACATACAAAAAGGAGCAGCCTTTGGCCGTCATCATCCATTTATGGCAGGCGCCGCTGTAAATATCAGCTTCCAAATCAGATAAATTAAGTGATATGTGTCCCGGCACGTGTGCCCCATCAACAATGGTTAGGAGGCCACGCTGCTTCGCTTCTGCACATATTTCAGCCACTGGCAGGCGCAGCGCGGTGCTGCTCGTTATCTGGGAAATAAAGATGGCTTTCGTGCGCCTGCTGTAACCTTCCCAGAATGCGTCAATCAATTCGTTTTTTGAACGAACCGGTAGCGGAATTGGTTGCCGAACGTATGTGGCTCCTGCTTTCCGACAGTAATAATTCCAGGTCCGGTCCAATGCACCATATTCCAGATCCGTAGACAGAATCTCGTCTCCAGGATTCAATGCTAAACTCTTTGCAATGATGTTGACGCCGTATGATGGGTTAGTCACATATACCAACTCATCAGGATGACAATGGACAAAACCGGCAAGTGCTTCCCGCGCGGTCTTCAAATAATTAATGCCATTTACGGCAATGAACTGTACCGGCTCCCGTTCCAGCAGGCGTTGCCAACGCTGATAATCTTCAAAAACCGGCTTTGGGCATGCGCCAAAGGAGCCGAAGTTGAGAAATGTGACTGCGGGGTCTAACAAGAACTGTGATTTAAGTGCAGAATGTTCAGTCATATTGCTTTTCAAAGTAAAAGTTGGTCGCCAAGCCCATGTGCAAACCACGATTATAGTCGGAATATTACGGCAATGCTTCACGAAGCTTTGCAGGCTAAATTCAGACTGAAAAATCTAAAGAAAGGGCAAGCAAGTTCTGAATGCATATGTTTATCCGCCAATGACCTTTTTACAAGCAGTAAATGAACATCTTATCTTCCGGCTCCAATAATTGACCATGCGCTGCAGATTATGGCTCACAGCCTTTTGTTCACTGCTACTAATCAACAGCTCTGCCCAGACGGACAGCATCATCCGTGCCTTTGATACTGCGCAATCGGACGAAACCCGTGGTCGCCTCGCAGCTAAGATATCGGTGCTGCTCTCAGATTTTGATGAGGCAAAGTCGATAGATTGGGCACGGCGCGGATATGCATTTGTTGGCAATAGGAATGTCGCGGCTGCTATTACTTGTGCCAACCAGCTTGGCATCTGGCACAAGGACCATGGCCGGTACGATTCTGCAATATACTATTACAAAATAGCACTTGAAAAAGCGCGTGTACTCAACATCCAGCGCTACATCAATGGCGAGTTGTCCAATATTGGCCAGACATATGGGTTAACAGGCAAGTACGCTCAAGCACTGAATTATCAACTGCAATCGCTCAATTATTATGAAAGCTCCGCTGAAAAGAATACGCCCAATCATCATATTGTAGCTATTGCAGTTGCCAATACCTATTACCATATGCACCTGCCGCGCAAGGCGCTGGAAATCCTCCTCCCATTTTATCCTACGCTGGTTACGGCTAAAAGCTCCATGGCTGGGGGACTGCTCAATACAATGGCGCTTTGCTATGGAGCACTGAATGACGCTAAACGCGAGACGGCGTTCCTGAATGAAGCTCTTGCTTTTAAGCGCGCTAAAGGCGACTCCGCCAGCGTCGCCAATACGCTCAACAATTTGGGAGATGCGGCATATCGCCGGAAAGATTTTGTTGCAGCAGAGGATTACTACCGCCAGGCATTACAATTACATGAATCGCTCGGCATGAAGGCGCAGTCCGATGAGACACGCCAGAATATCGCATCCGCTCAGGCGGCACGCGGCAACCCCCAAGCCGCAATAAAACAGTTCAAGGCTTCATTAGGGCGCGCCAAGGCGGAAGGCAACCTGCGCATTCAAAAGCTTACGCTGCAGAACCTGATCGGCGTCTATGATTCGTTGCATGATTATGCAAGCGCTTACAAATACATCGCCGAGTACGAAGGCGTTGCCGACACTGCGCAAAACAAAGATTACATAGGCGCCATTGCCGATGCTGAAACAAAATACCAGACACAGAAAGCGTTGCGCGAGCGCGACAAGGCCTCATTTGAAAGCCGGCTGCAAGCAGATGGACGCGTTCGTGCCATTCGGGAGCGAAATACAGCTGTATGGTTGGCGGTAGGTAGTGTGGTAGCACTAATGCTCATTTTCGGCCTGATGTGGCGCATTCGTACCATACGGGCGCGGCAACGCGAGGAAGGGCGGGCCACACGAGCGATTTTTGAAGGCGAGCAGGCAGAACGCATTCGCATCGCCCGTGATCTGCACGACTCTATCGGTCAGATGCTGGCCGTGGTTAAGATGCGTCTGACGAGTGCTCCCGCACATGATGCACGGGCGCTAAAAGAACAAACTGATGCATCAGCCGCGCTGGTGGATGATGTGGTTGCGGAAGTCCGCGCTATTTCGCACAACCTTATTCCGGAAGATCTCACCTTCGGCGCCATTAGAGCCATAGAAAATCTTTGCACACGCTTGGCCGCGGCGGGCAACCTGACCATGGAGCTGACTGTCTCTGAAGAAGTTCGCTCACATCAATTCAACCAGCAGTTTAGCCTCTCATTGTATCGCATCGTCCAAGAGGTCCTAGGAAATATGATGAAGCATTCCGGCGCAACAGCAATCAGCCTCTCTATGCTGCAAGCCGGCGGCAACATTATTTTGGAGCTAAGCGACAACGGCAAAGGCTTTGATACGAGCGTTATCAGCACTTCAAAAGGTATTGGCTGGAAGAATGTCTTTGCGCGCGTGCGACTCCTGAACGGTAGCGTAGATGTGCGCTCCGAGCGAATTTCCGGCACCCGTATTCAAATCTCCTTACCGCAATAATCACCTGCATGGAATCTTCAGTGCCGTCTCGTCCGTTCAACCTTTTGATTGCCGACGACCACCAAATGATCGTGGATGGCATTGCTGGTATGTTGGCTGGTGAAGTTCATTTTCATGTAGCTGCAACAGCGCCTGATGGCCAACATGCTATGGAGTTGATTTCAGCCCGGCCAGACGCATACGATGTGCTGCTGACCGATGTTTCCATGCCGCTACTTTCAGGCATTGAGCTTTGCCGGATGGTGAAGGCTTCCCATCCGCATATACAAGTGCTTGTGCTTTCCATGTACTCATCTGTCGCTGCAGTAGAGTCTGCTGTGATGGCCGAGGCGGACGGGTATATCCTGAAAAGCTCCGGACGCGAGGAGCTGCTCAAGGCACTTCACCGCATCACGCGCGGCGGCACTTATTATGCAGAAGCAATAACGCCCATTCTTTTCGGGCAATACCAGAAGGCAAAGACGAGTGAAGAGGCAAAGCGAATGCTGAGCGCGCGTGAGGTGGAAATTCTTGGCCTCATTGTAAAGGAAAAGACCAGTGAGGAAATCGGCACTGAGCTGTTTATTTCCAAGAAGACGGTGGATAATCACCGGGCACACATCTTGGAGAAGACGGGATGTAAAAGCACCGTTGGACTTGTAAAGTGGGCCATCAAGAACGGATTGGAATAGACTATAGCACCAGATTAGGTACAAATACCTACGGCTTTAGGGAAGATTACCTATTGCTGCCGACCAGCTGTAGCCGCAGCTTTATGCCAGATAAAGCCCGACATTCAGCCAGCCCCTATAAAACCCGCCTCATTCGCGCGGCAGACATTTCAAAAGCATTGCATCATGCTACAATCATCCAATATGAAGCACTTTAAACACTGGAGCCTTACTTCGGCATTCTTATTTGCCATTGCAAATGGCGCAATGGCGCAAAGCAACACTTACAAGGAGAAATATCGCGAGCATCAGGAAGCTGACGGTAAAACACAAGACGTTTGCTACAGCAAAAACGGAGCGCTGCTCATAGCATCATCTCAGGAAAAACTGGACGACGGCACCCACGGCGACATTACCGTTTATGATGCAGTTACAGAGGCTGTGAAATACCACTGGGACGGCGCGCCAGCTTATAGCGTTGCCCTTTCTCCCGATGGGAAAAAGATGGCCGCTTACATCTTTGCCACAGGGCTTATAGTCAGAGACCTGACCGACACATCAAAGCACCAGACGCTCTTCCCCGACAAATATGAGAACATAGCTTTCAAGATGGCCTTTTCAGCCGATGGAAAGATGCTTGCCTTCGGAACGCCAAGCGGAAAGGTGCGGGTGATGGATATAACAGCTGGAAAGATGCTGAAAGAATTTGCAGGCAATAATGATGGGAAAATGGTTATCAAAGTAGCCTTCACGGATGATGGTAAGCTTGTGTCTGCCGGCGGCGACATGATAAAGGTGTGGGATGTCAAAACATGGAAGGAGCTGCGCGCTATTGCCGCACCTGGCGGCGAGAAAAATCTGGTGAGCGCTGTGTCTACTTCCACATCCCGAGTGCTTTGTTCTTACAGTAGTACCACGCATATCTACGACCTCAATACCGGGAAGGAACTCTATAAGACAGACCTTGGTGGCTTTTACAATGCTGCATTCTCTGCCGATGGAAAGCTCATCTTACTTACAGACAAGAAAGGCTTGTACGCTTTCAATGGCGACCTTACTTCCGCCGAAATCAATGGTCAGGGGATTCCCGACATTGAATGGCTGGCCCTTGACCCAACCGGAAAAAAGGCAGCAATCGCTACTGAGCGGCAGATTGTAACAACAGATATGAGCACGCTCGTAACACTCGCCGGAAAGGCATTGAAGGAATAACCCTCAAGACGTCGTTCCATGAAATTGCATTATCTGCTTCCACTCCTGGCCATTTTGCCGCAAGGCGTGTATGCGCAAGGCACGAGGACTATTCGGACCATCAACATTGCTGCAGCGCCTATCGTGCACGTAGGTAGCCTCGCCACGCGCAGACTTGCAGAAGGCACTGATGAAGGCGGCGAGGACAAAATGGGCGTCCTGCTCTTCTCCAAAGACTCTCTGGTAGAGCCGAAGCGCAAGTACGTAGGGAACTTTACCACCGATGGGAATCTAAACGAAGGCACGCTGACGTTCAAGAATGGCGACCGCTACGATGGCACCTTCAGCAAGAACGAATATTATGATGGCGAGTATAGCAGCAAGCGCGGCGGCTGGACATTTAAAGGCAGCTTCAGACCAGACTTTACCGGCGCGAGCGACATAGAAGCCCGCTTTACGAACGGGGATTCTTACAAAGGCTTCGCGATGGCGATGCAGTACCACGTATGGGGCAATTATCGCTTTGCAGATGGTGAAGTAATCATTGCATCCTGGGATAATAATGTTCCGCAGACTGGCGCATTATTCATTCCCGGAAAGGACACAGTGCACGGGACATTTATGTCGGCGGGAGCGAAGGTGAATTTCAAGAGCGCTACCGGAAATATTACGCGCAGCTACATTGTAGAAGGGTATGATACCAAGCAGGAGCAACTCTTAGCCACAAAGCCTTCGACCGGTCTCAGCCCAGGCAATACGCAGCCGGACTCGGTATGCATCCGCGGGAATTGCAAAACTGGAAGAGGCAAGCTGCTCTACCTGAAGGACGGTAGCTATTACGACGGCTCGTTTGTAGCCGGACAACGCGACGGCCATGGCATTTACGAAGACCGGAATAGCTATTATTCGGGTGACTGGAAAGGCGGCGTGTGGAATGGAAAAGGCATCGCGATTCATAAAAGAAGCTCCGGCTATCAGCGCCCAATTGATACACTCACCTACAAGGCGGGTGCATTCATAGCTGGCGTTCTGAACGGTGAAGGGACAGACTACCAGAGCGACAATCTGTACTACAAGGGAAACTTCAGGGATGGCAAGCTTAACGGGAAGGGCTTGTATAACGCGGCAGGAATGATTTACGAGGGCAATTTCAAAGACGGCCAGCTTTCCGGGCACGGCTCTCTATTTTTCTGAGGGATCGTTTTATATGGTCGGCGACACATGGACGGACAACGACCACATGGCCCGCGGAAAGTTTCACAACGGCAACATGGGGCCAACGGACTCTGTTCTTGTGATGTATGAGAAAGGAGACTTTTTTACTGACGAGCGTCTTGCAAAAAAGAAGACGACAGATGCGCAGGCCGCCGAGCGTGCTGCTGCAAAAAGTCGTCCCTCTGTCTATACAAAGTATGTCTTCATTTCCGATTGCAGCAACGGCCGTCAGAGTAGCTTTAAGACGGTTTGTAAGGTAGATGCAGACCTGAGCAAACACAGCTTTGATGAAGTGCGCGCAGAAGCTTCACGCCTGCTCAACAACAGTGGCCGGAGTTGTGGCGGACTGAAGTATCTCGGGCCGGACAACGACGTGCATATTGACGGGCAGGCAGGACGGGATTATGCAATCACTGGCGGGATGATGATGGATTAAGTAACAATACGGAGCATCCTATCGCTCATAGTCTGAGGTCTTTATTTAAAAAAAACTGAACATGCGCTTACTGATACCTATACTTCTTGCCCTGTTTTGCGCTAATGCTGCTACCGCGCAGGATGATAATGCGCTGTATGTGAACTGGGGCTTTAACGCGGGCTGGAGCTTTGCCACGCCGCAGTATCCAGCGCTTGACGCCTTCAAGGTACGTTTTGACGCAGAGGCTGCCTTTAAGCATGAGCCAATGCAATTGGGAACAACGACTAATGGTGGCGCATTCGGTTTGTCGTTCTTCTCTGGCCACAGCGCAGTTTCGTTTGACTATCATGCGCTGGGCCTCGTCAGTACTTACAGGATGGAAGCGGCAGCCGGTGAGGGCCTGAAAGATTACAGCTTTAAGCTGTATCAGCATACCGGACGCTGGAGTTATGGCTATGGTATTCCCTGGGCGAAATATGGCGTATGTGGCATCTATGCGGGCGCGGGCATTTACTTCGGCACCTGGGATGTAAAGTGGAAAAAGCCGCTGGATGAGAAGATGAAGTCCACAAACATTGAGGACCTGAAAGGGCTATCGCTTGGCATTTCGCCGGAGCTTACGTTACGCTTGTTCTTTGTAGAGATTAAGGCCTTTTATGATTATCCATTCTTGAAGACAGACCTGGCGCCTGTGTACAACTACCTGTATGGTGCAGCGGGCGCTCCTTCTTCCGATGGCGACAGCAAGCTGAAGGCCGGTCTCTCAAATTTTGGCGTATGTGCTACGGTGTTTATTCCCTTTGGCAAGCCATCGCCGGCGGCTAATAATTCCAGAAGAACATCGGGCACCTCAAACGACAGGGACGCGCGTGAACGGGAACAGATGAATAGAGATGCAGAACGCAATCAGAAGGGTGTTCAGGAAAATGAGAAGGCCATTCAGGATTACCAGAAGAGCAATGAGCGCCAGCACGAGCAGGAGCGCCGGGACCAGTATTATCGGCGATAAACCGCTAAGGCACTTACAATTTACGCAGCGACCTAAGCCACCATTGCAGTCGCATGCCATCCACATAAGAACTGTGCTCCTTCCAGTCGCCAGAGATTTTATCCTGGTAGAATTTTAGTTGGAAAGTGTATTTGCCGGCCGTACGCGGTGTCCAGTAGGTGCCGGCTTCTGCCTCAAAGGTCACAGTGTTATCCGGCGCTACAATCTGCACCGTTATGTGTCCGCCAAAAGGCATTGCATGGTATTTCTCCTGCGACTCCACATCTATGTAATACTGCCGGTCCGTAAGGCAATCCCATGTGATGCATTCGCTCCAGCGGTCTCGGGCGACATTGATATTGCGCGTGGCCAGATCCATACGTTCCTGCGTCGGCTTTGCCGGCGCGGCAAATTTACCGAAGCGTAAGGCTATCCACGCGTCTGCCTGCTCATTGCACCACTTGTCTTTAACCTTGTTTGTGTTCAGGTATTTATGGCCTCGGGTATAGACATCCTTAGTTCCGTTCTTGCTCACGCGAATGCCTTTCATCACATCATCTTCATCCCACTTACCGAAGATTACATCAGCCGAAGAATCGGGCACCGCCTTGCCATTCACGAACTTAATGTCCGATTGTGAGCCTCTGCCAGATGGCTCGTTGCGCTCAAACTCGCCGATGTGGATATGGTCGTTCGTGTTGCCGGATTCTATCGCGACACCTTCCCCATCCATCATGCCGTTCTTAAAAGTGCCCGTGTAACGAATCTCGCCGGAAAAATTGCCACTGCGCGACATGATGGCATCGCCTCGCCCATTCTGGCAATCACCGGAGATACATTTTTTGACCTGGCCGCCCGATTGGGCAAATGCAAGAGCAGGAATGGTAGCAATAAGCAACGTTGCGGTGCAAATTTTTTTCATAAAGAGTAAGTATTGGGCAAACTGAAAGTTGAAATAAGGTTACCAGTGTGTGTAAGTGGGCCGGTCCATTTTGTCCAGCATTTTCTGAACGTCGCGTGCGGCGTTCTCACTTACATCACTGGAAGAAGAGCTGCCCCAGTTGATACCCGGAACTTTCGGCTTGTCGCTGCCGTGCGCTTGTGCAGCTTTGCGTGTGGCTTCTGTATTTTCAAATCCGTATGATTCCACTTTAGGAATGATAGCCTTGCCATTTGAAATAGACACATTGCGGCTTCCGGCCGTAACGGTGCCGTTCAGCGGATTATTTTGCGCATCGTAGGTGCCGGTGTAGGTAGCACCGGTTGAAAAAGTATAGGTGCCTTTGCTGTAATTATTGTCGTGAAAAGTGCCCGTGAACTGCTCGCCATTGGAGAAGTAAAAAGTGCCTTGTCCCTCACGCGCGCGGTTTTTGAAGTTGCCGACATACTTGTTGCCTGACGGAAACTGATAAGTACCGAAGCCATTATTGCAGTCACCGGAAATGCAGCGGGGATACCGGCCTTCAATCGGCTTGTATTCGGATGCAGCCATCTTTGCCGGACCTTCAACTTTTTTGCCGCCGACGTAGCGCACTGTCTCGCGGCGGCCGTCTGCGTAAGTAATGTTGCCGTCGCCATCTTCCACGCCTTCTTTGAATGTGCCGGAGTAAGTGTAATCGCTGTAAACCATTTTGCCCAGGCCTTCCGGCTTGCTATTCTTAAACTCCCCTTCGTAGGTACACCAGCCAAAGTCGTACTTGCCTTTACCGGAAGTGCAGTTGCCGGACACGCATTGCCCGCGCGCATTCAGCGAGACAATGAGCGCAAGGAGAAGTAAGTTGCGAAACATAGGCTTATTGTTTTACAGCATTAATGTGTACCCATACTTTTTGCTTTTGCATCATCTGCATCGGCCGCGGCGGTATTCCCCTGCTGCCGATAAACGCCTGCCCGCATCGCATACAATAGAAAATTGTCGGGCAACTTTTGTATGGCAGCATTGATTGTAGCGATTGCGGCGTTATAGTCCTTAATGTTGCTTTGCGCTGCGGCCTTGTACATCCATCCGTCACTATTCTTATCGTCTATCGAAAGAATTCTTTGAGCCATAGAAATAGCCTCTGCGTCGCGGTCAAGGCCAATGAGTGAAGCGCAATAGATAGCAAGATAGGCCGGCATCTTATCGTTCAGTGCCGTGGCCTTTTCAATTTCCGGCAAGGCCTGGGCAAAGGCTCGCTGCTCATTATATACACGCGCAAGACCATAATGTCCTTCGGCGTAATTCGGTTCCAGCAGAATTGCTTTTTGAAAGTCTCCTTTCGCTGCGTCAAGCTGCTTTCGTTCCAGATAAATCAGCCCGCGGTTCGCATATGGAATAGCGCTCTCTGGCTGTAGCTCCATCGTCTTCGCGTAATCTGCAATAGCGGCGTCTATATTTCCAAGCGCATAGTTGGTCAGCCCGCGTTTGTTGTAGCCGATGCTCCATGTATTGTCCAGTTCCAGGAGCTTATTGAAATCTTTAAGCGCTTCATTATATCGGCTGATGGCGTAAAAGTCTGCGCCACGATTATAATAGACATTTGGAAAGTCGGCCTTCAGCGCGATTGACTTACTGTATGCGCCAATGGCCTGCTGCAATTGCCCTTTCGCGTCCAGGGCCATGCCACGAACGTAGAATGCATAGTCCTGTTTTGGGTCTTTCGCGAGTACGGCGTCCATAAGGCGGAGCGCTTCGTCCGGCTTTTGAAGCTTGATGGCGGCGGTTGCTGCGCTGATTGCAAGAAACACAGCGTCCGGCGAACGCTTCAGGCCTTCGGTGGCCGTATTATATGCCGCTTTGTAATCTTCCTTATCCAGGTAAAGCTGCGCTACTGCTCCGATGGCATTAATATGCTCAGGATGGGATTTCAGCAATGTCTGAAAGGCGGAAAGTGCCTCGTCGGTTTTCCCTGCCTGATAAAGGCTGACGGCTGTCTGCTCTTCTTTGGAAAAGTCCTGCGCAATGGCCCTCATGCACATAGCTGAGCAAAAAAAGGTCAGAACCAATTGAAAGAAGTATTTCATACTGATACATCAACGATGAACAAACAAACATACATGCAACAGCATATCATTCCATAGGTACTAATACCCAATTAGCGTTGCCAGGCTATAAAATCACAATCAGGCCTTAGTTTCTGGCATTTCTTGCCTGTAAAACATTTATGTAGCCTGGCCAGTAAATAATTTGAATGCAAGATCATGCAGGAAAGGGGCTGCTTTATCAAGCTGTTTTTGAAAATATCAGAAATTCACAGCGGAAAAAACAGATAAAGAATGACTTGGATCATACTGATTATCGCAGGACTATTTGAAGTTGGATTCACCACCTGCTTAGGCAAGGCGAAAGAAACGAGTGGAATCATGGCTGGCCTGTGGATCGCCGGCTTTTTTGTCTCGCTATCGTTAAGCATGCTCTTACTTTATAAAGTGAGCCAGGAGCTGCCATTAGGCACCGCTTACGCTGTCTGGACCGGAATTGGCGCAGTTGGAACTGTGATTGTCGGTATTCTGTTCTTTAAAGAACCAGCAAATTTCTGGAGACTATTCTTCATTGCTACTCTTATCGGATCAATCGTGGGACTAAAAGCTGTTTCAAACTAACGCTTGGGATTATGGGCGGCGCAGGAGCAGGAGCAGCATGTTTATTGTTGATTCTGCAAACAAACACATTACATAAAACAGTAAATAAATCTGATTATTACTTTTCGCTGTGTGTCTTGTAATGCTTTCATCAGGTAGCTAGCGGATGAATGATTATCTGTTGAACTCTTATTACACCATTATAATTTGTCTTTGACAAAATATATATTTGGGCGGGTTTATGCAGGGCTGTTCCATAAAATGCTAATCCAAAATCATGTCGGAGCACGCATTGGCCACAATTCAATCTAAGCCTTCACCAGCGCCCGCAGCCGTAACTCAAATACTGCAGCGCCGGAGCCTGAATTGATGCAATTGCCTGAGGGAACATACATTCAGCCAAAGCTTACGGTTGGAGCGCCCGACGATCCTCTGGAAGACGAGGCTGACGCCGTCGCGGAGCAGGTGATGCGAATGCCTGAAAACCCCTTCACCTTCCTGACGGCAGGAGCAGCAGGCGTACACGGGAAGACGCACGACGAAGAAGAGCAAATAAGCTTATCCAGAATTGCGAATAACAGTTTCGTCCAACTCAAATATTCTGCTCGTACTGAAGAGGAGGAAGGCATTCAGCGCAAAGCAATATTACCCACCATAACGCCCTTTATCCAGGCAAAAAGCGACGGTTCGGATACGGCATCGCCCGACGTGGCGCAGCAAATCATGGATACAAAGGGCGGCGGCAGCAGCCTTCCGGCGCCACACGCAGCTTTATGGAATCCCGTTTCGGAGCAGACTTTAGCAACGTACGGATCCACACGGCTGATTATGCCGCTTCGCTATCCGCCGATCTCGGAGCGCATGCGTTTACCGTTGGTTCAGACATCTACTTCAATCGGGGAAAATTCGCCCCCGGTACGGCCTCCGGAGATAAACTTTTGGCTCACGAGCTCACACACACCGTTCAACAGGGGACAACGGCGCAACGGAGCATTCAACGGGAGGTAGTTTTGCCCGGAGAAGCCGAGGTGCAGATAACCTCGCTAGTGCCGGTCACGGTACATAGCCAAAGCTATAATGCTGCAGCGCAGGAACTCGCGGCAATGATAGACCGCGAAGACATCAGGAATAGCGCCCGCATCATGATTGCCATTGGCAACGCGATTCATGTGTACGACGGTTCAGGGGCGGCTGTGGGCAATCCCATACGCCTTACATCGCCCGTTCCGATGGGCAACGGTGTCTTTCAGTTTTCCGCGCGGCATGGAGCTACGGGCGGGTCGTTCGCACGTATTTGGCTTATCAATAACCAGCCCACACTGGCCCCGGAAGGGCATACCGATACACAGCATCAGCGGGAGAACGTCAATATTGATAGTTACGTCGTCGCCGCAGATCTGGATGCGTTAAGCACCATTCTTGGGAATAATGCATATTGGTTTTTAGTCATTCCCGGCGATGTGTCCATGTCAACCGGACGGCGCACAACGCCAGAATGGGCTGTTGCGCAGGCCGCCCGGGTACTGCAGCGTATGCGTGGGCAATACGGCCAAGGCTCAGGAGGAGGCAGCGGAAGCGGACAAAGTAGCGGTTCAGGCAGCGGCACAGGCTCCGGCAGTGGTGAACTGCAAGCCACACCAACGCCGGACAGAACTACGCCCGAACGCATAGTTCCTTATTCCAACGAACGCGGAGACTTTATAAACGCATGGAAAAACGGATATCACGTAGCGCTGCAATTGCACGAGTGCGAATCGGATGAGACCCTGGAACGCCGGATACAACAAAGCCTGGAGCGGGCTTACAACGCACACGACTTTAGCCAGTCCACACGTGTTGCTGATGGCGCTGAAAGCACAACTGTAGCACCTCCGGCTAATCAATCCCAGCTACCGGGCAGCGGCCGGCCTACAAATCCCGATCAACAGCGCCTGGTGATCAACGATGCGCAGCGTAACGCGAACCTACCCGCATATTCTGCCCGCATAGACAGCGACATCCGCGAACACAGCACCGTACTGGGTGCCAACAACCACATGCAGATGGTGCTCGACTACACACTTGCGGGCAGCGATACGCTAAGCCAGGTAGCGGCAAGGATGCAGTCCATCAATTACTACTGGGAAATCATTAAGGTTAGCGACTCGGAACTTTCCAGCGCATCGGAGGAGTATGCCCGTACTGTAGCTACTGATCCGGAGCACCGCCAGATAAGCAGTCTTGACGCCAGCCTGAATGAAGCGGGCCGGCATGAACGCGCCATCCTTTCTGATGCCGCGGCCGATATATGGCGCATTCCAGAGTCCGGACCGCTGGCTTATATAACTGCCAACCTTATGGTGCTCAGCGTTGGCGTACGTACCATCGGCAATCTCTTCTCATCTTTTGTCTCAGTAGTATCACGGCCGCTAAATGACCAGAATATCGGCTGGAACGACGAAGGGAATTTCTTTGTCCGGTGCATCGCCACACCCTCTCATTCAGAGGGTGACGAGTACCGCCGTGCGTCATCGGTCGCCGTGCAATTCGTCCGTGTGGTCAACATCAACCGTAGAGCGCAGGAAGCGGCAGAAGCGGCGCAGCAGGCAGCCAGTGATCCGTCGTCCAATGTGGAAACTGTCCGTGAGGTTATCCGGTACCGCGCTGACCGTTCGATACAGATAAGTCCGGCTGCCCGCGCCCTGCATGCGCAATTGCTGCTTAACGACATTGACCCTGCCGCTTACCTGGTGCGTATGCAGCAGCAGCAGGGCCTCATGACGCGGATGCAGGCCTTCCGAGACCAGCAGCTTCACCTTGCAAAAGCCGGGACAACGGTCTACCAGCCACGTGCAGCGCTGGTCAGTGAGGAAAACGGCTCCGTCAATCAGCTGGCACTTTATCTTTTCCAGACCGCAGATAGCACCGATGCGCACCCGCGTTACCGGCTCATAGACGTGTCCAGCCCAGGCACGCAGGGTTATTATAGCGGCAGCAGCACCACAGCAGGTGCGGCGGGCCATACCTGAGGCAATGCGCAATGCGTTTGTTGCCTTTTCTGAAAATAATGGCTACGGGCGCGGCGCAATTGCGCTTCATTTTACGCAGACGCCTCCCGAAGGGGTAAGTTTCCCAACCAATGGGCGCAGCGCTCCGGGTGAGCGGCGCAGATGGATGCAACGCCTTACCGACCTGGCGGAGGTAGCCGGCATCGTTGCCTTATTCCTTTCCGGCGGTGCTGCGGTTATAGTTGGCGGCGTTGCGGGTATTGCAGGCGCAGCTGTTGCTGCCGATTCACTCATCAATGCTGGCCTTGACGGACGCCTGCGCGGCGCAGACGGCAGCTTCCACTTGGATTGGGAAACAAGCCAGCAGATTATTGCTGTCGTGGGTGGCATTTTGCCGGCATTAGGCCTTATCCGCAGCATGCAGGGTGTAGTGCATATAATAGGTATTGCCCAGTTCGGTCATTCAGTGGTAGCCGTCCCCGTCAACTTCCTTCGCCAGCTTGATGCCATCAATATGGACTTTGCGGCCTCGCCCGGCGACCGGGCCGCAAGGCAGGCACAAGCATTTGCTGAGGCATTAAAAGGAGGAATTATTGTTGTGCTTACCGCGCGCCAGATGGCGATACAGGCGTCCGAACGACCAACCCGCGCGTCTTCCGAACCTCCAACCGCAGCGTCGCCAGAAGCACAAGCACCATCCACGACAGAACCACAAGCAACGTCGCCAGCCGAGACGCAGGCAAGACCGACAGGAGAAGAGCCGCCGGTGGCCACGGTGCGCATTGTTGCAAACGGCACGCCTGAAATAGTACCGGCTGAACATCCGGCTGCTCCAGCCACACCAGAGGAGCATGCTACGCCGCCGGCACAGGGAGATCATCCTGCCATCCCGGCGGAGCCTGCCCGTCCGGCCCCGGCACATCCGTTGGCAGAAGGGGAGCCATCCCGCCCCGCCAGCGAAACACCCGAACCATCTGCCGAAGGCAATGGCGATGGGCCGGCCGCTCCTGTTCCTGTATCTGGCGCGAGGCCGCCGCGCGTGCCCGCTGCTATTTTACGGCTACAGGCCTTTGTGACTGACCTGATGAATGCGCAAAGAGCGGCGCGTCATGAAGATATTAATAACCGGGTGCAGCAGGAGCGGATCATGACCGGCGAGGCGCAGCGTGCTCCGCAAATAGCAACGGCTCATCCCGGGATGGTTGAAATAGCCGTTCAGGCAATCCGCGAGATAGGCAATTTCAGGACCTTACGGCAGCTTATAGGTGAAGGCTTTTTCCTTTTCCTGAGACTACCGTAGCGCGAGAAGCGATCCAGGCAGCTAGAAGGCAGATTGTTACAGAGGCGCAGAATCAGGCTTTCAGGGCTGCCAGAGAGTACCTGCGGGAGCATTATCCGGACTTGAATCTCCACAATGAGCCTATTGATATGGGCACGCCGGGCTTCGGCAGCGATAGTGACATCACGATGCGTTTCTCCGGCGGCAATGACCCGCGTGCCGTGCGGGCGCAGATTGAAGCGAGCATCCATGCGGTGCAGGAAGCCTACCGGACGCTCCGGGAACAGGGATATGACGCGGATGCCGCGCTGGACACCAACTTCTACACAGAATTGCATGAAGGCTCTATAAGGCCGGAAGGACAATTAGAGCGGGAGCAGATAACGCACGACCAAAGCGTAGTAAGCCTCGCCGAGCAACGTATGGGCATGCGCCAGGAGGAGTGGGCCAGCTACCGTGAGCGCCAGTTGGAGAGTGTGCGGCAGGCAGTAGATGCAGGGCCGGAAGCTCTGGCGCGCACCACAGCAGAGCTGAATGCGGCGGAGGCACTTGCTGCGCGAATTCGTCCGGAGGGTCAAACTGCTACGCAGCGAAGAGCGTTACTGGATTCTAAAATGAATGAATTAAGGGCTGCACTGGAGCGTAATGCGCCCGCCCGTGAAACACGCCAGCTTATGGCGGAAATAAAGTTGCTGGAACCAGAAGCATACGGCACGCGCGCAGCTGTGGAGAGCGTGGTTGGTCGTCAGCAACGCCTGGCGCGAGGCACCGGGGATACTTACCAGGATATACCAGCCCTGCCTGCAGACCCTCATGAGCGGGCGGCCTTCCTCGCCCAGGATGCAAATGCGCAAAATGGAATGCTGCACGCGCACACCGCCCCATCCGGCAATACAGTAAAGCAAATCCAGTCCGGAGCGAAATACCTGCGGCGCATCATTCATGACGTGGTAGTGGATGGCCACTTGCCTGAAGGCGCCGGCAGCGCATTCTTCCGCAATCTGCATGAAATTGTCAACACCAAGAACATAACAGACTCCACGGCATCCGCTACAGAAGTGCTTCGGCTAATCAGGGAGGCGTTGCTCGCAGATGGTCGCGATGCAGCATTGCTTGATCGGATTACGCCGGAGACGATGCGCGACATATGGGCAGAGCAGGCACGGGAATACGGCAACCAGCTCTCCATTGAAATGCGGACAGAAGAGGCGCTGATTAATGCCGAATCGCCGAGACAACTGCGTTTTGCGGCTGAACCGCCTACGCCGGAGCGGAACGTTGATGAACATTGGGAAGAACCTGAGCTTGATAATTCATCCGCCCTGCCTTAATCAGGTCGAGGTTTTTACTCAATTTAATTTGAGCATAAAGATGTTGCCGTTGAGCACAAGGGAGATGATTCGGGCTGCCAACGCTGTCGCATTAAGCCATCGCGATTGTCGCGTTTACACCGCAAGTTTTCACGGCCTGCACTATAGTTTCGCTTCTGTCAACAACTGAATAATATAATACATTTAAAACATTAAAATAATGCTGACCATTCTATGAATCTTAGCATCTATATCAATTATCCCGGACATTGCGAGGTGGCATTTCGGTTCTATGAACGGCACCTTGATGCCAACATAGTCACGATGACTGTACATGAACAGCCGCCCGCGCATTTTCCTCAGGAATGGGCCAGACCGATTCTTCATGCAATAATGGAGATTGGCGGTACCTTGGTGCGCGCAGCCGATGTGCCAGGCGCCGAACCGATGCGGAGCGCGTATCTGACGCTTAATCTTGATTCAGCCGAGCGAGCAGAAGCGGTTTTTGAGCTACTCTCTACCGACGGTCAGATTTTCATGCAGATGGAGCAGACTTTTTTTGCGAACCGATTCGGCATGTTGCGCGACAAATTTGGCACCTCATGGATGCTGCTGCATGAAAAATAGCTTTTGGATCAAAAAAGCAATCTCAAATACTAAATGTCCTTCTAGAGCTTTTGAGATTTAGCGAAATACATTCTTTGAGTTTCGACTTTCACTGAAGCAGTTTATTGAGACAATATGAAAACAATACTTGACAAGACAACCCGTGAGCAATTAATTCAAAGAGTGCTCAGCCTGGATGAGCAGGGCATTGCGCAATGGGGTAAGATGAGTGTGCCCCAAATGATTCGGCATTGCGCTCAGTGGGACGAGATGGCTTTAGGTAAAAGCAAATACAAACAGTCCCTATTAGGTAAGCTTTTTGGCAAAATAGCTTTGAAGAATATGATGAAGGACGAGCCGGTAAAACGCAACTTGCCGACTGTGCCTTCCTTCATCGTTAAGGAGGATGTAGACTTTGCAAAGGAAAAAGCCAAATGGATTCAGTTGCTTCATGAGTATGCAGAATATTCTAACGGGCACTTTATTCATCCGTTTTTTGGTGCTTTGTCAAAAGAGCAGACTGGCATCATTGCCTATAAACACATTGACCACCACCTCAGGCAGTTCAACTGCTAACAATGCCCGTTTGCGCCTGATGCACCAGAAACGAATTTCAGAAAAGGCTGTTGCCTAAAATTTTCCGATTTCTTGACGCCCGTAATAGAAAAAGGCATTACGAATGAAAAAACCCGCGCTGAGCGCGGGTTTTGCTACGTGGCGGAGGGAGAGGGATTCGAACCCCCGGAAACTTTCGCTTCAACGGTTTTCAAGACCGCCGCATTCGACCGCTCTGCCATCTCTCCGCGGCAAAAATAAGGGTGTGACCTTTCCCGCAAAATCTTTTTTGTGATGATGTCTTAAGTAAGGTGCTGTTAAATAGCCGCCGCAGGTGAGCGAAGCTGATAAGTACCATATAGGTAGTGGCCTAACTTTAATGATAATGCTGTACGTCATACGTTTGCAAACGCTGCAATTGCTCGGACTGCTTTTGCTTTCCATATTTGGATTGCCTGCCTGCGCACAACATGATGATGGGGATAATTACTTAAAAACAGAAACTTTCAAACAAATGAATGCTGTTCCGCAGAACAATATCACAGATACGTTACAATTAGCCACTTTCGGAGCAGGTTGCTTCTGGTGTACAGAAGCTCAATTCCAACAACTGAAAGGAGTGAAGCGCGTAGAAAGCGGCTATATGGGCGGCCAGACACAAAATCCAACATATAGGGAAGTGTGCAGTGGTACGACAGGCCATGCAGAAGTGACCAACATCTGGTATGATCCGCGAGAAATTTCATTCGACGAACTGCTGGCCGCCTTCTGGACTTCTCACGATCCTACCCAGCTCAACCGTCAGGGCAATGACGTTGGTACACAATACCGCTCTGCCATTTTTTACCACAATGATGATCAGCGGCAGAAAGCTCAGGACTATAAAAAGAAGCTCAATGACGAGCAGGCTTACAATGGGCCTGTTGTAACTCAGATTACCCCGGCAGATACCTTTTACAAAGCCGAAGATTATCACCAGAATTATTACAATCTGAATGGAGAACAGCCCTATTGCCAGTTTGTTGTCCGGCCTAAGCTGGAAAAATTCAGAAAAGTGTTTGCCGAGAAACTTGCGAAATAGCTACCTATCCTGCATTTCCGGCACCTGCACGTTGCAGTTCTTCTTCTGCACCCCGTTGTCGCCGGCGAGTAGGCACAACGCTGCGCTTACCAAAACGGTAGGTGGCGGTCAATGTTGCTACGCGACTGTCCCTTGACACTATGAAAGCTTCATGGTAATCTGCAAAATCACTTCGTCCGTATGGATTTTGCTGCAGCAACAGGTCTGTAACGCTTGAGTTTGAGCGTTGCCCGCTTATCCAGAAGTTGTTTTTGCAGGCGGATGCTGAGGACAACCTGTTGGTCAATATGCATGTAGCCGTAAAGTTGCTCTGACTGGTACCAACCATTAAACTCGGCGCTCCAGCCCTGCGGCAGGGTAAAGGTGTTTTGCGAATACAGATTAAAGGTTGGGATACCATCGCTAAGCGGCGTCAGAGCGAGGTTGCCTTCATAATGGCTGTAAAAAAGGTTGAAGTTGTTCACTGAATTCCACCATTTGAAAGGCTGCAAGGGATAGCTGCCACTGAAGTTGTACACAGTATTTATCGCCAGATTTTTGTCTGTCACTATACTAAGCTGCGCGCCTTCAGGCTGTATTACCTGAACGATTACATCTGTAGTTCTGCTCCAGCTTAGCTGCGTAATATACTTGCCATTCCAGGTATGGGTTAGTTCCGCCGACCATGTCAACGCGGGCAGCAAGTAAGGATTGCCCTGATTGACACTGCTTATGTCCAAATACCTCCTGAAAGGATTTAATTGCTGATAAGTAGGCCGCTCAATGCGGCGACTAACCGTTAGACCGAGATCATTTTTTGGATTCAGGTGCCGTGTGGCGGCAACACTAGGAAAGAGTTGCGCATAACTGCGATCAAATCGGTCATCATTAATCAGTTGGTGCCCCTTAGCGATGGTTTGTTCCGCGCGCAACCCCGCCTGTATGCTCCACCATTTGCCTTCGTTTGCCGCATTCAGATATGCTGCATTTATATTTTCTTCGTAGATGGAATGGTTGCTTTTACCCGAGTCATAAACATTGCCGCCGCCGCTGCGATTATAGAAGAGCGGATTGTTGTCCGCTTTTACAAAGCTTGTCTTGACGCCAGCCTCAAGTCGCAGGGTCTTATTGATCGGCTTGCTGTAATCAGCTTTCAGCGTCTTGATGTCCGTATATCCGCTGAGCGTACCGTAAAGCAGATAATCCGGCTGTTGCTGCCCGCCACCAATGAATTGGTAGCTGGTAAATAGCCTCTGGTCGTTGCTGCTTACGTAGCGGGCGTAATCTGCATCCACGCTAAGGTCGCTGCCGGTACTGTCAAATCGGTGCCGCAAATTCAGATTAACACCCCAGTTGTTCCAGCCGTTGGAGTTGTTCCGGTCGGTGTAGAATGTTGACGCCGGCGTTTCTGATGCGTCCAGTACAGTAGTACTATTATTGCCCGAAAGGTCAAAACCATTAAGTCCACCGGTTACCACAGTTCCAATAGTCGTTTTAGAAGAAAGCGTGTAATCAGCGCCAAGGCTGGCATACTGGCTGCGCATATCAATGTTCATATCGTCATGCTGATCAAATGCCGAACTGAACATGCCCACGCTGTAAAAGCGTCGCATGAGGTCAAGATTGTTAAAGCCCCTGCGATACGCATAGTTGTAGTTGGTATAAAGGGCGATTTTCTTGCCGCGGTAATTCAGCCCGAAGCCGCTGTTCGCTTTAGCATACACGCCCTGACCATACCCGGCAGTTACGTTACCATTTACTCCGATACGCTTATCACGCTTGGTGCGAATATTAATAATGCCGGCGGTGCCAGCAGCATCATACCGGGCGCCGGGATTGGTAATGAGCTCTATCTGATCTACGCTGCCGCTGGGCATTGCCTTAAGCATATTGGCGAGGTCCTGGCCACTTATGGGCAATAGCTTTCCGTCTATCATAATATTGACTCCACTCTTACCTTTCATTGCAATATTGTCATTCTGATCAATGGTGACGCCGGGCGCGCGCTGCAATATCTCAAATGCGGTTGAGCCTGTGTTCGTGATGCTGCTCTCCACGTTCATCACCAGCTTATCCGCCCTTACTTCAATCAGGGGTTTCTGGCTGCGAACGGTCACCTCCTTGAGCGCTTTTTGCACACGTGCCGTATTGACATCCGGAAGAACAATGTCCTCCGAAGTATATGCCGCGAGCGTTGTAAAGACTGGCTCGAAGCCGGCTGCTATTATCTTAACTATATAGCTTCCCGCACTCGTTGGCTCAAAGCTGAATCGCCCTTCATTATCAGTCAGGCCAGTTTTTATGAGGCTGCTATCAGCACTGTTCATGAGTAGTGCCGTAGCTCCGGAAAGTGGCTTGCTGTCGGCCGATTTTACGACTCCCGAAATGGTGCCGGCTCGCAGGATAGAACAATAGAAAAGTAGAACAGCAGTTAGTATAGGTCGCATAAGCTTCGGCTGACAAAAAGCAGCTATCCAAAAGTATCAGAGCCCGCGTGGCGGGCACTAACCCATAGCGGGTGATTTAGTGGAAAAATTACTACAGCAGAATAGATAATAGCTTTGTCTTATAACTATGCTGAGTCCGGGAGGTGGATCCGCAAGACGATATCCTTAGAGGAAGCTCGCTAAATACGACACCGATTAACGATGGCTAGGCAATTATGGTCGCGGGTGAAAATCAGGGTGAATTGCAACGCATTAAGAAGACAGGCTAGTGGGTAGTTTACATTTGTCTCATGCCTGCCAGAAGCCAGCAATACAAATGGGCGGCCAGCTTAGTGTTCTGGACCTGTGCTGTGTTGTCAGCTACTACGGCATTGGGCCAGCGCTACCCATTCTTCAACATCGGCATTGAACAGGGCCTCGTACAGTCGCAAGTGTTTTCGTTGACTCAGGATAGCGCCGGGCACCTGTGGGCAGGCACACTGGGTGGGTTGTCATGTTACGACGGCCATGCGTTTCACACCTATACGATGCGCGAAGGCCTTCCTTCCAATACCATCACAAACGTTTGCTGCGATAAACAGGGACGCATTTGCATCGGTACGGCGCGCGGCCTGAGCATATATGACGGCTTCCGATTCAGGAATTACAATTTCAGCAGCCCCGACAATCCAAAAGGGAACGCCGTCATGCAACTCTCGCATGGCGCAGGTGGAATATTATGGTGTGTGGCGGGCGATAAGCTCTACATGCTGCGTAATGGCAAAATCACGCCGGTTGAAACGCCGATTGCAGCAGGAAGGATAACTGCATTGCGCACAATAGGCCCTGATGTATTGGTTGGTATCGCCGCACAGCGTTCTGTTTATCGCTATCGCCTGGGCAGGTGGGACAGCCTCGCTCTGCCCGAAGAGAAACCACACTATGTCTTTAAAATTTATGAGGATGCTGCTAAGCGGCTGATTTTGCTTGCCGGCGATGGCGTTTACCGATATGCTGAATCATCCTGGAGCAGATTGCTGGAACGGCGGAGCAATAAAGAGCCCATGTACTATTCCTTCGCCGAAGGCCTAAACGGCGGTTACTGGATCAGCACATCTTCAGGTGTGATTCGTTTGACAGACAGCTCAGCACCACAGTACTTTAATCGCAAAACCGGCCTTACCGACCTGCTGGTTTATGATCTGATGCGCGACCACGAGGGCAATCTCTGGATGGCTACCAATGGTGAAGGCCTTTACCGTTTTTCAGGCGCCGCATTTACGGCAGTGGACGAGCGCATGGGGCTTGACGGGCCGCAGGTAAGCAGCATTGTACAGGCAGGTTCCGGTGTAGTCTACCTGGGCACTTACGATGGCGGCCTTTACCGCTACGATGGAGCAACGGCGAAACGTGTGGCCATTCCGGGAGGGCCGGCACGTTCAGCTGTTTCTTGTCTGGAGCTCCGGGGTCAGACGCTCTGGATAGGTACTCAAGGGATGGGCCTGTGGCGCTATAACATTGAGCGTGGTGCAATGAGCCGTTATGAGGATGAACGTATCGGGCCGACAGTATTATCCATGATACAAAATGACGACGGCATCTGGCTAGGCAATGGGAAAGGCATTCTACTCGTCGCAAACGATTCACTGCACCTGCTCCCGCTGAAGCAGCCGGCGGAGGCGTTTACATTCATTGGAAAAGACAGCATATTACTAGGCACTATGGACGGCTTGATGTGCTACAGCCATGATACATTGACGCGATTTTACACCCATAGCGGTGCCGATAATGGTCAGGTCGTTTGCATCACCGCGCTCGGCAGCCGCATTTGGATAGGTACAAGTGACAACGGCTTATTCGGCTATGACATGCGTACAGGTCGTAACGTTCACATCACCCGGAAGGAAGGCCTGCGCTCAGATTTCATCTATAATGTCTATGCGGCACCAGATGGGACAGTTTGGGTAGGGACCGGCTTCGGCATTTGCCGCATTAATCCGTCCGGCATGCGTCCAACAGTGACGTTCTACGGCCGTAATGCCGGTATTACAGGCATGGAAAGCAATCGTAATGCTGTGCGTCCGCTGGAGGATGGCTCTATATGGTTTGGCACTACAGGCGGTGCATTGCTATATCATCCGCAAAATGCGGTGGCGGTTACTCGACCTGTCAGCTTGCAGCTGCAGCACGTTGCGCTTTTCGGCGAGGCTGTGAAAGACACCGATTGGTACAAAGGCATCTCGCCGATATACGGCGTGCCGCAGTCATTACGACTGCCCTGGAGACAAAACAATCTCAGTTTTTCGTTCAATGCCGTATCCCTGAGCGGAGACGAGTCTATAGCTTATCGCTACCGGCTTGATGGATTACCTGCGCCCTGGAGTGAGTGGAGCCCTACAAATACCGTCACGTTTTCGGCACTGCCTCCAGGTCACTACGAGCTACAGGTCCAATGCAGCATTGATGGCACTCATCCGCAGCCTAAGGTGTTGCGCTATCCGTTTGAAATTATTACTCCCTTTCACAAAACCACGCTTTTTTACATATTAATCATAGTGGGGTGCATTGTGCTGGGGGTTGGCCTCCAATACCTTGCGGCACGCGGCAAACGCCGACGGCTGGCGCAGCTGGCTGCCGTGCGCAGAGAAGAGCAGGCAAGGGTGCGCCAACGCACCGCAGAGGATTTTCACGACGAAGTAGGTAACAAGCTTACCCGTATCAACGTGCTTACCAATGTTCTTCGCAGTAAAATCGGGGCCGTGCCGGAAGCCACAAGGCTGATTGACCAGATTCAGGATAATGCCGCTCAGCTTTACGGCGGCACCCGCGACATACTTTGGGCTTTGCAGCCTAGTAATGACAACCTCTATCAGGTAATGCACCGCATCCGCGATTTTGGCCGGGATCTCTTTGGAGATACGGACACCGGATTTGAAATGGAAGAAGTACCTGCGCAATGGAAAGACTACCGCCTGCCGATGGACGCGAGCCGCAACCTGATCATGATTTTTAAAGAAGCCCTGAATAATGTGCTGAAATATGCCGGAGCCACCCGCGTAGTCATTGCCAGCCTCATGCAGGATGGTGAGCTGCTCATTTTTATGCGTGACAATGGCGAGGGGTTTGAATGTGCGGGTATAAAACGTGGCCAGGGTCTGACTAACATGGAGACCCGCGCCCGGCGTCTCGGTGGCAGCCTGGAGATAGAGTCTGGAAAAGGGCGCGGCACAAACATCACCCTGAAGCTAAAAATCCCCTCAAGCAAGGGAGTATTCATTAATGACAAACCGCCATTTTTGACTCGCTGACATTCCAACATTCCAACATTCTATTCATTATGGCCCGCGACCTTGACATCCGTGTTTCCCTGATTGAGGACGACGAAACCATCCGGGAGGGTTATGCCTATCTCATAGCGCATACGCCAGGTTATAAAGTGGTGAGCACTTACGGTTCGGTTGAAGCGGCGCTTAAGCGGCTACCCTCAGACGCGCCCGATGTGCTGCTGCTGGACGTAGAGCTTCCTGGTACCAATGGAATAGACGCTTTGCCCAAGCTCAAAAAGCTTATTCCGGATCTGCAAATCCTAATCCTGACAGTTTATGAGCAGGACACGTTGATTTTCCGAGCGCTTGGGAATGGGGCGTCCGGCTATCTGACCAAGGACACGCCACCCGAAAAGCTTATAGCTGCCATCAACGAGGTAATGGACGGCGGCGGCCCAATGAGCGCGCATATTGCACGTATGGTCATCCATTCCTTTCAGAGGGCAGAGGAATCTCCGCTTACGCGCCGGGAGACAGAGGTGCTGGAACAAATCGCGACTGGTAAGAGCCGAAAGCGAATTGCTGACGAGCTGTTCATAGACCTGGAAACCGTGAAGAGCCATATCAAAAACATCTACCACAAGCTGGATGTGCACAGTAAAGCGGATGCTATTAAGACTGCCAGGGACAATAAGTTTATCTGACGCTACTCTTCACTGCCCTCCTGCATTTCTGCCATAATGCTCTGCGCCCGGTTATTTGCGTCCTGTGCTGCCGCGCTGTTGCCCATTGCCTGGTAGATCTGCGCCAGGAAAGCCCAGGACTGCACATCTTCCGGATCGATCTTAGTGGCTTGCTGCAATGCGCTGACCGCTTCCGGCAATCTGTTAGCCTGCGCTAGTGCATTTGCATAATTCAGCAGCATGATCGGGTCATTGCCGGCTATGCGCAGATGTTGCGCGTAAAGATCGGCTGCAGTGGCGAAATCTTTTGCTGCCATCGCCCGCTCTGCGGCCAGATCAAACGTGTCCGTGCGCTTAATAAGGGCAGACAAGGGCACGCCATCTACAACTACTACGTGGGCAGCATTGGCGGGCAGCCAGCTCTTCCCCTTTACCAGACCGTCCGGAATGAGCCGAGGGAACAACAGATAGTAATCCCATGGCTGCGTAGCACGACGACTGTAGCTGAGGTATGCAGGGGCAATGTATGCCGTATCGTTATGAAGCACATCCGGGTTAAACCCACCCATATTTGACATCACCGACGTTTTCTTGCCGGGTATATGCGGTACATTCTTTCGCAGCCAGTTTACCTGCTGCTGTGAGGAATTATAATAATAATCCAGCTCATAATTACCATTGGCGCCGCGAATGCCGCCGGTAAATTCATTGAAGTAAACATACTGGTTTGGGTGGCTTCGTACGGTCCATAGAATAGCCGGAATGGTTAGAAGCACCGCAAGTGCATGACCAATGTAACGTTGCATTACTATCCCACCCTTCGCAAAGCGAGCACCAATCACATCACCCAGATAAGCCCACCCAAGCGCTGCCATGACCACCCAGAAGGGGTAAACAAAGAACACATGGCGCCAGGTATCGTACACGCTTGAATGCTTGTAGATCATATAGAGCAATGGAAACAGCGCAGCAAATACCGCGAGCATCAGCGTGAAACTGCCCAGCTTTTTTCGGCCCAGGAAGCCCAGCACTACAAAAAGCAGCGCGCCCACAACGACCGACAAGGGATTAGAAATCAGGATCCACTTCAGCTCATAGTACCACGGCATGGCAGAATTAAGCTGATACCTGCCCTCAAATAGCGTCCTGATTTTTGTCTCCCGGTTGGTCATGCCCTGCAGGGATTCCATCGGGTGGCCGATGGGCGATTCCAGCCCCCATGGCCACGCTAGCAAGCCGATGATGTAGCCAGCCACAATGCTACCAGCTATTACCAGCAGAATGCGTTGACGGGCTTTCTTATCTGCCCACCAGCCGGCACGGCTGTCTTTATGCAGCAAGAGCCACAGACCAATGATGATAACCAGATAGGCGAAGAACAGCAGGCCACCCGCCGCGCGTACGCCAAAGGCCAGCCCGAAACCGAGTGCCAGCAGTACCGCATGACGCCAGATACCCGCTTTTCCGGCTTGCAGAAAAGCGATGACCGCATAAACCGCTAGCGCAAAGCCGGCAGCGAACGGAATGTCCTTGGGGTTGTTCATTCCCTCGCCAAAAATTCTTGGTGAAAAGAGAATCAGTAGCAATGCAAGCACACCAACGCTCCAACGACCGCTCAACCGGCGGGCTATTAAGCCAGTGCTTATCATCAGCGCTACGTTAGTCAATGCATTACAGAAGTGGCGCAGCACAAGGTGTGGAATGGAAGGGAACCACCGGTGCAACGCCTCGGTACCGAAGTCAAACAGACCGCCGTACAGCTCCTGGCCCCTGAATTGAGTCTCCATACCGTGGTAGCGCGGCAACAGTGTATCATAGCCAAGCGCCTGCTGGTCATTATTGAAGAAGTAATCCCAAATATCCCTGCCGTACAATATCTGCAGCCATTCGTCACCCGTTTGGCCATAGGCAGGACTAAGGGCCGGCAAGAGAATAGCGATTATGGCGGATAGCCCAATAAAGATGAATCGCCATTGCTTTTCCATGCCGTTGTCGGTTGCAGGAGTAAAAGTTTCTGTCATGATGCGGAACAATACGCGCGGCAAACTCCACGCAATCTGAAAAATAATGGAACTACTGGTGCGTGTAAATGATGAATGATTCCTGCTTCTTTACAGGCGGATTGTCCGCAAAGACGCCGCCTGCATAGACCGGTTTCCATTGCGCCGCAAGCTGCGGGTTTTCTATCGGCAGGCTCATGACCAGCACTACATCCTTAAGGCTGTCTTTGAATTGCTCCTGCGCTACTACTGCGGCATAATCGCCATTGTAGGCGAACTGGTTGGCGAGGAATAAGGAATCAAATCGGATGAAATACCCCCAGCGGCGTGTGTCCGCCCAATACATCTTACAGTCAGCTGGCAGCTGCTGTAGGACGGATGAGGCCGCCCAGCTTTGGTGACCAACAAGGATTTTGTGCTCCAGATGGTTTTCCATCAGAAACTCCGCCGCCGCCTTGCCGTCTGAAAAAGTGGAATTCATTTCATCTGAGGCTGCGCTGAACCCGATACGAGACTGCCACAGCAGCACAACCGTCAGCACGATGGTACCTATGCGGTAAAGATTGTAACGATTGAAAGCTCTAATTGTAAACCGGTCGTCGGCATAGAAGCCTGCCAGGCCATAGGCGAACAGGAACTCTACCATCAGCAGGCCGTGATGGCGAAACTGACCGATGTATCTGAAGCTAAGGATATAGAGCAGCCCGCCGGCGCCACATACAAATACCGCAAACGGCTTTAGCCGCGGCAGCAGCATAGCTGCAAGCACCACAAATGTCAACATACCAAGCGTCATGGTTGTTGTCGGATCATCAAAACCGCCCATGATTAATCCTTCGCCCATCACCTTCTTCATCTGGGCATAGTTGTTCGGGATTTTCATGATGTTCCGAACCGCCTTCATGCCTGGCAGCGCCATATAGGGAATGAGGTACCCACCGCCAATAATCATCATCAGCGCAGCGCCGATTGTCTGCCCATTAAGCTTTTTGAACTCCACCGTTTCCCACAGATACAGAAGCGTAATGCCGAAGGCCATCGGGAAGACCAGATTGTGCGTGTTGAACAGGCCGGCCACGATAAGTCCATAAATCAAAGGCCTTTCAAAGCGCTTCGGATACCACCACAGCGTGAGCATCAGGAAGAGCACCGCGAGACAGTAATTACGACCTACCACCGGATACTCATACACGAAGAACATGCAGAAGATGAGCGAGAGCTTCAGGTAAAACGGAAACTTCACCTTGAACAGCATCACATACATGGCCAGCGCCATCACAAGCGCCGACACGATATTCACTGTTACCAGCGGGAGCCCCATGTTGCCGAGTGGATACATGAGGAGGTACCACATCGGCGGGTGTCCGATCTCCGGGATCATCGTACCGAAAAGCTCGCCGATGGTTACGTGGCGCACCGTTGTCCAGTCGGAGCCCTCATCGCGCCACTGCTCGTGGTAGGCAATGCCCACCGTCACCAGGATGGCCCAGACGGCGAAGAGCGCCCATAGAATCCGGGCCTTCGTCTTATCGGAAAGCTGGAAAGAAGTAGTTGCTGCTGCAGGGGGCGGCGTGCTTGCCGCGGCCTTCTGTTTAGGTTGCGCCATGTGGTGGAGGTCTTCGGCCATTGAGGGCCACACCGACAAATATAGGCTGCCATCTTCGCCCTGCCGCGGCCCGGCCGTTACCTTTGCCGCGCCCCGTTCATGCCTCACAATCCTAACCCTGAAAGTCAACAGGCGCCGCCTTTGCCCGTCCTCACCATAGGCACCTTTGATGGCGTGCACCTGGGCCACCGCGTTATTCTGGATGAGGTAAAGCGCCACGCGGCCGCCATTGGCGGGAAGAGCACCGTCATCACCTTTGAGCCGCATCCGCGGCAGGTTTTGCAGCCCGATGCGCATATTCAAATACTGACGCCGCTGACCGAAAAGCTCCGCCTCTTACACAATGCCGGAATGGAAGATGTATCTGTTACGCCCTTTACCAGGGAATTTGCGCGGCTTTCAGCGGAAGAATATGTGGAGGAGTTTCTCGTAAAACGCTTTCAGCCGGCCGCCATCGTTGTGGGGTATGACCATCACTTTGGGCACGACCGGCGGGGGGGCATGCAGCTGCTGGAAACCTATGGCCAGCGCTTCGGCTTTGCGGTGCACGAGATACCGGCGCACATGATTGACAACGCCGCCATTTCTTCTACCAAGATCCGGAAGGCGCTGCTGGATGGCGATATGGATGGCGCCGCGCACATGCTGGGCCGGCCTTACACCCTTACCGGCACCGTGGTGCACGGGCAGAAACTGGGCCGTACCCTCGGCTACCCTACCGCCAATATTCAGCCGCTATCGGCGGAGCAATTGATACCGAAGGGCGGCATTTATGCCGTGCGGGTGATGGCGGATGGCCGCAGCTATGGCGCGATGCTGAGCATTGGCACGCGGCCTACGGTGGCGAGCGATGGGGCGGTGAGCATTGAGGCTTACCTCTTCAGATTCAGCGGGGATTTGTATGGCGCGGAAGTGGCCGTGCAGTTTATACGCCGGACGCGGGATGAGCTGAAGTTTGACGGTCTGGAGGCGCTGAAGGACGCGCTGCGGAGGGATGAGGCGGAGGTGCGGGGGATATTGGGGATATAAATCTTAGAACAGACAACCCGCTAACCAATATTTTTATGTCGGCAAGAAACAAATTCACATTAGCCCTTATGCTCGGACTTTTTACTTCACTCTTTGGACGTTCACAGACTGAAACACCGAAGTTGGTTTTGACAGAAGAAAACCACAATCAATACTACAAAACAGGTACTGAGTTGATTGAACCATACCTAATACTATCTGACAAATCGCCTCGTTCCGACAAAAACAAAGAAGCTAAACTGTTAGAACGCATTAGATACTTAGACGCCGTCACACAAATCAACCAAAATAATTTCGCAGCATTTTGGTTGAAAGGAAAGGCCTATCAAGTTTTAAATCAACACGAGAATTCTTATTCCCAATTTGAAAAGTCGTTTGAGCTTAATAAAGAAAATCCAGACGTTGCCAGAGAACTAGTTCTTGAATGTATGGATTTAGGGAAGGGACAGCAAGCTGTTGAGGTCTCATTATATGCATTGCAACTTAACGACAAGGATGCTGGTTTAATTGGCAATCTTGCACTTGCCTACTTACTCAACGGCGATTTGAATTTGGCAAGTAGTACAATTGACAAAGCAATTTCTGCCGACCCTGCGGATAAGATAAATCACACTCTGAAGCGGATAATTGACGAAGTGATTTCAGGGAAAAGAGAGGCCCCTAGGAAATATAGCGACCTATAGTCCTCTGCTGACGCAAGATTGAGGCGCGGCATTGCGGGCAGCATCTTGCGCCTGGCGCAGCCAATACACATAGCATATCCATTCGCGCAGCGAGGCACAAGAACGCCACCGCACTAAAGCCTTTGCTGCATTCTTGCGCCAGCAAAGTGGGCTTTCGCAGAAAGCCCGGTCGCTGAGCGTAGCCGAAGCGCCTACCCGGATGTTACCTTAGCACCATGAGCCGTTACGACTTTATGCGTGGATATACTTATATCCTGCAATGCAGAGACGGCAGCTACTATGTTGGCAGTACGCAAGACTTAAGGAGAAGGCTCTGGCAGCACCAATGCGGTGTAGGTGCCAATTATACCGCACTGCGCCTGCCGGTGCGGCTTGTTTACATTGAAATGTATGCAAGAATTGATGTCGCTTTCAAAAGAGAAAAGCAATTACAAGGCTGGAGTAGAAAGAAAAAAGAGGCAGTGATACATGGACGCGAAGAAGCGTTAAGTGGGTATGCTTCCTGTAAGAATAATTCTCATTACAGGATATACCGGATGCTTAGTACCGAGGCAGGCGCTTCGGCTACGCTCAGCGACCGGGATGCTGGCGCATCCCACACTTAGCTTATGGTCCCGCTCCCGCTCCCGTCGCCCCGAACTTGTTTCGGGGTCTATTGTGGGTTCTTCCGGACGTTAGCGCAGCGCATCCTGAATGTGCTTTTGCAGAAAGCCCGGCCGCCGCAATAGCCTCAAAAATGCCTTTAGACTCATTCCCTTCCATGGGAATACTTAAAAAGGAGGCTTTAGGCACGTTCCCATCCATGAGAATGGATGTAATGGAGGCTTTACATGCATTCCCGTTCATGCGAACGGGTCCAAAGGCGGCTTTGGAAGGATTCTCGTCTATGGGAATGAGCCTAAAGGCGGCTTAGGACGCATTCCCGTCCACGGGAATGAATATAAAGGAGCCTTTTTATGGATTCCCGTGGAAAAGAAGGGATGTAAAGGGGAGTGTAAACTGAACTGTGTCAGTTTTGGTTCCTCCTCCATCCGGCCCCATGGGGCCGGATGGAGGAGGAAAGATTTTTAAATCGTCAGCGGCATCCTCCCTCCGAAGATAATGTGGAGCTGATTGGCGGCGAGGCCCCAATCCGGTAAAGGTCTGGTCCACTTTTCTTCTATCCGGGTTGATGCCAGGTAAATGAGCTTCAGCAAAGCCATATCATTCGGGAATGCACCCTTGGTCTTGGTTACTTTCCTGAGCTGCCGGTGGTAGCCTTCAATGGTATTGGTAGTGTAGATGAGCTTTCTGATGTCCGGCGGGTACTTGAAGAAGGCGCTAAGCTTTTCCCAGTTCGTACGCCAGCTCTTGACTACAATGCCGTACTTCTTTGACCACTTCTGTTCAAAGCCGTCCAGGGCCAGCGCTCCTTCTTCTTTGGTATATGCCTTGTAGATTGGCTTGAGGTCTTCCATCACCTCTTTGCTTTCTTTGTAGGCTACATACTTTATGGAGTTGCGGATCTGGTGGACGATACAGCTCTGCACATCACACTTCGGGAACACAGTAGCAATAGCAGTCTCAAAACCGCTCAGGTTGTCAATACAGGCTATGAGCATATCCTGGACGCCTCTGCTCTGCAGGTCTGTAAGTACCGAAAGCCAGAAGCGCGCACCTTCAGCTTCACTTACGTAAGCACCCAGTACTTCCTTCTCCCCATCAGCTCTGATGCCAAGGATATTATACAGGCAGCGGGTAACTACCCGGCCTTCTGCGTCCTTTACCTTAAAATACATCGCATCCAGCCACACGATGCAATAGACAGCTTCCAGGGGACGGTGTTGCCACTCCCTTACTTTAGGAATGATGCGGTCTGTAATCTCGGAAAGGGTGGTATGGCTTACGCTGGTGCCGTACATCTCTTCCAGATGCGAGGAGATGTCTCTCAGGCTCATGCCCAGCCCGTACATGCCGATGATGCGCTCTTCCAGATTATCGGCCAGGACGGTCTCCCGCTTCTTTACAATCTGAGGTTCAAAGCTGCCGCGCCGGTCTCTTGGCGTAGAAAGAGAAAAGCTGCCTTCACCTGTTTTAAGGTCCTTGCTGCTATGACCATTGCGCCGGTTGGGGCCGCCGGCCTTTGGCTCATCCTCTATTTCTTCAGCTGCACCTTCTTCTGAAAGGTGTGCGGAGAGCTCGCCCTCAAGCGCTGCTTCCAGGAATGCCTGAAGCATCGGCCCAAACGCTCCGTCTTTTCCAAAGAGCGGCTTGCCGGTCTTAAATTGTTCCAGGGCCTTACGGCTTGTCGCCTCATCTATGGTGAAGCCACTCCCTTCTTTCTGCTTTTGTTTTCTCATGATTCTGTGTCTAAAGTTGAATGAGTGTTTTTCAACTGACACAGTTTAGTTTACAGCCTCATGTAAAGGAAATTTTATGCTGCTTAGCTTTTGGCGGAGGCCATCTTCAGGCGCTTTCTGACTGGTTTAAGTTTTGCGAAGCAGACTTAAATCCGGAAAAGCGCCAGTTGCCGACTTGCAAATCCATTGCAAGAGGCCGTTTTGCTATCATTTGACTTCGTTTCTTTAAAGAAGAAGGCTGCCATAATAATGGCAGCCTTCCTTATTTGCTGTAATCTTAATTAATGCCGCAGTGCTCAGCTTCCCGCCAGCGAGCCCTTCAGGAAGTCAATCACCTTCACCTCCGTAGCGTCCACTTCATGCAGGTCGGCCAGATAGACGGACACCCAGTCGGTGAGGTGGATGAAGTAGAAAATTTTTTCCCAGTAGCTCTCGCCTTTTGAATACAGCTCAATGATGTTGGGCGTGTACTTGCGGATGATTTTCTTGTTGATCTCCATGCGCGTTTGTACGCGCTCATAGTCGTCTTCGTTGCGTAGGAGGAGCACGGCGCGCGTGTCGTCCTTATCGCGCCAGCCCACCAGCTCGTTGTGGTTCATTTCGGGGATGGCGCCGTGCCAGCAGAGCATCTTGCTATTCTCATTAATCTGCTGCCGCACGCGGATGGCGAGGCCTTCAAAGCTTTGCGCAGCATAGATGACAGGCGTTTTGCCGGAGAGCTTTTGGGCAATGGTCTGCGCCTTCTTTTCAATGGCCTTCCGCTCGCGCGTGATGAGCTCAATAGCGGCCCCAATTTCTTTATCAAACTTTGTGCGCAGCAGCCCGAAGTGCTTCAGCACATAAAGAATCTGCACGAGCGAGTAGCCAACAGAAGCGCGCGGCGGATTGCCGGCGGGAATGAGGATGCAGTCAATACCCTTCTTCGCGGCCAGCTTTTCTACTTCACCGCCGGAAGTAATGCAGACAATCTTTGCCTTCATCTTAATAGCCTGCTTCATCGCGGCAAGCGTCTCTTCCGTATTGCCGCTGTAAGAGCAGACAATGACCAGCGAATCCGCGCCCACAAAGGCGGGCAGGAAATAATCCTTATTGACAACGAAGGGAATCTTCAGCTTATCGGCCACATAATTCTGCACAATGGAGCCGCCGATGCCGGAGCCGCCGAGGCCGGTGAGTACAATGTTGGCGGGCTTTTCGGGCCCTATGATAAATGAATAGCTTTGGCCGATGCGCAGGGCTTCCTCAAGCTGGCCGGGGAAGGCCGCAATTAATTCTTTCATGCTGATAGTGTAAAGGAAAAAAGATGGGCAAACATAACGAAACCGGAAGGAGCGGCGAGCGAATGGCAGAAGAATATCTTGCCAACAAAGGCTTCCACATCCTGCACCGCAACTGGCGGACAGCGCATAAGGAGATAGACCTCATTGCCCTTGATGGCGAAGAACTGGTGTTTGTAGAAATAAAGACGCGCGGCGGCTATGGATACGGCTTTCCGGAGGAAGCGGTGGATGTAAAGAAGCAGGCACATCTGCGCGCGGCTGCGGAGGTGTTTATGGAGCGGCATCCGCAGTATGTACGGGCGCGCTTTGATGTGGTGAGCATTGTGCTGCGCAATGGCGCCATAGAAGAAGTGCTGCATCTGCGGGACGCTTTTTAGGAAAGCGCGTGCGACTGTGCAAGTACTTTTGTTGCTCATGCAGCGCGCGCCGAATCTTAAACCTGTAGCACAACTGATTGCCGAAAAGCGTCCGCTTATCATAGCCGGTCCGTGCAGCGCAGAGACGGAGGCGCAGGTGCTTCAGTCGGCCTTAGAGATTGCAGCTATCGGAATGGCGGATGTATTTCGTGCAGGCATCTGGAAGCCGCGTACGCGGCCCGGATCATTTGAAGGCGTTGGCGAGGTAGGATTGGCGTGGCTGCAAAAAGCACGGGCGCTTACCGGCTTGCCTCTGGCCATAGAGATCGCCAACAGTCGGCAAGTGGAGTTTGCATTGAAGGCAGGGATAGATATGTTGTGGATTGGCGCGCGCAGTACGGTCAATCCATTTTCAGTGCAGGATATTGCGGATGCGCTGCAAGGGAGCAAGGTTCCTGTCTTTATTAAAAATCCGCTCAACGCGGATGTTGATCTATGGACGGGTGCAGTGGAACGTGTAGCCAAGGCCGGCGTGGAAAACATTGGGCTTATTCATCGTGGCTTCGCAGCATACGGAAATACGGAATACAGAAATGCGCCGATGTGGCACCTTGCGGTGGAGATGAAGCGGAGGCACCCTGCTCTGCCTTTTATCAATGATCCATCCCACATCTGTGGGCGGCGGGACATACTGCAGCGGGTTGCACAAAAAGCAATTGATCTTGGCTATGACGGACTCATGATTGAAAGTCATCCGACACCGGATGCTGCATGGAGCGATGCGGCGCAACAGATTACCGCCGAACAATTGGACGTGTTGCTTACTGGTATTACCTGGCGGCGCCAAGACACGGCAAGCGCAGCATATCACGCAGCGTTAGATAGCTTGCGTCAACGCATTGATAGCCTTGATGATGAAATTATTCAACTACTCGGCCAGCGCATGAAGCTAGCCGACCGAATCGGCGATTATAAGAAGGCTAATGATATAGCTATTCTGCAGACTGCCCGCTGGAATGATATTCTACAACGTATGCAGCTGTCAGGAAGCGGATTAGGACTTAGCGAAGAATTTATCAAACAGTTTCTGGAAGCGGTGCATATGGAAAGCATCGCACATCAGACTGTTGTTTTTGAGAACAAGTAACTGTTCTACTTCGCCCTGGCGATGGAGTGTATAAAAGTTACTTCATCACCAAAAACAAAAAACCCTCATCAAGGTAATGATGAGGGTTTAATAATAAGGATATGGCGGCTACCTACTTTCCCACATTTTAGCATGTAGTATCATTGGCCATGGGGGGCTTAACTGCTCTGTTCGGAATGGGAAGAGGTGGAGACACCGCCGGCAAGACCACCATAAGGTCTTGAAGGCTAGCGTTGCGTTATTCACTTAGGAGTGATGAGTGATGAGTTTATAGGACTCAGTGCATATCAACTCAAGATGTTTTAATCACACTGCTTAATAATAAGATAGACATATTGGGAGCAATTGTACCGGCAGTATACTTTGAAGAAATGTATTTGTTCTGAGCTTATCAGCTATGTAAGCGGATAAGATTAAGGAAGAGGGTCAGAAAAGAAGGTCCGAGTTTGATCTGAGCGTTCTTCTTTGATTTTTGATCTTGTCTAGTGGCTTAAATAAATTCTCTGTGAGGAGAAAATAAATAAGATTAAAGCTTACGGGCAATTAGTACTACTCGGCTTTGCTGTTACCAGCTTTACACCTGTAGCCTATCAACGCAGTAGTCTTCTGCGGCCCTTCTTATTAAGTAAACTCATCTTGAGGTTGGCTTCGCGCTTAGATGCTTTCAGCGCTTATCCTGTACTGTACGTAGCTACTCTGCACTGCACCTGGCGGCACAACAGATACACCAGCGGTACACGCGATCCGGTCCTCTCGTACTAAGATCACATCCCCTTCAATTTACTAACGCCCACCACAGATAGGGACCGAACTGTCTTGCGACGTTCTGAACCCAGTTCACGTGCCACTTTAATGGGCGAACAGCCCAACCCTTGGGACCTTCTCCAGCCCCAGGATGTGACGAACCGACATCGAGGTGCCAAACCTCCCCGTCGATATGAGCTCTTGGGGGAGATCAGCCTGTTATCCCCGGAGTACCTTTTATCCTTTGAGCGATGGCCCTTCCATGCGGAACCACCGGATCACTTTAGCCTGCTTTCGCACCTGCTCGGCATGTCCGCCTCACAGTCAAGCTCCCTTATACTAATGCGCTCTACGCATGATTACCAACCATGCTGAGGGAACCTTTGCGAGCCTCCGTTACTCTTTAGGAGGCGACCACCCCAGTCAAACTACCCACCATGCAATGTTCCCGATTGCTCAGGTTAGACTCTAAGTAACAGAAGGCTGGTATTTCAACGGTGACTCCACAAGACCTGGCGGCCCTGCTTCATAGTCTCCCAGCTATGCTACACATCTGTTACTCAAAATCAATGCAAAGTTGTAGTGAAGGTTCACGGGGTCTTTCCGTCCCGTGGCGGGTAACCGGCATCTTCACCGATACTACAATTTCACCGGGCTCGTGGAGGAGACAGTGTTCAACTCATTAGACCATTCGTGCAGGTCGGAACTTACCCGACAAGGAATTTCGCTACCTTAGGACCGTTATAGTTACGGCCGCCGTTTACTGGGGCTTCGGTCACAAGCTTTGAGGATTACTCCCCGAACAAGCTTCCTTAACCTTCCAGCACCGGGCAGGTATCAGGCTCTATACGTCTTCTTTCGAATTTGCAGGGCCCTGTGTTTTTGCTAAACAGTTGGTTGAACCATTTTACTGAGGCCATATCACTACTGGCATGCCTTATCCCGAAGTTACAGCATTAATTTGCCTAGTTCCTTCTCCACGGCTCACCCGAGCGCCTTAGAATACTCATCCCGACTACCTGTGTCGGTTTACGGTACGGGTTGTCTTTACCATAACTTAGAGGTTTTTCTCGCGGGCATGATTAGGGTCACTATCTCGCCGCCCGAAGGCTTTGAGTACTATCAGGTTCGACAGTCCGTGCGGATTTGCCTACACAGTCTATATCTACACCCTTTAACGAGCTATTCCGTAAGATCGCGGACCTTTCACTTCCCTGTCACTCCATCGAAGTAAAAACAAGTGCTGGAATATTAACCAGCTTTCCATCAACTACGCCTTTCGGCTTTGCCTAAGGACCCGACTAACCCTGATCCGATTAACGTTGATCAGGAACCCTTAGTCTTTCGGCGAGAGGGTTTCTCACCCTCTTTATCGTTACTTATACCTACATTTTCTTTTCCATACGCTCCAGCATACCTCACGATACACCTTCAACGCTGAA
>CAWAID010000006.1:142500-605000 GCA_963782125.1 uncultured Bacteroidota bacterium
ACTTAGCCGAACGCGGGCGGGTTGAGCAAGCAATAAATGAGCATGTGCCGGGGCTGCGCATCATCGCTACTGATTACAGCGCGGCAGCGGTCGAAAATGCCAAAAAGAATGCGAAAGCCGCTGGGGTGGCCGACCTGATAGAATTTGCCGTCTGCGATTTTCGTGATACAGAAGTGCCGGCCGAAGGTCGTGGCGTGATGATGGTCAATCCAGAGTATGGCGAACGACTCGGCGATATTGAAGAATTGGCAGGGACGTACAAAGCCATTGGCGACTTTATGAAAACCAAATGCGGGGGCTATTGGGGCTATGTATTTACCGGCAATCTGGAACTTGCGAAACACATAGGCCTGAAGGCAAAGCGGCGCATTGAGTTTTACACTAGCAAAATTGACGCACGCCTGCTTGAATACGAATTGTACGAAGGCAGCCGACGGCCTCAACTTCAAGAATAGATCGCTCAGCGCGCAATATCTATCTTAACCTTCTTGCCCTTGATTTTCTCGCCCTTAATGGCGTGAAGCACTTCCCCAGCCTTTGACCGGCGAATTGCAACGAAGGAGAAGAAGTCTTTGACTTCAATCAGCCCGATTTCTTCTTTTTTTAAGGAGGCTACATTGCCAAAAAAGCCAACAATATCCACCTTATTGACCTTGTCTTTTTTGCCGGCGGCGATGAAAAGCGTTACCCACTGCGGCTTGTCTGGCAAGGGACTACTTGCAGGCAGGATGATAGGTGTTGCAGTAGATTCATCAATGTAAGGTGGCAACTCCTCTTCAGGACCCAAAATAACGATGGCAGTTCCGGATGCCTCCATGCGCGCCGTACGACCATTGCGGTGGATGAAGGCATCTTCGCCATGTGGCAAATGATAATGAATGACGTAGCGAATGTGTGGAATATCCAGGCCGCGCGCGGCAAGATCAGTCGTGACGAGGAAGTTGGAGCTGCCGTTTCTAAACTTGGTTAACGCTGCATCCCGCTCTTGCTGCTCCATAGCCCCGTGATAATGCACTACCACAATTCCTTTCTCTCTTAAATATTCGGCAGTGCGCGCCACCGATTCGCGGTGATTCAGGAAAATTATCGTTGGACGTGCGCCAAGGTAGCAAAGCAGATTCGCCAGCTCTTCCAGCTTATCCTTCGCGTCCGTACGCAGTAGCTGGAGCGCAAGGCCCATCCCTTCTTCTGGCTCGTCGCTGCCAAATTCAAGGCGAACGGGAGCATTCAGTGACATAAATGCAGGAATGTCAACGGCTTCCGTAGCAGATGTAAGCATGCGCTTCTTTACGCCGGTAAGTGCTGCAACTACTTCAGCCATTTCTGCTTCAAAGCCAAGCTCAAGGGATTTATCAAATTCATCCAGCACAAGGGTGCTAATTGCTGCAGCAGTAATATTACCGCGCCTCACGTGATCCGCTAGGCGGCCCGGCGTGCCAATGATAAGTGCCGGCGATTCTATCAGATTGTTTTCTTCAATCTCTCGCTTATGGCCCCCATAGCAGGTAGTGACTTTAAAGCCGGTACCCATTTTCTTCCAGACGCTTTCTATCTGCTGTGCCAACTCGCGGCTGGGAACGATAATCAGCGCTTGCGTGGTCTTAGCATCCGGCTGCAGGCTGCCTAAAACCGGCAGCAGAAATGCAAGTGTCTTCCCTGAGCCAGTGGGCGCGCGAAGGATAACATCCGGATGTGCAGCCGTTGCTTCCAACATTGCCTGTTGCATTTCATTGAGCGCGGAAATATTGAGGCGGTTGAGAATGGGCGCGACTAAATCTTGAAGCTGTGGCATTGGCGTGAAGGTACGTTATGCTGTAAGGTGAGCTTGAACACGACGCTACCCTACTCTTTAAAGAGACAACATTCTTTGCTGAAAAATTCCGATGAACTATCTTTTCCAAATGACGCGCATCGGACTGATTTCTGATACTCACGGATACCTTGATAAGGCAGTGTTTCAACACTTCCGGAACGTAGATGAAGTGTGGCATGCGGGAGATTTCGGCAACATGGATGTAGTTCAGGCATTGCAGGATTTCAAACCCCTGCGCGGTGTCTGGGGAAATATTGACGGCGGCGCACTGCGTACAGAATTTCCGGAAGTGGCAAGCTTTACAGTTGAAGCGGTGAAGGTGCTGATGATACACATCGGCGGCTATCCCGGCCATTATTCGCCAAAGGCGAAAGCGGAATTGGCCATTACAAAACCACAGCTTTTCATCAGCGGGCACAGCCACATTCTCAAGGTTATTTTTGACGACAAACTTCAGTGCTTACACATGAATCCCGGCGCGGCAGGACAGCATGGCTGGCACCAGATACGCACAATTATTCGCTTCAATATTGATGGCGATAAGATGAGTAACTGCGAGGTAATAGAGCTGGGAAAACGCGGCGCGATTATTACCTGAAATACCGCTCCGCCACACCAAAGCTATATTCATCGCTATCCAGCATAATAATGCACTCTTCCGAATCAATCGGAAAGCAATCCACAGAAATGCCGTCGTCCTCCTGCGGCTTGATGCTTGGAATAGCTTCCCGAAACAACATCTCCTCATAGCCCGGCTCGTCCTTCAGCTCGTCGCATAGAATAGACTTCTCTTTGAAAAAAGTGAGGTATTCGTATCCCTTTGCAATGAGGAAACGGTGGTTCTCGGCGTAATCTAAAGATCGGTATTGGGTCATTTTAATAAACTTACTTCCTGAAGGTAGCGCGTTTACGCTCCGTCTAAGCCTCCGGTCGCGTCTTTCAGCATCTGGCGGTACGCCTTCTCCAGGGCAACCGAGAACGTAGCCCCTTCCTTTCGGCGATTTTGGTAGCTGGCTTTATTGACCGTGGTGATGACAATTACTCCATCTTCCAGACTGAGGCTGATATCACATACCGTCAATAACTGCTTTAGCTTAGTACCATTGCGCATTAGGGTGCAAGGATACAGCGATTGATACAACTATAGTCACTCGGCTACCGCAGCATTCAGACCTGTCGCAGGCGAGACCTTACCTTTGCGGCCATCTCAAAAAATTCCTATTCTAAAGATGCATAACGCCTATTTCACCTTTGCCGAACCGGTCAATGAGCCTGTACTGAATTACCTCCCCGGCAGTCCGGAGGCCAACGCGCTTAAAGCAGCGCTTAAGGAGGCAAAAAGTATTGAAAAAGACATCCCGATGTACATCAACGGTGAGGAAGTACGCAGTGGCGAAAAGGTGGAAATCCGGCCGCCGCATGAAACGGGCCATTTGCTTGGCCATTTTCATAAAAGCGATGAAACTCACGTTCACGCTGCCATCAATGCAGCGCTTGGCGCACGTAAGGCATGGGGTGAAATGGCTTGGGAACATCGGGCGGCTATTTTCCTGAAAGCGGCAGATTTGCTAGCTACGCGCTACCGGTTTAAGATGAATGCAGCCACAATGCTTGGCCAAAGTAAAAACGCCTACCAGGCTGAAATTGACTCTGCCTGTGAGCTGATTGACTTCCTTCGCTTCAATGTCCACTTCCTGACAGGCATTTACAGCCAACAACCTATTTCTCCCGCCGGCGTGCACAACCGCATGGAATATCGGCCGCTGGAGGGATTTGTGCTTGCGGTAACGCCATTCAACTTCACCGCTATCGGCGGTAATCTGCCAACGAGTGCTGCTATGTGTGGGAATGTAGTTGTGTGGAAGCCGGCAAATACACAAGTTTATAGCGCAGCTGTTTTTATGGAGATATTGATTGAAGCAGGCTTGCCAGCGGGCGTTATCAACCTTATCTACCCTCCAGGCCCTTTGGTAGGTGAAGTTTGCTACAAGAATCGTGACTTCGCGGGAGTGCATTTTACCGGCTCCACGGGCGTCTTTAACTCCATGTGGAAGAGCATTGGCGAAAATGTCGGGAATATGAAAACATACCCACGTATTGTGGGCGAAACCGGCGGAAAGGACTTTGTATTCGTTCATCCTACCTCTGATGTAGACGCTGTTGTAGCTGCACTGGCGAGGGGTGCCTTTGAATATCAGGGCCAGAAATGTTCCGCCGCGTCCCGCGCTTACCTGCCTTCTAATCTGGCTGAAGAAATCAAGAAAAAGCTTGTTGCGGAGGTGAAGACGATGAAAATGGGAACGGTTGACGATTTTAGCAATTTCATCAATGCAGTGATTGACGAGAAGAGCTTTAAGAGCATTTCAAAATATCTGGATGGGGTAAAGCAAAGTGACGGCCGGGCCAGGATCATCGTAGGCGGCGGCTGCGACAGTACAAAAGGCTGGTTCATTGAACCGACCATTATTGACACAACGGACCCGGGTTATGTAACGATGTGCGAGGAAATATTCGGTCCTGTGTTGACTATTTACACTTACGAAGCAGACGAATGGGAAGCAACGTTAGAGGTAGTTGATAATACGAGCCCTTATGCTCTCACCGGCGCCGTGTTTGCGCAAGACCGCTACGCAATTGAGGTGATGACTAAAAAGCTGGTAAATGCCGCCGGCAATTTCTATATCAACGATAAACCTACCGGCGCAGTAGTTGGTCAACAGCCGTTCGGTGGTGCGCGCGCTTCCGGCACTAACGATAAAGCCGGCTCTGTGCTGAATCTTTACCGGTGGCTTAGTGCAAGAACGGTAAAGGAGACGCTTGTGTCACCGAAAGATTACCGCTATCCGTTTCACAGCCATGAAGGTGCCATCTAGATTTTTAAGCTTCCCGGAATTTGAACGCGCCTTCAGGCGCGTTCTTACATTTGAGCAGTGCTTTGATTATGCGTAAGCTCGCATTGCTACTCTTTCTACCAATCTATACAGGTCTGCCAAGTGCTGCGCAGATTAAATTGTCTATTCTGTCGCTCAAGGATACAAGCATGAGTGACCTATATCTGTATGCCGATAATAAAGTGAAAATTGAAGGTTTCAAAGCGGGCGACAAAGTGCTGTTTGGATCTAACGTCGTAAAAAGCACAGACGGAAACATCTATACGCTTTCACCGGTATCCACTGCAGATAGCGTCTTGACTGTACGAAACAAGAACAATGTTATCCTTACCAAGGCATTTACCGTCAGAAAGTTTCCGGATGTATCTGTACACTTAGACACAGTTCATGGTGCCTATGCAACAGTTGAAGCAATTTTGGCAGCTCCGAAGCTCGTGGTTGAAACGGGCAATTTCAAGGGTGCATTTAAAATCTTGGCATTCGACCTTGGCATCAAGTCAGGGAATGATTTTGAAGCGACTCCAACCATGCTCGGTAGCAGGCTATCGTTATACCAGATTGATCGCATTCGTAGGCTCAAGTCTGGTGATAAGTTGTTTTTTGAAAACATTCGCGCTACTTGTCCATCCTGTGCCATCCGGCTACTCATGCCATTTACACTGATTATTCAATAAAGCATTGCAAATGAACCCGACCAAGCGCATTTTAGGTCACCTGTACTTCGTGTATGCGCTGATCCTGTTTGCAGCTACAATGCTTATCATCTTCGTCCCGGTGTGGCTCACAACGCTGCTGAAAGAGCCACAGCGCGCGAAAGTCATGCACCCCATTTTCCGCATCTGGATGGGTATTTACATGCCGCTGGCATTTTGTCCGGTGTTCAGAAAGGGAAAGAAGCATTTCCGGAAGGGACAAAACTATGTGGTGGTCTGCAATCATAACTCATTCGTGGACGTACCAGTTTCGTCCCCGTGGATTCCCGGGCCAAATAAGACACTTGCTAAGACGGAAATGGCGAAAATTCCCGTTTTTGGTGTGATTTATAAGGCTGGATCGGTACTTGTAAATCGGAAGGATGATGCAAGTCGCCGGGAGAGCTTCAACCAAATGGCGTGTATGCTGGATATCGGTCTGCATTTGTGCCTTTACCCGGAAGGGACACGCAATAAAACGGATCAGCCGCTTCAGGCGTTCCATCGCGGCGCATTTACAACGGCTATATCGTCACAGAAACCCATAATTCCGGCGCTCATTTTCAATACGCGTCGTATTCTTCCGGACAGACCTAAGTTTTGGGCGTGGCCTAACGTTGTCCATTTCCACTTCTTACCTGAAGTTCCGACGGCAGGCCTGACGATGCAAGATGCCGAAGGCTTGAAAGAAGCTGTGCGCAGTCAGATGGAGGCCTATTTCGTGAGTAATCACAAACGACTTTCATGACTTATACGCTTATTGGAACGGGTAATATGGCTTGGCTCATGGCAGCGCGCATGTCCGCAGCCGGCCACAGCTGCGCAGGTATATGGGGAAGAAATACAGCTTCCGCAACGGAGCTCTGCGATGCATTCCATCTGCCGCGGCTGGTATCACTTCGCGACCTCAACGACGGCCCGGATGTATGCATTATAGCGGTGAGCGATGTGGCCATCCCGGAGGTCGCGAAATCGCTCTCGCTGCGTCATACAACACTCATTCACACCGGCGGCAGCGTACCCATGAATGTTTTGGAAGCGGTCAGTGCGCACAGCGGGGTTGTGTGGCCCGTTTATTCAATCCGCAAATCAGCGCTACCCGCACACAGAGCCTTTGCGGCGCTTATTGAAGGAAATTCTCACACGGCATGGGGAGCAGTGCGCTCAGTAGCAAAATCCATTTGCGATACAAGCTATGAAGCCAGCAGCGCACAGCGGGAGTGGCTGCATCTTGCGGCAGTGATGAGTAACAATTTCATCAACCACCTCCTCAACATCACCAATGATATCACAGGTGCTCAGGGAACACCAATAAGTCTACTGCAACCACTTATAGAACAGACGGTGACCAACCTGCGGACGCAAAATCCGTCAGAAACTACAACCGGTCCGGCCCGCCGTGGTGATCTGACAACCTTAGAACATCACTTGCAAATGCTTGCCGGATATCCTCAATGGCAGGAACTGTATCGGGCTATCTCCGCATCAATAATGAATCAGTATAAGGCTATCGGCAGGTAAAGCTGTCGCTACGGCCTACATTTGCCGGCGTAAGACAATACGCTACTGATTCATGTATTCTATCCATTTTAAGTTTGAGCAAAAGGGCCTGGAACCTGTTACGCTCAACAATATTGCCGGCGACCTGAACCTTGTCGAGGTTGCCGAAGGTGCCGGCATTGAATTGCATCACAACTGTGGCATGGTTTGCGGGTGCAGCACCTGTCACCTTTATTTGGAAAGTGGTGATGAGCATGTGCCCGAAATATCCGATCGTGAGGAGGATTTCATTGATCGCGCCCGCAATCCGCGCATCAATTCCCGCCTTGGCTGCCAGTGTATACTTGAACCCGGTGGCGCGGCGAGCTTACAGTGACAATTCCCGACCAAAGCCTGCTGCACGGCGAATAGACCAGACGAACAATTATCTACTAAAGAATCAAGATTGCCATGTACGAACCACCAATCAATTGGGCCGACCACGAAGACATTGCGCTGAAATTGTATGAGCGCTTCGGAGATGATTTTGGCGAAGCAAAAATATATCGGGTACGATTTACAGAGCTGCTGGAGTGGATATTACAGATTCCCGGCTTTGAAGGCTCGCGCGAGCAAAGTACTGAAGGGCATCTGGAGATGATCCAAAGCGCCTGGGTATATGAATGGCGCGACAACCAGTGAGCGTCATCAACCGGCAAGGTAGTCTGCTGACATTTTGAAGAGTGGGCTTGTATCACCCTGCAAAGCTGCTGTTACGCTCAGGCCGCGTTCATCCTCTTTCCAGAAAACGCTCAAGCGCGGGGTCATAGAAGGATTAATAAGTCCGAGAAACTTTATGGTCTTTGCTTCGTGGAGCATCAATTTTTTACCTGTTGTTTCGCTCAAAAAGTCTTTAACTATAGCGATCGTACAAACACCTGGCACAATTGGGTTGCCGGGAAAGTGCCCTTCAAAAACGGGATGACTATCGTTGAAATGCAGGACACACTGGCAGCTGCCCTCGCTGCGCTCAAGATCAGAGATGCTATAGAAATTATCCTTCATCAGCGGTATTGATTTTTTTTAAAGCGATCGTAAAGTGCGCTTTGTGGTGCCGGATGTTAACAGACTCTGGCAATGCATTCCTGGCGCTATTGCCTTGTAAATCTATTGTGGTAATGCGCGCTTTTCCCACATAATCTATCAGGTTTACGCGCCCCTCGTGCATGGTGTACCAAACAGCGCCTTTGCTACCTACCGGAAAACGGGCAACGGTATCGCCGTCAAGAAGGTATTGTTGCTCATCTTTTTTAAACAAGCCTTTCATCAGCACAAACTCCACATCCTTCCGCAGCGTCTTTACCACCGCGGGCTTATCTAATTGCTCTATAACACTGGCCACAGAAAATGAATCCTGCGCATTCCACTTAAAATCAAAGAATGAAAAGCCGAGCTCATTTTGAAAAACAGCACGAACTAAGCCATTATCAAATGACTTGAACAACAAAATACCACTTGAGATGGAATTTCCTTAAAAGAAATTTTCCATCTACTACACATCGGTATAGCTCCCGATCAACCTTTGGCTTGTAGCGCAGTGCGCTTTCGTAGTTTTGAATTGCCTGCAAATGCTTGTACGGATGCACGCAGGATTGCAGCAGCATAAATGCCGCGACTACACTAACGGACCTTAAAAAGAGCCTCATTGAGCGCAATGTTGTGCTGCGTCTTGGTAAAAGTCATGTCCGTGTAGTCACCACCTTGCTCCGCCATACTCAGGCGGTCAACATCATAGCTATTACGCGCGAGGTATAGATCTATCTGCTGAAACAGCTTTTTGATGGCGTCATTCGCCGGCGTAAGCGATAGCAGGTAATTACTTCCATTCTCATATGCCGTCACTTTAAAATCAGGATTGGAAAAGACTGTCCCTCGCATACAATCCAGCATAATGCGGTTTACACTTTGCATCGTTTTACTGCTCCGCGCATTGATACGCGATGTTTTTTGTTCGTCTTTCACCAACATCTGGCCTCCATTCAATACGACCAGGTATTGAAAAGGTTTGGTGTATTCAATGCGTACCTTATCCTCCTTACGATAGTAAAATTTGCCGCTGGAATTAATTTTATCCATCAGCAGTGACAGATGTTTTGTCTGAAAAAAATCGCTCTGAATGCTCTGGAGCGTCGCAGTTGACTTTTGTAATGCCTGCTGGAAGGCCACAGGGTTAGCCACCGGCTTATATCCTTTGGGCTGCGCGCTCGCAATAGCCGCACAAAAGGAGATAATTAAAGAAAAAAAGAAACTACGCATAGGCTTCAATGCCAAGCATTGCATCAAGGCGCACGAAAGTAAATCCCTTTTCGCGGCAGCCCCGGATGAACGCTGTTAAAAAGCCGACAGTTAATGGCACGTTGTCATGCAGTAAGATCACATCGCCTCCCCGGACGTCCCGCAGCAATTGCTGCAGCAGCTTGTCAGCATCTTTTGCCGTTGTGTCAAGAGAGCGCAGACTCCACCCGATTGTATGCATGCTGGTAAGTGTGACAGCATGCGACAGCTCCGGATTGGTGACGCCAAAGGGCGGGCGGAAGAACTTTGGCGTAAGGCCGGTAATGCTTTTAATCAGCCCGTTCGTGCGGTTCATTTCAGCAACCATTTTTGAGCGGCTTTGCCAGTCAAAATGAATGCTGTGGGCATAGCTGTGATTGCCAATCAGGTGTCCCTCATTCGTACAGCGTTGTACTATTTGAGGTGCCGCTTCGATCTTCTTACCGATGCAGAAAAAAGCCGCCGTTACGCCTTCCTCTTTCAAAATATCAAGAATGTCGTCCGTGTATTTAGCCGGTCCATCATCAAAGGTTAGTGTGAGTTGCATGTGCTGGCGCGCACCGTGATGTAGAGCGGGAATGAAGAAATTCCAGCGGATGACCGAGGCGCCGGCGATAAGGATAATGCCGTAAACAGCAACTAATGCGGCAAGCCACCACCACGAAAGGCGCTCATAACCTGCAAGAATTATCAACGCAATGGCACCAAGCACAAAAGCATCGCGGACAAGGACAAACGGGCGCACAATGCTGGTCAGCTCTTTTTAAGAATGGCGAGGACAAGACTTACCCAGCCGCCTATAAAACATAGTCCGCCAATAGGCGTAAGAATGCCGGCAGTCCCAATGCTCCCACCCTTGCTCTGCAGGGCTACAAGCAAATAAAGTGATCCGCTAAATAGTATGATGCCGGCCATAAATAGCCAGGATGCCCACTTCACGCTTTCAAACGGGTAAGCGCTGAAAAGCAGACCCGCAGCCAATAGCGCGAAGCTGTGATAGAACTGGTACGTTACGCCCTTCTCGTAAACGTTGAGTTGTTGCGGGGTAAGCGTCTCTTTGAGCGCGTGTGCGCCGAATGCGCCGAGCATAACCGCCACTGCAGCAAAGATTGCGCCTCCTAAGAGGGCCGGTTTGTACATGCTTTCAGGATTTGCGCAAATGTACCCTCGCCAATTCGTTCTACCTCAATCTGCATATGAGCCTGTTCATAGAAAGACCTCCGCAACTCCCGCAACGCTTCAAGTGCGCTTTCGTTAAGGTCTGCCAATAGGGGCCGCTCGGTGTTGCTGTCGCGTAGATGGCTTTGGATCGTTTTGATTCTGGCGGTCAGATGCACAACGCACCCTGCCGTGCGCATTACATCCATGTTATCACCATAAACAGGCGTGCCGCCTCCGGTTGCAATGATGGTATTTGCACGTTTGCTGCCGCTTATTGTTTGCTCCAGCACTACCGCTTCAATTGCGCGGAATCCTTCTTCGCCGGAAGCCGCAAAAATCTGTGGGATGGAGTAGCCGACCATTTGTGTTACATGTTCATCCAGATCTGCAAAGCCCCAGCTGTGTTGTGCGGCCCATGTCTTACCCCAAAAAGTTTTGCCTGCGCCGGGCATGCCGACTAAAAAAATGAGGCTCATATTTTATCGTGTACAAATTTCCAGATGAACAGGAGCGCTGATGTGACGGCCATTTCTTTATTACGCACGCGGTCTAAGTGAAAATGAAAGGTCTTGCTCACTGTTTTGCCGTCCCTGGCGCAGGCCATGCAAACGGTTCCGACTGGCACACGGTCTTCGCCGCAGCCGCTGAGCAGACCGGTTACGCCAAAGCCGATGCCGGATTTCAAGGCATTTCGCGCGCCGACCGCCATCTCCACAGCCACCTCCACGCTCACAACACAGTATTTTTCTATCGTTTTGCGCTTCACGCCTAGAATTTCCTCTTTTACTGATTCCTGATAGCAGACGACGCTGCCCATGAAGTACTGGGCAGAACCCATAATCTGCGTGATACGATGCGCTATATAACCGCCTGTACAGCTTTCCGCCAATCCTAATGTCAGGCCCTTTCCGGCAAGTGCTTTGCCAAGAATTTGCTCCAACGGAACGTCTTCCAGGTCAACCGTAATGTTTTCCAGTCGTCCGGCAATTTCGTCGCGGCGCATTTCTACTTCCTTTATCAGCCGTAGCTCATCAGGACCGTGACCTGTGAGGCGCAGGCGCACCATGCCTGCGTTAGGCAGATATGCAAGTTTAATATGTGGTGGCAGCGCGTCTTCCAGGTCTTTAATTTGTTCTACAATAAAGCTTTCGCCTTCCCCGGCTGTAATAACGCTTCTATGAACAATAGCGTCTGAAGCGGCTGTAGCGCGAAGGCGCGGCAGCACTTCTGTCTCCATGATGTGAATCATCTCATAAGGCACACCCGGTAATGAGACGACTATCTTGCCGTCTTTCTCAAACCACATACCTGGCGCAGTGCCCATTCTGTTGAAGAGCACGGTACAGACATCCGGCACCTCCGCCTGTTTTAAATTTCGCTCTAAAAACGGACGCTTACGCTTCGTAAAAAGGTCTTTTACATGCGCCAATACTTCGTGGTTGACTACCAGCTTTCCATCAAAATATTCAGCAAGCAATGGTTTGGTTATATCATCAGCCGTCGGGCCTAAGCCTCCAGTAACGAAGAGTAGGTCATTGCGCGGCAGTTCTTCATCCAACGCATCAATAATTGCCTCCTTCACATCTCCGACAGCTATGCGCCGGCGCACATCAATGCCGAGGGCATTAAGTTGCTGCGCCATCCAGGCAGAGTTGGTATCAATTGTCTGGCCAATGAGCAGTTCGTCACCTATGGTGATAATGGTAGCTTGTTGGTGCATAACTATGGTTTGGTAAAAAAAGGTGCCAGTCGGCTGAGCATTTCGGGGTGCATATGTACCTTCTTTTTCTCCTTTGGATCATAGAAGACAAGCGTGGTAACACCTTTGTTGAGCAACTCGCCCGCTTCATTGTAGAGCTCTGAATAGAACTTAATTTTCGCTCCATCAGGCAGTTCTTTAAGAATGGTGCGGATAGTGATGAGGTTGTCATATAGAGCGGGCCTAAAATATTGAGCATGGAGCTCCACCACTGGCATTTGAATGCCTAATTCTTCCAGTTCGCGATAAGTGAACCCCAGTTGCCGGATAGCTTCTGCGCGGCCTACTTCATAATAAAGAGCGTAGTAGCCGTAGTATAGGAAGCCCATCTGGTCCGTTTCACCATACCTGACGCGAACCTGTGTTTCTGAGGTATACATGCTTTGATTATCTGGCGCCGAGCGTATTATAGTATTTTCTGTTTTCTTCTTCAGGTTCCTCTTGCAAGATTCGGGCGGCTGCGCGCTCGGTAAGGTTTTTTCTCCCTGCTGGCCCTTTGCGGTACTCATTGCGCAGTTCAAAAACATTGCCCCCAATAGCAAGGCGGTAACCACGTATCGCCTCCGCCTGAGCCGTCTCTGCCAGAAGTGTAAGTGCATGCTCAAAAATCGCATCGCTTTTTACAGCAAGTGTGTAGCGACGCAGATTGCCGGCAAGCGCAACTTTTTCGCTGCCGTATAGTTGCTGTGCCGCTATTCTGAATCGCTCCATGTCAGCTGGATTGCCTTGGGACACGATGGCCGTCCATGACGCCGTAAGTAGTGTACCCCTTGGATTTTGGCGCAGCGCCGCGTCCGCCAACATATAGGCAGTATCCGGATCTATGGTAGTTAAGGCGCCCAGTGCAGAGCCAGAAACCAGATAGGAGCTGTCGCTTACGGCCGCAAGCATAGCGGGGCGCTCACTGCGATCTTTCCATACGCCCAGCAATGCCAGCGACGCGGCACGTATCTTATTGTCTCCATCAGTTGTCAGCAGATATCTTACTTGCGGCAACAGCGCATCCTTCCATCCTTGCCTCCCGATGCCGGCCAGCTTTTGAAGGGCATATAGCCGGATGCCTGAAAGCGTATCCTTAAGCGCCGCAGCAGCAATATCCAGTGAAACGGCTTTGCCTTCCTCCACTATGGCCGCATCAACTGCGCGGCGCTTGCTAATGTAGTCGCCGGACAAAACCAACTGCGCGAGCCACTGTTCCAAGGGCTTTTCTTCTATAATGACGCCAGGCAGCACGTGGGCAATGTCCGGGATCAGCAACGGCCGTTTGCCGCTAGTGTACGGTATGTTGAAGCTTGAGGTGCGGGTCTTAATGTTCCAGTTTTCGGTACGTACGCCTCCGTCGGTCACAATTGAAGCCTGAAGCGGCAATTCGTAAAGCAATGAGGAATCGGGAGCATTGACCTGGCGCACATTCACCCGCAGCATGCCCCCAGCATCATCATAGCTGTAGCGAACGCGTAATACCGGATGTCCGCCCCGGTAATACCACTGATTGAAGAAAGTCGTCCAGTCTTTCCCGGTAACCATTTCCAATGCCAGGCGCCATTGGCTGGCCTCTGCGCTTTCCAGCGCATTGCGGCGTAGGTAAATTTGCATGGCCTGCCCAAAGAGCGTGTCGCCGGTGAGCTCATGAATATAGCGTAGGATGGCCGCGCCTTTTTGGTAAGAGACACGATCAAACATCTCTTCCTTGTCACGGTAGTAGTAACGCACAAGAGGCGGGTCTGCGCGTTCCGTAGCCGAGAGATATCGCTGCAAGTCGTTACAGGCCAGCTCATCTGCACTAACACTGCCGTGCTTAAAATGACGCCAGAGCACTTCGCCATACGTCGCAAACGATTCATTCAATGTCAGGTTGCTCCAGCTTTCTGCCGTCACATAATCGCCAAACCATTGGTGAAAAAGCTCATGACTGATCACGTCTTCATTTGTTTCGTCGATAAGCTGGCGGCGGTTCTTATTGGCCCATTCGCCAAAGAGCGACGCAGAGGTATTTTCCATAGCTCCGCTCACATAATCCCGCACCACTATCTGGCTGTACTTATTCCAGGGATAAGGCACGCCTGTGTATCGCGAAAAGAAATCTATCATTTGCGGCGTGGCCTGAAACATTTGCTTTGCATAAGGCGCGAAAGCCGGCTCTGTGTAATATTGAACAGGTATCACATTACCCTGCGGGTCTTTCCAGGTATCCTGGGCCACGCTAAAACGGCCTATTGCAAACATGGCCGCATAGACCTGTATCGGCGTAAACATGCGCCATTCATCGCGGCGAAGGCCGCCTGCTTCCGGCGTGCTTTGCAGCAGCTGACCGTTGCTAAGGGTTTGCATGCTGTCGGGGACTAGGAGAGCAATATCGAAGGTGCTTCGCTGGTTAGGCTTGTCAATGGTAGGCATCCAATGGCTGTTGCTTTCTGTTTCACCCTAAGTCCAGATTTGCACCGGCTTGCCCGGAATTGCCCGGTCGGTATTGATAAAGTAGAGGCCCCGGTCTTCCGTGATCGCTTTAGAGCCGCCAACAGGTACTGCATAAGGCATGGCCGTATAAACGATGCGGATGTCTTGCGCCCGCTTCATCATCAGTGAGCCGAATTCTAATCCCCGCACATCTATTTTCAGCTGCGTGCCATCATAGGTGTAAGGGAGTGCGCTCCGCTTGTTTTGAACCTGAAGCTCAACAGAGCTGATTTTCATGCTTTTAGCATCCAGCACCAGCGAATCTATAGGGTGTGTATAGGGCATGACGCTAAGTAACGCTTCGCCTGTTGCCTCTTTTTTTAAAAAGTCAAAGCGCAGCGTGATGCCGGTATGGATTATTTCCCAGATGCGTGGTGAGGCAGCACGGTAGATTTCCATTGGATTGTTACGCGCGCTGACCGTAATCGTATCCATTGTACGATGTTCTACGTCAACGAGTTTTTGGGGGCTATGGCAGGCAGACAGCAACGCCGCTGCTCCAACTATGAGCAACGAGGCACGGAATAAAAATGGCATGAAGGGTTGAAAAAGCTTACGAACAATAAAATTCACTGTTTTCCCGCAATTGGGCCTGATGTACAGTGAATTTCACCGCGCAGTGCCCTACTTCTTTCAGGCTGTACGGTCATTCCCTATTTCCGCTACCTTCGCGGCCAAGCAAAAACAACAAGCATATCGCATCATGGCTACAACCGCCGATATCAGAAATGGCATGATCCTCAAACTGGATAACGCCCTCTATTCCGTCGTAGAATTTGGTCAGAATAAGACCGCCCGCTCTGCCGCCAAGGTCTGGGCCAAGCTTAAGGGCGTGGATAATTCCCGGTCTATTGAGCACACCTGGAATTCTGGTGAAACCGTGTTCCCGGTTCGCGTGGAGCGTCGTCCCTATCAGTTCCTTTACAAGGACGACAGCGGCTTCAACCTAATGGATACGACCTCTTATGAGCAGATTGTAATCCCGGAAAGCAATATTGAGCGTCCGGAACTGTACAAGGACGGGCAGGAATGCTTTGTACTTGTCAATACCGAAACAGAGCAGCCAATGAGCGTTGAGCTGCCACCGAGCGTCAATCTCCGCGTCACATACAGTGAGCCTGGCGTAAAGGGTGATACTGCCACTAATACGCTCAAGCCAGCAACGGTGGAAACCGGCGCAACGGTCAATGTGCCCTTGTTCGTAAATGAAGGCACGCTTATCAAGATAGACACTACGACCGGCAAGTACGTAGAGCGCGTAAAGGAATAAAGGCAGAGCTTGCATTCCTGCTCATTAGGACTTAATCTTGTCGGCGCAAACACCTTTCTTCTAAAAACAACCATTGGCTATTCACCGCATTAGCTCATTGGCTCATCCCAACTCACTATGGATTTTAAGCAAATTCAGGAGCTCATAAAGACAGTCAATAAGAGCAACATCTCCGAACTGACTATTCAGGATGGAGAATTTCAAATAACCATTAAGCAAGGCGGCGACGTTGCCGAAGGCGCATCCGGCGCTCAAGGCCAGATGCCGATGATGATGCCGATGCTCCAGCATATGCAAATGCAGCACATGCCCATGTCTTCAGGCATGCCTCAGGCCATTCCGGCGCCCCTACACCGGCCTCTCCGGCAGACGCCGGTGGTGCAGCCGCAACGGGTACAGGCGGCGGCAACGGCACGCCGATAAAAAGCCCCATGATTGGTACATTTTATCGCAGCTCTTCCCCGGACAAGCCCGCCTTCGTCAGTATTGGTGACGAGGTGAAGAAAGGCCAGGTATTGTGCATTATTGAAGCCATGAAGCTTTTCAACGAAATAGAAAGCGAGGTAAACGGTCGCATTATCAAAGTGCTTGTAGATGATGCCAGTCCGGTAGAGTACGACCAGCCCCTGTTTTTAGTAGAGCCTGCCTAACACATTTTACCGCAGAGGCGCAGAGACGCAAAGCTTCAGAGCTGCGCGCCGCTGTGTTTCTGCGGTTCACTTTTAAATACATACTGGTGTTTAAAAAAATACTCATAGCCAACCGCGGCGAAATCGCCCTGCGTGTTATCCGTACCTGCCGCGAGATGGGCATTAAAACCGTTGCGGTCTATTCCACTGCCGATAAGGACAGCCTTCACGTGCGCTTCGCGGATGAGGCGGTCTGCATTGGCAAGCCTCAAAGCGGCGATTCGTACCTGAACATCCCACGTATCATGGCCGCTGCCGAGATCACGAACGCGGATGCCATTCACCCTGGTTACGGCTTTCTGGCCGAGAACGCGGGTTTCGCTGAAATCTGCGCGCAGTACAACATCAAGTTTATTGGCCCCACGCCGGAGATGATCCGCAAGATGGGCGATAAAATGACGGCTAAGGAAACCATGATTGCGGCGGGCGTACCCTGCATCCCGGGTTCCAAAGCGCTGCTTGAAAGTGTAGAGGAAGCGCAGGACCATGGCAAAGGAAATGGGCTTTCCCATTATCCTTAAAGCAACGGCGGGCGGTGGTGGCAAGGGCATGCGCGTGGTTTGGGAGGATGGCGAGCTGGAGAAGAATTACAATACCGCCAAGCAGGAAGCTGCCGCTTCATTCAAGAATGATGGCATCTATATGGAGAAATTCGTAGAAGAGCCACGGCACATAGAAATTCAGATTGCTGGCGACCAGTACGGTAATGTCTGCCACCTTTCCGAACGCGACTGCTCTATTCAGCGCCGTCACCAGAAACTGGTGGAGGAATCTCCATCGCCGTTCATGACGACGGAGCTGCGCAAGGCTATGGGCGATGCAGCCATTAAGGCCGCAGCAGCCATTAACTACGAGAGCGTCGGCACGGTAGAATTTCTGGTAGACAAGCACCGCAACTTCTACTTCATGGAAATGAATACCCGCATCCAGGTAGAGCACGGCGTAACGGAAGAAGTAATCCAGTATGACCTGATCAAGGAGCAAATCAAGATTGCCGCAGGCATAAAAATTTCCGGGCAGGAATTACGAGCCGGAAATGCACGCCATTGAATGCCGCATCAATGCCGAAGACCCATACAACGATTTCCGTCCTTCACCCGGCACCATCACTGTGCTTCACACACCGGGCGGTCATGGCGTACGCATTGACTCGCATATCTATGCTGGTTATACCATTCCGCCTTATTACGATTCCATGATTGCGAAAATCATTGCCGTGGCGCAGACGCGTGAAGAAGCCATTTCCACCATGGAGCGCGCGCTAAGCGAATATGTGATTGAAGGCGTAAAGACGACTATTCCTTTCCATCAGCAGCTGATGCGGAATGAAGATTTCAGGAACGGAAACTTTACGACGAAATTCATTGAGAGCTTTGAGCTGGTGTGATGCGACTTTATTCCATCAAAAAAGTCCGGCTTTAACAGCCGGACTTTTTGATGGACAATAGCAATGCTTGGCAGGTCATTCCACCACCAGGCGCTGCGTAATGCGCTGCCCTTCCGCCGTTAGCTCCATGAAGTAAAGGCCTTTGGGCGCATCGCCGAGGTCTATCTCCTCGCTGAGCCTTGCGCCATCCGCGCAGGGCCGCCGCAGCACCTGCCGGCCCACGGCATCCCGCACGGTGATGACCGCGCCCTGCAACGGCGCATCCATGCGAAGGCTGAACTGGCCGGCGGACGGGTTGGGATAGATGCTTAATGCAGGGCCGCCGGCTGTATAAGCCGGCTCAATGCCCGACTTATCCGGGCCTATGTCAAAGCCGAAATCAAGGCTGTTAAAGCTACCCACCTGATATTCCAGCGGCGTACCATGCCGGCGCACAATCAGGCTGTCCCTGTAGCCCGCGAGCAGGGTTAAGGCGCTGCCGCTGGTTATGGAATCTACTATGGAGAAATAATTTTTGACCCAGGGACGGCCAAAGGAAAATTCAACTACCAGATTTCTACCCTGATCATAGTTATAGTAAAATCCGTTGCCCTTTAGCGGAAACTTCATCCAGTAGCGGTAGTTATGAATCAGGTCTTCGTTGACCGAATCGGCGGTGAAGACGGTCGTCAGGCCGGTGATAAAAGTATCCACGGCATATTGATGCGTAGTGGAGTTTATTCTATTGAACGTATCGCGGCTGGTGTAGCCCATCCTGATGCGTACATCGTAGATGGTGCCGAGCACTCCCCAGTATTTGTTAGAGCCGCCCAGAAAATAAATGTTCTTTATGTACCCGGCAGGGGCGGTGGGAAATGCCTTGTGCGGGTAGATGGACTGCAGTTGCCGGGGCAGCGTGTCGTAAAAGGGTGCCGGAGTATAGAATATCTGGGAACTCCCACCAGCACCCGCAAGCGCGGTTTTTACATATTGGGGAGCGGTCTGAGCGGCGGCGTATTGCAGCAGATATATGCTTGAGCAGCAAAGCAGGATAAGCCCGCATTTTGCAGAAAATGACATGAGATAAAATTTTGAAGAGATGGAAAAGGAAAAGCGGGGCAGGCTTCGCCTGATACAAAAGCGAAGCCCGTCCCGGCAATTATCAAGAGTCTTAGAGCTTAGTAAACTTCTTCTGGGTGAAGTCATTGCCCAGCCCAACGGATATAAAGTAGGTTCCGGGCGGCAGCTCCTTAATGCTTATTTCAAGCTTCCCGGAGCCTGTCTGCAGGCTATAGCTGCGGACGGAAAGCCTTTTGCCGTCCGGCGTACTGATAGCTACCGATACGGCTCCTTTATAGCCGTTAATGGGAATGTAAATCCCCTCATCTGCCGGGTTGGGATACGGCTGCCCGACGGATGGCTTATCAACCGTTTTTTCCAATACTCCATTGTTGGGATACTTTGGTGTCAGTGCCTTATGGTCATTGACGGCGTGCCCCGGCTTATTGCCATGTTCCGTAATGCAGGTCTCAAAGCACAGCGAATCGCAAAATTGCCGCGTATAGGGGTCAAACACATAGCCGCATACCGTGTAGGTGCCGCCGCCGGGGAATGTATAGGTAAATGGCGATGTAGAAGGCATAGCTGTTACAGGGGTGCCGTTTACTACCCACTTCACCCATTTGTAAGCCGGTGTTACATTGGCTGTGAATGAGCGCATGTAGGGCGAATAATAGGAGCTGCTGTAGTTGATGTCGTCTATATGACAATCGTTCGGATTCGGGCCGCCGGTATCGCTACATGGGCAGGGGAAATAAACCGGAACCATGCTTGCCGGTACAGCATTGCGGTATATCTGGATATCGTCAATAGCGCCGGTGAACCAGGTATTAAAGCCGCCATAATCGCCCTTGCCAAAGAATAGGTCAAAAGGACCGCAGGGCGCAACGAATGTATTGAACCAAGGATAACTTGTTACCAATACGCCATTGATATACAGCTCTATCATGTTTGTGCTGCCGCTAGGCCGGTTAATAGCCGTAAAGCAATACCATTGGCCGAGATTGACAGGAACGACCGATCCAGGGGATATACCCCCACCTGCTGAAGCGCATAGACCTTGTCCAAAGCCCGTTGGCCCGGTACATCCGCCCCAGGTAGGCATATTACCCACATCAAGCGAGTAATAGTTGTTAGTGCCGCGCGGGTCGTGGGAAAGAATCGTGCTCCACTGGCAGGTAGCGGGATTGTTGTTGAAGGCATTAACCTTCACCACCGCGTTAATTGTCCATTCATTCATGCAGAAAGACAGGCTGCTTGGCACCTGCACATAGCTGCCCGCGCCAAAAAATTCCAGTGCGCCGTAAGGATTGCCGTCGCAGCCCGGCACGGAGGCGCAGTTATAGACCGTGCCGTCATGCCCGTAGCCGGTTACGTCCGTAAGCGTGGTCAAGCTGCCGTTGCCGTTAAAGTCCCAGTGCGCTTCCAGCGGCTGGGCTATCGCGTAGTTATATCCCGCGCCCATGAGCAGCAGGATTAGTGTGGCCAGCCGGCATAAGCGCCGGCGTAAATAATTTACCCCCCCCCCTTTGTATATGTTTGTCCTTCATAAAATGGGTTTGCCATTTGAGGCGGCGTAAATGTAGTCCTAACAAAGCCTTAAAGCAATACCATCCAACAATTTGCGGCGAAGACAAGAATTTGAGCGGCAAAGCATTATACGACTAATCGGCATGGGATTCCAACGGGCCGGCCTTCTAACATTCCGCATATAAAAGCACCGTTAGAACTTACTTTTGCCCCTCAAATTCCATTTCTATGAAGCGAAAAGCGGCCTACGCCTTCCTGTTCGCAGCTTCCCTTTTCGGAAGCTCGGCAAAGGCGGCCATAAAATTCACCGAATACGACCTGCCCAATGGCCTGCACGTCATCCTGCACGAAGACCACTCTACTCCGATCGTGGCCGTGAGCGTGATGTATCACGTAGGCTCCAAGAACGAAGACCCGCAGCGTACCGGCTTTGCCCACTTCTTTGAGCACCTGCTCTTTGAAGGCTCCGACAACATTAAGCGCGGCGAGTATATGAAGCTCGTGCAGGGCGCGGGCGGACAGCTTAACGCCAATACCACGCAAGACCGCACCTTCTATTACGAAGTGTTGCCATCCAACCAGCTTGAGCTGGCCCTTTGGATGGAGAGTGAGCGTATGCTGCATGCGAAAATTGACGAAGTGGGGGTAGAGACCCAGCGCAAGGTGGTGAAGGAAGAAAAGAAGCAACGCTACGATAATACGCCTTACGGGCAGCTGATCAATGTAGTGTTTGAAAACGCCTTCACTGCCAGCAATTACCGTTGGTCGCCTATTGGCAAAGAGCAATATATAGATCAGGCAACCATGCAGGAGTTCATGAACTTCTATAAAACCTACTACGTGCCCAACAACGCCACCCTTGTTATTGGCGGCGACTTCACTGCCGACCAGGCTACGAATCTCATTGCGCAATACTTTAGCGACATTCCGAAGGGCGCACCAGTGCCCCGCAACCTGCCCGAAGAGCCGATGCCAACTGCCGAAAAGCGTGTTAATTTCTATGACAATATTCAACTCCCTGCCGTTATTGTAGCTTATCATACGCCCAAGCCCGGTACACATGACTACTACGCCCTGGACCTGCTCGGCTCGCTTTTGTCGCAAGGCAACAGCTCACGGCTTCAAAAAGAAGTAGTAGACAAGCAGCAGAAAGCAGTAAACGTAGGCGCCGGGGGCGTACCAAATGAAGACGCTAGCATATCGCTGATGTATGGCATCGCGAACATAGGGGTGAAGCCGGAAGAACTGGAAAAGTCTATGCTGGCAGAAGTGGAGAAAGTGCAGAAAAGTGGTATCACGGACGCGGAAATGAAGAAGCTGATGATACAAACAGAAACGCAGCTTGCTGAAGAAAACCAGAAAGTGCTCGGCGTAGTGACCAATCTGGCTACGTATCGCACATTTCGCGGTAATGCAAACCTTGTCAATAATGAGTTGGCCGAATACCAAAAGGTGACCAGGGCGGATATCCAGCGTGTAGCGAATAAATACTTCACGAAGAATAACCGCCTTGTTGTTTATTACCTGCCTAAATCAGCACAAAAAGGTTAAGCGAACATCCTAACGCGCTAACAATCAATATACCGACAATGAAAAGAATATCCATTTCAATACTCCTGCTCACCCTCGCGTCGCAAACGTATGCCGCGCCAATTGACCGCTCCGTACGCCCCAAGCCTGGTCCTGCGCCAAAGATTGAGCTAGGCAAAACGGAAAGCTTTAGCCTGCCCAACGGGATGCGCATTTTTGTGGTTGAAAACCACAAAGTTCCTATCATCAATGTATCTCTGGAACTTGACGTGAGGCCAGAGTTACAGGGCAGCATGGCCGGATTCCACGATATTGTAGGTGAGCTCATCACCTCCGGCACCAAGACGCGAACGAAAGATGCGCTTGACCTTGCCATAGACAACATTGGCGCCACCATCAAAGCGGACGAGGAAAGCATGTTTGCCTCATCACTCAAGCGTAATCAGACGGCACTTCTGGAACTGATGAGCGACATCATATTGCACGCCGAGTTCAAGCAAACAGAACTGGACAAGCTCAAAAAACAGAGCCTTTCCGGCCTTGCAGCCGCAAAAAACAACCCGGATGCGATGCTGAAGAACGTGACCCAGGCTGTCAATTTCGGTTCTAATCATCCCTATGGTGAAGTAGCTACCGAAGCCAGCATCAACGCGGTTACACTGGAGCGCTGCAATGAATACTTCAATAAATACTGGCGGCCCAACGTTGCCTACATGGCTATTGTGGGCGATGTAACGAGTGCGGAAATCAAACCGCTGATTGATAAATACTTCGGGGCCTGGCACCGGGCCGATGTGCCGGTGGCAAAGTACTCAGTGCCCCAACCCGGCGGCGTTACGCGCGTAGCCCTTGCGGGCCGCGAAGCAGCGGTCCAAAGCGTATTCAATGTAACATATCCCATAGGTCTGGAACCCGGACAGCCTGAAGTCATTAAGGCCAAGGTGATGAACGCGGTCCTCGGTGGCGGGTCACAGGGCCGGCTTTTCCTTAATCTGCGCGAATCGCATGGCTGGACGTACGGCTCTTATTCTACCATCAAGGAAGACGACAAAATAGGCTCCTTCACCGCTTATGCAAAGTGCCGCAATGCCGTCACAGACAGCGCCGTACGAGAGACGCTGAATGAAATGGCCCGCCTTCGTACAGAGTCACTAAGCGATGAAGACCTTCAAAGCCGCATTTCTAACATGAGCGGCCAGTTCGCTATCAATCTGGAAAACCCGCAGACAGTCGCGCAATACGCTATCAATATTGAGCGCTACCATATGCCGGCTGATTATTACACCAATTACCTCCGCAATCTCGCTGCTGTCACCGCTGCAGACGTGCAGGAGATGGCAAAGAAATATATCCGTCCGGAGGCAGCCAACATTGTAGTAGTTGGCAATGCCGACGAGGTGGCTAAGAAGCTGGAGCAATTTGGCAGAGTGGAATTGTACGACAACTATGGCCGCCCGGCAGCGGCAGTTGTAAAAAGTGCCGCCCCTACCGGCATGAATGCAGAAACCGTTCGCCAGAAATACATCGCAGCACTTGGCGGCGCCACGGCCATCAATGGCCTCAAGAGCATGAAGCTCGTTTATGCCTTTGAGCCGCAGCCTGGCGTTACCGTCACCATGACTGAGCTGAAATCGGGCGGCAAATTGAAGCGTGAGGTGAGTGCCATGGGACAGACCTTTCAGAAATCTGTATACGCTGGCGGTAAGGGCACGCAAGAGGTGCAGGGACAGAGTAAACCGATGGAAGCATCTGACCTTGCAGATGCTCAGCGTCAAGCGGACCTCCAAAGTGCGCTTAATACCGACAAATACGGTATCAGGTATAATCTTAGCGGGATAGAAAAAGGCGAAGGAGGCAATGTCTATGTATTGGAAGCAACAGATGCAGACGGCAGCAAAGGCAAGGAGTACTACAGCGTAGAGAATGGCCTTCTTGTGAAGAGCGTTCGCAGCAAGAAAACACCGCAGGGAGATATCTTCAGTAACCACTGAATACGGCGATTACCGGGAAGTACCGGGTGCCGGTGGCTATCGTGTGCCTTATAGTCTCAAGCAGAATATCGGGCCGCAAAGCTTTGACGCCAAGCTGCAAACGGTAGAAATCAACAAGGATATTCCGGAAAGCGAATTCAAGTAAGCTTTGGGCATCCCGGCTAAAACCCGCAGCGTTCGCTGTGGGTTTTTTTAATGCATCCGGTCGCCGCGGGGCTCCAGTTTCTTTAAAACCTCCGCCTCCCGCCGCAGCCATTCCTGCCATGCTGCACGTGTGTTTTGTTCTCCAAAGTAGCCCTCCGCAAGGTCAAGAAACAGCCGGTAATGGCCTGCTTCGCTGACCATGAACTTATAGTAAAACTTCCTTAATCGCTCGTCGTCCAGTCCCTCGGAAAGGATACGAAAACGCTCGCAGCTACGTGCCTCAATGATCGCGCACAGCAGCAGTTGATGCAGCAGCCGCGCATCGCCATCGCCGCCTTTCGGTACACCTTCCAGTAGCGCGTTAACATATTCGTCCTTACGCTGGCGGCCCAGCGTGTAACCTCGCTTCTGCAGCTTCAGCATAGACCAGGCGGAAGTGACCCCATTCTTCGCTTACAATAGGCGCAAGCGCGGCTACGAGGCCCGGTTTGTCTGCATACCTTTGAATGAGGGAAATACATTGGGTGGCTGCTTTTTGCTCGCAAAAGGCATGATCGGTGAGCACTTCCTTGATAGAGATGGCGGCAAGGTTCACCCAGCGCGGATCTGTAGGCAGGCGCAAACCTAAAATGGTATTGTCTGAGGCGCTCATATAGCACGAAAGTAAGCGGCACTGTTATGTTGCAGGCTGCGGCGCCCATCAGCCACTAACGTGTGGGGAGCGAACGAAATAAAAAGCAAAAGGTGGTTTTGCCAGAGGGCGTAGCGCGGGTAGCGGCTACATTTGTGGGGTATGAAGCGTGTCTTTCCTCTTATCGTATTGCTGATTACGCTTTCAGTGCTCGGCATCCTGTTTATTCAGATGCAATGGATTAAGAATGCGATTCAGATTAAGAAAGACCAATACTCTCAGAGCAGGCAGAAGAGCCTTCAGGAAATTAAAGAGCGGACGGATGAGCTTTTTCTGGTAAAGCGGATGGAAAGCACAGGCATTATTCCGCTTAATGCGGCGGAGAAGCGGCGCGTGCTAGAGCGAAATTTTACCGCACAGGTGTTCAGTCCGGATGAGATGCGGGAAATTATTGAGGGGACGCTTCGCGCCAATGGCATTAAGCAGCCGTTTGAATTTACGGTGACCAATATTTTCGGCTATTCCATTCTGTCGTCCGCCGGCTGGCGGGATGACACGCGTGCGGATGCCTATTTTACTCAACTCACTGGCGGCAATGCCGCGCAGCAGGAAAAGCTATACGTATTTATCCGCGAGCCGAAAAACTACCTATTTGAGCAGCTCGGCTGGATGATCCTGCTATCTTTTGCGCTGACCACGATAATTATTTCCGCCTTTATTCTTACGGTGAGGACGCTGTTCAACCAGAAAAAGCTGTCGGAAATTAAGAGTGATTTTATCAACAACATGACGCACGAGCTGAAGACGCCTTTAGCCACGATTAGCCTGGCAGTGGATGCGCTGACAAACGAACGGGTAATTAATGATGAGGAGAAAATCAGGTATTACAGCGGGATGATTAAGGACGAGAATAAGCGGATGAATAAGCAGGTAGAGACGATCCTGCAGGCCGCCCGCATTGAGCGCCAGGATATAACCCTGAACCGTACAGTGCTGGATGTGCACGCGCTGATTCAAAGCACGGCAGAGAATCTGGAGCTGCAGATAGCGGAGAAGAATGGTTTACTGAACCTGCATCTGAAGGCGCCGCGCCATCACATTTCCGGCGATGAGGTACACATTTCTAACATCATCTTCAACCTGCTGGACAATGCAATGAAGTATAGCAAGGATCCCATGCGTATTGACATTGAGACCGGTAACAGTGGGAATATGCTGGCCATTCGGGTAAAGGACAACGGTATCGGGATGAACAAAGAGACACAGGCGCGCATCTTTGAGAAATTCTATCGTGCCCATACGGGTAACATTCACAACGTCAAAGGCTTCGGACTGGGCCTGAGCTATGTAAAGGCAATGGTGGATGCCCACGGAGGGCGGGTCCGCGTGGAGAGTGCGCCCGGGCGCGGCAGCACATTCATAGTACTTTTTCCTATAGTTCAACCTGAAAAACGGACAGCTTAAGCATTGATCCGGGCCTGAAATTCCCGCATCAGCTTTTGATACGTCGGATTGCGCTTTGCACGCTGCCACTGTTTAAAAAAGATGGCCGCACTTTCCGCTTTAACCGGATCCTCACTGCGCGCGAGTTCTGACCTGCCATGAGCGCCACTCTGGCCTTTTTTGTCGGCAGGCACAGCGCCTGTATATTTCCGCCCGCTTTGATGATTGGCGTACCTGCGTGCGCGGGTGTATCCCATCTGTAGGAACTTGCGCGCCATGTCCATGCCTACAAAATCAGCGGCGCGGCCATAGCCGAGGAAAAGGCTATAAATCTTCTTTGAGGATGTGCTTGCCTCTGTCGGCGTCTTGAAACGCCAATGCGGAAGCAGCTCACTTTTATAAGGTTGCACCAGCAGCACACCTTGCTCGCCTTTACCTATTCGGTAAAGTTCCGGATGCGCACGCAGGTTGAGGTTTTTGTAATCCAGCGTGTAGTCAAAGTCTTTGTTCATGATTTTTGGCGGTGCCTGCGGCTCCATTCAAAAAAGAAGATGGCAGGCAGGTAAAAACTGACATCTGCAATAAATTTTGCAACAATGATGCCCGCTGTAAAGTTGTCCATCCAGCGGGGCAGCCAATACATCAGCGCGGGCCGAATGAGGAAAGAATCAAATATTTCGGCGACGCCAAACTCAATTAAGAGCAGCTTCAAAACCTTGCCCAAGGCATGCCAGTCATAATGCCGCCCCACCAGCCGCAAGCCACGCCTTTGCGCCAGCACATCGCGAAGCAGGATAGTGCCGAAGTAGCCCACATTACCGCCCCAGGTGCCGGCAACAGCTGCCGCAACCCCGCTACCCGTGCTATGCCATGTAAGAGCAGCTGGCACGAAGGTGGTAAGCAGCGAGACAAGCTCTGCCGGGCCATATCGCCAAAGCCAACGCATAATTCGTTGCCGCATGATGAGGAAGCAGGAAAAACTTTTATGCCGGATAACGCGTTAACCCACGATTGCAGGCCGCTCGCGACGCTCCGCTTATCTTCACCCTCATGAAGCGCACCCTCCTGGCCGCCTTCCTGTTGCTTCCCTTTTTAACCGCGGCGCAAGCTTATTTCCAGCAGCGTGTGGATACTAAAATTGAGGTGCGACTGGATGATAAGCGGCATTTCCTGCATGGTTTTGAGCACTTCCACTACGTCAACAATTCGCCAGATACACTGCGCTACATATATGTGCACCTATGGCCGAATGCCTATAGCTCCGACCGCACGCGCTTTTCGGAGCAGCAGATGATCAATCGGAACACTGCTTTTTACTACAGCAAGACTACGGAGCGGGGCTATATAGATAGCCTGGATTTTCATGTAGATGGCATGCCAGTAACGCCGTTCAGCGCAGCGGGCCTGCCAGACATAGCTCGTATTGATCTGCCGGGTCCGTTACCGCCTGGCGGCACGATAGAAGTGGAGACACCTTTTAGAGTTAAGATTCCGAATGTATTCTCCCGCATGGGCCACACAGATCAGGCCTATTACATCTCACAATGGTTTCCCAAACCAGCGGTTTTTGACCGTAAGGGATGGCATCCGCTGCCTTATTCAGACCAGGGAGAGTTTTTCTCCGAGATAGGATCATACGATGTAGCCATCAGCCTGCCGAAAAACTACGTGATAATGGCGACGGGAAACCTTGCGGAGATCTCCGAGGAAGCATGGCTGGACAGCCTGAGCAAGCTTCCCCCGCCCGGCGGCGACCGCCCAAAGCATCATGTAGCGGCCTGGCGGGGAAAGGTAAATGCCTTTCCGCCATCCGCACGGGAATGGAAGACGCTGCACTATCATGAGGACAATATCCATGATTTTGCATGGTTTGCCGACAAGCGCTTTATCGTGCGTAAAGACACCGTTAGTGTTAGTGGCACTGACGAATATCCCGCCCACACAGTAAATGTGTATGCCGGCTTTCTGCCGTCAGAAGCAACTTTCTGGCAGCGCGGGACGGAGTATATGCGGAAGGCCATTCTAGGTTATAGCAATGCCATTGGCCCTTACCCTTACAAAACAGTAAAAGCCGTAGAAGGTGATCTGAAGGCCGGCGGCGGGATGGAATATCCGACCGTTACCGTTATAGACCGGCTGGCGACGCAGACCTCTGTAATGGAAACAATTGTGCACGAGGTAGGCCACAACTGGTTCTACGGCATTCTGGCCAGCAATGAACGCGACGATGCCTGGATGGACGAAGGCTTCAACACTTTTTACGAGCGCAAAGTGGAGGCCGGCATCCGGCTGCCGATGGGCAAAAAAGAGCGTGTGACGAATCGGATTGAAGATGTTCTTTACTATAATGCTGCTTCAACCCACAGCGACCAGCGACTTACAAATACGGCGTCTGCTTACACAAAAGGGAATTACGGACTGGATGTGTACTACAAAGCAGCGCTGATGCTCGGATGGCTTGAAGGCTATATAGGCAAAGACACATTCAGCGAGGCGATGCACGCATATTATGACAAGTGGCGGTTCCGGCATCCTTACCCGGAAGACCTGAAATCTGTTTTTGAAAGCGTCAGCCGCAAACCGGTAGATTGGTTCTTTGAGGGTGCACTCAAGTCGGAGAAGGGAATCGACTTTGCGCTGAAAGTCGCCGCTGTTTCAGCCGAAGGCGTAAGCATCACAGCAAAAAACTGCAGTGATTTTCCTGCGCCGGTGCGTGTGAACGCCTACATCCGCGACTCACTGGTGGACAGCGCCTGGAGTCAGCCCTTTAGCGGTCGCACAACGCTTTCACTAAGCAATACAGATGCACGCGTGTGGCGCGTAGGAACGGAAATACCTGATTATTACGGCCTCAATAATCGCTATCACCGTTACGGTTTGCTGCATGGAAAAACAATAAAATTTAAAGGCGGCATTGGTCTTGGCCGGCGGGAAGCGGCAGAAATGTATGCATTGCCTGCAGTTGGTTTCAACGAGTACGACGGCTTCATGGCAGGCCTGCTACTGCATAACCTTACGGTACCGCAAAACCGGTTCCGGTATGTACTGGCGGGGCTATATGGTACCGCTTCAAAAGATTTAGTGGGCGCCGTATCGCTCGGATATTGGATTTATCCAAAACAGCTTTTTAGCGAGATTGTGCCACAGGTTGACTTCAAGACTTTTCACTACGACCGGGCGGAGCACAACGTCTCCGAACCGCTCAATGCGCGCTATATCAAACTCGCGCCTTCGTTGATGTTCACATTTAAGAATAGCACTCCGCTCAGTTCGGTGAGCCGAACCCTGCTATTCAAAGCCTATGCAATCTGGGAAGAAGGCTTTGCCTTTACTGCCGACAGCAGCGACCCTAAAGACGTGAAGTATATTCCGCGCATTGGCGGCGATGTTCAGAATAGTTATGGGTTAGTGCGTTACACGCACAAGAACGCCCGCACCTTCAATCCCTTTTCTTACAGCCTGGAAGGCCAGCTTGGAAAAACTTTTGCGAAGCTGAGCGCCGAAGGAGCTTTACGCATTGACTATAATGCGCGCGGCAAAAGTCTTTATCTGCGTGGCTACGCCGGTAAATATCTTCAACGCGCAACGGATGAGTCAGAAGGCCGATACTGGCTGGCTACTACGTACACCGGCGCTAATGACTACCTCTACGATGGCTGTTACTTCGGCCGAAGCGAGCGTGAGGGGTTGAGCTCCCGACAGGTCAGTATTCAGGAGGGCGGCGGCAAACTGCCCACCCCACTCTATGGCTTCCCGCTAGGCCGCAGCGACGACTGGCTCGCGGCTATTAATATCAAGACCGACCTGCCGCTGGGCGCACTGCCGGTGCGACTATATCTGGACGCCGGCACCTATGCTAATGCGGCCAGGATAAATCCATCCGGCAACCGCTTTCTGTATTCCGCCGGGTTGGAGCTTCATGCACTCCGGGATATTTTCCTCGTGCACGTGCCGCTGGTGCTTTGCCAGGATTATAATGATTACCTGAAAAGCATTTATCCGGATAATCAGTTTGCACATAGCATTACCTTTTCGGTGCAGTTTCAGAATGTAAACTGGCTGAGGCTGATTTCCAGCGGCATGCGGTATTATCTGTTTTGAGGCGCAGACAGGTCGGCGGCTTACTTTTGCGCCCCTATGATCAAGAATTTCGCGCTGCGCAAGTTTATTGTCTTTAATCGCCTGCCCATTGCCGTGGTGCTCCTTGCGCTCGGCTTCCTCCTGGGTTTTGAGGTAACGTGGTGGGTTGCCTGGATTCCAATCCTGATCGCCATCCTTATGGTGGTTGCCCATTTTATGGTTGGTCCCATGACGCTGTTGCAAGCTTATATGGAAATGGGCGACATGGAAGGCGCTCAGGCATTGTTAGGAAGGGTAAAGAAGCCCGAATGGCTCTATAAGCCGCTGCGTTCCTCGTATTATATGCTGCGCGGCCAGCTATCTGCCGCAACTACCGACGATCTTGACCAGGCCGAGAAGGATTTTAAGCAGAGCATTGCCTCCGGCATGACTGAGAAAGGTGCGGAGGGTACGGCTTACCTGCAACTTGGGTCCATTGCGGCAAAAAAAGGGAATACGAAAGAAGCTTACGAACACCTTCGTCAGGCCGTAAAACTGGGTCTGCCAGATAAAGACAGTGAGGCTATGGCCTATCTCCAGCTCTCTAATCTTGCGCTCAACCGCAGAGACTTTCGCGGCGCAAAAATGTATTTTGCCCGTGCCAAGAGTGCCAAGGCCACGAATAAGCAAGTAACCGAGCAGCTTGCAGAGATGGCTAAGTATATGGCGCGGATTCCGGGATAGAACGGACCATACAACCATTCCGCTTACCGCCGCCGACCGACTTTATAGCCTGCTAAAGCATAGTATAAAATGTATAGATAGCAGGGAATCAGCAATAAATAAGCCTGTTGCGCATTTCCCAGCGCTTCACTAAGCTTACCGTAAAGCGGTGTCAGTACCGCGCCCCCTACAATGCCCATAATCAGGAATGCGGCGCCCGTCTTGGTAAAGCGGCCTAGGCCCTTTAACGCAAGCGGGAAGATGGCAGGCCACATAACGCTATTGGAGAAGCCCAGGCAGGCAAACGCTGCAATCGCGACAGTTCCTTTTGTCAGGATGGCAAGTATGACAAGTGCCATGCTCAGCAGTGTGAAATAGAGCAGCGCCTTCCTTTGATCTATAAATCTGGGAATGGCAATAATGCCAACGATATAACCGGCCAGCAAGCCATAACCCGTAAACGTTGCAAAGTTCTTCGCTGTGTCCAGCGAGAAGCCCAAATACTGTCCGAATCCTGCAAACGTGTCGTAGGATATCACTTCGGCACCAACATATACAAAAATAGCCAACGCACCGAGCAGCATATGTGGAAATTGCAGCACGCTGGTCTTGCCTGCAGATAGCATCGTATCTTCTTCACTTTCCTCTTCCTTTATTTCCGGCAGGCCGGTGAAAAGCACTGCGATGCCGAGGACGGCAAGTATAGTGGCAATAATCACGTAGGGAGCAACTACCCTTTGAATAAGCGCATTTAGCGCTGCAGCTTTATCTTCAGGTGAAAGCGTGGTAAGCTGAGCCACCAACGCATCAGAATTTTTCAAAACAATACTTCCCAACGTATACACCGCTATGATGCCGGCTATTTTGTTGCAAATTCCCATAATAGAAATCCGCTGTGCGGCACTTTCATGTGGTCCTAATACGACGGCATAGGGATTGGACGCCGTTTGGAGCAAGGCCAGGCCGCTGCCGATAATAAACAGCCCGCTTAAAAACATGGGATAACTGCGCGCATGGGCGGCGGGAACAAACATGAGCGCTCCAATTGCCATTACAAACAGACCGATACTCATGCCCTTCTTATAACCTGTCCGCTGCAGGATGTAAGACGCCGGCAGGGCCATTACAAAATAGGCCGCGAAAAACGCCGTCGCCACCAGGTAACCTTCCGCCTGCGTTAGCTCACAGGCTATCTTGAAATACGGAATGAGCTGACTGTTGCTCCAGGTAATAAATCCGAAAATGAAGAATAGACAACCAATCAGAAAAAGCGCGAAGCTGTAGCTCCGCTTTGCAGTATTTTGTGCCATAGCGTGTAGCGCAAACATACTCGCTTAGTTTCCAAATGCAAGACCTTGCGCTCGGTATAGACATTGGCGGCACCAATACCGTCTTCGGCATCGTCAACCGCAACGGGGAGATACTGATGCACGATAGATTGTCAACCCGCGGCTACAATACCGCAGCAGCGTTCATTGATGGGCTGGCGAAACGCGTCCTACCCATTATTGATGATTTAGGCCGCGCCCGGATAGCGGGCGCCGGCGTCGGCGCGCCTAATGGAAATTACTACACCGGCGAGATTGCCTATGCGCCAAATCTGGAATGGGAAGGAGTTATCCCGCTGGCGCGACTGGTAGAAACAGCGCTTGACCTCAAAACAATCATTACCAACGACGCAAATGCAGCTACGATCGGCGAAATGACCTACGGTGCGGCGAAGGGAATGAAAGATTTTGTGATGGTCACATTAGGCACCGGCGTAGGCAGCGGCTTTGTGGCCAACGGACAGTTGATTTATGGTCATGATGGATTCGCGGGAGAGCTTGGCCATGTCATTGCCGTACGTGACGGCCGGGAATGCGGCTGCGGGCGGCATGGCTGTCTGGAGACTTATGCATCGGCCACCGGGATTGTCCGGACTGCAACGGAATGGCTGCAGACGCATTCTGAAAATTCTGCTCTGCGTGCTGAAAATGAGCTTACGGCGAAGGCAGTAGGCATTGCTGCCGGAAGCGGCGATAAGCTGGCACTGGAAATTTTTGACTATACAGCTAAGATTTTAGGGCAATCCCTTGCCGATGTTGTCGCTATCACTTCCCCCGAAGCCATCATTTTGTTTGGCGGCTTAGCGCGGGCCGGCGATCTGCTGCTGCTTCCTACCAAAAAGTACCTGGAGGAATCAGTGCTGCGCATCTACAGGAATAAGGTCAGGCTTCTGCTGTCAGGGCTGCCCGAAGCAGATGCGGCGATACTCGGCGCAAGTGCGCTGGTATGGTAGCCGGGCAGAATAGATTATTTTCGCGCCCAATTATGCAGCGTATTTACTTTGACAATGCCGCCACTACGCCCCTTGATGCAGAAGTGCTGGAAGCGATGATGCCTTACCTCACAGAGAAATTTGGTAATCCTTCCTCCATCTATTCATATGGGCGGGAAACCAAAATGGCCATTGAGGCGGCACGCAAGTCTGTGGCAAAGATCCTTGGCTGCAAGCCGGCCGAAATATTCTTTACGTCCGGAGGCACAGAAAGCAGCAATACGGCTATCCGCGCGGCGGTGCATGATTTAGGCTGTTCGCACATTATATCCTCGCCCATTGAGCATCATGCAACGCTTTACACCGTTCAGAATATGGCCAGGGAAGGCAATGCGCAGCTTTCTTTTGTGAGACTTACCGACAAAGGCCATGTTGACCTGGACAATCTTGAAGCGCTGCTTGCTGCAAATGCTGGCAAAACTCTGGTGACGCTGATGCACGCCAATAATGAAGTTGGCAATCTGCTGGACGTAGAAAAAGTTGGTACGCTTTGCGAAAAGTACGGCGCTATTTTTCATTGCGATATGGTGCAGACCATCGGGCATTACCCGGTAAATCTGCATTCCTTTCCTATTCACTTTGCCAGCGCGGCAGGCCACAAGTTTCATGGCCCGAAGGGCGTAGGAATACTCTTTGTCAATGAGTTGGTGAAGATTAATCCATTATTGTCAGGTGGTTCACAGGAACGAAATATGCGTGCCGGTACGGAAAACCTGTACGGCATTGTAGGATTTGCAAAGGCGCTGGAGCTGGCATCTTCTCGTTATGAATCCGACAGCACTTACGTAAACGAGCTAAAAAGCTATATGTGTCGCCGCATTACGGAGACATTCCCGCAGGCGGTGTGCAATGGTGATACGGCCGGATCATCGCTGTATACTGTCTTAAATGTGTCTTTTCCCAAAACAGATAAGAGCGACATGCTGCTTTTTAATCTGGACATGGCAGGCATCTGCGTCAGCGGCGGCAGTGCCTGCAGTAGCGGGGCATCCTCTGTAAGCCATGTAATCAAAGCGCTGTACAACGGAAAGTCAGAAACATTGGTACCCATTCGTTTCTCGTTTTCGCGCCATAATACGCGGCAAGAGGTGGATGCAGTTATTGAGAAGCTCCAGGAGCTGGTTTGAAAGACCGTCTCCACATAAAAATGGCTGCTCCACATAACTGAAGCAGCCATTTTTATTCCAGGAAATGATGTTTTAGAAACGCTCCAGTCCGCTGAAAAAGAAGGCGCCTTCTATCTCGGCGTTCTCATCGCTGTCAGAGCCATGCACCGCGTTCTCGCCCATAGACGTTGCGTATTTCTTACGGATGGTTCCTTCCTCAGCGTTCGCCGGATTGGTGGCACCTATAAGCGTGCGGAAATCAGCCACGGCATTATCCTTTTCAAGAATGGCGGCTACGATCGGACCGCCGCTCATGAACTCTGTCAGCTCACCATAGAATGGGCGTTCGGCATGTACTTCATAGAACTTCTTTGCTTGTTCCAGTGAAATACTCGTGTATTTCATCGCCACAATGCGGAAGCCGCCGGCATTAATCATTTGCAGGATATTGCCGATATGACCGTTGCGAACGGCATCGGGCTTGATCATCGTAAAAGTGCGGTTGGTAGCCATAGTATGTATTTTTAAAAACGGCGCGAAGATATGGGCTGGTCGGCGTCATGGTTTGCATTTAGTCGTTGGAATGTTCTTAAAACGTTTTCGCACCGGGTGGCAGTTACCTTCGCGCCTCCATGAAGCCTATTATTGAAGCACTGCCGCTGCTGCAATCACCAAAGAAGATATTTATCACGACGCACCACAAGCCGGATGGTGATGCCATTGGCTCTATGCTCGGTTTATATCATTATCTGAAGCTGAAAGGCCATCGGGTAACGCTTGTGGCGCCGAGCAGCGTTCCGGATTTTTTAATGTGGATGCCGGGAGTTGAGGCAATCATTGACCATGAAGACCAGGCCGCTGCTGCGGAAAATGCGCTGCGTGATGCCGATGTCGTATTCTGCCTTGACTTTAATGACCCCAGCCGTGTCAAAGGTTTGCAACAGGCGCTGGAGGCCGCCACTGCAGCCGAAATTGCTAATAGACCATCATATGTTCCCTAAACCGGTATGGGACTATGGCATCAGTGAGCCAGATAAAAGCAGCACCTGCGAGATGGTGTACGATTTCATCAACCTGGCTGGTGATAATTTGCTCATCAATCTGGACATAGCAACCTGTCTTTATACCGGTACAATGACGGATACCGGCTCATTCCGCTATCCGGCCACCACAGCCTCCGTACACCGGATGGTCGGCGACTTCCTGGATCGTGGACTCCGGCATAGCCTTATCCACGAGGCTGTTTTTGATGCCTGGAGCGCCAAACCGCATGAAGTTTGTCGGCTATATGCTCATTGAAAAGATGGAGCTTTTTCCTCAGTGGAGCGCCGGCCTGATCACAATTGCCCGTAAAGACCTGAAACTCTTTGATCTGAACATGGGCGATACAGAGGGGCTTGTGCAATATCCGCTTTCCGTGGCCGGCATCCGGTTTTCAACGCTAATCACCGAACGCGCCGATGAAATCAAGCTATCGTTCCGCAGCAAGGGCGATTTTGACGTAAATCGCTTTGCACGCGAACACTTTTCGGGAGGCGGCCACTTCAATGCATCAGGTGGTAAATCTTCCGAAAGTCTTAACGACACTGTGACCCGTTTCAAAAAGATTTTATCCGAATTTCACCCGCTCTAAAAAGCATACTCACACACTTAAAAATCAATATGGTAAAACAGTACCTTACGCCGGCCGTACTCGGCCTGTCGGTAATTACTTTTTCTTCCTGCAACGCGCAGGATGCTGGCTTTAAGAAGACGGCCAATGGCTTGGAATACAAAATCATTAAGGACGAAGCCGGCATCCAAAAGCCTGCCATAGGCGATTATATGGAGTTCCACATCAAGAGCTACGTTCGTTTCCCAAAAGGCGACTCTATTTTGTTTGACTCCCGTAAGATGAATAACAACCAGCCGGTGCCTTTCCAGCTGACGCCGCCAGCCTTTAAGGGCGATCTTGTAGAAGGCTTCCAAATGCTGACCAAAGGCGATAGTGCGATTTTCCGCGTTTCTGTTGACTCCGTTATTAAGGCCGGAAATCAGCCCCTGCCTTGGATGGAGAAGGGCAAGGGCCAGAAGATGGAATATACGGTGCAGGTGGTAACCGTAAAGACCCAGTCTCAACTGCAGGCTGAGCAGAAGGAAGCTGCGTCCAAGCAAGTAGGTGTTGATGAGCAGCTAATCAAGGATTATCTGGCTAAAAATAATATCAACGCTACGCGTACCGCCTCCGGCCTTTATTACAAAGTTGATAAGATGGGCAGCGGTGCCAAGCCGGGCACTGGCGACAGTGTAAGCATGAACTACACCGGCATGACGCTGAGCGGCGAAAAGTTTGACTCCAACGTTGATCCCAAATTCAACCACGTGCAGCCATTCTGGTTCAACCTGGGTATGGGCCAGGTAATAAAGGGCTGGGACGAAGGCATTGGCCTGATGCCGAAGGGCAGCAAAGGCACACTTTATATTCCTTCAACAATGGCCTACGGCGCACAAAGCCCAAGTCCGCTTATCCCCGCCAACTCTGTGTTGGTGTTTGATGTTGAGGTAGTAGATACAAAAGCATCCAGGAAATAGTCCGAGATAACTATCTGAAATTAAGAAGCGGCGCTGTTATGAACAGCGCCGCTTCTTGTTATAAGCATTATAGCTTTCTAATAGGTATTGCTGATACTAATTACCAGCCAGGTAAAAATCAAAGCAACGTACCGCTTATTGCTCTACGCTAAATGAACCGCTCTGATAGCGGTATAAATACACGTGTTCATTCTCATAATACTGCGGCGAGCCATCTCTATCTGTTGAAAGCTTCATATCAAAGCGCGTAAACGGAGCAGCACCATTATCACTATAATGATCGTTGAAAATGGTGCCGTAATGCTGCAATAGATAAGCATACCAGTATAGCGTCTCGTAACCACGGTACGCTAGCTCTGAAGGACGGCCACCATACTTTTCATTGAACGCATCAGAAAATCCTTTGCCGGCGGAATTGCTGACATCAAAGTAGAACGGCGATGAAATAGTGATGCCGATGTTCGGAAGAGCACCCTCCTTACGCAGGAAGCTCAGTCCCTTCCAGGAAGGCATGCCATAAACCTCAAAATTGTAATTGGGGAAAGATTTACTAAGCTGCTGCAGTAGCTGCGTGGCATAGACCACATCCACAATCGGCATAACGATTATGTTGGTGAGATTGCTATCCAGAAAGTTGCGCAGCTTTTCTGATGCCATCGGCGTGTTCATAGCAACCTTTGTATATGCAAAACCACTATCCTCCGTCAGGTTCCTGAAACATTGCAGGTCTAATGGCGCGGTGCTGCGCTGATACATCAGCAGCGGCGAGGTGGCGTTTGCTTTTCTGGCAATAGCCGCCTTCAGCGCTGTACAATGCTGCTGCAAAGTCGGCTGGGCAAGATTGAAATAAAGATTGCCTTTCACACCGCCGTCAGCCGGCGTGAGGGTAGAAATGAAATTGACATTCCGCCGTTTGGCAAGTGCTGCGAGCGGCGCGACTTGTGACGACTGCACCATGCCGATAATCAAATCAGCCGAGTCCAGCTTATTCCCTTTCAGCAGCACATCAACGGTCTTGCCGGGGTCGCTGATATCGTGCACGTGAACGTCCAGATGGAAATCGGTACCATCCAACGTGTCTGCGGCGAGCTGAATGCCCTGGTAAAAACCCAAGCCAGGCAGCACTTTATCGGGCAGATGGCTTTTGTAAACCGGCTTGCCGCCACTGACCAACTCATTCAGGTACAGCGGCACCAGCACATCTACGCGATACCGTGGCTTTTTAACTGTCGCCGCGAGCTTAAGCGGTTCCGGACTCTTTTTCCTGGAAGCGGTGATCGTTTCTGCCTTGCGGTTATTAACCGTTTTCTGTACAGGTTTGCGTATGGTGTGCGTTTCCTCTTCCTTGCCAAATAGCTTTTTCCAGAATTGGGCATATGCCGCAGGGTGCACCCCCGCAATTACGATGAGCAGTAAGGAAAGAACAGGAAAAATGCGCTTCATAAAATGCTTCCGCTAAGAAAAACTATTCCCACTCAATTGTAGCCGGTGGCTTGGAAGATATGTCGTACACCACGCGGTTAATGCCTCGCACACCGTTGATGATGGCATTAGACACTTTTGCCAGAAATTCATACGGCAGGTGCGCCCAGTCGGCAGTCATGCCATCAACAGACGTCACGGCCCGTAAGGCAAGGGTATATTCATAGGTACGTTCATCGCCCATCACCCCTACGCTTTGTACGGGCAGCAGAATGGCGCCGGCCTGCCATACTTCATTGTAAAGGCCGCTGTCGCGCAGATGCTGTGTGTAGATAGCATCTGCTTCCTGCAGCATCAGCGCTTTCTCTTCAGAGACGGCTCCCAGAATGCGGATACCGAGGCCCGGACCGGGGAACGGATGGCGCGAGAGGAACATTTCGTCAATGCCCAGCTGGCGGCCTATACGCCGAACCTCATCTTTAAAGAGAAAACGCAGCGGCTCTACAAGCTGCATGTGCATTTTTTCCGGCAGCCCTCCTACGTTGTGATGGCTTTTTATGGTCTGTGAAGGCCCGTGCACAGAAAGTGACTCAATCACATCCGGATAGATAGTACCCTGGCCTAAAAAGCCAACATCCTGGATGTGGGTCGCTTCTTCCTGAAAGATGTCAATGAAAAGACCCCCAATAATTTTACGCTTCTTCTCAGGATCGCTGACTCCGTCCAGGCCTTTGTAAAAGCGCTGACGCGCGTCTATGCCCTTTGTGTTGAGGCCCAGATGGCGGTAGCCTTCCAGCACCTGCTCAAACTCGCCTTTCCGCAGCAGGCCATTATCTACAAAAATGCAGGAAAGGCGGTCGCCGATGGCGCGGTGGATCAATGTGGCCGCTACCGTAGAGTCAACGCCGCCGCTGAGCGCCATCACCACCCTGCCCATCTCGCCGACCTGCTGCTTAATACGGCTAACGGTATCTTCCACAAATGCAGCCGGCGTCCAGTCGGGCGCGCAGCCGCAGATGTCCATAATAAAGTTTTTCAGCACTTGCCGACCATCTGTGCTGTGCGTTACTTCCGGGATGGAACTGAATGCCAAAAACAGGGTTTGGCGCGAAGCTTTCGCTTGCCTGAAACGCGGCCACGGGAATGCTTTCCGTCATCGCCACCAGCTTAAAGCCTTCCGGCAGCGCCTTTATCGTATCGCTGTGGCTCATCCAGACCTGTGAGCCATCTGTAACGGTAGCAAGCAGCGGCGATTGCGCCACGGTTGACAGATGCGCCCGTCCGTATTCCCGGTGTGTTGACTTGCCTACATCGCCACCAGACTGCTGTGCAATAAGTTGTGCACCATAGCATACGCCGAGCACAGGAAGGTGTTGGGCAATGGCCGCAACATCCGGCTTAGGGGCAGCCGGGTCGTTGACAGAAAATGGGGAGCCGGAAAGGATGATGCCCCGCAGATCGTCCGTATAGGCAACAGGCTTGGTGCAGGGTTGGATCTCGCAATATACCTGTAGCTCGCGGATGGCCCGCGCTATGAGCTGCGTGTATTGCGATCCGAAGTCAAGGATGAGGATTTTATTATGCATCGTGGGAATGCGGAATTCGAAAGTGCGGAATGGTTGAATGCTTCATGAATTCAGAACGCCGCATTCCGAATTCCGCATTTAAATCAGGCTTGCGCCGTAGGGCCGCCGAAGTTGAAGGGAAGATTTATTTGTTCCTGGTCTTTGATAATGCCCTGTGCCGCTTCAAAGCGCTTGACATTATCCACCAGGGCGCGCATGAGCCGCTTGGCATGCTGCGGCGTCATTACAATACGGCTCTTGACCTTCGCCTTGGGCACGTTAGGCATCACGTTCACGAAGTCTATTACAAACTCGGCGAAGGAATGAGTGATTACCGCGAGGTTGGCATATTGACCATCAGCCATCTCTTCGGAAAGCTCTATGTTGAGCTGCTGTTCGGGTGTTTGCTGGGCTTCCATAATATAGAATAATTGAGGCGCGAAAATACGGCCCCTTGCGCAAGCCTTGCCGGTGGTATTTTCGCAGCCATGCGTCTCCTTTGCCTGTTTTGTATCTTAATAACTGTTGCCTCCTGCAAGCCTGAGACGTATGTGCCTAAGCCAAGGGGCTATGCGCGCATGGATACTCCGCAACATGCTTACCGGCTTTTTGACAGCGTCGGCTTCCCATATGCCTTTGAATATCCAATTTATGGCCACATTTCCCAAGACACGCTGATGGCGGGGGTTAAGCCTGAAAACCCCTATTGGATCAATATTGACTTCCCCACGTTGGGAGGCACCTTTTACCTTTCTTACAAGGAAATAAGCGCGGCCCATCCGCTGGAGCAGCTTATGGAAGACACGCATGACATGAGCTTTTACCTGACCAAGCGCGCGGATTATATGAACACGCCAGCCTTCCATCTGCCTGGCAACGTGCATGGCATCCTTTATGATGTTGGCGGTAACTCAGCCTCTGCATATCAGTTCTTTGCCACTGACAGCAGTCGTCATTTTTTGCGCGGCGCGCTGTATTTCAACGTGACGCCCAATGCAGATTCCTTACGGCCGGTAACTGAATTGCTACATACTGATATGGATCACCTGATTCGTACGCTGCGCTGGAAATAGATTTGGGATTTGGGTCCTGAGATTTGATTTTTGCATTTTGGCTGCGTAGTTCAATGGATAGAATAGCTCATTCCTAACGAGTTGATACAGGTTCGATTCCTGTCGCGGCTACTTATTATTTTTATTAACAATATAAAAGCCTGCATTCGCGGGCTTTTTCTTTTGTGTTTACATGCGGGAATCGGCAGAAAATGACGTCCAGATCAAGTTTTGCACGCCAATCATTAGTGCGAAAAAGTTTTCAAAGTTTTCAGTTGCGGCGAGCGTATGAATACGAGACTAAGCAGACGGACGCATGTCCAATTCTTTGATTTGCGCCCTGTATTTACTGGGAAGCAGCAGCGCTTTGGGCACCCAATCCAGCTTCAGTAATCTGCACAACTTATATAGCGGGATAACCCGCGATAGTAGGGAATTATTGCCAAAACCGAGCAATGCCCTTACCCGCCTGGGAACGAGCAGTTTCTGGCTTTCTATTAATAGCTTAAATCGCAGGGCGCCGAGATGCTTTTTGTATTGCCTGAACAGATCGGCAGTGTATGCGCTGGCCGCGAGATCATTGCACAGGTGCGTTTCCCTGGCCCGCAGCCACTCAAGGTAGGTTAATGGTAGGCCCTTTAGGCCCATGCGTACTCCCACGCGGTAAAAAACATCATACACTTCCGCCTTTTCATTATCCTCCATGTGTGCGCCTAAGAGCTCGCCGGCTGCTATGGTATAATGTATGAGCATAAATAGTACATCGTGGTAGGCCCATTCCGGTATAGCCGCGCCGCGTGCGCCTTCCACTGCGCTGTGTATCTGCCGGATAGTGTCAATGGCATTATTACCTTCATCCAATGAAGCAAACACAATCCTCCTGGCATAGCCAACTGTTGAGAAGAGCCGCCCTAATGGGTCAGCAGGAAGTTTGCCGGTAAAATAAAGCCAGTCAACAGCCTTGTTAAGCGCAAATTCTGCCGCTGCGCCTGCAAATATCAAGAGGATCATATCAGCGTCGCCCCAGAGTCGGCGGACTACAGAATCTTTCGCAACGAATGGCCGGGCAGCTGCGCACGTTTTCATCATCTCCATTCACTTTGTATCGCAAAGAAAAGGGAACTATTGCACTATGTTGCGGTTTTTGCCTGAATGTGCTTAGAGCTCACGAACTGTCACAGCGGCAATATTTTGGTCCTTGCTTGTCTATTTCAGCAGCGTCAGTATTTGCTCCTTGAGCCGCGGCGGAAATGACTGAACGATAAAAGTGCCCGTATCTTTTATCTCAACATAGCCGGATGGCCATTCATCCATCTCAGCTGCCAAAGGCGTTAATACCCTTGCTACATTATGAATCGTTTGCTGCACGTGCGCCTCCATATCTGCGGAAAACGGTTTACCCATATACTGGATGCTGGTGTATGGCGGTTGATCTGTATTCATAAAAGGTGTTTATTAAATGATGCGCCAAAATAATGAATTAGTCTCAGCCAGGTGAATGGTTACCCCGGTATACCCGAAAAGTGCAACCTAAGGCACTAAGTATTGCCACGATAACCGCAAGAGCAAGGCAACAACTACTACTATAAAAAACACCCGGATGAAGGCGCTCCCCTTACGCAGCGCCAGCTTGGTGCCTGCATAATTCCCCAGCATATTAGCCGCAGCTACCGGCAGCGCAATGCTCCATACAATCGCACCTTTTATAAGAAAAAACGATAGCGCGGCTGCGTTGGTTACACAATTGAGGACTTTGGCGTTGGCGGCAGCGTGCACAAACGTGTAGCCAAACAGCAGCACAAATGCGAAGACTAGGAAGCTGCCTGTTCCCGGCCCGATACAGCCATCGTACAGGCCGATGGTAAGGCCGGTAAGAATGCTGTACCGGAGGTGTTTCCGGAGACTCAATGTATGTGTGCTGTGCACACCCAATTTCTTGTTGAACACGGTGTAAAGCAGCACGAGCGCCAATACAATAATGAGAACGGGCGTGAACTGCTCTTTATGAACCAGGCTGACCAGAAGTGCTCCGCAGAAAGCGCCAATGGCGGCAGCTATCAGGCCCGGCACAAGTTGTCGCCAGGCCAGCTTCACTTGCTTCAGATAATGAAATGCCGAAAGCGAGGTGCCGGCAAATGAAGCAGTTTTATTGGAGGCCAACGTCTGCACCAGCGACAATTGCGGCTGGAACAGGAAAAAGGCAGGCAGCTGTATCAGTCCGCCACCGCCAACCATTGCATCTATGAAACCTGCAAGAAAAGCGAATAGGCAGAGTGCCAGCATTTGAGTGCAAAACTACATGGATGCCCGGCACCGGTAGAGCAACTTGCTGACCTTATTTATGTTCCTGCTTACCAGATTTTATTGCGCATTCCTGCCATCCCTTTTGGTTTTACAATAGTAAATACCCTTGAGATATTGAAGCCGAAATGTATATCGCCAGCGCCCCAGTCATCAGTTGTCTGGCCTACAAAGGTGCGCTCGCTCATGCCGCGTGCATTGGTAAACATGAGCTGAAAAACGTGGCCGCCCGTCTCAATATCAAATCCTAAGGATAAGGCATTGCGCGAGCCCGTCAGCTCATACTCAGGAATGGTATAGTAGTATTCTCCGGTAAAGGAAATGCGGCGGTTGAGCTTGATGCGACCCGCTACGCCCATGGCCAGCACGTCATTATGATCCTTTGCTAATGGGACGAGATTGTAGTGGACATGCGTAGGCATGAGCTGCAGGGAGAAGCCGGATGAGAACTTCCGCGCAATGATGAGCTGATTCGCGTTCGCTACGCGGTTGCTGAAAAAATACTCTTTACCGTCCGGCACTGCAACGTCGGCAGTCTGGATGCCGGCATTACCGAGGTAGCTCACACTTACGGGCATTCCCCCACCCTCGCGCTGGCGCAGGATCTTAATCTTGATTAGTCCATCCACTTCTTTTTGAAAAGTAGAACGCCCGATGCCGATCATAAGCCAGTCAGTAACGCCATAATCAAATCCAAGACGGGTTGTGGCGCCATCCAGACCAAAGAACTCTTTTACGCCCGTATTGACGGGGCCAAAACGATGCGAGATCCGAAAGTCAAGCACGCCTTTGGCCACATTTTCAATGCTATGCCCATTGATAACGCGTGTTGACTTAAAAGTTGCAGTCACGTACTGCCGCTGTGGGCGGCCGCCCGGCTCGCTTTCCAACATGTTGAGCAGGTCCTCTCCTTCATTGGTATTCGTGTCGGCTTCCCCCTGTGCATAGGAAATGCCGGCAGTCATCGTCAGCAGCGCCGCACTTAGCAGTATAGTTCTGATCATAATTGTGTGTTGGGATGTTGCGGCGCCAACTAATGCTGCGCCATCTGGCTGTTCACATTAACCTCAATCTCAGAAGCAATTTTTCCGGAAACTACGGCGGGAACCTTAATGCCATAATCGGCAGTACGCACCCGGAACTTGGCCGTCCCGACGGCTTCTTTGGCCTTGACGGTGATAGTTGCCGGCACGCTTACGTCGCGCGTTACGCCGTGCATCGTCATTTTACCCACCACATTGACTGGATATTGACCGTCACGGCTGAAGTTGACGCCGCTCACATTGGCAATTTTTCCTTTGAATTCTGCCTTTGGAAATTTATCGCTCTCCATATAGTTTTCGTTGAAATGCTCTTGCATGAGCGCTTTCTCAAACTTAAAGCTTTTGATGGGCACCTGGAACACTACGTCGCCGGTCTTCGCATCAAGCGCGCAGGCAGCTTCATTATTTACCGCTTCAATATTCTCCATCGGCGTGGAGGAAAAGAACGTGACTCTGCCCGTGCGCGTCATATATCGCTGACTGAACGCAGAGGCGCTCAGGCACAATGCAACAATGAGAAAGCTTGAAAATTTCATATATTTTTGTTTTTATGTTTAATCAATGAATACTTACCATCAATTATTCGGAGCTCCTGCAGCTACCCATATACTGATTTGCTGAATGGTACAGTCATCCAGTTTATTCCGGTCTTTCGGCATAGGTGAATAGCCTGTTGCATGGGTAATAGTGCCTAACAGTCGTCCGTCCAGGGCAATTTCCTGTGCGCCTGCAATATTGTCCAGTATCACCCCCGAAGACGCAGAAGCTGCATTGTGACACCCGCTGAAGGTGCAGTTCTGCTCCAAAATGCCCTTCACTTTGCCTGAATAGGTCACGCTGCCAGTATCACAGCTTCCAGCCGGATATAGTAGTTCAGCCTTATCGGTGTAGCAGGCACTCAGGCTGCCAACTGTAGCGGCTACGAACAGGAAAAACGTTAGCTTAATTAGACGCATCATGGTGTGAAAATGGCGGATTAGGGATGGCTGACAACACAGTCAGAGAGGTGTACGTCATTGGCAAAGCCGGTGCAAAAGCCCTTCAAGGTTAAATGAGTAGTGTTAGTAATTTTCGTATTCGTGTCGCGCAATGTGCACATTACGCCGCCGGCCAGCAAGTCGTCGCCCGCCTCCCCGCGCAGGATAGCAACGGTTTGTAAGTCCTGATTGCGTTCCTGGCCCTGCAGCTCGCCACTTACAATCAATACTTTGTTGAGATAAGATTTATTAGCTGCTTGCTCATTCGTCTTGAAGCTTTTGTAAAGGGCTTCGGCCGTGACCGGAATGCCTCTTTCAGATTCTGCCTTTCGGTGTGGTTTATACCATTGCAGCGCGCCGACAATGATGCCGACAACCAACACAGCAATTAAAGGAACAATAAATCGTCTCATGGCTAATGTTCGGCGTTCAACCAAAAATATCCTAAGTAACGACCTACGCACAGCGCATTCCGGATGAAATGGGAAAGTCGGATGACGAAACGGGAATCAGGCCGCCGGCGTAACCTAAATTATCCTTCGCATCAGTTGTTCTGCACCCCCTCTGATATCCAACGCTCCACCTGCCTGATCTGGCAACTGCTTAGCATATTCCCACCTTTCGGCATAGGCGAATAGCCGGCTAAATGCTTGATCGCGCCTAGCAGGCGACCGTTCTGCGCTACCGTTTGCACGCCTGCATATGCTTCCAGGTTCACACCGCCGGACGCGCCGACGCTGTTATGGCATCCTTTACAGTTTTGGTTCAATACCGGCTGAATGTTGGCAGCAAACGAAGCTTTTGTGCTGTCACATCCGGCGACACATCCTGTAGTATTCTTAGCACCTTCCTTAATCCAGCGATAAATAATCGCACGCTGCTGTTGCGTGAGCGGCGCATTTGGCGGCGGGGGCATTATCTTATCCGGCTTATCTTCTGTGATCTTCTCGTACAGCTCCGTCTCATCAGGGCTGCCGGCGCGAAACTTTTTAGCAGTAATTGTGGCGTAAGAAGTGAACACATAGCCATCCGTAGCGGAGATGGCATCATGGCAACCGCCGGGCATAGAGCAATTGGAGATGAAGATGGGCAGTACATCCCGCTCAAAGCAAAGTGCGGTGTCCGCAGCGGTGCTGCCATTGTTAGTTCCACTATTCCCGTTGTTTGAATTAGTGCCATTTGACGATATTGTTGGTTGAACATCATCTCCTGGATGCTGACATGCGCCGAATGTCATTGCACAAGCGGCCATGCTGAATAACCATTTGTTTGTCTTTCCTATCGTCTTCATAATCCATTTTTTAATGATTATATCCTTGCCAAACGTCGCTATGCTAAGCTACTGCTGCCGGCAGCCAGGCGCTTCACCATTCCCGACGAAACCGGAAAAAAGATGCATGAACCAGCTCTATGTATGAAAATAAAAAAGGCACGGATTCAAAAAGGAATCACGCGCCCTACACCTAACCATCCATCAAAAAGGTATTGCGGCTTCATAGTAGAACTGCGCACCGACCTCTAAACTCCGCATTTACTATTTTCCTATTAACCGCATAAAGTATTCTCTGATTTATTTTGCGATGTAATAATAGCCGGTCAAAATTCCGATTGCTAAAGAACGTTACCGAACAGGGAAAAAAACCGGATGAATACGGCCGAATCAAAGCCGACGGGTAACGCTAAAGCTCGCCACCGAGCCACAGCTTAAAATCTGCACTACGTTCTGAAGAAACAACAGGGTGTTCTTTCCAAGCGGGACGTAGCTTGATGATAATGCGGCTTTTGGTGTAGGAACGCATTTCTTCAATAGCCTGCAGGCTGATAATAAACTGCCTGTTGATGCGGAAGAATTGCTGACGGTCCAGCATATGTTCCAGCGCATCCAGATTATGGTCCATAGGGAGGTTCCGGCCATCGAGACCTCGTGCAAACGTTACCTTATTTTCTGAATAACAATAAGCAATGTCTTCTACAGAAAGCGTCTTCAAATGTTCCCCAATCCGGATGACAAAGCGTTTCTTGGGGCTGGCTGAAGGGTGCTTTGCCTCTTCTTTTGACTCTGTTTCCCGGGTCGGCACTGTAAACATAGCGCGCCATTCTTCCAGCTTATTCAGTGCGGCCTCTAATTCATCCACCTTTACCGGCTTTAGCAGATAGTCAATACTCTTAGTCTTGAATGCCTGCATTGCATATTGGTCGTATGCCGTTGTGAAAATGAGCGGCGCTGTGATAGAAACACGCCTGCAGCAGGTCAAATGCAGATCCGTCTGCCAGGTGGATGTCCAGCAGCACCACGTCAGGCATGGGGTTGGATGCAAACCATGCCTCTGAAGCGGCGATACTTTCCAACACGCCAAGAATCTGAATGTCCCGCGCAGTCGCCAGCAACATTTTACTCAGTCGGGAGCTTGCCGGCTTTTCGTCTTCAATGATGAGTATGTTCACAGGAGTGGAATTATCACGATGAATATAGCATTGCGGGCGTCATAAGATACCGGTTGACTGCTCAGCAGCGAATAGCGGCGCTTAATATTGACGAGGCCAAGCCCCTCGCCCGGCTCCTTGCTCAGTTTCGGGCGAAGCGTATTGCTCACTGTGATGGAATCAGGAGTGGCGCTGATGCTAATATCGAGCGGTTGTGCTTCTGTAGCCATATTGTGTTTAATGGCATTTTCTACAAGCAATTGCAGCGCCAGGGGAACGACTTGCCGATCTTGAGCTATGTGCAGTGGCACATCTATTTGTACCCGCAGGCAGCCCGGGAAGCGGCTTTGCTGGATATAGAGATACTTGTTCAGCAATTCCAGCTCCTCCGAAAGGGCTATCAGATCACGATCTTTATAAGTCAGAATGCTGCGGTAGAGATCGGACAATTGGAAGGTATAGTGCACCGCCCGGTTAGCGTCTTCCTCTATCAGGCTTGCCAGCGTGTTAAGACAGTTGAAAAGGAAGTGGGGGTTTACCTGACTTTTGAGCTGTTCATATTCTGCCCTCATCCGCTCCCGTTGCAATGCGGCTTTGCGCTGCAGCTGGCGCACGCGCAGGCGCATATAGATATACACGCCGCTTCCCAATATTGTAGTCCAAAGCGCCAGTGCCCACAAGCGTCGCCACCATGGTACAGCAATGGAGAACGGATAGCTGGCTTCGCCTGCCATAGCAAACGAGGGGCTGAGAGATGCCTGTACCTTGAAGACATATCGTCCAGCAGGCAATTGCGGAAACGTTACCGCTTCATCGGTCGTAATAACCCAACCAGAATCCAGCCCTTCCAGCTTATAACGGTAACGCAGGTGTTCCGGATTGGTAAACGAACTGCCGTCAAAGTGAAAGCTTAGATGATTTTCGCCGGCGGTAAACTCTTGCCTGCCCGCTTCCACGGGTTTAAGAAAGAGCAGCACATCATTGATAGCTATTCCAGGCTGCAGGCCGTAGCGACGTGGCAGCTTCTGGAAACACATGATACCGTGCTCAAAAGGGATCCAGACATTACCCATAGTATCAACGGCGTAGCAGTTAAGCGCATTGCTCACGCTGTCTATATCCATGCCCAGACGTCGGTTGTAATGACGGAATTGCCCGCTTTCAGGATACCACTCGTCCATGCCCTTTCCATGCACAACAATTACCTGACCGGAGGCATTGGCGGCAATGGTAGAGATATTGGCGTCCATAAGTCCGTGCTCCCGATTAATCTGCTCCCAGCGATTACCGTCATACACAAAAAGACCATCATTGCGCGTGCTGGCCCATATGTGTCCTGCCGTGTCTTCCGTTATGCTGTACACAACCTTACTGCGCATCCCTGTGCTACTATCCCAATGGTGGTAGCGCAGTCCGTCCCACATGCAAACACCAGCGCCATCAGTAGCCATCCACATGCGGCCGCGGCGGTCCGGAACTAGCTGATAGACGTAATCGCTGCCAATGCCGGTATGCTTGCCATGATGCCGGATTCGCTGCGGCACAATGCCGCTTGCATCTGAAAAAGTAATCTCCTCTACACCATTCAGGCTGGACACCCAAAGCGTATTGCCAATGCCCGACATATCCAGTATCTGTCCGGCCAGGAGGCCTGGTATGTTCTTGACCGGCCGGATAACTCCCCGGTCGCGGCACCAGAGTCCCGTGCCGAGGCTGCCAATCCAGAGGCGGTTGTGGGGATCATTATACAGGCAGGTAATCGGGGCCTGCGCATTGAGCGCTATGGTGGCCTCTTTTGGGTTGGGCAGTGCGCACTGATACAATAATGACCCCTGGGCGTAGATGAGACAGTTGATATTATCACACGCCATTGCAGTGATATCTGCCAGGCGGTAGTTGTTACCCATTGTCAGGTAAGAAAGGTAGTTGTCGGTAATTACAGTCAGCCCTTCACCCGTTGCCGCCCATAAAGAACCGGATGCATCCTGTAACAGCTGATAAAAACGCTTGCCGGGAAAGTAATGCGGCTTCAGGTCATAGCTTCCTAAGTCCGAATACCGGCAATCAACCAGGTAGCCATTCTCGGTGCCAACCCATGCACGGTGATTACTAAGCGCCAAAACGCAATTAATCTGGCCCCAGTTCCAATCCGGCATAGTGCCTAACCAATGCACCGCTGCTCCGTTCATTTGAAAATGAAGTATGCCGCCAGTCTGCAGACCTCCCCAAACGTACCTGGCAGTATCAGGCGAGGCAGCGATGGCACGCACTATATTGTCTTTCATTCCAACACGGCTGTCTGCGAGGCCTATGCGTAAGTGGCGGCTATCGGCAAGCGTTAAAATGTTGATGCCTCCGTCCGTAGCCGCCAGCAGTTGGCCTGGTCCGGTAATGGCTGTCTGGTAAACGTAATCATCAGAAAGGCCGTTTCTTGTATTAGCGCTGTAGCCAACTCCCCCTGTCAAGGCGAATAGGCCCTGCATATCTGTACTGGCCCATAGAACCCCACCGGATGCATGAAGCGACATAATGCGGCTTCCTGGCTTGGCCCCCGCAAAGTCCAGTTGCCGCATAACACCGTCCGCAAAGCGGGTGATTTGTCCATTGGCATGGCCGCAAAAGACCGCATTACCATCAGTAGCAACGGCAGTAACGGGGCTGCCATTGCTTTCAGGAATAAGGAGGAAGCTACGGCCGTTGTAGCGATAGAGACCCGCATCAGTACCCAACCACATGAAACCTTCGTCATCCTGCGCAAAAGCATGCACCGGTACTGCCGCGCCACCTTCGTTGAGCCAAACATCACGGCTAAAGGGATGCTGCGCCACGACGCTTACGGCGCTGCAAAGCAGCAGACTGCAAAGAATCAGACGAAGAATACTCAAGACCGGGGAATCAGGCTTGCGTTGATAGATACTTTGATCTCTGGTGCGAGTTTGTCGTATACAACCCGTGGTATTTTTATGTCGTGGTCAGCAAGCATAACGTTGAAGTCTGAGCTTATATTCATCTTACCACCTTTGACGGAAACATGCGCATTAATAATACGCTCCTGGTCCAGCCCGTGAACGTTTAGCTTGCCTTTGGCACGCAGGTCGTACTCGCCATCTATTGTGAGATTGGCATCTTCAATGATTTTGCCAGCAAAGGCGGCCTCGGGATAACGGGCGCTTTCCATATAGTTTTCATTAAAATGCTCACGTTGCAGCGGGCTGTTGAAGCCTTCAAAAGTTATCATCCTTACGCGAAAAGCAAACGCTTTTTTACCTACATCTACTACCCCGCGCAGGGCATTGCTCCGGGCATGTATCAGTTCCTGCGGTGCACTGGAGTGAAAGTCAATCGTACCCTTGCTCACATCATAAAGCTGCGCAAAGGCGACTGAATAAAATAATTGAGCAACTAAAACAAGAACGGCTACACGGGTCATACACAATTCGGTTTCCCGATAAAAATAGTCCTGTAAAAGTTGGCGGCGAACTAACGCCCAAAACGCTGACGCTTGAAAGACATGACCGTAGACAACTATCGCGGTGTTTTCCAGAAAATGTAACGGCGCTTGCTCTGTTTTTGCAGAATAAGTTGTCGAAAGGAGATTTGACGCAGATGAAGCAGGAAAATACGGAAGTTACTTTGCGGACGGGCATCGTCCTTATGCAATTGATAAGTATACTTCCACCACAAAATCCACTTAGTTTTAGGCCGTCACCTAACAAATAATGAGATTTTCAATAGTTCTGTCACTTATTTGCGTACTACCTATTTGCATCAATGCACAGCCCGCTGCGCCTCTTGACAAAGAATGGGCGGCCGGTCCGCTCTCCGTGACGCATCATATACTTCGTACGCCATCTTCTTCTATTGCTTATACAGCAACAGCCGGCTACATGCCAATGAAAGATGAGCGGGATTCGCTCAGGGCGAAACTCTTCTTTACCGCATATACCAAAGACGGGGCGACTGCTGCTACAAGACCGCTCATCTTTGCCTTCAACGGCGGTCCGGGCTCGTCTTCCGTATGGCTCCACATGGGCGCGCTCGGCCCGGAGCGTGTGTTGATGACCGACAGCGGTGAAAGCCTGCCGCCACCTTATCATAGCGTTCCCAATGACTATTCATGGCTGGATAATGCAGATCTCGTGTTCATTGATCCAATGCTCACTGGCTACACGAGACCGGAGGGTAAGACGCCAGCCTCCGACTATACCGGATTTGATAATGATATCCGATTCGTCGGCGATTTTATTCGTCTGTATCTGAGCCGCTACAAACGCTGGGCATCGCCAAAGATCCTTGCCGGGGAGAGCTACGGTACCACGCGCGCTGCGGGACTCAGCAGCTATTTGCAGGATGCCCATGGCATTTACCTGAATGGGATCATCCTCTTATCCGCAGTACTAAGCTTCAACGCCCATAATGCCGGTCGCGACAATGAAGTGCCTTATGCATTGCAATTGCCAACCTTCGCTGCCTCCGCATGGTACCACCGCCGGGCTGATGCAAAGTACACGTCCCTTAAAGGCCTGATGCAGGATGCGCAGCAATATGCAATGGGCGATTACATTGGCGCGCTGCTTAAAGGCGACCGGTTGTCGCAGGATGAGCGTCGCGCGGTTATAGCCAAGCTGCATGAGTTCACCGGCCTTTCGCCGGAATATCTGGATGAAGCCAATCTTCGCCTGAGTGTTGGCCGCTTTAATAAGGAGTTGCTGCGTGCGACGGGCAAAACAATAGGACGTTTTGACGCCCGAATCACAGGCACGGACTACGACCGCGCCGGCGAAAGCTATGACTATGACCCGAGCTATGACCTTACCGTGCGTGGACCGTTTACCAACGTTTTCAATGATTATGTCCGCCGTGAGCTGGCCTTTAAAAGTGATTTGCCTTACGAGATTCTGACCGGGCGCGTTTGGCCGTGGTCCTTCTCGCAAAATGGATACCTCAATGTTGCAGAACATTTGCGCTCCGCAATGGTGAGAAATCCTCACTTAAAGGTCTGGATCGGCAGTGGATATTACGACATGGCGACGCCCTGGTACACAACTGAGTATGTAGTGCAGCATATGTTTCTGCCGCAGGCGCAGCGCCGCAATGTTTCCTTTACTTACTATGAAGCCGGACACATGATGTACCTGCACAAACCTTCGCTCATTAAGCTGAAGCGGGATTTTGATGGGTTCATGGATAAGCTGGCTGACTGATGCCGCGGTACTTAGAATACCCGTTCATTGGTCACCCCTTAAAATGACATAGAAACAGGCAGTAGCTATACTTTACCATCGGCAGTACCTTTTTGCCGGCCGCCTTGCAGCGCCAGCAACATGTCGTCATCGCAATGTTCGGCATCAGCATCGCAGCCATCTTTGAAGGCTGGCAGCACCAACTCACAGCCTCCATTGACCCATCTCTGATGGTACATTTTACCACCGCAGCAGATGTCTGGGCACTGACGCTGCGGCTTCTTGCCAAAAAGTGAACGTAGGAAACTGAACATATGCCTTAAGCTATTAATTGAGGTAATAATCGGCAAGCTTGTAAAACCGTAGGCCTCCGGGAAGGTCAGTAAAGTGCTTGCCTACTTCAAAGACGTACGGGTCCGCGCCGCCAAACTTGTTGTCTTCCCGGTCAATAATTCGGGTGAAGTTCAAATCGCCCATTGGGCGCAAAGAGTCTGCTACAAACAATAGATGAGTTGAAACTGCCTTGCGCGAGAGTGGACGCATCTTTGGCTTCAATACCAGCGCTTCTTCATCCTCCGCCATGTATAATTCCAGGTAAAAATTGATGGCATAATCGCCATAGCGACTGCCAACATATGCCCGGCTAAATCCTTTTTGTTCTTTGACTTTATAAAGAACCGTGAAATAAATAAAAGTATCATGGTCCGCCCCACGCAGGCTTTCAAGGCGCACGAGATATAGCTCCTGCTTGTATCCTGTCCGGTTATTATCATAGTAAGCAAGTTCACGATTGCTATATCTGTTGATTGATGGAGAGATCAGCACATTGCCGGACACTACTTTCTGCTCTTTGAAATCTGTTGTGTACACCACAACGTGCTGGCCTTTGTGTGTGCCTGGCGCCCATCCAAGTGCCCGCCGGTAGAAATCCGGACTGTCGCACCGGCTAGTGTAAAAAGGCGCTTTTGCCGTTTTGCAGCCAAAAAGGCCGCTAAGAAAGCAGCCAAGTAAAATCAGGCTAAAACTGCGCATGTTGGTAATTGAGATAAGTGCCGCCGAGATAAAAGCGATTTGCATCGTTATTGGGATGCAGTGGGTATCGCCCGATGGTGTGAATGATGTCCTGAAGGCCAAAAACATGGTTGTCGTCCGCAGAGCGCAGCGAACCGATGACACCGATGTCAATCGCATAATTGCGGTATGGAAACCAGCGCAGGTTGTAGGCGGAAGTATTGAAATTGGTTGGGGCCCTCCGCTCCTTGCTTTCCGCATCATCCAGATTATAGTCGGGCAGGCGGATACCGAGAATGGAGGACATCTCATACATCATAGGCGCATAACCAGTGAACTGATCAAACAGGAACTCGGCGTTATTGAAAGAACTGTTGTTGTGAAAGAAGAAGCCAATCCCGCCGGTCCAGTACCGGTCCAAATGGTCGGAGAAGAGCCGAGATCTATTGGTGCGCCGCCATCGTTGTAATAGTTTACAGTAAAGTCACCAAAGTTGGCCGTAATAGCCCCTAGCGCCTGATTTCGCCCGTGATTATTGAAGACAAAAATGGTAGAAAGAAAAGCGGCGTTTCGTTCGTTCAGCACCATGTTGTAGGCGGCGCTATTGCCCAGTGTACGCAGATATTTGGTGTAGCCCGGCGTCTGCCCCCACCATCCGCCGGCGCTGAGGGAATGCGCAAAATCTATCTGTACGTCGTCTACCAACGGACTCAGGTTTGCACCAAGCGATTTAGAGTAAAATGATAGCGTCGGGCCGTAGTTCAGAAGATAATGGTGCTTGTTTACGGCAGCAAAACTGGCACCCGCAAAGGCTTTCCAGCCCGGAAACTTCTGTCCGTGCCCACTGAAGAAGTAAACATTGAATCCAAAGTTGAAGTGCGCGTCGTAGCTCCAGTCAGCATCATCTTCCTGCGCCAGAACGCAGGAGCATGATAACAGGCAGATCAGAATCAGTAGGTAAGCTTTCATAGCCGGGCAGGTTAGCCACGGCTAATATAATTGATAGAATTATTAAGTAGTATACAGAATACTTAACGGATGCAGATGGTGCTGCATGAAGCATTTGCAGGGCGGGCGAGCCGAAATCTACGGCTTGGTCTAGAACGCGAGGCCCAGCAACATACCAACATCTGTCCCACGCCCCGCCGACGGTGCTACGAGCGGCAGCACATTATTGGACCTCAGTCCAAATAGAAATGGTCCGGCTTTCAGAGAGGCAAGAAGGCCTACATTACCGCCCCATAAGCCGCCTACACCAGCATTGGCGCCAAGATTAAAAACACCGCTGAAGGAGTGGGTATAACCAACGGCTACATAAGGTACCGTCGTAGCAGTCAGGTAATTGGCAAAGCCCTGCACATACATGCCACAAAGCGTATGCCGGTAATAGCTGCCCGCGCGTGTCTCAGATTTCCCTAGGCCAATGGTTCCGCTGAGCAACAGCTTTGTCGGCAGGCTCACAGAGTATTCCTGGTAAGAATAATTAGGCCGCGCAAATTCTGACAGTGAATCCAGATCAATACTTTGATTGTCCGTAAAACTCAGCTCCTGCCCTTCGTAGCGGTAGGTGCTGTGGTTATAAATATTCGTTGTGTTCTTATTAAAGCGGATGCTGCCAATGTCCATAACGCCTATGTTAAGCAGAATACCTGGCCGCGGCGACACGCGCAGGCCAAGATCCATCCCGAAACCACTTCCGGCGCCCGTCTGAAGGCTCTTGTCATTTACATTGAAGGAAGAGCCGCTCAGCTTCACCGAATCGCTGCCGAGCGAAGTATTTATGGTATAATTCAGTCCAAAGTCCAGGTATCGGCCGTTAGGTTCCGTATAAAGCGTTATAGAGTTGGCATGTTCCATTTGCACACTTGCCTGTCCTGAAAGATAGCTTAGCCGAACAGCCGGCTTGATCACCACATCTGAATTAAGCGGGCGAATATTGTAAGCTGCCGCAAAGTAATACTCGGTATACGCGAGGCCGTTGAATCGGGGCGCAAGTTCTACCGTCTGGCCGGCAAACTGCTTGTTGCCGTTGTAGGCAAGCTGCAGCGTTTCCTGGTTGAATACAGTGCTAAGCTCAACGCGCTCATTCACACCAAAACCAATGGAAATTGATTTATTACCATTGCGGTTGCTGATATTGAACGCAGCGTTTACAATCGCCATATCCACTGAACCGGCTATCATGTTATCCTGACTGCTGAAGCTTCATGATGGTATTGCCAATCAAAGTGGTGGTAATTCTGTCCGCTGTCAGGTATTCCTTAGCATCCGCAACCGTCGCGAAGTTGCTGCCGAGACTGACGTATGGGCTAAAGACATTAATCTGAAAGCGGGAGAAGCGGTCGCCGAGGTACGTGGGCATGTGCCGAGCAGCGTTAGCAGCGTTATGTGCATCCTGCAGCGCACCGATGTCTATTTGCGCATTTGCCCAAGACGCAGGGATTGCCAACATTGCAGAAAGGATAAATTTTTTCATTGGAAATCTCGTTTTTAGCAAAGTCCTCGTTAGAAACGGATATTGAGTTTCAGATCACCCGTTAATTGCACGCTCAGATTAGGATTCTGATTCGCAGCCACAAACAGGCCCGGATAGCCAAAAGTGTTAAACTGAAATCGGCTAATCACATAGGCGGCAGCTTTGATGCGATCCAGCTTGCCGCGGCTAATAGGCACTTTAGTTGCAGTCGCAGATATGTATGCAGGATTGCCGGCGCCATCAGTACGGCCACCTTCTACGTTAGAACCAGGCGGAAGAAAAAGCGAGTCAAGGATGAGCGAGCGCGACTGGTCCAGGAAATAAAGCTGAATGCCGGCATGCGCTGGCAGGCTATTATCTGCAAATACATTGATTACTCCGCTTGTTGCCGTATCGCTCAGGCTGCCATTGGTGTGGATGCCGATTTGATCATCGCTGCCCAACGAAAATTCAGTCGTATCGGTGGAAGAGAAAGTACGGTTCGTATAGATTTCAATGTAGCTCGCATTTATCACCTTCAAGATGATATCCAGCCTTGTAGCCGTAGCCGTGAAGGTTACATTATTATAGGCCGGAGAGTTGAAGTTTTCAAGGAAGAAAAACACAGAGTCACTGAGCGATTTCTTACGAACCTGTATATCAAAGGAAAAAAGGCTGCCCGGAGGGATATTAGCGGCAATAGTTGCCGTACCGGCAATATTGGCCGGCGAAGATGTATCACGGGAAGTGCGCATTACTACCTGAGTGCCCGCGCCTATAGGGATAGGAAAGAAGTTATTAAGGCTACCTGAAAAGGCAAGTGTATCCACGTCCAGTCGCTTCAGCCAATCAGTGATCTGTACAGGAAACGGCCCGACGTGTGACAGCTTTAGGCCCGGCGATGATACTGGGATATTGACCGGCTGGCTGATGCTTTGCGCCGGAATCTGAATATGATACTGAAGATTTTTCAGCGAATTGACGGAGTTGAGCCCAAGAGCGCCTTTGGCAATCGGAAAGAGCCATTGGCCTTCCAGTTCGGTAGTTGTATCTTTTTTGCAGCCGGTCAGGGCAAGCAGCAATAGGGCAAAAGTAGAGAGCCAGAAGCGCATAAATGGTATTGTTTGCGACTGCGAAAGATAACGCGGCAAGTTGAAAAGCCATTACACGTTTACAAGCAATTAGCGGCCAGGCTCTAGAAAGCGGCGGAATATAACAACACGAGACTATGCTTTCTGCAAGGGGTTTCTAATACGCTATATCTCTGGCTTTTAACGGCACCTTTATACGGCCACATCCCGCGCCCCTCGCGCCTTTTCCGTATCTTAGAGCATTCTTTTACCAAGCCTTTTTTAACTGAATGCGGGCGGCCTGCCTGCGGCTATTTTACTGTAATTAATGGAAGACAACCAATCCCCAAAACACGCGGAAAGCAAGTCGGTTTTTATCGACAGCATGTACCAGAGCTGGTTTCTGGACTATGCCAGCTATGTAATCCTTGAGCGCGCCGTTCCAGCCGTTGACGATGGCCTGAAGCCTGTACAGCGCCGCATCATGCATGCGATGAAGGAGATGGACGACGGCCGCTTCAACAAAGTGGCGAACGTCATCGGGCAGACGATGCAGTACCATCCGCACGGTGATGCCTCTATTGGCGATGCGATGGTAAATCTGGGCCAGAAAGACCTGCTGATAGAAACGCAGGGCAACTGGGGCGATGTTCGCACGGGCGATTCCGCTGCCGCGCCGCGATACATTGAGGCGCGCCTTTCCAAGTTTGCGAACGAAGTGGCCTTCAACGGCAAGACCACTGAGTGGCAGCTTTCCTACGACGGCCGGAAGAATGAGCCGGTGACGTTGCCGATGAAGTTTCCGCTGTTGCTGGCGCAGGGCGCGGACGGCATCGCGGTGGGTCTTTCCACTAAAATCCTCCCGCACAATTTCTGCGAGCTGATTGAAGCCGCCATAAAATATCTGAAGGGCCGCCGCTTTGAGCTGTATCCGGACTTCCTGACGGGCGGCATGGTAGACGTAAGCAATTACAACGACGGCGCACGCGGCGGTAAGGTGCGCGTTCGCGCTAAGATTGAGAAGCTGGATGCCAAGACGCTCATCATCCGCGACGTGCCTTATGGCGTAACCACCAGCTCACTTGTTGATTCTATCCTGAAAGCGAACGACGCTGGAAAGATTAAAATCAAGAGCGTCACCGACAACACGGCTGCAAGATGTTGAGCTCAATGTTCAGCTCGCGCCCGGCATTTCGCCCGACCAGACGATTGATGCGCTTTATCTCTTCACCGATTGCGAGGTAAGCATCTCGCCCAATGCCTGCGTGATCGCGGACGACAAGCCGCAGTTCCTCGGTGCAAGCGAGTTGCTGAGGATGTCGGTTGACCATACGAAAGGCCTCTTGCTGCGCGAACTGCAGATCAAGCTGGCTGAGCTGGAGGACGACTGGCATTATTCATCGCTGGAAAAGATTTTTATTGAAAAGCGCATCTACCGCGATATTGAGGAGCAGACAACCTGGGAAGGCGTACTGGAAGCCATTGACAAGGGTTTAAAGCCTTACAAAAAACTGCTTCCGCCGCGAGATGATTCAGGAAGACATTCTCCGCCTGACGGAAATCCGCATCAAGCGCATTTCCAAGTTTGACTCCTTCAAGGCCGATGAGCACATCAGGGCTGTGGAAGAGCACATGAAGCAGGTGGCGCACGACATTGAGCACCTGACAGACTTCGCCATTAAATACTACGAAGGCCTGCTCAAGAAATACGGCAAGGGCCGCGAGCGCAAAACCGAGATTCGTCCTTTTGAAACCATTCAGGCTACGACGGTCGCCATTGCCAATACGAAGCTGTACGTGCAACTGCAAGGAAGGCTTTATCGGCACCGGCCTGAAAAAGGACGAGTTTGCCTTTGACTGCTCCACACTGGACAACATCATCGTCTTCCGCAAGGACGGCAAGATGATCGTGACGAAGGTGGCCGACAAAACATTTGTGGGCAAAGACATCATTCACCTCGCCATCTTCAAGAAAGCCGACGAGCGCACCACCTACAACATGATTTACACCGACGGCAAGACGGGCATTGCCATGGCCAAGCGATTCAATGTAACCGGCATTACGCGCGACAAGGAATACGACCTGACGAAGGGCAGCGCCAAACAGCAAGGTGCTCTGGTTTACCGCCAATCCGAATGCCGAGGCTGAGGTGGTGTTCATTCATCTCAATCCCGCTTCATCTGCGCGCAAAAAGGAGATTGAGCTTCTCCTTTGCCGATATTGAAATCAAGGGCCGCGGCGCTGCCGGCAATCAGGTAACGAAGTACCCCGTAAAAAGCGTGAAGCTGAAGGAGAAGGGCGTCTCTACCCTCTCCGCACCGAAGCTGTTTTTTGACACCGAGATTGGCCGCCTGAACAAGGACGGCTACGGCCGCCTGCTCGGCCGCTTTGCTGAAGACGACCTGCTGATTGCCTTCTACCACGACGGCACCTACGAGCTGAGCCGCCCCGACATGAGCACGCGCTACAATGGGGATACACTCAAGCTACTCGCACACTTTGACCCCGAAAAGGTGGTGACCGCCATCTATTTTGACGAGAAGACGGGCGCGTACAACGCCAAGCGCTTCTACATTGAAACGCAGACGCTGAACAACCGCTTCCTGTTTATCCGCGAAGGCAAGGATTCGTTCCTGGATTGGGTGACACTGCACCAGGAACCGGTGGTGACCTTAGACTATGGCAAGAAGCGTGAAGCCGAAGAAGTATCGCTGGCGGATACGGTGGACGTGGCCGGCTGGAAGGCCGTAGGCACGCGCATTGCTACCGCGGATTTGAAAAATGTGGTGCTGGTGAATGAGGATAGTGATGTGGCGGAGGAAGAGGTGCAGGGAGCGCTGTTTTAGCGATTTTTGTTTGTCGGCGCAAGTGTTACTATTGGGCGTTCCTTGCGACGCTCCGCTCATCGGCTGGATTCCTATTGAGCTTTTCGCGTAGGTTATAAATTAATAGCATTTTTAAAAACACTACAACGCCCAAAATAGTTACGAATGCTTAAGATATTCAAACGCATCTTCCACTCTAGAACGCAAATGATAACTTAGTTGAGAAAAATAGGCGGCGTTTTGAAAGCATCATTTCTGATAGTCGTTTTAATTATCTGGATACCATTTACAAAAGGCTATTTAATGGTGACACGACGCTTTCAGACAACGAAATCGTTGAAGCTTATTTCAATTTTTCAGACAGAATACAAACTAACACTTTCGCCGCTGCTGAACTTGAATGGGTAATCATTTCTTTAATCTGCTATTATCGGCCCGTTCTAACTGAAACCTTATTACGACGAGGTTTGCTCACAATCGTATATTCCTTAGGCGACGATGTTGATTGTTTTACTATTCTGCAATTTCTTGAGACAAGAATTTTGTCAAAAGAAGTAGAACCATATGGCGGGCTGCCGCCAGATGTTGGAATTAAGTGGTTAAAAGATATGCTGCCTTTGCAAAAGGAACTGCTGCAAGTAGTACTGGACGATGTAATAGAGAAAAACAGACAAGAACTTGGCAAAGTTTAAGCTCTGTTTCCAGTTGGGCTTAAGACTCCGTCTAAGCCCAACCGGCCCGCAATCTCCTGATGGTAGTCTTTAGCTCAAGTAGCCCTGCAGGTAGGCTTATAAACTGGTTTAAGTCCGTTTTCTTCAAAGCTCCATTCCGCAAAACCGGAATGCCATTCTGAGACTTCAAACCCGTGTTCCGAAAATCCGGAATAGCACCTGAGTGTTCAAACCTCAATTCCGAAAATTCGGAATGCCATTATGAAGCTTCCGGGCCCTATTCCAAAAATTCGGAATGGCATTCCGACAGTTTTTTGCCTGCCCGGCCAATTCATATTGCATAAAAATGTGCTTAGAATCCACTTTGAGCTGCCCAGGCTTTAGCTGGAGAATGCGAAGGAGCCTTCATTATATTAGCGGTTGTAAGTATTCAAATAAATGAAAAGAACACTACTAATCATCGTAGCCATCGCCACATCGTTCTGTTGTGGTTTCGCATTCAGAGCTATTTCTGCGAAGGATTCTGAAGGCACGACAGGCCCGAAGAAGGTAACCGGCATCGGCGGCATCTTCTTCAAGTGTAAAGACCCGAAGGCGCTGCGCGAATGGTATGCCGCGAACCTCGGCCTGGCTGTCAATCAATATGGTGCTGTCTTTGAATGGCATCAGGGCGCGGACAGCACCCAAAAAGGGTTTACGCAATGGAGCCCGTTTAAGGAAACCACGAAGTACTTTGAGCCATCCGTCAAGGATTTCATGATCAACTACCGGGTAGAAAACCTGGAAGCGCTCGTAGCGGATTTGAGAAATGCCGGAGTAAAGATTGTGGACACGATTCAGGCAGTACCATACGGCAAGTTTGTTCACATCCTTGACCCAGAGCATAACAAACTGGAGCTCTGGGAGCCTAACGACGTGGAATATGAAAAGATAGGCGTGCAGATGGGCCTTAAGACGACAAAATAATTCTGATGCTGTTTATTACAGCGACTTTGTCATTTCCGAAGGGAATCTAATCTCTCGCAGCGACTGCATTGCTTCATCCAAACTACGCCTGTCGCGGGCCTTCATCAACTGTGAGAAAGCAGATTCCCTTCGGGGATGACAAAGATTGGGCGAGCAGCACGGCTAAACGCTGATTATTAGCGGCTTAGCCTCGTTTCCCTACTTTCCTTCAATTTCCCTACTCGTCAGGCTGCGGAACACTTCCTCCAGCGATTGTCCTGCGGTTTGCATAGAGTTTATGGCTACATCTTCAGCTAGAGCCCATTGCATCAATTCACGGCGCAGCTTATCAGCGTCCTTGGTGTGCAGCTTCCAGCGGCTATCGCCTACACTTTCAGCGCGGGATAATCCTTTCAGCGCATTTAGCTTACCATGCGCTACGGGTTTGTCAAAGACTACGAGCAGTGCGGATACCGTTCCTTCGGTTTTCAAAGTATTTACACTGTCGTCCGCCACAATATTTCCGCGGTTAATGATGATTACACGGCTGCACATGGCCTGCACTTCCTGCATGATGTGGGTGGAGAGCAGCACCGTTTTTTCCTTGCCTACGCTCAAGATAAGGTCGCGGATTTCAACAATTTGGTTCGGGTCAAGGCCGGAGGTTGGCTCATCCAGAATAAGTACTTCGGGCTTGTGCATCATAGCCTGCGCAAGGCCAACGCGCTGCTTATAACCTTTAGAGAGGGCGCCAATTTTCTTATGCGCCTCGCGGCCCAGACCGGTGATGCTGATCATCTCCTCAATTCGTGCTTTAGCGCCTTGGCCTAAATGATGAATTCCGGCGGTGAAGGCTAAGTATTCCCGCACGTACATATCGTAATACAGCGGATTGGCTTCTGCCAGATAGCCTACGCGCCTGCGTACTTCCATAGCTTGTGTCTGCGTATCAAAGCCACAAACGGTAGCCGTGCCTGAAGTCGGCGCAAGGTAGCTGGTCACCATTTTCATCGTCGTGCTCTTGCCTGCCCCGTTTGGACCCAGAAAGCCAACAATCTCTCCCGGTTTGCATTCAAAGGAAATGGCATTAACCGCTTTCTGTTCGCCGTATTCTTTCGTCAGCGACTGCACGCGTATAGACATGAGCGCAAATTACGGACGGCAGCGTGGACAGACAGCAAAAAGCCGGGCTTTACAGCCCGGCTCTAGGTGCTTTAAGATTTTGTATTAGCGACGGGTGCCGATAAAGGTGCAGACGCCTTTCTGGCCGGGACTATATGCGCGCTCCACAACGAGTGTAATCTGATTATGATCTACCACAACGTGTGCTTTACGCAGGTAGCCGTTGGAGGTTTGTTCGTCAGGCACAATAATGGAATAATTTTCAACAGTGCCACGGATAATTTCAGTAGCATTATTATGGCGAAGAGCAAACTCCACGATATTCGGTTCAGCTACTTGTCGCACATCCATCGTGTCGTTTAGCGCGGGGAGATCGTCGCAGTGATTATAGCCGATAAATGTACCAAGTACGCGGGTGGAAGTCTTAAACTCACACTCAGCGCCCTCGTAGCCGGTAGGACAACGGCAAAAGCCTTCTGTGCAGGCGCTGCCGTTCTTGCACTTCAGGTCAGTGCATGGGTCTTTCTCGCATGCGCTAAACAGCACGATGCCAAAGACAGAAAGGGTAAGCGTAAGGGTAAGTAGAGAAAGCTTCCAGCGCTTCATGAAGTATTAATATTGAACCGGCAAAGTACAAAAATATCTGACTTGGGATGGTCTTTTATAGCGCGTCCCTTACGCAAAGGCATTCCAGCCCTGCGCTTTGAGCTTATGCGCCGGGCCTGCCTTTGTTTGGAGCAATGCTCCTTTTTCCCCTTCCGTAACATAGCCAATCACAGAGATGTCGCCGCGCTTTGAGATGGTTTCATAGTCAGACTGGCTGACCGTAAACAGTAGCTCATAGTCCTCGCCACCACTCAGCGCGCACGTTACCGGGCTAAGATGCAGCTCTTCCGCAGCGGCCTTCGTCTCAGCGGCAACAGGGATTTTGTCGTCGTAAATCACGCAGCCGACCTCGCTCTTCTGGCAGATATGCAGCAATTCAGAGCTCAGCCCGTCCGAAATGTCTATCATGCTCGTAGGCGCAATGCCGGCTTCGCGCAGGTAATCCACGATATCTGTTCTTGGTTCAGGTTTTAACAGTCGGCCGATGCAATAGGTATGGCCGGAAAGCTCGGGCTGCATATCCGGGTGTTCCATAAAAATTTTCTTCTCCCGCTCTAGCAGCTGTAGCCCAAGGTAGGCGCCGCCAAGATCGCCGGACACACAAACGAGGTCGCTGACCTGCGCACCAGTACGCGGAACGAAGGCATCATTGGTTACTTCGCCAATAGCAGTTATGCTAATCACCAGTCCTCTCAATGACGTAGAAGTATCGCCACCTATCAAGTCCACAGAGTATCGCTCGCAGGCCGCATAAATGCCTGAGTAAAGCTCATCCAGCGCTTCCACAGAAAAGCGGTTAGAGATGCCGATGCTGACGGTAATATGAGTCGGCGTGGCCATCATGGCACAGAGGTCAGAAAGGTTAACGGCTACCGCTTTATATCCAAGATGCTTCAGCGGGGTATAAACGAGGTCAAAGTGTATGCCTTCCAGCAGCAAATCAGTGGTGATAACCGTTTGCTTACCCAGATGGTCAATAACGGCAGCGTCGTCGCCAACGCTTAATACCGTAGATGCATTGAGTGTCTCATTGTCCCGCGTGAGGTGTTCGATAAGGCCAAATTCGCCAAGGGCGGCTACTTCAGTTCGTTGCATGTCTTGCTCCATGCTGCAAACCTAAACCTATCAGCTAATCAAGCCGCTTTCTCCCTCAGCGTTTCTTATCATGGCCAGCAGCGGATTATGGATAAAGCCGTTGGTAGCCAGCGTTTCCTTGTCAAAAACGTCGTAAGGATTGCCTTCAAAATCGGTGATGCTGCCGCCCGCCTCGGCTACAATCAGGTAGCCGGCTGCAATGTCCCAGGGACTCAGGTTATACTCCCAGAAGCCGTCAAAGCGGCCACAGGCTACCCAGCATAGATCAATCGCGGCTGAGCCTAGACGGCGGACGGGCAGGCCGCGTTTAATGGCACGTTCAAATACTTTGAGTGGATGGTCGCCATGAGCGGGCATTCTATATGGGAAGCCTGTTACCAGGCAGGCACGGGCGAAATCTTCTTTCAGAGAAACGTGAATAGGCGTACCGTTCAAAGTGGCTCCACCGTCTTTTTCCGCAAAGAACAGCTCGTTCATCATCGGGTTGTACACCGCACCAATCAGCAATTCCTTTTTATAGCTGAGCGCAATGCTCACGCAGCAGATCGGAATTCCGTGTGCAAAGTTTACGGTGCCGTCAATCGGGTCCACAAACCACACGAAGTCAGAGTGTTGCTCCAACAATCCTGCCTCTTCGCTAAGAATGGTGTGGCCCGGAAATTCGCGGCTGATAATCTGGATAATAGCAGCTTCAGCCTGCTTGTCCACTTCCGTCACCAGGTTATTGATGCCTTCCTTATGATCCACCACAAACTCGCCATGAAAGCGGCGCTGAATGATGGCGCCGGCGGCCTGAATAGCCTCGTTTAATACTTGCTTGTAGTGCGCGTTGTGGTCAGTCATCTTCTCTTTGGTCTTGTTGCCTATGCTATACGATGCTCACAATTTCAGCGAGCGGCCCAGGTAGTAGTCAATCACTTTTAAACGAAACATTAAGTCGTACTTGGCATTGGCCAATGCCGCATCAGCCCGGAATTGGTTATTCTGAATCACAAGGTATTCTACGGTGTTAGTGAGGCCAAGGTCGTAACGTTTTTGAGCAAAGTTGAAGGCTTCCCGTGCGGCCTCCGCAGAGCGTTGCGCAGCAAAATATTTCTGCATGGAGCTACGTGCGTCGTTTGACGCCTTATACACATCCTGCTTCAGCTTCAGCTCTGTATTGTACTTCGCCAGTTCCTGCGATGCAACATTGATTTTAGATTGGCGGGCATTATACTGCGAAGTCCAGGCATTGAATACGGGTATGGTCAGGTTAAGTGAATACGTCTGCCGCAGGTTGTTACCGAATTGGGTTCCGAAAGGCGTAGTGTTCAGCTCCTGAAGCCGGTAATTTGGAGTACTCACGGGAAGACTTAAGAACCCGGCGAAATTCACAAAACCAATGGTCTGAGAGTCGCCTGTGGCCACCGGAGCGCCGTAGTCCTTATAAGTAGTTGCATAGTTGGAGCCTACCTGAGCATTGACGGTAAGCTGTGGCCATAGCGCCCCTCGTGCTGCCTGGTAGCTCTTTTCGGCGCTCTTAACACGCAAATCGGCGCTTTTCACAGAACCGAAGTGCTTACGCGCCTCTTCAAACACTGTAGCCGGAGCGTATCCTGTCAGCTCGTAAAGTGATGCCACGTCTACCTGCGGCGGTAGGATGTTGAACGGCGTTTCAAAGTCAAGATTCAGCAGCGCTTTTAAATCCAGTATGGCGGCATTATAATCAGAAATGGCAGTAATCAGCGTACTGCTGTCGGCGGCCAGCTGAGAACGCAACTGCGCCACATTGAGCTGCGGTACTCGGCCGGCATCGGCAAATTTTTCTGTCTGTACAAACTGCTGGGTAGAAAGATCAACCTGTTTTTGCGCAACGCCTATCTGCTCCTTCGCCAGCACCGCCCGCAGGAATCCGGTGGCAACGTTCAGCGAAACATCATCCTTGAGCTGGTCCAGATCGCTTTGCGATGCCTGATGCGCAAAGTCATTTTGCGCAATCCGATTGCGTTTCTGAAACCAGCCAAAGACGAGGACGTCGGCCTGGCCGCCTATGGACGAAAAGTTGTAATGCCCGTCCACGAACTGATTGGTGGTGGGATCAATGGAGCGGCCGTAGGATATGCCATAGCCGGTGCTGAGGTTGGCATTCGGTAATTGCGACAGGCGGGCCTGCTTCAGTGACAGCGCCGCAACGCGCTCGTTGAGCACGCTTTGCTGAATGGAGATATTGTGTTCCAGGGCATAAGCGACACAGCGCTCCAGCGTCCAGGTATCTTCTTCAGAAACAGCACCCGCGGCAAACGGCGTGACCAATAGTATGAGTGTGATGATGCGGCGAAGCATATTGTAAAAGTAGGCGACGAGCCGGATGATTGCGATAACAGCGCATTTATGAGTTGGTTGCAAACGGGCAACCCTTCACGAACGATTAGTATGCTTTGATGGGCATAGCGCCGCACATTAGCGGAAACATTTTTTCCTATGTCACGACACATAACAAACGAAATCGTTGACATCCCGCTGAATGGTGGATTGATAAAGGGGATATTGAATGGGGATGAAACAAACTGGAACTTCCAATCGCTCAGTATGGAGTTCCTGGCGCTCTTCGGACGCGGCATCGTACACAGCCATACCTATCTTGGTGTGAGTACCATGCAGAATGAGCAGGAGCGCTTTAAGCTGGCGGTAGCGGCGCACCTGAATGAGCTGCTGGAGGAGCGCCGCGCAGCAAAATCCAGGTCACGGACGCCGGTTTACCCTACGTATGCCGCGCAGCAGCTGCACCGCCGCATAGTAGTGCCGTAGCAAAAGGGTGAGAAAGTTGCTTTCGGCGGCAGAGCACCTTTCTTTTGCACTGTCAATGACTCTGCCACCTGTCAATTCTATACTTAATGGCGACGCGCTGCATGTGCTGCAGTCTCTCCCGGACAATTGTATTGATCTTGGCGTGACCTCGCCGCCTTACAACAAAGGTGAGCGGCACAAAGGCTGGCTGGTAAAAAATGTCCTTTACGAGGCCTCTGCCGATGCAGTGGGCGAAGCCGAATATCAATCTGGCCAAATCGCCGTATTAGAGGAGATCTACCGCATCTTAAAGCCCGGAGGGTCGTTCTTCTATAACCACAAGACGCGTTGGGAACATGGCGCTATGCTGCACCCGATGCAGTGGTTACTGCAAACATCATGGACTATAAGGCAGGAAATAATCTGGGACCGCGGGATTGCCGCCAATATCAGGGGCTGGCGTTTCTGGCAGACGGACGAGCGCATTTATTGGCTTTACAAACCAGTTGACGGAAATAAAATCGGGCAGGAGCTCCGTTCGCGTCATGCGCTGCTCGGGTCTGTGTGGCGCATCCCGCCGGAGCGGGGCAATCCACACCCGGCACCATTTCCCTTAAGTCTGCCCGCCCGTATTATCAGTGCGTTGCTGGACGATGCCGACGGCATTGTTATTGATCCATATGCGGGCAGTGGCACTACGCTCGTGGCCGCTAAGTTGCTGGGCAAATCCTATCTGGGCATTGAGCTTTCTGAAGAATATGCCGCGATGGCGCGGCAGCGCCTGAAAGGTTCGGAGGAAGAACGCCGCATCGTTGTCGCAGAGCTGGAACGCCACCAGGTCCGGCAGACTTTTAAAGAGCGAAAGGAGAAAGGCGCCTTCACAGGCAAGCATCGGAAGACCGATACTGACAAAGACAGTACTTCGGCGAAAATGGATTAATTTATCATTCCCTGCAAAAAGCAGCTCCTGCACCGCGCCTCATAAATATCCTGCTCGCCCAACATGATTTTAGCGCCGTCATCCGTTTTGCGATAAGAATACGCCGCCAATCCGCCGCAGCGCGCGCATATGGCATGTAATTTCGTAATGTATTCAGCTCGGGCCAGAAGCTGCGGCATCGGGCCAAAGGGCGCGCCGGAAAAGTCCATATCCAATCCGGCAATGATCACGCGAACGCCAGACGCTGCCAGTCTTTCGGCCACATCGGGCAGGCCATCGTCAAAGAATTGGGCTTCGTCAATGCCTACCACCTGCGCGTCACCAGCCAGCAGAAGGATGGCCGCAGAGCTGTCTACCGGACTGCTTCGGATACGGGTTTCATTATTGTGCGAGACGATGTCCAGCGCGTGGTAGCGGGTATCAATTGCCGGCTTAAAAATCTCCACCTGCTGCCGGGCAATCTCCGCTCGCTTTAAGCGACGGATGATCTCCTCCGTTTTACCGCTGAACATAGAGCCGCATATCACCTCTATCCAACCGGAGGAGCTGCCTTTGTAATGTGGCTCTAAGAACATAAAATAGTTCGTTGAATCGCTGAGCAGTAGAACAGGGCAAATTTAGTAATGGCGGCGTGTGCTTGAATACCTTTGATAATCCAACATCTCAACGATTCACCGAATGTCAACACGCATACCTACCCTACTGCAGAAGATTAGTGAACTGGCCTCACAGCCTGAGCGGCGGACGGCCATTGATATGGACCTGATGATGGATTACACACGCGTGCTGTACGCCGATCTTTTAGAATGGCGAAGCAAACTCGCCGCTACGCAGCAAACGCAGCCGCTTGCGGCAGTGAAAACGCCAGTAATCCATGACGAACCGACGCTGGCGGAGCTTGCAGAAGCAATGGAAAAGCCTGTTGCTAAAATGTCCGAGCCACCATCAACAGCAGATCGTACGATGTCTACCGTACATAACGCTAAGCCGGCACAAGACGACATTCGCGCGCTGATAGGCATCAACGACAAATACCAGATTATCTTAGAGCTTTTTGCCAATGACAAGGCAGCTTATGAGGAAGCATTGGATTACATTAATCAAAGCAATAGTGAGCGCAGAGCACTAGATTGGCTGCGGGAGCAGCTTTGGATCACAGAAGAGCGCAGCGAGGCGGCCCAGGCTTTTTTTGAAATAGTAGCACGCTTCTTTGCCGGCAAGTGACGTTACTCAAAATACACTTCCTCACTCTTCTTGTTGAAGATGGGAATGTACAATCCGCCACGGATGCCGAAGAGTAGATCTACTCTGGAAGCGTCGTCTTTACGCATCACGTCGTATAAAAAATCGCGACGGCCAGCCGTGAAACCTGCCAGCAAATCAAGGCCAATGTGGAAGTTAATCAATCCTTTCCTGTCAAACATATTCCAGCCCACAAACTGCTCCAGGTACCAGCCATTGGTCAGCCGGTCGTAGCCTTTGCGATAGTCGCCGCGCACCTGCCCGATTGTCTTATCCTCGTCTATAATAGAAATTTTGTGCTGGACAAAGCCCGCGCCCGACTGAATAAGAATGCCTTTGTGTGGTTGTGCTTTGTTGAGAGGAAGGATTTTTCCGGCCTGAACCCCGATCAGGTAGCCGCGCTCAAACACTCCCACGCCAATGCGTTGGCCGCCGTTATTTATGAATTGCCCGTATTTGTCGCTGACATTGTACAGCAGCGAATCTTCGCGCACGCGATTGCCAAAGATGAAGTCCGTTTTTACGCCGAACATCCAGTTAGACGTCGTCTTGTAAGAAAGGGACGGGCCAATACGATAAGAGTTGCCGAAGCGTCTGGCCATATCTGCGCCGGGCATGTCAAAATTGCCATTGATACCGATGACGAAACCTTTGCGCGATGGCTCTTTGGTAGATCCAAATAAGTCGGCCTGCGCGCCGGCACTAAACGAAAGGCAGCACAGAAATAGCAGGGGTGCAATAATTCTACTCATCATACCGCGTTAAAGGTACAGCGGCCAGCCCGCGCGGAAAACGCCCTATTTTTGTGCCCTCAAAAACTTCCAGTAATAGTATATGCAGCATTTGCAAATGGTGGACCTGAAGCGCCAGTATCAAAAGATAAAGCCGGAAGTAGATGCCGCTGTGCAACGGGTTATAGAGAGCACTGCTTTTATCAACGGGCCGGATGTGGCTGCCTTTGCCCGGGAGTTGGAAGCCTATCTGGGTGTAAAACATGTGATCCCCTGCGCTAATGGTACGGATGCGCTGCAAATGGCGCTGATGGCACTGGATGTAAAGCCGGGTGATGAGATCATTACACCTTCCTTTACGTACATCGCTACCGTTGAAGTAGTGGCCCTGCTGGGCCTCAAGCCGGTGTTTGTAGATGTAGATGCGGACACCTTTACGATGAATATTGAGTCTGTGCGTGCTGCCATCACGCCGCGCACTAAGGCAATCATTCCGGTACATCTGTATGGTCAGAGCGCCAATATGGAGCCGCTGATGGCCTTATCCGCAGAACAGCGCATCCCGCTGATTGAGGACAATGCGCAGGCAATTGGCGGCACCTACACCTTTTCCGATGGTCGCACTGTGATGAATGGCACGATGGGCCTCGTTGGTTGCACTTCTTTCTTCCCGTCTAAAAATCTGGGCTGCTATGGTGATGGCGGCGCGATGTTCACCAACGATGATGCGATGGCGGACAAGCTGCGCATGATTGCCAACCATGGGCAGAAAGTGCGCTACTACCACGAGATGGTTGGGTGCAACAGCCGGCTGGATACTATTCAAGCTGCAGTGTTGCGCATCAAACTCCGGCACCTGAACGAATACTGCGACGCCCGTCGCGCTGCTGCCGATTACTACGATGCCGCTTTTGCTGGTCATGAACAGATCGTGACGCCATTCCGCGCGCCCTATTGCAAGCATGTATTTCACCAATACACCTTGCAGCTGCGCGGCGTAGACCGGGATGAGGTCGTAAGCGCATTGGCAGAAAAGCATATCCCGTCTATGATTTATTACCCGGTACCGAGCCACAAGCAGAACATGCTCAAGGCTTTTGCTGGTGATGACTGCCATCTTCCGGTAACCGACATGCTCAATACCTGCGTCATATCCCTACCGATACACACGGAACTTACCGATGAGGAGCTGAAGTATATCACAGATGGCCTCCTTGAAGTAGTTTCTAAAACAACAATACCTGCATGAAGTTGACACGCACAGATATTGAGGGATTGATCGTTATAGAGCCGCGCGTCTTCTTTGACGACCGCGGCTACTTTTTTGAATCCTTCAATTGGATTCAATTCAGCGAACTAACGGGGCATCACATCCCATTCATACAGGACAATCAGGCGCGCTCGGTTAAGCATGTTGTGCGCGGCTTGCATTACCAGAATAATCCTACTCCGCAGACGAAACTGATTCGGGTGCTGGAAGGCGCTATCTGGGATGTAGTTGTAGACATCCGGCCGGATAGCAGTACTTACGGAGAATGGTATGGTGTGGAACTGAGCGCGGAAAACCGCCTTCAGTTTCTGGTGCCGCGCGGATTCGCGCACGGATACTCTGTGTTGAGCGAAACCGCCGAAATTCTCTACAAATGCGACAATTATTACGACAAGAGCTCTGAAGGCGGCATTGCCTTTAACGATCCGGCGCTCAACATTGATTGGAAGATAGATCCGGCGATGGCCATTATCTCGGGGAAGGATAAGGTGCAACCGCTGTTGAAAGACGCAGTGATTTCATTCTAGTTTTTCATATTCACGTACTGCAGAGGCAGTTCGAGGCTGCTGGTGCGGCATAATTGAATTACGGCCTGCAGGTCGTCAATCTTCTTTGCCGTTACACGCACAATATCGTCCATAATAGCTGGCTGAACCTTCAGGCCGCTGTCTTTGATGAGCTTGACAATTTTCTTCGCTGTCTCTTTGTCAATACCATTTTTCACCTTCACGGTTTTTCGCATGAATTTTCCGGAAGCTGTTAGCTCAGCGCTCATGTCAAATGCATTGCTTTCTATGCCCTGCCGCATTGATTTGGTGAGCAGAATGTCTTCCAGCTGGCGCATCTGCATATCGCTGTCTGTTTCCAACGCGAGGGTGAAGTTTTTCTTGTTCAGCTCAACCGCTACATGACTGCCTTTGAAATCGTAGCGGCTTTCTACTTCTTTCTTAACGACGTTGATGGCATTGTCGAGGGTTTGCAGATCAATTTTGGACGTGATATCAAAGGATGGCATAATGTGATTTTCGGATTTTGCGTTATGGATTTGATCTTGAAAGTTAGAAAATCAGGCGAGTTTTTCTTCGAGCTCCATTAATTCTTCAAAGGCCTTTTCATACTCCTTATTCGCCTTTTCCCACAGAGAAGATTGGGTGCGATATTTTGCATCCAGGTCGCTAAACCTTTGCTTGTCGGCATACATTGCCGGATCACCAAGCTGCGCTTCCAACGTTGATTTTTCAGCTCCGAGCTTCTTTACATCCACTTCAAGGCGCTCCACTTTTTTCTGGAGTTTTTCGTACTCCTTCTGGCGCGCGCGGCTTTCATTATCGGGAGCTTTCTTTTCAACTGGCAGAGCCTCTTTCGGCTTTTCCTTCACTGGCGGCGGCACATTGCTCAAAGCTGCTTTTTGTTTGGCCGCCCGCTCGTCCATCCACGTATGCCATTCTTCATAGGTGCCTACAAATTCTTTGATTTTACCTTCTTCAATCCACCAGATTTTATTAGCAGTCTGGGAAATAAAATAACGGTCGTGACTAACGATGATGAGTGTGCCTTCGTACTCGTTCAGGGCCTCAATCAGCATCTCCACACTCTGCATGTCTAAGTGGTTCGTCGGCTCATCCAACAGCATAAAATTGGCTTTGGTTATAATCGTCTTTGCCAACGCCACCCGTGCCTTTTCGCCGCCACTCAACACCCGGATTTTCTTAAACACGTCATCGCCGCCAAAAAGAAAACAGCCCAACAATTGCCGCAATTGTACTTCCGTCATGCCGCTTCCGCTGCGCTTTAGCTCCTCCAAAATCTCTATCTCTACGTTCAGCGATTCCAGCTGGTGCTGTGCATAGAAAGCTTCTTCAACGTTGTGGCCTTCCTTTCTATCACCGCCATCAATTGGCTCCCTGCCGGTAATAATGCGTAGCAATGTTGATTTACCCTTGCCATTGGCGCCTATAAGCGCGATCTTATCCCCTCTGATGATTTCCGCATCAGCGCTTTCCAGCAACGAGAGTTTGCCGAAGCGCTTCGTGATGCCTTTAAGCGTAGAAATGATTTTACCCGGCTGTACAGCTACGTCAAAGTTGATATTCATTACCGGCACCGAGCTGTCCGGGCTTTCAATGCGCTCTAATTTGTCCAACCGCTTCACAATACTCTGCGCCTGCGCAGCTTTGGAGGCTTTGGCCTTGAAACGCTCTACAAACCGCTCTTGCTGGCGGATATAGTCCTGCTGATTTTCGTAAGCCCGCTGCATCAGTTCCATACGTTCCAGCTTTTCCTTTTGGAAGAACGAATAGTTACCGCTGTAAGAAACGAGCGTGCGCTGGAAGACCTCTACAATTTTGGTCACCATCCTGTCCAGGAAATAACGGTCGTGCGATACAATGATGACCGAACCCGGATAACCCTGCAGATAGCGCTCAAGCCACTCAATGGAAGGAAGATCAAGGTGGTTCGTAGGTTCGTCCAACAGCAGAAGATCAGGCGCTTGGAGCATCATTTTAGCCAGAAGTACGCGCATGCGCCAGCCGCCGCTAAACTCGTTATATGGCCGCTGAAGATCTTCCGTAGAAAAGCCAAGCCCTTCCAGCACTTCAGCCGTACGATGCTCCATTTCGTAACCGCCGGCGACCTCAAAATCGTGGAGTGCATGGCTGTAATCATCCAGCAGCTTCGCATCGTCCGGCTTGCCTTCCAAATCTTTCAGAATGCGTTCCATTTGTACTTCCACCTGCTTAGCGCGCTCAAATGCCTGCATGCCAACCGATAGGATGGAGTCATTCGTAGAAAAGGAAAGAAGGTCCTGGTTGAAAAAGCCAAGGCTTACATCTTTTGGTTTTGAAATGGTGCCGCCATCCGGCGTATAAGCGCCGGTCATGAGCCGAAGAATTGTAGATTTTCCGGCGCCGTTGGGACCTACCAGACCAATGCGCTCGCCGGAGTGAACCTGCCAGTTCGCGCCTTCAAGGATCGTTCGGCGCCAAAGTGAAAGAATAAATTTTGCAGGGATATAAGCATGACGGCGCGAATTTACGACAAGGCCGCAGGCTCCCTAACGTACTTTTGAGAACGGTTCTCTTTAGTATTTACTTATGCGCTTTACAATTACGGTTATGTTACTCACTGCGGGTTTATTTAGCGCCTGCAAGGATGATAATAAGCAATCTGCCCGTTTAGCAGCTACAGTGGCTCCGGCACCACCGCCTGCGCCCAAAACAGATCTAAGCCAGGTACAGACGGACGAATTGGTCCACATGTTGACGGCATATTACTCACTGAAAGATGCCCTTGTGGCAACAGATGGACCGAAGGCAGATGAGGCCGCCTCGCGCGTGCTATCTGCGGCTGAGGGTTTCGGCAACGAAGTAGGCAATGCGCCGCAGGCAACGGAAATACAGCCGCAGATAAAGAAGATAATGGCTGGGTGCGATTCTATTCTTGCCGCAAAGGGTAATGCCATTGAGCAAAAGCGGCAATACTTCTCTGGCGTTTCTGAAAGGGTATTTAACGTGTTGAAGGCAGCTAACCTGAAGAATGGAGGTGTTTATCAGCAGTATTGTCCCATGGCATTTGACAATAAAGGCGCCTATTGGCTGAGTGCTGAAGCGGAAATCAAAAACCCTTACTATGGAAATAAGATGCTGGAATGTGGCGAAGTGCGCGACAGTTTATAAATTCAGTATTGCTCCTGATCGTTTGGAAAGTCTTTGGCCTTTACATCGCGGATGTAAGCGCCGGTGGCTTCACGCACGACATCATACAGGGTAGCATAGCGGCGTAAGAAACGCGGCGAAAAATCCTTCGTCAGGCCGAGCATGTCGTGCATCACTAGCACCTGGCCATCTACGCCGCCGCCGGCACCGATACCGATCACGGGAATTTTAAGGGCCTGAGCAACCTTCGTTCCTAATGAAGCCGGGATTTTCTCCAAAACAACTGCGAAGCAGCCCGCTTCCTGTAATAGTTCGGCATTACGCAGCAATTGCTCTGCCTCTGCTTCCTGTTTTGCACGTACTGCGTAAGTGCCGAATTTATAGATGCTTTGTGGCGTAAGGCCAAGGTGGCCCATCACTGGCACACCAGCCGAAATAATGCGCTTAATACTATCTACTACCTCCTCGCCGCCTTCCAGCTTAATAGCGTGGGCGCCCGCCTCCTTCATAATCCGGATGGAAGAATTAAGCGCTTCCTTGGAATTGCCCTGATAAGATCCAAAAGGCAAATCCACAACAACTAAACACCGCTGCACTGCTCGTACCACGCTTTGGGCGTGGTAAATCATTTGATCAAGCGTGATTGGCAAGGTCGTCTCATGGCCAGCCATCACATTGCTGGCGGAATCGCCGACAAGCAACACATCAATACCTGCATCGTCCAGAATACGCGCCATGGAAAAATCATAGGCGGTGAGCATGGAGATCTTCTCGCCATGGCCCTTCATCCATTGCAGGGTGTGCGTGGTGACACGCTTGACTTCGTTGTGAACGGACATGTCGGGTGTGAATTACGTAGTGAAGCTTGAGGTTGAAATCTAAATGAATATCCGGTTTGCGATGTCCATCGCTTCGCGGAATGCTTCACGATTGATGTCGGGATAGATGTCATGTTCATCACACCACTGAAGCACATTTTCTGTGGCAATGTTTCCTACCAGCACGTCTTCCGCCATTGGGCAGCCGCCGATGCCTTTTATAGCACTGTCAAAACGCGCACATCCGGCGTTGTAAGCCGCGTCAATTTTCATACGCCATTCATCCTGCGATGCATGGAAGTGCGCTCCGATGCTGACCATTGGGAAAGCCGGGATCAGACTATGAAACAGGTAGTCAATCGTTTCCTGTTGTGCTACACCCACCGTATCGCTCATAGCGATAGTACGAATAGCAAGGGCAGCGAGCTTGTCCACCCACTCAATTGCGATATCTGTATTGTAAGGGTCGCCGTAAGGATTACCGAAACCCATAGAGATATAAACGACCAGCTCTTTGCCATGCTGCAAACATAGATTTTGGATTTCCGCGACCTGCATCAGCGATTGCGCAATGCTTTTGTTGGTATTGCGCTGCTGAAAAGTCTCCGAGATTGAAAATGGAAAGCCGAGGTACGTAATCTCATCATAGATCAAGGCTTCCTCCGCACCGCGCGTATTAGCAATAATGGCGAGCAGCTTTGTTTGACCATTCAGCTGAAGCTGCGGAATTACTTCTTTCGTGTCAGCAAGTTGTGGAATTGCTTTAGCGGAAACAAATGAGCCGAAATCCAGCACGTCAAAGCCAACGCGTAAGAGCGCATTGAGGTACGCTACCTTTGCAGCCGTAGGGATGGGGTGTGGCCAGCCCTGCATAGCATCACGCGGGCATTCTACAAGGCTGACGCCGCTTCGGGTTTGTGGCATAATTCAACAATACGCTTCGTAAAAATAGGCTCCTTTATGAAGCAACGCCTGATATCTGAATCGTACGGACCTATTTATCTGCGATAAGGTTCAGAAAAGTTTCCAGGCCACGCATCCTTTCAGGGTCCAGGTAATATTGAATGTTTGCCGGTAATACGTTTGCAGATCGTAGAGTGGAAAAGGATTTGCAGCAACGGCCTCGTCGATGTGCTCTAGTCCTTCTGCGTTGGCCGCATTAAAGCGCGTCAGAAAATCAGGCGGTAAATCTTTATTGGCTACCCATGCCGCAAATACAAACGGAAGGCCGGTCCAGTCGTTCCAGGCGCGTGCAAGGTCGTAGATATAAGCAAAATTGTGTCGTTGTTCCAGCGCACGATCACCGATGATAACGCCGGCTGTTGTGTCGCTGATACGTTCAATGTAGTCTTCTGGCGCGGCCGCCAGGATCACGTCTTTCTGCCAGAACTCCTTCAGTAACAGCGTTGCCAGGCGGACGGAGCTCCTGCTTTGATAATCCAGATAAACGGTCTGAATCGCTTCCAATCGGCACTTTGCTGAATATGGCGACCGAAGCCACCTCACCATCCGCCGCTATTCCATAATTACAGACGATCCGGGCACCTGGAATGCCGGGCATAGCAGCTACGGGTAGCAGCGCCATATCTATATCGCCGGCCATCAATGACGCCGCAAGATTGGCAGGATAATCGGTAAGCAGCTCTATTTCATCCATTACCGGACTGCGCTCAATGCCCCAGAGCAACGGTTTAGTATTGAGGTAAGAAACTGCGGCGACTTTTATTTTGGACAAAGACTGAAAATTTAAGGTTGGCGAATTTCGGGTGGCAACCAGCTAACTAAACCCGAAATTCGCTCCCCAAACCCGAAATTCTTTTGTCTCAGTTAATTATCTACACCGATGGCGCTGCCCGCGGCAATCCCGGCCCTGGCGGGTACGGTGCCATTCTCCTGTGGGGCGACAAGCGCAAGGAGCTTTCCTGCGGCTACAAGCACACTACGAATAACCGCATGGAGCTGATGGCTGTCATAGCGGCACTCAAAGCGCTTACCAAAGAAGGGCTGAATATCAACGTTTTCTCCGATTCTTCCTATGTAGTGAATGCGGTGGAAAAAGGCTGGTTGAAGGGATGGCTGCGCACAGGATTCAAAGGCAAGAAAAATCCAGATCTCTGGCAGGAATATGCCCGTCTCGCCGCAAAGCATAACATCCGTTTTACATGGGTAAAGGGCCATGCCGACAACCCGCTCAACAACCGCTGCGACCAATTGGCGACCGCTGCTGCAGATGGTTATGATCTGTTGGTAGATGAAGGATTTGAAGGGGCCTGAAATGGATGTAGCAGACAAATAACTATTATATTAAAACCTTGGGTTAATGCGTCCTCTAATGTCACAATGCATGCAATGGCGGCCAATCCACCCCGCAGCAATGAATTAACTTTGAACCCTTATGGCCGATTATTCTTTTATATCCAACGCACATCCCCAATTTATAGAGGGCCTTTACACCGATTACCTCAAGAATCCGGAAGGCATAGATCCTGAATGGGCCTCGTTTTTCAAAGGCTTTGACTACGCTGCAGGCCGCAATGGCGGCAGTAGCGTTGCCGTTGGCGCGGGAAAGCCCGTTGACGAGGGCCAGATGATGAAGGAATTTGGCGTGTTTCGCATGATACGTGCCTTCCGAAAGCGCGGACACCTGCTGGCCACCACCAACCCGATCCGTCCGCGTAAAGATCGAAAGCCGTTTCTCAATCTTGAAGATTTCGGATTGAGCGAGGCTGATCTGGATACGACCTTTAATGCTGGATGGTATATCAATCATGCGAGCGCCAAATTGCGCGACATCGTCGCTTTTCTTAAAAAGACTTACGCTGGTGATGTAGGCATTGAATACACTTACATTACGGATAAAAATAAGTCCAACTGGATTGAGGCGGAGTTTGAAGCCAGCAGAGTAAGGAGTTGAATATTGATCAAAAAAAGCGCATACTGGAGAAGCTCAATGAGGGCGTCATTTTTGAAAAATTCCTGCACACGAAATACATCGGTCAGAAGCGCTTCTCGCTGGAAGGCGGCGAAAGCACCATTCCTGCGCTGGATACCATCATCAATGAAGCCGCTGATGCAGACGTAAAGGAAGTAGTAATCGGCATGGCCCACCGAGGCCGCCTGAACGTACTGGCCAACACGCTGGGCAAGACTTACGAGCAGATTTTTTCCGAGTTTGAAGGGAACATGCCCGCCGACACCACGATGGGGTCTGGCGATGTGAAGTATCACCTCGGCTTCCGCGCCACGCATAAGAGCCCTTCAGGCAAAGAGGTCAACGTGCAGCTCTGCCCCAACCCTTCTCACCTGGAAGTGGTGGATCCGGTTGTAGCAGGCTTTTCCCGCGCCAAAGCCGATACGCTCTATGATAACGAGTATGACCGTGTATTGCCCATCCTGATTCACGGTGATGCAGCTATGGCGGGGCAAGGCGTAGTGTATGAATTGCTGCAGATGAGCAAGCTGGATGGCTACTCCATTGGCGGCACCATTCACTTCGTCATCAACAACCAGATTGGTTTTACAACGGACTTTGACGATGCACGTTCTTCAGACTATTGCACCAGCGTGGCTGCCATGGTGCAGGCGCCGGTATTGCACGTAAATGGCGATGACCCGGAAGCGGTGGTAAAGGCTGCGATGCTGGCCGTGAAATACCGCCAGGAATTCAACGAGGATATCTTCATTGACATGGTGTGCTACCGCCGCCATGGCCACAACGAGGGCGACGATCCGGCCTTCACGCAGCCAACGATGTATGAGCTCATCAAAACGCATCCGAATCCGCGTGAAGTGTATAACGAGCGCCTGATCAAGCGAGGTGATGTAGATGCAGCGTTGGCTAAGGAGATGGAGGCTAAGTTCTGGAAGACGCTGCAGGACCGCCTGGACGAAATCAAGCAAAAGCCAATTCCTTATACGCTCCAGGCTCCGGAAGAAGCGTGGAGTAAAATGAGCCGCGCTATAGCCGACAGATTTTCATCAAATCCCCCGATACAGCCATTGCTAAAGAAGAAGTGGATCGTCTTTTCCGCTTGCTCATGCATGTGCCGGAAGGCTTTCAGCCCCTGCGTAAGATTCAGAAGCTGCTGGACGAGAAGGTGAAGCTCTACGAAACTGAAGGCAAGATTGACTGGGCAACGCGGTGAGCTGCTTGCCTATGCATCACTCCTTGCCGACGGCCACGACGTGCGCATGAGCGGGCAGGATGTGCAACGCGGTACCTTCAGCCACCGCCATGCCATCCTGCATGATGAAAAGACGAATGCGGAATACAACCGCGTGCAAACGGCAGGCAAAGACGGCGCAAGTTCCAGATCTACAATTCCCTGCTGTCCGAGTTTGCGGTCCTGGGCTTTGAGTATGGCTATTCCATTGCCAATCCCGCCACACTTACTATTTGGGAAGCGCAGTTCGGCGACTTTGCCAACGGTTGCCAGACGGTTATTGACCAGTACATAGCTTCGGCGCGAAACAAAGTGGCAGAAGATGAGCGGCCTCGTGATGCTGCTGCCGCACGGCTATGAAGGCCAGGGTCCCGAGCATTCTTCGGCGCGTATGGAACGCTTCCTGCAGCTCTGCGCAGAGAACAACATGATTGTGACCAATGTCACTACCGCTGCCAATTTCTTTCATGCCATGCGCCGGCAGCTCGCCTGGAATTTCCGGCTTCCGCTCATCAATTTTTCGCCAAAAGCCAACCTGCGCCTTAATCGCGCCTACTCGGCTATCGATGCCTTCACGACCGGCGGATTTCAGGAAGTAATTGATGATGCAGCTATTACGAAGGCGGAAGACGTAAAACGAGTCGTCCTTTGCTCCGGGAAGATTTATTATGATCTCTCTGAAAAAGCCGAAGCAGATAAACGTTCAGATGTGGCCCTTGTACGCTTAGAGCAAATTCATCCGCTGCCGGCGCAGCAGTTAAATGATTTGCAGGAAAAGTATAACAATGCTGAATGGATCTGGGTGCAGGAAGAGCCGCTTAATGCAGGTGCTGCGTCATTCCTTAAGATGAACTGCGAGATCCCGTTCAAAAAAATGGTTTCCCGTGGGCTACGGGCTGCGTCAGCTACCGGCTTTTCCAAGAAACACGCACAAGAACAAGCACAGATTCTGGCAGAAGCATTCTCGCTTTAATTTATTTATCAAAATACATGCTGCGCGTTAAGCGAACAGCAGCCTTATTATCCTTAATGTAATGAGAATAAGCTCACTGGTGTTGGCCGGACTCCTTTTTTGTGCTGCACGCGCCGTGGCACAAACCACGCCGACGTGGGCAACCGAGGTAGCTCCCATCATTTATAACCGATGTGCAAGCTGCCATCACAGCGGCGGAATTGCGCCCTTTGAACTGATGTCATATACTGATGTCATTGCGCATGCATCTACGGTTAAAACTTCCGTTTCTGACGGCTCCATGCCGCCCTGGCCACCCGACCCGGCCTATGGAAGGCTGGCGCATGAGCGCGTTCTTTCCTCGGGTGAAAAGACAAAAATCCTGAGCTGGCTGGCGGGCGGACGGCCGCGTGGCAATACCGCACTTGAGCCGCCACCGCCGATATTTTCCGCCAACGGCGACCTTCCCGGCACACCCAGCCTTGTGCTGAAAATGCCGGCTTACACATCCAATGCAGCGATGGGCGACGTTTATCGCTGCTTTGTATTGCCTACTGGGCTCACAGCAGACAAGTTCATCACTGCCTTTGAAGCCATTCCAGGTAACCGCTCTATCGTGCACCACGTGCTCATCTATGCAGATACGACAGGAACGTCTACGACACTGGATGCCAATGATCCGGGACCGGGATACACTTCATTTGGGGGCATCGGAACGGATGATGCCATCCTTTTAGGCGGCTGGGTGCCGGGCTCAACGCCTACACAATTCCCTGCAGGTTTCGGTGAAAGACTTCCGAAGAATGCGAAGGTGGTCATGCAGATCCACTACCCTGCCGGCACATCCGGCATGCGCGACAGCACTGAGCTCCATTTCTTCTTTTCGTCGTCCAGCGCGGTGCGTAATGTATATGTAACGCCCGTGCTGAACTATTTCAGCAACATAACACCTGCCCTGGTCATCCCCGCCAATACGGTGAAAACGTTCGTAGAGCAGCAGCTTATTCCGCTTAACGTGTCTATGCTGGGCATCGCGCCGCATATGCACCTGCTCGGCCAGAATATAGAAAGCTTCGGTGTAGGACCTGCGGGCGATACACAGCGCTATATTTCCATCCCGAAATGGGATTTCCATTGGCAGGATTTCTACATGCTACGGTCCCTCAAGAAGGTAACTGCAGGCACAACAGTCTTTGCAAAGGCTACTTACGATAACACGGCATCCAACCCTTTCAACCCTAATAATCCGCCGAAAACGGTTACAGCGGGAGAAGCTACGACGGACGAGATGATGCTTGTGTATTTTGTTTATACCCTTTATCAGCCCGGCGACGAGAACATTGTAATTGACGGCACACCTGCAGCCGGCATAAATACATCGCGGCCTTATTATAAGCCTGTGGATCTGCTTCAGCCATATCCGGTGCCCGCCGGGGCCGAGCTAATTGTCAAGTACCATTTGGATGCCGCTGCTCACGGCTCATTGTCCCTGATTAATGCAGCAGGTCAGATAGTGCTAAAAATCCTGAATGACCAATCATTGAATGCCGGATATACGGCGTTGTCGGTAGACATAAGTGTGGTGCCCAACGGCGTCTACACATTACAATTAGCTATCGGGTCGTCGGTTCAAAGCCGTGTGGTAAGTATACAGCATTAAAAGGCATAGCGAGGCAAGCTTTCAGCCCGCGGTTTCTGCCGCGGGCTTTCTTTTAACGCGCTTTCAAATTCATTATCTGCTACTTTCGGAAGGAATTACTACTGCGCCTTTTACAACCATGTGGAAATTGTTCCGACGCCGGCTTCGCTATTGCCTTCAATACATCCCCATAACGCCCAATACGGTGCTGTGCGCCGCCGCGGTATGGATCCTGCGCCGTGTACTCTACGGACGGCAGGCCGGTGTGTTGAAGCCGGGCGACGTGAGTGGACAGAACGACGACGCGCCTATCTCAACACTTCAGCCGTTCATACTACTAATGGCCAAGATCGCGTTCGTGCTGATACTTGCATTGATGGCTGTCTCTGTACTCAGCGCGCTTTTTGCATGGCTGCATTACCTATGGCTGAAGCACAAAAAAGACACAACGCTGCAACTGCAATTTTCTACAGAAACAAAGCAAGGCAAAAGCAACCGTGTTTTTCTCAATGCTGCGCTGGAAGGCGTGTTCCGGCCGCTGCTGGGTTTTGTGAAAGGGCGATTATTTTATGATGATTATCGCCTGACAGACAAATTTGCCCTTCAGGGCAATAAGCGCCGGGAGGGCAAGCTCCTGCGTTTTGCCATCTCCGGTAAGAGCCGATTGCTGCTGCCGGACATCAAGGAATACCAACTGCGGGGCGGCTTTGTCTTTTTTGAGGACATGCTACACCTCTTCTCGTTTGCAGCACCGCAACCGGTTGGCGGGAATTTCTATCAGCCGCCCGTGCTTCGCAAGAGTCAGGACCAGGAGGTTTCGCCCAAGAAAACGGAGACGACTGACATCCGCATTGAGCAGATGCGCCGCGTAGAAGGCGAGCATCTTTCGTATAAAGACTTTGAAGCTGGTGACGACGTGCGACGCATTGTCTGGAAAGTCTATGCAAAGAACCGTGATCTGGTAGTGCGCATTCCGGAGATGTTTGAGCCTTATGCATCCCATCTCTATTTCTACGCGTCTTTTCATACTGCGGTTAGCGACACTTGGGCCAATGGCGATTACGGTGCGGAGATGCTGAATTATTTCAAAAATGCCGTCTGGACGGTTTACGACAAGCTTGCCGCAAAGCAATTTCAGATGCGTTATATCCCAGACCAGCCTATCACCGTTTCGGAAGGCTTAGCCGAGCGCGACCGTGTAGGCCGCATCATCAGCAGCAGCGCATGGCAGCGGGACAAGGATTTAGCAGCTTATTTCAATGCCAAGCAAGGTACCGTGTTGTGCATTTCGTCACTTACTGACGCCCGCGAGCTAGCGGGTGTATTAGACAATGCAGATAGCAGTACAATGATTTATTTCATAAAACTCAGCCGTACTTTGCGCAGTTTTGTAGCGTGGAATTGGCTGAAACGCCTCATCTTCCTGCCGCCACAAGATCGCCTTAGCAAGCTGCGCGACCGCTGGACATTCTCGCCCCTACGGCTGCAAATACAGCGGCGCGAAAAAGAGCTTCAGGCCATTTTAGACAAGAGCAGCGCCACGTCACAAGTCATTTAAGCTTAAATCATGTGTCTTTGTTTGAACATTGCGTTCAAGTCGCTGTAGGCTATTCCTGATTAGAAGCGCCTGCTACGCGAAAAATCAGGCAAGCCGGCCAATTATAAATTAAAGGCTCCGATGGAAGTGTAATCTACCCAAGAACTACAAATGCCAGCAGCCAGATTGCCCTTCAGCAGTTGAGCCATTGGGCGCACGGTGCAGGCACGGATCGGAAATTCCTACATTCACCCACACCTACATTCTAACTCAAAACCAACACCATGTTTGACCAACTAATGGAGCTTGTCCGTGAAAACGGCCAGCAAACCGTCGTGAAAAATCCCGCCGTGCCGAACTCCCAAAACGAGGCAGTAATGCAGGAAGCATCTTCTTCCATATTCAGCGGAATGCAGCATATGATGCAGACTGGTGGCCCCGGAGCGCTGAAAAGCCTCTTTGAAGGCGTACAAAGCGGTAATACCAACCACCCTGCCGTCCAGCAGGTAGCTAACGATTTTTCGGGCAATCTGATGCAGAAATTCGGGTTGGATTCGGGCGCGGCAAAGGCGCTTGCTATTTCACTCATTCCTATGGTGTTGGGAAAACTGATGCATCGCACCCAGAATGCACCACAAGGCTCGGGTTTCTCCATTGGCAGTATACTCGGGTCCCTCATGGGCGGCGGTGCACTTGGCGGCCTAATGGGCGGCGGTCAGTCACAGCAAGCTCAGGCGCAAAGCGGCGGCATGATGGGCAGCCTCAGTTCTATGGGCGCTAAAATGGGTCTTGATAAAGACGGCGACGGCGACACCGACCTGAATGACCTGATGAGCATGTTTGGCGGACGGAAATGACGTTGCGGCGTTGAGTGGTTGTTTTGTGAACTAAATTCATGAAGGCGACTCGCCACTTAACGCCTTAACGTTTCATCTGCTCACTGCCCCACCTAAAGGCGTAGCAGAGATAAAAGTTGAAGTCAAATACCGTCGTCTTATCGCCTCGGCCAAACCCGCCGATGAATGCCGGAGAAAGCTCGTTGAAGCTACGGCCGTTGAGCAGGAAGCGTCCAGTTACATTCCAGCCTGCGAACAGACCTTTGAGTAATTCAACACGCACGCCGCCAGTTACCTCCGCCCAATGCGCCGTAAAGGTTTTGGAAGACGTAGTACCGGAAACATTTCCCCATACCGAATCCACGATTGTATAAGCGGCCTCGCCGCGATTGATGAAGCCTACGCCATACCGAACGCCGACAAATGCAGCGTCCCAGTCGCCGGCGCCGAGGCGGGTGATGAGGGTATGGTCAATGCCAAGCCGGAAGAATGAGTTCGCGCTTTTGTAGCTCAGATCGGGGTAATCATATTTAGCGCTGCCAAAGCCTCCTTCAACGACAGCATATACTTCTTTGCGCAGGTAATAATCCACTTCCGCTTCATAGCTCGCCCGGGTGTTTTGCAAGGCATTGATGATAGGCTTGCTAACATCAATGCCAATGCGTAGCTGATGACCGTAATGCTCGGGCTCTTTTTTAGACTTTTTGTCAGAACTGGAGTCCGTTACGTTTTGCGCGGATGCGCAGATACTGCAAAGGAGCAGCAAAAGAAAAGCCAGTACGCTTCGCACGGTTAGTAGTAAAGTTTTAAGTGGAGCACATTGGCGTCCGTAGTCACATCACCGCGGTTGATAATAGCGGAATCAATCGCGTTACGTGTAGTACTGACACGTTTAAGGTTATAAAAGTTGGTGTAGCCGCAGGCATTGGAGAGAAAGCGAAGCTGCCGGTCGTAGAAAATCGTCAGCGTATCCTGGAGTGCGAACGCAGAGTCAGGGCGGATAATCCAGCTTGAACTATCAGCCACTTGTGAAAGGCTCAGCCCAAATTGAGCTATGCGCGTCTGCCCACCGTAATAATACTGCATCGTACCACCACTCATGGGTAAAAAAACAGGATTCGTAAGAGGCGTGTCTAATATAGCTGTGCCGGTGTCCGCATGGCGATATGTATGCACCCGCATAACCGTTGTGCGCGGCTGCAGACACGGATCACGCTCTTCCTTGCTGCAGCTAAATGCTGCGACAAACAAAAGCGATAGTAGTAAGGCGTATGCCGGTCTCATCAGGGAAGCGTAGTCAGTATTTTATCAATCTCTCCTATTACCTCATCCAGCTTGCGGCGGCCGGCGGCCCGGGCTTCCGGATCAAAAATTGTCTGACCGATTTGCGTTGCCATCACGTTCATTTCCTCTTTGCTCAAGGCTTCGCGCAAGCGCATGATCTCGTCATCTTTATCACGCAGCGTTTTATGGAGCGCCTCGTTCTCATCTTGTAATGCTATGTAGCGTCGCAACAGAGCTTCCACTTTTTCTCGCAGTCGGAAAAGGCTTTCCATCATCCGCGGATTTGCGCGCCAAGTTCATTTGTGTACGCGGACGTAAGTTGCAACATCATCGCTTCCGTCTCCGTGTCCGTTAGTGTGCGGTCTGCAAGCTGGAAGGTGAAGCTCAGTGCCAGCGACTTCTTATCCGCACCCAGCTTCTCACTTTCAAAAACATCAAAGAGACCGTAGGATTGCAGCGGCTGGAGCTTCAATTTGTCCGTTGCTTTTTGCACTTGCGCGTAAGTCACACTCTTATCTAGTACCAGCGCCAGGTCGCGCTGTACAGCAGGGAAGCGGGGGACTTCCGTGTAATTGATGCTCACGCTGCGCATTGCTTCCGTCCACAGTGTCCAATCCATTTCTGCGTACCATGTACGCTGCTTGATATCAAAAACCTGCCGCTTTTCCTGTACTACTTCTGTGATAGCGCATAATGCTTTGTTCTTCCACTTCCACCTAATGCCGGATTCGTCATAGTTCAGGACGGCGTTTCTAATGCCGGAAGTCTTCAGCAGATTCTGAATGACTGATTTCAGGAAATAGCCGTCTGCCTTCACCGCCCCGCTCTTCACGCTTGCCTGCTGCGCAATGCCTGTGGCAAAGAGTGTAAGCTTTGGCTGCTGGGAAAAGTCGGCTTTGTAAGTGAAGCCATGCTCAAAAAGGAGCAAGTCCATATTACGACGCGCAAGGTTATAGCTCACCACATCCAACCCGCTTTCCAGCATGGAGGGGCGCATTACGTCCAGCTCGGAACTCAGGCTATTGAGCATGTGAACCATCGGCGCGCCTTCCTCATAGTATTTGCTATTGGTAATAGAATTGGTTACCATTTCGGAGAATCCCATTCCGCTGAGGCAGTCTGCAATTTTGTTCCGCAGCTTCCGATCACTTTGGATTTCCGGCAACAGAGAAATGTTGAGCCGCTGGGGAATCGGGATATTGTCCAGACCGTCAATGCGCATTATTTCCTCCACCACGTCTGCCGGCTGGCGGACATCGTGCTTTGAAGACGGCACTTTTACGGTAAAGCCGGAGTCGTTTTCGTTACTCAGCGAAAAGCCGAGGGACTGCAGCAGATTCCGCGCCGCCAACGGCGGGTAATCCTTCCCTGCAAGCCGGTTGATAAAATCATAACGCACCGGGAAGGAATGCTCAGAAATGATTTTAGGATAGACATCTACGACTTCGCCAACTATCTGTCCGCCGCCAACTTCCACCATTAATTCCGCCGCGCGCATCATGGCGGGAACGAGACTCGCCGCATCCACGCCTTTCTCAAAATGCGTAGCCGCATCTGTGCGCAATCCGTGGTGTAGCGATGCACGACGAATGGTTGCTGGATTGAAGTAGGCGCTTTCTATAAAAATGTCGGTCGTGCTTTCGCTGACGCCGCTGTGTAGCCCGCCGAAAACGCCGGCCATTGCCACTGGCCCGCCTTCATCGCATATCATCAGGTCTTCGCCACCGCGGAGGCTGCGCTCCTTTCCGTCCAGCGTCACAAATTTCTCACCCGGCATTGCGTAGCGGACGATGATGTGCTTCCCACTAAGATGCGCCGCATCAAAAGCGTGCAGTGGCTGGCCGAATTCGTGCAGAACATAGTTCGTTACGTCCACAATATTGTTGATGCTGCGCAGGCCGATAGTTGCCAGCCTTGCATTTAACCAGTCTGGCGAAGGGCCTACTTTGACACCTTTCAGCGAAATACCCATATATCGTGGGCAGCCGTCCGGAGATTCAATACTCACCTTTATCGGCGATTCGCCACCCGGTACAATTGCGCTCATGTCCGGCAGGAGCACTTCCACTTTCTGCCCGCTGTGATGGCTCAGATAAGCGCACACATCCCGCGCCACGCCGATATGCGATGCTGCATCAGAACGGTTGGGCGTGAGGCCTATGTGAATAGCATAGTCAGCAGCGCTAATCTTGAAAAAATCCTTTGCAAGCGTTCCAATCTGCGCATCTTCCGGCAGCACAATAATGCCCGCATGGCTTTCGCCAAGGCCAATTTCATCTTCGGCGCAAATCATCCCCTCGCTGGCCTCGCCGCGGATTTTAGCCTTCTTAATCTGGAATGCTTCGCCGCTCAGCGGGTGCACGGTCGCGCCTACGGGAGCCACTACCACCTTTTGTCCTGTAGCTACATTGGGCGCGCCGCATACGATGTTAAGGGCCACCTCCCCACCAGTTGTTACGGTCGTTACTTTCAGCTTATCGGCATTCGGATGCGGAGCGCAGGTAAGCACCTCGCCAATTACAAGGCCTTCCAGGCCACCCCTTACGGCTTCCGCTTTCTCTATAGCTTCCACTTCCAGGCCGATGCTCGTCAGGATGCGGCTAAGTTCATCCACGGGCACCGGCCGCGGCAGGTATTCAAGCAGCCATTGATACGAGATAATCATACGAGCGCAAAGATAACGGGCTGATGCAGGCGGCGTGGGAAGCGCGGATTAACTTCGAACCTTATCTAAACCTCTATTCAATTATGCTTCCCGAAACTGCCTATAGCGATGCCTCATACACAGCTTTTATTCAGAAAGTCGTGGCGCAGGATGAAGTCTGGGCCCTTGAGGGCGATGAAGGGCTGGCCATATCAAGCTCCAGCAATAATGAGGAGCAGGATGTAATTCCCTTCTGGTCAGATGAGGCGCTGGCAACGGCCGTTGCGGCCGACGACTGGGCGAATTTTAAACCCGCATCCATGTCGCTTTCAGAATTTCTGGAAAACTGGCTGGTGGGTATGCACAACGACGAATTGCTGGTCGGCACGAATTGGAATACGGATTTGTCAGGCGACGAAATGGAGCCCTTGGCTTTGGCGCTGGCACTGGTTAAAGAAGCGACAGCAACAGGTAAAGAGCTTGAATTTGGCAATTATAAAGACATCAGCGATTATCAGCGGCAGGTAGAAGAAGCTTCCGGCCTAAACTGATTTGCTGAACTAAACTGAAGATTGCTTCGCTGCGAAAACTGCTTTTAGCATCAGATCAGCGTCTTTTCCCTGACACTATTGTGGCTACCTTTCTCAATGAACCGCATAGACCGCCTTTTTGCCATCCAGACCTTCCTGCAGTCGCGGAAGTATGTCAGCGCTGAGCAGATTGCCGAAAGATTTGGCATCTCCATCCGAACTGTTTACCGGGACGTGAAAGCGCTGTGCGAAGGCGGAATTCCTGTTTCTTTTGAGCCGACAAAAGGCTACTTCATCGTGAGCGGCTATTTCCTGCCGCCAGTTTCTTTTAGCACCGAGGAGGCCTCTGCGCTGCTGCTGATGGAAGGCGCTACAAGAATTTTTGCAGATAAGAGCATCCAGAAGCTCTACGGTTCCGCACTAACCAAAATCAGGGCTGTTCTGCGCGATGTTCAGCTTGAAGGCATAGAGAAGCTTAGCGCAGGCATGAGTGTACAGCTTTCGCCCTGTATGGAGGCTAACTATGAGCACCTTGCCACATTACAGGCAGCGATAGCTAGCCGCAACATCATCAGAATAGAATACCAAACGAAAGAAGAAGTGCTGAGCACACGACTGGTTGAGCCGATTGGCCTGCAGTTTTATGCATTTGCCTGGCACCTGATGGCTTGGTGTCACAAGCGGATGGATTACCGGGACTTTCGTGTTTCGCGCATACAAAGTCTGTGTAATACCGAGCAGCCGTTTACGAAAGCAGATCACCCGAGCCTACAGATGCTATGCGCGGAATTGCCGGTGGCCTATTGACACAGTCAAAAAATATTTTGGACGCGGAAATCCGACTGCCATAGGGCTGTCAGTAACCAGAATTTTCTTTGCGGTATGGAAACAAACAACGCCACCCGATTTGAAATTATCCCCGCTCTACTCAAGGAAATGGAGCAGGAAGCCGTGACCACCCGCAAAATGCTTGCCCTTGTGCCGGACGATAAGCATGACTGGCAGCCACATCCTAAAAGCATGAAAATGAGCGCACTTGCCGTCCACCTGGCCGATGTGCCGGGATGGGTGGATCTGGCGTTGAATACGGAAGTGCTGGACTTTGCCGCTACGCCTTACGAGCCTACCAAGATTAGCAGCAATGCCGACCTAATGCAGGTTTTTGAAGCGGCTTATGCGAAAGGCCACGCGTCGCTCTCCAAGGCGAAAGAAGCAGACCTCCTGGGCAATTGGGAGATGCGGCACGGCGAGCAGGTCTTGGCTAAGCTGACGAAGTATGAAACCATCCGCCATTCCTTTGCACAGATCTGCCACCATCGCGCGCAGCTTGGCGTTTATCTGCGGCTGCTGGATATTCCGATTCCCGGGTCTTATGGGCCGAGTGCGGATGAGATGTATTGAGTTCAGAACATGAAAAAACGCGCCGGGAGGCGCGTTTTGCTTTGAGAAACGATGTTGTAGCTAATTGGCAAAAAACTTAAGGGCAAGCATAAGCGCCATTAAGATGCCCATTACCCAAATAACCATGTTGAATTTGGTATCTACCTTGTCTTCAAGGCGCTTCATCTCCGTACTAAGCGTCGTATTGACGTTCCGGATTTCTGTGAGTACCTCTTTCATGTCGTTTTCTATTTTGGCGTCTATCAGCGATAATAACGCTTGTGCTTGTTCGGGCTGTAAGCCGGTTTTCTGTATGGCTTGCTGAACTTCTTCCAGCTTCATGACTCAAAGATAAACTTCTTTGCCCTATCACCCGGCTGCGTCATTTGTGGCCGAACAAGTTCCTACGGAATGACAAATTCGCTGAATTATGAGTAGAAAGTAAGCAACCGTTTCATTTAAGTTTTGCATGCATAGTCTCTAATGAAGTTGATGGTCTCAGCTAACCGTCCTTGTGAGTTATCATAAGCAATAGTCAATAGTGACTCCACAGTTGAATCATAAGGAATTTGATTCTTCCATAGAAGTTGGTCTAATACACCAAGTCCTATGCCTGTAACGCGGTTATCGTTGAGAAATTCTTCAATCCACGCGAGAGCAGCGGGATGCGATATGTGTTTGATTAGCCACACCGCCTCCTCTGCGCGCTCACCTTCAGACGACTTGTAAACTTGATATGCATACTGAGCGGCTTTTAATGACCTGATGTAGCTCAGGCAATTCATAGCCAACTCTTTTCCCGGCTTGAACGAAATTGCATGTTCAACAGCGGCAGCTATCCAATCATCGCCGAGGATTTCATCAAGCGCTCTCTCGGCATAATGGTCACCACCAGACTCGCCTCTGCCGTCTTCATTTAATGAGCCTACTTTCTTCGCAAGGCCTATCCAATCGGTAATCATAACAGCAATATAACTAACCTTCAAGAAAACGGACTAAGCACGTCAAACGCGAATTTACATCTCATGAGAAAGGCCAAACAGCGTGATGCTTTTCAACAGTGCCAACGCCACTGCCGCCTCATGGCAGCAACGCAGCTTAACCCCAAAAATCTTCCCCAAACAGAGCATTTTCGCGCTACGGATTTGCGGCTAAAGTCTGCATAGAGCGCTCATAGAATTTTACAGCGCATACGGGAATAAGCTGTGGACAATGGCTGCACGACCGTGGACGATATGGGTATAACCAGTCGGCATCAACGAAACCGTTTCCACACAAGCGGGGAACATCTTGCTAAGAAACAGATTTCGCGCTCCCGGTCGCGGCGCATAGCTTCGCTTAGAGCGGGCCGAGGGTAACGCCGGATTCATCTTCCGGTAATAATTCCTTCTCATTGCCCGCCGTGCAGATTGTACCCGAAGACGCTCCAACCCAAACACTTATGGCAGTCAACATAAAGAAAGATTTCGGTGGCGTCCGCAGCCGCCGGCCCGATGTCTCATCCCTTGTTTATGGAAAGATTCCGCCGCAGGCGGGCGAGTTGGAAGAAGCCGTGCTGGGCGCGGTGATGCTGGAAAAAGACAAGCTCGCCGAGGTACTGGAAATCATCCAGAGCGACGAGTGCTTTTATGTGGATGCAAACCAGAAAATCTACGCCGCCATCCGCCGCCTCTTTGACAAAGGCAGCCCGGTTGACCTGCTGACGGTGACGGAAGAACTGCGCAAGAGCAACGAGCTGGAAATCATCGGCGGCGCTTATTACCTCACGCGCCTCACCATGAGCGTGGTCTCATCCGCGCACGTAGAGGCGCACGCGCGGATCGTGATGGAGAAGTTTATCCAGCGCGAGCTGATCCGCATCTCCGGCGAGGTGATTGCGGATGCTTATGAGGACAGCACGGACGTGTTTGACCTCTTGGACAAAGCTGAAAGCGGCCTCTACGAAATCACCGACAAGCACCTGCGTAAAAACTTCATGAGCCTCTGCGATGTGCTCGTGCAGACGGTGCAGGAAATTGAAGAAGCGAAGAACAAACAGGAAGATGTGACCGGCGTGCCAACCGGCTTTAGAATGCTGGACCGGCTTACATCAGGCTGGCAGAAGAACGCGCTGATTATCGTAGCTGCGCGGCCTGCGGTGGGTAAGACGGCCTTCTGCCTGAACCTCGCCATGAACGCGGCGATGCACACACCGAAGCCTTACCCGGTGGCCTTCTTTTCTTTGGAAATGGGTGCGGGCGAGCTGGTAAAGCGGATGCTCTCTGCCGTGACGCAGGTGAGCATGGACGCCATCACGAAGGGCCGGATGCAGGAGCACGAGTTCATCCAGATGACGCAGCGCATGAACAAGCTGGCGCAGGCTTCTATCTTCCTGGATGACCAGGCGGCGCTAAACGTTTTTGAGCTGCGCGCCAAAGCCCGCCGTCTGAAGCAGAAGCACGACATCCAGATGATCGTGATTGACTACCTGCAGCTCATGCAGGGCGACATTAATAAGGGCGGCAACCGCGAGCAGGAAATCTCCAAAATCTCCCGCGACCTGAAATCACTGGCTAAGGAACTAGCTATTCCCATCATCGCCCTTTCCCAGTTGAATCGTGGTGTGGAAAGCCGCAAGGAAAGCAAGGTGCCGCAACTCTCCGACCTCCGCGAATCCGGAGCTATCGAGCAGGATGCCGACATGGTCATGTTCCTCTACCGCCCCGAATACTACGGCATCAACAATGACGAGATGGGCGAGACCATTGAAGGCGAAACGCACATCCACGTAGCGAAAAACCGGAGCGGCTCTACGGATACCATCAAGCTTCGCTTCATTAAGGAATACCAGAAGTTTGAAGATCTGGACGATGGCTTTGGCGGTGGTGGCGCAGGCGGCTTCCAGCCATTCAACGATAATCCGAAAGCCGGCATTTCCCGCGACCCGAGCGAGTTTGGCGGCAGTAAGCTCTTCATCCCCGGCGGCTTCCAGACGATGCAGTCCAAGGCAAACGATATGCAGTGGGATGATGAGGAGGGCGGCGGGCCTTCGCCATTACCGCGCGGCGGGAGCGGTGAGGATGAGGCACCGTTTTAAAAAGCACTTTGGGCGCGATAATTATGGCACCGCATTCACGCCATCAATTATCGCGCATGAAGCGAATCTTTATCCTTGTTTTTCTTCTCGGCCCATCCGTCTGTATTGCTCAGGAAGAGGATGATGCTGATACGCCTGTTGTACTCCAGGCGCCGATACTCAATACGCTCCCCGAAGCCACCGTCCGCGCTTTTGAACTGAACAGCGCGCCGCAGTCCTTGCCCGCGTCCATTGGCATTGTATCCGACAGGCTGCTTCGGCGCTATGGCAATGCGAGCATCGTGCAGGCCGTCAATACTGTTTCTGGAGTGCGCATGGAAGAGCGCTCATCCGGCTCCTACCGGTTGGCCATTCGCGGCTCATCGCTTCGGGCGCCTTTCGGCGTGCGCAATGTCAAGATTTACTACAACGGCATTCCCTTTACCGATCCCGGCGGCGGTACTTATCTGAATGAGTTGGGCTACTATAATTTTTCCCGCATTGAAATCATCAAAGGCCCCGGCTCCTCGCTTTATGGCAGCGGCACGGGCGGCGTTGCACTGATAGAGAGCCTGCCACAGAAGATGCAACGCGGCTTTGGCCTGGAAACAACTTTAGGCAGTTATGGGCTCATCAATCTGGAAGCCGAGGCGCGCACCGTAGATAGCAGCAGCGGGCTGCGCAGCATTTTCCGGTATCAGCATTTTAGCGCTGACGGGTATCGTGAACACTCCGCCTTCCGGCGTGATGTGGCCTCCTGGGATGCCGAGACGCGGCTATCGGCGACGACTTCCATCAACGCGCATTTTTTCTACACCGACTTGCATTACGAAACGCCCGGCGCGCTGACGCTTGCCGAATATGAAGCCGATCCGCGCAGCGCCCGTCCGACAGTAGGGCCGGTACCGGGAGCAGTTGTTATGAATGCAGCGATTGCACAGAAAGCGTTTCTGGCGGGCGCAACGCTGAATTACGCTGTCAACGAGCATTGGAGCTTTGCCACGACGCTGTACGGCGCGTTCACCGCGTTAGATAACCCAACCCTGCGCAATTATGGCCGCAGTAGTGAGCCGAACGCCGGCGGACGGGCAACTCTTAAGTATCGTAGGCCAATTAGTGAAGGCAGCATTGAATGGCTGGCAGGCATAGAAGGGCAACAAGGCTTGACAGGCGTACAGATTTACAGCACGCGCTTTGGCAATCCCGATACTTTGCAGACAGATGACAAGTTGCACATTAGGAGCGCATTTTCATTCACTCAGGCGGCGCTGGCCTGGCGGCAATGGCTACTGACGGCCGGAGTGAGTATTAATACAAATCGCGTTCGTTTTGCGCGCTTTACCAATCAACCTTATACCGAAACAGTTCGTGATTTCAACAATGAAGCTGCGCCGCGTGTAGCCTTGCTCTATAAAGTTTCTGGGGATGCGTCGGCTTATGCGAGCGTGTCTCGTGGATTTTCGCCACCTACAAGCGCGGAGCTTTCTCCCAGCGGCGGCATGCTGAATGAAGCATTACAACCGGAAAGCGGCTGGAATTATGAGCTTGGCGTAAAAGGTGCTTTTCTGTCGCGCCGCTTGAGCTACGATGCTGCGCTTTATTACTTCGCGCTTTCCAATACCATTGTTCAGCGGCGCGATGCGCTGGGCGGCGACTATTTCCTGAATAGCGGCAGTACAGAGCAGATTGGCGCGGAGCTTGGCCTGCGCTACCGGATACTTGAGGATGCGGAAAGCCATTTCGGCAATGTTTCCGCTTTTGCTGCATACAGCTATCAACATTTCAGGTACAAAGAGTTTATGCAGGTAACTGCCAATTATTCGGGGAATGCAATGCCGGGCATTTCGCCGAATACGATTGCTGCCGGGCTTGATTGGGAAAGCCGGTTCGGGCTCTACGCGCGATTGAGCTACTATTATTCAGACATTATGCCGCTGAACGATGCGGGCGCGACGTCGCTGCCGTCTTACCAGCTATTCGCTGCGCGTATCGGTTACAAGATTCCGCGGGAGGGCCAGTATGGCGTAGAGATTTTTGCGGGCGGCGAGAATCTCGGTGATGTGCGTTACAGTGCTGGACCAGACATTAACGGCTTCGGCGGGAGGTATTACAATGCTGCGCCGGGCCGAAACTTTTATGCAGGTATTGCTTTGCAGCGGGCGCGATAATTAGATAAATCGCGGCTGGACTAATTTTTTTATAACCAGCGCGTACCCACATTTTACATGAGCAAGAAGCTATTAATTGTAGGCGCTGGATTTTCCGGCGCCACTTTCGGACGTATGGCCGCTGAAGCAGGCCATCAGGTAACTATCATTGACCGGCGCGACCATATTGGTGGCAACGCCTATTCTTACAAAGACGAAGAAACCGGCGTGGACGTGCATAAATACGGCGCGCACATTTTTCATACGAATGACGAAGGCGTCTGGAAGTTTGTGAATCGGTGGACGGAATTCAACAACTACACGAATCGTGTAAAAGCGCGTAGTAATGACCGGATGTACAATCTGCCGGTGAACCTGCTGACGATAAATCAGTTTTTCAACAAGACGTTTTCACCCGCTGAGGCGGAAGCGTTTATTGAAAGCCTGCGCGTGCCTTGTGACCGAATCACTAACTTTGAAGAGTTTGTAACATCAAGCATCGGCATTGAATTGTACGAGGCTTTTTACAAGCATTACTCCATCAAGCAATGGGGCGTGCAGCCGCACGAAATCAATGTGAGCACGGCTAAGCGCCTGCCCATCCGCTTCAACTACGACGACAATTATTTCAACGATAAGTATCAGGGTATACCAGTGGATGGCTACACCAAGATCTTTGAGCGGATGCTGGACCATGAAAACATTAAGGTCGTTCTCGGCGCGGAATACGCAGATGTGAAAGATACCTGGCGCGGTAAGTACGATAACCTCGTCTTTACCGGTACCATTGACTATTACTTCGACCACGTGTATGGCAAGCTGCCTTACCGCACGATTCATTTTGAAGAAATCCGCGACAAAGAAATTCAGGGCAATGCGGTGATAAACTATACGGACATGAGCCAACCGTTCACACGCATTATTGAGCACAAATGGTTTGCGCCGGAGAAGAAGTATAACGGATCAATCGGCCATTTTGAGTTTTCAGCGGCGGCTGATTCTTCTGCCAATCCTTATTATCCGGTGCGCAACGAAGAAAGCGATAAAATCTTCGCCCAGTATGATAAGCTGGCGGCAGAAGAGAAGGACGTGCTGTTTATTGGCCGGCTGGCGGAGTTCAAGTACTATGATATGCACCAGGTGATAGGGGCGGCGCTTGCTGCATTCAGGCGCTGGGTGGGAAAGGAAGAGCCAGCAAACGTCTGATTACTATAGTTCCGTTGGCTCACCACGGCATTACTAATCCGATACGCTATTAAGCGTACCATTTGCAGTCAAATGAGCTATCAGGTCGGCACTTTCGTGCGTGAATTTTCGTGCAATCAAAATATTGGGCTCTTGCAAACTTGGAAGATACTGCATCGTTACAAAAGTGGCATGCGGCACGTCGGAACTTGCAAATACAATAAAACGCAGGTTTTCGGACAGCAAATGCTCTTTATAGGGGCTCGCCATGAGCATAGTGTGAAAAAACATTTCCTCCGGGTATTGTGTGAATCTGAAGCGTCTGACAAAGGCCGGATTTTCTGCTATAAAACGCAGGCACCAGTCGCAGCATTCGCGCGTCAAAGACCACCAGGTAGACCCCACATATACAGGTGGCAAAGACGCAGAATATCTGCGATAAATGCCTGCTTTTTTTAATACTCTTTGACCTATACGCAAAACTTGATTTATATATCGGACGATCACATCTTTCGGATTCGTCGCACGTGGATCAAAATACTCGTAGAAGTGATACTTATCAATGCGATTGGGGCCCCAGCCTTCTCCCCCTTTCCGAGATGGCGGCATCGGAATGTGGCTTATAAACTGTTTTCCGGCATGCCCTTCCAAATATGCGTTGAATTCTTCTGCTGTCTTAACTGGAAGACATTCGCCACTCAAAAGATGTAAATAATCAGCTTTCCCATCTTGCAAAGCGGCACTGATTAAGGCCAGGTGCGCCTCTACGGCAAGAAAAGATCCCCAACGGACTGGTATCCGCTCTTTAATAAGCGTGACTTGTGGATGTGTCAGTAGTTGTTGGTAGGCCGCATTATCGTCAGCAAAAACTGTTCGCCGGTTGATGTGCACATAAAAATGCCTGTCCTGAGACATCATGCGTAGCACTTGCAGCAGCACTTGCTCTGGCTGGCTATATGTCAGTATTAAGAACGCGTGGTGGAATGGCACTTGAACAAAAACAAACTATTAAGCGCGCCCACTAACTTGAGCGACAGACAAGCCTAGAGATTAGTAATTTTTGTTGAAATAATTTCGCCGCTGCGTTTGATGGAGACAATCAGCAACCCTTTAGGATAGAAGCTAATATCAATACTTGACTTAGGTGTGGTCAAAACCCGGTCTGAAATTAGCTGACCTTGCATATTAGTTATAAATACTTCTCCTATCGGCTTGCCATCAATTGCATTCAAATACAACTGGCTGGACTGTACTGTGCATTGGACGTCATCGTACACGTGTTGCTCAGCGCGGACGCTTAGGGTATTCGCTGACTTAAGCATAGAAATATAGATTTGCTGAAGCTCGGTAGCGCTCAGGCGCGGTTGAAAATTGCCACCTCGTCCATCACGCCATTAAACCAATACGGGAATCTGGGATTCACGCCTGCACCTATCATTAATGGGTCGCTACTTGTTCCCATTGGGCTTAATCCATTCATCTGGAATGTCGGACTAAGAGCCGTTATTGGAGCAGTAGAATCCATAGCTACCTGATATGCCTTATAAGAAGTTCCATCAAAGGTGCCGGCAAAAAAATACCATTTCCCAGTCTGAATAGGAGTTGTCACTGGCACAGCCGCTCCAAGATTGTTGCCCACATAGTCACTACGTAATTGATGAGCCGGGTCAAAATTGTAGCAGTCATTGTCATACGCAGCATCTCCGACGTTCATTGTATAAACGCCGCTGCCAAAACCATTTCCACGGCTCAGAATCATGTTCGCCTGACATTCGCCACTATAAAAACCATCAAATTTGATCAGGGCTATCTGAGTCAGGTTTGTAAGGTTCATGTTAGCAGCAAAAGGCACATTGCCATAGCTGGAAGTGCCGTTGAACTTACCCGCTGTATTTGGCATTCCGCGCCAGCCGCTTGCAGGTGTAATGTTGTAGGGCATTCCATGATTAGCATTACCGCTTGCATCCGTAAGCAAAGTGCCCGTACCCTCGGGGTTAGAAAACGGGTAGCGCGCAACGCAGCCCGCAATGCCGCCTGGATACAAAGTTTGACCAGTCGCCATAGCTGCTGTGGCAATACAAATTATGGATAGCAAATGACGCAGCATATGGTGGTGTTTAATAATTAGGAGATTAGTTAATGGCGCGAAAGTTAATAAAAGTCATAATCCCGCCGCGCAATATTCAACCGCAGTCCGCCATAGAAATAATTGGTAGTTAGATCTGCAGCAATACCACCGTCAATGCTCATTTGCCGGTGTGTGGCGCCGAGGTCTATAAACAGGTTTTCTTTCAGCTCATAGGACGCATTAAAATTTACGGAGAGCGTCTTCGTGCCCACACCATTAGTCAGGCCATAGCCATACTCCGGATTCGCCGCATTAACCGGCGTGTTGGTGGAATAGCGCAGGAAAGGATTACTGCCATAGTTGCTGCCTGCACTGTCCAGTCCTTGCGAGTAATACATCGCCTTGACGCTCAGATACAGGTTGCGCACTGGCTGATAGCGCGCAATGCCCACAACTTCCATGAATCCGGCACCAAGCGGATGCGCGAGCGGCTGATTGTAGTGCGTATAGTTCGCCTCGCTGTCGTAATGCGAGTAGGTGAATGGCCGTACCGCATTGATTTCGCCCTGCAAATCCAGATTGCGGATAGTAAACGCATCAAACCATTTTCCGCCAAGCTGAAAAGCATACTTATTGCCATACCAGCCGCTGTTACTGAACAACTCCTTGCTACGGAACTCGTCAAAGAAGAGCTGTCCGTAAAACTGTAAATGCTTAGCGACAATAGCCTTGAAATTCAGTCCCAGGTTCACATTGTCGGGTGAGCCGTTGGCACGCTCAATAGCGCGGTAAAGTATCACAGGATTCATGTAGGAAAACTCAAAGCGATTACCGCGAGAAAAGACAGTGCTCTCAAAAAGGCCCACGTTCAGCCAGCGTGTGGCATTGATGCTCAGGTGGTGCATCGTAGCATATTTGTGCGGCAATTGATGGTCGCCGCCGCGGACGTATTGGGGCGTCAGTTCCAGATAAAGATTCTGGTAGTTCAGCTTCCAGATGCGCGTGGTAATACGCAGGAAGGTGGCCGGTGCGGAGAAGTCGGAAAGAAACAGCGAGCGATAACCATCGCCAATAAAATGCTTGTCGTAACCGAACGTGACGTTGACAATGTCTTTGATTGCAGCTACGTCAACATACCCGCGCGCCGTCAGATAGTCATAGTGATTACCAGAGGGCGTTTGGTAATAATCCGCGCCAGGCACAGACGTGTAAGGGTAAAAACGTCCTTCCGCGTAATCGCGCACGAAAGACGGCAGCTGCTCCTGATTGTCGGCAAAGTAGGTGTAAAGCCCAATCTTGTCTGCCATGCGCGCCCGGATCTCCACACCCCGGCTACTGGCAAAGAGCGACTTTTCATCCGTGCTGCGCGATGAGTTTTCGGCGATGCCAGCAGCAGAAATGACCGCATTGGCTGCAAGGAAGAAGTTCGGCGTCTTAACGTGAAGTAAATCAGGCTGCTTCTTGTAGAAAGCTCCGCCAAACCACGGGTGGCGGGATTCAATAGCGCCATCGCCGCTGGCCGCCCACTCACCGCTCACCGAAATGCCATGCGCAATATTATATTGGTCTATGCTCGTCAGCCCGATGCCGCCATTGCCAACGCCATCGCCCATATCAATGTCTTTCACAGACTCCAGAAATGCAACCAGCCCTTTGCGGCTTACTGGCTTATTCGCCAGAAAGAGGTTCTTATCCAAAAATCCCTGCCGCGTTTCCAGCCTGTCCAGAAGTTGGTAATCCTCGTGGCCAAGCTGCAGATAGGTGGTTTGCGCAGCTGCGCTGATTGCTGTGCCTGCAAGCAGGGTCAGGAGTAAAGATTTTCTAAGCATGTAAAGAAGTGTGTGCGGTACTTTGCTGCAAAAGTATCCGCAAAACGATAGCCTCCTATGTCTTCAACCATTCTAATAAAAGGCGCAACTATTGTCAACGAAGGCCGCAGCTATGCCGGCGATTTGCTGATAAAGGCCGGACGCATTGAGCGCATTGACAACAGCATTGCCATAAAGGAACGGGCGCGCGAGATCGATGCCGCCGGTCTGCACCTCCTGCCCGGTGCTATAGACGACCAGGTGCATTTCCGCGAGCCGGGGCTGACGCATAAGGCCACCATAGCTACGGAAGCAAGGGCGGCTGTCGCCGGAGGCGTTACGTCTTTTATGGAAATGCCTAATACATCTCCCGCTGCGCTCACGCAGAACTTGCTGGAAGAGAAATACACTATTGCCGCGCGCAGCTCGGTGGCAAATTATTCCTTCTTTATGGGCGTATCCAATGAGAATGCAGATGAAGTATTGCGCACCAATGACAAAAAGCAGGATGTAGCGGGCGTCAAAATTTTCATGGGCTCGTCCACGGGCTCAATGCTGGTAGACAATTTTAATACGCTCAACCGCATCTTCTCTAATTCAGAGCTGCTCATCGCTACGCATTGCGAGAATGAACGCGTAATTGCCGCCAACAAGTCAAAATATCTGGATGCGGATAATGCCTCCTTCCACCCACTCATCCGTGACGAAGAGGCTTGCTTTGAAAGCTCTTTTACTGCGGTTCAATTGGCAAAGCAAACCGGGGCGCGACTGCATATTCTGCATATCTCCACCGCCCGCGAGCTCCAGCTGTTCAGCAATATGCTGCCGCTGCGCGAAAAGCAGATTACAGCAGAAGTCTGTGTCCATCACCTGCACTTCACGGCGGAAGATTATGCGCGTTATGGGAATCTTATTAAATGCAATCCCGCTATCAAAGCGCCGCATCACCGCGATGCACTTTGGGAAGCGCTCCTGGACGACCGCCTGGACATTATTGCCACGGACCACGCGCCACATACCTGGGACGAGAAGCAGCAACCATATCATCAGGCGCCATCCGGCGTGCCGCTGGTGCAGCATTCGCTACTGCTGATGCTTCAATATGTCCGTGAAGGCAAGATTTCTTTGGAGAAGGTCGTGGAGAAGATGAGTCATGCACCCGCAGAATGCTTCCGGCTGGCCAATCGCGGCTATATCCGCGAAGGTTATGCGGCTGACCTGGTGATGGTAGATTTAGGCGCTGAAACGGCTGTTTCCAAAGAAAATATTTTATACAAATGCAGCTGGTCGCCATTTGAAGGCCACAGCTTTCCGGCGCGCATCACCCATACGCTGGTGAATGGGGCGGTAGTTTATGAAAATGGGGTTGTGGCGGAGTCTTTGATGGGTCAGAGGCTGAAGTTTGAACGATAGATGCACAACGACAAGACCACCCTCCGCGACCTTTCCATTTTCTCCGCTTCCGGTGAAGACGTGGCTGCGCTCATAGATAAAACCACTACCGTCGCCGGCCGCGAAGCGCTCCGGCATATCATCCGCAATCCGCCAGATAATTATGAACGGCTGTTAGCTATGCAGGACGTGGTAAAGTGGTGGAGCAATAACGGCGGGAAGTGGACGAAAGCAATTTCCAATGGCACCATCGTGCTGCTGGAAAAATTCTTTGATGCAGCCGATAGCGAGGCGTCGCCGCCGATGGGCTTAGCCCTAATGCTTGGGCCTATGCTACAAAGGCTCCTCAACCGAAATCAATACACGTTCATCCAGTTCTCCCTGGCTCAGCTCACCGATTTTCTGCGCGGCTGCATGGAGTTGACAGCATTGCTAAAGGAAGGAAGCTTGCCGCCTGTGCTTCGTACCGAGCTGGAGGTTATGGAGCGTGAACTCGGACACCCGCTCATCCCGCAACTGCTACTGGTAGATAAGCGCACGCCTTACAATGCGCTCAGCCGGCTGTCTTTCCGGGCGCGGCGGGAGCTAAAGCATCAGACCTTCAGGCTGATGGAGCATTACGCCCGCCTGGATGCCTGGCAAAGTATGGGCACGGCTACAAATGTCTTCAGGATGGGAATTTCCGGAATTGCTGCCAGAGCTGCCCGTTGCAGCTGAGCGCCTCCGGGCTCTTCCACCCACTGCTTGCTACTCCCGTACCGTATAACTTTTCGTTTAACGCTTCTCAGCACTTCCTGTTTCTGACGGGCGCGAACATGAGCGGTAAGACCACCTTTATGCGAGCGCTTGGCGTCGGGGCGCTACTGGCGCACCTTGGCATGGGCGTGCCTGCGGCGGCGATGCGCATGTCATTCCTGCACGGCATTATCACCAATATGCATGTGGAAGATAATATATTGAAAGGCGAAAGCTACTTCTTTGCCGAGGTGCAGCGCATGAAGGGCACCGCTCAAAAACTTACCGGCGACAAGCCGCACCTGGTACTGATGGATGAGCTTTTTAAAGGAACGAATGTGCACGATGCCTATGAATGTACCCGTGCGGTGGTAGAAGGTCTTCTGCGACACCCGCGGCATCTGATGATTCTGTCCACACATATCCATGAAGCGGCACAGCACTTTGAGGGCAGGCAGGGCATCCTGTTTTCCTATTTTGCTACGACACTGGCCGATGACGGTTCGTTCAGGTTCACCTATGAACTGCGACAAGGCATTTCGGCTGACCGCATCGGCTACCGCATACTTTTGCAGGAAGGCGTGATTGAATTGTTAGGCGGAGCGTAGAATTTTGCATTGGCACCGAAACAATACCGCTTTCCAAACGTTTGAAGACGGCGCGCCAGCGATAGACCCAATGAAATACCTCTTTTGTGCGCTGTTTGCGCTGCTTCCCCTTCTTGCTACTGCCCAGAATAAAGTCACGCTTTCCGGCTACGTGCGCGATGCGCGCAGCAATGAATCGCTGATGGCGGCTACGGTTTATATTAAGGAACTGGGCATCGGCGCGCAGACCAATAACTACGGCTTCTATTCCATCACCGTGCCTGCCGGGCAGTTACACTTTTATTTTTTCCTACGTTGGCTATGCTTCGCTCGAGCAGAATATGCGATGATTGAGAGCAGAACACTATAATGTGGACCTGCAGAGCGCATCGGAGATCGAGGAGGTAGTCGTAACCTCAGAGCGCAAGGACGAGAATGTAAAGGGCACGGAAATGGGTACCATTATCGCTCAGCATGGATAAGATCAAGACCCTGCCGGTCATCTTTGGCGAGACAGACATCCTCAAAACCCTGCAGCTAATGCCTGGCGTACAAAGCGCGGGCGAGGGCAACAGCGGCTTTTACGTGCGCGGCGGCGGGCCGGACCAAAACCTTATTCTGCTGGACGATGCCGTTGTGTATAACACCGGCCACCTCTTTGGCTTCTTCTCCGTTTTCAATTCCGATGCGCTGAAAAATGTGACCCTCATCAAAGGCTCCATGCCGGCCAATTACGGCGGACGCCTCTCTTCAGTAGTGGATGTGAACATGAAGGAAGGCAACAGCAAAGAGTACCACGCTACCGGCGGCATTGGCCTGATCGCCTCGCGCCTGACGCTGGAAGGGCCGATTAATAAAGGCAAGGGCTCGTTCATGCTTTCCGGCCGCCGCACTTACATTGATGTGCTGCATAAAGCCCTTTGCGGGCGATCAGCTCGGGCTCCGGCTATTATTTCTACGACGCCAATCTGAAGGCCAATTACCGGCTCGGCGACAAAGACCGCATCTATCTTTCCGGGTACTTCGGGCAGGATAAATTCACCTTCGCTCCGAAAGCCGCTCATTCAAGGCTAAAATTCCCTGGGGCAATAGCACGGCCACCCTGCGTTGCAACCACCTGTTCAACGACAAGGTTTTTCTGAATACGACTGCTGTCTACAATGAATACAACTTCTCCTTTCAAGGTGAGCAGAACAATTTTGCGGTAAAGCTCTCTTCTGGCATCCGCGACTGGAACCTGAAGAGCGATCTAGACTGGTTCACACCTTCGGCAATCATCACATCAAGGCGGGCCTGGCTTATACCTACCACACTTTTATTCCCAACCAGATTTCGGGCCACGCGGATACGACGGAGTTCAAGCCGGACAATGCCCTGATCAAGTACGCCCACGAAGCTGGCATCTATGTGCTGGACGAGTTTGACCCCTTCCCCTGGCTGAAGGTAAATGCCGGCCTGCGCTACTCTTGGTTCGGGCAAGCCGGCGCCTTACGTGCGCAAGACCTACGACGCGCAGGGCCTCCACCCTACCGACAGCTTTGTCCTACAGCGCCGGCCAGATTGTAAAAAGCTACGGCGGCTTGGAGCCGCGCCTGAACCTCCGCTTTGACCTCGGCCATGCCAGCTCCCTTAAGGCTTCCGTGGTGCGCTCCAACCAGTACATCCACCTCGTGAGCAATAACGGCTCTACCCTCCCTACCGACATCTGGGTGCCGAGCACCTACACCGTGCAGCCGCAGCAGGCCTGGCAATATTCCCTCGGCTACTTCCGCAACTTCTTCAACAATATGCTGGAGACCTCCGTGGAAGTCTATTACAAGGACATGCACAACCAGATTGAGTACCGCGAGGGCTATACGCCCCAGACCCTCCGCGACCCGGAGCGCGACTTTGTATTTGGTAATGGCGAGGCCTACGGCGCAGAGTTCTTTATCAATAAAACGAAGGGCAAATTCACCGGCTGGATAGGCTACACGCTGGCGTGGACCTACAGGAAGTTCCCCCTCCTCAACAACGGCGATGAATTCCCTGCCAAGTACGATCGCCGCCACGACCTCTCCGTCGTCGCTTCCTACGAGCAGAGCAAAAAATGGACTTTTTCGGCAGTCTTTGTCTACGGCTCCGGCAATGCCATTACCCTGCCCACCAATTATTACTTCATAGACGACCAGCTCGTGGCGCAGTACAGCAAGCTCAATGCCTACCGCATCTTTCCCTACCACCGCTTAGACATCAGCGCCGTGCTCACCCCACAGCACCAGAAGCCGCGCCGCTGGAAGGGCTCCTGGGCCTTCTCCATCTACAACGTTTACAGCCGCGCCAATCCCTACTTCCTTTACGTAGACACAAAGGCCGTTGGCAATAATGAGTTTGACGTGAAGGTCAAGCAGGTCAGCATCTTCCCCATCCTGCCCAGCGTTACCTACAATTTCAGCTTCTAAGTTTCGGCACCATTCTCAAGCATATAGAATGCAATGTCTGGCTTGCCTACGGCAATGCGATTCCCGAGGTCTTACGCCCGAATCGCTCCCACGTCCATGCCGTTACCGCTACATTATCGTAGCTGTGAATGCCCTCCTTCTGATGGTGCATCCGCAGATAAGAGTCGTAAAGCTGCCCGCTATATTCCGAAATGCTGTTTGAATAAAGCTTTCTCAATGCCCGAAGCGTATCCAGATGCGCATGAGAGATTGGATTGAGCTGCGCTAAAAAGCCCTTCGCCATCACCGAATCCACCCGCTTCAGCCGGCTTTGGGCATAAAGCCAAAGGTTAAAATACCCGCTGTACGCAAATGCGCTGTCGGGCGCCACAGTACAGATGGCGTAGGCCAACAGGTTCGCATCGTCTTCCGCAGCAATGCCGCTTTGATGCGCCATCTCATGGCACACCACAAAGGGCAGCATGAAGGGCGGCAGCATATTATTGACCTGCGCCTCACCGGTAAAGGGATTGTAATAGCCCTGAATACCGAGGTACTGCATGAAATAGCCGTAAAGCGAGGCCTTCGCCTTCATGCCCGCGAGGCGGGTGCGGCTGTCTGTGAGGGTCTTGTAGAATGTCTTGGCGCGGGTGTTGGTTTCGTTAAAAGAAAGCCCGTGATAGTCGGGCGCCAGGGCATTGAGCCGGCCTATCAGGAAGCTATCGTAGGCAGCAATGGTCGTTTTCAGGGGCTCCGCCTGCTGCGGAAGGTTCCAGTATTTAGAAAGCGTAGGCTGGTAATAATTGCCGCCCCAGCCCACAAAGAATAGCAGGTAAATGGTGCCCAGCGACAGCACGCTATTCATGAAGGAATGGGCGAGCTCATGGTGCTGCGTGCGTATGCGGACGAGGAAGTAGATCCAGCGAATGGCCATGGCTATTACTACAAAGCCTGCCAGCAGGTAAAGGGCATCGCCCAACGAAAAGGGAATGGCGCCAAAGACGACGTTGCGCGCGCTCTGGAAGGGCCGGAAGATGTAGCTGCTGTACCAGGAGGCCAGCGTAAGGTGGTAGGGAAAGACAAACTGGATAAAGAGCACTAATACACTTAGTATGGCCAGCAGTACAACCTTCCGTCTATACCGTAATCGCAACAAATGCGCCTTACGCAGCCTCGCCCTTATCTGTGCGCCCGATACCTTTACGGCACGATATTGCAAGCCCGAAATCAACCCCGAAAGAATGATGTTGCGCCCCCCGAAGTTTCTCTGTCTGTTAGGTCTGGCCACTATAGTATTGCTGGCTGCTTGTAAGGATAAAAATAATGATGCCGCCTCCGCAAAAGGGGGCGCTAACAAACCAAAAGGAGTAGTAGCGAACGCCTACGTCGTGAAGCCCGTATCATACGCGCCTACCTACACCGCCTCCGGTCAGCTCCTCCCCAATGAATCCATAGATATCCACCCCGAGATAGCGGGCCGTGTCACCGGCATCTTCTTTACCGAAGGCAGCGTGGTGCGAAAAGGCCAGCTGCTGCTCCAGCTCAATGATGCGGATGTGAAGGCACAGATTGCCAAGCTGCAGGCCCAGCGCTCTTTGCAGCAAAACACGCAAAGGCGCTACGGCGAGCTCGTGCGCATTGGGGGCATCTCCAAACAAGAATATGAGGCTGCGCAGACAGATGTGCGCGGCATTGAGGCCGATATTGCCGTGAGCCAGGCAAATCTGGCGCGCCTGCGCATTGTTGCACCTTTTGACGGCACCGTGGGGCTGCGCAATGTATCGCCTGGTGCCATCGTATCGCCAACCACTACTGTCGCCACACTTCAGCAGGTCTCGCCGCTGAAAATGGATTTTTCCATTCCTGATCAGTACCGAAATCAGCTCCGGCTGGGTCAGGAGGTTAAGTTTTATGTAGATGGCATGTTAGACACGCTCTCCGGAAAAGTCTCCGCCATAGAGCCAGGCGCAGATGCCACGACGCATACCGTACGCGCGCGGGCCATTGTTCCCAATGGAGATCACAAATTGGTGGCGGGCGCCTTCGCGCACGTGGTGATTCCGTTTGGCTCACAGGGCGAGAGCATTCTTATTCCCAGCCAGAGCGTAATACCTACCACGCGTGACAAGAAGGTAGTGGTAGTGCGCAGTGGAAAAGCGGCCTTGGTCACTGTCCAGACCGGCGACCGCACTCAGGATCGCGTCCAGATTACCCAGGGCCTTCAAATGGGCGATACCGTGCTGACGACTGCGCTGATGCAGGTAAAGCAGGGCATGGACGTAAAGGTGCGGAAGGTTGATTAGTCGTGGCCTTATTAGCGTTGCAGCAAAAAGCAGCTCCGCTGCAGTATCCCGGCAAAGTCAAATGGCATGGTGGCGGCCGTGATGTCCTTCACGACGCTCGCGGGAATGGCCTCGCGGTCTAACTGAAACCCGCGGTAGTTATTGCTGAAATAAATCTTTCCGCCGTCTGTCACAATGCGCAATAAAGTCTTCAACAGCGCTACGTGGTCGCGCTGCACATCCCACTCGCCTTCCATACGCTTGCTGTTGGAGAAGGTAGGCGGGTCACAAATGATTAGGTCGTAGCGGTCGCGCGGAACTCCTTTAATCCACTCCAGCACGTCGTCTTGGATGAAGTCGTGCGCTTCGGGGCGGTAGCGCTTGTTATACTGCATATTTCGCTTGGCCCAGTTGATATAGGTCCGGCTCATGTCAACGCTGGTGACTTCATCGGCTCCGCCGTCCGCAGCATACACGGAGAAGGAGCCGGTATAGCAAAACAGGTTTAGCACACGCATTCCTTTCGCATCCGCCCGCACCATGCCGCGCGTTATGCGGTGATCCAGGAAGAGGCCCGTGTCCAGATAATCTGTCAAGTTGATGATGAAGCTCAGACCGCCTTCCGGTACGATGCGCTCCACCCGCTCTTCGCCAAACTTCTCATACTGCCCCTGCCGGCCTGCCTTGCGCTGTCGCATTTTCATAAATACGACCTCGCGCTCTATTTCCAACACGGAAGCAATGACGGCCCGCGCCGCTTCCAGCCATGCGGCGTGCTCTTCATCTTCCATTCCATGCCGGCGTTTGTACTCCGCGGCATGCACCACACCGTCATACCATTCTATGGCAAAGGGCGCTTCGGGCAGATCATGGTCGTAGAAGCGGAAGCAGGCGATGCCTTGCCGGCGGGCGGTCTTGGAAATGTGCTTCCACACCTTGCGCAGGCGGTTCTCAAAGGCCGTAAGCTTATGGTTATCCGTCATCGCGGCAAAGCTCTACTTAATATCCGTATAGCGGTAGCGTTTATCCGCCGGCGGTTTGTAATAGCGCTTCGGATACTCCGCCTTCGCCGCTTCGCGCTTTTTATACCACGCGCTGTCCGCGGACGCGATGGAAAAATCCTGCTTTGCAATAATCTCGTCTACTGAATACTCTATTTCCCGTGTCAGCCGCCCTGTACGTTCATCATAATACTGCCACAAGCCATGCTTAACACTGCCCCGCTCTGTGGGTATTATTACTCGTCGCTCCGCATCTGTCACCGGGTCCACAACGTAAATCGTATCGTAGGCATATGTCGGGTTCAGGCCGCGATAGTGGCCCACGCACACTAGGCGGCCACGCTCAAAATACTTTGCTTCTCCGTCTTTCACCCCCAGGCGGTAGCGCTCAATGGCGGCGACCTCACCTTCTCCGTCAAAGCGGTACCATACCCCCGTACGGACGCCGTGGTCAAATGTGCCCCATTCGGAAAAAGCATCTTCTCCCATACGTGCCGGCTGACGGATGAGCCACTGGCCCTGCGGCTTACCTGCTGCGTCATTCTGATTCAGTTCAGCGGCTGACTGTGCGATTGACAAGCTGGAATAACACATTAGGAGCGTAATAATGGAAGTGCGCAGCATTTGTAGCCTAAGTTAAGGCGGGATTATTTTCTAAGCATGCTTATCCCACCTAAATCGGTTCGTACGCCCGACCTTTGCACCATGCCCGTGCAGATAGGCCCGAACATCACCCTACCCGACTTCCCCCTGCTTCTTGCACCTATGGAGGATGTGAGTGACCCGCCGTTCCGCGCGGTGTGCAAGGAAGGTGGCGCTGACCTGATGTACACGGAATTCATCTCTTCGGAGGGCCTGATCCGGGACGCCATCAAGAGCCGGCAGAAGCTGGACATTTTCGAGGAAGAACGCCCGATCGGCATCCAGATTTTCGGCGGCGATGAGGAGGCAATGGCTATGAGCGCCAGGATAATAGATGCCACGGGCCCAGACCTGCTGGACATTAACTTTGGGTGCCCAGTGAAGAAGGTGGTGTGCAAAGGCGCCGGCGCAGCCGTACTGAAAGACGTGCCGCTCATGGTGCGGCTCACACAAGCTTGCATCCGAAGTACCAGCCTCCCGGTAACTGTGAAGACGCGCCTTGGCTGGGACGACGACTCGCTGAATATTGAGGAGGTGGCGGAGCGGCTGCAGGACATTGGCGTTGCGGCGCTGGCCATCCACGGGCGCACGCGGGCGCAGCTCTATAAGGGCGATGCCGATTGGCGGCTGATTGCAGCGGTGAAGAACAACTCGCGGATTAAGATACCCATCTTTGGCAATGGCGATATTGACTCACCACAGAAGGCAGTGGAATACAAAGCGCGCTACGGCGTGGACGGAATTATGATTGGCCGGGCAGCTATCGGGCATCCATGGATTTTTCGCGAAATCAAGCATTATGTAGCCACTGGTGAGATATTGCCGCCGCCGACCGTAGAAGAGCGCGTGAGCGCCGCGCGAAAGCATCTGGAGTTTTCTATCCGCTGGAAGGGCGCTAAGCTGGGCATTCTGGAAATGCGACGGCACTGGGCCAACTACCTGAAAGGCTTACCAAATGTGAAGGAATACCGTATGCGGCTGGTGACGACGGAAAGTTTTAGCGCAATTGAGGAAGCGCTGGAGGAATTAGTAAACCGCTTTGAAGGCATAATGCAATAAAGACATGATACAAGTCGGCAACTGGAACAATCTGAAGGTGGTAAAAGGCGTGGATTTCGGCCTGTACCTGGACGGCGGAGCGGCGGGAGAAATCCTGCTGCCTAAGCGCTTTGCGCCGCGCGAGGTACAGCCCGGCGATGAGCTGCGCGTTTTCATTTACCATGATTCTGATAACCGCATTATTGCCACTACCCAGGAGCCGGCGGGGGTTGTAGGCGAAATTGTATTGCTGAAATGCGTCAGCACGACACAGCAAGGTGCATTTCTGGATTGGGGTCTGATGAAGGACATCTTTGTGCCGCTATCACAACAGACAAGGCAGATGGTGGTAGGCGGCCGTTATCTGGTAGGCATTTATATAGACGATCAGACGGGCCGCGTGGCGGCAACGGAGAAGTTTGACCGGTGGCTGAGCGAGGAAGCGGATGAAACGCTGAAGGAACTGGATAAAGTTTCCCTTACCATCTGGCGGCAGACGGATCTGGGTTATGTTGCCATCATCAATAACCAATACACAGGCGTGCTGTATTTTAGCGATGTATATCGGGATTATGACCCCGGCGACACGCTGAGTGGCTATGTAAAGGCTATCCGTCCGGATGGGAAGATAGACGTAGCACCCGGCGAGGCTGGGTATGCGCGTGTAGAAGATGCAGCCCAAAAGGTGCTGCGGTTGTTGCAGGAGGCCAATGGATATCTGCCCTACCATGACAAAAGCGACCCGGATGAGATCCATGACTTCTTTGGCATGAGCAAGAAGACGTTTAAGATGACGACCGGCGGGCTCTACAAGGCGGGCAAGATAGCATTTACCAAGACTGGCATTCGTAGCAAAGAGTCCGATTAAGGCTGCCCGGCGCCGCCGGATGAGCCATAAATCTGCCCGGTTGCATAGCTCGCATCATTTGCCGCCAGCTGAACGTAGATAGACGCGAGTTCGGCAGGTTGGCCGGGACGCTTAAAGGGAGTGCTGCCGCCAAAGCTGACTAGCTTCTCCATCGTGGCGCCGCCGCTTACTTGCAAAGGCGTCCAAATAGGGCCCGGCGCTACACCATTCACCCGGATGCCTTTTTCAGCCAGCTGCTTCGCCAATGACTTTACATAGTTCATCGTAGCGGCCTTTGTCTGCGCATAATCATATAGATCTGGAGATGGGTCATACGCCTGCTCTGAGGCTGTCCCGATAATAACCGAACCTGGCCTCAAATGCGGCAGCGCCGCTTTAATGATCCAAAAAGGGGCGTAGATATTCGTTTTCATCGTCGCATCAAAGTCTTCCGTGCTTACGTCCAGAATTGACTTGCGCGTTTGCTGACGCGCGGCATTGTTCACGACAATGTCCAACCCGCCAAGCGCAGTTACGGCACGCTCCACCAGGCGCTTACAGAAGTCCTCGTCGCGCAGGTCGCCCGGAATAGCAACCGCCTTCCGCCCCTCGGCGCGGATAAGAGCAACTACTTCCTGAGCATCCGGCTCTTCGGTGGGATAATAATTGATAGCTACATCAGCGCCTTCCCGAGCATAGGCAATGGCGGCTGCACGGCCCATGCCCGAATCTCCGCCGGTGATGAGAGCCTTTCGGCCCCGAAGGCGCCCCGAGCCCCTGTAACTCTTCTCGCCATGGTCCGGTCTAGGATCCATCTTGCTGGCAAGGCCGGGCCAGGGCTGGCTTTGTGCCTTAAAAGGTGGTTTTGGATATTTATTGATCGGGTCTTCTGGGCCGGACACTTCCGCGCCTTTCGGCTTATCGCCTGCGCCTGCCCATACCGGTGAAACGGCCATAACTGCCAGACTCGCCCCCAGACCAGTAATAATTTTACGACGGGAGATTTTGTTTTGGTCTTCCATTGAATCAGTTGTAAAAGATTGGTTTTCCGGCAATACAAGAAAAGTGCCGCGGGCGGATACCCATCCCTTTTTGCACAAAAAAAGTAAAACGTTTTGCAGTTCTACTGCAAGCCATTGCGGACAATAGTCGACGCGAGCATTTATACATAAATGAATATCCTTGTCAAATTGATCATGTTTAACTACATCGGAGAACGACAAAAACGGGATTACTTTCGCAGCCGTAAGATCTATTTGCTTCATGACTATTCTTATTACCGGCGGCGCCGGCTTCATCGGCTCGCATGTTGTCCGGCTTTTTGTTCAGAAATACCCTGATTATAAAATCATCAATCTGGACGCGCTCACTTACGCAGGCAATCTGGAAAACCTCCGGGATATTGAATCGGCGCCGAATTACAGCTTCATCAAAGGGGATATTACGGATGCGGAGGCCATGAACAGTCTATTCTTTGAGCACAAGCCGGATGGCGTGATACATTTGGCCGCTGAAAGCCATGTTGACCGGTCTATTACCGACCCAAATGCATTTCTGCAAACGAATATCATGGGTACGGCCAACCTGCTGAATGCTGCGCGTGCTGCATGGAATGGCGAGTATGAAGGCAAGCGTTTTTACCATATAAGCACTGACGAAGTTTACGGCTCACTGGGTGAAACCGGTTATTTTCTGGAAACGACGCCTTACGACCCGCAGAGTCCATATTCAGCATCCAAAGCGGCCTCAGACCATATTGTGCGCGCCTACGGCAATACATACTACATGCCGTTTGTCATTACGAATTGCTCGAACAATTACGGCCCTAACCAGTTTCCGGAAAAGCTCATTCCGCTTTTCCTGAATAATATCCGCAATAAAAAGCCGCTGCCAGTTTATGGCGATGGCAAATACACGCGCGATTGGCTTTACGTTGTTGACCACGCCCGCGCCATTGATACGGTCTTTCACGAAGGCAAAAACGGCGAGACCTATAATATCGGTGGCTTCAATGAGTGGCAGAATATTGAGCTTATCAAGCTGCTATGCAAGCAAATGGACGAGAAACTGGGCCGCGAGCCCGGCGAAAGCGAAGCACTTATTACCTATGTCCGCGACCGGCCCGGTCATGACCGCCGCTATGCCATTGACGCAAACAAAATCAAGTCTGAATTGGGCTGGGAGCCAAGCGTAACCTTTGAAGAAGGGTCTAAGCAAAACACTGGACTGGTATCTGGCAAATGAAGAATGGCTGAACCATGTGACAAGCGGCAGCTATCAGCACTATTACGAAAAGCAATACACTCACTAGCATTTCTAATGCACAGCGTAAAGGGATGATTTATATCTCTTCGCATATTTGCTACACCACTCACATTCTACATTAATGAAAGGCATCATCCTCGCCGGCGGCTCCGGTACGCGTCTTTATCCCCTCACTATTACTGTGAGCAAGCAGCTCATGCCGGTGTACGATAAGCCAATGATTTATTATCCGCTTAGTACACTCATGCTGGCGGGTATCCGCGAAATTCTTATCATCACTACACCCCAGGATCAGGAAGGGTTCAAAAAGCTGCTGGGCGATGGAGCAAAGCTGGGTTGTCGCTTTGAATATGTGGTGCAGCCGTCGCCGGACGGTCTTGCGCAGGCCTTTATACTTGGCGCGGACTTTATTGGCAAAGACCCGGTGGCGCTTGTCTTAGGCGATAATATCTTTTACGGTTCTGGCATGGGCACGCTCTTGCGGGAAAAGGCAAGTCCTGACGGTGCCGTGGTGTTTGCATATCAGGTGCACGATCCGGAACGATATGGCGTAGTGGAATTTGACCAGGATTTTCGCGTACGCTCCATTGAAGAAAAACCCGCGCAGCCCAAAAGTCATTACGCCGTTCCCGGCTTGTATTTCTATGATAATGATGTCGTAGATATTGCAAAAAACCAAAAGCCATCTCCGCGAGGCGAACTAGAGATAACCGACGTCAACAAAACTTACCTGGAGCGGGGTAAGCTTGAGGTTGGTGTATTAGACCGCGGTACGGCATGGTTGGACACCGGCACATTTGACTCTTTAATGGATGCCGGCAACTTTATCCATGTCATTGAAAAGCGGCAGGGCATGAAAATCGGCTGCATTGAAGAAGTTGCCTACCGCAATGGCTGGATTGACGACGCCCAGCTGGAGGCACTTGGGGCTTATTACGCAAAAAGCGGGTATGGTTCTTATTTGAAGAAGTCTGATCGGTCAGGTATCCCATGCTCTGATTCAAACTTTCTCCACGTCATGAACCTGCTGCTCAACGCGTCTAACCTTCGCCACGGAGGTGGAAAAACCGTTGCGCTGCAGCTGATCAAAGGCCTTAGCTCCATTCGGCCGGACGATAAGCTTTACGTGCTTGCCCCGCATACGCCGGAATATGAAGCGCTTGAAAAACATCCGAACATAACGCTGCTGCCACTACCGGAAAGCTATCATCGTTCATGGCTGACAAAGCTCCTTCAGATGCATAGGCATTTCCCAAATGGTGCAACGCCTGGAAATAGACAAAGTCGTCAGCCTGGGCAATGCGGCATTTCCCTCAAAAGGGCGGCCTCAGCTAGTGTATATACAGCTGCCGCAGCTCGTATATCATGAGTCGCCGGCATGGAAGAAGATGGACATGCGGGCATTTCTCGAAATAGCCTGATGGACAACTATGTAGCAATGCACATGCGCTATGCCACTTCCTATGCCGTGCAGACGGAAGGTGATGAGTGAGCGCTCTGATAGCCCGCTTCAAACTGCCCCGAGAGCGGATACATATCCTCCCAACGCACCCTTGAAGCAGAAGGCATGCACCCTAAGCCACTACCTATGCCGCTGCAGCCGCTAAAGCTGCTTTTCCTAAGCCGGTACTATCCCCACAAAAACTTTGAGTGCTTGCCCGGAGCTGGCTGCTGAAAGCAGCGCGGACATGCCGGTTGAAATAACCCTCACGATCAGCAAAGACGAAGCTGCCGGGGCCGCCTCCATACTTAATGCACTGCGCGACTATTCCTCCATCCGCAACATCGGACCGGTGCCTCTACAGGAAGTGAGTGAGGTAGTACAGGAGCATCACGGCGTATTTCTGCCTTCTCTGATGGAATCTTTTTCCGGCGTTTATGCAGAAGCCCTGCTGCACCGTCGCCATATTTTTACCAGCCATTACGATTTTGCTACCGAGCTCTTGGCGATGCAGCCTTTTACTTTGACCCGCTACGGCCAGAGCACATCGTAGGTGTGCTTGAAGAAGTAATAAAGAACCCTTCTCTACTCAGCCGGAAGCTGCGTACGATAGAATTGGCTGCCCTTCGCGCGCCGCGCATTGATAGCGTAGCACGCACATTCTCACGGATCATTGATACGTTTGTATAACGGCGACCTGGTGGCGGCTCACCGTTTTATTGCTAACGAATCCTGTATCCAAAGAAAGCCGCCTCATCTAAACCATGTGCGGTATAGCCGGCGGTATTCGCCACAGACTTTCTGAAGAAGACGCCAATAAGGTCTTGTCCAGCCTTCGGCACCGCGGTCCGGACGACAACGGCATCTGGGCAGGAGAAGGCATTTGGTTAGCCAATACGAGATTGGCTATTCAGGATCTTTCGACGGCCGGTGCGCAGCCAATGTGGTCAGCTGATGGGCATTATATTATCGTTTATAACGGTGAGCTATACAATGCCGCCTCATTGCGTCGCCGGCTTGAAGCTGAAGGCATTACCTGTTACACTCGCTGTGATACGGAAGTGCTCCTCAACGCCTATATGCATTGGGGCCCGGACAGCCTGAATGCCCTGGAGGGCGACTATGCATTTGCCATCTGGAATGTGTTGAAGAAGGAACTTTTCATAGCGCGGGACCCAATGGGCGTGAAGCCGCTTTATATCTATGATGATGGCCAGAAGCTGCTCTTTGCTTCAGAAATTAAAGCGCTGCTAAAGCTTCCCGGCCTGGACTATTCGCTTAAGCCAGAAGTATTTCGCGACTACCTGCTCTATCTATACAGCCCTTCGGACGCCACACCTTTCCGATATATCAAAAAGCTATTGCCAGGCCACTGCCTGCGCCTGAACGAGCAAGGCTGGGACACAAAGCCAATCCGCTATCATCAACTTCGGTTTGATGTGGACAACACCAGATCTGATCCTGAATGGCAGGAAGAACTTGATGAATTACTGCATGTAGTTGTAAAAAGTCAACTTCATTCAGATGCGCCGGTTGGCCTGATGCTCTCCGGCGGGCTGGACTCGGGACTGATTGCAGCATTGGCGCAAAGGAGCGGCAGCAACGGGCAGCTACAGGCATTTACGATAGACGCGGATGCCGGTATGTGCGCCGAGGGCTTTGAGGAAGACATTAAATATGCGCGGCAATTGGCCGGACAGCTGAAGCTGCCACTACACATCGTGTCCGGAAGCATAGCGCCGGATGCGACATGGATTGACCGGCTTGTATGGGAGCTGGATGAGCCCCAGGCAGATCCTGCCGCCTGCTATGCCGGCACGATTGCCGCATCCGCACGGGCGCAGGGTATCAAGGTCTTACTCAGCGGCACCGGTGCAGATGATGTGTTTTCAGGATACCGCCGCCATCAGGCCATAACGCTGATGAAAATTATGCCCTTTCTTCCGAAAGGCATCAATAATTGGCTCCGTATGCTCCAAAATCTGATGCCGGGCAATGTGCCACTGCGGCGTGCAGGAAAGCTGCTCTCGGCGGCAGGTCTTAGTGCGGAACGCTCTGCAATTCATAGCCATTTCTGGCTGCAGCCAGATGACGCGTTGGCGCTTATGTCGCCGGAAGCCCGGCTTGCTAGCGATCCGTATAGCTTATATGAATCCATGCTTTCAGAGATCGGTAGTGAGGAAAATCTATTACAGCAGATGCTGTTTTGGGAACAGCGCAGCTTCCTGCCGCACCATAATTTGGCGTACATGGATAAGATGGGTATGGCCCATTCCGTAGAGATCCGGGTGCCTTTTGCGGACCGCCGGCATTATATCGCTGGCGGCAACAATGCCGCCCCGGCAGAAGCTGAAAAGGAACATGACGAAGGTTATTTTACGCGAGGTGGCAAAGCCTTATTTGCCGGCGGCAATTATCAATCGCAGTAAGACCGGCTTCGGCGCACCTTTACGAAGCTGGGTAAACGGCCCGCTGAGCGCAGTTGTGACTGAACGACTGACTAACAAAGCATTCTCCCAAAACGGAATATTTGACGCTGCCGCTATTGCTAAGTTGATTCAAGATAATGGCCGCGGGCGAAGGGACGGCGCGTACACGTTATTTTCGCTGCTTTGCATAGAAAGCTGGCTGCGGCAGTTTACATGAAGCAACTCATCTTACCCTTTAGCACTGGAAAACCGCAGCTTATAGAGGTGCCAGCACCAACTGTGCAGCTGGGCGAAGTGCTCATCCGCACAACCGTCAGCGTAATCTCTACCGGCACAGAACGGATGCTGATGCAATTCGGCCAGGCTGGCTGGGTGGGAAAGCTGCGGCGGCAGCCAGAGAAAGCAAAACAGGTGTTAGATAAGCTCCGGACAGACGGCATCGGACCGACTTTGAAAGCCGTTAAAGGCAAATTAGATACGCCGATTCCGCTTGGTTACAGCAGTGCCGGCGTTGTAGTCGGCGTCGGCGCTGGCATTCATGATATAAGAATTGGCGACCGGGTAGCCTCCAATGGCCCACACGCAGAAATCGTTAGTGTACCACGCAATCTGGTTGCGAAAATCCCGGTCGGCGTTTCGGACGAAGGAGCTGCATTCACCAGTACTTGGCGCAGTTGCACTGCAGGGCATTAGGCTCGCGGCGCCAACATTTGGAGAGACGGTTGTTGTGATTGGCCTGGGTTTAATCGGTCAGCTTACTGCACAGCTTTTGCGGGCCAATGGCTGCCGCGTCGTTGGTACAGACCTGAATGCGGCACGTTTACCAATGGCCGCCGAAAAAGGCATCCATCCGCTTGCGCAAGGTTCGGGCGCAGCCGCTCGCGCGCTTACGGGCGGGCATGGTGCGGATGCGGTTATTATCACTGCGTCCGGCGGCGAAGGTTTACTGGAACTGGCAGCAGATATGTGCCGCAAGCGCGGACGCATTGTGCTGACCGGCGTGGCGGACATGCAGATGAGCCGCGACGCTTTTTTCAAGAAAGAATTGACCTTTCAGGTAAGCACTTCGTATGGACCAGGCCGTTACGAGCGTGCTTATGAGCAACAGGGCCTGGACTACCCGATTGGCTACGTGCGCTGGACCGAAGGGCGGAATTTTGAGGCTGTACTCGGCGCTTTGGAAAGCGGGCAGTTAGATGTCGGAACTCTAATATCACGGCGTATACCGTTTGAACGGGCGGTTGCAGCCTACGATGATCTGGATGCTCCGGAGCATTTAGCGACGCTTTTTACCTACCCAACCGAAGCGGCCAACCACCAGCAGACAGTCAACCAAACTACTGTCGCGACCGGAAGCATTGGACTGATTGGAGCGGGTGCTTTTGCGGGTGGAGTGCTCTTACCAGCATTAAAGAAGGCGGGCGCTAATGTGGCAACCGTCATCAGCAAAAACGGCCTGACTGCAGCGACGCTGGCCCGAAAATATGGCATCACCAATTCAGCAACCGATACTGCTGATCTCTGGAAAGATGATCGCATAGGCGCTGTGATGATTGCGACACCGCACAACACGCATGGTTCGCTTACTGTGGCCGCGTTACGCGCAGGCAAAGCCGTTTTTGTAGAAAAGCCTTTGGCGATCAACCGGACAGAAGTGGAGGAAGTAATGACAGCGCTTCAGACTGGCGGCGGCCACCTTACGGTTGGCTTCAATCGGCGCTTTGCACCACTTGCTATTCGTGCGACGGAATTGTTGCGCGAACTCGCCGGCCCTCTGAACATAGTTATCACTGTAAATGCCGGAACAATCTCTGCCGGACACTGGTCTGCGGACCGGGAAACAGGTGGCGGAAGACTGTTAGGCGAGGCGTGTCATTTCATTGATCTTGCGCGGGCATTTGCCGGGAGCCCAATCACCGATGTATGTGCCAATGCGCTGGGCGATGATGCGAGCATAATACTTCGCTTTGCAGATGGCGCAAACGCAGTGATCAATTATTTCACTAATGGCAGCAAGCGTTATGATAAAGAGCGTGTTGAGCTTTACCGAGCCGGCTGTACGATTGTGATTGAAAACTGGCGAAGCCTTAGCAGCTACGGGTTTAAGAAAGATATTTCTAAAAAAGCAGTTCAGGATAAGGGCCATGTAGGGCTGATTGCAGCATGGGTGAAGAGTCTGGAAGGCGGACTCCCACCGATTCCGATTGATGAATTGATGAACAGCTCATTCGCTACGATCGCGATTGAAGAAAGCTTGATTGAAGGTGCGTGGATACGCCTGTAGCTTTCATCTTCATCTCCCCGGACTTAAGTCCGAGGGTTAAGGTTGTCTGTTGATTAGCTAAAGCCGCTGCCGCACTTTCTTACCTTCGTCAGCTAAATTTTTATGCAGACTTTCTGGATTTTTTTACAGCCCTTCGTCGCTGCCTTTACAGGTTGGTTTACCACTTGGATAGCCATCTACATGCTCTTTCATCCGCGGGAGCCGAAGCGTATCCTTGGTATAACCATCCAGGGCATCTTTCCGAAACGCCAGAAGCAATTTGCGGCGAAACTAGGCACGACTGTAGCCACAGAGCTGCTGCACTTCAATGACATTGCCGCCCAGATTAAAGACCCGACTCAGCTGAATGCCCTGATGCCGGGCATTGAAAGCCATATTGATGAGTTCCTCCAAAAGCGACTGGCGGAGAAGCTGCCGGTGCTCGCCATGTTTCTCTCGCCGGAGATAACGGGAACGATTAAGACAGGTCTGATGGAAGAAATTGAGGCGATGCTGCCGGGGGTCATTGGCCAATTCGCGGATTCGCTAAGCACCAAGGTTGACGTGGAGAAAATGGTGACGGAAAAAGTAGCGTCATTCTCCAGCGATCGGTTGGAAGCGCTGCTACTGGCTGTCATGACAAAGGAATTCCGATTTGTAGAGCTGATAGGCGGAGTGCTGGGCTTTGTGATCGGTCTGATACAAATGGCTTTTTCGCTGTGGACGGGCCAATAGCAACTTGCTTAAATTTGAGTACGAAACTTTTTAAGGATGCCTCACTACTTCACACTTGGACAGATACCCCATAAGCGCCATACGCAATTCCGCCGTCCCGACGGGCAGCTCTACTCCGAGCAGCTTTTCTCTACCGAAGGCTTTTCTGATGAGTACACGCTGCTTTATCACACACATCCGCCAACCGTCATTATCCGTACGGAAGAGCCTGTGGATGTTTCGCCGAAGGCAGTGCATGACAATATCCTAAAGCCGCGGGCTTTTATGGGCTATGGTACGCAGCCGGAAGGCGAATGGCTGGCTTCCCGAAAGGTCGCGCTGTTCAATAACGACTGTCAGCTGGCCTTTGCTGCGCCGCAAGGCGGCCTCGGTGAAGACATTTTCTACAAGAATGCCGATGCGGACGAAGTGCTCTTCATCCACGAAGGCACAGGCCGCGTGCGCACACAGTATGGCCAGCTCCCATTTTCTTACGGCGACTATGTGGTGCTGCCCCGCGGGACCATTTACGCCATTGAATTTGATACGCCGGACAACCGCCTGTTTGTGATTGAATCCTTCGGGCCTATTCGGTTTCCGAAGCGCTACCTGAGCAAGACGGGACAATTACTGGAGCATTCGCCCTACTGCGAACGCGACATCCGGAAGCCGCAGGACCTGGAGACGTTTGACCGCACGGGTGAGTTCCTGATCAAGGTGAAGAAGCGCGGTCTGCTTTACAACATCTGGTACAAGCATCACCCGCTGGATGTGGTGGGTTGGGATGGCTGCGACTACCCTTACATCTTTTCCATCCACGACTTTGAGCCCATTACCGGGCGCGTGCATCAGCCGCCACCGGTACACCAGACGTTTGACGGGCACAACTTCGTCATCTGTTCTTTTGTGCCACGCAAGTACGATTATCATCCGCTCTCTATACCCGCGCCTTACAACCATAGCAACATTGACTCCGACGAGGTGCTCTACTATGTGGACGGCGACTTTATGAGCCGCAAGCATGTGGAGCGCGGCATGATTACCCTGCACCCCGCCGGCATCCCGCACGGGCCGCACCCCGGCACGGTGGAGAAGAGCATTGGCAAGGAAGAAACGAAGGAACTGGCGGTGATGGTGGATACCTTCCATCCTTTGAAAATGACTGCGCACGCGGCGGGACTGGAAGATGATAGGTACGCGTTTAGCTGGACGGAGTAGTTTTAGCCGACCGCTACTTTGCCGTCTGCAGCATTTACTAGACGCCCAATCTAATAAGCCTTGTACAAAGCACTTATTATTGCCGTATTAGCCTGTTGGGTTGTTGTTACAAACCTTTCCGCCCAGGCGCATGATGAATTTGTGCCTAAAAAAGTGCTCGGATCTTTGTTTACGGAGATCCGGCACTTGGTTTTGGCAACTTTAGGCACACCACTTTCAATCTTAATTGCCAACTGCACGGACGGCATAGCATTTCGGTAGGTTATTGCCTGCTCACCAGGACTTCTCCTGCAACTCCCGACGACTTTGAGCCGGGTACATTTCTAAATTTTAAGCGCTTCACCTTACCCACGGAATATCTTTCAGGTGTGGACTTTACTTACGGTTACCTGCTCCGTGTAACGGGGATTTGGCGAAAGAAGCTGCGCTTTCCAATGCGCGGCGGCCTTATAGTTGGTGAGTATTCTGAGCCGTACGACTTTGTGCCTACGCCGCAATCCTGGGGCGATAATTACGATTACAAAAAGAACACTCATAGCGTCGTTGCCATAATACTCAAGCCGGGCTTAGAGTTCACGCCCGGGCGCGTGGCGGGGCTTTCTGCGGGCGGCTACGTCGTCTTGAATAAAAGTATTGCTGCCTTCGGTTTTTATTTCGGCATTATGCTGGGGAAGGTGAGCAATTACAAACCCCACTTTAAGCGTGATTTTTAGCTAGGTTTTCCTTTGTAAGAGTATTTCAACGCTTTTAGTCGCCGGCTTAATGCGCCTTCGGGCGCATTTTTTATTAGTTTAGACCACTATCATTGCGTCTCATTATGAACATCACCCGCACGCTCATCGCCGCAGCCATCATTGCCACTGCCATCACCCCTTCCTGCAAGCCTGACAAACCCGAATGCGACACCGCCATGCGGGATACGCTTGAGGTACGCGAACTGCGCCTGAAGGAGCGGGAAATGGCGCTGCGCGAACGCGAAATGGCTATCATGGAGCGCGAGCAGCAGCTCGGCATCGGCAGGAATGCGGATAGCTACACGGCGCGCATGTCATCCTCCAATGCGGGAGGGGCAGCCAGCTCCGGCAGCCGCGCCACTGTGAAGGGTGGGCGCACTAATTATGCGGATCAGAGCAATCAGGTGGCTTACAAAAAGCCGGTGCTGGACTTTCCCGGCCAGTTTCCGGAAAGCTCGGAGCGGCTGCTTACCGACGACGATGTAGCGCACAAGAGCACGTTTGGGATGAAGGTGATGCTGAATGAGATTTATGCCCGCCACGGCTACATTTTTCCCGACAAGGATATGAAGCAGCATTTCGCCGCCGAAAGCTGGTACAAGGGCACGGAAAAGTCGTTAAGCAGGATCAAGCTGACGCCTACCGAAATTCAGAACATTGCATTCATTAAGTCGTACCAGAATGGCGGCACCCACTAGCGGGCATTGCTCCGCGCTAATCCCTCTTCTGTAGCGGGCAGATAGATGCTGAATGTGGTGCCTTCGCCGGGGCTGCTCTGTACCGTGATAAAACCATTGTGCTGCTGCACCACCTTCTTGCAAATGGCCAGACCGATGCCGGTGCCGGCGTAGTCTGCTCTGGTATGTAGCCGCTGAAAGACCTCAAACACTTTTGAGGCGAATTGTTGCTCAAAGCCAATGCCGTTATCCGCTATCGTTATCAGATGGTACTGCATGGCAGGATGAGCACCGGCCGCTTCAATTTCATTGCCAAATACAATACTGGCATCAATCTGAATCCGGGGCTGCACATTTTGCTGCCGGTATTTCAGGGCATTACTGACAATGTTTTCAAAAAGCTGCTGTAATTGAAAAGCAATGCCTTTGACTACCGGCAACTTAGTATTTGTGACCAGTGCATTTAACTCAGCAATGCGTTCGCTCTGTCGTTGAATTACCGTCCTAAGCACGTTGGTAAGGTCCACATCTTCAAATCCGGGCTGGTCGGCATTAGCGCGTGAGAACATGACAAGCGCTTCTATAAGACGCTCCATGTGACCAGCGGAAGATTCAATGCGAAGCATGGCATCATGCAGTTTTGGCGGCATGGATGCGGCATCAGTGCTTTTCAGAATGATATCGCTGAACAGCTTGATTTTGCGTACGGGCTCGGCAAGGTCGTGGGAGGCTATATAATTAAAGGCGGTCAGCTCCTGGTTGGAGCGCTCTAGTGCGGTGTTTTTTTGCGCAAGCAGCTTACGTTGTTCCTCCAGCTTCAGCGCAGTCGCCTTCTCGTCTGTAACGTCCCGTATGAAGGCTATGTAAACCACGCGGCCGGCCTGAATAGAGCGGGATACGGTAAGTGAAATGAAGAAAGTCTCACCGCTCTTTTTTAGCGCTTCAACTTCTACCGTCTTATTTAGAATGCGCGGCTTGCCGGTGGCGTGGAGACGCTCCATACCTTCCTGATGCGCGTTCCGAAACGCCGGGGGAATGATGGTTTCTGTCAGCTTCCTGCCCTGTATTTCTTCCAGGCTCCAACCGAATGTCGTTTCCGCTTTGGGATTCCAAAGCAGGATTTTATTGTCCATGTCTATGACCACTATAGCTTCCGGCGCATTGTTAATAAGCTGACGGGAGGCCTCTTCGTTTTCTTTAAGGCGCTCGTTTAAGAGGTATTGCCTCGTAATATCCTGGCAGGTGCCGGCAATTTTATAGGGCTTCCCTTCCTCGTCGCTCAGCACTTCAGACTTGCCTTCCACATACTTCATATCGCCGCCGGGCGGAAGCACGCGCATTATATAATCATCCGCCGCTTTGGTATTAAGCGCGTGATACAATGCCTGACGCCGGTCGTCGCGGTCGTCAGGATGGATAAGCGACAATATGCGCCCAAGGGTCATCTCTTCAGAATGCGGCTCCAGTCCGAAGATGCGGTACATCTCATCGCTCCACTCCACCGTATTATCCAGCAGTGACCAGCTCCAGTTGCCAAAGTGCGTTAGTGCCTGTGCTTGCTTGTGCAGTGCCTCGCTGCGCGCCAGCCGCTTGAGCATGTCGTGGCGTTGGGTTACGTCCATCACGGTACCTTTCATCAGGGCCGGCTTCCCATCTTCAAAAATGACCTTCCCGCGCGACCAGATAATTTTCTCTGCCTTGCTCTTGCGGTAACGATATTCACACTCGTAGTCCTGATGGCCCGCCAGCGCATCTGCTATCGCCGCCTTTACCGATTCGCGATCGGCGGGGTGCACGTAAGCTAAAAAATCTGCAAGATTGCTGTGCTCCTCCATTTCAAAAATGTGCAGCAACTGCTTTGAAAATGCCGAAGCGCCACCGCACAGATTCCATTCAAAAGAGCCCATGCCGGCGATCTCCTGCGCCTCGCGCAATTGCTGCTCTCGCCGTTCTGACACCTGGTGATGCTCACGGATTTTATCCTCTTTTATTTCAAAGAGCGTCTTATATGAAATTTCTTCCTGGATGAGCGTAAGTTGGTCCGCTTCTTCCATAATAGCCACATACAGCCCAAGGTCGCTGCTGTAATTTTTTAGAAAATGCCGGAAAGATTGGCGGCGCACAAAATTGGCCTTGGAAATATCTTCTATGACTACATCAGTGCCCTGAATTACAGGCAGCCGGTTCTGCTGCCAGGCCAGTGTGCTTTGCGCAACATGCTCCGCAGCGCGGCCTTCAATAATGGCGTGAAAAAGACTTGAGTTGCTCTCTATGCTCATCGCCAGCAACTGCTCTTCCGGCATTCCTTCAAAGAAGCGCAGCAGGGGCATGTTTAACTCGCGGGAAATTTGAAGGGCGAAAACGCAGAAGTCGCGCAAGTGGTATTCCAGTAAGAAACGCGCATAACCCGGTAAATGCCGGAAAGAGGTACGACCAAAGGGTTCTGCGGCTAAACTGGGCATCGGCGGCAATTTCGGTAAAGGTTATCAGAAATTTGAGTGCAGTGGAAATAAGGATTCCAACTGACGTTAGTTTCCGCAATCGCGGCACCAATCTTTTACCTTTACGCCTTAAACTGTATCATAAATCATGGAAGCCACAATCGCCCAGGAACTACAGGCCCGTAAGGCCACCGATTTTCTGCCCATCAACGGCACCGATCATATTGAAATGTATGTTGGCAATGCCAAGCAGGCTGCCCATTTCTATAAAACAGCGTTCGGCTTTCAGACGAAAGCCTACGCAGGCCCCGAAACAGGCGTCCGTGACCGCGTAAGCTATGTATTGCAGCAGGGGAAAATTCGCCTAGTGCTGACCACGCCGCTCAAGAGCGACTCGCCCATTTCCGAGCACGTCCGGAAGCATGGTGACGGCGTGAAGATACTGGCGTTATGGGTAGATGACGCCACGCTGAGCTTTTGAAGAAACAACCCGCCGCGGCGGCAAGCCTTACCTGGAACCAACCACGCTGGAGGATGCCGACGGCAAAGTGGTGGTAAGTGGTATTTATACTTATGGCGAGACTATTCACCTGTTCGTAGAGCGTAAGAAGTACAACGGTGCCTTTATGCCGGGCTATGTAGCTGCCACAAGCGATTATAACCCTGCGGATGCGGGCCTCCTGTACATAGACCATTGTGTAGGAAACGTAGGCTGGAACCGGATGAACGAAACAGTCAAGTGGTACGAAGACGTTATGGGCTTTGCGAACATTCTTTCGTTTGACGATAAGCAGATTAATACGGAGTATTCAGCATTGATGAGCAAGGTGATGAGCAATGGCAATGGCTACGTGAAATTTCCGATCAATGAGCCGGCTGAAGGCAAGAAAAAGAGCCAGATTGAAGAGTACCTGGAGTTTTACGAAGGCGAAGGCGTACAGCACATTGCAGTGGCCACCAACGACATAGTAACGACGGTAAAGGATTTGAAAAGCCGCGGCGTTGAATTTCTGACTGCTCCGCCGAATGCCTACTACGCCACCCTCCTGGAGCGAGTGGGCAAGATTGATGAGGAGCTTAAGCCGCTGCAAGAGCTGGGTATCCTTGTTGACCACGACGAAGAAGGCTATCTGCTGCAGATCTTCACCAAGCCTGTGCAAGACCGCCCAACGCTTTTCTTTGAGATTATTCAGCGTAAAGGCGCTAAGAGCTTTGGTGCGGGAAACTTCAAGGCGCTGTTTGAAAGCATTGAGCGCGAGCAGGCGCTACGAGGCAACCTGTAGGTCTGCGCCGCAAAGGCATTATTTCAATCCCTGCAATGAGTATATTGCAGGGATTTTTTTCGCATTACCTAACAGAACTTGATTCGCAGGCGTCTTTAGCCTAAACCATCTACCAGCTTTACCTTCTATGAAAAAGCTTTTACTCATTTTTTCTTTAATGCTTTCCGCCGGTTTTGCCGGGGCTCAGTGTACGGCTGCTTTTAGTGCAGCTCAAGCCCCGACTGGTAACAACCTGTTGAATGTCAACTTCACAAATACCTCCACTTACGTGCTGGCCTATCCCGGTCAGAAAAAATCGCTCAACATTGATTATGGAGATGGCGTGATGCTTAACGGCATTCCTGGCACTACCATTCCTGCGCATGTATATGGGACGCCTGGCACGTATACGGTCGGGCTGCGTATACGCGATTATGATTCTGCATCCAACTCTACACTTTGTACAGATACATTTGGAATTATTATTACAGTGAGCTATCCGGCCTGCGGTGCGACTATTGCTGTTACAGGCACCGGCGCTTCCCGCACGTTCACCGCCACGAATCCGGCAGCTACTTCCGGCATCGCCTATAGCTGGAATTTCGGCGATGCAACGAGCGCTACAGGCTCTCCGGTGTCACACACCTATGCCGCCAACGGCACTTACAACGTTACACTGACTGCAACGGCCGGCTCGGGACCCACAGCCTGCACTTACGTAAATACACTGGCAGTTGTTGTCTATACGCCGCCGCCTGCCCTCAATTGCAGCTCGCTGCATGCGAGTTTTGTTAGTAGCGTGAGCAGCGCGGTAGCCTCTTTTTCAAATACTTCTACCATCGCTTCCAGCCTTTATCAGACCATAGCAAACTGGAACTATGGCGATGGCACAACCGGTGCAGGTTATAATACGCCGCCACATACGTACAGCGTACCCGGCGTTTATCCAGTTAAGCTGGTTATGACATGGAAAGATTCCACCAATACAACCTCTTGTAGAGATTCTGTCACCAATTATGTTACGATAACTACTGTCCCCACCCCGGCAAATATCATATCCGGCAATATCAGCTACGACACGACCGGCATTGGTCTTAAGTTTTTCAATGTCTATCTGATTAAGCTGGATACGGCTACCAATATTCTGTCAGCGGTTGATTCTACGTTTACCGGCACTACCGCATCTCCTTATTATGCGTTCGGGTATAAGCCTGCAGGTAAATATCGCGTAAAGGCCGCCGAGTGGACCTCAACCGGAATGGGCAATGGTTTCATTCCAACCTATCACGATTCCAGCGTTTACTGGAGCACCGCCACGGTGATCAACCACACAGGAGCCTCCAGCCTTAATAAAAACATCCGGATGAAGAAGGGCGCGCCAACGACGGGCACGGGCTTCATCGGCGGAAACATTGCGCTTGGCGCCAACAAAGGTGCGGCTGCTGGTGTATCTAATATGCTTGTGTACCTACGCGACGCGAGTATGCGTGTCATCCAGACAACACTTACGGATGCAAGCGGCAACTATTCATTCCCGAATATTGCGTTTGGACCATATAGCGTGTGGCCCGAGCGTATCAATTATAATACAACGCCGAAAACGCCGCTTGTACTCAACAGTACCTATCCTTCCCGCTCTGACATAGATTTTAATCTGGACGAAGGCAAACGCAATATCGTACCGCGCGGTTACCTGAGTGTGGGCACGATCGGTGGTCAGGAAGGCTTTATACACGTGACGCCCGTTCCGGCCTCCGGCGCTGTAACTATAATCTGGAATGGTATGGCCGACGGGCAGTTTATAATTACCAACATTACCGGCAAAGTTGTTGCACGCACTGCTGCCGTTCAAGGCAAGACCGGATCTGTAAATGTTAGCTTAGATGGTTCGTCGCACGGCGTTTACTTCGTACACGGAAGCGGTGCCCTGTCAGGTAAAGTAACTAAGCTGGTGGTAGAATAATCAACAGTTTAAGAATTACAGGCCGGCAGCAACTTTGTGTTGTTGCCGGTTTGTTTTTATGGAAATGTTGCATAAGCGTCGGTTTATCTTTGTCACCTTCGCTTTCCCTCAATTATGCCCCGCTTTATTTTCAGGATGCTGCTCCTTGCAGCGTTTCCCATTCTGGCTGCTTTACGGGCAAATGCCCAAGACGATGCCTCCACGTTCAGGAACTTTCAGTTCTCTTTCAACCGAGTTTCACAGTCGTGGGCGCGCTATAATGACACATTGCGGAAGACTTTTGAGCAAAAAAAGCTCAGCTATCCCGCCCGCGACATCTATTTGCGCTTTTTCAAAGCCCATAATGAGGCGGAGCTTTGGGCACGCAACGATGACACCAGTAAGTACACGCTCGTAAAGTCCTATCGTATGTGCGCGCTTTCCGGCTCCCTCGGCCCAAAGCGTTGGGAAGGCGACCGGATGGTGCCGGAAGGCTTTTACTTTATTGACGACTTTAACCCGAAGAGTGATTTCTTTCTCTCGCTGCTGCTCAATTACCCCAACTATGCCGACCTCGTCAAAGGTGACAAAGTGAAGCCCGGCGGCGATATCTACATACATGGCGGGTGCGTTACGGTGGGCTGCCTTCCTATGACCGACCCGGTAATAATGGAGCTTTACACCCTTTGCCTAAGCGCCAAGATTGCGGGGCAGCAATACATTCCGGTACATATTTACCCCATCCGGTTTGACCGAAAAGGTCTTGACTTTTTAGGCCGCGAGTATGGCAGCGATACGACCAAGCAGCGCTTTTGGGTCAATCTGAAAGGCGAGTATGATTATTTTGAAAAAAACAAACGCCTGACACCTGTGATGTATACCCCCGATGGACGGTATGTATTTTAGGCGGGGCAGAAACTTTTCGCTGCGCAAGCCGTTATTGAATCACTGGCCATAGCTGGAATATTATTCCCTTATTATGTCTTTCACCAGAAAGCTGTCCCTTTTTTTACTGCTGATAGCAATGATAGGCTTAATCTCCTGCGAGAAGGAGGTCAATATCAGCCTCAGCGATGGCGAATCGCAGTTGGTGGTCAATGGACAGATAGAACTGGACCAACCGCCTTATGTTATATTGACACGCTCTATTGGGTATTTCTCAAAAGTTGATCTGCAGACGCTGCAAGCCAGTTTTATTCATGACGCGGATGTTCGCGTGAGCAATGGAGTGCGCAGCATAAAGCTGAGAGAGTACAGTTTGGATACCGGCGGCTCTGCAAAATTTTATTTCTATTCGCTGGACACAGCAGACTTGTTGAACCGCAGCTTCATAGGTGAAGCAGAGAAATTCTACACACTTACGGTGAACGCTGGCGGCAAGCAGTATACGAGCACGACCAAAATCCCGACGCCGCGTCCGGTGGATAGTATGAAGGCTGTTGCACCGCAGCGCCCTCCTAGAAGGCGCCGACGGCCGTCCAGCTGGTAGTATGGTACAGCGACCCAGACACGGTAGGAAATGCGGTGCGATATTTCACGCGGCGCAATCGGGAAGCCTATTATCCGGGCCGGAATTCCGTTTTTGACGATCAGGTGGTGAATGGTGCCAAAAACGCGCAATACCCGCTGCAGGCCGGTTCTGCAAGTGACCGCACAAATTTCTCCGATAGCTCAGGGTTCATTTTTCGCGGAGATACGGTGACCCTTAAATGGTGCGCTATTGACCGCGGCGTGTTCAGATTTTACAGCACTTACGAGTACTCTATTGGCACGGTCGGCAATCCTTTTTCTTCGCCCATCAATGTGCAGACGAATGTAGCAGGAGGCGCCCTCGGCGTATGGGCCGGCTATGGTGTTACTTATACCACGATTGTGGTTCCGAAATAGGGCTTGGCGTATCTTGTCGGCCATTTACGCGACTCTACAAATATGCCCGATACTGAAAAGGTTCACTGCCTCATCATAGGCTCCGGCCCTGCCGGTTATACTGCAGCCATTTACGCCGCCCGCGCCAACCTTAAGCCCGTTCTTTACCAGGGCCTGCAGCCCGGCGGACAGCTCACGATTACCACCGAGGTGGAGAATTATCCCGGCTACCCGGAGGGCATTATGGGGCCGCAGATGATGATTGATTTTGAAAAGCAGGCTACGCGCATGGGCGCAGACATCCGCTGGGGACTTGCTACAAAGGTTGACTTTTCGGCGAAGCCATATAAAGTGGAAATTGACGAGGAAAAATGGATAGAGGCCGATGCGGTTATCGTTGCCACCGGCGCCTCCGCCAAGTGGCTCAACATTGAAAGCGAGCAGCGCCTCAACGGCCACGGCGTGTCTGCCTGTGCGGTGTGCGATGGCTTTTTCTTTAAAGGACAGGAAGTTGCCATTGTAGGCGCGGGCGATACGGCTTGTGAGGAAGCCCTTTACCTTTCCAAGCTTTGCACGAATGTGCACATGCTGGTGCGCCGCGGCGAAATGCGCGCGAGTAAAGTGATGGCTGGAGCGCGTGCTGAAAACGGAAAACATCAAGGTCTATTGGCACAGTGAGACCGACGAAGTGCTGGGCGATAAAAAGGTAGAAGGTCTGCGCATCCGCAATGTGCAAAGCGGCGCCACGCAGGAAATTCCCGTGAAAGCCTTCTTCGTAGCCATTGGCCACGACCCGAACTCAAAGATTTTTAAAGGCTGGCTGGAGATGGACGAACAGGGCTACCTGATCACGCAGCCCGGCTCTGCGCGCACCAATATTGAAGGCGTTTTTGCCGCCGGAGATGTGCAGGATAAGATCTACCGCCAAGCTGTGAGCGCGGCCGGCAGCGGTTGTATGGCAGCTCTCGATGCAGAACGCTACCTGGCGCCCTGGAAATGCATTAAGCGAATTACAAAAGGAGCTTCCGCGCGCGCACCATCTCGCGCTTTCCGGGAGGTCCGGCAAGCTTTTCTACCTGCCACCCAGCCGCCTGCATGGCACGGCGCGCGGTGCTTTTGCTGCAATAAGTAACCAATAGGCCGCCGGGTTGCGTACAGTCTGCCAGCTGGCTGAATACCTCCTGTGTCCAGAGCTCGGGTTGTACCTCCGGCGCGAATGCGTCAAAATAGATAAGCTGAAACTGCTCCCTACATGTAAACTGTAGTAAGTCGGTGCTTATTTTATGCAGCGCGAAGCGCTCGTGGATGGGCGCAAGGGCATTCCATGTGGCAAGCTGAATGCCATTGAAAAGATCCTCATGGCCCAGTTGCTCCGGGTAGTTGAGAAGGATGCTGGTACCAAGTTCCAGCGGGTAAGCGTCTAAGGCCGTGTACCGAACAGGATGGTCGCTGGTAACAGCGTCGATTGCGGTCATAAAAGCGTTGAGGCCGGTGCCGAAGCCCACTTCCAGAAGGCTGATGAGTTCGCCGGGAAAGGCCTGCTGGACCGCGCGCAGTCCGGCATTAATAAACACGTGCTGAGACTCGCGTATAGCTCCATGCCGCGAATGATAGGTAATGCCCGTCTCCTCTACCAATACGGAGTGAGACCCATCGTCAGTAATTATCAGTTTCCGCCCTTCTGCCGCCATGCGGTAAATGTCGGCTAATTAGAATAGCGGGAGCTGTCCACCGCGCTGTATGCGGCGAAAAAGACCTGTATTAAATTCCATCACCGTTTGATTCAGGCCGTACTTCTTACAAAACAGCCGGAACTGATCACGAATCATTTCTGCAAACTTTCCATCGCCCACAATCCGGTTACCCCAACGGCTGTCATTCACATGACCATCATGGCATTCCTGAATAGCGTGCCATACCTTTTCTGCCCTGTCTGGAAAGGCTTTAAAGAGCCAATCCTGAAAGATGGGGCCGATGGCGCCATTTAATCGTACAACGGTATAGCCAGCCCATTTCGCCCCCGCTTCTGAGGCGGCTTTGAGCACGGCTGGCATGTCCTTATCCGTAAGGCCGGGGATAATTGGTGCATTCATAATACCGGTTGGGATGCCAAGCTTAGACATCGTCTCCACCACCTTAAGCCGTTGCTTATAAGAAGCGGTTCGTGGTTCCATCTTCAGGCGGATGTTTTCATCCAGCGAGGTGATAGAAGAAAAGACGCGGACGAGGTTCAGCTTCGCTAATTCCTGCAGGATGTCCGTATCGCGCAGCACCAGCGCATTTTTGGAAAGCACGCCGACGGGGTTGCGGTATTCCAGGCAAATCTCCAGCAGCTGTCGCGTGATGCGCATCCGGCGCTCAATGGGCTGGTAGCAATCGGTATTGCCGGAAAGGGATATGGGGGCTGGCTGCCAGTTTTTGTTCTCAAAAAACTTGCGGAGGAGCGCGGGGGCGTTCTTCTTGACTACGATGCGGCTTTCAAAATCCAGCCCGGCGCTGTAGCCCCAATATTCATGGGAATTGCGGGCATAGCAATAGATGCAGCCATGCTCGCAGCCCTGGTAAGGATTGGCTGAGTACATCATGCCCACATCAGGGCTCGTTACTTTATTGACGAGGGTTTTGTTCTCATCAAATATGTATTCTGTCTTGCGCGGCTCTGCTTCCCAGTCATCAATGGCTTCAGAATGCCTTGGATGTATTCGCCCTTCAGGAATCGGTTCTTAGGATTGAACTGCGCGCCGCGGCCTTTTTCAAAACGCTCGTTGGCTTGTTGGTTTACCATGGTTGCTAGTTACTCGTCAGTTTCTTCCAATAAATACTTGTTCAGGCTGCCGCCGCCTTCATACAAATCCTTGACAGAGCCGAAGCCGATAGCATCTACCATCTTGCTCGGCTCCACCAGCTCGGTGGCTTTGCGTACCGTGTATTTGCCCCATTTGTCTTTGATGCCATAGAGCACTTTGCGCAGCTTATCCTGCTTCATGCGGTTGTCAAAAAGGCCGTATTGGACTTCATCTGCGCGGACAAAATTCATAATGGTGATGCCCATCTGCTTGGTGCCTTCATGAAGCAGCGGCGCGCAGCGGCGGGAAATTTCAAAGGCGCGCATGTGCTGAAGGATATAGTAGCGCATCTCCATAGCATCCTGTACAGCGTCATTGAAGTGCGCGTTCATCTCCCAACCCGTTCCATTCTTGTAGCGAATGAAGAAGCTGATTTGCTTACAGAAAGCGCCCGTCGTCACCAGGCGCTGCTCCAGCTTCGTGCACAGTGAGATGAGCAGCGCATCCAGCTTATCGTAAGAATCCCGCTGCTCCGGCGATACCATGCGGGTGGCGCTCATGCTGCGGTAATCGCCGGTATGATACAAGTCAACCTCGGCGAAATTCAGCCGGCAATGCCAGTAATATCCCGCTATCCCGCCAAAGGCTTTGCGAAGTAGCGACTGGGAGGTATGCCGCATCTGCAGAGGCGTTTTGATGCCTATCATCTGCAGCCTGCGCTCATTGCGCTTGCCGATACCTGGCATATCCGTCAGGGAAATCCGTGCGAGGTATTCATCCACATTCTCCTGCGTGATTTCTACGAGGCCATTCGGCTTTTCAAAGTCTGTAGCAAGCTTCGCCAAGAAAGGTATTCGGCGCAATACCGATGGAGCAAGTCACGCACTCGCCTACTTCACTAATCAGGTCTTCTTTGATTCTTCGTGCAATGTCTTTCAGGTCTTTGTACACCAGGCGATAACCACTCAGGTTCATCGCCGCCTCATCAATGCTTTTTGGAATAACCTCAGCATCAGAGCAGTAGCTGCGCAGCACCTTCATGATACCAATGTGCTTTTCCCGGTACAAGACCGGATTTGCAGGTACCTGAACGATTTGCGGGCAGAACTGCCGCGCCTCGTTGACGCGCATTCCGGTCTTAATGCCAAGCCGCTTGGCCTCAATAGACGGTGCAATAATGACTGCATAGTATTTGCTCCCGGCGGTCACGCCAATGGGGCGGCCGCGGAGGGCCGGGGTGTTTTGTTGCTCGCAGGAGGCGAAGAAGCTATTCATATCCACATACATCACTACCGCGTCAGGCTTCGCCACCATTGCATTTGCGTAGTACTGCATGGCAGGCGGATTTTGTAGTCTGCTACTAATAGTGTCAGACAGTTGACACCAATACTAACAAAGCAATTATTCCGCCGCCGGGAATTTTATCCACATGCTAAAGGTTCGGGTCGCATTAGCAACCTAACCCATCGTATAAAATGGCTGTGGAAAACAAAAAAGAAACTACAAGCCTGTAAGCCGGATTCTGTACCCAATTGCTTGGGTGGCTATCATTTATCTCGGCCTCACATTGCTGCAAGGCTCTAGCTGCCAACCCACGAATGCGGTCCTTTTCAGGACACCCGGACGAGCCGCCCGGAATCATTCGCCTATTTGGCATTTCAGCACGCAAGGTTTACCCGCGATTCATGTTGCCATGAAAAGCCGTGGGCTCTTACCCCACATTTTCACCCTTATCCGCCTGAAGCGGGACGGTCATTTTCTGTGGCACTGTCTGTCAATCCGGTGGCTAGCAAGCGAAGCCCCGGATGCCCAGCCGTTAGCTGGTGCGCTGCTCTATGCTGTCCGGACTTTCCTCTATGCATTGCTTCGTAGCGATAGCCTGGCTTGTAGTTCTTTGTAAAGATACGCTTTAGAAAAGGGAGGCCTGCACTTCTGCGCCGACATGTTTACGCTCATGCTCCAGCAGCCAGCGCTTGGCAGTCAGGCCCCCGGCATAGCCTGTCAGCGAGCCATCCGCGCCAATTACTCTGTGGCAAGGGATGATTATAGATATGCTGTTAGCGCCGTTGGCGGTTGCAACGGCGCGTATGGCTTTTTCATCGCCGTAAACCTTTGCCTGGTGCATATACGTGACTGTCTTGCCGTAAGGAATGCGATTCAGCGAATCCCAGACAGACTTCTGAAAGTCCGAACCGATTGTTTGAAATGGAATGGAAAATTCCAGTTCGCTTTCCCGAGAAATATTCGTCCAGTTCTGCACTTTAGCTGCGCAAATAGGCCATGCTCACCCTCTTCAAAAACCTCATTCAGTCCTTCGGAAATGCGGCGCTGAATGGCAGGCATCATCTTCCGGTATTTCCAATCCAGCAGGCAGATACCGGCATCGGTTGTACCTGCCATCAGTTCTCCTACTGGCGTTTTGATTGTTGTCGTGATAATGGCCACGAGGCTAAGTTAGAGATGCTGGGCAATCAATGCACTGACCTCTTCCGCCCGGTTGTAAATCATGATGTGGCCGCCGCCTTCTATCCAATGCGTCGGATGGATGCGTGTAGGCGGGATAATTTCATCAGCCGTTCCGTGGATGTGTACGAGGCCGGCAGGTGGCTGCACTGCACTTTGCCAGTCTATAATTGCACGAAAGGCGCAGCGAGCGAAGTGGCCGTCTGTTTCTTCCAGAATGGATTGAATCAGCGCACGGTCTTCGGGCGTCTCTGCGCCGAAGCGCTCTGCAATCTGCTTTCCGCCTAAAGGCGCAAGTCCGATTGGCAACAAGCCTTTGTGGACAATGAATTGCAGGAATTTCCCTGGCATCTCCACTTCGCCGGGAGCTTTGGCGGAGGAGATGATGATTACCTTTTGCTGCGGACGCACCCGCGCAATCTCTGATGCGAGCATTCCACCGAAAGAGAGACCGAGAATGACATCGTCCGGCCCGTCCGGGATTTGCGCAGCCATTTTCTGCGCATAGCAGGCCATTTCGTCGTGCTTATCTATATCTGCCCACGGAACCGGCTTTAGCGTAGCGCCGGGGATATTTAACCTCGTAAAGACACGTTGGTCGGCGCCAAGGCCGGAGATGCAATGGATTATGGACATACGCTGAACAACGTAAATCCTATGCCGTGTGGTTCGGAACCCGCCTATGCGATGGCCGTAGCAAAGCGCGCCTTGAATGCATCTATCAGATTGGAAGCTATAATCTTCCGGGCAGCCTCAATCATATTCCTGAATGCCAGCGCTGAGGAAATGCCGTGCCCGATAAGCACAGGCGCATTGATGCCGAGGATGGGCGTGCCGCCGTATATCTCGTAGTTGAAATTGCCGAGGAAATCGTCCTTTAGCCCGCGCTGCTCGGAGAAGATGTCGTAGATGCTCTCCGCCATCTTCAGCGCTACGTTGCCTACAAAGCCTTCGCAAACGATGACGTCTGCCTTGTCGCCAAACAGGTCGCGGCCTTCAATATTGCCCGCGAAATTGATGTTCTCTGACCCTTTGAGCAGCGGATACGTTGCCTGCGCCAGGATATTGCCCTTGCCTTCTTCCTCGCCAATATTAAGGAGACCTACGCGTGGGTTCTCCTTTCCAAGCACATGCTGCACATACAGTGAGCCAAGCGCAGCAAACTGCACCAGATGCTCCGGCTTGCAATCTGCGTTGATGCCCACATCCAGCAGGAAATTGAAACCGCCGTCTGTGCGCGGCAGCGGCGAGGCGATGGTTGGCCGCAGAATGCCCTCAATCGTCTTGATAGAGAACATGGCGCCTACGAGCATCGCACCGGTATTGCCTGCGGAAATAAACGCGTCGGCCTTGCCGCGAGCGAGCGCGCCAAAGCCGACGGCTATGGATGAATCTGTCTTTTCCTTGAGCGCCTTAGTTGGGTGCTCGTGCATATCTATCACCTGCGTGGCGGGCACCAGCGTGTAGCGGCCCTCGTAAGCCGAAAGCTGCGCTATATGCGGCTTAGCGGCGGCAGGGTCGCCCACAAGCAGCAGGTGAACATCATCATGACCACCTTCTTCAAAATAGCGGCGCACGCCGAGCAGAGCCTGCTCGGGCGCGTAATCGCCGCCCATAATGTCCAGCGCTATCTTCATGCAGACGCGAAGATAGGTTTAGGCAGCTGTATCGGAGTCGGTAGATGCTGCTTCGGCAGGTGTCTTGTCCATTACTACGCGGCCTTTGTAGAAGAGCTTGCCTTCTACCCAATGGGCGCGGTGGCGGAGGTGGCTTTCGCCGGTTGTCTTGTCAACAGACCATGTTTCCGCAGTCGCCTTGTAGTGCGTACGGCGCTTGGCAGAGCGTTGCTGGGAGTGGCGGCGTTTAGGATTTGGCATTTTACTTCGTTTTTTTCTTTGTTACTTCTTCTTGTTCCTTATCGGTAGCCTCGTCGGCTATTGTTATGTTTTTCAGTCCTTTCCAGATGTCGTTCTTCGGAGCGTCTTCTGTGCGCCGAGCTGGTTGAGCAGCTTAAGTGCTTCCGGGTTGCACTGTCCTTCGGGATGGACTTTCTGCAGGGGCATGCTCAGCATCACAAACTCGTATATCCAGCCGGAGATGTCTATGACCGTCTCGTGGCGGGAGATGAATGCTACATCTGCCTCGTCGTCCGTTTCTTTCTCGTCCTCATCCTCGCCGGTGAGTTTGATGAGGAGGTCAAACTCGTCCCACAGGGCCAGCGGAAACTCGTCTCCGCAGCGGTCGCAAGGGACTGTAACGGAGCCGGATATGTCAAAATGAAGCTGGAAGAAGCTTTGCTGGCGGTTGAACCGCAGCGCCACCTGCGCGGCCCAGTCGTGGGTTTCTTCGGGCGCGCCGTGCTCCCGCATAAACTCATCGCCTACGCTGAACTCGTACACATGCTCCCCGACCTTCAACCCGAGCCATGCTATCTCAAATTCGCGGTTGTGTTTCATTCTGACCTTCTTCTGCTGCCCTTATTCAATGAGCTACAAGTGCCCAAAGGGATTTTGGGGTTGCGAAGGTAAAGAAAAATAAGGGATTTATGACGAGAATCTGGGAACTACAGCAGTTGAATGAACCCATTATACAACCGGAACTTCCTGTCTTCGGTAAGAATAGCTAAGCGCTTATAATGCGCGATGCCTATCAAAAACCGGTCAAACGGGTCGCGATGTTCTTCAAAGAATGGCACATTCTGATAGTTAGCGATTTGTTCATCCGTGAGCGAAAGGATTTCGTAGCCGTTTGTCAGCCATTGAACTTTCAAGGCAGGCAATTCAGGAATAGTTACGGGCAACTTGCCGACAGCCTTCTTAATGGCAACTTCCATCAGGCTTATTTGGCTGGCAACGATTCTGTTGGAAGGGTCAATCAATAATGCTCGCTGGCCCGCCGTCAATGGCGACTTTGCATCAAAAGACCACAGAAATATTGCGAGTGTCAACCAGAATATCCATGGCTACATATAATCTTTCAGGTCTTCCAATGGTTCATTGAAATCATCGGGCACGTTGATGCGGCCTTCAAAACCACCTAGTTTCCGTTGAATTGGGCGAGGCTCATTGTCCATAAGAAAAGTAATGAACACTTCCGCCTGCTCCGTTACCGGCGGCTGTTCGGCAAAGATGATTTTGCCTTGGTCGTAGAAGCCTTTGATGGTAGTGAGCATTTATTGGCCTTTGAAGTAAAGTTATTTACTTTGGTGAACATCAAAAGCATCGCCAGATGTTTTAGGATTCATTGCCGGTCATAAGACATAGCAATGTGAGAAAGCGCTGACGTAGACAAAAATTCGTCTTTATGGAATACAGAACAAATGTCACTGAATGGCACTATGATTGCCTGAGTTTTATCAATACCAAATCAATGCGTGTTTTACACCATTATAATGGTGAAAACACTATTAGCACCGTTAGTTTTTTTGCAAAGGGCTGCTGGAGAGGTTGTTTCTGTCTACGCAAAATCTGACAAATCTGTTCAAACTGATTGAAAGCGATGTTTCCTTAGAATTCTCGGCAGGCCTATTGATGAGAGCCCCTATAAGTGACTTTTATATTGTCGCGAAGGCTCATTACGAGTGGATTCAGTCAAGTGATAGTGGTGAAACCGAAGATGTTGTAGACATTAAACTAACAGAATATTGTAATGCAGCATTAGGAGATGGCTTAAAAACAACCTTTGATTTAATTAAAGCTCAATGAGACTCAAATATTATCAGTGCGTCAAAAGCCATCACACTATTCCGTAAAGTTTGCTCGGATTATCAAAGGTTCATTAGGAACTGCGATGAAACAACGCTATCTGCGACTCTAAATAAGGATTTACCTCCAATTAGCAAGATTTACAGGACGCTTTCGCATTCGCCCTATTTCAAGTATATGAGCGGCTACTATGAGGATTATTTGATTTACTCAAGATATGACCACTACGGCATACAATCACAAATCATTTTAACCGAAGCACCCGAGAAGAAGATAGAACGACTAAAACGTGGCGTAAGAATGTTAGCTCTTCAAAGTCACTTTATTTATAGTCTCCTTTCACTAAATTGTCCAGATAGCATATTGAAAGAAATCTACGATGCTACGAAAGCATATATAGAGCAGGTACTTAGTTCTAATCCCATCTAAACTAATCCATAAGGACACCAATATGCCTTAGAGCCAACTACTACGAATGGACAACATCGGCATCGTTGTAGCATCGCTTGACGGGGCCATTTCCTTTTTCAGCGAGATAGGGCTGAAACTGGAAGGACGAACCACCATTGAAGGCGAGTGGGCCGGGCGCATTACGGGACTGGGCAACCAGAACGTAGAAATTGCGATGATGGTTACGCCCGATGGCCATAGCCGGCTGGAGCTCTCCCGGTTTATCACGCCGCCCACTGTAGCAGACAACCGGACTGCTCCGGTGAATAGCCTCGGATATCTGCGGGTGATGTTCACCGTTGACGATATTGATGAGCTACTCCCAAGACTCTACAAACAAGGTGCTACGCTTGTCGGCGAAGTGGTTCAGTATGAGGACGCTTACCGGCTCTGCTATATCCGCGGGCACGAAGGGCTGCTGATTGGGCTGGCGGAACAGCTTACACGGAAATAACTCTATCACCGGGACAACCTACAATCCAAAAAATTGCTATATATATTTTAATATTTATATAAGTGTGGTCTTTCTGAGGTATGTAAGGAGCAGGTCACCAACACATGGCAATCGCTGAAAGACGGCGGCGTTGACGTAGGCCGCGAGCGGGCCAAAATCCGGGATACGTACGGCTTTTACTTTGAGGCTGAGGGCATTATGATAGAAGTATCAGCGAATCAATAGCTCCAGCTTTATCCGAAAAACTCTTGCAGCCATTCAGGGCCGGTCTTCTCTGCAAAGCTGTCTGGGTGTTGTTTTACCCATTCTGGCGCAAAGACCATGGGTAGAAAGTTTTTGGGGCTCAGACGCCCTGTAGCTCCGAAATGACTGAGGCCGGTAAGGGCGCTTACCTCAACCGGAATCTTCTGAATTGCCTCCTGCTCATCCGTAAAACAGGCCGTAGCCGGCGATGTGACCATAAACTCCCGGCAGGCCACAGGCCGCTGCAGATATATGGAGCAGGATTCTTCTTCCAGAAAAGGACAGGCGATACCTTCAAAGAAGTAGGCGCGATTGGCGGCTTTTAATTCCGTTTCATCTGTTGCCGCCTCAAACTGCTGCTGCCAGCCATTCTCTTCAAAATGCGTTGCAGCTGCCTCGAAGCGCGACTTAATTTCTGTACGGCGAGGCTCTGGCAACTGATTGATAAGGGTGGCTATGTAGTAAATCTCTACTTCCATCAATGGTATCGGTTGCCGGCAGCAGGCGCCACACCCTTTCTGACAGGAGATAACCCCGCCAGCCTGCTCTGCCTGACGGACGGCAATGTCTGTAAATGTGTTGGCGAGCTTCTGAAAAACCGGCAGCATTACCTGAGGTTTCACTGCTTTAGCGGGCACAGACAACTGCAATCTCAACGGCTCATCACAGACGGACAGGGTTATCTCCCCGGTGACGAGCTCTTGCGGTTGCATTATTCAAACCTACAATTTATTGTTTTAAATTGTCCGAAATTTTTATGGCTCCGTTTCATGTTTAGTGTTTACGCGTTAGCTCACTTTGTTGAAAAAAGGTCAATGAATACCCTATCCGTCTGTTTGAGCGACCGTTAAAGTCCCCAAAATTCAGCTGTCGTTCCAGCCCGCTGGCTCCGTTCTTTTTGTAGTTGCCTGAACCTACATATTGGCATTATGAACTGGAAGACTGGAACTTACGTCGCACTATTCTTATTCTGTGCACTCCCAAACATTAGCATTGCGCAAGGCTATGTGGACCAGGAAGCGGTGGCACCGCTGCTGGAAAGCCAGGGCAGCAGCTATGAGCCGGTGCAGCCGGTTACCTGGCACCGTTATAACATTGGCAAAGTTGGCAGGAACGGGAAAGCAGTGATCGACAGGCTGCAGGCGCATCTGGATTCGCTGCCAGGCGCACAATATGGTCAGCGCATGGCCATTGTAGAACTTACAAATCGTGTCACGCGCAAGTACATCCTCCAGCGGAGCAGCCTGTTGGTCCCGGATTCCTTTCCACCCGACTTTCGCGCCTACAGCCCCTACCCTTTGGAATGGGCGCGTGCGGCGGACCTTCCAAAGCTCTTTGTTGTAGACAAATACACGCAAACCTTCGCGGCTTATGAAAGTGGGCAACTCGTCCGTTGGGGCCTTGCCTGCACCGGGCGCGAGGATGACCTGACCGCAGCGGGCCGCTATACTTTCAACTGGAAAGATGAATACCGCGAGAGCACTGCCGCTCCGGAAGGCGAAGTGTGGAAGCTGCGCTGGGTTTTTAATTTCAATGCCAAAGAAGGTATCCACGTGCATCAGTATGCGCTGCCCATTGCCACGCCTTCTTCACATGGCTGCGTCCGCCTCACTGAGAGCGATGCCCAATGGAATTTTAACTGGGCCGATGGCTGGAAAATGCAAGGCGGCAGGGTTAGGGAAAGCGGTACAACGGTGCTTGTCCTTAATTACAATCCCGTGGGTCTTGCTGCACATTGGGGTGAACCCGGACAGTCATTGGTAATGCTGCCCAATTACCCAATGAGTGTACCGATCGGCGATGGAGCCAGAGAGACTGTTGCTAAGCAATGAGGCTTCTATATCAGGCGCGCCCGCTTTAGCAGAAAGGAATGTAGAACGGCATTTACGTCTTCCCGCATATCAATAGCAATGCGGTCTATGCCATACTGATGGCATTTCTCTTCCAGCTCCTTTTGCCACGCGCTAACGCCCGCCTTATACTGCGCTGCAATCTGTGCCGGTTGCAACCTCGTGCGCTCTCCGCTTTCCAGATCTACGAACTCATAGGGACGATTTTCAAACTGAAAGTCCAGTTCCTGCGCACCCTCTACAATGTGGAAGAGAATAACCTCATGCTTATTATAGCGGAGGTGTTGGAGGGCAGCAAATAATTCTTCCGCATCGCGGCCATCTTCCATCATGTCGGAGAAGATGACGACGAGCGAACGGCGATGCATCTGTTCCGCAATCTGATGTATGGCGGCTGCCGCAGATGTTCCTTTCTGTGGTGCCTCATACTTCAGCAGCCCTTCCAGGCGCAGCATAAGCTGACGGTAATGACTGTGCGACGAGCGACACTCAGACAGGTAATAGACTTCAGCGTCAAAGAGCGCAAGAGCAGCTGCATCAAGCTGCCTGCGGAGCATTTGCATAAGCGCAGCGGCTGCAAAACAGCCAAACTGCAGCTTATTAAGGCCAGCGCCGTCTTTAGGAAACATCATGGAAGAAGAGGTATCCAGCATCACGCAGCAACGCAGGTTGGTTTCTTCTTCAAATCGCTTAACGAATAGCTTCTCCGTACGCCCAAACACACGCCAGTCCACATGCCGCAGCGGGTCACCGGCATTATAGAGGCGATGCTCGGCAAACTCTACAGAGAAGCCGTGAAAGGGACTTTTGTGCAGGCCAATTATAAAACCTTCCACCGCCTGCCGGGCCAGTAATTCCAGATTGTCAAAAAGCGCCTGCGGCGTAATGCGGAGTTGCTGCGATGCCATACGGAAAGGTACGCCCGCCCTTTAATTCTCAATTCCTAATTCTCCATTCTCAAATTCACGCCTATCTTTAAGCGCAAATTTTTTTTACTCCGGAGATGACGCTACGTTCTACCCTGCTGCTCGGCGCCGCTGCACTCTTTGTTACCTGCTTCACATCGTCGTGCGTGCAGGAGTACACCTGCCAGTGCAAGATTAATTACATCAATCAGCCCGGCCTGCCTCCCAGCAAAGTGCGCGAGTACCCGATCCGCGACACTAAGGACAACGCGAAGAGCCTCTGCGAGCAAAACTCCGTCCACACAACTGATAAGACCACCGGCATCCAGACCGACGAGGATTGCGGGCTTTTTTAGACCGGTTTTTGCAGGATTAAGGGATCACGCCACGATTATTATTATAAAGCCTTGGAAGGCGAAGTAAGCAACCGCCCCCGCCTGAGCATTCTGCGCGTCATGCGCATGGCTGTCGGAATATTGTTACTGCTCGCGCTGTCCGGTGTTTTCTTTTTGTCGGGGTGGAGTAAGCTGCAGACGATAGAACCTTTTTCCTGGAGTTTCATTGACATCCTGCCGGTCGGCATTACCGGCGCCGGCATCATCGCGCGGATTTTCATTGGCCTGGAATGGGCAATAGGCGCATGGCTTGCGGCGCACCTTTACCTGCGGCGCGTCACTTACAAGGCTACGATCGCTTTGCTCGTCCTGCTGTCCCTTTATTTGTTAGGATTAATCCTTCATCAGGGGAATAACGGCAATTGCGGGTGCTTTGGCGAGTGGCTCTATATGAAGCCATTAGCGGCTATCTGGAAGAATGTCGTGCTTATCGGCGTAACGGTTTTTCTTTACTTTTTGTATCCTGGTCGGGAGTACCCGCAAGCGATTTATGTATCGCTCGTTCTTACGGCTGCGGCTTTCGCAGCACCCTTTGCACTAGAGCCGGTGCGTATTGGCGGGGTAGAACGCACGAAACAGCCAATTGTACTGGACTCCCTTTACACGCAAGGCCACCCGGCTCCAACAGTGGAGTTGCGGCGTGGCGCGCACATCATTTGCTTCTTCAGCACTACCTGTCCGCACTGTAAAAAAGGCGCCTACCTTGTTCAAATCCTGCATCGCCAATATCCTGAGTTGCCCATTTTCATGGTGCTCAACGGTGGCTACGGGCTGGAGCAGGATTTTCTGGAAGAAACAAAAGCCTCCTCCGTACCGCACACACTGATGATGAATACGAAAGTATTCACCGAAATGGCCGGACGCTATGTGCCGACAATCTACTGGGTGCGCAACGGCATCATTGAACGTAAAAGCTACTACACGGAACTGGAACCAGGCGCAATTAAAGCATGGGTTAAAGGCTTCTGAAAAATGAAAGTGCTGCCGTTTTTGAAAATCGGAAGTACCCGATGCCTGCTGTTTTCTTAACGGGTTTCTTTGTTCTCCTTGCCTGCTTCAACGGCGATTTTTAATAGATGCGCATATTCGCAGCCCTGCCTTACCGCGCTACGATGGCCGGCATTGGTATGGCAGCGACGATTAATACAACGCTAAGCAAGCATACTCCGCGCCAAAGGAGGTGGCGTGCTGCTTTATTACCAGAGCGGCATGCGGAAAGGCTGGATCCACAATGATTAGCAGCAGAATGACGCAGCAATTTTCCAGCATATCCAGCAGCGGCAGCCAGCCGAGCGTGCAGAGCAGCAAGCTGATGATGCAATATGCAAAACCCGCACCTGCTATAAAGGCACCAATCAGAGGCAACAGCTTGCGCTGCCTGAATAAAAGCGGTGTGGTTACCAGGTAAAAAGCCGCCAATAATGGCAGCGCTATCAATTCCATCGTTGGGCCGTCTTTTGTGCCCGCATAGCGCATAATCAGGGCTATGACTAGAGAGCCACCAAAAAGCGTTCGGCAAAGCGCATGGTGCAAAGAACGTGGCCTTTCTAACAAATCTTTGCCAATATCCGCAGCACAACCTGACGAATTTTGGCGGCCACCATGCAACGCCTGCTGCTTTTGCTATTACTCCTGCGTCCATTGCTGTGTGGCGCGCAGCAGCATTATGGGCGCGTGTACGATGCCGCATCCTTTGCACCAATAGGCGGAGTACTGGTTACCAACACGCGCAGCGGGTCGCTGTGGCTCAGCGATTCAAGTGGGAAGATTGCATTCACGGCGCTGCCGGGAGACCTTGTGAGCTTTTCCAATCGCTATTACAAGACCGTGCAAATCACGATCACTACAGAGCAGCAGACGCCGGCCATTGCTCTGGAACGCGCTCCGATTGAATTGGCAGGCGTGGAAATTCTTTCGCCCTTGGCGAAGTACCAGCGCGATTCGGCATTCAACCGGCAATTTTTTCATAAAGAATTAGGCTATGCGCACGCGCGACCTTCGGTATCTGTAGGCGCGAGCGGAAGCGGGCCGGGTGTCGGTGCCGAAGGCCTGGTGTCTCAACTCGCCCTGATTGCCTCTGGCAAACGCAAGGCGGCGCGAAGGCTGGAGGAGGAAATGCTTTACCTGGAAGGGCTCCAGTACAGCGCAATTCGCTACACGCCCTGGCTTGTCAGTTCTCAAACCGGTTTAAACGACAGCGCAGCGGCCGCATTCATCATGCGCAATCCCATTCCGAATGATTTTTTGCGGGTAGCATCTGAGCTGGAGCTAAAAATGCGCATAAGGGAGCTCCACCGGATGGAGGCACGTCTAGACAGTTTGCACAGGCAGGCGGCACCTAATGCTCCAGTTTCCAGATAATCACCGTTTCTGGCTCGTCATTGATACCGAAGCCAAAGTATGGTTCGCCTTGGAATACCCACGCCACAGCATGACGTATAAAGCGAGGTAGCCTCCTTATCTCTTCCCAGCGGGCCTGAACAGGGTCGTAGCGGAAGACGGTATTGGTGAACACCGCGCCGCCCTTGGAGCTGCCACCACCGATGAAGCCATAGCGCTCATCGCTGAATGCGGTCGTGAACTCCTTGACTGAACCGGGCAGGGGCGGAAGCGCCGTCCAGTTCAGCGAATCCAGATTGAACTTATAAAACCGGTTGCCATTGCCGCCTCCGAAATATTGGTGTTCCTGGAAGAGCATGAATAAATCGCTGCCGATTAGGAAGGCGGCTGGCCGCCACATGGCGCTATCCGGCTGGGCCTTACTTAGTAGGTGCCAATGGTCAGTTACAAAGTCATAAGTATACAGCGTCGGCGTGACGAATTCAAAACGGGCGCCACTAAGTTGTGGCACCAGCACAACCGTCTGGCCGTGATGCCGAAAAACGCTTACCGCATAGTGGTAGTAGAAAGGAAGGTCAGATAACCGCTCCCAGCCGCCTGTGTTCCGGTTGTATCGCCAGAAATCGCTGTGCGCATATCGGGCAGCGCCGCTGTCATTCCCGCCGCCTATATACAAAAATGAGTCGCGCAAAAAAGCGATGTTGAAGAAGAAACCTTTGCCGGGATAGTGGAAGGAACGTTCACGCAGCAGCTTGCCATTTATGATCCGGTTCATCTCGCGCTAAGCAATGCGTGTGTCAAATCCGCCGAAGCTATAAACGCTACTGTCGTCTGCAAGGATGCAATTGCCGAAAAGCATCCGCCCTTTCACCTCGCACACTTTCTTCCAGCGATAGTCTTGGGCAGATTGATACGTGTAGACAAAATCCGGCAACGCCACTGCCTTCGCGCTTTGCGCAAGCAGCACCGTGGCCGGCAATTGCCAGCAGAAATAAAAGCATAGCAGCAGCTTCACAGCCTGGCAAGGTAGCGAGTACATGGCCATGAAAAAGCCCCGCGTTGCTGCGGGGCTTTGAAAAATATCTTGGAGGCTTATACACGGAATATCCATCCATGCGTATCCTCTTTCCGGCCATAGCGGATGGCTGCCATCTCCTGCTTCAGCCAGTTGGCCGTCTCCCATGTTTCCTGTGGCGGTAAGGTCATTTTCTCATCCATATAAGTAAGGTCGGATATCGGTGCGATGGAAGCCGCTGTACCGGCGCCAAAAGCCTCCATCAGCTTTCCTTCGCGATATGCCTCGGCTATCTCATCAATGGGCAGCGGGCGCTCTTCTACTTTCACGCCGTGCTCGCGCAGCAGCGTAATAATAGAATCGCGCGTAACGCCGGCGAGAATCGTTCCACCGTTTAGGTCTGGAGTTACAACGGTGTCGCCCAACTTAAAGAATACATTCATCGTGCCGATCTCCTGAACAAACCGATGTTCAAAGCCGTCCGTCCACAGAATCTGGTCATAACCCATATTGCGCACTTTCTGCGTAGGATACATACACGCGCCGTAGTTGCCGGCGTTCTTGGCAAAACCCGTTCCGCCGGGGAAGGCACGCACAAACTCATCCTGAACGTAGATACTTACCGGCTTGCTGTAGTACGGCCCCGCCGGCGAAGTGATGATCATGAACGTAAAATGATCAGCCGGCCGCACGCCTATGAACTCGTCTGTGGCAATCATGAACGGACGCAGATATAGTGAAGTCCCTTCGCCCGTAGGTATCCAGGCCTGATCCAGTTCTACAAGCCTGCGCAATCCTTCCAGGAAAATCTCCTCCGGAACGGCGGGCATTGCCATGCGCTCCGCGCTTCGGTTAAATCGCTGCCAGTTGTCATAAGGCCGAAAGATGACCGGGTTGCCCTCAGGGTCTTTGTAGGCCTTGACGCCCTCAAAAATGGCCTGTCCATAGTGCATGAACGTTGTAGCCGGGCTGAGGCGTCAGATTTCCGAAAGGAACGATTTCCGGTGCGTCCCAGACGCCTTTATTGCAATGCGCCACCAGCATATGGTCGGCGTAGAGCTTACCAAACTGGATATTAGCTTCATCCAGCTCAGCTGATGCGGCTTTGCGCGACCGGCTTAACGCGGATGTCCATGGTGCTGCTTGCGGTACTTGACATGAGTGGCGGCGGGTTGGGACTGCGGTATGAGGGTTAGATTTGCGGCAAAGAAACGATTTTTCCAACGGGCGCCTCATAAGCGGCAATGCCGTGAGCAACAATCCTTTTCTATGCAGCTATTTAATACTAAAGTCATTCCATCTGTTACAGATGCTCAATGGACTGCACCATCGTTGCCAGACATGGCTGGTGCTAAGCTGCTCGTCATTACGAAGCCATTTGCTGCGGGAAGTACAGAAGAAGGAACCCTACAGAAGATGATGGCAGCTTGCAAACTCCTTCCGGCTGAATTTGCGGTGCTGCAACTAGAAGCTGGTCAGTGTTCCTGGCAAAGCGTGGCAGGCGCCCGCACGCCAAAAGCCGTACTGCTGCTCGGTGTGCATCCTGCGGAGCTTGCTATTCAGGCAATCTTCCGCCTGCATGCCCTCAATGCCTTTAGCGGTCGCACCATAGTGCCCGCGCTGGCGCTTGACGAACTCGAGCAAAACCCTGCCGCCAAAAAAGACTTGTGGGAGCATGGACTAAAGCCGCTGTTAGGATTGTAAGGCAATGAACGAGGAAGCACTTTTAGCACTGCTGAAAAAGCATTGGGGTCATGCCACATTCCGGCCATTGCAGGCAGAAGTCATTCAAACCGTTTTATCCGGTACGGATGCAATGGCATTGCTGCCAACAGGTGGCGGCAAATCACTTTGCTATCAGCTTCCAGCTATTGCCCGCGCAGGTTGCTGCCTCGTCGTTTCACCCCTTATCGCGTTGATGGAAGACCAGGTTGGGCAGTTGCTACAGCGCGGCATTCCGGCCGCCGCGATTCACGCTGGTATAAAGGGTGGAACACTCCATGCTATCATGCGCAACATTCAGGAAGGCGCTTACAAGCTCATTTATTGCAGTCCGGAACGCCTGCAGACCCGCCAGATGGACGCGCTGCTATCGCAGATGCAGCTGAATCTGATAGCCGTGGACGAAGCGCACTGCGTATCCCAATGGGGGCATGATTTCCGGCCGGAATATCTGGAGCTGTCATTCCTGAAGCAGCGCTTTCCCAAAGTTCCAATGCTGGCGCTGACGGCATCGGCAACGCCAGCCGTTGCTGAGGACATTTTGCTGCATCTCGGCCTGCGCAATGCGCCGGTTTTCCGCCAAAGCTTTGCCCGCCCGAATATTTTCTACGACATACGCTATGCTGAAAACAAGTCGGGAGACACCATTGCTGCACTGAAGGAAGCGCCGGGTTCCTCCATTATTTATTGTCGCAGCCGCCGCCACACAGAGAGTGTCAGCAAGCAACTGCGTGATGCAGATATCGCCGCCGTCCATTATCACGCAGGCATGAAGCCGGATGCTCGCGCTGCCGCGCAAGATGCCTGGATGAGTGGAGCTGCAACGGTCATGGTGGCGACAACCGCCTTTGGAATGGGCATTGACAAAGCCGACGTACGTCAGGTGCTGCACTATGATGTGCCGGAAGATCTGGAGAGCTGGTACCAGGAGAGTGGCCGCGCCGGCCGCGATGGTCAGCCGGCACACGCGCTGACGCTTTACAACGCTTCCGACCTGCGCGCTATGCGGGGCAGCACAAAGCTCCAATATCCGGACGCTGCTTTTCTACGGGGCGTTTATCAGTGCGTGGTGGAATATCTGCAGCTCGGCATCGGCACACAGCCGGACCGATACTTTCCATTTGAGATCACGGACTTCTGCAAGAAATTCTCCCTTCGTCCGGCACAGGCGATGCCTGCATTGCGCCTGCTGGCACGGGAGGGGCTTTGGACACTGACCGAATCCGTTTTTCAGCCGCCTACTGTCCGATTTTTAGCAGACCGGCAAACCATTGAAAACATCGGCGCGCGCTACCCTGCCCTCGGCGCCGTTTGTGTAGGATTGCTGCGATTATATAGCGGCATTTTTCAATACCCGGTGCCGGTACACATGTATGCGCTGGCGCGAAAGCTGCGCTGGAAACGCCGGGACGTTGAAGCTGCAATGGCGCAGCTTGCAGGTATGGGCATATTGGAATGGGAGCCGGTGGCAGAAGGACCCCAGCTATATCTTTCATCATTACCGCGTAGACAGCAGGCATCTGATTCTGGATATGGAGCGGATGGGCCGCCTGCGTGCCAGGCATGAAGAGCGGACCGCGGCTATGCTGCGTTTTTTAGAAGATGAAGGCAGCTGTAAAGGCCAGGCCGTGCAGCGATACTTTGGTGAAGCTGCGCAGGAGCGTTGCGGCCATTGCAGTACTTGCCGGAAGGCGGCTGCCAAAGTACCTCCCGAAAAGGATTTGAAAGAAGCCCTGCTGGCAGCGGTGTCTAATGCGCCGGAAGCCGTTGGCCTGCGCCTGCTAACTTCGCGCTTCCCACCGGAAGCTCAGGCTGCGGTAGTTGCTTTGCTCCGCAGGATGGTGGAACGCGGAGAGGTAATCTGGCATCCTGACAATAGCTTTTCGCTCCCAAAAAAGAAAATTCGCTGAGCCTCTTTATGAATGACGCCGTTCGCTTTGCCATTATCGGGTACGGAAACATCGGGCGGCGCCATGCGCATCATATCCAGCATACGGAAGGCGCGCAACTAACTGCAATATGCGACACGGACCAACAAAAGGCGGACGGGCTTAGCGGAGCCGTATCATTCTACAATAGCGCAGCAGAACTATTAGCTGCCGGCGTGGCTGATGTGGCGTGTATCTGCACACCGAATTATCTGCACGAAGAACATTGCATCGCCGCATTAAATGCCGGCCTTCATGCTGTTGTGGAAAAGCCGATGTCTATTTCCACTGCTTCCTGCGACCGAATGATTGCGGCAGCCGGAAAGAGCGGCAAACTGATCTTCGCCGTAAAACAGAACCGCTACAACCCCCCGGTGCAGGCAGTTAAGAAGCTGCTGGATGAAGGCGGCCTGGGTAAGCTTTACTTTATCCAGGTGGCATGCTTCTGGAATCGTGGCGACGCCTATTATGCCGAAAGTCCGTGGCGCGGTAAGAAAGCCCTGGATGGCGGCTGCCTGTTCACTCAGTTTTCACACTTCGTGGATATTCTTTATTACCTGGCCGGTCCGGTAGTAGCAGCTCAGGGCATAATCCACAATTATGCGCATCGGCACAATACCGAAGTAGAAGACACTGGCGCTTTTACGTTGTGTATGGAGGGCGGTGCCATGTGCGCATTCTCCTTTACAACCACTTCTTTTGAGCAGAACATGGAAGGCTCAATCACCCTTTTCGGAGAAAAGGGAACAGTGAAAATCGGCGGGCAATATTTAAACACCATAGAATATCAGCGCCTTGCAGGCGATGCACTTCCGGAAATCAACATTACTGCCAAAGCGAACGATTACGGCACTTATAAAGGCTCTATGAGCAACCACGATGCCGTGATTCAGAACGTAGTGGCCGTGCTGCGGCATAGTGGGAGAATAATGGTGAGCGCCGAGGAAGGTCGGGAAGTGGTAAATATCATAGAGCAGATGTACGCCGGCGCCGTATGGATTTGAGCCGGTTAGTGTATCGGCCTATTTTTACCGCTCAAACACTTTTCATGAAAAAATCTCTATCACTACCGCTGGCGTTCAGCTTGGCAATGGCGGGCGGTTGTATGTCGCTGCCGGCTGTGGCACAATTTACGCCTGGCAACGTGGTGGTCTATCAAGTCGGCAATGGTGTTATTACTGGAAACGTATCCGCACCGGTTTTTATTAAAGAGTTTTCATCAACGGCTCCTAGCCAGACAATACCCGTCACTACAATAGCCCTTCCCTTTTCCGGCGCAGGCCGGCTTGTGAACGGATATACGGCAACGTCTGAGGGCTTTTTGTCCTTATCGACGGACAGCTCGCGCCTCACGTTTGGCGGCTATGACACCAGCGCAGGCATCGCCGCTGTGGGCACCAGCACATCGGCAAATATTGCGCGGGCGATTGACACGATTGGCGCAGCGGGTATCCCCGGGCGTGTAACGATCACCAATACGGCGTTCAGCGCCAACAGCATCCGTGCAGTGACTGCTAACAATGCCAACAACTACTGGGCTACCGGCGGCACTTCGGCGGTCTATTATATGGGGATGTTGAATAATGCCGGCACCATCAGTTCGGCTCCGACAAATAACCGCGTGCTCCATGCGTTGAACGGCAACCTCTATTTTACGACTGCCTCCGCCGCCGGCAGCGGTCTTTGGAAAATTAAAGGCCAGCCCTTCAACACGACCAAACCGGACACACCAGCACTGCTGATTAACACCGGTGCGAGCTCTTCTTCTCCTTATGGTTTTGCCGTTAATGCCGGTGAAACAGTCGCCTATATTGCCGACGACCGCACGACCGCGATCAATGCAGGTGGCGTTTACCGGTGGACGCTTAGCGGGGGCGTTTGGACGGCTACGGACACGCTGAAGCCCGGCACCGGAGCTGCAGGCGGTGTGCGCGGCGTAGCAGTGGACTGGAGCGGAACCTATCCGGTGATATTTGCCACAACCAACGATAACCGCCTCATCCGCTGGGTGGACAGTAGCAATTTTAGCCATATATATTCTGTTCTCGCAACTGCGCCGACCAACACTGCTTTCCGCAGCGTGGCCATGGCGCCGCGAGTGGTCGTCTGCCCGGCCTCACCGTCAGCGGTAGTCAGTCCATTGGGCACTTTAGGTTACTGCGCCGGGGATACAATCCGGCTGGTAACGAACAAAACGCCGGGGTTAAACTATCTGTGGACCATGAATGGCACGCCGATTTCGGCTGCAGCTACCACTGATAGCGCTATCCGTGTCGCTGCTACAGGAATTTATAATGTTATGGTTAACCGTAATATTCGCTGCTTTGATACTGGAGCCGGTACTCCAGTTATTTTCTCGCCTAAGCCCAATAACCAGATTACCCTTTCAACAAATGATTCAGTTTGTGCAAGCGATACAATAAGACTTCACTCAATTTCCGGCGCAGGGCTTAAGTATCTGTGGACGGGCATTTCCGGATTAAATGTTGGATTTAAATCTGCCGGGCTACAGGACTCTTCATTCGCCCTGTTTGCAAATACTTCAGTCACTGTACCGCTCCATTTCACTTTGAGCTCCGTAGTTATAACTAACGGTACTCCCGGCTGCAGCGATACGGAAACTGTTGATTTAACCTTTGTACCGCTGCCAAATGCTAACATCGTTTACAACGCCGGTGCTTTGATGGCGCCATCAGGCTTTACAAGCTATAAATGGTACCTGAATGGCAACCAGATAAGCGGCGCAACAGCAGCTAACTATGTGCCTGTAGCAAACGGCACTTATAGTGTTACGGTCACGGATAGCTTCGGGTGCTCCGGCGGCAGTAATCAGGTAATCGTCAGCAGTCTGAGCATTAACACGGCAACCACCCGAGCGGGCATAAGGCTGCACCCTAATCCGGTTACAGATGTTTTGCACGTTGATGCAGCTGGCCCGGTAAGCATTACACTGCGGGATATGCAAGGTCGTACTCTGCTGCAACGAGCTGGAGTAAAAGAGCTTTCACTGAAAGATTTTCCTGCCGGGCTCTATTCTATAACGTTGTATGGTGAGAATGGCTTCCTGATTGGCACCGAACTGCTGCGCAAAACGCACTAAAGCAGCAGGACGTCTTCAAATGAAGAAAGCCGCCTTACGGGGCGGCTTTCTTATGCATAAAAAACAATCTTAGTTATGGCGGCTGAGCGTATTAATAATCAGGCTTTTCATGGAAAGGTAGGTCTGATCCCAGCTATTGCCTTTTAGGAACGTATCCACCTTCTGCAGCCAGCCACTGCGCTCCTCTTTTTCCGCCAGTATTTCCTCGCCGGCGGCAATCCATTCGTCAGCAGATTGCGCAATGTGCACCAGCTTTTCCTGACCGTAAGGATAGACAACGTCATGTATTGGAGTTGAAATGACGGGCTTACCTCCAGCCAGGTATTCGGGCGTCTTCGTAGGAGAGATGTAGCGCGTTGACTCATTCATAGCAAATGGCATGATGGCTACGTCCCAGCCCTTCAGGTAAGCAGGGAGCTCCTTGTAAGAGCGGCCGCCGAGGTAATGGATATTCTCGCCGCGCGGCAGCGTACACTCGTCAATCTTGACAACGGGGCCTACGATAACAAAGTGCCACTCCGGTTTGCGGGAAGCAACTTCGCGCAGCAACTCAATATCAAAACGCTCGTCCACTACGCCGTAGAACCCGAAACGCGGGCCGGGAATAGCGGTATTATCGGCAGGCTCAGCAACGCCATTGCGTGCTTTGCTAAAATGGGCGTAGTCTATGGAGCTAGGGAACGCATGGATATTAACGTGACGCGTTTTCTTTGCCTCATAAAGCGATTGGCCACCTGTAAATACAATATCAGCACGGGAAAGCAGGTTTTGCTCCAATTGCTTCAGGCGCTGAGGGGCAAACTTGAAAGCGGACAGCTCATCCATGCAATCAAAAATGGTAATAGCGGGGTTGATATGACTGGAGAACCCAAGCGCCATAGGCGTATAATACCAAAAGGCCGTGTCGCGTGCAGCGCGCGAGGACATAAAGCCGTCCAGCAAGTTGCGCATCACATGCTCCACTTCTTCAGGAGCAGTGCCATGCTGCAAGTGTGGTGTTACAACATTGAGGTTCGGCGCTTTTTGTGCGATGACATATTGGGGCTTTCCGTCAAAGAAAACAGGTTCTTCAATGAAGAAAACCTCCATATCATTGGCGAAGCGCGACAAGAGATGCTGGGGGCGCTGATAGACAAAGTCCCAACGCAAATGGGAGAAGCATACCAACGTAGCAGGAAGGGACGGAGCTTTTAGAACAGGGACATGTTTAAGAATATCCGTCGTAGCGGATGCCAACTGATTCATAATTGTAAGGGAACTCTTTTGAAAAGTACGCTTACACTAATAGAAAACTCATGCCAGACCAAGCACCACAGAAAATCAGTACAAAACGCATTATTTTTCCACTCTTTGAGGAAAAGTAAGCCGAGGGACGTAGTTCAGGATCAGCCATTTAATGACGCCATATCTATCACGAAGCGATATTTCACATCTCCCTTTAGCATGCGCTCATATGCCTGGTTAATATAACTCATTGGTATCACCTCCACATCTGACGTGATATTGTGTTCTGCACAGTAATCAAGCATTTCCTGCGTTTCCGGCAGACCACCGATGAGCGAGCCAGCTAGACTACGCCGGCCGCCGATCAGGCTAAAGGCCATAATCTGAGATGGTGTGGGCGGCGCTCCTACGCATATCATTACCCCGTCTGTGTCCAGCATAGTCAGGTACGCATTGTAATCATGTGCTGCCGATACCGTATCAATGATGAAATTGAAGCGGCCTGCCATAGCATTTACCTGTTCCGGGTCTTTTGTTAGCGCAAAATGATGAGCGCCGAGTGTGTGGGCGTCCTGCTCTTTTTCCGGAGAGGTGCTCAGCACGGTCACTTCTGCGCCAAACGACGCCGCCAGTTTCACAGCCATGTGTCCGAGTCCACCGAGGCCTACGACACCGACTTTGTGCCCTTTGCCAACGCCCCAATGCCGCAACGGCGAATAGGTGGTAATGCCGGCGCAGAGTAAAGGTGCCACGCCTTCCAAAGGCAGCTTTTCGGACACTTTCAGAACAAAATCCTGATCTACAACAATCTGGTTGGAATAGCCGCCATATGTAACCCCGCCACTATGCTTGTCCGGAGCATTATAAGTACCAGTAGAACCATTTCTGCAAAACTGCTCCAGGCCTTTTTTGCAATTATCGCATTCGCGGCATGAATCCACAAGGCAGCCTACGCCTACAAGGTCGCCTTCTTTAAACTTTGTCACTTCGGCACCGACCCTGCTCACACGGCCTACTATCTCGTGGCCCGGCACAATGGGATAGGTAGTACCGCCCCATTCATTGCGCACCTGGTGCAGGTCTGAGTGGCACACACCGCAGTAGCGGATTTCAAAATGAACATCGCGAGGGCCTGCATCTCTTCGTTCAAAGCTGAACGGACCGAGCGTATCTGTTGCGCTGTTGGCAGCATATCCTTTTGTGGGCAGCATAGTGTTTGGGTATTTTTTTAAATAAATGTTGCAAAAGCAAGCATTAAAAGCGGGCCTGCAGTCCGGTGAATCGTTTTTTAGATAACGCCCTTTGCTGCCTCCATGAGCAGCCGGTAACTTTCCCTGCGCGCGCCGGGGTCATAAATATGGCTCGCCACAATCAGCTCATCCACACCCGTACGGTTTATGAAGGCCTGCAGTTCATTTTGAATCCGCAGCTTATCGCCCACGAAGGCATAGGTAGTCATCTGTTCAATGGCCGCGCGCTCATAATCCTGTAACAGCTCGTTCAGATTTTCCACCGGAGGCTGTAATTGACGCCTATGTCCGGTGATGATGCCCTGCACCAATTGATAGTAGCTCGTAGCCAGATGTTGTGCCGCCGCATCCGTTGCCGCTGCAACTACATTTATGCCCGCAATGATGTAAGGCGCCTCCAGATCGGGCGAAGGCCGGAAGTGCTGCCGATACAGGCCAATGGCCTCTTCAAAATGCGTAGGTGCAAAGTGGCTTGCAAAAGCGTATGGCAGGCCCAGCATTGCTGCCAGAACGGCGCTCTCCGTGCTTGAGCCAAGTATCCATACCGGAATATCCAGCCCTTCGCCGGGTATGGCCCGCACCAGACTTGCCGCATTGGCGGAGGACAGATAGGTACGGAGCTCCTGAATTTCCCGAAGAAAGTCTGCACCACCCTGACTGTCGCGCCTCAGGGCCCGCGCCGTGAGCTGGTCAGTGCCCGGAGCCGCCCCAACCCCATATCTATGCGTCCGGGATAAAGTGAGGCGAGGGTGCCAAACTGCTCCGCAACTACTAATGGAGCATGGTTGGGCAGCATGATGCCGCCCGACCCTACACGGATGGTGGCGGTATTGCCGGCTATAAAGCCGATGAGCACAACTGTGGCCGACGAAGCCACGCTGGCCATATTGTGGTGTTCTGCCAACCAAAAGCGTTTATAGCCCCACCCTTCTACCGCTTGTGCCAGTTCACGGCTATGGCGAAAGGTATCTGCAGGAGTCTGCCCTTCAAGGATGGGCGCGAGGTCAAGAACAGAAAGTGGAATGTCAGCTAAAGCTCTTACAGCCATTGTGATCCGGGATTAGTAGCGCAGCAAAGCTATCGGCGTTCCGCCGGGCGGCCTGCGAAGGCGGTATAAGCAGGGATTATGGATTTGCGCCTATTGCGGCACTATACACTCCTTAAGCTCCCTATCAGATCGTTGCGTTGCACACGCGCACAACGATGCCGCAGTGTTTGGGTTTTAGCGTCCGCATGTGTCTACATTGCCGCCGTTGTCCGTCGGAAGCAACGAAACGCGCGGAGTATTAATCTGCCTTTTCCTCTGCGGCTTCGCCCAGCTTCACAATGTCGCCATCCTGAAAAAGGACGCCTTTTGCAATCGTGCGCCAGTCTTCCTTCTTGCGCAAGAGAAATTCCAGATCCATGCTGAAGTGTTTGAACTCTTCCTTCTGCGCATTCTCCATAATGGCCTTCGCGGCCTTGTCTTTTTCCAGCGACATGCGCTGCTCGTACCAGCCAATCGCCTCCGCTTCTTCTACAAGCGATTGAAGCATCCGCGCAAATGTTCTTACTTCCTGAGAAAGCTCGTCCGCCGGCTCGTGATATTGTTCGGTTGCCATGATTTCTTGTAAAATTTGAGGTTGAAGTATCTGCAAGGTTAATGCTCAACTGGCAGCTCCGCCAAAGCTTACTTACGAAGCCCGCATTTCATTCATCTTTTACATCCCCCACCCTCTGCTAATGGGATGCAGTTACAAGTGGGCGCAATCCCTTTAAGCCACCACCGGCCTGTCGTAATACCGTGCTTTATAGTCCAGTGGTGAAAGTCCGGTCACTTTTTTAAAGACTTCTCTGAAAGCCTTTTCATCAGCATAGCCTACCTCTTCCATTACTTCGGATATATTCTTTCTGCCTTTTTCCAGGCACCGCTTGGCTGTCTCTACCTTGACGCGTTGCAGGTATTCAACAGGTGTATTGCCGGTTGCCTTGGTAAACCGCCGGTCAAAATTCCGGCGGCTGATGGCCAGATTTGCCGCTACTTGCTCAAAGGAAAATTTATCGGCCATGTGCTCCTCTATGAATGTCTGCGCCTGGCTAATGAGCTCATCCCCATGGGTTTTCTGTGTTTGAAAAATCAGGAACGGCGATTGCGAGGTACGGTCCATATCTATCTGGAACGTTTTGGCGCACCAAACCGCCGTATCTCGGTCAAAGTACCGTTCTACAAGCATCAGGATTAGGTTCAGAAATGAATATGCGCCGCCATTGGTATAGATGCCGTGCGCAGAGGTAATAACCTTGTCCGTGACAAGAGACACGGCAGGAAACAGGGAGCGAAATTGGTTGCTGTTGTTCCAATGCGTAGAGCACTGCTGTCCCTCGAGCAAGCCCGTTGCAGCCAACAGAAAGGCGCCCGAACATATACTTGCGATCTCTGCGCCGCCCTTATATGCAGTCCGTATCCACGAGATCAAGGCCTCATTATTACCAAACAGACTGTGGGAATAAGAGACAGAAGGAATGATAATTAGCCCCGCATCTTTAATCTGACTCAGATGAACGGGATAAATAGAGAAATAGCCCGCCTCAGCACGTTGTTCCGATTCACAGCCTACAATCAGGACTTCTATCCTCGATGCTCCGCCCTTTGACTGCCAATATTGATTGGCGCGGCTTAATATTTCAAACGGGCCGGTAATACTGCTCAAAACGATATTGCCCGCAGGCGCGACTATGACGACTTTCTTCATAAAAACAACCAGGCACAAAGATGAGCGAATAGATTGTCCAAAATGCCCCGCGAGAATGTCCATTTCACACCATCGGGTTCGTAGAACCCGCCAATACATTTGTGCAAACAAACCTTTAGACATGAATATATCTGCCGAAACACAATCGCAAACAGAGCTGACAAGCAACCAGACGATGGTTAAGATGGTCTTAGACAGATGGCATAGCCTTCTGGAAGCATTCAATGCCTCCATAGATGCGCTGACCGACGCGCAACTGGAGCATGAGATAGCGCCCGGCAGGAACCGCGGCATCTACCTGCTGGGCCACATGGCAGCTGTGCATGATGCGATGATCCCTCTGCTTGGATTCGGGGATAAATTATATCCTGAACTGGCGGAGCCCTTCCTTAAATCACCTGACAAAGCGGTTGCAAAATTGCCTGCTCCCGGCGAGCTGCGGTCCGCCTGGAATAAGGTCAATGAATCCCTGAACCAGCGGATTGCAGCTATGAGCGCGAGCGAATGGTTTGAGCCGCACACTGCGGTTTCGGCTGAAGATTTTGAGGCTGAGCCCGCATCGAAATAAGCTCAATATTATGCTGACGCGCACGACGCACATGGCATATCATCACGGTCAGTTCATCCTCATAAAGTAAGCAGACCGTAATGATGGACTACCAGCAAACGATAGCTGTGGATGCGACCGTGCAGGCTGCATATTCTGCCGTGACAGACCAAATTGCAGAGTGGTGGAGCAATGATCTGAGCGGAGCGCGGCAGCGTCTGAGGACACTTTTACGATTGCCTTTGGCCAAACGCAAAAAACGTTTCAGATCGTTGAAGCAACGCCCAACCACAAGATCGTTTGGGAATGTACCAAAGCGTACATCGCGCACCCGGACCTGAATAATAAATCGGAATGGGAAGGGACACGGATGTGTTGGACATTTGCTTCAAATGCCGGTGCATCAGTTCACTTTCTCCACATGGGCCTCAATCCAGGATTTGAATGTTACAATATTTGTGAAGCGGGTTGGGATCATTTTTTAGCAAGTCTGGAAGCTTACCTGAATACCGGAGCAGGCAATCCGTACAGAAAAGCGAATTGAATGATTAGCAGTCTAATTCAGCAGCCGCACTGAACGGCTGATGTTTATGCCATAAGGCATAATCAATTAATAAAAGACGGACAGGGGCAGTTGATTTTGCTCCTGTCCGTCATTTTTTTTGATTACAAATGCAGCAGCTCAGCTGCAGAACGAGGTCACTTTTTAACCACTCTCACTGTCTTTTGAAGGATTTGGTTTCGGAGTACCTGCACATTATAGATGCCATTGGCGAATTGCGAAATATCTACCCGTGCCATCTGGTCCATTGCGATTTGGCGAAGAATGGCGCGACCATCCATATTTGTCACTTTGATTTCATCGCCAAGCTCAATTCCTCTGATCACAATTTCACCTGGCGTCGGATTGGGCGACACAAGTATTTCGCGGCCTTCACAGTGCGTCGCCACATAAACGCTCGGCCCTGTAGTCAAACCATCTGCGTCATCAGCGATGACAATCCGATAGAAACCGTTCTTGCCGTTTTGCAGATAATCGGATGAAAATTTAGTCCTGCCCGCGTTGTTAGCGCTGTAAATTTCATCAATGACTTTGTAGGTGATACCGTCTTCGCTGAACTGAACGAAGAACTTGTAAAACTTGGTTCCTGAACTGATTTTCCAGTTTAGAAACGCCGTACACTTGATGCCAACACCGTCAAAACTGATTAATCTGAGATCTAAAGGAGTGCCGCTGGTCAGTTGAGATGAAGCAGAAGTGCTGCATCCCTTGGCGTCCGTAACGGTTAGGGTATAGGTGCCGAAAGATTGGCTGGTGATGGGGTTGATAAGGATGTGTGGCGAAGTGCTTGAGAATGAGTTTGGCCCCGTCCAGCTATAGCTAAGCGGCGAGGCACAGCTGGAACCCGCAGAAGCAGTTGAAGTATCGGCGAATTTGGTGCCTGTTACGTAGGTTACTGCCAGGCTTAAATTTGGCTTTGGCGGCGTCACGCGCGACACGGCATTGCCTGAGTACGCCTGATAAAGGGTATTCGCAGAAAAATTGTGTCCGTTGTTATAATCAAGTCCACCAAAGCCCGCCGGCGCAGGGTCGCCACCTGCTACGGGCAGGCCTTGAATCTCGTTGTTATTCCAAAGTCGCAGGCCCGTTGCGCAATCAGTGACGGAAATGGGCAGGCTAAAGAGCAATACAGAATCGTTGGCGTTCAGGTTGCCGTAATATGCATTGGTAAGGTTGGGAACAAAGGAGTAAACATCGGAACCGGCAAGCGCCGGATTATTCAATTCCTTGTTGCTGTTGTACCAGTTCGTGGCTGTTGAACGCGTAAGTACGTTGTTGGCATACGTACCGATTTTCGGCTCATTGGAAATTATGCCCGTCACGCCTACAAAAGTCCCGGTCGGTACAACAATGCTTACCTGCGCAGTATATGCTTCCTGCTCCTGGATGGTCGCGGTATTACCGCTGGTAATAAACATGTACACATTGTAGAGGCATGTGGACGGATTGTAAACCAGCTTATACTTAATGCCGGTAACCGCAGCATTTACGTTCGTTTGCGCGATGAGCAGCGCCAGCGCAATAGCTAATGATCTAAATATTTTCATTGGGATGATACAGTGTGTTGATTAAGGCAATTGCTCCAGAAAGTTGTCAAAGTTGGTTGTGTGATTAGTGTTCAGCGGGTAGCGGCGTACCTGGAACAGCAGCATGGCATTGTCATCATTCGGATTGTCAAACTTCACTTTTCCGTTCATGTCAAAGTCGGCCTGGCGGTAGCCGTAGCCAATGTCCAGATTGGTGGTCTGCTTTGAATTTTTAGGATGGTTTTTCACGTCAAAGGGTAGGACGGATAAGTCGTCACTCGGACTATCATATCGTATTTTTCCATCTCCGTTAAAATCTCCCTGCCACATTGCACGGTAAGTTCCTACGACATTGGGCTTTTGAGACAGGCCTGTGAAATTGAAACTACCCGACACGCCCTTGTCCCACAATGCAAGTGACGGTATGGTGAAGTCAACGAGGGATTGCAGTACACTCGGCTTTTGCGGAAATTTCGTAAGCGTACCGAAGTGGGTACGATGCTCAATGGAAACAAAATAGCTGTCAATAGGTACATCCGGGAATTTGACGCAGCCGTTTCCGCTTACTTCTACCACGTCGCCGTCGCGCTGCAATAACGCAGAGCGGCACCCAAGAATGGTCTTATTATTCGCATTGCTGCGCAGTTCAATGTACACCCAGTCCACAATGGCATTCTGACCGGTCACAGAAAATACAGTTGCAGAATCCGTGACTGCCTGGTATTGTGAATAGGTGGTCTGCGGAGGCAGATTCCTGTTCTTACCAGTCACGTTTACATATGCGGTAGATGTAGTGTAGGGGTCAAGTGGCGGAATAATGTTGATACCTGTAAACGGGCTGTTGCGCAATCCGTCGCGCATCAGCGGGCGGCCGTCGCTAGCTGTGGCACCGCCGTTGTTGATGAGGGCCCCTTCCAGATACACACGAAGGTTAATGCACAGCGCCGAATCGAATGGCAACGTCACAGTAGCGGGCAGCGACGGCATATCTGCATTGTCAAAGACTGAATAATTGAACGTACACACCTGAGCGACCCATCCGGTAGAATCCGGACCCGTGGGGTCAATGGTGAGCTTTGAACCGCTGAAGCTATTGATGATAAGTGGCACGCTAACCAGCACGTTATTATAGAAAAGATTGCCATTTACGCCTGGATACAGCTTGACCATCTTCCCGCCTAGTCCTAAGTTATAGCTGCCATCTTCCTGATCGGTCGCCACAAAGACGCTAGCAGGTATCACTGCCGTTTTAGTGCCTCCGGGATTGAGCTGTCGTGGCGCCGTGGTATTGGATGCCGTTGGCAATTGGTCAACCCCAAAATTTGCAACAGTGTTGGTCGTACCGGGAATCACCGACACAATGCCATTCGGCGTTCCATCGCCCGCGCCGGTCCCTTCGGCGGTGTTCACCCAGCTAATGGGCATTACGGGCGTGGCTCCATTCGTTGTGCCAACCTGGCCCGCAATAGTGGACAACACCACGCTAAACGTGACGCCTGCACTCACGCCCTGGCCCTGCGTCAATGTATAGCCGCCGGCAGTTACCGGCACAGTGCCCAGCACCTGCCCGCTTGTATTCAGCAGGTTGACGTAAAGCGCCTGAGCTCCGAGCGCACTAATAAGAGTACCGTTGATTGAATTATTCGTAGCGCCGTTGGCGTCGTCATATACGCTACCCGAAATTGTAGGGTCAAAAAGCGTGACTACGACGTGCCCGGTGTTGAGTGAAGATTTCCCGGCATTGTCAACTGCTTTAAACGGAATATCAACCGTTGTAACTGTATTTACAGCAGGATCGACGGAGATGGTCTGTAAAGGCTGTCCGCTGCTCGTAGCTGGCACCAGTACGCCTGCAGCCGGAAAGGCAGTGAAACCAGTACCGTAGATTGTTCCATTGATGGAGATGGATGTAGCACCAGTGGGCACAGCCGTAATCAGTATGCCTGAAATAGTGCCGGGAGCAACATCTGAGCTCGCACTTGTGCTGGCAAAGCTGCTGCCGGGCACAATTGCCTGTGCTGTACCCCATGGATTTTGCATCAGGTGGGTGCCGCCGCCGGCTGTTGGCACCTGCTCTATGCCAAAGTCCTTCCCGATAAGATAAAGTCCTGCTGTAGTGACTGAAGGGTTGATGAGCGGGGAGGTTGCAGCCCAGCCGGTAGGCAGGGCTGTAGTCGGCTGTGTGCTGCCTACGGCAACGTCGGCCGTCGTTAGTAGGAGCTTAAGGTTGCTCGTAGCAGCCGGCGCGCCGCTGATGAGATAGGTGCCATTAGTCTGCACGACGGATTTTTCAAGCACAGTGCCGCTGGCGTCCAGAAGATACACATAGAGTGTAGCGCCCGTATTAGCCGGAATTTCTCCACTATTGTATATGCCCGCGAAACTGCCATTGGCGCTCCCGTCTACATCGTTCCAAACGGTACCCATTATCTGAATGGACGGAGTGGTAATATAATTTACTTGAACGGTGACCAATCCGACGTCGCAAAGAGATGTTACGTTACTGCAGCCCATTTGCGCAGCTGAAAAAGTATCGCACAGTTTATATTCAAACGAATCAAGGCCGGTGTAGTTGAAGCCGGGCTTGTACACCACAATTCCATTCACCAGCTGTACAGAGCCGTGCGCTGGCTGTTTGAGCCCGGCAGCAGAAAGGCTGACGACGAGGCTATTGCTGTCGGCATCAAAATCATTTGCCAGCACATCAATGTCCAGATCCTGGTTAGCATCCGTAATGCCATTTCCGGTCCCGGCATTCAGCAAGTCGTCGGTTGCTACAGGGGCAGTATTTGCCGGCGGGCTGCTAACCGTTATGATGATTGTATCAATACCGCCGTTTAATAAGCCCGGATCAGTGACGCGGTAATAAATGCGCGCAGTATCTGAACCTGAAAATGAAGGGAAGTTTGGTGCCGGCGTATAGGTATAGCTGCCGTCCGTATTTGTCACCAGGGTGCCTTTGGCAGTGTTGTAAGGCAGGAAGGCTACGCTTAGCTGCTCGCCTTCGGGATCGCTGATGCTGCCTTCCATTGAAAAAATACGTGCCTGGCACTTGTAGGTTTTTACCTTTTTGGTGAGGCCCTTTGCGCACTGGTTGTTGACCTTAAATATGATTAGCCCGGTGTCGCAAAGCGTTACGCCACTACAGCCACTGGCAGAAACTTCGCAGCGCTCGTAAATCATACTGTCACGGCCATAAAATCCTGCGGACGGCACATAGGTGATCACATTACCCGAGATGCTGTAGCTGCCGTTTCTGGGTTGGTCCGTGACGACCGCATTGGTGAGCGCATCGCCTTCCGGGTCGGTATCATTGACGCCGACATTCAGTACCTGCGCGGCGCCGCTGGTGCCTATGCTGCTATCTGCGTTTATTAAAGGCGCAGCATCCACCACAGAGACAAACACGTAAGCCTGGTCGGTAAGCGTACCGTCACTCACCGTATAAAGTAAGGTATCTGTTCTTGGCACCGAAAGCGAACCGTTGGGCGTGTAATTGATATTTCCAGCCTGCATGCTTGCCGTACCCCTGCCCGTACTTACGAGCGTCACGGCATGCAGTAATATTGTATTTCCGTCAGGATCCACATCATTGGTAAGCGGTGCAATGGTGACTCTGGTGCCTGTTGGCGTGCTTGCATAATCCGGATTTGCCAGCGGAGCGCGATTAGCGATTGATGCACAGGGCGCTGGAATATAATAATTGACCAACAGGATGGGGCGCTTGTTGGATGAAGCTTCGCTGCTGGAAAATTCGTGTCGCTTATTGAGTGTTTCGTCCGTTTTTAGCAGCAGCCCGTAATTGACAGATGCTGCTGTAACCCACTTTTGTACCTCCCCGGTTATATTGAACGAATAATATTGATCCTTTTTGCTTACATTATTGCTGGTAAGCTCCGTCGGCGTAAAATCCCCACCTGCCTTTGACCAGTTTGTTGCACTTGTTGCCTTGTTCCAGGTTACCTGATTTTCAATAAAGTTCCTTTTGAGCGCATGCACGTAAACGGCTTGCGTTACATCATCGCCAGACTCGCGGTAAAGTGACAAGAGCGCGGATTGCACAACCGCCGTCGCAGGGATTTCCGATACATCAAAGTTGAATACACCGCGCCGGGCGGTTGTTCTGCCGACGGCTATTTTATTGTTACCGCCCTTATTGGAAGTGACTGATGACTTGTCAAGGAGCGCATCATTAAAATTTGAGTCCGCGGAGTTGGCACTGGCCGCGTCGGTACCATTGAAGCCATAAGAGAACCGCCTGGTAAAGTAGGTGCCACCAGTTGCAGGCCGGAACTGCCCTGCGATGCAACCATCATTATTAATGGTGATGTTGACCGTAGCGCTGCTGCAAAGACCCTGGCTGTTACAGATTTGATAGGTAAAATCGTCAGAGCCGTCGCCACCACCACCCGGATAATCGGTAGTGTTCAGGTACGTGATGGTCCCGTCCGGGTTGATGCTGGTATTGCCATGCGCAGGCGCGGAGATAATGGAGATGGTCAGTGCTTCATCGCCCGGATTATTATCATTGGCAACGACGTCAATTGCGGTAGGTACATCTTCCAGCACAACTATTTCATCATTAGCTGCCGTAGGCTGCGCAGAGACGCAATCAAATTTTTCAAGCTCAATGCCATCGACGAGCAGCTTGGCTGTGCCCGCCGTGCGCTTGAGCCGCACATAGCGGACGCCGGCCGTGGGAATGGGTAGCCGGACTTCAACTGCGGCGTCATTGCTATTGGTGTTGAAACTCCCCAACGCTGTATATGCAGAGCCGTTCGTGCTGGTTTCTACAGACCCCGTGACCATTGATGCCGCCGTACCGGACGCGAAAAAGATGGCCAGGCTGTCAAAGCCGGAAGCAGGAATAATGCTTCCGAAATCAAGCATCAGCTGATCGGCGCCGTTATCCATCTCCGCATAGGTAGTGCTATCGTCGGCATCGTAATTCGGCTCACCGGTCGCAAAGGCGGCATTGAATACGGTAATATTAGATTGAGCGGCAGGAGACTGGGTAGTGGATACATCCCAGATGCTGCCAGGAAAACAGCCGCGTGCGTCCGGGCTGCCAATACCCACTGTAACGCTTGCAGTAGTGCTCAACGGTGTAGGCGATGTATTATCCGAAATTTTATATCTTATAGACGCTGAGCCAAAGAAATTGGCTACCGGCGTGAAGACGATGTTCGTGCCGCTTCTGGTCCAGTTACCGACGCCTGCCACGGTATAGTTTGAGCCGGTTTGCGCCGCATTATTCGGATTGATTAGCAGCAGCGATGCCGGGTTAAGGTTGCCGTCCGGATCGCTGTCGTTAGATAATACAGAAATGGTGCGGCTTGTGCCGCCTGTATAGCACGAAGTAAGAATTTGATCTATATCATTGACTGCCACGGGAGGCCGCGGCGGCGGCATTAACGTTACGCTTGTGCTGGTGGTGGTGCTACGGCCGCAGGCGTCGGTTACCCTTACGGAAATCAGTATTTTGTTGTCGGCGGCAATCGTGCCGGGATTGAAGCTGGTTGTAGCTGAAGTGCTATTGTTTACAGAAAAGCTGCCAATGGCGGCACCGTTGGAAACCTGTACTGCAGTCCAGGAATAGGTCAAGCCGCCACTCATAGGCACCGGCGAAGACGCCGTTACCGAAAGGCTTGTAGTCGTCGTAATATTTCCGGAGGCTGGTATTCCGGCAATATTGCCTACGACAACAGATTTTTTCTTCGTAGCCAGGAAACTCCAGTTAAAAAATGCGCGCTGTGCTGCTACGTCGCCGGACGATCCGCCATTAATATTGTGGCCACCGGCCATCATTACGAGGCCGCGCGCGGGATCGCCATAGGCATAACCGTAGGCCATTAGCGCAGCTGCGCCGGGCGAGTTTGCCGAGACATCCGCCTGACTTGGATCATAGCTGATAATTTTTGTGCTGGACCGCCAGCTTAGGCCTTTGGCCGGCATATATACCTGCTCGCTGCCATTCAGATGCGCGGCATCACTGACACCGATAAACTGCGACACCCAGTCGTCAGCAGGTGCCGTGGCGCCGGTGAGCGGCGCGGCAATGCTGCCGTTGGTGATAAAAGGACTGCTGGGTTTGCTATGATTACTCCAGAGGATCAGCGCATTCTGCGCATAAGCCGTTGAGTTGCTTACCGGCAGCGTAATGCCGGTGCCGGCAACGCTGGTTTTATTGCTCAGAAAAATTGGCCTGCTCACTCGTATTGGATGGATTATACATGTTTTCCATCGCGCTGCCTGCATGACAACCCGTCCATATAGCGCCTTTGTAGGTAAGGTTCCAGTCTATCAGATTACCGTGCGTTGCCCATTTCGGGTCAGCATGGGGCATTACAAAAATGTCGCTGCAGCTGGTCAGTTGCGATGGCGCCATATAATTATAGGCGCTGGCCGGGATGCCTGCGTTGGTCAGAAAGCCTTGCGCAATTTTGCCGTTTTGTGCGTCAAGTGTCCACAATGGCACCGCCTTGATGGTATCATACTGCGCGCCGGAAAACGTGTAGGAAGCAGTCAGCGTACCGGTGCTGACTAGTCCGCGTGTGTAGCCATTGGGGCTCACAGGTGTGCCGCTCGTCCAGCCTGAAATGACATTGGCGACCGTTGCCGTTACGTACTGGCCCGGAATAATGAACATGCCGCCTTTGTAGGATGCACCTTCAATGGTGTAGTCCACCGCGTCTTTCGCCTTGCCGCTCCGCACCACCCATAATACGGGCACATTATAGTACCGCACCAGCTCATGCACCAATCCGTAGGGACGTAGCCCCGCTGGTTTTACAGCGGTATTCACGCCCATATTCACCACGTAAGAGCCCGCAGGAATGGTAATCTGCGCGCCCACGTCGCTGGTACACAATGCGGCTATCAGCAATAGGCAGGCGGATAAAACTCGTTTCATAAAAACAATTCTTTTAATGCCTCTTGATTGAAAAAAGGCGGTTTAGGCGTTTCGGCGGCTAATGTATTTTAGATCCGTCCGCCAAACGAAATGTTTGCTGGCATTAGCAAACTCTTTGAAAACCAATCGTTTCCGTAGCGCCGAATTATGCTAATCCGCTTCCTGATTAACAAAATTGTGTTACCATTTATATATTTGCTGAATTAAATATTCAATTTTTCATTGAAAACGGGGTCCGAAGAGCCGCAGCTCCGGCCAGACCATTCAAGCAATGGCGATCTTACGGTCTAGATCGCCTTCTATCTTCATCTTGAATACACAAAAAGAGGCCCCGCAATCACCAGTAGCAGGCCCCTGACAGCGCACAATGGCGACAGCTCATTTGGGACAAATGGGCTTGGATCCGCATTCCGCCGGAAAGCTAGTCGGGCATTGCAAAAGCTGCAAGGGCCCGGAAAGCAGATTTTTTTGTTGAAAAAATGATTAGGCTCGCAAATCCGTGCTTAGTGGCGCCGCATCTGCGGGAATCTCTGCGCGCAATAGGCAACCCCCGCTTTGACCTTCTGAAATGGAGAGCGTTCCACCGAATTTTTCAAGGCGGTTGCGCATGTTCTGAATCCCGACTCCCGCCGTCTGGATACTATCATGCTTTATGCCGATGCCATCGTCTTCCACGATCAATAGGGCCTTGCTGCCGGCTACGTCAAGCGACACACAAACATGCTGCGCATGGGCATGCCTGACTATATTATTAAGCTGCTCCTGCAACACGCGATAGAAAGTGAGCTTTTTTTCCTGTGGCAGACGCTCGGCTGCTGCCGAAAATCCAAGCTCAATATGTAAACTGCTGCCCTCCCCTACCGCCGCAATCAGGTTTTGGAGCTCAGGCTGAAAGCTGTCCGACGGCTTCGGGCCAACAAGCATGTGCGACAATCGTCGTATTTCTTTGATGGCATCCGCCAATAAGGCCTTGTTTTTATGAATCAATTCCGCTTTACGGATTTCGTCCTGCTCGCGGATGGCCAGGTTGGTGTACATCATGCACAATGCCAGCATCTGGTTTACATTGTCGTGAAGCTCCGCGCCTATCTCATTGCTACGCTTTTCGGCAGCAACAAGCGTTGTCTCGGCTATCAGTTGCTGGCGGGCCACATTAGCCTCCAACAGCTCTTTTTCCCGCCGGGCGGAGATATCTTCCTGAATGCCTACAAAATGTGACACTACACCGGACACATCGCAAATAGGTGTGATTGAAAGCCGATTCCAGAACGGGGTGCCGTCTTTTCGGTAGTTTAAGAGGTCGTGCTGGCAAGCCGTGTGACTTGCGATAGCCTTGCGCATCTTGTCTACTTCGTCATGGCACGTCTCTGGGCCCTGCAGAAAGCGACAGTTCTTTCCGATCACTTCGTCGGCTTCATAACCGGTGGTGAGCGTAAAGCCACGATTTACAAATATCAGAGGACATCCTGGCTGCCGGGCATCTGCGATGGTAATTCCTTCCCGCGCGTTCTCAATGGCAATTTCACGGATCCTGTCTAAAGAAGTCTGGGCGGATTCTCTGGAATACATCAACGGTTCAACACTTTGCTCCGGCTGCAAATTTAAAAGACGGGTGGCTTTTTTCGCAGTTTTTCGGCTTAATGGCTTGTAAAATATGGCGGCAAGACTCGCAGCAGCGGCATGGCCCCTGATCGGAATTGCACAGACTGTGCATATGGAAGGTAAACCTGCCACTTCAGGATTCCGCCTATCCAGCTGCCCATCCGCCGATCCCTTGCCACAAGGTTTGCCTCATCCTATGAGTCCCATGAAAGAACAACCCACTTGGCGCCCAAATCACCGCCCCCACTTCTCATTGTAGGACTTCTCGCGCGCATCCGCCTCCCGGTGCATCTGGTCATACATCTCCTGGTCACGCTGGCGGGCCGTTTTTTCCGGAGTGCCCCATTGCGTAGTTGTACTAGTCGTCTTTTGAGTCCCTTGCAGCCTTCCGGAGCCCCAGGTTTTTTCCCACCATGCATCATACGCTTTGGATTCTTCAGAGGAGACATAGCCTCCGGGCAGGTCTGCCCTGGTGAGCTGGCGCTCTGGGTGGGCTGCCAGTTCTTTATTCTTTGCATCAATCGTTCGGTAGTCGCCGTCGCGGAATACCGGCTTGGTGCCGGTTAGCTGAGCCAGCAAATACCTGCACTTATCGCTGCCGTGTGCTATGGCCTCCTTTGCCCAGGCTATGGCTGCGGCGTTGCTCGGCGCCACGCCAGTTCCGTCGCGATAGAAATACGCAAGCACCTCCATGCCATTTACAAAACCTTCCAGCGCGGACTTTTTTGCGAGCAGAAATGCAAATGTGTCATCGGCCCCTGCAGCAGCGCTTCTGTCCAGCGGATGAATGAGGAGCGCCGCATCGGCGGCTATGTAGGCCGGACTCATCTGATCTTTGGTGGCGGGTATGTGGTACAAAATGGTGGCTATCCGGATAGCAGACTCTTTACTGTATGTAGCCGGGTATTTGGCGTCTGCGTAGATATGATACAGGTTATACATCGCCTCAATTTCGTGCGCTTCGGCGGCCGGCAGCAGGTAATGAATAGCCTTGACATAATCAACCGGACCGAGCCTGCCGATGCGGTACATCTCCCCAAGGTCAATCATGGCATCCGTGTTACCCTTAGCGGCAGCGCTTTCCAGCAGGGGCTTTGCCTGCTGGTACTCTTGGGCGTAATAGAGCTTGTGGCCTTTCTTATATTCCCGGTTGCCGCCGCCCGCGAGCGCTGCATAAGAGCAGCAGATGCAAATCAGGCAGGTAAAAGCCATGGTGCGGTGCGAGGTGTGAGGATTTAGCATGGGTAAATATTTAAACTGCGTAGGTAAAAATAAAATGAATGCGGCGGACTTCACATCACCTATGAAATTGGTTGAATGATTTCCAGCGTTCTTCATGAGATGGAATTCAATTTAAAGGACATCCGGTTTCCGTGCCTTTGCCTGCTGCAACCGTTTTATTATGTAGAGCAAAGTCATGTGCCGTTATTTCTATACGTGACAAAAGAGAAAAGCGCAGGATTAATTCGGGATTTTACTAATATTTTGAGCCTGCTTGACAAAAGCTGAACCAATGAATGGACTTCTTTAAAAGCAGGTCCGTGCTCCATTTTACATCTTTGTCGCCAACAAAAAACATATCCGTCAGAACATTGGCTTGGTACCCTCACTTATCCTTCTTTATTTAACGCCTGGAATGTGGAAGTCAAGCCGCCGGACAATATATAGATGGGCCTTACTATGGCTCTTCGTGGCATGGGCGGACACATCTGTCCAGGCGCAGCGTAAGACTTATGTTGACAGTCTTACTGCTGAAGCTGACTCACGCAGCTGCGGACACAACGAAAGTGAGCCTGATGCTTGCGCTTGCCGAAACTTTCAAAAGCACCGATGTTACCAGGCGGTTTTCGTATGCAAGTGAGGCTTTAGCATTGGCAAACAAATCTCATTGGCCAATAGGTGAGATGTATGCCGAAGAGGTCCTGGGCGAGTGCTATATCGAAGTGCTGGCCTATGATGATGGTATCGTGCACATGGAGCGAAGCATAAGGGTATCCAGAAAAGTGGGAAGGCAGGATATTGAACGGATTTGCCTACAGTACATCATCCATTGCTACCATATGTTGAACCGCCTGCAGGAAGCTGCAGGGTACCAAAAGCTGCTACTTGACCTTACCGTTAAGGCTGGTGACCGCATGGGAGAATGCAACCAGATGAGCGCTTATGCACAACGGCTGGCAGAGCTTGGCCGCTACCGCGAGGCGATTGGCTGGATGCAGCATGACCTGAATATTGCGCAAGCAAATTTTACCGGCGATAAACAAGCAAACCTGATCGCCGACCTCTTGAATACGCTTGCAACTATCTACGTTAAAATAAACAATACAGATAGTGCGCTGATATGCTTACAAAAGGCCTCAGTGCTCAGTCGGGAGACAGGCAATACGACGCTACACGCGTACATTATTTCCACTTTTTGCGACGTGTATGTTGCAAGTAAGAACTATGATTCTGCAATCCGTTTCGCAGCGCGGACAATGCAACTTGGTATTGAAATAAAAAACGTTGAGCTACAGAAGCAATATGCGAAAGTGCTGAGCACGCTTTATCAAGAAGCAGGCCAACCGGAGCTTGCGCTTGAGTACTATATAAAATATGATTCGCTGTCGGCAATTATTGACAATACGCAGCAAACCATCAATCAGGCAATGCAGGTGGCAAAAACTGCCATCGCGCAGCAGGATGCAACTAATAATCTGGAGAAAAAGGCTTTTGAATCCACACGGAAAAGCCAGCGTATTGCGCTTGCAGGTGCAATACTTGCCTTGCTTACATTAATTGTGTTGATGTTGATTACCTATCGCAGCCTGCGGCAAAAGCAGAGATCCAACAGAACTATCAGTCAACAGGCCGCCAGCCTGCGAGCGCAAAATCAGGTTATTGACAGGGCGCTGAAGGCAAAAGAGCTCATGCTGAAGGAAACGCATCACCGTATAAAAAACAATCTGCAGCTTATAAGCAGTTTGCTGGAGCTTCAGGTAGCAAGTATGGATGATGAGCGAGCCGGAAATGCATTGCGCACCGCCCAGAGGCGCATTCAAAGTATAGCCATCGTGCACAGTAAACTCTATGGCAGCAGTGACGATGAACTAATAGAGCTGTCAGAGTTTGTCAGCGATTTATTTATACGACTTGCAAGCGCTTTTGGCCACAATGAAAGCGTGATGAAATTTAATAACGAAATTCCGACAACGCATTTGCCTCTGCACATCGTTGTCTTGCTTGGTCTGATACTGAATGAGCTTATCACAAACACCTTCAAACATGCTTATGACGATATTGCCGGGCCCGCGATAACAATTGCACTTACAACATCCGGGAACGACTACACGCTGGAGTATATTGACAATGGCGCTGCACTTCCGCAAGGGATGTTTGACAGACCCACGGGCTCACTAGGCTTATTGCTGATAAAGCGAATGAGCACACAATTAAAAGGAACGGCAAACTACACGTACGATGGCAGGAACAGATTTACCATCAGCTTTAGCTTCCGGGCTGGGAGCTAAGGTTGGAATTGTAGAGGATGAAATCCTGATTGCCGACAGCATACGCGCAATGCTTCAGGGGATGCATTATCAGGTGCCCGAGCCATGCTTTGATTATGATGAGGCAATTGCCATGCTGCATGCTGACAAACCGGACCTTGTGCTGCTGGATATTAATCTTTCAGGCAGTGAGCAGGACGGTATTGTAGTGGCCAGATACATACGCGAAAACTTGCACATGCCCTTCATTTTTTTGACAGCAAACAGCGATATGGCTACGCTGGCCCGGGCAAAAACGGTTGCACCGAATGCGTTTCTCGTAAAGCCTTTTTTAGCGGAAGACCTCTACACTGCCATAGAAATTGCAATGCACAATTTTTACACTGCAGGCCCTTCAGTTTCCGTGAATGCCACGAAAGAATATCTGTTTATAAAAGACGGCAGCTTATCGCATAAAGTGTATTTCAGTGATATGCTTTATCTGGAGAGCGACCATGTTTACGTAGGCGTATTTACCGCTACCAGGAAGTATTTAGTTCGGACCTCTCTGCAGCAGTATATGGAGCAGTTTGACCGTGCTGTCTTTGTCCGCATTCATCGCAGCTACGTGGTGAATAAACTGAAGGTGGAGAAGGTGGCGCTTACACAAGTGCACATAGGTGGCAAAGCGCTGCCGGTGTCAAAGAAATATCGCGAAGCGCTGCTTACACAGTTGTAACGCAAATAATTATGCACTGATTTTTTGCTGCTGAGAAGCCGGTCAGAACATTATAAGGCCATTCAGAACATAACGTTTATTGAACTTTGACATCAAGTCTATGTTTGCGGAACTCTGAATAAAATTCCGTCTAAATCGTGGCAATTTCTTGTGTCGTGTGCGAAAACGCCGCGTGTTTATGCTGCCATTTGCGATAGAATGTTTCATGGGCATTAATCGTAACCCCTTAACCACATGAATATATTTTACCAGCGGCTATGCTTGGCAGTCAGTTGTACGCTTATAGCGACAACAGCGCAGGCACAAAACATCTACCTCGTATCGCCCAATGGTGGCACCACCGCTTCAGCGCATACAACCATTACTTCTTCTGACTGGTCGGGTGCATCTACCCTGCAGGCAGCGCTTGTAGCTGCTAATGCTGATAGTGGCAATCCGGAGATCTGGGTCAAAGCCGGAACTTACATGCCAGCAGTCTTTGCCCGCGATTCTTCATTCGTTATTACTAAAGACGGCCTGAAGCTTTACGGCGGCTTCGCCGGCACCGAAACATCAGCCTCCCAGCGCGACATTGCATCTAATCCTGTTACGCTCAGCGGCGATGTCGGGGTTCAGAATACTATTACAGACAATTCATACCATGTAATGATTATTCTGCCCCTTAGCGGCAATATCAGCAGCAATACTGTAATAGATGGCTTTACAATTTCAGGCAGCTATAATGTTGGCGCAGGCGTCAGCACTACAATGCCCTATTTGAATGGCCAATACATATTTAACGGGTATGGCGGACTATTGATTTCCATAAATAATGACGGGACCGGCTTATATAACGCCAACACCACTTATTACAACTGTAGCCCTTCAATCAGCCATTGCTCATTTCAATTTCATACTGGCGGTAATAGCGGCGGCGCCGGCGTTTATGTGAAAGGGTTTGAGGCAGTTTGCTCACCTTCTTTTACATCCTGCAGCTTTACCGCAAATGCATCCTCCGGTCAGGGCGGAGCTATTTATTATTCAAATGGCACATCAGGTGCAGGTACGTTGGCTTCAGCTACGGTAGCTATTACAAATTGCAAATTTCTGTCTAACAAGGGCACAAATGGAGGCGCTGTTTATTTCTCCGGCTCATCGTCGCAAGCGCCGGCAACGCTTAATGTAAAAGGCTGTTCCTTTAATATCAATTCCGCCTCCGGCAGCTCCGGCGGCGGCGCACTCATGCTTACCGGCTCCAGCACTGCGTGTAACATTGACAGCAGCTTTTTTGTGGGAGATACAGGCCGTCTGGGCGGCGCTATCTACAGCACACTCAATACAGCGACGAGCCCGCTTACGATTTCTAAATCTTACTTCTATAGCAATAAGGGCTACCTGGCCGGCGGCACAGGCTCTGGTGGCGCCATCTATCTGAATGGCATTAGTGGCACCGCGACAGTAAACAACAGCGTTTTTTCGCTGAACGGCGCCATGAGTGCGGGAACAACCAATTCTGGCGGAGGGGCAATCACTATTGCCAGCAGCAACAGCCTGACGCTGAATAATTGTACGATGTACAGCGATTTTGCACTTGCTACAGGTACACGGGCGGGGTCTAATGAGATACTGGTAGTAGCTTCCAGTTCGTCACTTACCGTCAATAATTCCATCCTTTGGAATAATTTCACTGGTGGCGCCACTGTGGTAAAGTTAGCCGGCACTGCCACTTATAATAACAATGATATAAAGGGGGGCGGGCTGAGCGCCCCAAACTTGGATACCTACCCTGCTTTTAAGGATACGACCATGCTATATGGTGCGGACAGCGTGCTAGGCACGCCGGACGATGGCCTGTCGCTAAGCACCGGCTCGCCTGCTATCAACGCCGGCAGCAATACGTATGCGCCCGCCGGTACCGACTTCGCAAATGGCACACGCATCCGGGCAACGACGGTGGACCTCGGAGCCTACGAATATTTCCTTCAGCCTGGCCCTTTCAATGCCCTTGCTTTTGACGGTATGGATGATTATGTAGTATCCGCTAATAATATTGACATTTCCAATGCGCAGCCGCGCACGATTGAATACTGGGCAAGACTTTCCAATGTATTTGCGCACCAGGTCAACTTCGGAACGACGGGAAGCGCCGGCCATACGTTTGGAACTTACACAAGCGGAAACGGCCATCTTGTGTTCTTTGGTTGGGGTAGCGCGGACTTTGCAACGGGCTTTGTGCCTGACAGTGCAATGCACCATGTAGCTATAACTTATGATGGCTCCTATGTACGTGCATATGTGGACGGTACGCTTACCTCTGCAGGCGCGGTTCTTCGCCCGCTTTACACTGACAACAGTAAGCTGTATATCGGCGTACGTTCAGACATGAACAGTAGTAGCTATGCAAATACTACCGTGGATGAGGTACGTGTATGGAACCGTGCGCTCTGCCAGGCTAAGATTCAGAACAACATCAATGGTGAGCTGCCTAATCCAGCAGCACAAAGCGGATTGATACTATATTACAAGTTTGACCAAGGCACAGCGTCCGGCACCAATACCGGCATCGCAACCGTAACAGACGCAAGTGCCAGCGGCAACAATGGGATATTGAACAATTTCGCGTTGACAGGCAGCGGCTCTAATTTTGTGACAGGCACTGCCTCCATTACTGGCGACGTCACGCAATATGCACCGCCAGCGCCTTCCTCTTCTACGGAAAGCGGCTCACAGACAATTAACGGCAGTACGACAATTAACGGCTGCGGCATTATTGCAACGGTTGCTCCCTCAGGCGCTTCGCCGGTAAGCGGCCCGGTTACCGGTACCATTACGGAAGATGCGTCGGTGCAATCCTATGCCGGCCACGCCTACGTGCAGCGCCACTACGACATTACACCTGCGAATAACGCCGCCACTTCTACCGGCACGATCACGCTCTACTTCACGCAGGCTGACTTTACAGCCTATAATGCAGCCAATGGCACCGATCCTGACCTTCCGACAACTGCATCCAGCTCTGACCCAAATGCGTCTAACCTGCGCATCACGCAATATCATGGTACCGGCTCCGCGCCAGGGAACTATACTGGCTGAGCCGTGCTTATTCTGCCGACCAGCATTGTCTATAACAGTACAGCGTCGCGCTGGGAAGTGACTTTTGATGTAAACGGCTTCAGCGGATTCTATGTAACCAGCAATATCGGCACGCCCCTGCCGGTACGCCTGATATCTTTCATCGCGACGCCTGCCGGCGAAGCGGTGAGCCTGGGGTGGAAGGTTGCGGAGCAGAAAGAAATTGCACGCTATACCGTAGAGCGCAGCGCCGATGGCCAGAGCTTTTCTTCGGTAGTTACGCAAAAAGCTACCGGCAGCAAGGCAGACTACACAGCAGTGGATAATTCGCCTTACACTGGGGTGAGCTATTATCGTTTGAAAATGGAAAGCGTGAACGGTCAGGCAGCCTATAGCACCATGCAACGCATAGTAATGGGGGCCGGCCAAAGCTATTTCCAGCTAAGCCCGCTGCCCGCAACAAGTTCCGTGACCGTAACAACTAACGATTCTACGCTGAGCGGCACGACAACAGTAATAACGAATCCGGAAGGCCGTGTGGTGAAAACATTTGAGCTGGAAACAGGCAGCCAAACGCTTTCGCTTGAAGGCATGAAGACTGGGGTTTATTTCCTACGCCTTGCGAATGGCGCGAGCTATAAACTCATCAAGCTATAAGAGCGTAGCCCTGATACTGAAAGCGCCGCAGCCCTATGGCTGCGGCGCTTTTTTATCCTATACGCCTGTTAACCAAAAAAGCGCCTTCCAATGATGCGCTTTAATATATTCAGTGAACCCGGTTGACAAAATTTCGAACCAATTGATAGAACTATTTAGATCAAGCTACGCATTCAGATTTTAGCAGCATCCACATTTAAATTTTCGGCGCCTAATCTAAATTTATGCGCTGATGCATTCACAAGCCAATCTCAGCGGTTTTCAATACACCCGTTTGACAGGCTTTTGGTCAAGTTCCGGGCTAATAATTGCGAGGCAATTATTCCCGCACTATTCTATGCGTACTGCGTAGCATACCATCCCGCCCGGTTATTTTGAGGAAGTACATTCCTGAAGCGATATCGTCCACGTTCAATAGTTGTACTTTTTCCGGCTGCGCAATTTGCCAGACGCGTGCAATTTTGCTGCCCGTCTCCGTAAGCGTAACTACATCACCCTGTAACAGCCCACGCACAAATAATTGCAGCGCGAATGGCGAAGGATAAACCTGAATATTGGGTGTTACGCCTGCGGATGCCACACCCAACGCGTCTCCTAAATATATCTTGTTAGATATGCCGTTGCTATAGCAAGCCCCTGACGTGGCAATAATTGCCGTAATTGTATCTGCGCCCGCCGCCTTTATGTAAGTGGTAGTAGACACCGTAGTCGTAGCAAGCAACAGGCTGTTCTTATACCATGTTATGGTGTAGTTGGCCGGGGCATTGGTCAGGCTGGCAGTCACGGTAACTGTTGCGCCTATCGGCGTGGAGGCCGGGCCGCTGATATTGATGCTGGGTGTTATCAGCGGCGTGACGCTTAAGGTGATTATGTTACTGACAACGCTGGATGTTGAATAGCAAGAGCCAGAAGGGGCTGATATGGTGCATTTTACCACATCTCCGTTTGCCGGTATGTAGCTTAGTGTATTTCCTGTACCGCTATTAGTGCCATTTACCTGCCACTGATAACCTGCGGATGTAACATTAGTAGTAGCGGTTAAGTTGACATTGCTGCCGGCGCAAAGGGTGGCTGCGGATGCCGTAATAGCTGCCGTAGGTGTGACCGGTGTACTTACGGTCAGGGTTACTCCGCTGCTTGTCGCAATATTCGCAGTGAAGCATCCTGTGGATGGCATCGTAGTCTGGCAACTGACCACGTCTCCGTTGGCCGGTACATATGTATAGCTGCTGCTGTTGGTACCCATATTTATGCCGTTTACCTTCCATTGGTAGCTCACGCCGCTTACATTGCTGGTAGCATTGAGTGTAAGAGATGAGCCCGCGCATACGCTTGTGGCACCGGAGCTTACTGAAACAGTCGGTGTGGTGGCCGTACTGACCGTCATGGTGATGCCGCTGCTGGTAACGGAAGAAGCAGTGTAGCAACCAGTCGCCGGCATAGACACAACGCAGCTAACCAAGTCGCCATTGATAGGCGCATAAGCATAGGTAGCGCTGTTCGTCCCGGCATTAGTGCCGTTGACCTTCCATTGATAGCTGCTGCCACTTACGTTTGTGGTTGCGGTAAAAGTGACGTTTGTACTGCCGCATACACTGGTCGCACTTGCTGCGATGGAAGCAGTCGGCGTAGTAAGGGGGGTTACCGCCATCGTAACAGCGTTACTGGTCGCGGTGCCGGTCGTTACGCAACTTCCCGCAGGCGTCGTAGCTACACAGGTAATGATGTCGCCGTTGGCAGGCGTATAGCTATAAGTTGCGGTATTGGTACCAGCATTGACGCCGTTTACCTTCCATTGATAAGCGCTGCCCGACACATTGGCGACCGCTGCATAGCTTACGGAAGTGCCTGCGCATACGCTGCTGTTTCCGGTTACGGATATTGTGGGAACTACCGGTGTCGTGGTTGTTACACTAAGGCTTGCTAAGCTTACACTTGATGCGGTGTAGCATCCCCCGGTCGGCGTGGTCACGATACACTTCACCGCATCACCGTTGGCTGGCGTGTAGCTGTATGTTGCGCTGTTGGTGCCGGCGTTTACGTTATTCACCTGCCACTGATAACTGCCGCTGGTTACGTTGGTGGTGACGCTAAAGGCTGCGGTGCTACCATTGCATATAGTTGTTGCGGGCGTTACAGATAGAGTTGCTATCGGAGCTAATGTAGCTGTTACGGCCATTGTGATGCCCGCGCTTGTATCATTTGATTTCGTTACACAATTCAGGGACGTTGTCAGCACGCAGTTGATTAAATCACCGTTGGCAAGTGACGATGAACTGTAGTTAGCACTGGTGGCTCCGGTAATCAGCGTTGTGTTTTTGTACCATTTGTACTGTGGCGTTGGACCGCCGTTTACCGGTGTAGCGGTAAATGTGACAAGTGTCCCAGAGCAGACCGAGCTTCCCGGCGCTGCCGCAGCTGTAACGCCAGGCGTAACAGGCGTGTTTACCGTCATTGTCAGCGCATTGCTGGTATCCGTGGGCTTTGACGGACATCCGGCATTGGTAGTAAGCACGCATCTAATTACATCTCCCGCAGTCAGTGTAGTGCTTGTATAAGTTGCGGTCGTTACGCCGGTGCTTACCCCATTTTTCCTCCATAAATACTGCGGCGCAGTTCCTCCGTTAGTAACCGTTGAAGTAAAGGTCACGGAAGTGCCTGCGCAAACGGAAGTGCCGCCTGTAGCAGCTATCGTTATTGATGGAGTTACGGTTGGATTCACCAAAAAGGACATCAACGGACTGGTTGCAGAGTTATTGGTGACACAGGTTGCCGATGACGCTACAGTGCAGGATATCCCGTCACCGTTAGCCAGGGTTGCGTCAGTATAAGTAGGGCTATTGGTACCTACATTAACCACATTCTTTTTCCAGATAAAAGTTGGCGAACTGCCGGCATTGGTAACTGTTGCTGTCAGCATCACGCTGGTACCGGCGCAAATAGTCGTGCCTGCGGATGAGCTGATACTTATTGTTGGCGTAACGGTCGGGTTTACCGTCATTGTGATACTGTTGCTGTTGGCGGCAAGTGGGAAAGCGCAGGAGCTGCTGCTAACGATACTGCAAGCGATGACATCGCCGTTGCCCAATGCGTTGTCCGTGTAGGTGGGGCTTGTACCAACAGAAACGCTGTTTTTCATCCATTGGTAAGCAGGCATTGAGCCGCCATTGGTAACGGTTGCGCTGAAGGTTACAGATGTGCCGGCGCAGATGACATTGCCCGGCGCTGCGCTAATCGTAACCGTCGGCGCAACCGTGGTGCCTACGTTCAAGGCGGCGCTTGAGGAAACGGTACTATCATAATTATTGTAAGCGATAGCGCGATATAGCCATCCATTCATACCGGCAGTAGCGGCGCTGATGCTCAACGTTTGCGTGCTGGCGCCGCTGTATAAAATGCTGTTTGTCACCATTGCCCAACCGCTTCCGCTGTTAACCTGCCAACGGTAGGCGTTGGCCCCGGAAGCGTTCACACCGAATGCAGCGCTTCCGCCACTGCAGATAGTTTGCGCCGCCGGAGCCGTGGTGATGACCGGAGCACTGCCTGCCTCGCCGACTGCGTAGCTGGCGTTAAAGCTGTTAGGATTCGGCACCAGAAATTCGTGGAAGTTGCTGCCGATAGAAACTGAAGAAGAAGGCGTGCTCCAGCTGCTGCCATTGTAGGCGCCGACCATAAAAGCAGTTGGATTTGCGCCGGCATCAATATCGGACAAGCTCCATCCCAATTTGAAGTAGAGCGGGCTGTTATTGAATACAATGCCGCCGCCGGCGGATATGTTGTAATAACGGTTTACGCTCTTCGCCGGGTTTATGGAACTGCCGGAAATAGCCGGATGATCTCCCGGTACAATTCCTACGCTTACAAATCCGCCCTGACTTACGGACGAAACTCCACGCATGTAAACCGGAGCGTAATTGGTCATATCGCCGAGCGGATAAAGCGTGTTATAGTATGATAAAGGCGTAAACTCGTTTGTAAACCCGCCCACCACCCAACCGGTAGTGGCGCTTGCTGTGACGGTGGAGCTTGGACGGGCGGTTACGGTTTTAGCGGTTCCAACGTTGAGAACGCCTTTGATGAATGTTAGCGAGGAAGAGTAGGAAATATTGCCAATGGACAAACTCACACCCGTCGCAGAGCTGTTGTTGACTGAAATGTCCAGAAAGGTAGCGGTGGGCGTCGTGGGATGATTTTGAATAATCCCCGCGCCGCTAACCGTTTGCGGAACGGTTGCGGCTATCGGCGAGCCACCATTGTAATCACCGAAATACAGCCTGCCATAAGTGTAGAAGCTTGTCAGCGTATCTACAATGAGATTACCTTTTAGGTAGATGTCGCTTGCGTAGAGCATCCCGTTCGGATTATGCAGCTCCAGATTACCCCCGATATTGATCTGCCCAAAAGCGCTCGCTTTTCTATTGCTCCCGCTGGGAGAACCTTTGATGATGAGATTGCCTATTGTAAATGCCGGTCCGCCAAAGCGGAATGAGCTGGCACCACCAGACGTCGTTGAAACGCCATCGCCAAGGACAAGGTTATGCGCTGAGCCAAATGCGCCGCTGCCCGATGCCGCAAAGACATAGCTATTGATAAACTGGCTGTCCCAGTGCGGGTCAATGATATTAATGGTTCCTGCCGGGGCATTTATGGCTACGTTCGGATCAATATTGAAGAACGGATACGGCATAGGCACGCTTGAGTTAGTGCTACCGCCGTTGCCATCAATATTAATTGTAGCTGCCGCTGTTTGATTAAAAGCGCTGCCGGAGGAAAGTTGTAAATAACCATTCACGTTCAGCGTGCCGCCGGTTACGCTAAGGGTACCATTAGAGATGAATGGTGCCGGACCGCCGCCAATTGGGCCGAGTGTTACGGTATTTCCGCTCATCAGAAAAGAGCCGTTATTCTGGACGACACTGTCCACCGTAAAGGCAGCAGCTCCCGTTATCAGCACGCCGCCGGCCTTTACCGTCAGCCATTTTGCAGCTCCCGTGGATGTTACACTTACTGTATCCCCGGTAGAGACATACACAAAGTCACCGATGCCTGGAACCGCGTTGCGGTCCCAAGTGCTTGCGCTGCTCCATATGCCTGTTTTGATAGAATTGAAAACCTTGGGAGTGTTTGTAGTATCCGTACCTACGTAGTAGGTGCTGTCGGTAAGATTAGCAAAGCTGTACCGCTGCGTACCGCCGTCATATCAGGTAGATTGCCAAATCCTGCTGTATGCGTGCCTATCACACTGTTCTGACACATTACGTGCAGATTGACGGCAGAGTACCAGGGATAAATGAAGCCGGACGTTAATCGCAGCGAGAAGGTGGCCCCGGTTGCCGGCGATATGCCTGCTCCCGGCGTGAGGTGCCAGCTTGCATTAGTACGGCTGCGCAGGGTGTAGCTGCCGTCAGTTACATTCATACTTGTAGTCAGACCCGCAGCTCCATTGTGCGTCGCGGATAGCGTGCCGCCTACGCTCCAAGTTGTACCGCTGGCCGGAGGAATGATGCTCATCGTACGTACAGCGCCACCAGAACCAAGCGGGAAGAGAATGGCGGCCGTACTAGAGCTGCTTGCCGACATCCAGCGACGGAAGGTACCGGTCGTCACATTAATAACGCCGGATGTATAGGTGAGCGTGCCACTCGTGGCATTGGTGCTTCCGCTGCCCAGCGTTAGCGTATCGCTGCCCATGCTAATGTTGCCATTCTGCATTTTGAGGGTGCCGGGCACAGCGCGCGTAAATGGGATGGTCACATCACGGTTGCCGGTGTTGATGGTCAAATTCGTCGGGCCGGCCGTGACAGGGAAGGTCAGGGTGGTAGCGGTTATGCCGCCTGTACCTGCGGCCATATCACTGCTATCATATACGAGCGTCGTGTTAGTTCCGTATTGCAGGCTTAGACTTGTATTAATCGGCGTTGCGGCAGTGGTGGAGATAATGAGCGAACTGCTTGGGTTGATTGTGAAGATGCTCATGCCGCCTGTGCCGAACAGGTTGATGCCGGATGGGTTGCTGATTTTGTAATCCAGTCCGCCGGTTGGCGCGACGCCATTAAGTATTACGGCCTGCGGGCCGGATATCCCCCCAAAGTGCAATTCAGCCAAACCTGAAGAAGACGGCGCAGGTGCCAGCAGAGTGCCACCAACTTGTACAAATGAGTCTAGTACCCTGAATACCGAACCGCCTCCCGTTCCGAAATTAAAAGTGCCACCCGTCTGAATAAACTTGTTGACGCATGTTTTGTAAGAGCTGATACTGCCCATAGTCAGGCTGGCTGTACCGGAGCCTATCATCCGGAATGTGCCGCGAACGCTGTCCGGCAAAACACTTCCCCAGGAGAGCGTGCCTGTCTGAGATGGGCAATTGTAGGTGAAGTCGTAATAGGATTGCCGGATGCCGTTAGGCGCGCTCTGGGTTGCTGCAATGCTGGTGATGCCCTTTATCAACACCTGAGAGCCCGGCAGCCATGTAGCCGTTGGAATATAGCCTTTTACCGTCGTGTACTTATGCTCGTAGGTGCCGGCTATGCTCAGCGTGGATGCGGTTGATGAAAAAGGATTGCCATTATCGGTAGTGCCTGCCGCAAGTACGCCGGTAGCAGGTACCGTGGTGACGCAATTGCTCAAATTAATCGTATTGCCCGCTCCGGTTCCAGAAGTGCTCACTACTTCCAGTCGCCCCGAGATGGTTGCTGTAGGATTTATGCCGCTAAACGCTATGGCGGCCGATTGCGTGTTATGGAAATAAAGCGCACTGCCGGCAGCTACAGAAAGCTCATCTGTGTTGGCCACTCCGTCTGCCAGAATATTTAATACCGGGGAAGTCGTGTTGATGAGGCGCACAGTTGTGCCGTTACTTACAGAAAGGCGGCGAATCGTTTCGCTCGGCATATTCGTGACGCTGTCTGTAAGACCATCGCTGAATTGCAGGATGTCGTTTGTTGCGGGGGTGGTACGCACTGGGTTCCAGTTACCGGCTACAGTCCAAACTTTACTTACGGCGCCTGTCCAGGTGTAGGTAGTTGCGGCAGCGGTAGCGGCAATGACCCTGCCGGCTATTTCTGTATTGAGCGGGTAGGCAGGGCTTGTAAGGGGCGTGGTGATGTTGAGTGTATTACTCCCGGCACTGGCAGAGCCGGGCAGAACGGACCAGTTGGTACCATTCCAACTATTCGGGCCAAAAGTTGCTGCACCTATAACATCGCCGGCGTTGTACCTGAATGTAGCAGTGTAAGTACAGGCGGCAGTTCCGCCGTTATCAGAAAGCTTCCAGTAACGCGTCAGAAAGTTCGTTGTTGAAGTATCGTTAGGGTGTTGCACTGGCTGTACGTTCACACCTATGTTGCGGGTTACAGCATTGCTGCTTACAGTAAGCAGCACCGGCGACGCCTTGTCGGTCCCTGTCATATCTCCTACCGGAAAATTGTAAGTCCCCGCGACGACGCTGCGTATAAAGCGGCCTGTGCCGTTGGTCACAATCATTGCTCCCGGCGTTGTTGCGGTATTAATCGCGTTTGTGCTACTGCTCGCCAGGAAGAGGTCATTGTTGCCCAGCACAATTACCCCATTGATGCCAAGCGAAGTGGATATGGTACGGCTGCCGGTAAGGTACAGGCGGTTGTGAGGCGAAAGACCTGTAATATTTACATTAACCTTGGGCGGGCTGTTTAGCGCAGGCCATTCCACCGTTGATACGGTTTGCGAGGAGCGCCTTCATAGTTCAGCGTAGCGCCGGTAGCTGCATAACTGAAAGCTCCGTTACCATTAAAGGCTCCAGCCAGAATACGCACATTTGAATATTGATTCACCGGTATGATGCCCGTAAGCGTAGCGCCGGACGGGTTTTCCAAGACATAAGAGCTGTTATTGGAAAAGGGCGCGACTACGAATGCACCGCCGATACTGATATTCTGATGGCGGATGCCTCCAAAGTAGAGTGTAGTTCCGTCATCCACTAAAGAATCGGCGGCCGTCTTAGTAACGTCCCCGTTCATAAACAGTGAGCCGATCATTTCTATCCTTCCGGTGTCCAGTATGACGTCGTTATCAAAGGTTCCGGTAATTGCAAGCATTTTGCCCTTATACAGCGTAAAAACACCCGTGACTATAAAATTCTGCAGATTAAAAACACCTGTACCAGTGCTTTTAATAGTAAGGGCGCCCTTGATCGTGTCAATGCCGCTTCCTCCGCTTATGTTTACTGACGAAGCCGGCGTATTGATATTCAGGTTGCCCAAGTTGTAGGAAGAAGCCCAGGAAGAAGGAAAGACCGGCGCAGTTGTAGTTGTGCCTGTAATATTGATTGTAGCGGACGGTGCCGAGATTGCATACGGTATAGTCCCGCCATTCATTTTGTGATTGTAGTAGGAGCCGGCGGCGAATGTTATCTCCGACACGCAGGTTGTGCAAGTGGTATTGAAAGATGCTCCATTACCAATAACATTTACGATGCCCCATATAGTTGAAGCTCCGTTTTTTGCATCAAATACTGCTGTTGTCCCTTGGAGGTTGAATGTGCCGTTGATGATCGCTGTCCTGCGCCGCTCGCTGCCCATTTAATCTTCATCGGGTTATTGCCTCCGAGTGTAAGCGTGCTGCCGGCGGCGATGCTTAAAAAGGTTGATAAGGTAAGTGAGTCTGCTGCGGTATTTGTAAATACAGCGATGGTATTACCGGAAAGCTGTATCCCGGCAAGGGTTTGAATAGGAACATCAGTCACCGTGTCTGTACCACCATTATTAAAAATCAGTGTATCTCCCTGATCGGCATTTATTCGTTGCGGATTCCAGTTGCCTGCAGTCGTATAGCTGGCGCTTCCATTCGCAGGCATCCAGACGTAGCGTTTCGGTCCGTAGGTCTGCGCCGTACCGGAGAGTGGAGATGTAGTTTGGTACATTGGTCCATAGGAGCATGCGCTGTCTGAAGTATGGGAATATGGTATAGGTATAGGTTGAGTTTTGAGGCAGACCTGTATTGCTGAAAGAAGTAAGCGGCCCGCGATAAATAACGGTCCCGTTGCCGATAGAGCCGCCCACCGCATAGCGGCTGCCATTAATGGGCAGCGTACCCAGCGCGGCACTGCCAGGCGTCCGGACAATCAAATATCGGGTTCCGGTTCCCAAGCCGGTAAACGAACCGCTGATACTTGTGTAATTAGGCGTCAGCGAAAGCGCAGTTGCACTTGTCAGGGGCGTGATGCAGCTATCTGGCAGCTCAAAAGTATAGGTAAGTCCAGACGAGGGTGTATAGCTTGGCGACAGTGTCACCACCGCGGTGTTAACAGTTGCCGCCGTCGTGGACGACCAGCCGGTGCTGCTGCTGCGGGCAAAGAAATTGGTATTTATCAGGCTTCCACGCAAACCCACCTGCCCGGTAATTGTATTAAGCGAAGTAGTGTTGCTGCCATACACGACATCAATTTTATTGTAGGTTTCATACAGAGCTATTTGAAAATTTATCGTGATGCCCGACGAAGTGCCATAAGAGAAATTACTCCATTGGATTATGTATTTCCGATAGGGAGCTGTCCCGAATGTTTGTGCCCGAATAGCAGTAGTGTTATTCAAGGAGTTAAGGTCACGTCCGAAAGCAGAGATGACCGTATAGCCGGACGGAGAATTAGCTATTGGCGCATAATTGCCTGCGCCGGGATCTCCCGTACCGAGACTAAGGAAACCGTTGGCACTAATCATTGCCTGTGTGTACAGGCTGTCATCCATCATGAAGGTGAACGGCAGCGTGACCGTATAACGCTGGTTACCAATAGAATTGCCCGTGTCTATAAGCGCCCCGCCAGTGATGGTTGTATATGTGCCATTGGATGAGGTGAACTTGTAATACGGAGTAAGCTGCGCATGCAATGCATTATGAATGCTGACAGAAATAAATAAAAAAAATACGTAGAACAGAGGGAGTATATGTATACGTATGCTCATAAGCGAAGGTTGAAGAAGCGCAAATTACTAATATCAGATGGCCAGCATCAGTAGACCAGCGGCCAGCCAAATGGCACTAAAGTCTTTGTAAATGTATTGTGTGTCTGGGAGAAATATAACTTGAGCTATCCGACCAAGCCAATGCATGCAGCGTTGTAGGCACGGATGACGCTAATAATCCACTTTAAGCGACCACTAGCCTATACGATGATGAGCCCTAATATCCATAAAGCAAAAATCCGCAATTATGCAGATTTTTTACATTCGTGAACCCAATTGACAAAACTTCGAACCAATTGCTGAAGTTTTTTGAAGAGCTGCAACGACAAATATGTTCTGAAGTTGACTTCACACGTCGGCATACTTTGCCTACGTAATAAGTTGTCGAAAAATAACCAGTAGATAAACAGCACAGAACAGCTGCGAGTTTATTTACACTTTGGCGAGAATCTTTTTAATTGACAAACAAATTCCGTTGGCAGCTACTATTTCACTATCAATGCGCGCATGGTCTGTTGTGTTTCCGGTACGTACAATTACCTCCAGTTCATTTAGATGCTGCTCGGCAGTCAATTGGGTGTCAACAAGCTGGTCATAATAGCTGAATATACTTTGGGAATGGTCTACAAGCGTGCCTGTGCGATATTGGATGAAGATTGCAAGCAGCGAGCTTACAATTACAAGTCCACCGATGATATTATTGACCAAAGGACTAGTCTGTGCCGATTTGACCACTAAGGAAGCGCCTGTTATACTAATGATGATTTGACTTATTAGTTGGGCGATACCTAACGATTTCAATCGCTTTTTAAGCCGGGGCAAGCATTCCTCACAACGTACCAATACTATTTGCAGCGCACTTCGGCAAAGGTCTACACGTACCCGCGTTTCATCCACGATGCCATTATGATTATCAATTTCCTGATTCGTACCGAGAGTTTTTCCCGGCCGGAGTAGCTTTCGGTGTTCTGGATATTGGTCCTGAAGCTTGCCCAAAGCTTCTGGGGCTGTTTCATACAAAAGGGCGATGATGGAAGAGATGTCCGGCTGTTTAGCAGTCATCGGTGTTGTATTTCGCGTGGTCAAATTAGGTGCAATAGCTGCATTAGTACCGACTTTAACAGACGTTCAGTGCGCTGTATCTAAACAAATCCAGAAGGGACACAAAAGCACCTCGTCAAGGAATAGGTTTTTCAGTTGTCACGACTTATATAGATTTTCCAACGTTTATAGGGACACCTTGCTTGCGATACCTCATTCCTATTTGTCTCTTCGTAGTTGTATCTCTGTCATCTGATTTGCGCTGACTGTTTCCGGCAGATAGTATGAGTGCTGTGCCGCCAGCGGTCGTTGTGCCGCCCACACTGATTACAGCTACAACGCGACCCCGCTCCTGCATTGCAGCATAACCAAGTTCCTTAAATGGGACATCTCTGATAACGATTTGAAGTTCACTGTTGCGGGCGAGCGTGTTTACGAAGGACCATACGTCACGCGGCCCGTCAAGTGCCATACCCAGCGCCTCTGCTACATCCACCGAATTGATGTCATGAACGAAACCTGCTGCGCCAGCAGCTGGTTGCCGCCCCGATTTGCAGCCGACAATCATAAAATTGACGTCGCTTCGCTTTGCGGCGGCTTGTATATCTGCGATAGGAATGCTGATGTTTCTGCCTTCCATGCGGATAGCCCCGTCTTCAATATGGCCTACAAGGTGGAAGGTCTTTTTAGGATTGGCAGCAAATACGCGCTCAATGTCGCTGGCGGAAGACATATCAAGATGCGAAACCTGTTTTTTGCAGTAGTTGCTAAGAATGTTATTCGTGTAATCTTCTTCCACCATGGACAACACTTGAAATTCTCCCTCGGCAATTTTGCGTTGTTTCATCTGGACGATTAGCTCGTCAATTTCATTCAACTTACTTTTTGGAAACTGAATGTTCGGGTAATTCACTTCCGATAAGAGCGCTTCGCCGTTGATCAAGTGCTCGCGGTAGATATTGTCACCAGCGCTTACCCACATCCCGGTTTCGCTTTCTACGGCTTTAGCAGCAGGCGTATATCCCCGTGTGCTGCCATAGGTTTTTGATTCGAGCACAAGCTCGCGCTCACGGGCTTTGCCTAGCATCTGCCCGTCCACTTTGCGAAGTCCGTTCACGCCGTTCACCTCAATGTCGCGGATCATTTGTGGTGTGATGCGCTCAATATCTTCCGCGGCAACTAGCAGCTTGCGCACACCGTCTTGCTCTACTATGCGCATCTCACCAGCCACGAGTTTTGCATCTGCTTCTACGCCAAGCATACGCGCTTCAATGTTGTGTCCGCCTGTCATTATAGTTGAGTCCGATGCCCAGGATACAACTACTGAAGGCGTCTTAATCCAGTCTTTTTGACTTTCCGTCCATGCTGCGACATAATCATCCCGGATTTTCTGCCGTGAATAGCCAAATAATTCCAAGCCGCTATTAAGCGTTTTAAAAAGGTCTGTATGCGCCTCACCCCATTTCATAATTGCCGAAATGTCGTCGTCGCTGATTAACGATGAGTTGTAGGAGAAGTGTTCGCCCCCATCCAATCGTGGGTGCCCGAGTAGGTAGCCGAGGATTTTTAATCCTTCTGCGCCGTAGCGCCTGTATAGCGGGTCAAGCTCAGTTTCAAGTTGCTCGACAGCTTGAGAGGCTTCTGCTTTTCTGACTATCTGCAGGTATGCGCGCAGTATTCCATCATCGGCTTGCAAAACGGAATTATCCAGATTCACAGTTGTGGCAACCAGCGATTTATTGTGTAGGTCGTTCACCAGCCGGGTCGCCTCATCAGTGGTTACATCGTTAGACGGCCGTAGTGCAGTGTTCTTGAATTTGGGCGCATCAATATTAAAAGCGCTGAAAATCTGGTAGAGCGATGCATATTCTACAACACGTATCAGGTTTGGATCGGTGAGGTGCGAAAAGAAGTCATAGAATTTTGACTCTGACTGGCGCACCGCATCAATAGGTACCTGTGAGGCATCAATGCCTTCAGGAATATAAGTAACGGGAAGAGAGCCGGTGCGGTTGAGCGCAACGACATTATAGTCGCCGAATCGGGTCGTATAGGCGGCCCCTTTCGTATTCCAGTTAAACGTCAGCACCGGCGTATTGAGTTCGTCGGACAGCCGTTGCTTATAGGGATAAGTCATCGGCTTGCGGTAGCTGAAATTGGCGTATGCGACCTCTCCATGCTGCGACCAGGACTTGAGCATCTGATCGGTCAGGTTGAGTAAACTGCCATATTCTGTATTTATAAGGTCGTCGCTTAGGTAGATCGGTGCCCAGTCCATGCCGCCAGGTAGCTTCCCTGCAAAGAGATTCATGCGGTCATAGCTTTGCGAGATCTGCTTTTTATCTGCGGCAGCCAGTTGCATGATAGTTTCCACACGTAGTGGTGGGAGCTCGTTCAAAGATGTTTGGCGTTCGCGACCGATAATAGCCACGCATGGCGTTTCATTGATAGCTCCAAGTATAAGGTCAGATTCCAAGCTAAACTGATAGGCGCTCTCCCTGCTCTCGCTGATGTCGCCCTCTGGTAGCACCCATACCACAAAGCCGGGCGTTTCCGTAAAATAAACACCATAACGCTTTTCATCGAGCACCTCGCGCATCTGTACTGGCTTGCCCTTATCATCTGCTGACACCAGCATCTGGTCCTTACCTTTTAAGAACCATTGATTGATTTCAGCCGCGGTGACAGAGTAGTTGGCATTTTGCACGGGAGCGTTAGGACGCCCCTGAACCGTCGCCAAATTCAAAAAATGCGGCTTGTAGTCCGACTCATAGACCTGCTCATAGAGTTTATTCATCGCCCGGTCCCGTTGCCGCTTAGAGCCGCCTGACACAACGAACACTGCATCCTTTACCCAGCCGTCGTAGCCTACAGGATGTGTCATTACGTAGGACCGATTGCTGATATGGCTGAATGCATTCAGTGCTTCGGGAATATTGAAGCCAGAGGGCGGCTCTGAAACAATGACAACTCTGCTATTGTCGCTTCCGAAGTCAGCATACGCAATAGTCTGAATGTGATACGGAAATTGCTGCCGGAAGGATTCCCAGCAGCTCTGGTAAGCTTTGCCTGCCATTGCCTTCTCTGCCGAAGGCGAAAAGTCAAGAAGTTCCCAGGGATAAGGCACATCCTTTGCGACCCATGTCGTAAGGCTTAGCCACCCGGCAAATACAGCTACTAGCCAAATGGATAGTTTTTTCATGCGTGTTGCTTTATGGAGTGATAGGAAGATTAGCTGACACCATTAATAAACTGGCAAACGCCCACTGTGGATAGGACTTCTATCTACGCTCCATCTTCACGGTATAAAGCTTTCCCGAGATGCCCACCTTCAGAATATATACACCGGGATCAAGGGGTGGCAAATCGTCTAAGAGCATCGTAGTACCGCTGCCGAGCTTAAGCGGCTTTTGATAGCGTAGCCGGCCATCCATGCCGTATAGCTCAACATTATCGCGTTCATCTGCAGCTGACAACATTCATCACTTGAAGGTTGATGAACGTGGTGAAGGGGTTCGGCGAGACTGCTATTTGCGTCTCCACGTTACCCTTACTGTCAAGCGGGATGCTAATCGTTTTAGAGTAAACAGATTTATTATCAAATGTCACCTGCCGTATGCGGTAGAAAAGGCGCCTTGCATCTAGCTTTGCCGCCGCTAAATCTCTGAAATCGTAATTAACCGTAGAGCTACTATTGCCAATGGCAGCTACCACACCCGCCTGTGTAAATGAACTTCCGTCCGTAGAACGTTCTACGATGTATTGTCTGCAATCTTTCTCGCCGGAAACGGCCCAGTTTAGCAGCACATCATCTTCCAGCCGCCGGCCTTCAAAGAGCAGCCAGGTAATCGGTAGTGGCACGCCGGGCGATGTAAGCGATACTGTTTTCTCCGCGCCGGTTTTCAACGTCTCCACATTGCCCACATTATCAGTACCAAGCGAGAAGAAGCCGTATGTCTTCCCCATTGTGCCGACGAAGATGTTGACCGTATCCGTTAGGTCTTTTTGATAAAGCTGGAAGGGGCTACCGTTCTCTGAGTAATAAAGCGCGTAGCTCGCAACGCCTGTACCACCAGCATCATCTATACCTGAGAAACGCAGCGATATGGTATCGTGAGATGCAGTGGCGTTTTTGACGTTGCTGGTTGGCGCAAACGCATCAATCGTGTTCAGCCAGACATTGGTAGGGATAGCCTCGTTCACATCAAAGACGATGCTGGCCTGCGCGGTGACGGTATCGCCGGTGATCAGGCTGCTCTTAGGTCCGAGCACGAACGACACAAAGCCTTCGCCGGCACCCTGCGCCGTGTCAGCGGCAGTACTTGTATCGTTGACTGGCAGGAATCCGCGCAGGGGGTCTACGGGCTGCAGGCCTGTGGCGGGGTCTATGGATTTGAATGTCCAGAAGACTTCATTTTTCGCGATGTCTATGCCGGCGATAACATCTAAGTAGATGCCGAGGGAATCGGTAAGGTCTAAGCGGTCGGAGTAGGCACTGCTGTTTATTGGCGGCTGGAAGAGGTAGCGCCCGAAGCCGAACGGCCCGAGCTTTAGGGTAGCAGGATTAATCCCGGCATGCACCGGAACGGTGATATAGACATTGGTTGCGGGCGCAGTAGCAAACTTGGGGTCATTCTCAAAATGAACGGTGTATTGCAGCTTGTCTTTGAGGGAAATCCAATGGCCGGTGGCGAAGCCGGGGCTACCGTCTAGTTCGTTGGGGTCTGAGGCTTGGCGGACGGGAATGTCAAACTTCTTGGATGGAGCGGGAGGCCCATAGGGTTGTGAGCCGCTAGGATTGTCGCCTCCGCAACCTTGGCAGCCGTCTTGGGGGCCCTTGGGTGGGGGACACATAGATTGTCCCATCGCCGTCATGCCAAACAAGAGTAATACTGCGAACATTAAGACATGTTTCATAGCGAATAATTTCTTCAATGCATCCCGCTTAATGCTTCGTCTATAGTAAATGGTGTAAAGTATGGGGGTCTGTAACCAGACCAGTCAGGTGGGCATTCACACTCGCTTCGTTTCGGTTCTGGATTATTATCCAACCCTTTGGTCTTATCATAGCCATCTAACACTTTGGGGAGATAAACATTGGGAAAGCGAGCTGCAATGGCGGTTTTAGGAAACGCTATTGCTCCAAGCCCCACTCCAAGCACGGCCGCCTGCCAGCGCGATGTAAAATCTACGTTGCCATCTAAACTAACGACTAGAGCTAATTCCTCATATACAAATTGCCAGTCAGCTGCGATAGATTTTGTTTCTGTCGCTAAGCCCGGAAACCCTTTTATTCCTAATTCTGTGTAACGTCGGTCATGTCCTATTGCAGGATAATCTGCTTTACTTTTTGGTATAGTTTCATAGTTCGGAGTTTTGCCATCCTCATTAAGCGGATTGTCTCCACCTGCATAGTCTAGGCCAAGTAAATTTCTTCCCGCAGTTGAAGGGTCTAAGCAATTCCTTTCTGTACCAAAAGGGTCAATCATTTTTAGTGAATTATTCCCAACATAAACATACACCCCCATCCCATCGCCATAACCAATAGGGTCACGTTGTAAAAACCGCCCATGCACTGGGTCATAATACCGGGCGCGGTAGTAATAAAGCCCCGTCTCCTTATCATACTCCCTGCCGGTATATAAATATGGGTTGCCAATCGCCGAACCGCCCGCCAGCAGCGTAAAGCTGCCGTCATATACCGTTGGCTTGCCAAAGGCATCATAATCATATCGCTCCACCGCCGTACCGGTGCTGTTCGTCACAGACACAACAGAGCCGAGCATATTGGTATGGTAGAAATAAGCCTGCCCGCCCCGCTGCATGGATACGGCATCGTCTATCCAGCGACCCCATACATAAGTCGCCTTCACGCTGTCCCGGCCATTGCGCTCCTCTATCACTTGCAGGCCGCTGTAGTAATAATTCGTTGTATCGCTGCCTGCAGTCTTGCGGATGCGGCGGCCCAACGCATCATAGTCGTAGCGGGCGGTACTGCCGCTGTTCACCGCCGTAATCCGATTCTCGCGGTCGTAGGTATAGCCCGTACTGCCAAAGCTGGTAAGATTGCCATTGTTGTCGTACGCCGGCGTGTAGCTGCTCCCATATACGATGCCGCTGTAGGCATTCATATTGTTCGCGGTATAGCTGGCACTGCCGCCGGGTAGGGTCGCGCCGGTACGGTTGCCCACACCGTCATAGCTGAAGGCACCTGTCGTGGAGCCGCCTTTGCTGTAGCCAGTTAGCTGGTAGGTATTGTCGTAGCTATAGCCTTCTGTATGATTGCTCTTGTGGCGGAACTGGGCGGCCGTCGGATTGCCTTCCTTATCGTAACTATAGCCAAAATCCACGAAGCGGGCGGGATTATGGTTCAACTCCGTGACCCGGCTATCAGCGTCAAACGTCAGGTTAGCGACCGTACCATTCTGGAACGTGCGCTTCGTATTGCGCCCGGCCTCGTCGTATTCATACGCTACAATCGGCTGCCCGCCGCCTCCGGCAATGGCAGTTAGCTGGTCGCGCGCATCAAATCGCTGCTCTATTTGTCGTCCGCCGGGATAGGAAACGGTCTTCTTGCCGCCTGCGATATTGTAGCCATAGGTGGTCGCTTTGCCGTTAAGCGTCTCACTCGTAATGCGGTTCGCCTTATCGTACAGATAGGTGACAGCGGCATTGCTGCTTAGCGCAGCGGCAAGCAGACCAGCGGAATTGTAGGCAAAGGTATCTGCGCTGGTAGCCGAATAGCTGCGCAGGACGGGGCGGTTAATCGCATCGTAGCTAAATGTTGTCGTCTGGCTGTTATTGTCCGTGCGGGTTTTCAGGTTGCCGACGGAATCATAGGTATAAGCCTTCGTCGTGTTGTCGGCGAATTTTTCCTGTAGCAACTGATTCAGCGCATCGTAGGTGTACTGTGTCACATTGCTTCTCGCATCCGTCACCGACTTCACATTCCCGGCTTTGTCGTAAGCTGTTGCCGTAGTGAAGCTTCGGGCATCGGTTACGCTCGTCTGCCGGTCTAAGGAATCGTAGCCGTAAGCGGTAGTCTTTCCCTCACGATCAGTCTGCTGCGTGAGGTTGTCGTTGAAGTCGTAAGCATAGCTGCTGGTATTGCCCAAGGCATCGGTCATAGACTGAACCCGGCTAAGCGCGTCATATTGATAAGAAGTCCTGTTTCCCTTTCCGTCCTCTTCACTTAGCTTGTTAGACGCCGCATCGTAACCGTATTTGGCAATGGTGCCGAGCGCGTCCATTATTTCTGTTACACGATTCAGCCCATCATACTTCAGGTGCAGCGTATTGCCATTCGGCAGCGTCACGCTGCTTTTGTTACCCACGCCGTCGTACTCGTAATAAGTCCCCTCGCCGGCCCCGTTAACTTTGGTGATTAGCCGGTTGAGGTTATCGTAGATAAAATTGTTCGTGTGTCCGGCAGGGTCGCTCATGCTAAGCATATTGCCCTTGCCATCGTAGCTCATAATGGTCTGGCGGCTGAGCGGGTCAGTGATGGCGACGGGCTTGTTTTGCCAGTTATAGACGATGCTGCTCGTGCGGCCTTTAGCATCTTTAATAGAAGTTCGGTTACCATTGTTGTCGTAGGTGAATTCAGTCTTGTATTGCAAAGCATTCTTCACCGACTTCATGCGGTCAAGGCTGTCGTATTCAAAAATGGACGTGTGTCCCAAAGGGTCAGTCTGCTGCGTCACGTTTCCCCACCCATCGTTGACAAAAACGGTTGTATCTGCCGCTGCACCAATCAAACGATTCAGATAGCCGTAGGTATCGTAGCCATACTTTGTGACGAAGCCTTTCTTGTCCGTTTCCGTCAGCCGGTTGCCGGAAGCGTCGTAGCTGTATGCAATGGAATGGCTCAATGCATCGGTGACGCTTGTAAGGCTGCCCTGCGTGTTATAGGCAAAGACACTCTGATTGCCGCGCTTGTCAGTGATGCTCGCAATCTGATTGAAAGCACTGGTGTAGGTGTAAAGAGTCGTCTTTCCAAGCTGGTCGGTTTCGCCCTGAACGTTCCCTATCCCATCGTAGGTAAACACCTTCACCCCGCCATTCCCATCCGTCGTCTTCGTTATATTGTTGTCGTAATCGTACTCGTACTTCGTATCATAGCCGCAGCAGTTTCCATGCTTGCGTTCCAGCCGGCCCTGCACGTCAAACTCATAAGTCGTAGCAAGCGTATTGCCGCCGTTCACCTCGCTCAGATAAGTCTTACGCTGCTGCGTATTATAGGTAATGCGTTGTTCCAGGTCGCAGGAAACGACCTTCACCACTGCATTGCTGCTATTGTAAAAGACCGCCGTCCCGTTCCCGTTCGGGTCAGTATAACCACTCATGGCTTTATTGAGACCGTAGGTATAGGTATGAAAGCTGCCGAGCGGTCTGCGCACCTGTAGCAGCTTTCCACTCGTATCGTAGGTGTAGGAAACGCTCCGCGTTTCGCCGCCAGCCTGCGCGTCTATGCGGCTCAGGCGGCTTGCATTCCAGCTGAGCGTGAGCGCATGGCCAAGGCTGTCCGTAATTCCTGTCAACTTTCCGCCGGTGTAGGAGAAGATCAGCTTATTGCCGTAACGGTCCGTGATGCGGGTGAGCTTCCTGTGGGTAGCATCGTCAAAGAAGTAGTTGGTCCCTTCCTTCGTTGTCAGTTTGAATTTGTTGGTTGCGTATTGCGTCAGCACGTCAAAGACGCCTTGCGGTTTGTGGTAACCGCTGCTGGCGATTTGGTAGTAGTCCTGGCGGCCATCGCTGCGATAGAAGGTAAGCGAGGTACCAGCTGAATCAGGCTGATAAAAAATATTGTAGTTAAATGTCCAGCCCAGTCCGTAGCCCCAATCCTTAGTGCGATGGGCGCTGTTATATGCAAAGGCAATGTCTATGTCCATGCCACGCGAGGGAATGGAAAAGTCCGTGCGCTGGAAAAAAAGGCTGCCGGTATAGCTGTTCACCTGCATTCCGCAAGGAACGGGGATATTAGGGCGGGTTACATTCTGCGCTGCAGCAGCGGGCGCCCACAGCACCAGCGCCATGCACACGCAGCGTACAATCGCTTTCCATGTCTTGTCTCTGTGTCGCATCATACAGTTTTCTTATTGCATCAGCATAGCAACCCTTTTACCTTTTGACTTTTACCTTATTGCTCTATCAACTCAAAGTGCATCGTCCCCGCTGCCCCCGATTTGGTGAAGATGATAATGAACCCAAACGCGCCGGGGCGCAGCACATCCGGCGGACCGCCCAACTCACGGAATTCCAGGAATAGCTCGCCGTTCTTATCCGCCAGCCCGGCAGTAGTCGTAGAAATCGGCTCGCCGCTCGTGTTTACCAGCAGTCGCGTCGGGACGGGTATGTCCACATTGCCGCCATTGCCATATTCAATCCGTATCGGGAAGGTGGTGTTCGGACGGGTATTGGACGGATGTTGGATATTGGTAGCCAGCAATTGCTCCACGCCCGTGTTCACAATGTTGCAATAGAAGCCATTGCTGGTGCCGGAGCCGGTTGTTCCTCCACCAGAGCCGGCAACCACAGTAAAGCCATTGCTCAGTACCGCCGTGTCGCCGCCCGGCTTCGTCAGGATAACATCATAAGCGCCTGTCGCTTTGCCAGCCAGATTGAAGGAAGCAAAGACTGTTGTAGGGCCGGGGTAATAAACGCTTTGGGAGAGAATAGTTCCAAGCGTCACGCTCCTAAGCTTGGCTGTCATGCCAGGCACATACTTGGCACCGTCTAAGCGAACCGTCACCTTGCCGGTATTGCCGCCGCTGCTGGCATTTACGCTACGGATGCTGAAGAAGATTCTTTGCGCCAGCAGTGAGATGGATTGCTGGGCCGCTACCTTATCCACGCCGTAGGCCATCACATAGTAAGTGCCTGTCTGTGCCGAAGGGATGATGACTTCCTGGTTGCCACTCAGCGCTTTTGTGTAAACGAAGTCATACTTGTTCCGTGCTGGAATGCTGTCGTAGCGGATGTACAACTCGTTGTAAGCATTCAGCGAGTCGCCCTTCAGGCTGACGAGGATGGTTTCGCCAGCCAGAGAAGCAGGTATGACTATCCGGTAGAAAATTTCCTGGCTGTTACGGAGAACATTATACTTCATCGTATCCAGCGGCAGACGCGCTACATCAATGGCAATGGGCTGTGCGGAAAAGCCGTTGTTATTCGCCTCGCTGGTTTCGTTGATGTTGTTCAGCAAGTCGGCGCGGATGATGGCGGTATAGCTGCCGGGCGTCAGGCCTTTTATCTTAAACACGGCGCTATCCCGCCGGGATGCTGAAGGCGCAAGTGAAATGCTTTGATACGGGTCTGCCATCAGAACATCGCTGTTTCCATAGACAGAATCTGCCGACAGGTAAACACCCTGTTTCAAGTAGCCTACAGCTGTATTGGTTCCGATATTCTCCAGCGTCCAACGCACCTTAACGGTATCCCCGACGGAAGCTGCGGAGTCAATCGTCACAGAATGTACCACCAGGTCGGCCGGCGGCGGAAGGATGACAAAAGTGTATGCGCTTGTTACATTGTTTGTTTCGTTCGTTCCTTCATACACATTGTCGTTATCGTCTGTCTTTAGCAGGATGTAGTAATTGCCTTGTGCAGTTATCGGGATGCTCGCATCTATGCTGTCGGTATAGCTCGCCAACGGGTTCAGCGCACCGATACGCGAGTATGATACAAGCGGGGCGTCGCTGGCATCCAAAACCTGGTCTCTGGAAAGATAGACGCGCTCCGTCCAGCCGGCACCATTGGTCACATTGGCGCTTTGGTTCTTCACCGTCCATCGTACGTGTAAAGGCTGCCCGGATTTTCCACTTGCAGGTACGCTCAAATTAGTGACCACCAAATCAGCCGGAGGAATCGGGCGGATATAAATCTGCTTGACAATGCCGCTTTGCCGCGCAATCCAGTGGTTATTGCTTGTGTCTTTATCCTCGTTTACATCATTCACATCTGCCACGGCCACTATATGATAGAGGCCAGAAACATTCCGAGGCGCTGTGAAACTGTAAGTGTTAGTATATGTATCATTCTTGTTTAAAACAGATGATACTGCGTGAATCCCCATCTGAACATCTCCGCTGTTCTTGAATGTATCCTGCGAGAGGTAAAGACCGTCTAGCCAGCTATTGCTCAGCCTGCCAGTCTTGCCACCAGTATTCTTTACGGCAAACGTTGCGAAGCCGCTCGCGCCGGCAAGAATGGTGTCCGGGATAGAAAGGCTGATGCCTGCGAGGTCAGGATGTTCGGCGTCAAGCGCAAGCACGGAGCTGCTACGTAGTATATTATTGCCTTCCAGTCCCCATTCTGATATGCTGCTATCTGCGTCCGTGAAGACGTAGAAATAGCAGGTGTCGTTCCTAATGCCCAGAGTGCGCAGCAGCGACATTGGGACCGTCACAGAATCGGTTACCGAATAATTCGCGTTCGTCGCCAGACTGCGTGTTTGGGTAACACTCTTCAGCAAAGAAACCGAAGCCGCATTCCAGACCGGATTGCCGGAAATATAGATGCGGTCCCTCCAGCTTTGGCCATAAAGCGGTGCGCCATTATTCTCCACCTGATAGGAAATTCCAAAGCTCGTGTCGCTCACAAGCGTGTCTTTAGCAACTGCTACGCTCTGAACCTGCAGGTCTGGCGGCGGCGGGCGGGATATAGTGACTGCACTGCTAATCTGCCGGTTATTGCTCTCATTCGTTTCAGTTACGACGTTGCCGTAATCCGTTTCAATGAAGAAATAGTAAGTGCCGGAAAGCTGCGCCGGTATCGTAACACCCCACGTCTGCGTGTAAATCCGGTTAGAATCCAGATCAGCCGAATAAGAGATGGTCGTTACAGGAATGAGCGTAGTGGTATTATAGGTGGATGTTGGCGACAAGCTGATTTTATCAGTACGTATGCGGCCTTTCACTTTCCCAGGCCCGGCATTCTTCACCGTCCAGATGATGCTGGCACTGCTGCCTGCTGTCAGGCTCGTTGACCACGGCGATATCGAAGTAATGCTTAGGTCAGGATTGAGCACATAGACTTTCTTCCTTGCCCAGTTATTATTCTCGCCATAACGTTCAAATATATTGTCGGTATTATCAGTGACAGCGAAGAGGTAAAAGCTGTCGTGAATGCTGGACGGCACGGTGAAATTGTAAGCCTTGTAATAACTCTCCGTTGCGCCCATCAGCGGTGCTATGTAACGGCAGCCACCCGTGCCCAAGCTGTTCGTGCTACAAGCAGGATGCAACACTTTGTCCGGCGTTACAGAGCCGATGAAAGCTGCACCTACAGGGTAAGTAGAATCACTGGAAATGTATATTCCATCAGTCCAAACAGAATCTTTCGCTTCGCGTGCAAAGCTTTCATTCTTCACAGTATAGTCCATAGCGAGTTGCTCCCCAACTGAAATGTTAGCTGGCGCATTGATGTTGACCACACGATAGTCCGGCGTAGGACTAAGATAAACGTCTAAGGAGTCGTTGCGCCTGCTGTTGTTCGTTTCAAAGACGTACTCATAGATATTGTTGTAGGCATCGGTCGCTACATGGATATAATACCGTCCGTAGAAAGCAGCAGGAATCGTCACTGTACGGTTGCGCGTGTAGCTACTGTCAGGCAGGAGCGCCACACCGCTTCGTGTAATATCATCCAGCAGCGTTGCCGTTCCAGTGATGCCCGTCGGGTCGGTGCTGATGTAAATGCGGTCGTGCCAGCTTCCAAGAATAGTGCTTCCGGTTCCAAAATTCTTTACCGTGAAGCTCACGCTGAGTGTCTTGCCGGAAAACACCCCGCCGGGGGTAACGACCGAAGTGACCTGCAAATCAGGCGGCGGGGTAAGCTTAATGAAAAGGTCTTTGACACGGGTATTATTCGTATCTGCCGTCTCGGGCTGGCTATTACCTCCGTCCGTCCGCGCAATAATCCGGTACAAACCGAGATAATCTTTTGGCAGGTTTATCTGGAAGCTATTAACGTAACTCTGTGTCGTATCCAGGGCAGCGACATTCGTGCGCCCCCCGAAATATGTAGCGAGTGTAAGCTGCGAGTCTGGAGAAAGATAAACCTGGTCGTACCATCCGGATGTGGTGATTGACTGGCCGATATTTTTGATGGTTAGGTCAATGCTCGGACTTGTACCTGAAAAAACAGTGTCCGGCGCGGCAATGGCACTCACTATTAAATCTGGCAGCGGACTTATCCTGAACGATTGCGTATCGCTACTGCGCTGGCTGCATCCATTGTCCGTTATTACTTTCCACTTATACCATTTACCAGCGCGATAGCCGGCCAACTGGTTCGTGTAAATTGTAGCCGAGGTTATTGTAAGCCCGGCGAGCTTCGGTGTAGCCGGCTGCGCAGAATCCGCGGGCCACAGATAAAAATGATACTTCCCCGCCCCGCTCACTGGCGACCAGGAAAAAGTCAGCGGATTACCGGCGACAATGGCACTATCCAAAGGAAACAGATTAATTGCCTTACCCGCCATAGCCGGAGCGGCTACCTGCACGCTCAATGTCCTCGCCGTTACGCCGGCTGCGTTACACATAGAATCGGGCCTTACGCTAAGGCTGTGCAAGCCGTTGCTCGTCCAGTTGGCCACTACTGTATCTCCGATGTTGCTTTGCAGCGTACCTCCAGAAATCGTCCAGCGATTCGTGACACCGGTGATGGCTTTTGTGTAATACTTCATAACCGTTGCCGTGCAAGCCTGGGTATATCCGTAGATGCTGTCCGGCTGATGCGGCCATACGCAAAAGCTCCGGTCAAAATAGGCGGACTGATAGTTGGTACTGCCGGATTGTGTAGCGCGTACCGTTATCTGTCCGCAGCCATTCAGAAGGAGTTGATTCGTTCCATAAACGACCGCCGCCGGGCCGGACAATACGGAAAATGTAACCGGGAGATTGCTTGAAGCTGTCGCAGAGAGAATAACCGGCGTATCGCTCAGCACACGATTGCTTAGCGCGGTAAAGCTGACGCTTTGAAGCAATCGCGCAACCGTAAAAATGCGCGTCACCGATGTGGCTGCGGCATAAGTGGCGTCACCTGCCTGGCTCACCGTAACCGAGACCGTTCCCGCCGCCGTCATCACCAGCGTGTCTCCGGCTAAAGTAGCCGGGCCGTAGGTGATTGTATAGTTTACCGGCAGGCTGGAAGATGCCGTGGCATTCAGCTTGAAAGGTGGGTCGCCATAAGTCTTGTTGGCAATGGTCGGGAACGTGATGGACTGGAAAAGCTTCAGGTGCGTAATAGCAAACGCCGAAGAACGAGTGCCGGGGCCGCAGGAATTGACGAACGCCGCCTTGTAATTCCCGTTGACAGAAACCGTATAATTCGGTACGCTTGTCGTAGCAATTAATGTATCGTTCCGGTACCATTCGTAACCCGTAGTACCTGATGGAGCCGTATTAGTAATGCTAATTGTATTGACCGACAGGGATAGCGTGGGCGCTGTGATCGTGCCGCCATTAAAGACAGTGACCGTTATTGAATCCCGCCTGCCATTGCCGCATGTATTTGACGAGATTCCCGTAATAAAATGATTACCTGCGCTCGTCCAGGCCACGTAAGCCGTAGTGCCCGTGGTAAGCAGTGTGCCGCCCGTGGGCAGGTACCATGAGTAACTAATGCCGCTTTGGACCGGACTGATTACATATGCTTCCGTGTCGGCACAGGTCAGTGTCGCTCCGCTCACTGTAAATGCTGTAGTCGGTGTGTTCTTAATTTCTAAGGGCAGACTGTTGGGCGCGCTGGTATCCGCGGGCGAGCTTGCCAATACACGCACACGGTAATTCAGCCCGGCGATTGTATTAGCGGGTATCGTCGCAATAATAGAATCAGAAGTCGTTCCAAACTTGGAGCCGATGTTTGCTGTATCTGTAAACAGGCCGGATGCATTGGAGAGTTGTACCCTAAAGCTGTTGCCGGCATTAAATGTGCCGTTGACGGTGTAAGGCACGGTCAGGGACGTGCCAGCGCATTTGCCCGAAGCGACAGTTCCTACCGACAGCGCAGATGAAATGAGTGTAAACGAAGAACTATTCACAAGGCTCCATTTGCCGGAACTGTCCCTTGCGCGCATGTACAGCTTGTGCGTACCAAGCGAAAGGCCGGTCGTGCTTACCGGCACAAGTTGGTTGCTCACCAGTGTGTCAGGTGTAAAGCTCACCGATGCACCGCTGCCGAGGCCAGGGTCATTATCAATGTAATACTCCAGTCTCGCGACTTTGTATAAATAGGTATTTGACGGAGCAGCCGGCTTGTAAAACAAATAGCGCTGACTTAGGCCCCAGCGACCTAATGAATCCCGCGCACGCACGGTGAACCAATGTAATCCCGTGCTCAACCCACCTACCGCGACGGGTGCAATGGCATTTGTAACAGTTATACCCGTGGAAAACGACAGAGGTGTTGCAGAGCCAAGGCCAGGGTCATTGTCCACGTACCATTCAGCATAGGTAATGGGAACAAGCGAAGCGGCTGACGTGATAGTTCCCGGCTTTAAAAAAAGCAGCTGCTGATTTAAGCTCCAGTTACCGAGGCTGTCGCGGCTGCGGATATTCAATCTATGCAGGCCGGCTGACAGTGAGGCGACGGCAATGCTGACGGACGAAACGTTTACAACAGTATCCGGGGTAAAGCCTGTGATAGATGTTGCGCTGCCTTTACCGGGGTCATTGTCTATGTAATATTCTACGTAAGCAATTTTAGAACGCGCGCTGGATGAGGATATCGCCGCAGGTTTGAAGAAAAGCACTTGCTGTAACAGGCTCCATTTGCCCGAGGTATCGCGCGCCCGGAAGCTGAAGCGATGAATGCCAGTTCCCAACGCCGTAGCAGGCATAGCAACGACGAAAGAGGTGTCGTAAGTCCCGGAAGGAAAGCTGACACGCGTCGCGGCTCCGTAGCCTGGGTCAACATCTACGTACCACTCGCCAAAATCAAGCGGCGGTGCTGGCGAGGCGTTGGCAGTAGGGCCCGGCTTTAAAAATGTCAATTGCTGAACAAGGCTCCAGGCTCCGGAGCTGTCACGTCCACGCAGGCAGAATTTGTGCAGCCCGATACTTAAACCACTGACAGGAAGAGCTATAGCTGGTACAGCGACAGAAGTGTCAGGCGTAAAGCCGGTAACGGCAGTAGCGCTGCCAAGTCCGGGGTCATTGTCTACAAAATATTCTAGGTAGGCAATCTTCGTTATGGTGATAGATGCTAACGGAGCCGGTTTCCAGAATATCAATTGCTGGGTCAGGCTCCAGTTCCCCAACGTATCCTTCGCACGGAGGCAAAAGCGATGGATGCCAGTGCTAAGAGATGCGGGCGAGAAACTGCAGATAATGGATGTGTCGGTGGTGCCTGGCGGAAAGCCTATCCGGTTTGCACTGCCCCGGCCCGGGTCATTATCAATATACCACTCGCCAAAGCTTAGAGGTTGTACGCCGGAAGAAAAGCTTGGAGCAAAAGGTTTTACAAACAGCCATTGTTGTGTGAAGCTCCAATTCCCAAGCGTATCCTTTGCTCTGAAACAAAAGCGGTGAATGCCGGAACTAAGCGTTGCCGGGGAAAAGCTAAACAATAGCGACGTATCTGTGGTTCCAGGCGGTAGGCTTACACGCGTGCCATTGCTAAGCCCGGGGTCAGTATCAATAAACCATTCGCCATAGCTGAGCTGTGGAGCGGTTAGTGATGAACTCAAAGCGCCCGGCTTGAAAAAAAGCAGCTGCGGCATCAGGCTCCATCGCCCATTGCTGTCCTTCGCGCGAATGCAGAAACGATGCGTGCCCGTAGAAAGGGTTGCTGCGTTCACCCCAATGTTAAGCGCGCTCAACTGGGCTTGTGAGCTGAAGCTAACGGCAGTAGCTGCGCCAAGGCCCGGGTCGGTATCTATGTAATACTCCACACGGGCTATGCCGGTTTGCGCATATCCCAAGCGGGAAAAACATAGCAGCATGCACAGCAAAAAGCTATGGATATGCCATCCCGCAAATGTTTGAAGCCGTTGCACGGTTCAGAAGTTTGCAGGGTGAATTACTTATTGCTCCGTATGCCTACAGTAATGTTGTAAGTGCTGCCAGTTGCTGTTTGGGAGGGTGCCGTTAGCTGGTATATGGATGGCACGGGCGGTATGCCGCTGATGATATATTCCTCACCTGCCTCACCGCCGAAAATACCACAGTCTGTGGCATTGTTAGCGTTGTTCTTTCCTGCGCCGAGTGCGGGGCTGGATGGTTTTAATACTAATTGGGTGTCAACAGTTATACTGCCGCTGTTCCAGTTGACGAAAGTATTAGCCAGATTTACATTGAATACATTGCCTGTGCCGCTTACATTGCCAGAGAAGTTGCCAGAGAAAAGATTGTAAGCGAAAGAATTGGAATTAGCCGCAGGATAGACGTTGTAAAAAATATTATTTCTTATTATGAATGAATTCAGTACTGGATTGGTATAGTTTCCAATGTAGTTATTTGCAAATATTCCTGTGCTATTTGGCAGGTTATTTTGGCCGTACAATATGTTATTTGCAATGTATAAGTTGGAGATTGCGAAACTACTTGATTCAATGATTGCACTACTTCCTGTATATATTATGCAGTCAGTAATAGTAATATTTGACAGAGCCGAACTATTGTTCAATTGGAGGTAGCTGGAAAATCTTGTCCGTGTTACGATTACATTGCTTGTGCCGATTTGGACTATACCACAATAGAGCCCGGTTACAATTGACCCGCCTGAACCCGAGTTGAAGGTCAAACTGACTGGATAAATATCAGAGGTAGTTACAGCTTGAAGGTTCTTATTCTTATCCAAGGTATGCCCAAAGCCAATAAACTTAAGTGGCTTAGCGACTGTGACCGTTGAGGGACTGCTTGCCCAGTACTGCTGATACATTTGTATCGTATCACCAGCACTCGCCGCAGAGATGGCTCCTGCAATATTGCTTACCGGAAAATCTACGCCAGTTGTGCTTCCTCCAGGCAGGCCGATTCTAAAAATGGCCGCCTGAGATGCTGTAAAACAAAGCGTTGCGAGGAATACTAAGGCGAGATTTTTCATTGAACTTAGTTTATAGGTTTAAAAAATCATTTTCGCCTCTAAACTAATATCCGGTTTTGCATTAGCAAATCATTTACAAGATTTTTTTGGTGGTGTCCTGTATAAGACTATCAATCAATATAATAGCCGATTAAAGTTTTGGATACCGTCAGCTTTTCATACTAAAAGACAAATTCAAAAACAGATATTCCTTTACTATAAGTGTAAGCGTCCCTAAAAACGGAGCCGTTTAAAAGTAGAGTTTTGGTTGTTTTTCGGGCATTGGTTTTTCAAATATCTTATCCACAATTCCGCGTTATACGGCAGGCTTGCTTTGGCTGCGCCGGCCTACGCGGATTTGTGGATAAGGCTTCTGTGCTTTCATCATCTTTAGGTTCGCTATTTAGCCGGCGCTTTGCATAGGTGACAGGTGAGAGGTATCCGAGTGCTTTATGCGGACGCTCACTGTTGTAATCCCGCTGCCACTCGCTGCACATGGCACGCACTTCCTTCAGAGAGTCAAACTGATAAGCATTCAGCAGCTCTCTTCTCATAGATCCGTTCTGACGTTCAATAAAGGCATTCTGTGTCGGCTTCCCAGGCTGGATGTAATGCCAGCTTACCTTGTTGTCCTCGCACCATTGCTCCATCAGGTGGGAGATAAACTCAGGCCCATTGTCAGAGCGGATATTGCCGGGCAGTCCTCTTTGGGCAACTACATTGTCCAGGACTCTTTGCACGCGCCGGGCAGGCAGTGAGGTGTCCACTTCTATTTGCAGACTCTCCCGGTTGAAGTCGTCTATGATGTTGAGCACCCTGAACTTCCTTCCGTCAGTAAGGGCATCGCTCATAAAGTCCAGGCTCCAGCACTGGTTAGCGCCGGTAGGAACCATCAGCGGCAGCTTGATCCTGTCGGGCAGTCTGCGCTTAGGCCTTCTGCGTATGTGCAGGTTCATAGCCCTGTAAATGCGTCGTAGTCGTTTGTGATTGATACGCTCGCCACGGTTGCGCAGACGGTAGTAGCAGCTCCAGAAGCCAATGTTGGGGTGCTTCTGTGTGAGTAAATCCAGCTTGTCATGCACGGCAGCATCGTCCTTTGGCTTACTTGTATAGGCGCAGGTGGTTCGTGGCAGCTTCACGAGGATGCAGGCCTGCCTGTGGCTGCACTGCCGCTCCTCTTTGAGGAATCGGACAGCTTCTCTTTTAACGGCAGACCCTACCATTTTTTTGCAAGTAAGGCTTTGGCTGCATCCAGCTGAAAGCTCACATCAGCATACATGCGTTTGAACTGGGCGAGCTCTGCTTCTACCTCTTTGAGCCGCTTTACTTCGCTTACTTCCATTCCTCCATACTTCGCCTTCCAGTTGTAGAAGGTTGCATCTGATATGCCGAGCTCGCGGCATATCTCCTTGACTGCGGTGCCTGCCTCCTGCTTTTTAATGGCAGACACAATCTGGCTCTCGGTGAATTGTGATTTTTTCATCCCCTGTTTGTTGGTGTTTTAAAGTTAGAGATAACCTCTACTTTAAACTGGCCAGCTTTCGGGGACGCTTACATAAGGGCCATTGCAAGGCGTCAATAGCATCTTGAATAGACATGGGTGGTTCTGAGCCGTACCGTTCCATTGAGTGTTGGTACCCGTTGATGCTTGGCGATCCGCCGTCTTTTAATACTCTAATCTCTTCATTAAGCGAAATAATCTGCCATCAATTCAGCCTGTTTCAAAACCGTCTCTATCGCCTTCGCCTGCTTATCCGGCGGATAGCCATATTTCGTCAGCGTACGCTTAACGATTACCATGAGCCTTGCGCGTGCACTCTCGCGAATCGTCCAGTCAATTGTTGCATTCGCACGCACCTTATCGGCAATCTCCCGTGCAATCTCTTTGAGTTGCTCATCACCGAGCACTTGCACGGCACTATCGTTTACCTCCAAAGCATTGTAGAAGGCAATTTCATCATTGCTCAGTCCAAGCTTTGCGCTTTGCTCGTCTGCCTCTTTAATAGCCTTAGCAATATTGATTAGCTCTTGTATGATTTCCGCTGTTGTCAGCAGGCCATTCTGATAACGTTTAATGGCGGCTTCTAACATTTCTAAAAGCTTCTGGCTTTGAACCAGATTTGTTTTGGTGCGCGTCTTTATTTCATCGTTCAGAAGTTTCTTCAAAAGTTCAAGCGCAAGGTTCTTATGCTTCATGCCCTGCACTTCCTGCATGAACTCATCTGACAGCACCTCTAGCCCAGAAATCTCTGGCTTATCAATGCCGGCGGCCTCAAAAATATCCACTACTTTATCGGAGCTAAGTGCTTCACTGACGATTTGCTTAATGGCTGTCTCTATTTCAGCGTCCGATTTCCCGGTTCCGGTTCCTTCAAACTTCACAAGCCTCGCTTTTACTGCCTGAAAGAAGGCAACCTCATCTTTAATCGCCAATGCTTCCCCGCGGGGCACAGACAAAGCAAAAGCCTGGCTTAGCAGCGTCACCTCACGGATAAACCGCGACTTCCCATCAGGCAGGCCAAGAATATGTTCTTCTGCCTGCAGGATGATTGACATCCGTTCCTGCGGGCTGTCTGACTTGAAGAAGCGCCTGTAATTGAATTGTACCGAGCCTTCATAATAAGCTTCCGGCTCCTCTACCAGAATATCCTGCTGCGTTCTGGCAACTTCGCTGAATAGCTGCTCCACTATTTCCAGCTTCTCCTGCATCAGCTCTACCGCCTTGCTGATGTCTAATGTTGGTTCACCTCTGCCGCCGGCAGCTGCGTAAAAGGAAAGGGCTTTCTTTAAATCGGTGGCAAGACCGAGATAATCTACTACCAATCCGCCGGGCTTGTCTTTAAAGACACGGTTCACCCGTGCGATTGCCTGCATCAGGTTATGCCCGCGCATGGGTTTGTCCACATAAAGCGTGTGCAGGCTTGGCGCATCAAATCCCGTCAGCCACATGTCGCGGACTATCACGATGCGCAATGAATCTGCGGGGTCTTTCATGCGCTCAGCCAGGTCTTTGCGCTGGCCTTTAGTGGTGTGATGCTTTTGCATCTCAGGCCCGTCGTCGCTCGTCGCAGTCATCACCACTTTGATTACGCCTTTGTTTAGCTCATCGCTATGCCATTGGGGTCTGAGCGCGATGATTTCTTTGTAGAGTTCTGCTGCTATACGGCGGCTCATCGCAACAATCATTACCTTGCCGTCAAATACCTGCTGCCGCAGCTCATAGTGCTGCACAATATCCTTTGCGAGGCTCTTTATTCTTTCTGGATTGCCTACGATGGCTTCCAGCTTTGTCCACTTGGCTTTTGCCTTTTGCTTGTCGCTGATTTCTTCGTCCTGCTCCAGCTCCGCGTCAAACTCTTCAATCAGTCTTCGCCCTTCTTCGTCCAGATTCACTTTCGCCAGCCTGCTCTCATAATAGATGCGCACAGTAGCACCATCGGCCACTGCCTGCGATATGTCATACACATCCACGTACTGTCCGAATACCTGCGGCGTGCTTACGTCCGTGCTTTCTATTGGGGTTCCTGTAAAGCCGATGTATGTAGCGGCAGGCAGCGCATCACGCATGTACTTGGCAAAGCCATAAGCTATCCGCTTGCCGACTACCTCTTTTGTTTCCTTGTCTTTTACATCCAGCGTCTTCGCTTCAAAGCCATACTGCGTGCGGTGTGCTTCGTCGGCTATTACTACGATGTTGCGCCGGTCGCTCAGCAGGTCGTACTGCGATTGCAATCCGTCCGGCAGGAATTTCTGAATGGTCGTAAACACAATGCCGCCGCTGGCTACACGCAACAACTCTTTCAGGTGCCCACGGTCGCGCGCCTGTACTGGTTCCTGCCGCAGCAAATCGCGGCAGCCGGCGAAGGTGTCAAAGAGCTGGTCGTCTAAGTCGTTGCGGTCTGTGATTACCAGGATGGTCGGGTTCTGCATCTCGGGTGCAGTAATCAGCTTGCCGGTATAGAAGACCATGCTCAGGCTTTTGCCGGAGCCCTGCGTATGCCATACCACGCCGCCCCGCTTATCTCCGCCTGCTCCTGATGCTGTGATGGTAGAAGCAACCGCCCGGTTGACGGCGTAATACTGATGGTAGGCCGCCAGCTTCTTTTCTGTGTGTACCTGCGTAAGGCCTGTCTGCGGGTCTTCTCGCCTACTTTCTTCAAATACGATGAAGCCGCGCACCAAGTCCAGCAGAGTAGCGGGAGCCAACATGCCTTGCAGCAATATTTCTAACTGCGGCTTGAAGCGAGAAGCTTCCTTGCGGCCGTCAGCAGTCTTCCAGGCCATGAAGCGGCTATAGCCTGCTGTTACGCTGCCGGCTTTGCAATCGTGTCCATCTGAGATAACGCAGATGGCATTGTAGGCAAAGAGGCTCGGGATAGTGGCTTTGTAGGTCTGTATCTGCTCGTAGGCTTTGCGGACGGTCGCCTGCTCGCCTGCGGCGTTCTTTAGCTCTATCACCACCAGTGGCAGGCCATTGACAAAGAGCAGCACATCCGGCCGCTTGTTCTGCCCGTTCTCTACGATGGTGTATTGATTGACGACAAGAAATTCATTTTTCAGCACATCCTCAAAATCTACCAGTGCTACCTCATAGCTGCGCTCAAAGCCGTCTTGCTGATAGGGAATTTTTACGCCTTCTACGAGTAGCTGGTGAAAGCTCTGGTTGTTGTGCAACAGATCTGGCGAATAAATGCGCAGCACTTTCTGTACCGCCTGCTCCTGCGCATCTGCCGGGATGTGGGGATTGAGCACCGATACTGCTTTGCGCAGGCGGGCGGTGAGGATGATTTGTTCAAAGCTTTCGCGCTCACTTTCTTCCGCGCCGGGTGCAATGGCAATGCCGGGCAGGTATGTCCACCCTAACGATTGTAAGCTTTCTATCGCGAAGGATTCTATCTGGCTTTCGGTGATGGGCTTTGCCATAGCACGCAATCCTAGGGCAAAATCAGCTCAAACAACGAAACTTCAGTAAGGTTCCGCGGCTGATTGCCGGGTTGTAGCCGACCTTTCACTCTTATAAACGCGCCAGCCGTCATGTGCGCTTCATCAGCTTTCAGGTATTGTGTTGCGTCCAGGCTTAATCTTGCGCGAACTACATCATCTTCTTCAGCCTGATAGAGATTCAATATCACTTCACCCGAACGCTGCCCATCATCTCCCATATCGCCAGCAAGATGCTCTACAGTCGCCATAAAAACTTCTTCCTTGTTCCGTTGCTGCTCAGTACTTCTTAGGTCGCGTCTCACATCGTCAATGCGAGCGAAGTAATCCTTTTGAATCTTAATGAGCTTTTTTACAGGAATATTCACCGGGACAGGAAATGCCCCCGCCCAGGTAAAATCTACAAATAGGTCAAAGTCATTATGCTCTTCCTTAAAACCCATGATTGCATTGCATAGGTTAGAAGATATTTCCGGCTTGGTATCTGCCTTTATTTCATCCACCAACTCAGTTAAGGTATCCGACTGAATAGCATTTACTAGTTGATTCAACCCCTGGTTGATGGTAAGCGTCGCTTGTCGTGCAAAAGGAATGCTTTGTTCAAAGAGGCTTCCCTGGATTTCTAACGCCTGTACCGGGCTTGAAACTTTTAGGACAAAGCTGCCTGTTTCTGTGTGGCGGAACCGTGACGCTTCCAGCAACTGCCATGCTTCACGTCTTGACAGACGCGGGTGATGTGATTGTGGCTTTAAGACGGTACTTGCAGCCGAGAGATATAATTCCTTAGCCCCATTAATTGCTGACACAGCATACGAGAGGGGCAAAAAGCCATCCTCATTTCTGGTATCCACAATTCTAAAACGCAGGGTATCGTCTTTTAGCTCGCTAAGCCCGGAGATAATTACTTGTACCGGCTGATGTAAAATATTTGAGAGCTTATCAACGGTATTTTCTACCGCTTCTGCATAATCCGGTGCGTCTGTATTTATGGGAAATACAAGCTGGCGCCTGGGTAGCTCCGGATGCGAGAGCACATACAAATCCCTATCAACAGCATCCGGCTGAAGGAGCCAACCGAGGGATTTTGCATAATCCCGCAGGTCAGTGGGCGCTATTTTATTCCAGATTATGCTCAAGGGCTCACATAATTTATAGCACGGTATCTGCTTAAACGGGCGCAAATATCTGTCAGGCTATCAGGGTTGAAAATTTGTGCCTGTGGGATGTAAACCGTTTCGCCACTCTTATTTGTTGACGGCGGCGCACCTCTTAAGCTTACCCAATATGCGCATTTCTTTAGCACCAGTTCATCCTCAGAGATGTTCAACCAATCGGCGCTATTTGCAGGCATAAACATCACAACCAAGATTCTGTGTGTCGCTAACGCCTCTTTCCTGAGGTCATCATACCTATTGACGCCATTTAGAAAATAGGAAATGTGTCCACCGGAAATAGTAGGTGTAGCGACAGTAGCTTTCAACTGAATCTTTAAGTCAACTTCTTCCAAATCGCGACCTGTGCTCCCTGGAAATGGCCCCCAAGCTGTGATTTTCGCGTCAACTCCCCGGTTGTCCTCATGCCTGTTGCAATTCACGCATGCTGCGCCAGCTTTTGACGCAACTGCATGAAGATAAGCATAGCTCAGCTCGCTTTCAACATCATTTCCTACTAATGGGGACATTTTTGGGCCGACAATTGTTAGCGTTCAAAGCTAATTGTTTACCCGCACTTCCCCGCTCATTAGCTTTGGCAAAAGAGTATCACGGAGCCCAACAAGGCTGTTGATTTGTCGCGTGTTTGATTTTATTTTTTGAAACAATTGCCCGCAGTATTCATTGAATTCATGTAGCCTACTGTTACCGGGTACTTCTATTTCGGTGGCCAGTGCTATGTCTCTATTAAGACCGGGCACCGCTAAGTCTGAATTCATTTCTCCGAAATTCAGTGTCTTTAGAAGGAAATATTCGTAAAACAACCCTGCTGATTCAACCTTTGATTTGACAAAGTATGTAGTATCAATAGGGTGAAAGCTCTCAAACAAATAATTCACGCTTCCCAAAGTTCCTTTCCTTCCAATTACAATGCCTGGACCCTCAACAAGGTAGTGTGAATGGAAACCTACAATGCCGCTTGAGCCGACTACAGGATAGCCTTCACCTGTTCTGATTTCTTCTTTCAAGGCCTTTCCATAAACCAAATCAAGAACATCACTTAATTCGCCTTGCTTGCAACCTTCCCCCGCCTCTTCCACAAACCACTGCCTGAAAAGCGTTTCTGCCAAGCCCTCTAAGGTTTTGTTTTGGCGGTGCAGCAGGTCTATTTTGTCGTCTAAGTAGCTGAGGGTTGCGGCGATGGCGGTTTGCTCTTCTATGTCAGGTAATTCTAAAACGAGCTCTTCAAAACAATCTTTTGAAACTCGTTGCCTGCCTGACGTTCCTTCAAAGTGGCTCTCCGCAAATTCTCGCACCTCATTCCATCTTGACAAGTAAAACACGAAGTCGTTATTGGAAACATTTTCCTTGCCTCTAAAGACAAGAAACTTAGTAGAGCCAAACCCGATTCCATTTTCTAAGCCTTTCACTTGGCAAATCTTTCCATTCTCCAAGCACGGCGTAATACGAGCAAACAGTGTGTCTCGCTCTTTGAATCGCGCGCCGCTAGATGGCTTTCTTGAAGCAGAAGGAAAGCAAAATCTTTTGCCGTCCTGCAAATCCTTCATTTCAACAAAGGAGTAAGTTTCATTTCCCTTTAGACTTACCGTTGGATTAATTGTTACAAAGTCAGAGAACCTCCATTCCTGCCAACTACTGTAAAATTCAATACCCATCCTATTAATATGTTCTACCAGAGCAGGCTCCTTAATACTGTCATAGGCCACTAAGTCAATCTTATAAGCGACGCCCGTATCTTCTAAAGAGCTGCTAAGCTGGAGCACATCTGTCAGGGTTATGTTGTTGCCCTTAAGCGCGATATCAATATCTGAATCTTCCCGGTAATTCCCTTTCGCGCGCGAACCGAATATCAAAGCCTTATCCACTTTGGGATTTCTCTCAAATACCTTTGAGAGCTGTTCAATAGTGACATCGTCCAGTCCGAATTTCATCCTTGCTGTTCCCGGTTTAGCTTTTCTAATTGCAGGCGGGTTTCCAACTGTATAAACAGGTCCTGATAGATGTTGATAATCTTATCAGCTACATCATCGGCTATGGCTTCATCGTAGGTATGAGAAGTCTTGTTTCGCGATTGGTACATACGCCGCCATGCCTGCTCATCTATTAATCCCCTGCCTGCGGCCTCAACTATGATAGGAATAGGCTTGTCCCTTTCACCTGCGTACCCAAGTTCGGTAACGTAGTCTTGCAACGTTTTCTGGCCCATATCAAACGTAAATTCAAAAGCCTGAATCAGCCCTTGCTGTTCTAAGTCTGATAACTCACGTTCATGGCTTAAACGAACGGCATCGCTAAGGCGAGCTAATGCCTTTCTGTAATTATGAAACCGCTGTATCCAGCGGATGTCTTTGTCAGGCATGTTTAGGAATAATGATTTTAGTAAGGCTTTCCTTAATCCGCGCATTCAGCGCAGCCTCTTCGCCCATCTGCCCTTCCAACTCCGCCTTCAGCGAATTGAAGCGCTCTTCAAAGTTGAAGTCGTCTTCCTCATCTGCCAGCCCTACATAGCGGCCCGGTGTCAGTACATGGTTCAACTCCCGTATGCGCTCAATCGTTGCTGCCTTGCAGAAGCCCGGCACATCTTCATATCCACCGTCAATGCTTCGCCACTTGTGATAGGTGCCGGCTATTAAGTCTATGTCGTCCTTACTAGGTCGCGGTTCTTCCGGTTGAGCAGGTGCCCCATATTCCGCGCATCAATAAACAAAACTTCATTCTCCCTTGTCCTAAAACCACCGTTGACTTTATTGCGGGACAGAAACCATAGGCAGGCGGGTATCTGCGTATTCAGAAAAAGTTTGGTGGGGAGGTTTACGATACAATCCACCAGCCCCTTCTCAATAAGTGCCTTCCTGATTTCGCCTTCTCCGCTTGTATTTGTAGTTAGAGACCCTTTAGAAAGTACAAAGCCAGCTTGTCCGGTCGGAGCAAGGTGATAAAGGAAGTGCATTATCCAGGCATAGTTGGCATTGCCAACCGGCGGCGCCAGCTTTTCGCCTAATACTTTCCACCGTGCATCGTCACGCAGCAGCTCGCCACTCCAGTCGCTATCATTAAATGGAGGATTAGCAATGATATAATCCGCCTTTAAGTCTTTATGCGCATCGTTGAGGAAAGAGCCTTCATTATTCCACTTTACATTGCTGCTGTCAATGCCCCGGATAGCAAGGTTCATTTTAGCCAGTCGCCACGTGGTCTGATTGCTCTCCTGCCCATAGATTGAGATGCGGTCTTTAGGGTCAATATTTAGCTTCTTGCCGTTGTGCTTCTTGTACCAGTCCTGGTGCTTTTCTACAAATTTCTCGCTCTGAACGAACATGCCCCCGCTGCCGCAGCATGGGTCAAATACCCGGCCTTCATACGGCTCCAGCATTTCTACCAGCAGCTTTACCACGCTTTGAGGCGTATAGAACTGTCCGCCTTTCTTTCCTTCCGCCAGCGCAAACTCGCCGAGGAAGTATTCAAACACTTTTCCGAGCAGGTCTTTGCTCTGAGCTTCTTTTGTACCGAGGGTGGCGGAGCCGACAAGATTCACTAATCCGCCGAGGCTTGTCTTATCCAGCTTTTCCTGTGCATACACCTTTGGAAGCACCCCGCGAAGAGAAGGATTGTCTTTTTCAATGGCATCCATTGCATCGTCAATGTCCTTACCAATGGTCGGCAGTGCCGCGCGACCCTGTATCCACTTCCAGCGGGCAGATGGCGGCACGTAAAAAACCTTTTCAGCGATATACTCATTACGGTCTTCCGGGTCTGCGCCTTCGCCTACTTCTGTGACCAACTTCTGGTATAATTCCTCAAAAGCATCGGAGATGTACTTGAGAAAAATCAGTCCGAGGGCCACATGCTTGTACTCGGCAGCATCCATGTTCTTACGAAGCTTGTCTGCTGCCTTCCAGAGTTTTTTCTCTAAAGGTTCTTCCGCCGCCTCTTTTTTCGCTTTTGCCATCTTGTTCAGTAAGGTCTTTCAAATGTTGCAAAACCACCATGTTGTAGTGTGCAACAAGAATACTGCAAGTAACGACACGGAGGCTGAACACCTGAAAATAGTAATTCACTTACTCACAGTGAAACCTAATAACAGAGGCTCGGTTTGAGTACACGTCCCGCTTTTAAACCAACTTTTATGGCAAAGACACAATCCAAACAAGCAACAGGGAAGAAATTGACTGCAGAAAAGCTGGCCAAGATTAGGGCCTTAGCTGAACGTGGTATCGCTGGAGAGAAAGAGGCTGCCCGAAAAATATTGGAACGCCACGGCGCAAAGAATCCCGGAAGGCTCACGGCAACAGGGAGAAGAACAATCATTGCCATGGAGGCACATAACCGAGATGTTATGGCGAGGCTCGGCGAGGAGCACAGGGAATGGGTGAAAAAGTTCAGAATAATCAGGTACAACGAGCACACTCAGGAAGTTCTGTTTATGATACTTCCATTTCACATTGAAGAGTATGGGCTGAGATTGTACACGACATTGTCAGAATCAAATACTTTTTACTGCCTTGGGCCCAATGTCTGCTATAGCGAGATGCCATATATATATGCAGGGTGGCACGCCAGAAAATATAGAGAGGAGCGCGGCTTAGGTATGAGTATGGACGATAATTATTGGCATAATGTCCCCGGGCGAAGCATGGGCATGGTGACTGAAGCCGATTTTGAAACTGAAGCCGATGCACCTTTTGAGTTACATTGGTTGGACGAGGAAGCTTTAAATGCAATGGGCATTGAGTTAAGCCCAGGATTTAGATATGTGCCCGGAAGGGAACCTTACATAGCCTCGAATGTTTCCTGGCTTCGAATCATCTCTAAGGAAGAATACCTGCCATATCTATTAAGGGCGCTTGAGTCAACAATAGGAAGGGAGCAGGTTTACATTATGCCATCAATGGCTAAGATTACCATGCGCGATGGATACTTTGTGGAGAATATTTATTGCAATCTGAAGGAAGTAATAGTTGGCTATTTGCAGGAAATATGGGTAGAAGAGCTTGGAAAATCAGCAGATGACTTTCATAACTTCGGACTTGCATTCTGGAATGCTCGTTATAGAGGGCGAACAGGCTCTGGAAGTGTTGAAGAGGGAAGATGTTTACGGCATCTACGACCAATAGATACTATTCAGAAGCTTCATATCATGTAACACGCTTGATTCTTCGACGAGAGCACTGGTTGTTGCAGCACAATAATGCGTTGGCGGGCGAGAAATGGGAATTATTGGCAACGCTGTCTTCTACAAAGGCAATTCCCGACGATTTTCTTCGATAAAAGGCAATTGTTGGCAACTTTCTTCTGCAAACTTCCACTAGCCGCCGCCGCTGGTGCACCGAAATCAGCCAAAAGTGAACTTTTGGAAGCCGGTCGTGAACCGAAATCAGTCAAAAGTGGACTAAAATCAGTCATTAGTGTACCGAACGCGAGGCTGTAAACTAAACTGTGTCAGTTGAAAAACACTCATTCAACTTTAGACACAGAATCATGAGAAAACAAAAGCAGAAAGAGGGAGTGGCTTCACCATAGATGAGGCGACAAGCCGTAAGGCCCTGGAACAATTTAAGACCGGCAAGCCGCTCTTTGGAAAAGACGGAGCGTTTGGGCCGATGCTTCAGGCATTCCTGGAAGCAGCGCTTGAGGGCGAGCTCTCCGCACACCTTTCAGAAGAAGGTGCAGCTGAAGAAATAGAGGATGAGCCAAAGGCCGGCGGCCCCAACCGGCGCAATGGTCATAGCAGCAAGGACCTTAAAACAGGTGAAGGCAGCTTTTCTCTTTCTACGCCAAGAGACCGGCGCGGCAGCTTTGAACCTCAGATTGTAAAGAAGCGGGAGACCGTCCTGGCCGATAATCTGGAAGAGCGCATCATCGGCATGTACGGGCTGGGCATGAGCCTTAGAGACATCTCCTCGCATCTGGAAGAGATGTACGGCACCAGCGTCAGCCATACCACCCTTTCCGAGATCACAGACCGCATCATTCCTAAAGTAAGGGAGTGGCAACACCGTCCCCTGGAAGCTGTCTATTGCATCGTGTGGCTGGATGCGATGTATTTTAAGGTAAAGGACGCAGAAGGCCGGGTAGTTACCCGCTGCCTGTATAATATCCTTGGCATCAGAGCTGATGGGGAGAAGGAAGTACTGGGTGCTTACGTAAGTGAAGCTGAAGGAGCGCGCTTCTGGCTTTCGGTACTTACAGACCTGCAGAGCAGAGGCGTCCAGGATATGCTCATAGCCTGTATTGACAACCTGAGCGGCTTTGAGACGGCTATTGCTACTGTGTTCCCGAAGTGTGATGTGCAGAGCTGTATCGTCCACCAGATCCGCAACTCCATAAAGTATGTAGCCTACAAAGAAAGCAAAGAGGTGATGGAAGACCTCAAGCCAATCTACAAGGCATATACCAAAGAAGAAGGAGCGCTGGCCCTGGACGGCTTTGAACAGAAGTGGTCAAAGAAGTACGGCATGGTAGTCAAGAGCTGGCGTACGAACTGGGAAAAGCTTAGCGCCTTCTTCAAGTACCCGCCGGACATCAGAAAGCTCATCTACACTACCAATACCATTGAAGGCTACCACCGGCAGCTCCGGAAAGTAACCAAGACCAAGGGTGCATTCCCGAATGATATGGCTTTGCTGAAGCTGATTTACCTGGCATCAACCCGGATAGAAGAAAAGTGGACCAGACCTTTACCGGATTGGGGCCTCGCCGCCAATCAGCTCCACATTATCTTCGGAGGGAGGATGCCGCTGACGATTTAAAAATCTTTCCTCCTCCATCCGGCCCCATGGGGCCGGATGGAGGAGGAACCAAAACTGACACAGTTCAGTTTACACTCCCCCGAACGCAGCTTTTTGCACACCAAATGCAGTCGAAATCAGCTTCACTAAACTGCACTATGAAGGAAAGTTCTTCCTTTCCCACTGCGCAGTGGGGCCATGACACCTCTATCACGGGCAACCCATCGGTTGCACCCCATTTTCTACCCAATTACTCCTCGCACGCCCTCTGGTACTCCTCGTTTACCACTCAAACACTTGCTTTTTAGGTCTGTCGTCCTGAAAGGATCGGTAAAAAAGTTCGGCCAAATCGGGGAAGTGTGCTCCCGCTCAGGAAAAGTTTAGCGCAGCTAAGGAAATGCCCCCCGTACGAGGAAGGTGCCCTTTGAGGTCGTCGGAACTTTGTAATTGTACAGAAATAATTAGCTCCCTGAAAGAACACAAACCGGAAATGATTTTCCCTTAGCGCCATAAACCAGCCTAAAGTAGAAAGTTGGTTTTTCAGCGGGTGCATATTGCGAATTATCCATGCTTCACTCCCGACATAAACATCCATTAAGCGCAGCAGTCCGCAGTCATTTGCATTCATTCGGCTTCATTGAGCGTCAAAGGCATTTGTTCGCCTTCAGCCGCTCTGAGCCTCCTGCTATCTTGCTTCAAAAGTGGAGAATGCTTTTCGTTGGATAGGCTTAGGCGGTATTATGCGACCATACACGACCATTCGCGCCACTTCGCGGACAAGTGCGGAAATGCCGGCTGTACATTGCCCATTTCATCCCAATAAACCCAAAGTAGCATGTCAAGTAATAACCAATCATCAACCCCTCCTCAATTGCGATCATCAGCAAGAAGGCTCCGAAAAATCATTCCGCTTTACCCTAAGCTATTAGTAAGCCGGCTATCCAAAGTAATCGCAGTTGGTAAAGGCTTTGTACTTCCTGCGAGCAAGTGTACTGCGCTCAAACGCTGAGCACAAACAAGAAAGACAAAGTATTTATCCATAACCATAAACCTCGGCATTACGTTTGCGATGAACAAAACAATAAGATTTGAGCCCCAAAAAGAACAAGGAAAAGTTTCAATAGAGCAGTTAAGAACTATCTGGAATGATGATAAAGTCACTTATACCGATGATGAACTCTACAGAATCAGAGACTGGTTTTACATGGTGGCAGAAATAACTGTATCATCCTATTCCAGAACTATAGCAGTGCAGCCAACCGCTCAATCCAACATAATTCCATTCCCAAGCCCAACGAATCATACAACACACAATGAAGGCAGCCAAGAAAGCAATTCTTTACATCCGGGTATCTACAGACGAGCAAGCTGAAAGGGGACATAGTCTTGCCAATCAGGAAGAGAAGCTCCGCAATTACTGCGCTCAGAATGGAATTGAAGTAGCAGGACTGTATAGAGAAGACCATTCAGCCAAAACATTTGAGCGTCCACAGTTCACCAAACTGCTGGAAGGGCTAAAGAAGAATAAAGGCTCGGCTAATCTGCTGCTGTTTCTTAAATGGGACAGATTCAGCCGCAATGCACCGGATGCCTATGCAATGATTAGCGTGCTCAAGAAGCTCGGCGTAGAACCTCAGGCAATCGAGCAGCCACTCAATCTTGAAATACCAGAGAACAAGATTATGCTGGCTATCTACCTCACATCAGGAGAGGTAGAAAACGACAGGCGGGCACTGAATGTAATAGCCGGGATGAGGCGGGCTATGAAAGAGGGCCGATGGATGAATTATGCTCCAAAAGGTTACCGAAATAGCCGCGATGAGTATAACAAACCCTGCATTGTTCCCGGTAAAGATGCCGAACTTGTAAGATGGGCTTTTGAGCAATTGGCAACTGGACAATATCATATTGCTGAAGTATGGAAGATGGTCATCTAAGAAAGGATTCAGGATGAGCCGTAATGGCTTCTTTCTATCTGGTTCGTAATCCAGTTTACATCGGAAAGATATTCGTGCCTGCCTATAAGGATGAGGCAGCTATAATCGTACAAGGAAGGCACGAACCATTGATTAGTGAGCGTCTTTTCTATGAAGTACAGGATGTGCTCGATGGAAAGAAGAAGGTCCGCCTTCCTGCCCAAAGAAATAAGTTGGAGGAAATCTCTTTAAGAGGCTTCCTGCTATGCCCGCGTTGTAATAGAGTTCTTACCGGCAGCGGTTCTCGTGGTAATGGCGGTATGTACTTCTATTACCATTGCACAGGTGGCTGCAAGGAACGGGTAAAAGCGCCAATAGTCAATGAAGCCTTTGAGAAGCTTCTGAGGAAGGTGAGCACAAATGAAAAGATGCTTGACGACTTTAGAATTGACTATGCTTTCATATTGCGGCGAGAGTAATAGAGACAAGGAAAAGGAGCTAGCAAGACTTGATGCAGAATTGTCAAAGGTCCAAAACCGCCTGTCCAATATCCAGACGCTGATGATGGATGGTGAATTGGAGCCGTCTGATTACAGGGCGATGAAAGCAAAACTGGAACCTGAAATCGCACGCTTGGAAAGGGAGCAAAGGCTCTTGAAGGAAGAGGATACTTCCAATACACGTCAGCTAATCGAGCACGGCTTTGAATTCCTCAGAAATATGCCAGAACGCTTTATTGGCAAGGGTTTGGAAGAAAAACACCGCTTTCTTGGTTCGACCTTCCCTCAAAAACTGGTTTTTGAGAATGGGAAAGTTCGAACCAAAGAAGAACATCCAATACTCATGCTGTTAGCCAAGCCCAGCAAGGCTTTCAGTGCTTCAAAAAGAAAAGCGCCGGATAATTCCGGCGCTTTGACCAATGAGGTGAACCTGCTTGGGACTCGAACCAAGTACCTACAGCTTAGAAGGCTGTCGCTCTATCCAGATGAGCTACAGGTCCGGGATGCCGCAAAAATACAGCGATGATGCAAACGCTTTGCACCAATTACCGCTTGGCTCATTAATCGGTGCCTCGCCATCCTTTCTCGGTACAATGGTCACAATATCCTGCATATAGTTCCACGAAGAGCCATTCCATTTAAAGCCATCTATCTGGCCGCAGGGCACATAGGTATATTTTCGTGCCGGGTCATTTACTTGGCGACACTAGGTTATCAAAATAGATATTCTTCTGTTCGTCATCCCAATTCATCCCAACCTGTACATCTTTCTTGAATTCCAGAATAAAGCGGTTCACGCGCTCATTTGGCCGCATCTGCGAGCGCACATTAAAAATCGGCGCGCCAAAAATCGGTCCGCTCTCCGTTAACTCCATCGGCTCCAGGATTTTCTTACTGCTCAGCCGGCCTGCAGCATTCAACCCGAAAAGGGTATACATTCTCCGGCCATCTACATCCTCCGGCAAGATGCGGTAATAAAGGCAGCCCAGCCATTTGCCGCGCGTCAGTATGCTGTCTTCAGCGCCCTTTCCAAGCTGCAGAGAATAGTCTACAAGTCCATACAGCTTCAGTGCTCGCGCCGGGCAGTTGTATTGCGCCATAGTATCTGCGGGTATCTTCTGTAGGGGCAATCTCCCAGTTTAAAATCCGGAAAGCGCCATCAGCTGACGGCAAAATGTTGATGCGCTTCGCGAGCCCGGGAAATTCGTAACTCCAGGAGTTTGCTGTCTTAAGAGCGCGAACCAACTGTCGGGCGAAACGCTCGCTATATACAATGCGTGTATCCGGCAGAAAAGCCGCATACATAGAGTCGGCCATTGTATTGAGAGAATCCTCCATTTGCTGCATCGTTTTCCGATCGGCAGCTGATAGACTCGCTTTGCGCAGCAATGTTTCCGGAACAGGCAATAATGAGCAGAAAGGCGGATAAACACCGGCAAATTGTTTCCATTGGCTAAAGTGTGTGCCCAACAAAAATAAGCGAAGCCAAGGTCTGCGCTGTTGGCGGGATGTTTTATAACATAACCGTATTAACTTGCCCGCCATCACCAAAGTGCGGCGCCCGTCATGCAAATCGTTCAGCAGATTCTTTTTATCATCATTGCCGGCGTCGCCGTGTACTTCTTTGCAAAGAACGTTGCCAAAATACGTCGCAACATCCTGCTGGGACTGAGATGAAGCAGAAGACGACCGGAAAGACCGGGCTGGTGAGCGTTGGAAAAACGTCTTTCTGCTCGCCTTCGGACAAAAGAAGATGTTCAAGCGTCCGGTGCCAGCGATTCTGCACTTCTTTGTGTACGCCGGCTTTGTGCTCATCAATGTTGAGGTGCTGGAGATTTTGATTGACGGAATTTTTCAGGGCGGGCCGCATCACACTTTTGAGCCGCTGCTCGGCGGTTTCTATAATTGGGTGATTGGCTTCTTTGAAATTCTTGCGGTGCTTACACTGGTAGCAGTTGTCACTTTCCTGATCCGCAGGAATGTCTTAAAAATAAGACGTCTGAACATGCGGGAACTTGAAGGCTTCCCGCGCAAAGATGCTAATACCATTCTCTACATTGAAATTGTCTTGATGACGATGCTCCTGCTGATGAATGCGGCAGAGGGCGCTGTCCGGATGAAGACTGGCGAGTCAGGTGGTTTTCTTATTTCATCGTTGTTCGCGCCTGCGCTTAGCGGCTTTGACGAAGGCACTCTCCACGTCATACAGCGTGTTTGCTGGTGGGGCCATATACTCGGCATATTTGCTTTCCTCAATTATCTGCCTTTCTCCAAGCACTTCCACATCATTCTTGCCTTCCCGAATGCTTACTACACTCGCCTGGAGCCGCAGGGCGAGCTGAAGAATATGAAGGAAATACAGAATGAAGTGCTGTACATGATGCAGCCGGAACTGGCACCGGTGCCAGCAGAAGGCGTGGAGCCTGCTACCCCGCCCCGCTTTGGCGCCCGCGATGTACAAGACCTTTCCTGGAAAAATCTCTTGGACGCTTATTCATGCACGGAGTGCGGCCGGTGCACCGCGGTATGCCCGGCCAACATTACCGGTAAGAAGCTATCGCCGCGAAAAATAATGATGGATACGCGCGACCGGCTGGAAGAAGTAGGCCGCGAGATTGATGCGAAAAAAGATTGGAAAGAAGATGGCAAAACGCTTCTGCACGACTACATCACCACCGAAGAACTGCGCGCCTGCACCACCTGCAATGCCTGCGTAGAAGCCTGTCCTGTAGGCATTGAGCCGCTGGATATCATTGTACAGCTTCGCCGTAATCTGGTGATGGAAGAAAGTAACTCTCCGGGAGAATGGAACGCTATGTTCTCCAATATTGAGAACAACATGGCGCCCTGGAAATTCAGCCCCGACGAGCGGGATAAATGGGCGGAGGAACTGGCAGCGCAATCCTGATAAACAAGAAAGACTCCATGCAGATAAAATCAATGGCCGAGTATATGGCCGAGGGCACTTCCCCCGAAATCCTCTTTTGGGTGGGCTGTGCCGGCTCCTTTGATGCCCGCGCGCAGCGGATTACTAAGGCCTTTGCCCAAATCCTGAATCATGTGGGCATCTCCTTTGGCATCATGGGCAAGGAAGAGATGTGCACCGGCGATCCGGCGCGCCGGGCCGGAAATGAGTTTCTGTTCCAGATGATGGCGTACAACAACATTCAGTTGCTGAACGGCTACGGCGTAAAAAAGGTCGTGACCATCTGCCCCCATTGCTTCAACATTTTTAAGAATGAATACCCGGCGCTGGGCGGCAACTATGATGTAGTGCACCACACAATGTTTCTGCAAGGCCTAATTAACGAAGGCAAGCTGGTACTTAAAGGCGGAGGAACATTTAAAGGGAAGAAAATCACCTATCATGACTCCTGCTACCTCGGCCGCGCCAATGGCATTTATGAAGCCCCGCGCGAGGTGCTCGCGGCTTTAGACGTTGAGCTGGTAGAAATGAAGCGCTGCCGTACTAACGGTCTTTGCTGCGGTGCCGGCGGCGCGCAGATGTTTAAAGAAGAAGAGCCGGGAGACACCCGCGTAAACTGGGAGCGTACGGCGGAAGCCATCGGCACGGGCGCCAAAATTATAGCTGCCAACTGCCCGTTTTGCACCACAATGCTGATTGACGGTGTCAAGAAAGCGGAGCAGGAAGATGATGTAACAGTTATGGATGTGGCGGAGATGGTCGCGCAATCCCTCGGCTAAAGAGGGGCTAATTTTGCACTATGCAATTGGACGAACTTACCCGCCAGATACCGCAGAATTTCAGCGGCGATTCGCGCGTTTGGATATATCAAAGCAGCCGTAGATTCACAGAAGAGCAGCGAAAAGAAATTGACGAACAGCTGGAGCAATTCTATGTGCAATGGCAGAGCCACGGCACGCCTGTAAAAGGTTGGGCTAAGCTGATTTTCGGCCAATTCATAGTTGTACTGGCCGATGAAGCAGCATCCGGCGTAAGCGGATGCAGCACGGATAGCATGGTAAGGGTCATTAAGAGCATTGAGCGCCAATATGAGACCAACCTTTTTGACCGCCTGACGCTCACTTTCCTGGTAAAGGACGCCCCACAAATGCTGCCTCTTGGGCAGGTACAGTACGCTATTGACAAAGGTTACATTAACGGCGACACGCTGCTGTTCAACAACACCGTTGCTACAAAGGCCGAATTGCTGAGTAACTGGCTCATTCCCATAAGCCAAAGCTGGTTAGCAGGAAGAGTAAAGTTGTGATTGCCAGGTAAGATTAGAGCTTCGCCACCGGGCATTTTACATCGTGGTAAAACAGAAAATCCCAGCTGCCCCGCCTGCCTTGCTCTGCCCACTGCTGCCGTAGCTGCATGGCGCGCTTGCCGTCGTAATCGTACTTGGCCACGTACTTTATCTTCATCTGCTTTAACTGGGGCGCTTCGTCACCGCCATAGAATATAGTTTGCGGACCATCTTCCACCATAAAGGCAATGTGCTGCGGCGAGTGGCCGCCGGTGTGCCGATAAGTGATGTGCTCATTAATCCGGCCTTCCGTGCCTTCAAGCCAAACAACCTGACCGGACGAGAAAAGCGGTTCCAGGTCTTCCGGGTGGTAAGAGGGATAACCGGTTTCGAGAGCAAACTCTGCTTCAGCACGATAAATGAAGTAAGCGGCATTAGGGAGTGCCGGCTTAACTGCGCCGCCTGCCGCCCGCTGAAGTAATCCGCCTGCGTGGTCTTTATGCAGATGGCTCATTAGCACTTTCGTGACCTGTTCAGGCGCGAAACCGGCTGCGCGAATATTCGCATGAAGCTGCAACTCACCATTATTATTTGAGAAGCCAAGACCGGTATCAAATAGCAATATATCATCACCTACGGTGACTAAAAATGGCTGTACCTCCACCAGCAATGATCCAATCGGGCGGCTATTAAGGACATCGAGTGAAGGATCAAATGGCACAAAAACTTTATCGTGCCCGATGGTGAACTCACCTTCTGAAAGTGGATAGATCATCTGATTAAAACCTGCCTGTCCGCATCAAGCCGCAGCAGAATGAAGATGAGAATGGAAAACGACAGCAGCGACGAGCCCCCGTAAGAAAGAAAAGGTAGTGTAATCCCGATCACCGGTGCCAGTCCAATGGTCATGGAGATATTCACTGCAAAGTGGAAAAACAGGATCGACGCCACACAATAGGCGTACACTCTACTGAATGCGGACCGTTGCCGCTCTGCTAACATAGTAATGCGAATCATCAGCCCAACATAAAGCAGTATTAATATGAGACTGCCGGCAAAACCAAACTGTTCCCCGATAGAACAAAAGATAAAGTCCGTATGCTGCTCCGGCACAAAGTCGTTTTTAGTGGACGTGCCATTGAGAAATCCTTTTCCGAAAAAGCCTCCGGAGCCAATGGCGATTTTAGATTGCGTGACGTTGTAGTTGTTATCCTTTTTCTTGCCCGTTTGCAATTCGGGTAATTTATCAGCTTTGATGTATGCCGCAGGTACATCCTGACCAAGCATGGAATAAATGCGCTCAATCTGATAGCCCTGGAGGACGTTCTTAAATGCGAACGGGATAGCGACCTGTGAAAACAAAATTGCCACTATATAAGAGCCTATGATGGTGAGCCGCAGCACGCCATCTTTCATAAAGCGCTTGCGCAAAAGCAATATTGCTGCAGCAGCGGCGACTGTAAGTATTATGAACAGCGGCAACTGTGCCACCAGCAAGCTGGCCAGGGCTAGGGCAATAAATGAGAAGCCGATTATCAGAATAGCATTTGGTAAGCCCTCCCGATACATGGCCAGAAAGAAGGCTACATAGACAAGCGCGAGGCCAGTTTCGTTTTGCAGAATAATAATAACTGCCGGCAGCATGGCGATGGCTACGGCAATAAAGCGATGCTTTAGGGTTGCGAAGTCCGTTTCCGGTAATGAAAGAAATTTAGCCAGCGCCAACGCGGTAAAAATCTTGCACACTTCCCCGGGCTGGAACGCCATTGGCCCTACGCTTAGCCAAGATCTTGACCCCTTTACATTTTTGCCTAAGAATATGGTGACTATAAGCAACAAAATGCCGAACAGGTAGGACAAAAAAGCGCCCGATGCAAATGCCTTACTATCAGTAAACAGGATTATCAGCCCGACAAACAGCGATAGGCCCAGGAAAATAGCCTGACTCGTATAGTTCTTTCCCCTGATAAATAGGCCTACATCTGTGCTCTTCCATTCCACTGAAAATACAGCGAGTAACCCTATGATCACAAGCGCGAAGTATAGCACCAGCGTCAGTGCATCAAGCCGGGCTATTAAGGATCGGTTGTCGGTTGCCATAGATCAGGCCTTCTTTTTAAGCAGATATGTATTGACCCACCACATAATGTATGTAGAGTCCTGAGCGCGCTTGAAAGCGGCCTGCTCCAGCCTGCGTAGACGACGCAAAGCGTCTAAAGCGCGCTGGGTGGAGTCTATGATGGCTACCTGCTTGTAATTAATCACATTCCCTTTGAGCATTTTCTCCTGCAAGGGCAATCTTCGTTTCGCAATGGTGTCATTCAGGTATTTCTCAATCATCAAAGATGCTACCGGCCCGGCCCATGTCGCGCCATATCCGGCATTCTCTACCGTCACCGCAATAGCAATCTTAGGATGCACACGCGGTGCGAAGGCTACGAACATTGAGTGATTTTGCAGTTTTGTACGTACGCCGTTGAGCATTGCATAGTTTTCTACCGTGCCCGTCTTGGCGCATACTTCTACGCCTTCCATCTTCGCCACGGTGCCGGTTCCATGATCTACCACATCCATCATGCCGAGACCTACGATACCGAACACAGTATCAGGGATGTGGGTCACGTCATGCTTCTTCAGGAATGGCGACAACGCAGGATCATGCGGATTATTAGCTACGGCGCGCACGAGGTGGGGCGTGTAGTAAAAGCCACGATTGGCAATGATGCACATCGCATTGGCCAGTTGCAGCGGTGTTGCCGCCAGCTCGCCTTGCCCCATCCCTATAAAGACGTTGGTGCAGGAGTTCCACACCCCATTATACATCTTGTTGTAAGCAGCAGAATCAAAGAGCGTTCCGCCAATTTCATATGGCAGGTCCACACCCGTTGGGTGGCCAAACCCGAAGTTGTACATATGCTGATACCAATCCTGAAGCCCTTTTTTTACACCGCCAAATTTTGCAGCATCGGCACTGAGGCGATAGATATGACAGAAATAAGCATTACATGAATTGGCGAGTGCCAGGCGCAGGTTGGCGGCGTGCCCGCCGCCACTGTGGGTACAGGCTATGTGCCTCCCGCATTGGTTGTAGCCGCCGCCGCAGGGATATCCGTAAGAGGGCGTGATCACGCCATTATCCAATGCAATGAGCGCCGTCATAGGCTTTTGACTGGAACCGGGATTATAAAATGCCTTCATTGCCCGGTTGAAAAGCGGCTTCGTATGCAGCTTATACAGATTTCCGAAATTTCTTGCCCGGTCAGCGCCCCGCAGAAGGTTAGGGTCATAGCTGGGTGAGGATACCATAGCAAGAATACCGCCTGTACTCGGATCTATAGCCACAACAGAGCCGAGCTTGTTAACCATCAGCTCTTCCCCATATTTCTGCAGGTCTTTATCTACATATAGCTGCAATGGCGCGCCCGGCAACCGCCGGCGTATCCAGCGCGCCTTTGAGATAGGCATCACGCGGGCGGTTAAAATTGTCTTTCTCCTTAAAATAAACACCCCGCTGCCCGCGCAGTACTTCCTCGTAATACAGCTCAAGCCCGTCCAGGCCCACATAGTCGCCCTGTTGATAAGACAGAAAACGTGGCTTTTTCAGCATGCCTTGCGAAACCTCGCCGATGTATCCCAAAAATGCCCCGCCATGTGGTTCGGGGTAGCTACGGATGTTACGCTCCACCAGGTCAAAGCCGGGAAATGAGTAGCGGTTTTCGCCAAAGCGGGCCGTCTGTGCTTTAGAAAGCTGGGCCAAAAAGGTGCCCGGCCGCATCGGCCCATTACTCCATTTCGCCTTTTCGTAAAGATTGTGATACGTTGCTCCGTCAATGCCGAGCGTACGGATGAGCGTTGATGAGTCAAAATCACGCGGCACATTATTGGCCGTCATCTGTAGATCATAAACGACTTCGTTATAGCACATTACCTTCCCCTTGCGGTCATAAATCACGCCGCGTGGCGGATAAACTACCTGTCGGTAAATGGCAATATCGGCAGCCATGATCTTATATTTCTGCTCAAACAGCTGCAGAAAAAACAGCCGCGTGAGCAGCACAAGGCCCATACCGATAAAGATGGCGCGAAGTACAAACCGGCGGGAATTCGCCGCTGCGGACAACATGGAATTAGGAACGGAAAGAAACGATTACAAACCTACGGCTGATTTGGGAACTCGTGGCAGCAAACAAACTACTTCTGCCCTAGATACTGCTCCAACGCAGTGACCATAGACGGTGCATTGGGCGCAGGAGCCTTGACATCCAGCCTTAACCCACTGTCTTCCACTGCCTTTGAAGTGGTAGGCCCAAAAGCCCCGATAAGTGTGCCATTCTGCTTGAACTTAGGGTCATGTGCAAAGAGCGTCTGCACAGAGAATGGAGAGAAAAACACAATCATGTCGTACTCATCTTTCTTCATGATTAGCTCAATATCATTGCTTACTGTATGATAGAGCGTTACCTCAGCAAAGGGAATGTTATGCTTCGTGAGATAGGTATGAATCTCGTTTTTACCACTGTCTGAGGTCGGCAATACGTATTTCTCCGCCTTATGCTTACCGATTACATCAAGCAGTCCCTGTACGGAGCCGTCGGCGGAGAAAAACACCTTCCGCTTGCGGTACAGGATGAATTTCTGCAGATAAAGCGCGACCGCTTCGGTAATGCAGCAATACTTCATCTCCTGGCTCACTTTCACCTTCATCTCCTCCATGATGCGAAAGAAATGGTCAACGGCCGACCGACTAGTAAAGATGATAGCAGTATATTCTGAAATATCTACGCGCTGACGGCGAAAATCACGGCCTGTTACGCCTTCCACTCTTATAAAAGGGTGAAATTCAAGCTCCAGATTAAAGCGGCGCGCCAAGCTCAAAATAAGGGCTCTTGTCTGTATCCGGCCGAGGCTGCGTAATCAGAATTTTAGTGACTTTCTTAGCCGGAACAACAGACGCAACCGATTTTTTGGACTTTGTTACCGCTTGTCCGCCAGGCTCAACGGCAGCTGACTTCGCCTTTTTCTCCTTTGTAGAAGCTGCGGGCTTCGCCGCTTCCACTTCTTCCTTGCCCTTACCATTGTTCAAGCGTACAGCTTTAGCCATATTAAGGTCCGGGTAATTTGGTAACGGAATACTATCGTGTGGTTGATATACTAACGCAGTAAATGCAACAACCATTTGACCAGTACCGCCATAGGCAGGATTTCCGAGGCGCAAAGGTAGGTGAAAAAATGAAATCTGGAGCCTTGAAAGAACGACAGAAACAGGGGCCAAGATCTCAAGTAACGCGTGGCGAGTAAAATAATGACCACCACCGCGCTTAGAATACTCATCGGGCGGAGCCATTCGCTGCCTGCAAAAGCGATGATGAGGACAAATGGCAACAACACAATGGCCGTTATCTTATTGACCAGGAATACATTAAAAAGGTATTGGTCCGCCATTTCTTCTACACGGAACGCCCAGCCGGAAAATCGGATTACGGCATATTTAGCGGCATATAAAGTAAGCATTCCCGCAATAAGCAACGGCAACACAAGCGGCGTTTGTACACCCCGGATACCGCCTCCCGCGCCGGATGTGAGATAATAAATATAAGCTCCCAGCACGGCGGCGAAGAAGACATTCATGCCAAGATTGGGTAAGGCGGCCGCTTTCAGCATGTCGCGCCACTGGCGGCCGGTGCCGGGGTTTCTGATATGCGCCGACCAGCATTGCAAAATAGCGTGGGTCCAGATACCGGATAGCGCCAAGCAGAAGACACAGGCCACAAAGCAGGTAGAAATCGGGCGTCCGGTTGTGCGATGGGCGGTAAGGTTGGAGACTGTATAGGAGCGACTTAGTTTGTTGCTCACCCATACCGATCAGACTATCGGCATATTGGTGGGCAGCACTTTTTATTAATATGGTATCGCCGGCGGTCAGCACGATGTTCCAACGTGGCCGGATTCACTTTTGCTACGCAAGGCGTAACCCAGCAGGGCTAAAAGAAGCAGTAGCAAAAAGGAGCGCCTTGGCATAAAATGCAAAAATAACAGCGTACGGACGCTGCGCATGCGCAGTAAGGCCACGCCGGCCGCTAATTTTGTGCCTAATGCAAGCTCCCCCTTACTTCCGTCTGCCCACCCGAGCGGTGCGCATCGGCTCACTGCTTTTGGCGCCGGTCATCCCATCCGCATCCAGACGATGACCACTACGGACACGATGGATACGGCGGCAACGGTGGCCCAGACCATCCGTTGCATAGAGGCCGGCGCAGAGCTGGTGCGCATTACCGCGCCAAGTAAGAAGGAAGCGGAAAACCTGCTGGCTATTAAACAAGCTGTACGTGCTGCGGGCTTTGACACTCCGCTGGTGGCCGATATCCATTTCACGCCCAATGCGGCAGAAATTGCCGCGCGCATCATTGAGAAAGGTGCGAGTGAACCCGGGCAACTATGTGGACAAGAAGAAGTTTGACCAGATTGAATACACGGATGCAGAATATGCCGCAGAGATTGATCGCATCCGCGACCGTTTTACGCCGCTGGTCAAAATCTGTAAGGAGTACGGCACCGCCATGCGCATCGGCACCAACCACGGCTCGCTCTCCGACCGCATCATGAGCCGTTATGGCGATACGCCGCTACGGCATGGTAGAAAGCGCCATGGAGTTTTTGCGCATCGCGCGCGCTGAAAGTTATCATCAGATTGTGCTTTCCATGAAAAGCTCCAATCCGCAGGTGATGGTGCAAGCTTACCGGCTGCTGGTGGCGCAGATGCAAGGGGAGTTCGGTGAATGCTATCCGCTTCACCTTGGTGTCACAGAAGCGGGCGACGGCGAGGACGGGCGGATTAAAAGCGCCATTGGCATCGGCACATTGCTGGAAGAAGGGATTGGTGATACTATCCGTGTATGCCTGACGGAAGATCCGGAATTTGAGCTGCCTGTGTGTAAGGATATTGTGGCGCGGTATGCAGCTCAGGAATCGTCAATCTTGAATTGGGAGCCATTAGCAGATACGGCAAGTCCTGAACGAATAATTATCACGTCAAGTGAAGTGCGGGCAGGCTATAAAAGGCGCCTGAACGCCTCAATTGATAACATTGGCGGCAGCCATGTGCCCGTTGTGGTCGCGGATTTTATGCACGAATCTTCTATTTCCTCGGACTCGCTGGCTACCATTGGTTATCATTATGACCAGGGTTTAGACAAATGGAACATCGGCGACGCAGCTGCGGACTATATCTATACCGGTGATAAGCGCGTTGATTTTGCCCTGCCGGGAACGCTCGGCGTTATTCTGAACGCTGCCCAATGGCAGCCGGGAATGGTGCGGCACTATCCTCTTTTTGAGGCTCGCGCATACCTGTCATCAACTGAAGAAACATCCCAACCTGAACTTTATTTCCGTGGATGCTGCGGCAGAGAATGCTCTAGGTTGAGCTAATTAAAATAGCTGAAGACCCGACAGTTGTGCTTTGCGCCTATGCAACAGCTACCCGACCGATGCCTGTCATTCGGGCCATGGCAAATGCGCTGGCGAGCGCTGGCAAAAAATTGCCCCTAATCATTGGCGCTGAAAGCCATAGCAATACGGTGGATAAGCAGCTTATAGACTTTGCTACTGACGCCGGCGCGCTTCTGCTCGATGGCATCGGCGACGGCCTCTGGCTGATGAACGAACCGGCTAAACTGGCAAATGACGTTGTAACGGGTCGTACCTACCTGCCAGTCACCAATAACTACCAGTTTCTCAACAACACCGCCTTCTCCATTCTGCAGGCAACACGCACGCGCATCTCCAAGACGGAATACATTTCCTGTCCATCCTGCGGACGGACGCTCTTTGACCTTCAGGAAACCACAGCGAAAATCCGTGCGGCTACTTCACACCTGAAGGGCGTAAAAATTGCCATAATGGGCTGCATCGTCAACGGACCAGGCGAGATGGCTGACGCCGACTTCGGCTATGTTGGTTCCGGGCCAGGGAAAATCACGCTTTACCAGGGAAAGGAAGTAATCAAGCGCAATGTGCCCAGCGAGATTGCGGTGGAAGAACTGATAGGGCTGCTGCAGGATGCGGGTGTCTGGATAGGGCCTGCAGCGGTGCTCAGCTAAGCCGCCGGCGGCTTCCTCTTGATTGTCGTACGTTCGGTTCCGAATCCATTTTTTGTGGCGGTACAGAGCATCAGCATTGACCAATTTCTAAAACTCGCGGAGCGTCATCCGATTTTAGACGTTCGCAGTCCGGTTGAGTATGCGCATGCGCACATTCCGGATGCTCATTCGCTGCCTTTATTTACGGACGAGGAGCGCAAAGAAATCGGCACAACATACAAGCAGGTAAGCCGTGAAGACGCCATTAAAACAGGGCTGGATGCTTTTGGGCCGAAGATGCGCCGGATGGTGGAAGAGACGGAGCGCCTGCTGAAAGGCCGCGATACAGTGCTTGTGCATTGTTGGCGTGGCGGCATGCGCAGCTTGGCAGTTGCATGGTTGCTGGATTTTTACGGCTTTCAGGTTTATCTTTTGGAAGGCGGCTATAAGGCTTACAGGCACTGGGTGATCGGGCATTGGGCAAATCCCGGTCCGCTTCGGATTCTTGCCGGCTATACAGGCGCAAGAAAGACGCCAGTGCTTAACGCGCTGGACATATTGGGTGAGCCTGTCATTGATCTGGAAGGCTTGGCAAGCCATAAAGGCTCTGCATTCGGCGGCTTAGACGGAATACCGCAGCCAACTCAGGAAATGTTTGAGAATCTCCTGGCAGGAAGGCTTTCTGCCCTGCGGAAAAAATTTGGTCAGCGCGCCGTTTGGATGGAAGATGAAAGTCAGCGCATAGGCAACTTGAATATTCCGCATGTGCTGTTCGCGCAGATGCGTGAAGCACCGCATGTCTTCCTGTACGTCCCGTTTGAGACACGGCTCAGCAACATAACAGAAGAATACGGCAGCTACCCGACCGATAAGCTGATTAATGCCATCATACGCATTAAAAAGCGGCTTGGACCGCTCGAGACAAAGACTGCTATTCTGCACCTCTTAGAGGGAGGGCTAAGCGAATGTTTTGGCACGCTGCTGCACTACTACGACAAACTTTATTATCCGGCGCAAAACGCCGACGGCTTCAGTATCAATGGCGTCGGACGCACACCGACAGAAATAGCAGCAGTCATTAAAGAACAATATCCATGAACAATATTTCGGAGCCAATAAAGCTCACCCAATATGCAAAGGCCACTGGCTGCAGCTGCAAGATTGCGCCTGCGCAACTACAGGAAATTCTTGCAAGCGCTGCGTCGCCCACTTTTTTTCCCCAACTGCTCGTTGGCAATGGCAGCAATGACGATGCGGCGGTTTACGCGCTCGATGAAATGACTGCGCTCATATCAACAACCGATTTCTTTACGCCGGTTGTGGATGATGCCTTTGATTACGGCCGCATTGCCGCGGCGAACGCGCTTAGCGATGTGTATGCAATGGGCGGGAAGCCTATTATGGCCATTGCCATTCTTGGCTGGCCGCTGGATGTTCTGCCTGCTAACCTTGCGCAGCAGGTTATAGAAGGCGGCCGGGCTGCCTGTGCAGATGCAGGAATCCCGCTGGCAGGCGGACACAGCATCATTTCCGCGGAACCGTTTTTTGGACTTTGCGTAAATGGCATCGCGCCAATAGCACAGCTTAAAAAAAACAACACGGCGCAGAAAGGCGACTTACTGTTCCTGACGAAGCCAATCGGCTCCGGCATTTTGACGACGGCCAGGAAGCGTGGCGTATTGCCGGATGAAGATTATCCCATATTACGCGAGCAGCTTATTGGCCTCAACCGCATCGGCAGCGCGCTTGGTGCTATCAATGGCGTAACGGCAATGACCGATATAACGGGTTTCGGGCTTCTGGGACACCTCATTGAGCTGGCAGCGGGCAGTGGCCTTTCCGCCGAGCTGCAGTATGGCGCTATCCCCGTTTTGGAGCATGCGCGCGAGTTGGCCGGAAAACAGGTTGTCCCGGATGCCACATATCGCAATTGGAACAGTTATAGCACGCAGGTATCCTTTGCAACTGGCGTGAATGTGATGGAAGCTTTTAACCTGCTGCCCGACCCACAGACGAATGGCGGGTTGCTTTTTTCAGTGAACGAATCGTCACTGGACGACGCAAAAGCATTGCTTGCACGCGAAGGTTATGAAGCATATACAAACCCAATTGGCCAGCTCATCGCTAAAGACGACAAGACGGTAAAGGTGTTGCCCTGACTACTTTCGCACAATCTTATCCAGCTTCGCCTGCGTGAGAGGGTGATAGTTCTGCCGGTATTGATTGTAGATCCGCGTTGCGAGCGTAGTCTGACCGCTCTTCATCAATTCTTCATAAAGCGGCATCAGGAATTTCTGCCGCCCTACCCTACTCAGGAAAGTTTCCATCGCGACATAAGCCGGCTTGTACTGATGACGAGCCGCTAGGATGAACCACAGATCTGCTATTTCGCTATTGCCGCTTGGAGTGAAATGGAAGAGTTTGTCCAGCTCGCCCATTTGGTAAGTAGTCAGCGTCTCCGGCATCTTCCGAAGGAAATGCAGCCATTCGTGCGATGTCCAGCCCTTTGTAGCAGTATAATCCGGGCCGGCATGAACAGGATTCAGGAATGCCTCGCGCACGGAATCCACTTTATCAAACCGTTCGCGGTCAGCGTGCGGACAGTTGGCCGGAATACCGGGGCCATAGACCCATGCGTTGATGTTCAGCTTTTCTTCCAGCGCCTTATCACCTTTTATGAGATTAGTACGGAGATAAGCCAGAAATTCTTCGGTCGTAATCGTTTTAAAGGCGTGCGATGAAAAGTATTCCTTAAGAAAGGCGTCAAACTTTTCCCGGCCCACATTTCTTTCAACAAGCCAGAGGAAGAGTGAGCCTTTTTCATAAGGAATATCAGAAAGTCCGGCATCCGGGTCGCGGCCTTCAAGGTGCAGCTTCAGGTAGGTATCATGCAGGCTATCCGCGCCGAAGCCTTTCACTTCTTCTTCCAAATCCTGGTAGCCGAGCTCCCAGAGCATATCCACATAGCTCTTGCCCATCATAGCCTCAGTAATGCGGCGTTCAAAATAGACGGTGAAGCCCTCGTTCATCCAGATATCGTTCCAGGTGGCGTTCGTTACGAGGTTGCCGCTCCAGTTGTGCGCTAATTCATGGGCGATAAGGTTCACGAGGCTTCTATCACCGGCAATGATGGTCGGTGTGCAAAAAGTCAGCTTCGGGTTTTCCATCCCGCCAATCGGAAAGCCCGGAGGCAGCACCAGTACGTCATACCGTCCCCAGCGGTACGGGCCATAGAGGTTTTCGGCAGTCGTCACCATCTTGCCAACATCTTCCAATTCGTAGCGTGCTTTGTCAATCATCGCCGGCTCCGCATACACGCCCGTACGATTATCTATTGGACGGAAGGTTATGTCACCGACTGCCAGCGCCATCAGGTAGGCCGGCACTGGATTGTCCATCCTGAAATGATACACGCCACTGTCGCTCACCGCCTGCGGGTTTTCCGCGCTCATAAGTGCCATCAGACCCTTGGGCACTGTTACACGCGCTTCGTAAGTAAAGCGGATACCCGGTCCGTCTGCACACGGCACCCAGGAGCGCGCGTAGATGCTCTCGCTTTGGGTGTAGAGGAAAGGCTGCGTCTTGCTCATTGTCTGCGCCGGTGTCAGCCATTGTAAGGCACGGGCACTGTCGGTTGTTGCGTACCAGATGCTTACTTTTTTGCTTTCTGCCTTTATGGGAATGATCAGAGGGCTGCCGAGGTGCGGCACCGGCGCGGAAACGCTGAACACCGTTTTGGTGCCATCCACCACTACGCTATCAATGTGCAGGCCATAATCGTCCAGGTGCAGCTCGGCAGCTTTCGCCTTATTATCAATCGTCCAGTCGGCGCGGCCGCTTATCTGCTTCGTTTCAAAAGAAACGGCAATGTCCAGCGAGAGGTGCTGCATTGTGACGCTGTCGGCATTGCTCAGCGTGTGCGTGTCCTCGGGGCGGGTGGCCGTACTGTCTATTGCCGCCTTAGCGCTTTCATTTGTAGTTGAATCTTTACAAGCGGTGAGCAGCAAGCCTGCGGCGAAGATGGCGGTAAAATTTCTCATAGAAAACCGGATGCAAGATGCCCCAATAAAATTGGAATGACGAGGCGATAAATAGCAGCCTCCAATGGAATAATGCTCAATTATTCTGTTAGAACGAAATAATCAAGCTTCTTCCGCCTTGATGACTTCCCAACTTGTATGTGCATAGCTGTCCCAAACAAGCCAAAGCAAAATGGAAGACAGCACCAGGAAAATTCCCTTCAGCCAAAGCATATCTAAAGCGAGATAATGCCCGATGCCCAACGCTGCAGGAATGGACATGCCAATTAGTGCCCGCAGAAACTTAGAGCCGCCCGTAGCCGTCTGGTCAAGCTCCGAAAACGGAAAGCGGCGGTAAGATACCCGGACTACACAAGCAGCAAAAAGCGTCACGTTGACCAGCGCCAGCAAGACATCAGACATCGCCGTCGGGCCCCAAACGACCAGCACAAAAGCGGAAATAACAGCGAAGAAGGGCAGAAAATACTTCACCCAAATCACCTTGAAAGCCCCAGCCATAATTGCGCCCGGCTCGCCAAGTGGTACGGCGCGGTAAATCCAGGCAGCTTTATACTGTTCGGAGATGCCAATGAAGGCGAATGCCTGTAACATCACCACTGAGCACATGTAAAGCAGCACGATGTGCTTGCCGGAATGCGGCAGGCTTTCCCAGACAGTACTTAGCGACTCGCGACTTTGGAGCATGAGGTAGAGGAAGTAAATAGGCACGTAAGCGAACATGGGATAGACCTTCATCTTAAAGGTGCGGCTGCGGGCTGTCTGTATCCACGTCATAATAAAACCGGCCTGCGCCTCTGGACGGGTATTGATGAGCTTAGCCAATTTTTGGTAGAATGACGCGCTGCCTTTTGCATGCTGCACTTTTTGTTTAGTGCTGGTCTCGCCGGATTCAATGACGTCCAGTCCGCCAAGGCGTGCGGTAAATTGTGGTGCGAGGTATTTTACCGTCACCCAAATGCAAACGAGCGGCAGAGCAATGGCTAGCAATCCAAGCAAGGCTACGCCTTTCGCACCCGGATCGGCGACACCAATCCAGTTGAATGTGGCTGCCAGCCAATACGAAGGCGAGAAACGCATTGCCGGATAAGCCGCCACATTAAAGTGGCGCATGGCCGCTGCGTCCATCGCGCGGGGCACAAGGTAATAAGTGCCGAAGATGATGACGGAGAAAGCAATCTGGAAATAGCTAAGCAGCTCCTTGAACTTTTCCGCCGAAGCCGCGCGAAGCATGAGCAGATAAGCGCCCATCACGACGAATAGTGCGGTAAACACAAGCAACATCAGCGGCAGCGGGAAGAAAACGGCTGCTTTCCACCCATCCATCAGCCCCAGCACTATCCAACCAGGCAGCGACATCGGAAGTACAATGCGGAAGAGGTAGATGAAAATGTGAAGCACTCTTGAGAGAAAGAGCGTCCGGTCGGAAACCGGGCGTGGCAAGACGATGTATTTATCCCGCGTGTCTATCAGCACCGTTGAAAAATCGGAGATGAGCGTGAAGGACAGCAAGAAAAGGAACATGGTGAAGAAGGTCCACAGCGCGGTAAGGCGGTCTTCCATCAGGAGCAGCGGGAAGATGTAGATAATACCAGTGATGAAGGCGATGAACATCCCCAGAATAAGCGAGAAGCGCCTGGCTTTCTTTTGCTGCCGCTGCCTGCCGAAGTTGACAGGCTTGCGGTCGTCTAACTTGAGTTTGACATCTAAGATGGCGCGAAGCTGAGCCGGGTCTGCGCCGAGGCTTTGGTACAAGCCTTTAGGCAGCATGATGAGGTAGAGGAGTATGCGATTCATTGGCTGCGCCAAAGCTAAGGACACATCCTGCCGGCAAAGACGACGGGTTTCGCTTCGTAGTTATCTGGCACATGCCGGAGCGGTCGTACGGGAGGCGCAGGTTCCGTTTCCAAGGCTTAGGGTTCCCTACACGTACCAGAGGCGCAGGTTCCCCCGCTGGCGGGGGAAATGCGGAGAAAAGCCGCGCAGCGCTTTTCGCAGCGAGGGGGTGGGCACGCGCCAAGGGCAGATACTACAACCCGCGCAGCCGCTTCATCCGCCCAGCCCGCGCCGGCAATTCATTCACCGATTCCCAATGCTCAATCCACTCCTCTATAACCTTCCGGACCCTGTCCGTCTGATAATAAACTTCCTGGTCGGTGAAGCGCAGCACAGAAAAGCCCGCCCCTTCCAGCGCCGCCTGCCGGATGGTATCATTGGCCGCAATCAATTCATCCTTGTGAGAACTGCCATCCACTTCCATGATGAGCAGCAGCGGCTGGCACATGAAATCGGCGATGTAGCTCAGCACAGGTCGCTGCCGGCGGAAGGTGTAGCCCATCATCTGACCAGCGCGCAGCACGTGCTTCCAGAGGTGAATTTCTGCGGACGTTGAATGATGACGCAGGTCGTTCGCGAGGGGGCGGAGTTCGCAGTTGTAGGCCTGGTGGTTGTCTTTGTTGGCGAACATGACTTGAAGATAGCGCCTCTGCCCGTAGCATTTCCCCCGCCAGCGGGGGAACCTGCGCCTCTGGTATTACTACTCTGATATGACCACTGTAGTTAGGTGCTGCGGTACGTGTCGGGAATTGCTGAAGTTATCATTGCAGCGCAGCCGCGATATCCGAAGCCCGCTCGCCGATATTTTCCTTAGAAGTCAAATTGGAGAAAATCTGCTCCAGCGAGTTGCTTCCGTCACCGCGCAGTTCGGCAATGGTGCCATCGGCAATAATCTGCCCGCCGTCAATGAGCACAATACGGTCGCTCACGCGCTCTACAACATCCATCATATGAGAACAGTAGAAGATGGTTTTGCCTTCCGCCTTCAGCACCTGCAGTAGTTCCTTCACCATGATCACGGCATTGGCATCCAGCCCGGAAAGCGGTTCATCCAGAATCACAATTTTGGGGTTGTGCAGCAGGCCGGACGTGAGCAGCACCTTCTGGCGCATCCCCTTGGAAAACGAGTCCATGCGCTGGTCAAGGTTATCCGCCAGGCCAAACGAAGTGAGCATTTTCCGCGAACGCTCTTCAATGAGCGCTTCCGACATATGATGCAGTTTCCCTACGAAGGTCAGGTATTCACGGGGCGTCAGCAGGTCATACAGCTCGGCCAACTCCGGGATATAACCCGTGATGCTTTTTACATGCATTACGCTTTCGCGCAGCGGCTTGCCTTCAATACTTACTTCCCCTGCATAATCGGTAATGATGCCGGTGAGAATTTTTACTGTCGTACTCTTGCCGGCGCCATTGGGCCCGATGTAGCCGATTATTTGTCCGGGATAAACGTCCAAGCTAATATCGCGCAGCACCTGCTTTTCGCCGTAAGCCTTGCTGAGGTTGCGAATCGTGATAATTGGTTCCATGAAGCACTAAAATTACGTCCGGCTGGCGCGATTATTCTGAACTGACCACAAGTAACTTACCATGTCCCCGGAAGCAGCGCCGCAACAAGAGCCGAAACCCGTCCTATCGCGCCGACTAGATAACATCTTCGCGTCCCTTGGGCGCGTCGGAGCGTTTATTGGCCAGTTTTTTCGCGAGCTGTTCAAACCACCTTACGAGTTCAATGAGATTGTTCGGCAGTGCTATGATGTAGGCTACAAATCACTGCTGCTCATATGCATGACAGCATTTATCACCGGCATCGTATTCACTAAGCAAAGCCGGCCTTCGCTGGCAGAGTTCGGCGCTACAAGTTGGCTGCCTTCACTTGTTTCTATTGCCATTATGCGTGCGCTGGCGCCATTGGTTACCGCGCTGATTTGTGCCGGAAAGGTCGGCTCGCAGATCGGTGCCGAGCTTGGCTCCATGCGGGTGACGGAACAGATTGATGCAATGGAAGTGTCTGCTACCAATCCGTTTAAGTTCCTCGTTGTCTCCCGCATTCTGGCAACGACGGTTATGATTCCGGTGCTGATGTGCTTTTTCGGCGGTTTTGCGCTTTGGGGCTCCTATCTGGACGTGCACGCGTCGGAGAAAACATCGTTCATCCTATTCATTGAGGCCGCATTTGAGAAAATCACTTTTATGGATATCAACGTATCTGTGATAAAGGCGCTCGTTTTCGGCTTCACCATTGGCACCGTAGGCTGCATTCAAGGCTGGAATGCCCGGCAAGGAACGATGGGCGTAGGCCGTTCGGCCAATAACGCGGTCGTTATTTCCATGTTCCTCATTTTTATTGAGGAAATGTTTATTGTTCAAATCGCCAACTCTATCCGCGCCTGATGAACGCCGCGCCTACCGCTTACAAAGCCACTGCCAACCGCAGCACCCAGGTCATCGCCATCCGTGACCTGTATAAAGCCTTTGGAACCAACGAAGTGCTGCGCGGCGTGGATTTGGACGTATTTGGTGGGGAGAATGTCGTCGTCTTGGGACGAAGCGGAACCGGCAAGTCCGTTCTTATTAAAATTATCTCCGGCATGCTGCCGCCTGACGGCGGCGAGGTGCTGGTGCTGGGGCAGGACGTAACAGCGCTGGATGAAAAAGAGCTGCGCCAGATGCGCCTGAAAATCGGCTTTTCCTTTCAGAACAGCGCCCTCTACGACAGTATGACAGTTAGGGAAAATCTGGAGTTTCCCCTCGTTCGCAACAAACGGCAGCTTACCCGTAAGGAAATCAAATCTTCTGTGGAAACAGTTCTGGACGCAGTCGGGCTTTCCCAGACCATCAATCAGCTTCCCTCCGAACTGAGCGGTGGCCAGCGCAAACGCATTGGCATTGCCCGCACGCTCATCCTGCAGCCGGAGATTATGCTGTATGATGAGCCTACGGCGGGTCTTGACCCTATTACCAGCACCGAAATCAATGGTCTGATCCGCGAGGTGCAGCAGCGCTTTAACACCAGCGCCATCATCATCACACACGACCTCACCTGCGCCAAGGAGACCGGCGACCGTGTCGCCATTCTATTAGATGGCAAATTTTTTAAGCAAGGCACTTTTGCTGAAGTCTTTGCCGATCAGGATGAGCGCGTGCGCTCCTTTTACGACTATAACTTTACCGCCTGAGCCATGAGAAGTACTAAAAACCGCCGGGCCGTGATTGTGGGCATTGTGCTGGCCGTGGGCCTGCTGCTGTTTGCGCTGGGCATATTCACGCTGGGCGGCCAGAAGAAAACCTTTACCACCACGATTACGCTAAACGCAATTTTTGACGATGTCAATGGCCTGCAGCGTGGCAATAATATCTGGTTTTCAGGTGTAAAGGTGGGCACCATCCGTTCCATCCGCTTTGACCCGTCTGCGAAGGTGATGGTAGCAATGAATGTAGATGAGGATGTCCAGCGATTCATCCATAAGGACGCCCGCGCCAAAGTGAGCACAGACGGCCTCATTGGCAATAAGATCATTCAGATTTATGGGGGCTCACCTATTAGCGGACAAGTGGTGAACGGCGATACCCTCCGCGTAGAAAGCGTTGCGGGCATGGAAGGCATGATGGATACGCTGCAGCAAAACAATCGTAACCTGCTTGCCATCACGTCCAACTTCCGCCGCATCTCCGAAGACCTTACGGCCGGAAAAGGCACCGCCGGCCGCATCCTTACACAGGACGAAATGGCCAATAGCCTGCAAAACAGCCTGAATGCGCTCAACGTCGCCGTGCGGAATGCCCAGGCGCTTACTGCTAACCTGAACTCCTTCAGCGCGCAGCTTAACAAGCCCGGCACCTTCGCGAATGACCTGGTTCATGATACGGCTATCTTCCGCCGGGCACGCACCGCCGTTAGCCAGCTTCAGGTGGCTACCGCCAATATCCAGACGCTTTCCAACAAGCTTGGCGACCCATCCAGCCCGCTTGGTGTTCTGATGAATGACCAGCAGGCTGCCGCCGATCTTCGCGCCACCTTACGCAACCTCAATGCCGGCACGGCCAAGCTGGACACCAATATGGAAGCCTTGCAGCACAATTTTTTATTAAGAGGATTTTTTAAGAAGAAAAGGAAGGCAGAAGCCGAGGCTGCACGGGGCAAATAGCCTGCACCGATATACGTCTCAAAGAAAATATTATCTTCACCCCAAGCCGCTTCCCGACCATCTGATAGTAGCCAATGAAAAAGATAGAACTGGAAATTGTAGCCCTTTCGCATAGTATTACGCAGACCCACTCATACGCCGTTGTGCTGGGAGAAGTTTCGGGCCTTCGCCGACTGCCTATAGTCATCGGCGGCTTTGAGGCGCAGGCCATTGCGGTGGCGCTGGAGCGTATGGAGCCTTCCCGCCCCCTCACACACGACCTGTTTTCCAACTTCATGGCCACCTTTTCCATAGAGCTGAATGAGGTGCTCATCTACAAACTGGAAGAAGGCATCTTCTTTGCCCAGCTTGTGTGCCAGGGCCCTGACGGCGATATTGTAGAGATAGACGCGCGTACTTCTGATGCGCTGGCGCTGGCCGTAAGGGCCGGTTGCAAGGTTTATACCTACGAGCAAATTCTGGAAACTGCCGGACTGTTCTTAGACCAGTCAGAGGGTGCCGGCAGCGAAGAAGAAGGCGAAGGCACAAAGCCCGCCCGCGCCAGCGGCTCCGGTGCAAAGGTTTCATCCGGCGGTACGGACAAGGACCTGAAGAGCATGAGTCTGGAAGACCTCAATACACTATTGCAACAGGTGCTGGAACAGGAAGACTACGTTCGCGCCATTCCCATCCGCGACGAGATTAACAGCCGGAAGGAGAAGTAGGGCTTAACCGTCTGCTGACGGATTGACTGCCGTAACTTGCAGCTACTTCCAATTTTTACCATTATGAGCCTATCCAGGCAGCGCGGCGCCGCCGTGCTCATGCTTCTTTTTCTGGCCGCTCTGACGGGTGGCGGCGTAAAGGCGCAGCGTGTTTGCGGGCAATCTTCTGTTTTTCAGCAGATGGAGGCAAATCAGCCTGTTACTTATGCTGCGTTACGTGCCCGGCACGCTGCCGTTGCCGATAGCTTCGCTTCCCTTGGCGCTGTTGCGCGGCGACAGGCTGCTGTTGGGGCGCCGATACCCGTGGTCTTTCACATTGTCATAGACTCGGTGCGTTATATCACTATGGGGCGCGATACGGGCGTAAAGCGCCGGGTAGCGTCGCAGTTGCGGGTGCTCAATGCCGACTATAATCGCCGTAATGCCGACAGCTCCCGCATTCCGGCTGCCTTCAAACCGTTATACACCAATGTCGGCTTTGAATTCGGGCTCACCAACCAGACAAGTCAGAATACCATTGCGCCGGGTATTGAAGTCAAAATCGTTTCGGGCAACCCTGCCTACAACGATGTCAACCTCGCCTATAATGTAAAGCAGGCCGGCGCTACCGGCCTTGCTGCCTGGGATCCTGAGAAGTACCTGAACGTGTGGGTTTGCCGCATTACCTCTTCAGGAGCCGGAACGGTGCTGGGCATTACCACACCTTACCAGTTTCTGGGCCTCAGCTTTGGGGGCCATACCACTGCTATGAATGACCTCGGCGTGGTGATCAACTACCAGGCCTTTGGCGCTCGCGAGTTTCCCCTCCAGAATTTCTTCGGCTCCTTTGACCGCGGACGTACCCTGACCCACGAGGTTGGCCACTTCTTTGAGCTCTATCACACCTGGGGCGATGACGACAACTCTGTGGATTCCGGCTATTGCCCCGGCGAAAAAATAGGTGGCAATCAGGTGGGCTATGATGACGACATCGGCGATACGCCGCCACAACAGCGCCGCTCTTACTGCGACTTCCCCAACCATAGCGGCACCTACTGCCCTTCTTTCCCGCTCCGGGATCGATGCTCGCCCAACAGCCCCGGCGTGATGTACATGAACTACATGGATTACGTGGATGATACCGCCATGCAGATGTTTACCGTAGGGCAAGCCCTTCAGATGCAGCTTTCGCTCTTCTCGGAAGAGCCGGACCTGATACAGCACCCCGAGCTGGTGGGCGTCAACGATGTGTTCAATACGCCCGGCACCGTTAGCGTGGCGCCCAACCCCGCTACCGGCCGCGCTACGCTGAGCATTGAGCAGCCCGCCGCCTTCCGCGGCGCCGTGGTGCTGAATATGATGGGCCAGACGGTGGCAAACATTACCCGCCAGCCGGGCGTTAAGACTTATCCCATTGATCTATCCGCCGCCCCGCGCGGCATTTACTTCGTGCGCTGCGCCTTTGATGGCGGCGCCATTACCCAAAAGCTGATTCTTGAATGATGACGGATTTAGGCGCGGTGAATGATGCCGCATTGCAGCGGATTGCAGAGAAGGTTTACAACAACGAACGACTGACTGAGGAGGATGGCTTCCTCCTGTTTGAAAAGGGCGAGCTGAGCTTCGTTGGAAGCCTTGCGGCGCACGTCGCGGAGCGCCTGCACGGCAAGAAGGTTTACTTCAACCGCAACTTCCACATAGAGCCGACTAACGTCTGCATTTTCACCTGCAACTTCTGCTCTTACTCGCGCCAGTACAAGCACCGCGACGAAGGCTGGGAACTGACGCAGCAGCAGATGCTGGACATCGTGCGGAAGTACGACGGCCAGCCGGTCACGGAAGTCCACATCGTGGGCGGCGTGCATCCAAAGATGAACCTGGAGTTCTTCTGCGAGACCATCCGGAAGATCAAGGCGCACCGGCCCGACCTGCACATCAAGGGCTTTACCGCCGTGGAGCTGGATTATATGTTCCGCAAGGCAAAGCTTTCTGTGGAAGAGGGCATGAAGGCACTTCACGAGGCCGGCCTGCAAAGCCTTCCCGGCGGCGGCGCGGAGATCTTTCACCCCGAAGTGCGGGAGCAGATATGCGCCGATAAGGTGGACGGCACCGGCTGGCTCCACATCCACGAAGATGGCGCACAACCTGGGCATGCACACCAACGCCACGATGCTGTACGGCCATATAGAAAACTACGCGCACCGCGTGGACCACATGGCGCGGCTGCGGGCATTGCAGGACAAGACGGGCGGCTTCAACTGCTTTATTCCCGCTGAAATTCCGCAATGGCGATAATGACATGAGCCATGTCCCGGAAAGCACCATTGTGGAGGACATGCGCCTCTACGCCATTGCGCGGCTGTTCATGGACAACTTCCGGAATCTGAAGGCTTATTGGCCCATGCTCGGGCGCGCAAAGCGCGCAGCTGACCCTTGCTTTTGGCGTGAATGATCTGGATGGGACCATTGACGACACCACTAAGATCTATAGCATGGCCGGCGCTGAGGAACAAAGCCCTGCTATGAGCACCGAGGATATCTGCGACCTGATTACCGCCGTTGGTAAGGTGCCTGTGGAACGCGACACGCTGTATAATGAGCTTGAGGTGTTTGATGCGGCAATGGTGTAATTTGGGAGCATGAGAATGCTAGCCGTCGTGGTCTTGCTCCTTACCGCTGAATTTGCGCATGCGGCATTCAAGATGCAACAGGCACCCGTGCTACACTCCGTTTTTGACAAGGCTCTTGCTTGTGATTATCCGCCAATAGATAATCCGGGCAGGCGCGCCTGGTGGGCTCCTCCGCCCCAGCGCCATCTGCCAAAGCTCTACGACAGCGAGAATAAGCGCGTCAGCTTACCTTCTATGGCAAATAATGAAAGAAAGGGAACGGCATTAATTGTTGCGGGCGGCATTTGCCTATTGGCTGGTATTCCAAGCCTGGCCTACGGATATGCGCACAATAATGACCAGCCAAGAAGCGGCTGGTACAGCTCAAATAGTTTACAGGCCATTGATGTTTTGGTTGCATTCGGCATAGTTGCTATAGTAGCAGGCTTGACCTTATTATTCAGCGGCATTGCCGTCAGGAGACATTTTCGCATCGACGATTGATAGCCGACTTACCTAATTTGGCTTTATGAGAATGCTCCCCCTCCTCATCTTGCTGCTCGGATCTTTTTGCGCCCGCGCTGCGTTCATTGTAAAAAGCGCCGCGCCGGTGTTGCACTCCGTCTTTGACGGCAAGCCGCGTAGCTTTTATATGCCGGATGATGGGGCACCTTTCGCGTCTTAAGCCTATACCTGATTACACCCGGAAGCAACACCGCAAGCTCACTACCGGTCGCGCTTTGTGCGTTGCCGGCGGCTCTGCCGCTGTTCTGGGGACCGGGATACTTCTTAATAGCAATTCCAGCGGTAGCAATGGAGCCGCAGCCGACATTGCCAACATCTTCGCGAGCATCTTTGGCGCTTTTATGCTTACTGCGGGCATAGTTGTCCTGGTTGTTGGCCTTGCGCTGATTTCTGATGCTTCTAAATCTGCCGCAAAAACTAAAAATGCACTTCCTTGAGATGATACATTATGTATTAATAAATATCTGCATATCAGCTCAAATACTTCAGGACAGTAAAGTATTCCTGAAAAGCGGAGTTTTCTTTCGCCCATGAAATGCTACCTGCTCCTGCTGTTTGCGTTGAGTGCGGCCAATGCCGCTCATGCGCTTTGGCGCAATACGCCCGCGCCGAGGCTGCATTCCATTTTTGATGATGGCGACTCGCTGCAGCGGCGCCACTGGTTCACCCCGCACCGCGAGCTGGAGCGTCCATTAGGCATTCGCGATACCACCCGCCTTCGGATAACCGACCCGGTCATCCTTCACCGGCGCGGCCGGCGGATGACTGGCTGGGGCGTAGCGTCCATTGCTGCGGGAGTGCCGTTGCTGGCTATCGGTGTAAGCCGGGATAATTTCCACCCCCGAACATCCAGCCCCGGCGGAAGCGCCCACTATGAATCTTATGATGGCGGGAAATATTACTATATGGCCAGCACCGCATTGACGGCGATCGGCGTATTTCTGATAGCCCGCGGTCAGCGGCTGGTAAAGAAGTATCCGAGGCGCAGTCGTGATGCAGCGTATGTGGAGTAATGAATATTGTTGCTGCGCTGCGGCACAATTTTTCTTTCGGCCAATAGGAACAAAACCCAAAACAACATTCCTATGGCAACGAACAAAAATCCAAAGCACAGCGAAGGGCCGGTAGCAACGATGATTGAGTCGCAAACCGCCAAAGTTCCTTCCGACATTTTCCTGTGGAGCGCCTTGGGCTCCATGGCCGTCAGCGCTACGCTAAAGGTGCTGGGCAAGAACCACACGGCGCTTTTCGTAGGCCAGTGGGCGGCTCCATTCCTCCTCCTCGGCCTCTACAACAAGCTCGTAAAGCTGGAAGGCCATGACGGCGAAGACGACGGGAGCGATGATGAGTAATGACATTGAGACATTGAATCAATGAAAAGGGCACGCAATGCGTGCCCTTTTCATTTTTGTAATACCAGTCTTATAGAGGCTACGATGCCGCAATGATCCAACGTCTTACCAGCTTCCACTCGCCCCGCCGCCGCCAAACGAGCCGCCGCCAAAGCCACCGAAGCCTCCGCCGCCACTGCTGCTGCCTCCACCACCCCATCCGCCGCCGCCACCCAGCATAGAGCCCGTCAGGAAGCCACCACCAAAGCCGCCCCAGCCGCGCCGGCTCATGTAGGTGCCGCCACCACTGCCACCGCCCATACGCCGCATCAGCCAGAGGAGGATGAGCACAATAATGATGACAGTGATAAAATTGACCCGCTTGCCGCCGGTGCGCTCCCTCGGGTCCGCTTTGTACTCGCCGCGTGTGGCAGCCGCTACGGCATCAAGCGCGCGGTCAAAGCCGCGGTAGTAGTTTCCCTCGCGGAAGGCGGGCGCCATCTCTTCGCGGATAATGCGGCCGCTGACAAGATCGGTCAGGGCACCTTCCAGGCCTTTGCCCACCGAGATGTTCATCTTATGCTCGCCAATGGCAGCAATGATGAGGACGCCGTTGTTCTTCGTAGTACCAACGCCCCATTTATTGCCGAGGCGCGTGTTGTAGTCAGCCACATCATACTCGCCAATACTACGGATGGTGACGATGGCGATCTGGTTGGAGGTAGAATCTTCAAAGGCGAGGGCCTTTTCTTCCAGCAGTGCACGCTCGTCGGCGCTCATTACGCCGGCCAGGTCATTCACCAGACGCGGCGGGCCGGGACGTGGCGGGAAGTCACTGTCCTTTTGCGCAAGCGCGGGCATTGCGCCCGCAAGGAGCAGGCAGAAGATGATCAGGTAACGCCTCATTTTCCAAATACGATTTCGTCCGGCAGTTCATTTTTATCCACGCTCGCGTCGTAAGGAAAGTGCGTAGCGAGGGCGTTGCCCAGCTCGGTGATGCAGGCTACAAGGCCGCCGGCAAGGTCGCCGCTGCGTAATGCCGCCTGCAGGATTTGCGCAGCGCGCTCCCAATAATGCGGGCCGCCTACGCGCTTATAGATTTCGGCATCGCCGTAGATCGCGAATTGCTTGTCTTTCAGGGCCACATACACCAGCACAGCATTCCTGTCTTCCGTCTGCTCCATGCCGAGGGAGGCAAACAATTCCGCCGCACGGTCCAGGGCATTCATGTAGGAGCAGTGGTGCTCCATGAATACGCGCACCTCACCCGAGGTGCGTAATTCCGCATTGCGGATAGCCGCTACGACCGCTTCCTGCACCTCAGCAGGCAGCATAGGTTTTTTCTTCCAGAAAGAAAACATTCAGGGCTGGTATTAGAACTGAACCTTGGGGGCATTCTGCGCACCGGCATCTGCCTGGAACATAGGGCGCTGCTTAAAGCCGAAGATGCCGGCAAGCAGGTTGTTGGGAAAGTTGGAGACCTTTTGGTTATAGGTCAGCACCGCGTCATTGAAGCCATTGCGGCTCACGTTGATGCGGTTTTCAGTGCCTTCCAGCTGCGTTTGCAGGTCGGTAAAGTTTTGGGTGGCGCGAAGCTGTGGGTAAGCTTCAATGGCTACGTTGATGGCTGTGCGCATCGCCTGGCCGGCCTGATTGCTGGCGTTCTGGATTTCCTGCATGCGGGCAGGTGTCAGCTCTTCTGAGGGCACATTTGTAAGGTTGCGCAGCTGGCCGGCACGGGCCTGGGCCACCTGCACGTAAGTGCTTTTTTCAAAATCGGCGGCGCCTTTTACCGTTGCCACAAGGTTCGGGATAAGATCCGCGCGACGCTGATAGGCGCTTTGCACCTGCGCCCAGGCGTTATCAACCTGCAGGCGGGATGTGTTCATGCCGTTGTAGCCGCAGCCGCCAATGCCGACGATGACGGCGAGGATGATTAGGATGGGCAATGCTTTTCTCATGATGATGCTTTTCTGATTTGGGGTTAAATGTACAATGTGGGATGTTGGCGCGTCGGAAGCTTCAATGTTTGTGATTCCGGTTACTTGAATCTGCTACGAACCCGCGGCGGATATTCAAATGGCTTTACCTTATTGGAGCCGAAGTAATAACGCAGCGAGATGCCTATAAGGTTGTGCGGGAAAAATTCTACTTCCCGGACATAATTGATGGAAGGCCGCAGGTCGCCGGAAATGCCCATAGGAAAGCGCCGGAAGATGTATTCAAAGCCTGCAATGCCGCTTAAACCAGCCATCACCTCTTCAGGAAAGGGGGTTTCATCACGGCCATTCCAAACCCCGCCGTGAACGCCGCCACCGAAGTAGAGCCTAAATGCCGGCAGTGGTAGCTGCAAGTGATATTCAATGAGCGCGACACCATAGGCACTATGGCCATTCAGCAGCCGGATACCTCCGGCATTGAGCTGGCCTTCTAAGGCAAATCCGTTGCGAAAGAAGTATTTTCCGTTGACTCCGGCACCGTCCAGAGAGCCTCGCGTCCCGATAGCGATACGCCCCGGCTGTGCGTGGGCCTGTGATACAAGACACCAGATAAATAAAAAGAGAAGAGAGCCGGCTTTCATTAATACTGGCGAAACATGCAGCGCGCCGCTACCTTTGCCGCACTACCAAAACAGTGCCTTACATGCCTGCCGTTGCCGCCCCGTTTGAAGCCAGTGCCGAATACGCCCATAGCCTTGACCAGATGGATACGCTTTTCCCGTTCCGGGAGCGATTTCTGTTTCCGCAGCACGAAGAGCAGGATGTACGGTACTTCTGCGGCAACTCGCTGGGCCTTCAGCCGAAGAGCGCGAGCTACCTGATGCAAAAGGAATTGGACGACTGGGCCGCCTATGGTGTTGAAGGACATACGGAAGCGCGTAACCCATGGCTGTATTATCATCACCTTTTTTCAGAAAGCCTGGGGCGCATTGTGGGCGCGGAGAAAGATGAAGTGGTGGCAGCGAATACGCTTACAGTGAATCTGCACCTGCTGATGCTCTCCTTTTACCGACCTACCAAAGACCGTTTTAAGATTATTATGGAAGCTGGCGCCTTCCCGTCCGACCAGTACGCCATGGAGACGCAGGCGAAGATGTGGGGCTTTAATCCGGACGATGCTATTATAGAAGTGGCACCACGGGACGGGGAATTCACGTTGCGTCAGGAGGATATTCTCACCGCTATCGAAAAGGCGGGCTTCCAATTAGCGCTGGTGATGTTCGGTGGAGTGAATTATTACACCGGCCAGCTTTTTGATATGGCCGCGGATTACCGAGGCTGCCCATCGCGTAGGCGCATATGCAGGATTTGATTTGGCCCATGCAGTTGGCAATGTACCGCTTCAGCTTCATGACTGGAACGTGGATTTTGCCTGCTGGTGCTCGTACAAATACCTGAACAGCGGTCCGGGCGGGGTGGGCGGCATCTTCGTACATCGCCGGCACGGCGACAATCCAGAGATCTTCCGCCTTGCGGGCTGGTGGGGTAATGAAGAGGAGACACGCTTTAAGATGAAGAAAGGCTTTTATCCGCAGCGCGGCGCGGCAGGATGGCAAATGAGTAATGCGCCTGTCTTCAATATGGTGGCGCACCGGGCTTCGCTTGACATTTATGACAAGGCCGGTATGGCGCCGCTGCGCGAAAAAAGCCTGAAGACTGACCGGATATCTTCAATATCTTCTGGATGATCTGAAGGCTTTGCCGTTTTCCATCATTACACCACGTGAGGAAAGTGCCCGAGGATGTCAGATTTCCATGCTCTTCCATGAACGCGGGCGCGAAGTGTTTGACGCACTTTCTGACGCCGGCGTTGTAGCCGACTGGCGGGAACCCGATGTGATACGTGTGGCGCCGGTGCCGCTGTACAATACTTATGAGGACGTATTCCGGCTCTATGAGGTGATGAAGGGGCTGGAATAGTTTCTTAGCTTCAGCCAGCTATGCAGTACAACGACACCGCCAAAATCCGGGAGCATTATGATATCGCTTCCCCACTCTATAAAGAGCTTTGGGGGCAGCATATCCATCATGGATATTGGATTACGGGCAAGGAATCCAAGGAGCTCGCCGCACAGAATTTAGTGGACCTGCTTATTGAAAAATCAGGTCTTAAGCGTGGCTCTAAAGTGCTGGATGTAGGTTGCGGGGTTGGCGGCACCTCCATCTTTCTCGCTAAAGAATTGGATTGTGATGTAACGGGCATTACTATATCGCCCATTCAGGTAGCAATGGCGACGGCTGCTGCCCGGGACTTGCCAAAGCCACCGCATTTCCAGGTGGATGATGCAAACGACATTTCCATAAAAGGCCCCTTTGATATCATTTGGTCGGTTGAGATGATCTCGCACCTGCATAACCGGGATAACCTTTTCCGCCGCGCAAGTGAGCTGCTGAAGCCCGGCGGCAGGATGTGCATTACCGATTGGTGGAAGGATGAAGGTCTCACTGAAGCGGAAGAGCATAAGTACATCCAGCCAATAGAAAAGCCAATGCTGGTAGCGCTCCCGACCTTTTCCGAATACCTGCGCCATATTGATGCGCACGGCTTCCGAATGCTTTATTACGAAGACATTTCTGCTCGCGTGGCGCGTACCTGGGATATTACTTCGGAGTCGGTGAAGCCGAAGGCCATCTGGAACTTTGCTACGAAGCACGGGCGGGCTTTTGTGGATTTCCTGCATTCGTTTCAGGCTATGCGGGCGGGCTTTAAGAGCGGTGCCTTTCGTTATCCGGCCATGGTGCTGGAGAAGAAATAAGCGCGGTCTTTGGAGTTCAGCATTCAGCATTTTCCAATCATTGTACAGGACCAGGTACACTTTTCCTGCAGCCCTACTTTTCTCCAATAACTGATTTTACATTAATTAAAGACTATAATTAATAATATCCCATGACAGTGGTGAGCGGCGTATATATTTAACCCCGCATACATTTTTGCTAACCCTCAAACCACACAGTCATGCGAAAACACTGTTCATTCATTCCTTTACTGGGACTTGCCGCCATGCTCCTCATGAGCTCCTGCCGCGAGACGCCTAAGACCTTTGCCATCCACGCCCCCATCTACCCTACCGGAAGCCAGCAGGTCACTTTCACGCTCAGCCGCATTAGTGGCGATGTGACTACGGTGGAGCTTTATGAAAGTATCTCTAACGTCAGCGCTACCGGCGCACTTTCGGCGACCACACCTGAGGCCCTGATACAAAGCTGGTCGTCGCCTGCCTTCCCGCTTAATTTTACGCGGGCCTCCGGCTACGGCACTAATAAATATGTCAGGTACCGCTTCAAGGTGATAGGGAATGGACATACTTACAATCATACGATTGGCTTTGCCACTAGCCCTTACCCAGTGACAAATGCAGCTATCCCCGTTTATGTAGTAGGCGACGTGGACCGCGTGCTCAATTGCGTATTTGTCCGGGATGCAGATTTGACTACAAGTCTTTATTACACCCATGTAGGTCGTGATATTGACAGCAGCTTCCACCGCGAAGACTGGGTGCGGCGCTTCCGCAATTCCTACAATTTCTACGTAAACGGCCCCACCGCTACCGCCGGCGATTATAATCTGGGCACGAGCCATGTTTACCCGAGCAATAACGGCAACCTGAGCTTCGCGCAGGCCAGAATCATCCTGCACTCCGCTACGAAGCGGGACTTCAGCGATAATGTATATGTGGGCACCGAGTATTACAACCGTGGCACCATTCTCCATGAAACCGGCCACCTCCTGTACGGTATGGCTGATGAATATGGCGGCGGCAGCCACTGGCAGAATGCTGAAAACCCAAACACCTGGACCAGCCTCGCCGGCGCGCAAGCCGCCGCATCCGGAGTTGGAAAGACGAATGCGGATGCTGTAAAAATAGGCTCTGACCCCTTCTGGAAGCTTTGCAACGGACAGTGCATGATGCTGAACACCGGCCTCACCATCTTCCCATACGACGCGCCTTGCCGCAACCGCATCCTGCAGCGCATCCTGGACCGATCATCCGGCAATTGGTAGCCGCCCGGACCTGAACCTGCATTCTCAAACCTCTAAAAACAACTACCGTGAATATTTATTTCTATCGCAGCCTGCTTACCGTAGCCGTGCTGTACCTCTTCTCCGCAGCCTGCAACAGCCAGGCGAAAGACCCGAATGCCTCGCGCATCCAGGAAGCCAATGATAAGGGCGAGCAGTCCGTAGGGCAGTTCAACCCTGAATTTCAGACGGCGCCGAAGAACACGCACCTTGCCGTGCGCGTGAACTTTGACAACGGCGTGCTGCAGCCCGCGCCCTTCTACAGCGTGCGCCCCGGCAGCATTCCGTATCCCAAAAAACAAAGCGGCGACTTCGCTATTGAAGTGATGGACGCTGCCGGTCGAGTAATTGGAAAATACTACACGATGAACCCTATGACTGTGCGGGTTTGCGATGGCGAGCCGAACCCGCAAGGCGTGAAGACTATTGCCAAAGGTAGCTTTGAGCTACTGCTACCCAATGACAAATCCATTGCTGGCGTCAGTTTCAACAGTAATGGGAAATCAACCGGCCGGCTCAACATCCCACTCTCGCAGATGCGGGAGGTGCAGGAAGGTGATAGAGCTATCGACACCGTTCCGGGTGATAACGGACAGGATTCTACAAGGGGTGGCCGCCGTCGCAAGAGGTAGGCTTTCGTTCTTGCTTTGAGAACACCGGATTTTCCCGCTCTCCGAACGGGCATGGAGTCAGCCCAATACAGAAGCTACCAAAAACAAAACAGCCACCGCAAGCGGTGGCTGTTTCCTTATCAGTAAGTAGTAATTACTTGATGATTTCAGTAACCTGACCGGCACCTACTGTACGGCCACCTTCACGGATGGCGAACTTCAGGCCCTTCTCCATCGCGATCGGAGCGATGAGCTTTACAGTGAGGTTTACGTTATCACCAGGCATAACCATTTCCACGCCTTCTGGAAGCTGGCACTCACCAGTTACGTCCGTAGTACGGAAGTAGAACTGAGGACGATACTTCTGGAAGAATGGCGTGTGACGGCCACCTTCTTCCTTCGACAGAACGTAAACTTCACCCTTGAAGTCAGTGTGCGGAGTGATGGTCTTAGGAGCGCAGATAACCATACCACGACGGATATCCTTCTTTTCAATACCGCGGAGCAGGAGACCAGCGTTGTCACCAGCCTCACCACGGTCAAGAAGCTTCTTGAACATTTCCACACCTGTGCAGGTAGAAGTAAGTGGAGCTTCGTTGAAACCAACGATTTCAACGTTGTCACCAACCTTGATGATACCACGCTCGATACGGCCTGTAGCTACAGTACCACGACCAGTGATCGTGAACACGTCTTCCACAGACATCAGGAACGGCTGATCGATCGGACGTGGAGGCAGTGGAATGTAAGAGTCAACAGCATCCATCAGCTCGTCAATCTTAGCCTTAACCCACTTTTCGTCGCCTGCGAGGGCGCCGGTAGCAGAGCCTTGGATGATTGGCGTGTTGTCGCCATCATATTCGTACTTAGAAAGCAGCTCACGGATTTCCAGTTCAACGAGTTCCAGGAGCTTCAGGGTCTTCAACAAGGTCAACCTTGTTCATGAATACAACGATACGGGGAACGCCTACCTGACGAGCAAGCAGGATGTGCTCCTTCGTTTGTGGCATTGGACCGTCAGTAGCAGCTACTACCAGGATAGCGCCGTCCATTTGGGCAGCACCGGTGATCATGTTCTTTACATAGTCGGCGTGACCCGGGCAGTCAACGTGCGCATAGTGGCGGTTAGCTGTTTGATATTCTACGTGAGCGGTGTTGATGGTGATACCGCGCTCTTTTTCTTCCGGAGCGGCATCAATTTCATCATAGCCCTTCTTCTGCTGCGAGGCCCTTGCTTGGAAAGGATAGTTGTGATGGCAGCCGTCAGCGTGGTCTTACCGTGGTCCACGTGGCCGATGGTGCCGATGTTTACGTGCGGTTTCTCCCGCTTGAAGGTCTCTTTTGCCATTTTGGTTGTTGAGTTTAAAAAAGTGTTTCTTGTTTTAAATGTTGCGCTTTAGCGGATGCAAAAGTAAGGTATTTCGCTACTCAAAATACAGCATTAAAAAAGGAAACCTGCATTGCGATGTCTTCCTTAAATGCGCTCCATTAAGAAACTGAGAGCTGTTGAGCAGGATTGAACTGCCGACCTCTTCCTTACCAAGGAAGTGCTCTACCACTGAGCTACAACAGCAATCTGATTTGATGATTTAGCGAATGAGAATGATCTGAGAATCGAGTGCAATCATCAAATTACCAAATCATCACTATTCAAACAAGAGCGGGAGACGAGGCTCGAACCCGCGACCTATAGCTTGGAAGGCTGTCGCTCTACCAACTGAGCTACTCCCGCATGATCAATTGGCAATGTTGGTAATAGTTCATAGGTCGGCAATGACCTATGCAACTATGACCTCAAACCTGCATTAAAACTGTGGGCAGTGAAGGATTCGAACCTCCGTACTCGTGAGAGAACAGATTTACAGTCTGTCGCCTTTAACCACTCGGCCAACTGCCCAATTTAATGCAAAATGAAAAATGTAAAATTCAAAAGCGACGCCATGAATTTTTTGCATTTTTAATTTTGCATTTTAACCAAAAAGAGCCGCTTGCCGGAATCGAACCAGCGACCTACTGATTACAAATCAGTTGCTCTACCAGCTGAGCTAAAGCGGCTAATGTTATTTCAATAAAAAAAGAACCTCAGACAGAGCCCCGTTTTTCAGGGGATGGCAAAAGTAAGGGGGTGAATGATTCGGGGCAAATTTTATTTCCTATCAGATGCATCTTTTAGAAAACTGACGTCAGTTGCGTGGCTACAGTCCGGTAACGCGTCACAGACATTGCTATATCTAACGTGTTCCCTACGGCTGCTTATACGCAGGCGGTAGCTGCTGCGGCCTGCCAGCGGCGCTTCGTCAGTCAGGCGGAACGTGTCACTGCCGGTAGCGACCTCCAGTTGGCCAATTTCCTGCCAACTTTTGCCGTCAGCGCTACGCTGCACGCTAAAGCCTGTAGCTCCACTTTGAATGCCGGCTGACCAGGTGAGTGTCACATTGCCGCGGTTAACCTCAGCGTGCAGACCTCCCGAAGAAGAGCCAGATTTCGCACCTGCTTTGATTATGCTAAGCGCATGGGCCGCAGCAAAGAGTAGCGTTTTTTTCATGAGGCGTGTGTAATTTCTCACCTCAAAAGAAGATCGTAACGCTAAGGAATACAAGCGCTTCGCCGTTACGCTGGCGTTAAGCGCGCTCGCACTTACTGAAACCGTCCTGGCCGATACTGTATTACATCCCCTTCAGCTCCGCTACCAACTCCTGCAGTACCTTCTTGGCATCGCCAAAGAGCATGGAAGTCTTTGGCCGGAAGAACAGTTCATTCTCAATGCCCGCATAGCCCGGCTTCATGGAGCGCTTGTTCACAATTACATGCTCCGCCTGCTCTACTTCCAGAATAGGCATGCCGTAAATTGGTGAGGATGGGTCGTCTTTTGCAGCAGGATTCACAACATCATTCGCACCGAGGATGAGCACGACGGATGTATTGCTCATTGCGGCGTTAGCATCTTCCATTTCCTGCAGCTTTTCATACGGTACATCTGCTTCCGCAAGCAGCACGTTCATGTGGCCCGGCATGCGGCCCGCCACGGGGTGAATGCCATAGGAAACCTCAACGCCTTTTTCTTCTAAAACCTTCTCCAGCTCGTGCGTGATATGCTGCGCCTGCGCCACCGCTAGACCGTAGCCCGGAATGATAAGCACCTTGCTCGCATAGGCCATTAGCGTAGCCGTATCGTTCATGGAAATCTCCTTGTAATGCCCGCCGGATGCAGAAGGCGATGCACCACCAGCCGCAGTTTCATTACCGCCGAAAGAACCGATGAGCACATTCTTCAGAGAACGATTCATCGCCTTGCACATAAGAATAGTGAGGATGGTACCCGCAGAGCCTACGAGAATACCGCCGGTCAGCATCACTGGATTATCGTACAGGAATCCACCAAAAGCCGCCGCTACGCCGGTAAAGGAATTCAGCAGCGAAATAACAACCGGCATATCCGCGCCGCCGATGGGCATTACAAACAAAATGCCATACATGGCCGCCAGTGCGAGGATGCCATAGAAGACAGCAGGCTCCGCCACAAAGCCGCCAATCAGCGCGATGGATAACCCAATGATGCCGGCGAAAAGCGCAAAATTGATCATCTGCGCGCCGGGAACTGTCCGGTCTTTAATCTTCCCGGCGAGCTTGCCCCAAGCAATCATAGAGCCGGCAAAGGAGACGGTGCCGATTATCATTCCCAGAACGATGATGAGCAGCATACCGCCGCTGGCGTAAGGGTTGTGGTGATACTCTACCATAGAAATCAGCATCGCGCAGGCGCCGCCCGTACCATTGAAGAGACTCACCATTTCCGGCATAGCTGTCATTTGCACCCGCTTAGCAGAAAGGGTTCCTAAGACGCCGCCAACCGCGAGGCCAGCGAAGATCCAGATATAGTTGCCCAGCTTCAGCCCGTCTTCATTGCGAAAAAGGAAGATGGTACCGAGAATGGCAATCGTCATGCCCGCTGCTGCAACGAGATTACCCTTCCGCGCGGAGTCCGGATGCGAGAGCATCTTGAGCCCTAGGATAAAGGTGATGGAGCCAATGAGATAGCAAAGCAGCAGGATAGATTGCTCCGGGAGGATTTTGTCTAGAATTTCGTTCATGGTGTGTTGTAAAAGGAACACGGATTGGTCGGATTAAAGGCATTAGAAGGATAATCCGTGAGCATCCTTCCAATACGTTGAATCCGTGTTCTATTTTTTCTTTGCAGCCTTTTTCTTACCGAACATTTCCAGCATTCTATCGGTCACCACAAAGCCACCGACAACATTCAGTGTGCCGAGAATTACCGCTAGAAAACCCAGGCCCAGGGCCAGATAATCATCGCTCGGCGCAGAGCCCATCACAATGATCGCTCCAATAATTACTACGCCATGAATGGCATTGGCACCGCTCATCAAAGGCGTATGTAGCACGCTCGGCACACGACTGATAACCTCAATGCCGAGAAAGATGCTTAGGATAACGATGGTAATAAGCTGATAGTGCTTGATGAAGAAGTAGTAGAGGTCTTGCATGGAATCGTTGATTGAAGTTGTTGGATAAAGTTTGCCGAATAGATGCTCAGCCTAAGCTACTTGCGAAGCAGAAAGACTCTGCGCCACCCGCTCATTCACGATAGCGCCGCCATGCACAATTGCCGTCCCTTTCACAATATCATCCTCAAAATTCAGGTTCACGCCGCCGTCCTTGTCAATAATCAGCTTCAGGAAGTTCAGGACATTCTTCGCGTACACCTTGCTTGCATCCGCCGGAGCCGTAGCCGCCAGCGCGCTGTTGCCGATAATCGTCACACCGTTGTGCTGCACAATTTCATTGTCCTTCGTCAGCTCCGTATTGCCGCCGGTTGAGGCTGCAAGGTCAATAATCACCGAACCCGGACGCATACTTTCCACCATCTCCCGCGTCAGCAGAATCGGCGCTTTCCGGCCTGGTATCTGCGCCGTGGAAATCACGATGTCGCTCTTTTTAATGCACTCCGCCAGCCGCGCCTTTTGCCGCGCCTGAAACTCCTCGCTTTGCTCTACAGCATAGCCGCCAGCCTTGCTCGCATCTGCCGCGCCTTCTACTTCAATAAACTTCGCCCCAAGGCTCATTACTTCTTCCTTCACCGCCGGGCGCGTATCACTTACTTCTACGACTGCGCCAAGACGTTTAGCCGTCGCAATGGCCTGAAGGCCCGCAACACCCGCGCCCAGTATCACCACCTTCGCCGGGGGAATGGAGCCTGCTGCTGTCATAAACATTGGGAAGTAGCGGCTGTAGGTGGTCGCCGCCAGCAGCACCGCCTTATAGCCCGCGATATTCGCCTGCGAGGAGAGCACGTCCATGCTCTGCGCCCGCGTCGTCCGCGGAATTGTATCCATAGAGAAAACAGTCCAGCCCTTGCCCGCCCATTGCTGCATCTGCGCGCCGTTGAAAAGCGGCTGATACACGCCCATGATAATCGCATTCGCCTTCAGGCTCTGCGGCACATTCTGCGGATGGATGGTGAGCAGGATATCCGCATCGCCCATCGAGGAGGCGTCCATAATCTTCGCGCCCGCCTTCTCATAATCCGCATCGGGATAGAAGGCCGTCTCCCCTGCCCCGCGTGCTATCCACACGCTTACATTCATCTTGACGAGCGCCTTCGTCACCTCGGGCGTGAGCGATACGCGGGTCTCCGGAGCGGCTTCTTTGAGTACGCCTATTATCATTGAGCGATGTTAGTTGGAAAGGGCCAATGTACAAAAACGCCCGGCATCGCAAAAAATGGCGGGGATTTTTTGTGGACAATCTGGCCTAGCCGCTACAGCCAGCCTAAGCGATAGGGCGTACTTTTTATTGAGTCAGGGTTCGGTTCGCTCTCGGTCTTCCGTTGCGTCGCACACTGAGGGGCCTTTCAGTCTATTGAGCTTTCTCGCGGGTGTATATTCGCTGGTACACCTTTGCTGCATATGCAATTAGTCAATTTTACCATAGACCAGGGCTTCACGACATTAATCTGCCACGGCGCCAACTTTGACTTGCACAATAATTTCAATTTCACACTTCTGCGGCTTGATGAAGATGGGAAGAATGCAGAAATGATTTTTGCCAGAGGCACCGGTGATTGGATTCCGAAAACATCTCCCAACCATCTAACTCTTTCGTTTAAGAACGTCAGCCATTATTATAAGAAAGAACATGATTCAGATTATCCTGCAGAATATCTTGAACAAGACGGAAGGACGATTGATATGATTGGCTTCTCGTATGATGACGATGAGATAATGGAAGGAGTCACGGATAATAAGTCTGCAGATGATTTGCCTGCATTGCTGTTTGTTTTTGTGACAGGAAAGGCTATTAAAATAGTTGCTGATTCGGTAACGTTGCTGGTTTAAGTCTTGCAAAGCAGACTAAATCCACAATATCGACTAGTCTCCGACTAGCAAATCCATTGCAAGACACAGTCTTATGCGTAATTCATCATTGAAGTCTGCTTCGGGCCCATTCGTAGCTGTCATTGCGGGCGGCAGCCCCGCAATCTCCTGAACGTTATTGCGCTGCTCAATAGCATTTCCAAAGCCTTGATGAAACAGATTGCGGGTCAAGCCCGCAAGGACAGGAACCATCCGGTTGGAGTACACTGATTGAGCTTTTAGGTAGCAATACCCGCAAATCCCAACGGAACAATATCCGTCCTTTGCAAGCCTATGAACCGGCTGATGCGTCTTATACTGTTTATTGTTTTAGGACAGGTTGCATTCAATGTGCAAAGTCACGCGCAGCGAGCGTCAGATAGCATAAAGACATCCGACAGCACCGGCACGCCTAAAAAGCAAGTCTTAAAAGAGGCCGTCGTCTCCGCCTCCAAACCCCTCATGCGCCAGGACGGCGACATCACCATTCTTGACCCGGAGGGGCTTGCCGCAGCATCCACTTCCGGTTATGAAGTCCTGGAGAAAACGCCCGGCATCGTGGCCGACCAGGACGGGAATTTCTACATGACTTCTTCCACGCCAGCCAGCATCTACATCAATGGCCGCGAGATGAAGATGAGCGCTACGGACATTGCTGCTATGCTGAAATCGCTGCCGCCTAATTCCATCCAGCGCATTGAAATCATGCGCACGCCTTCGGCAAAGTTTGATGCTTCCGGCAGCGGCGGCATTATCAATATTGTTTTGAAGAAAGGCGTGAAGCTGGGCCTTACCGGAAGCGTAAATGTCGGCGCGCAGCAAGGCGTCTATGGCAATCAAAATGCCGGCGTCAATATGAGCTATAGCGATGGAGACCGCAGCGCTTACCTGAATCTGAATGTAGCGAATCGAAAGAGTCTGGAGCACATTGCTTCCACCCGCGTCTTGTCCGTAGATTCGCTCCTATCGCAGGATGCGGGGACGGTCTATGATGCGAGCAATGTCTACATTGGCTATGGACTTGGAAAGACGATTAAAGAAAAGTGGGAGCTGAGCTACGATGGCCGCATCAACGCGAATTTCTCTGACAACAACACAGGCAATGAATCCATCATCACCGAAAAAAGCAGCGGCATCATTGCAACAGACAACTTCTCCAATTCGCTCAATAAAGGCCGCAGCTGGAATATTGACCAGAGCATTGATGCGAAGTTTAAGATAGACACGGTCGGCTCTGAATGGACGGCCGCTGTTAACTGGAATGGAGCTTTTGGCAAGAGCAGCCAGGATATTCTATCGCGCTTCGTGCTGCCCGCCATCAGTGATATTGTTGACAATGGAGACATCGTGACGCAGCGCCATTACTTCGCCCTGCAAAGCGACCTGAAGTATAAATTTCCCAAAAAGCTGATGCTGGAAACAGGCCTGAAATCCACGGCTTCCTTCTTCCGGCACAACAGTGATTATACTGTGCTCTTTAATGGCAGCCGCCGCGAAGACCCCATACGCAGCACCACTTATAACTACACCGAAAATATCAACGCGCTTTACGCGCAGGTTTCTAAAACCATTGGCAGCCTAATCATCAAGCCCGGCCTGCGCATGGAAACAACGCTGATGGATGGCAACCAAACCCGTCCGGGCGACACCAGCTTTTCCATCCGCCGCGCAGACTTTTTTCCATACCTCTACATTAGTCATCCGGTGATGAAGATTGCAGACTTTGAGCTGCGCGCTTACCTCATTTACCGCCGCACCATTACGCGCCCGGCTTACGATTACCTTAATCCTTTTCAGCGCTTCGTTGACCAATATCTATACGAGACAGGAAACCCCTCACTGCGCCCGCAATTCACCAACAACTATGAGTTCAACATCAGCGCCAATGAGCACCCCGTTGTCGTTGTCGGCTATAATGATGTGAAGGATATTTTTTCGCAGGTTGTGTATGAATCCGAATTGAACCGCAGCATCGCATTGCGCACCTGGGACAACCTTGGCAGCAATAAAGAATTCTATGTGCGCGGCCTTGGCGGCGTTCCGCCGGGCGGCACTTACTTCTTCATTTTCGGCGGGCAGTACAACCTGAATAAGTACGACGGTTTCTACAATGGTGCGCCGCTTCAATACCAACGCGAGAGCTTTACTTTCTTCACTTATCACAACCTGAAGCTGGGCAGAAAGACGAATGTGGTCGTCAACGGTTTCATACGCCTTAAAGGCTTCATGCAGTTTTATGAACTGGGCACTTTTGGTGCGCTCAACGCCAGCATCAACCGGCAGTTTTTAGACAAGAAGCTTCAGGTCACGCTTTCGGCACAGGACATCTTTTATACCAATCGCTATGACGCCACGATTGATCAGGGCGGCATTACCGGTACAGTTTCGCGCTACAATGATTCGCAGCGTTTCGGTATCAATGTGCGCTACAATTTTGGCATCAAACCGAAGGAAGAGAAGAGGGGAATGTTTGGGGAAGGCGAGAAAGAGACAGAACAATAAGCTTACATACTCCGGCTCTCCGCATTGTTCTTCCGGCCCAGTGTTTCAATCTTACTGCCGAAGTTGTAGTTCAGCGAAAGCACCGCCCGGCGCGCATCCCATGTAGATCGCACATCCGTATCAAAGTTGGCAAAACGATTTTCGCCGCGATACACCTGCGTGCCGAAGATGTCATTCACGGCGAGCTTTATCACCAGCGAGTCGGAGAGCAGCTTTTTAGACACAGCTGCATCCGCAGATCCCATTGGCAATGATTTCGTGAAGACTGTACTATGGCTTGGCCCATTATACCAGCACGTTAGTTCCCCGCTCCACTTGTGACCAAGCTCAAACTGATTGTTTGCATTGAAAGAAAAAGAGCTTCCGGGCTGCACGTAGTCTACGCCATAATAGTTGCCCGAATATCTGTTCAGGTAAAAGTCTCCGTAGAGGTTCAGCGTCCAGCCCTTTCTAACACTATTGCTATAATTCAGGCTCAGGCCGCCTTGGCGGAAACCGGCAATGTTGTCGTGCGTCTCAAAGGCCGTTTTCGTCTTATCATCCTGCACAAAGAAGTCGGAGATTACACTAGTCGTTTGCGTTAGCGAAAGCGTAGCCGTGAGCTGACCTTTCCAGGAATAGCCGATCTCCACATTATTGGTAAACTGTGGCTGCAGGCGCGGATTGCCTACACGGTAAGAATACTTATCAACATAGTCCCTGGAAGGGTTAAGCTGGTAGTAATCCGGCCGGTCCAGACGCCGCCCGTAAGACATCGTGAAGGTGTTCAGCGAATCTGCTTTATAAGAAGCATACAGTGTCGGAAATAAGGAGAGATAATCGCGCTTAAAGGCATCACCAGTTTTCGCTACGCTGCCTTCGCTTACCGTCAGTTCTGCCCGCAAGCCAGCCTGCACTTCAAGTTTATCATTGACCGTTCGTGTGATGTTGGCATAAGCCGCCGGCACTGCTTCATTATACAGGTAACGTGTGCTGCGCGTGGTGTCGGCCACCAATACACCGCTCGCACCGGGAATGGTATAATCGGCAATATTGTCAATGGACACGCTCCGGTACTTAACGCCCGCTTCCAACTTGGTTTTCTTACCCAGCGCACGGCTGTAATCGCTTTGTGCAGAAATCACGCGAATGGCCACCGGAAAATGCAATCCCCAAACATCGCTTGCCGCAATGGCTTGCCCGTTTGCAGTTGTCGGCGTATTAAAAAAAAGCCCCGCGTCACCGCTGCTGTTGTCCACGTAATAGCCGTCAAAAGTCAGCTCTGCATCGTCCTTAAAACGGTGTCGCGCCAATAGCCCGATTTCACGTTCATACCAACGATTGCTCATAGACCTTGTACCAAGCGTGTAGCTGCTTGTCGCGTTCGGCAAATCATTGATGGTCGTAAAATTCCGGTAATCAACTTCCGGCGCGCCAAGCGGCACTTGTGCCCGGATGCCAATTGTTGTGGACTTGCTTATTGCATACTCGCCACCTGCCTTTATCCGGTGAAAGCGGGAATGAAAACGCACATCCTGCTCCGTCAGCGAATTGCCGGTCAAAGCGCCGGCAGCATCATAAAAGCGCCGGTCAACACGCAAGGAGTTATGATTGTCCACATAGTTGAAATACTCACTCGCGTATAGCGTCAACTTGCCCGACTTGTAGGTGATTCGCGCAGAGCCATTGCCCTGCGATTGTGTTGCCTGTGTGATGGAGCTGCTCAAGGCCACATTCGTCCCGCGCTTGCGCACGGAGCGTGTACGGATATTGATGATGCCAGCCGTGCCCGCCGCATCATATTTTGAGGAAGGCTGCGTAATCAATTCCAGTTGCGCAATCTCTTCCGCCGTCATCGCCTGCAGGTACGTTGTCAGCTGCGCACCGCTCAGGCGCGAAGGGCGGCCATCCACATACACTTCTACCCCATTCTTTCCACGCAATGTTATATCGCAATCCCCACTCACCTGCACTCCGGGCGAGCGTTTCAGTAAATCCAGCGCGTTATTGCCGGCACTGACCGCACTGCCTTCTATGTTTACCACCATCATCCCCGGCTTCGCTTCTATAAATGGCTTCTTCGTCGTAACGGTAATACCTTCCAGCGCAGATGATTTTGGCAGTAGGCTAAAGGAGATATTTGCGGTGATTTCCTTTTGCAGCAGGCAGCTCTTTGTCTCCTGCGCCTTGCCTTCAGCAATGGCTTGCAGCAGATAATTACCTGCTTCATAGCTCAGCGTATAGCGTCCATCGGCGCCCGTCACTTCGCTGCGCAGCCATGCAGAATCTTTGGCGGAAAGCAGAGAGATGGTCGCGCTGCTGATAGGTTTACCAGCCTCGCTTAGCACCGTACCGAGTACAGATTGCGCGCATGCTTGACGCGCAGCTACCAACAGAATGACGATGCAGGCAAAGGGTGTTTTCATGCGATGAGTACGGGTTAAGAGACGCCCGCATGCCGCCGAAGGTGAGTTTTACATCACAGTATAAATTGTTAAGTTGTATGGCATCAGTGCAACCGCATTCCGATTCGGCGTTGTACCGGTTAGGCTTTATCTGCCGGAAGAGGAATCTCTTCTATTAAAAGCGGCTTACTACCCTTGTCGTAGTAGGTGCAGCGCATTTCTTCCATACTTACAGTCCAACTGTCCACCCCTGCATCGGCCGCCTGCGCGCAGAATGTCCGGTAATCGGTATCACCCGCCTGGTGAATGCGCAATGCCTTATCCAGAGCACCTGCGGAGCCAACAGCAGCTATAGGAATTGCCTGCCATTTAGCATCTGCGTCAATGCCATGACCGCCATAATATTTGATGTGCCCGTCAGACACGTAGTGCTCATACGCGGTTACGCCCAGAGTTTTCAGTTCCTGGACATAAGCAGGAAAGTCGGCACCGCTTTTCACCTTAGCATGCGCGGCTCTGATTTGGTCAAGTGTGAACATGGTATTGATTAAAGTCTGATTAAGCAGCAAATATTACATTCATCGCTTGCTAAGTCCATAAATCATCCTCATCCGTAGATACTGCCAATCTTCCCTTCGTGCTACGACTTATTCTCGCCATCCTCCTCTTCGCCGCTTCATTGCTCTGTGTGTTGCCCATTCCTGCAAAGCAGTTCTGGTATCTCGCTATTGCCATTGGCGAATTTCCATGGGTAACCATCATTGCGAGTCTCATACTACTGGTCTGGATAGGTTATGCGCGTACATACCGTTTGCCTGCCGTGATTTTTTGCTTGTGCGCTATTATTCTGTTCAGCCGGCCTTTATTCAGTGCGGCAATTATTGGCCGGCATCTGGACGAGCGCCTGGCACGTGCCTTTCGTATAAGAACGGCTGACTTAAAAGAGCCGCACCGTGCGCAGCCATTTTCACTGACACAAATGATTTCCGGCATTGGCGCGGAGTCAATGCCTTTCACCAATCATCAATATGCGCCTGGCGGCAACGAGCATTCACTGCGTTTTTATCCGTCGGCTGTGGCGGGCATACGTCCTTGCCTCATTATGGTGCATGGCGGCTCCTGGAAGAGCGGAAATAATGGGGAGCTGCCCAATGTCAATGATTATTACGCCCGGTCCGGCTATGCGGTTGCGAGCATCAATTACCGACTTGCATCACAAGCCAAAAGCCCGGCGCCGCAGGAAGATGTAGCGATGGCATTTAAGTGGCTCAAAGCCCATGTAGCAGAACTAAATATTGACACTACGTCATTCGTACTAATGGGCCGCTCGGCTGGCGGACAGATTGTGCTGACGGCGGCGTACAGCCTGCACGAGCCAGGATTGCGAGGCGTTGTCTCTTTCTACGGCCCCACAGATATGCTATTTGCCTGGGACAACCCGCACAACCAGCTAGTGATGCGCCACCGCGATGTGCTGAGCGATTTCTTCGGTGGTCCGCCAAATGGGCTACGCCAAAAATATCTTGACGGCTCACCTGCCCGAATGGTCACTGCGCAGACGGTACCGACGCTGATAGTACATGGGATGCTGGACGAGCACGTGCATTTCAAGGAAAGCGAAATTTTAGACAGCGTATTACAGCGGGCAGGCGTGCCACACTTATTGCTGGGATTGCCCTGGGCTACACATGGCTGCGAGTATTCGCTGAACGGGCCTTCGGGGCAGCTTGCGGTTTATGCCGGTGAGCGTTTTATGTATTCGGTCACTCAAGGCTCGCTGCGAAAGCCATAGCAAACTTGGTATGGTTGCACTTGCACCGTTTTCTACGGCCCGGACAAATGAAATAAATATTAAGCAGCCTGTCCCACCTGCTTCAGAGTTTCCAACAAAAAGCGCCAGAACTTCTGCACCGAGCTGATCTGCACCTGTTCATCCGGTGAGTGCGCGCCTGTGATGTTCGGCCCGAAGGATATCATCTCCATCTGCGGATAGTTCGCGCCCACAATGCCGCATTCCAGTCCCGCGTGGCAGGCATATACGTGCGGCTCGCCCTTGTATAGCTCACGGTACAGACCGCTCATCAGGCGTACGATGCCTGAGTCAGGCTTTGGCGCCCAACCGGGATAGGCGCCGCCAAAGCTCACTTTGGCGCCCGCCAGCCGCATCACCGCTGCTATAGCCGTCGCCAAGTCCATTTTCTCCGAATCTACCGCCGAGCGGGTGAGGCATTGAATGCTGAATTTGCCATCGGCCACAAGCACGCGCGCAAGGTTGTTGGATGTCTGCACCAATCCGGCTACGTCCAGACTCATCCTGTGGATGCCGTTCGGGCAGGCGTAAATGACGCTTAATAACCTTTCCTGAAAATCCCTGGCGGCAACTTGTCCCGGCATGGCAGCATCTGCCAGTGTTATCTGCAGCGCGGGGTCGGTAGCAGCGTATTCTATTTTCAGCACGGTACTTTCCGATGCTATGAATTGCCGGAACGCTGTCTCCTGCTCCTTCGGCACTGCGCAGACTGTCGTAGATTCTCTGGGTATTGCATTGCGCAGACTGCCGCCGTCTATGGAAGACACACGAAGGCCGAAGCGCTCCGCTGCGGCGTACAAAAGACGGTTCATCAACTTATTCGCATTGCCACGACCGATGTGGATGTCCATGCCGGAGTGGCCGCCTTTGAGGCCGAATATGGAAAGCGTGAAGCCGGCCATGTCATCTCCCGGCGCTTCTTGCGTGTAACTGCCGGCGCCCGTCACATCCACGCCGCCTGCACAGCCGATGGTCAGCTCATGGTCGTCTTCAGTATCCAGGTTCAGCATGATTGTGGATTTCAGCAGGCCCCCCTCTAGGCCAAGGGCACCAGTCATGCCGGTTTCCTCATCTACCGTGAAGAGGGCCTCCAGCGGCGGGTGCTGGATGTCCGTGGATTGAAGGATGGCCATAATCGTCGCCACGCCGATGCCGTTGTCCGCGCCAAGGGTAGTGCCGCGTGCCTTTACCCAATCTCCGTCCACATACATATCTATGCCTTGCGTGGCAAAGTCAAACGTCACGTCGCTGTTTTTTTGGTGCACCATGTCCACATGGCTTTGCAGCAGGATGGTCGGGCGGGCTTCCATGCCGGGCGTTGCTGGTTTGCGGATGATGATATTGCCAGTCTCATCCTGGATGGTTTCCAGGCCCAGGCCTTCGCCAAAGCTTTTCATAAACGCGATAACCCGCTCCTCATGTTTGGAAGGCCGCGGCACGGCGTTGAGGTCGGCGAAGGCCTTCCAGAGGGCGGTTGGGGAGAGCTGGCGGATGTCCATAGATGTATCGGATTATGGACACAATATTAGCCTTTGTTGGCAGCCTTTCCCTTACCGTCATGCCGAACTTGTTTCGGCATCTATTGCGCAGAGCTGGCCGGCAATAGGCTCCGAAACATGTTCGGGATGACGGGAGCGGGAATAAAGGTGATTGTATGGCATCATCCTTCTATCGTCTTCGCTATGGCATCTACTAACCGTTTCATCGTCCATGGCTCTCATATCACCGAAAATCTTCTTCACCATAAAGCTGCCGATGTGCGTCGCATTCTGGAAGAAAAAGGCTTTAAAGAAGATGCATCCGCAGCAAGCGATGACGCAACTCACTTTCATCCGCCTGCCGGCACGCCGGAAGATGGAAAGACGACCACCATTCTCTTTGACGATGGCGGATTTGTGCTGGAAGATGGCGGTGTAAGCCATTCGGAATAAAGCATTGCGAAAGCGAGCCGCTGCCCGACCTTTGCGCCCTTCGCCATGCATTACGTCTCAGTAGAAAAGATTTCCAAATCATACGGCATCAAGCCGCTTTTTCAGAACATCACCTTCCATATTTCCGAAGGCGATAAAATTGCGCTGGTCGCTAAGAACGGCTCCGGCAAAAGCACCCTGCTTAAAATCCTATCCGGAAAGGAAACACCGGACAGCGGCACAGCCTGGATTAATAAGGAAGTCACCGTCGCCCTCTTCGAGCAGGATCCGCAGTTTCAGGAAGACCTTTCCGTTCTGGAAAACATCTTCCATTATGAGCATCCGGTCATTACCGCTATCAAGGAATACGAAAGCGCCACGGAATCAGAAGATGAAAGCGCCCTTGGCAATGCCATCGTACGCATGGATGAACTGGGCGCCTGGGACTTTGACGCCAAGGTGAAGCAGATTCTCGGCAAGCTCAACATCCACCACCTTGACCAGCCTGTCAAGACGCTCTCCGGCGGGCAGCGCAAGCGTGTGGCCCTTGCGCAAACGCTTATCGACATCGGCTTTGAGCATAAGCATGTCCTGCTCATCATGGACGAGCCTACCAACCACCTTGATGTGGCGATGGTGGAATGGCTGGAGCATTACCTCAATCAGGAAAAGGTTACGCTGCTGCTCGTGACGCACGACCGCTACTTTTTGGACGCCGTCTGTGAGGACATCTGGGAGCTGGATGGCTCTACGCTCTACACCTATCACGGCGATTACGAAACCTATCTGGAGCAGAAAGCCGCGCGCATAGAAAGCACCGCTGCCTCCATTGACAAGGCCCGCAATGAATACCGCAAGGAGCTGGAATGGATGCGCAAGCAGCCTAAAGCCCGCACCACCAAAAGCCGCAGCCGTGAGTCTAATTTCTACGAAGTAGAAAGCCGCGCGAAGCAGAAGATTGAGGACAACAAGGTGGAGCTGCAGATGAAGATGAACCGCCTTGGCGGCAAGGTGGCAGAGCTGAAGAAGGTTTACAAGAGCTACGGCGACAAGGTCATTCTACGAGGCTTTGACTACACGTTTAAGAAGGGCGAGCGCGTCGGCATTATTGGGAAGAATGGCGCCGGCAAGTCCACTTTCCTGCAAATGCTCTTGGGGCAGGAGCCGCAGGACAGCGGCAAAATCAATATCGGCGACACGGTGGTCTTTGGGAATTTCTCGCAGAGCGGATTAGAGATAAAAGAGGACATGCGGGTAATTGAGTACGTCAAGAACATCGCCGAAAATTTTCCCCTCGCCAACGGCAAGACCATGAGCGCCGCGCAGTTTCTGGAGACCTTTCTCTTCTCACCGGAGCAGCAATACACCTACCTCTCCGCCCTCAGCGGCGGCGAAAAGAAGCGCCTCCAGCTCCTCGCCATTCTCTTCAAGAATCCCAACTTCCTCATTCTTGATGAGCCGACGAACGACCTTGACCTCGCTACGCTGGCTGTCTTAGAAAACTTCCTCTCCGACTATCCCGGCTGCCTCATCATCGTCTCCCACGACCGCTATTTTATGGACCGGCTCGTTGACCATCTGCTGGTGTTTGAAGGCGCCGGAGAGATACGCGACTTCCCCGGCAACTATTCGCTCTACCGCATCTGGCTGAAGGAACAGGAGAGCCTTGCCCGCCAGGCCCTTTCGGGCAAGCTTTTGCCGCAGGCATCTACCGCCAATGCCGAAGATGTTGCCCCTGCAACTCCGTCGGCTGCCAAGGCAAAGAAGCTTTCTTATAAAGAGCAGCGCGAGTTTGAGGCTTTGGAGAAGGACATTCCCGCCCTTGAAAAAGAAAAGGAAGCCATCACCGCCCAGATGAGCAGCGGCTCCCTGCCTTATGACCAATTGCAGGCCCTCACCGCCCGCATTACCGAGGTGACAAGACTGCTTGAGGAGGCCGAGATGCGCTGGCTGGAGTTGAGCGAGGGGATTTGACGTAAAGGCTAAACTTCAATCATAAACGATAAATAAATAAAGCCGAAAGCGATCGCTTCCGGCTTTCTTCTTTATAAAAGAGAGATGGTTTAGCTCAGCGTCCGCTTCACTTCCACTTCCTCGAATCCTTCAATGACGTCGCCCACCTGAAGGTTTTCAAACTTCTTGATGCCCAGGCCGCACTCGTAGCCTGCGTTCACTTCCTTCACGTCATCCTTAAAGCGCTTCAGCGAAGCAAGCTCGCCGGTGTGCACCACGATGCCGTCGCGGATGATGTTGACCTTGGTGTTGCGGGTAATCTTGCCGTCGGTCACGTAGCAACCGGCAATGGTGCCGACGCCGGTAATCTTGTACACCTCGCGCACTTCCACATTAGCCACCACCTTCTTCTCCACCGTAGGTTCCAGGAGGCCTTCCATGGCGCTCTTGATTTCGTTGATGGCATCGTAGATGATGCTATACGTTGCGGATTTCAATGTTTTCTGACTCCGCAAGGCGGGATGCCTGCAGCGGTAGGCCGCACCTGGAAGCCGATGATGATGGCGTCTGATGCAGTGGCAAGGTTCACGTCGCTTTCGGTGACTGCGCCCACGCCCTTCATGACCACATTCACTGCTACTTCCGGCGTAGAAAGCTTCTGCAGCGAATCCGAAAGTGCTTCCACAGAGCCATCAAAGTCGCCCTTGATAATGACCGGCAGCTCCTTAAAGTTGCCCAGTGCCAGACGGCGGCCGATTTCATCGAGTGTAAGGTGCTTCCGTGCGCGGATGCCTTGCTCCCGCAGAATTTGCGCGCGCTTGGTAGCTACTTCCTTAGCTTCATCCTCATCTTCAAACATGCGGAACTTTTCACCCGCCTGCGGTGCGCCATTAAGGCCCAGCACCTGCACAGGTGCAGAGGGCCCGGCAACGGTCACGCGCTGGCCACGCTCATTGAGCATCGCCTTTACGCGTCCGTAGTTCTGACCGGAAACGATCATATCCCCCTGATGCAGAGTACCGTTCTGAACAAGGACGGTAGCCACATAGCCACGGCCCTTATCCAGCGATGCTTCAATAACTGATCCGTTAGCTTCACGGTCGGGGTTGGCTTTTACGTCCAGCAGCTCAGCTTCAAGGCCGATCTTCTCAAGCAGAAGGTCTACGTTGAGGCCCTTCTTGGCAGATATTTCCTGGCTTTGGTACTTACCGCCCCACTCTTCCACAAGAATGTTCATAGCAGAAAGCTGCTGGCGGATATTCTCCGGATCAGCGCCTTCCTTATCAATCTTATTAAGCGCAAAAATCATCGGGAGCTGCGCCGCCTGTGCGTGGCTGATGGCTTCCCGCGTTTGCGGCATGATGGCGTCGTCCGCAGCAATTACGATTACGGCAACGTCGGCCACCTTGGCACCGCGCGCACGCATGGCCGTAAAGGCTTCGTGGCCCGGCGTATCCAGGAAGGTAATGCGCTTGCCGCCCTCGGTAGTCACCTGATAGGCACCAATGTGCTGGGTAATGCCGCCGGCTTCGCCCGCCACCACGTTGGCTGCACGGATATAGTCAAGCAGCGAAGTTTTACCGTGGTCAACGTGACCCATGATGGTGACAATCGGCGCACGCGGAATCATAGCCTCCGGATCGTCGGCTTCTTCTTCAGCATCGCCGTCGGCTTCCTGCTCCAGGTTGATGAATGAGGCTTCGTAGCCGAATTCTCCGGCTACCAGCTCAATGACTTCCGCATCCAGGCGCTGATTGATGGACACCATGATGCCGAGGCCCATACACTTAGAGATAACGTCGGCAAACGAGACGTTCATCAGGTTGGCGAGGTCGCTCACCGAGATGAATTCTGTTACCTGTATGACGTTGCCTTCGCCGCCGGCTTCGGCAGCTGCACGCTTTTCAGCCATCAGCTCGCGCTTGTCGCGGCGATACTTGCCCTTGTTGCCGCGGTTTCCGCCACGGCCACCGGCAAGGCGTGCCTGCGTCTCCTGGATCTTCCGCTGGATTTCTTTGCTGTCCACTTCCTGCGGCTTGCCATCGGCACCGGTTGTCGGTACCCGTACGGCCACGGCCGCCCTGATTATTACCACTACCCGGGCCACCTGCGCCGCGGCGGTCACCCGGCCGGCCGGGTCCACCCGGCGTAGCGCCGATCGTGACGGATGAGCTACGACCACCGGCGCCGGTCTGGGGACGGGTGCCCTCGCGTTTCTGGATCGGGATGCGCTTGCGGTCGCGTTTACCGGCAGCAGCACCTTTATCTTCCACCGGCAGCTCAATGCGGCCAATGATTTTTGGCCCGGCAAGCTGCGGGGCTTTCATTTCAATATGTTCTGGCTTATCCTCCGTAGCCGGTGTGGGCGTGCCTGCCTGCTGTGCCGGCTGGGCCACGGGAACTTCCGGCACGGGAGGAGTTACGGCAACTGGTGCCGGTTCAGGCCTGGCTGGCGCAACTGGCTTTGCCACCTCTGCGGGCTGCTCTGCCTTTTTCCTGGCAACGGCTTTCTTGGCGGGTGCCTGCAGCAGGCGCCGCCGATTTCTTAGCGCCCTTTTTGGCGGGCTGGCTGAGCGCATCAAGGTCAATCTTGCCTTTGATTTTCGGGCCTTCCAGTGTTGGCGCCTTCATTTCTATATGGCTGGCTGCTTCTTCAGCGGCGGGTGCTTTAGCAGGCTCTTCTTTGGCCTTTTTAGCTGCCTTTTTCTTGGGCGCTTCCTCAACTTCCTGCGTTTCTTCTTTCGCTTCGGGCTGCGGTTCCGGAGCCGGTTCGGGCTCTACGGCTTTGATTTCCGGCTCTGGCTTAGGCTCTTCTACAGGCTTAGGTGGTTCGGGCTTAGGTGCTTCTACGACAGGAGCAGGAGTGGGTGCTGGTACAGGAGCCGGTGCCGGTGCTGGTTCCGGTGTGGGGGCCACTCTAGGCTTTGGCACTGGCGCGGGAGCCTCCTTACGCGGCTCGCTCTTTGGCAGCGCGATAGCGTCGCTCTTTTGCTTTACCTGACGGGCTGGCGCAAACTCAAGCTCCAGAGCATTGTACATCTCTTCGGTGAGCTTGGTGGCCGGATTGTCCACTACGGTAAAGCCCTTGCCAGAGAGGTACTCCAGCAGGGTGCCTTTACCAATATTGAATTCTTTGGCTGCGGCCAAAAGCCGCGGTGTTTTCGTTGCTACGGTTGACATTCGGTACTTTAAAACGGGTGGGCTATATGGCCCGGTTGGCTCTTCCGCGCTGGGCGAAAAAGGTGAACAAATTTAGACTAACCCTGAAACAAGTTCAGTGCAAGTTTCCTATGCGGGAGCCAAATATTTGTCGCGGCGGGTAGCGCCTTCCGTTTTATTGTCCGAAAGTTCACATAGCGCAGCGGTGGGGCTCTTGTTGATTCCTGTTGCTTACTCCATTTGTGCCGCAGGTCAGCGCTGAAAAACGCATTCCTGCATGTATTACCTTATTCTGCTGTTGCATTGCCTTCGCTATTTGCTTCAGCCTCTGCAGGAGCCTCTTCAGCGCCTGCTTCTTCCGATACCGCCACATTTTCGTCGCCGCTATCGGCAGCTTCTGCTTCTTCCTGCTGGCGGTCAAACTCCGTTCGTAAGATCGCCTGCACTTCCTTAATAGTTTCTACTTCAAGATCAGTACGGCGTTCCAGCTCTTCTACACTGTGCTCCAGTACCTGCAGCGCGGTGTCAAATCCAACCTTTTTGAATGCGTCAATTACCCAGTCGTCAATTTCATCGGCAAACTCAACCAGGTCGAAGTCAAACTCAGCGCCGGCTACTTCCTGCACATCTCTGTATACGTCAATGCTGTAGCCGGTGAGGTCCTGCGCCAGCTTGATATTGGTGCCTTTCTTACCAATAGCCAGACTCACCTGATCGGGGTCCAGATATACATTCACATGGCTCTTATCGGCGTCCATCTCCATCTGATTGATACGTGCCGGCGTCAGCGCGCGCTGGATAAGCAGCTGGGTGTTATTTGTCCAGTTGATAATGTCAATATTCTCATTGCGCAGCTCACGGACGATGCCATGGATACGGCTGCCCTTCATACCTACGCAGGCGCCTACGGGGTCAATACGGTCGTCATAAGCTTTCTACAGCCACTTTGGCGCGTTCGCCCGGCTCGCGGACGATTTTGCGGATGGTGATGAGGCCGTCCATGATTTCCGGCACTTCAATTTCCATCAGCTTCGCAAGGAAGGACGGCGCGGTGCGGGAAAGGATGATGACAGGGTTGTTGTTGCGCATCTCAACGGTCTTGATGACCGCACGGATGGTTTCGCCTTTCTTGAAGAAATCGGTGGGAATCTGCTCATTTTTAGGCATGATCAGCTCATTGCCTTCATCGTCAAGCAGCAGTAGTTCCCGCTTCCAGATCTGATAGACTTCGCCGGAAATGAGCTCGTCGGTACGATCCGCATATTTCTTCATCAAGGCATTCTTGCGCAGGTCGCCGATGCGGGCGGCGAGGGTCTGGCGGGCTGCAAGGATGGCGCGACGGCCAAATTCCTGCAACACGTTGACTTCCTCATAAACTTCTTCACCTACATCATAACCCGCATCCGGGTCAATGCGGTGTGCTTCAGAGAGCTGAATTTGCGCCAGCTCATCTTCCAATTCGCCATCAGGCACTACTTCACGCCGGCGGAAAATTTCAAGGTCACCGGTCTGGTCGTTGACGATGACGTCAAAGTTTTCGTCGGAGCCGTACTTCTTACGCAGAAGGGTCTTGAACACATCTTCAAGCACCTTCATGAGGGTGGGCCGGTCAATGGCTTCGGCCTCTTTAAAATCCTGAAAGGAATCTATGAGATTGATACTTGCCATATATATAATTGCGTATTTTTAGAATCTTAGAATGTGATTTGCACGATGGCCGTTTTTACGGTGCTGAGCAGTATTTCCTTTTCCATCGGAGGGGCCTTTTTAGTGCCTTTGATGGCAATTGTTATACTTTCTTCGCCTACTTCTTTAAGAATGCCGGTTATAGGCTCGCCCTCAAGCGGTGTAACTTCAAGTGTTCTTCCGATGTTCTTTTTGTATTGGCGTATGCCGTGCAGCGGCTCATCAACCCCCGGCGAGCTTACTTCCAGCGAAAAGTCGCCGTCTGGATAAAGACCTGCCTCTTCTATTGCGTGGTAGAGCTTGCGGTTTACAGCGGCGCTTTTGCTGATGTTCAGTCCGCTGTCGGCATCCAGGAACACTTTGATGTTGTTGGTGGGCTTGATTCGGATGGAAGTCACGAACATATCACTGCCTTCCAGCAGTGGCTGCAGCAAGCTGTCAATCTTCTCTTCGGGTGTGTTTGCGGCCATCATTTCCAAAAAGAAAGGGCCACCGTAGTGTCCCTTTCGTCAAAATCATTAATTACGGTACAAATATAGGCAAAGTATCTGAGAATTGCTTTTCAGGTTAAGGCTATTTGGATTTTCCTTAACCGGCAGCGGTAAGTTGGAAGCTACCTTTGAACAATGTTACAATCACTCATACTGCTGTTGCTGTTCATCGGCATTTTCCGCTTTGTGATGCGCTTTGTGCTGCCGGTGGCGCGTGTCGGTTCGGCCATGCACCGGCAGATGAAAAATATGCAGCAACAGACGACTGAAAAAAGCGAAGCTGCTCAAAAGCAGTCGACACGCAAGAGCACGCCAAAGGGCGAGTATATTGACTTTGAAGAGCTGCGTTAGGCTTTCTGGTTTGGCAGGAAAATGTCTTTTTCCATTGTCATGCCGGGTTGGAGCCAAATGGTTTGAATATTGAGGCTTTTAGCCGTTTCAATATGCTGCGGACTGTCGTCAATGAATAGTGTATGCTGTGGTTGCAGGCCGTTTTCGTCCAGAATGCGCTGGAAAATTTCCGCTCCTGGCTTTCGCAGCCCTACGCGATGCGAATAATAGACTTTGTCAAAGAAATGCGCGATTGTATTGAACCCGCAAGTCTTCATCAAAAGCTGGTTAAACGCCACTTCGTGTATAGCGTTGGTATTGCTGAGCAGGAAAAGATCAAATTGATTGCGAAGCTGTTGCAGCAATTGAAGACGCCGCAATGGAAAATCCAGCAGCATCGCATTCCAGGCATCAATAATTTGGGCATCTGTGAGGCCTTTCTGCGCTGCCGCTTTGCGCATTCCGGCAAGGAAATCCTCTTCTGAGATCTTACCGGTCTCCCAATCATCAAAAAAGCTATCCTGCGAAAGCTGCGAAAACCGTTGCTTGAAATCGGGAATACCTAGCGCCGCAAATGCGCGTTCGGTAGCACCGTAATCAAGATTAAGCAGCACGCCGCCGAGATCAAAGATGATGTGACGAACGTGCTGAAATTGGTTTTTGTCAGTCATGCGGCAAAGATGACCCACTTGATTAAAAAGAACCGGCGCGGATTTTCATCCTGCGCCGGTCTGGTTTTCACAGTGATAACGCAAATCAATCACCGCACTACCAGCGGCTTAATGCTACGGCGTTACGGCGCCGGTCACTGATGATATATAGACACCGACAGCAATGCCTGAATGGGAATAGTGACCTGGCAGATCAGTGCAGGTACGAACGAATTTCCATTCATATCTGCTATTAGATGCTGCCACCAGCCCACCCCGTGACAATTAATATAACTTGTTGCCGAATTAAAATAAATCTGCACATCATTCGTGCCACCAAAACCTATCCAACATAAAACCGCCGAAAATCTACAGCTACAGAGATGCGCAGCTACCATACAAAGTGGTGGGCGCTAAGAATTACGAGCCCCTGGCTAGGATAGTGATTTCTGAAGAGTTGATTTATCATTAGAAATTATCTTTTGCGTATTTGGGCAAGAATATCAATGCCTACAATAGTAAGCAATAACGATCTTATGATATTCCTTATTGCCGTTTACAAAAATCAATGGATCAATACAAGCGCAGATGGCACCTTTACAAGCCTTAAAAAAATCCGAAATGCAGCTTACAAACAATACAATCCTGATTACGGGCGGCACGTCCGGACTTGGCCTCGCATTTGCGACAGAATTTTTGCGTCTCGGGAATACCGTTATTATTTGCGGTCGGCGCGCCGAACGACTGGATGAACTGGCAAAAAAACACCCTGGCCTGATCACCTATAAGGCAGATGTAAGCCAGGCTGAAGACCGGACAAGCCTTGCGAACGAGTTATTCGCCGCATATCCAAAGTTGAACATCCTGATCAACAACGCAGGTGTACAGTATCACAACAATATTGTGCAGGAATTTGACCTGCCTAAAGCGGAGCATGAAATTGCGACCAACTTGACTGCGCCGCTACATATGGCAGCGCTGTTTACAGAGCAGCTCACGGCTCAGCCACAATCAGCAATTATCAACATTACCAGTGGCTTAGCCTACGTGCCCTTATCATTTATGCCGGTGTACTGCGCAACTAAGGCTGCATTACGGTCTGCCACAATTTCGTTGCGGCATCAATTGAAAAACACGTCTGTCAAGGTATTTGAAGTGGCGCCGCCAGCCGTGGATACAGAACTTGGCCATCAGAATAGAAGTGACAAATCACAATCGCATGGCGGTATTTCCATCGGTGAGTTTATGCAGGAAGCCATGGCCGGCCTGGAGGCGGATAATTTTGAAACGCGCGTAGGCGGCGCCAAACGAATGGCCGCAGCGCCGGAGGAAATGTTTGGCTTGCTGAATAAATAGCGGGCTTATCTTTGCGCTTTACCTCACGGTGTTGAGGCGGGCCTATAGCTCAGTTGGTTAGAGCATCTGACTCATAATCAGAGGGTCACAGGTTCAAGCCCTGTTGGGCCCACCCAATCGGTCAAGTCGTCCAAAAATTTTTTGGACGACTTATTTTTTGTCCGCAATCCGTTGTAATTCAAAGACAATAGCATAAGGATATTGTCTTCATCATTGGTTCTAACCTTTCCGTTTAAGAAAATTAATTTTTCAGGGAAGATTGAACCAAAAAGTCGCTGTTTTTCCGGCAAATCCGCTACTGTAAAGGTTTTCACGAGATTTCGCAGATAATTGAATCCGTCAGAAACCATCTTTTCATAATTTGGGTCTGCCTCCAAATGCACCTCCTTCATTGTTGAGAGACGTTGGATTTCCGGTTCAATTTTGGCCTTTATGCGCTTCGGTTGCAAGCGCCGGTCAAATTGACCACCCTTCGCCGGTTTAAACTGACCAGGGCGCGCCGGTTCAAACTGACCACCCCGCGCCGGTCCAAATTGACCACCTAAAAGGAGAGAGGATATCACGCTGCGATGAGTGCGGTAAAGAGGCCTAAGTTCTCACAAAACTTAAGCTCCCTTGGCCAACAATTCCATCAGCATGATTAAGATCAGACAGATCCTGCGCCTGCACTTCCAGGGACGCAGCAAAGTGCATATAGCCGCCCAGACCGGCATCGCACGCAACACCTTAAAGAAGTATCTCAAAGAGCTTACGGCCAGCGGACTGAGCTTTGAAGAGCTGAATCCTCTTAGCGATAAAGACCTTGAAGACCTGTTCATCAGGCCCGAAGACAAGGCTGTCAATGAGCGGGTAAACCATCTTTTCAGCCTCTTTCCTGCTATTGACAAGGAGCTGAAGAGAAAGGGGGTTACCAGAGAGCTGCTGTGGCAGGAATACAAACGCAGCCATCCGGACGGGCTGGGGATAAGCCAGTTCAAACATTACTACGCACAGTGGAAGGCGCAGGTCAATCCCACCATGCACATGGAGCACAAGGCCGGCGACAAGCTCTATGTAGACTATGCCGGAGACAAGCTCTCCATCGTCAACCCGCAGACCGGAGAGCTGGAGCCTGTAGAGGTGTTCGTAGCCATCCTCGGCGCCAGCCAGCTCACATATGTAGAGGCTGTAAGGACGCAGGCAAAAGACGATTTTATAGCCGCCTGTGAGAATGCCCTGCACTTCTGTGGTGGCGTACCTGCGGCAATTGTGCCCGACAACCTGCGCTCAGCAGTCACAAAGAGCAGCAAGTACGAGCCTACCATCAATGAGACCTATGCAGACTTCGCAGAGCACTACGGCACCTCCATTCTTCCTGCCAGAGCCTACCGGCCAAGGGATAAGGCTCTTGTAGAAAATGCCGTCCGCATCATCTACACCCGCATCTATGCAAGAATCAGAAAGGAGAGCTACACAAGCCTTGCAGACCTGAATGCAGCCATCCTTGCAGCGCTCGCAGACCATAATGGCGCTTCATTAAGAGGAAGAAACTACAGCCGCCGTCAGCAGTTTGAAGAAGTAGAGCGGGCCGTAATGATGCCTCTGCCAGCACTGCGTTACGAGCTAAAAGCTCAGCTCTATGCTACAGTAGCCAAGAACGGTCACATCGGTCTTGGGCCGGACAGGCACTACTACAGCGTGCCTTACCGCTTCATAGGCAAGAAGGTAAAAGTGCTTTACTCCAGAAGCACCGTAGAAGTCTACTACAACTACGAGCGCATTGCCCTGCACAACCGCACCCGCAGCCCTTACAACTACACCACAGAGCCCGACCACCTGGCCAGTGCCCATCGCTTCGTCAGTGAATGGACGCCGGAAAAGTTCATCTCCTGGGCCGAAGATATTGGCGAGGATGTGAAGCTCTACATCCTAAAAGTGCTGGACAGAAAGCAGCACCCCGAGCAGGCCTACAAGAGCTGCGTAGGCATCCTCTCATTTGCAAAGAAGGTTGGGCACCGCCGGCTGATGAGTGCCTGCCAGCGCGCACTTGGATACGGTGCTTATAACTACAAGACCATCCAAAAGATTCTGGAGAAAGAGCTGGACACACACGACGCGCCGGACCAAAGTGACCAGCTTCAGATGCCCTTCCACGACAATATCCGGGGAGGCAATTATTATCAATAATCAATCACTTCTTCACCCCTTAAAACCTCAAAAACATGAATGCAGCAACACTGGAAAAGATGCGCAAAATGAAGCTCCTCGGTATGCACCGGCTCTTCAAAAGCTGTCTGGAAGCAGACCAGCACTCCGCCTACACACCCGATGAACTCATAGCCCATCTGGTAGACGGGGAATGGGACGAGCGGCAGAACCGCAGCATCGGACTTAAAGTAAGGAATGCCCGCTTCCGTTACCGGGCAGCCCTGGAAGACCTCCACTACAACACCGACCGCAACATTGACAAGAATCAGATACTTCGCTTTGCCGACTGCAGCTTCATAGACAAGAGCGAGAACATCCTCATTACCGGTGCAACAGGCATCGGCAAGAGCTACATCGCTTCAGCCCTTGGCTACCACGCCTGCGGCCTTGGCTATCGTGTGATTTATCACAATGTACCCAAGCTGTTCTCCAGGCTCAAGATGAGCAAAGCCGATGGCTCTTATCTGAAGGAAGTAGCCCGGATAGAGCGCCAGCAGCTCCTGATACTGGACGACTTCGGGATGCAGCCTATAGACGCAGCCAGCCGGGCTGCACTAATGGAGCTCATAGAAGACAGGCATGGCAAGGGAGCGATGATTATCACCTCGCAGGTCCCGGTCAGTAAATGGTATGATGTAATCGGAGAGCAGACCATCGCGGATGCCATCCTGGACAGAATTGTACACAATGCTCACCGCCTGGAACTGCAGGGAGAGTCCATGCGCAAGCGGAGAAAGCTGACTGAAGAGCGAGCCGATTAGATGTAGATCTGGCCGGGGGGCGGGACCATAAAAGGGGCCTGCCGGCGGCTCCTCATCACGAAGCGATATCTTTTTTAGCTTTAGCTCATCATCCAGGCTTCATCGGAAAAGACATTGCTCCGAGATGAGGGAAGAAAACACCTAAAACAACAACCTAAAACAACCACAATCAAACACCACTCATCTCATGCGTGAACCCCTTCTCTTCGCCAGCAAAACAGGTGGTCAATTTGCTCCGGCGTAGGGTGGTCAGTTTGATCGGCGTGCGCAACAGCGCGAAGATTGAAATAGATGCGCCATCGCTCTCCCACTACAAGGAGATAGCCCAGGGCGAAGAAGTCAGAACGAGCGTAAAGCTGCTAAAGCAGTTCATTCAGATCAATGGGAAGTCTCCCGACAAGACGAAGGCAGAAACGCTTGGCAAGAAGATGGCTGGCGCTTACGACACTATTCCAAAAGAAGATGCATACCGGTCAGAGCTTGCAGCAGCCGCAAAAGCGGTTGCTGCTTATGTTTCTGGTGATGTCAAAATCATAGGTATACCACCGGCCTCACTGCATGGACTTGGCTCTATAGCTACCGGAGGCGGAGTGGTCGGCCTTGGCCGGATTGTACCTGGCAGCGGTGAGGGAGCCATCATCAGGCTGTTGCGCGAGGAGAAAGTCAAGAACCTGTCTGACGCAACACTGAAGAAGGCATTCAGGCAAACGGTAGTGCCAAGCATGTGCCTGGAAATGGCCCGCGACCTTATCCGGCGCGGCGAGCTGACAATGGAAGTGCTGAATAATCCGCCTTCAAAAAAAAAGCACATGGGTATCGCCGGAGTAGCCGATAATGACTCGTTAGAAGGTGGCCGCATAACTGACCTTGATATTTTGGAGATGAGGCTGAAGGGTGCAGGCTCGCAAGTGAGTGGGCTTGGAATGATTGAGAACAATAAAACAGCCTACGCAGCACAGGTTGTCACGCCAAGTAAGCCAATATCTGTCGCTATTCCAGCTCAGTCGGAAACCGTCAGCGCCAGAGATCTAGCTAAAATGCGCTTTAAGACCATTGGCTACAATGGCCGTTTTAAGGATGTGGTGGGTGACCCTGCCGTGGGTTTCCACATGATGGTTTATGGTAAGCCTTACAATGGTAAAAGCTCCTTTGTAATTGAACTATGCAAAGACCTTGCAGCGCTCAACAAGGGTAAAATTGCTTATCTCGCTCTGGAGGAGGGCATTTCGCTTTCCATGCAGAAGAAGGTCATTGACCGGGGCGCAGAAAACGTAGAAGGGCTGGAGTTCAAAGGCTCAATGCCAGCATCCTTTGAAGGCTACGGCTTCATCGTGATTGACAGCGTAAGTGACCGTTCCATAAGCCGTGAGAAGCTGCGTGAGATGTTCCTGCAAAATCCGCAAACATGCTTCATTTGCATTTTCCACTCTACGAAGGAGGGGACTGCTAGGGGCGGTCTGGACTATTCGCATGACATGGACGTAATCATCAAGATTGAAGCCCACAAGCCGGTAGTAGAGAAGAACAGATTTCTGTAAATCGGCTAGCCAGTCCTCCTATTCTCCATTCAATAGACAGACACTATATAAATCTTGCGGTACACACCATTCTGTTAGTAATGCCTCATTCTGCCCGCAATTGTCACCACGTTTCTGGCGCAGCACGCCATCCAGGGCTGGTGTCCGCCGCTGCCGCTTTTCAGGATGCGCGGCATACGCAGCCGCAAGGAGATTGACCGAGAGCGGTACACTCTTGTGCGCTTGCTAGAGAAGGGCAAAGAGGGCACACATCAGCGACTTGAATGGCGTTGAGCCAAGCGGCGATATCCTTGACGTCAAGAGAGGCGGCAACTCCATCGTGGAGAAAACTCAGCGTCGCTTGCCGCACATCCTTAAGCCAACACCTAAGTAACAAAGTTTCTTAGTCCACTACTACAACGCGTTGACTGTATATAGCTCCGCCCGATAATTTGAGTTGCAGAAAGTAAAGCCCTGATGCTCCCAGAAAAGTCGTGTGCGGCACACCATTCTCCATGCCTGAAATTGTCAGCGACTTTACGATTTTACCCTGTGCATCTGTCACAGTTAATTCGCCGTCTGTTTTGCCCCGGAGGCCTTGCAGACTGAAGGTGACGATTCCATTCTGACTTGGATTTGGCTGAACGATTAAAGCTGCCTTCCGACCAAAGTTTAGCGTGCGAATGTTTGAATAGTCGGACTTTTCGTTCAGGTAATTCAGCTTTAGCCTATAGTAATTATTTCCGTCGAGCGGATAGTCATCGTTATAGGAATATGCTCCAGCACCGCTTGCTATCCGGACCCCTAGTTGCGTGAATTTGCTCCCATCATCTGAGCGCTCCACGCTGTAATCCCGCACATCAGCCTCACGGTCAACTTTCCATTCCAGCAATGCCCGGAAATCATCTTGCTTTTTAGCCGTGAATAACGAAAGCGCTCCAATCGGCAAAGGATTAGATGTGCTGCCGATTGCAAACTGGCTGAAGCTGGTATTGGACAGATTGGTGCTGAATTCTACGGTACCGTTTCCACCACTGTTGGTTACCACGTCTGCATCGTCTATGGAGCTGCCCCAGGTGGCCCCATCATCATTGGATAAGCGTTTGTAGAGCTTCAGGGTGCCGGGATTAGCTACTGCATAGGCGGTTGTCCCGGTGATGCTGCTGAACTTGATGCTGCTCAAAGAGGAGAAGGTAGCGTTCGTACCATAATTCCTAACGATGAAATAGCCCTTCGGCGCGGTCGGAATTGTATAGAAAGAAGCAGGCTGGTCAGAGGGCACGTTAAGTCTGCTTACAACAACGTTTCCGTTAGGGTAGGTGCCTGAAGCAGGAAAAGTTAGTGCTACGCCCGGAATGGTAAAGTTGGCGATGCCACCGGAGGTAACCGCTATCGTTTGTGCGACGCCTCCTCCAACCGGCGCTGAAGGACGTAAGGTGACCGGCAGTCCCTGCCAAAGTAGCGTTAGCAGTGCCTGCTCTGTCATAAACTGTACTGCCCACTTCATTGCATTGATAGTATGCCTTTAGGCTCGCGTCAATCGTTCCGTTGTTTCTGGTCAGGTTCATCAATTCCCGCACTTCTGTCTGCGAGAGTGCGCGATTGTAAATGCAAACCTCATCCATTTGCCCTGTCATTGTCCGGGTACTGATATCGCGGTCGTTGCCTAAATTCCAAGCTGAATTAAAGTTGGTAGAAGCGTTGGCAATACTGCTCACATACGGCACTCCATTAACATAGATAGTGGCGTTGGATGCAGTGATAACTAAAGCCACATGGGTCCAGGCTCCGGTGGCAATTGTAGGACCGCCAGAATAGCTATATGTAGAAGGATTATTATTCCAGGTGTAGCCAATCTGATTGCTGTTTCTGAAATGCACTCCGCATGCCCCGCCGGCATCGGTCAATAAAATCCCGGCAAACGACGGCTGACTCCCGCTGATTTTAAGCCATGTGCTCAGTGTCACCGTATTTGTCGTCCCCAAGTTGATGGCTGTCGTAGCAGCATAATTGGCAGAGCCGGAGATGCTGACAGCATTGCCGGGAATCGTATCTGCGCTGCAAGTCACTACCTGAATATAGCGACTGACTGTCTGCGTAGATGTGACGCTTGAGGCATCCGTTACTGTAAGCGAAATTGTATAATAGCCGGAAACCGGATAAACAACGTTTTGCGTTGCTGCTGTGGACGATGAAGGCGTTCCACCAGGGAAAGTCCAGGAATAGGAATACGGCCCGTTATTTTTACCCACGCTCGCATCAGCAAAAGCTACGGCAGGAGTTAAACAAGTTGCGGTCGGCGTGCTTGCTGAATCCAATATGGATTTATCGTTCACTACGATCTGTGCGTTGAAGACTCGTAGATTATCAAATGCAGTCTCCCACATTGCCCGGCCAAAGCTTGCGTACCGGATACGCGCCTGACTGGTACCATTATCAAACATGCTGAAATCAGTTGGGCTGCGACGTCCCGGAAGACTTGTACTGTAATTCGTCCATGAGGTTTGACCTGCTTTCTTGTAGTAAACAGCGTTATTGGTTGCGATAAACACCAATTCCTGTGTACCTCCATAGTCTTCTGCTAAGATTCTGCGATGATTTACACTAGGTAGGTTGTAGGTTATATTTGTCCAGCTTGCACCGAGTATTGGTCGATACATAGACCTTGTTATTAATAGATATATAAACTGTATTCGCATTATTTGCCGCCGCTGCAATGCTTGCAATGCTGCCTGAAGCGGAAGGCAGTGTAATCTGAGAAAATGTCGGCGATGCGCTTCGGGCATTTATAGAAACATACATTCTCCCATTACCCGTAATCACATAGAGGATATTTGTGTCCGCAATACAACTATGCACAGCCTTGATAGCCAGATTGAAGCTTGAGATTTGCGTCCAGGAAGGCGTTGGCGCAGACAAATCCGTGCTGCGGTATATATCTCCTTTGCCCATAAATGCTACATTAGGCATCAGGCGATTAAATGCAATTGCGTCTACATTAGCAGTAGGAATCCCGTAGGTGGCTGTCGTACTGGTGAGTGCGGCTGTTCTAGTGTTGACATCCAACTCATAGAAGTAGCCTCCATTGGGCAAATAGTCAAATTCTTTTGGCCTGTAATCGTCACCGCCACCTATGGTAGACCAACCAGTCGCGTCCCGGTAAATTTTCCCATTGTCCTGAGTACCTATAATTACGTAATCCTTGTTAGTACGGCTGCTTTTACCACAGTTGCTGCCAATTTCAAACGCGTATAAACCATTGCTTTTAGGAGTCCAGGTCAAGCCGCCATCCGTACTGAGCCAGACGCCGCCATCATTGGACGCATAAAGCTTGTTGGTGTTGGCAGGCGCGCCGGGCGTTATCTGCTTGGCATCTGTATGAATTGTCTTCGACCAGTGATGCAGAAATGTCCAGGTGCTGCCGGAATCGGTAGACACCCACATACAATGAGACACATAGTACAGGCGCGCCGGGTTGTTCTTATCTACAGCAATGGAATTATTGTAATTCCCCTGACCAATGGAAGTAGAAAGGGAATCATATCCCGTGAGGTAGGGGTAGCCCTGCGCCTTTTTTACAGAAAAGGTCAGCCCTCCGTCAGTGGAAATGTGTATTACCCCAAAGCCGCCAACCAAGCTAAAATACACCACATTCGTGTCGGCCGGAGACACTCCTATCCTTCCACCTGCCTGGATGTTGGTAGTAGCTGCTGTAATACCGCTGGTTATCTAGAGTCCATGTGCTGCCGAAGTCTGTAGAGCGATAGAACAGGCTGTTATTGTCCTTCGTACACGCATACAGTGTTTGGGAAAATTTGCCAGCATTTTGCTTTAAATCTGCAAATTCAATGCTTGTTGAAGTTGTTGCAGTCCAGGTAGTTCCGTTATTGGTCGTCTTATAAATTCCCTGGTCAGTGGCTGCTACAAAGGTTGAGGAAGACGTGGGGCTTTGAAGTATCTGAAGTACCAGGCAGTTGGTTAAGGAAGTTGGCGAAAATGTGGTTCCTCCGTCCGTTGACTTATATATTCCATCTCCGCCGGAGTAGTAGTCCGGGTCACCGGTACCCGGTATATTGTCTAAGCATTAGTGTAATCAATACAGAGTGATGCTACGCTGCCGGTGAGGTTTTCTGTACCAGATTTGACTGTCCAGTTAGCCCCGGCATCGGAGGTAGTAAAAAATCCCCCTTCAGGCGTTACCGCATATATTTTGTTTGAATCGGACGTTGTATCGGCTGCGGGATGAAATCTGAATTGTGCTATCCTGCTGATGCCATTTATCTGACCACCTGTATTTGCAGGAAATAGTGTAGAACCACCCGGACTCCAGCTAGCAAGTTGTGCGGACGCATGTAACGCAAGTAAAATCGATGTCAGTATGAGTAAAGATCTTTTCATTGTTGCAGTGTAATGAATTATTATTTGTTGTTTTGCCGCTCAGTTTCTTGCAATTCAGTTCGCTGGCCTACTATTATTGCCTGACGCTCCTTTGGCCCTACAATACGACCATCTTCTAATACCCAAGGCTTTACTCCGTAAAACCAACCCCGGAAGGCGCGTACTTCGGCACTGTAGGCAGGTTCATTGCGGCGTATGCGTCGCGCTTCTAAATCTTCCTGACGTTTTTTCTCCTTCGCTCGTTCCCGCAGCTTTTCTGCGGTAGTGGCGTCACTTCTTCCTCATCCTCAAGACCCACTTCAATCTCAAAACGGTCTGTTCCTTCTATCTCATTGGGCTCTTTGGGAAGCGGCCTGCGCTTGAAATACACCCGGAATGCTTTCACTGTCTCGTAATAATTCACCGTCGTATCGTTCATCATCTTAATCCAAAGCGGCTTTGAACTGTAATCCTTACGCTTATAATCAGTTTGTGACTGGGCGGTGAATGCAAGCAGGCAAGCTAAAAGAATAACAAGTAATATTTTCATATAATATTTGTTTTGTGTTTTTTGATTCGGGCTGTCAGAAAGTGAAAGTACCTTCGTCACGGCTTCAACCTTTAAATCAGGGGGCGACAATATGGGGTACAAGTAGTCATGTCGACTTAAATCGCTTAGCCAGTGCCCAGGACATATCTTACATTATTGAAACCAACTTTGTTCCGCTGTCTGACGGCGATATTGTTCCTCATTCCTATCAGCTTTGGAGCGATTGGAAGGACCTCATACAGGCAGCATTTTCTAAGTGCTAATCCAGTTAGAAATCCCTACAACACTTCTGTTGCTGCCAGGACGACAAGTCATAACAGGTACCTTGCTTCCAGTATTAAAGAAAAGGATACAACTAAAGTGTTGTATGCACTTTTGTTTCTTCATGAAGATATGTGCGACAGTCTCAATTATGTAGCTGCCGCACGCTATGTCTTATTGGCCGAGCAGCTGGCCACGCAGTCTGGAAACAGGCATTTGCTAGCGGTTGTGCAGCAAAAGAGGGCCTGGCTAGACTTCATCGTTCATGATAATGCGAAAAGCACTATCAATAAATTGGAGCGGGCTGCGTGGCTCTGCGCCGACGCCGGCGATACATTATGCGCCGCCGAATGTTTAGAAAAGATTGCTGTGCTTTATGCCCGACAGGGGGATTATTCCACGAGCCACCACTACTTCAATCTGGCTTTGCCGGTTCTTTCCAGTTATCGCTTTGCCGATAAGGCAGCAGCATATAACAATTTCGCTACGCTGCTGGATTTTGAAGACCGCCAGCTTGAAGAAATTGCTTTCCTGGACAGCGCCATCCTAATCGACCGGGAAACAGGGAATCTTCGCAGGGAGATGATATCCCAGGCCAATAAAGCTCTGGCTGAAGTGCTGCTTGGAAATCATGAGCGAGGGCTTGCGCTGTTTCAATATTGCAAGAACATTGATTCAACGCATGGATGGCTGGATAATCTGCAGGTTGACTATTACGGTCTGGCGTTTGTGAGCGAAAAGCTTCAGCAGTTTCCAGAGGCCTTTCGCTACCTGGCCCTTTATAATAAGCTGCGTGATAGCACCCACGGTCCGGAAGTTCAACTCAACGTAGCCAGAGAAAATGCCCGAGCGGATAGCCAAATTCTCTATGCGAGACTGGAAAATAGTGCTGCAAACTTGCAAGCATCAAAGTCAATTCTTCGTACCCAGGCAGCCGTTATCCTTATCGCTTTTTGCATTGTAGCTCTATTGACTTACCTGTTTGTGGCTAAAAGACGGAACTCAAAGCAACAACAGCAGCGGTACCTGAGGCGAACTTGACCAGGCAAATACGCTGTTGGTCAGCAGTAATGTCAAGTTGGCGGAAGCCGAGGCGCTTCTGACTACTGAAAGAACGAGCGTCCTGACGACGCGCGAAGTGAGCTCCTTTGGGAGCGATTTATACAGTCAACGAATTCTTACGCCATCAGACTGGCTTTCGTTCAAAGCGTATTTTGAGCGCGAGTACCCCGGCTATCTTAATCGTATCAGAAGCTGCTTTGCTGGTATTACTGAAGCTGAAGAACGGCTGTTTCTTTTTGTGAAACTCAGGCTTACAAATAGAGAAATCGCAACCATATTGGGCATCTCGGCAGATTCGGTAAAAAAGACACGTTCCCGACTTCGCAAGCGGCTTAACCTTTCGGAAAATGTTGAGCTTGAAAATTTTGTACTTTCCTTTTGATGTGTTGGGGAGGCAGCGGACTCGTTTCAGTGGTCTTTAGTGTTTTTATGGACAGGCGTTAATGCCATGCGCAATAAGCTTTAGCATTGACGACAATATTGAAGAAAGACTGGTCACACAATGTCTGGTTGCCTAAAGGCCCCCTTGTCTGATGGAACTGGTAAATTATTCAATTCGAATGAGCTCCTTTCGCTGGTTCTGCTTTTTTGATACTAAACTCATCCCTATTTAATGTCCGGAAACTTAGCCATTTTCAAAAGGTCTTCTATAAAACGGTGCGGCAAGTCCCGCCTTGAGGCTACCAAACCGGAAACTGTCAAAATTTTTTCTCCGTTTGCGTTTTTCCATGGGTCAAATCCATTCCCAGGATTGCTATACACCAGAGTACCTCAATTGTCCTTTGTGTTTAACGCCCCTCAGTTTTTCAGGCGCACAAAGATGCAAAACCGGGTAATAAGTCCAATCCTTGAGTCTACATCGGTGGCATTATTCTTTCGTCTGCTATTAAAAAAATGGAACTTTCACAGCCTGCCGCCGACCCCGTTAGAGATGTGACCCCAGACCGCATCAACGAAAAAATTGACCGCGAAACCCAAGCCAATGTCCGACAGTACAAGAACGCCAGCCCACAAGCCATTGCCGCGCGCATTGAAGGACTGGATAAGGAATGGGATATTGAGCGGACGCTGGAATTGAATGCATCGCTGGTCGCGCTGACAGGCGTTGTGCTGGCGGCGACGGTGAGCAAAAAATGGCTCATTCTGCCGGCAATTGTCACGACGTTTCTGGCGCAGCACGCCATTCAGGGTTGGTGCCCGCCGCTGCCGCTTTTCAGACTGCGCGGCATTCGTACCCGCAAGGAAATTGACCGTGAGCGGTACGCTCTGCTGGAGCTTTTGAAATAATCAGGCAATTCGTGCCTGATGCTCGCCCTTCTTCACGAGCGCCCAGCCTACACCGAGAAGTACAACACCGAAGGCGAGGAAACCGTAGTTCCATGCGTCCTGACTTGCCGCAAGTTCGCGCACGTTGTGCAGGCCGAGAATGTGATGGTCAATGATGCCTTCCACCAGGTTGAACAAGCCCCAACCCATCAACATTCCACCACTCATCAGGTAGCCCGACCGGTTGATGTTCTGCTTTTGAAGCAGCTTCCACAGCAGGTAAATACCACGCAGGGTGGTGAGCAGCGTAAATGAGTGAAAGACCCCGTCCCAAAACATGTTTACGCTTTTAGCTACCAACGTATCGGCAGGAATTTTTGCCGTCAGCATCTCGTGCCATTGCAAGACCTGATGCAGTATAATTCCATCGGCAAAGCCACCCATGCCTATGCCTAAAACAGCAGCGGCGGTGGTCAGCGGTACTGAAGCGAGTTCTTTGACACAAGGATTGGCCACCAGCCGCGCATTGTACCGCTTGGTAGACAGCCAGGATAGCGTAAGGACAATTGCCGTGAGCACAAAGAAAGCCGACAGCATCGTGAGCAGATTCGGATAAAACGTACTGCTGAAAATGGCGTCCTGAGTTTGCTTGTTGCAGGTTACGCAGGCGTAGCTGGTAGTGCTTGCAAGCAGCAGATTGGCTAGAATAGCTAGCTTCTTCATGGAGTCTCTACGATAGATTGTTAGGTTGCAAAAAAATTAAGCCAAATGAGAGGGCTTCTATAATAGCCGCGCCATAATCAAAATGCAGCCGAGCAAAATCTTCTCGTTGGCTCACTTTTCTAAGCTTGTTCAATTCCTAAATAGCTTGCACCCTTATAAAATCAGCAAGATCAAATTGGCACCTACCTATACAACCGAGCCGCTTGACAAGCTCCTCGCAAAATATTTTCCTTCCTTGGAACCCGCCCTCATCCGGCGGCTTGCCGAAATAAGCACCATCGCGGAATTGCCTGCGGGTACAGAACTGGTGCAAAGCGGAAAATATGTGCGGTCGGTGATGCTGGTGGTAGAGGGTCACATCAAGCTCTACCGCGAGGGCGAAGACGGCGGCGAGTATTTCATTTATTACTTGCAACCCGGTGGGGCCTGCGCACTATCTATGGTCTGCGCGGGCAAGCAATCACGGATGGATATAAAAGGCATCGCGGTTGAAAAATCGGTGGTTGTCAAGGTGCCAGTAGGCGAAATGGACGAGCTGGTACGGCAGTACATCAGTTGGTATCACTTCGTGGTGGAAACCTATCGCTCCCGGTTTGAAGACCTGCTACTGACGTTGGACGACGTAGCATTCAAGAACATGGACGAGCGGCTGCTAAGCTATCTCGGCCAGCAACGGCACGTCTTTGGCACCGACCTGCTGCCGCTTACCCACCAGCAAATAGCCACCGACCTTAATTCATCTCGCGAGGTGATTTCCCGGTTACTGAAAAAATTGGAGGTGGCTGGTTTAGTGAAACTTTCGCGTAACCACATAGAATGGTTGGACGTGGTCTCACAGGCAAAGTGACCATTGTCACCAACACGTGCTGTTTTAAAGAGGAAGTTTGCCCCACCGCTGGAAATAGAAACGGCGGAGCTTTTTATGATAGACTTCCTGAAATCGCCGTGGCCGTGGTATGTGGCCGGGCCGCTCATCGGCCTCACGGTGCCGCTTCTTCTCCTGCTTGGCAATAAATCCTTCGGCATCTCCAGTAGCCTGCGCCATGTGTGCGCGGCCTGTGTCCCTGCGAAAATCCCCTTCTTCCAATACAACTGGAAAGCCGAGGCCTGGAACCTGTTTTTCGTCGGCGGCATTGTCGTTGGAGGTGTTGTGGCTGCGACGCTATTAAGCAGCGGTGCCGAGATTGTAGTGCATCCCGATTTGCAGGCTTCTCTTGCGCAATACGGCATCACCGATTACCACTCGCTCCTGCCACAACAGCTTTTTAATTGGGATGCGCTGGCTACGCTGCGGGGCTTCACGATGATGGTCTTCGGCGGTTTCCTTATTGGCTTCGGCACACGTTACGCAGGCGGCTGCACCAGCGGCCACGCCATCATGGGACTGTCCAATCTGCAATGGCCGTCGCTGGTAGCAACGTGCTGTTTTATGGCGGGTGGATTTTTCATGGCCAACCTCGTGTTGCCCCTCATTCTATCTCTCTAAAAAATCTTTCGTGATGCAGACTGCATTTGTTCAACACACCGACTTTGAAGTAAGCGAGAAATCTTTGTCGGCTGCGCCAGTGACACCCTCCGCAGCGCAGCCGTGGTACAGCAACCTGAAGTATTTGGTGGCCGGCGTTCTGTTCGGCATCCTGCTCGTAAAGTCTGAGGTAATAAGCTGGTTCCGCATTCAGGAAATGTTCCGGCTTCAATCGTTTCACATGTACGGTGTCATTGGCAGTGCCGTCGTCACCGGGATGATAAGTGTTGCGGTTATCCGCAGGTTCAATATCAAAACGTGGAGCGGCGAGCCGGTGAAGATTGAACCGAAGAAATTCCATTGGGGCAACGTGTACGGTGGAATCATTTTCGGACTTGGCTGGGCCATCACAGGCGCTTGTCCTGGTCCGTTGTATGCGCAGATAGGGACCGGGGCGACAGTCGTTGTCGTGACGCTGCTTAGTGCCATTGCGGGGACATGGGTGTATGGGCGGTTTAAAGAGCGGCTGCCTCACTAATCGCGGCCCGTATATGGACAGTCTAATTCTGCTCATCGCTATTGGTTTTGTCATCGGCACAATCGGAACGCTCATTGGCGCGGGTGGCGGCTTTCTGTTGGTGCCACTGCTCCTGCTGACGCAGCCAGACATGCCGCCGGACATTGTGACCGGCATCTCCATTGCCATCGTCGCCGCCAATGCAATCGCGGGCTCGGCGGCCTATGCCCGTTCGCGCAGGATAGACTATAAAATCGGATTGCTGTTTGCAGCCTGCACCATTCCGGGTTCCATCATCGGCGTCTTCCTGACCGACTACATTCCGAAGACGGCATTCAACATCGTGTTTGGACTATTGCTTCTGGCTCTTTCGGCTTATCTATTCATCAAGAACAAGAAAAGAGCCGCCGCTCCTCTGTCCGTCGCCACCAAGCCGCCGAAGGGAAAAAGGTGGAAATCCGCGACGCTTACAGACAAGGGCGGAACTGTTTTCACCTATTCCTACAATGCAACTCAAGGTGCCCTAATCAGTGTTGTGGTGGGCTTTCTATCACCCATCCTCGGCATCGGCGGCGGCATCATCCACGTCCCTGCGATGGTGAACTGGCTGAACATTCCGGTGCCGGTAGCCACAGCCACATCGCAGTTTATTCTCGCCATCATGTCGGCTATCAGTGTGGCTGTTCACGCTTTTCAAGGCGACTACAATAGCAGCGATGTACTGCGAATGATTGGCGGGCTGATTGCCGGCGTAGTGCCCGGCGCATTCTTTGGCGCGTATCTCTCGCGGAGGCTACCGACGGCGGTTATCGTCAAGGTGCTGGCGGTGTGCCTTGCGCTGGTAGGGGTGAGGATTTTGCTTGGTCCTCTTTAAAACTTGTACGAACGCTGCTGTGACCATGGAGACAAAAATCACCCAATACACTAGCACGGGTTTCCAACTGCTTGTTGCGGCTGTTGTTGAAACTTTTCTATCTCAAATCGGCCTAATAACAAAGCGTGCTCAGCGATGATGATTTTAGTGACAATTGTCACCTTTTTGCAGCCGCGACATACGTTCTTTTGTGTATTCTAAAACATAGCCATGATGATGATAGAGCAATTTGAAGAAAAACCGCTGTCGCACTTTTCCTATGCGGTGCTGGACAAGGCAAAGTCTGCAGTAGCGCTGATAGACCCGGCCCGCGACGTAGCGCCGTATCTAGCATTTGCGGAAAAGCACAAGGCTAAAATCACTGCTGTTATTGAAACCCATCCTCATGCCGACTTTGTCAGTGGACATCTGGAACTCCTCCGCAAGACCGGTGCGACGATTTATTGCTCACATCTTCAGCAAGTGGAATATCCGCATACCCCTTTTGATGAAGAAGACACTATCGTGGTCGGGGACCTGGCGCTGCGCGCTCTGAATACACCGGGGCATTCCCCTGACAGCATCTGCGTTGTGCTCTCGCAGAAGGAAAAAGATGTAGCCGTGTTTACCGGCGATACATTGTTCATCGGAGATTGCGGGCGTCCGGATTTGCGCGAGGATACCGGAAACGTTTCGGCAAAAAGGGATGAGCTGGCCCGGCAGATGTACCATTCACTGCGCGACAAGCTCGCGGTGCTGGATGACCAAGTAATTGTTTATCCGGCGCATGGCTCTGGCTCGCTTTGTGGCAAATCGCTTAGCAAGGCTTCTGAAAGCACCATCGGCGCGGAGAAGGAAACAAACTGGTCGTTGCAGGAGATGCGCGAGGAAGAATTTGTAAAGAATCTCACCACCGACCAGCCTTTTGTGCCTAAGTATTTCGGTTACGCGGTATCGCTCAATCGCACCGGCGCGCCCGATTTGGAGCCTGCCCTGGAAGCCGTTAAGCGAACGACCCAGCCGTCCAACGTTGCTGAATTTGAGGGAACAATCATCATAGATGCCCGCAAGCAAGGGGATTACAAAAAAGAACATCTGCCAAATTCAGTCAACATTCAGAACGAGACAAAATTTGAAACGTGGCTGGGGAGCATCGTAGCGCCACGCGAGTCTTTTCACCTTGCTGCGGCGGATGAAAAATCTTTGGAAGAATTGATAGCTCGCGCTGCTAAAATCGGTTACGAGCCATTCATTCAGTTAGCCTTTGTTTTTGAGCGCGGCAGCGACCACATGGACAAGCTGGACGTGAAAGCATTCAAGGAGACTCCAGAGGCTTACACTATTGTGGATGTTCGGAACCCTACCGAAGTAAAAGAGCACCCGGTATTCAAAGGCGCCATTTCAATTCCGCTGTTTGAGCTGCGCGAAAGAGCCGGCGAAATCCCGGAGGAGAAGCCGGTGGTGGTTCATTGTGCCGCGGGCTACCGAAGCGCCGCAGGTAGCAGCATTGTTGCAGACGCTAAAGCTGGCCGGGCGGAGGTATTTGATTTGGGTGAGGATATCAAAGCATTTGTTTAGTGAAGAAGCGGGTCTCAAATACAGATTGCCGTTCTCGTAGGAGCAACCCACCTTTTGCTGCATGAAATAGGAAGTGAAAATGACGGAGGTGTCTGTCAATAAACTGGATTTTTATGCCTGACTGCACCCAATTGTACCATCCGAAAAGCTCTGCGAAATTTCAACGTTTTGATCAGATAGCGATCCTACCGGGCCTGGCCATTTCTCGCCTCAATTCGCCTGAATAATTCTTCTAATTGGTTCAACCTTTTCGCAATTGGGCCCACCCATACAAAACCCGCGCATGGCGCGGGTTTTTACTTTTTACAATGTCGTGGCGCATGGCATCATTGCTTCACAATTTGCCGTACGGTGCCATCACCTAAGTGCAGTGTATAGATGCCCACAGCCCAGGTTTGCACATCTATTACCTGCGATGCCTGAATGATGAAGCGATTCACCTCACGCCACTGCATATCGGTTACCGTTGCCAGCCGGCCGCGAAGTGCATCAGATGTGCAGGTTAGGGTAATGGTGCCTGTAGCCGGTACCGGCAACAGAGTTACACTGCTGCCGCAACAATCATCACGACGCACAGCTACCGTATTGCTGATGTCCGTTTTGCCATCTGGGACGGTCATTGTCAGGCGATAATACGCAATTGGCGACAATGGTTGCTCGTCGTAAAACGTATAGAAATCATTGTTGGCCTGGCTATTAACGCTGCCTATGGTTGCAAAAGCGTTGCCGTCTGCGCTGCGCTCAATGAAGAACGTAGCGCCTGTATGGGCAGTTGCCCACTGCCAGTCAATGCGGTTCCGGGAAGCAGATGTTGCTGCTGTAAATGAGGTAAGCTCAATCGGAAGCGGAACAGAGCTATTTCCGCCGAAGGCAAAAAAGCCGGAGAAGCCGTTCACATCAAAGCGCACCTCCCAGCGGGACAAAGTGCTATTCCAGACAATGTTTGCATCAACAGGGTTTACCACCACCTTCTTTGTAGCAAGCGTACTCGTGTATGAGCCTGGCAGACCGGTGGCTGATGTGCCATGCTCCTGCGAAATGCGAAAGTTGGCGATACCAGTGGCATCTGCCGGCCCGGTCGGCAGCGGGTACACGGGCGATTTGCTGTTATAGTCTGTAAAGTCTGCCTGGGTATAGTAAAGCGTTAGCGTACCGGTGGCTGTGCCTGCATTGGCAGCAGGCGTGATATCATACGTGCGACGCAGATACGGCTGGCCATTGAATGTCGGAGCTGTGCTCTGAATATATACATTGGCAGTTACGGCGCCATTTACCTTACTGCTGCCTGAGGGACTGAGCTTAGCGATATCTGCGCAATTGCTCATTAAGCCGAGCGGCTGGATATTGCCGCCAATAGGCTGAGTGTATTGGGTGGCGCTGGCAGTAGCAGTAGCTGTGGTGGAGCCACTGCACTGGGAGAGCTTTTGTACATAGCCGCCCCGTCCGTTGAAGGAAACGAGATTAGCGGTGCTAGTGCTAGGGTCAAAATCTACTGTGCCATTAAAGTATCCTGTGTTGTACACTCCACCACTGCCATCCAATGCAATGCCCTGACCTTCATCAGAAGTCGTACTACCAAAGCTCTTTGCCCATACATAGGCCCCGGTTGAATCCAGCTTGCTCACAAAAATGTCTTCAAATCCGGCCGCGGTTAGGCTCTGGGTGCTGGTGCCGGGGTCAAAATCAACCGCGCTCTGATAATACCCTGTCGTGTAAACACTGCCGCTGCCATCCACTGCTAAGCTTAATCCATAATCGCCACTTGTGGCGCCAAAGCTCTTGGCCCATACATAAATGCCGCTTGCATCCAGCTTACTTACAAAGATGTCTGCACTTCCTGCGCTGGTTTGGCTCTGTGTACTGGTACTGGGGTCAAAATCAACCGTGCCTTGGTAGTAACCGGTAGTGTAAACATTACCGCTAGCATCAACCGCGATGCTATTTCCATGCTCAGCGCTTGTGCCTCCAAAGCTCTTTGCCCATACATAGGCTCCGCTGGCATCCAGCTTGCTTACGAAGATATCATCAGAGCCGGCGCTGGTCAGGTTCTGGGTGCCGGTGCCCGGGTCAAAGTCTGCCGTGCCGACAAAGTAACCGGTTGTATAAACGTTGTTACTGTTATCCACTGCTATGCTATTACCGATATCAAATCCTGAACTGCTGCCGCCGAAAGATTTTGCCCATACGTAGGCCCCGCTTGCATCAAGCTTGCTAACAAAGATGTCAGTGCCGCCAGCGTAGGTCAGGTTTTGTATGCCGGGGCCGGGGTCAAAGTCCACGGTATTCGAAAAGTAGCCAGTGGTATAGACAGCCCCGCTGCCATCGACCGCGATGCCGTTACCGCTTGTGGCATTAAAGGTTTTTGCCCATACGTAAGCACGATTCGCATCCAGCTTGCTTATGAATATGTTCTGGCTACCTGCGCTTGTGAGGTTTTGCGTGCCCGCGCCCGGGTCAAAATCTACCGTCCCTCCAAATATTCCGGTAGTATAAACATTGCCAGTGCCATCCACCGCTATGCCATCGCCCGCATCATAAGTAGTACTGCCAAAACCTTTTGCCCAAACATAAGCACCGGCCGCATCCAACTTGCTTACAAACATATCGTTGACACCTGCACTGGTTAGGTTTTGTGTGCCGGGGCCGGGGTCAAAATCTACCGTACCAGTAAAAAAGCCGGTGGTATATACATTGCCCGCCGCATCGACGGCTATGGCCAATGGATAGCTGGAGGAGCTGGACGATGGTATAAAGCCACTCGCAAATTTGTAATAAGGTGCCTGCGAAAAAGCGGTGCTACTTCTAACAATCAGCATGCCAGTCAGAAGTAAATAAGCAATATGTCTTGTTAAGTAAGTTTTATTCATAATAAAATGAGATTGTGATTAGTATGTAAATATTCATTGCCTGGCTACCCCACCTAATTTCGCAGCATCTTACTATACCAACATCTTTATAAATGCCTGAATCTGTCTGTTCTGCGCCACGATACGCCTGAAAAGTTCCATTATTTGATTTAACCTTTTCGCAGTTGGGCCCACCCGATCGGTTAATTCGTCCAAAAACTTTTTGGACGAATTATTTTTTGCTCGCAATCCGTTGTAATTCGAAGACAACAGCATGAGGATATTGTCTTTATCACTGGTTATCGCCTTTCCGTTTAAAAAAATTATTTTTTGGGGTTGCGCGAACACTTTAGAAATCCAGTTCGCTAACGGGGAGATTATTGACAGAAAGAGCTGCCTTATTAATGTATGGCGTTGAAATCGGTATATCAATGTGTCCCAAACGGCCACAATTCTTATTCGCCCTTTCATATTCTTCCTCAAACCCGAACCACCATATTAATGCTAATATGTAAGGGTTTGTAAATGGCTTCGCATTGCTATACTATGCGCCATTGATTTTATATGCGGCTGGTGATGGTAGCGATTTATTGAATGGCGGGGCAGACAATAAAATTGGCGGTGAACATGGCCTTTGCCCATTTTGCACGGCCGAAGGGAAAATGGTAAGTGCAAACTGATTGCCTCAGATATCTTCAGATCTGAAATTGAAGCATTATTAGACCTGTTGGGAATTAGAAAATTGACAACTCGCGCTTGCCGCGGGTTTTTTCATTAAGGCAACTTATTGATTTACGCTACGGTATACCGGCACGAAAAATCCGTTAAATCCTGTTAACATTTTAACTAAAAAAGGCATTACATTAGGCGTATGAAATTATTTATTACAATGCTTAATTGAAATTAATTTCTTCATTTTTTCAGGTTGTTTAAATTCTTTGCATATGCGCCGCTTCAACTGCTACCTCATTTGCCTGTTGAGTCTTTTGTGCGGGCAAGAAGCCGCAGGACAGACTGAAGATTTTCTGGTCACCATCCGCAACCTTTCAATAAAGCCTGTACTCCCGGCTGACGTAGCCACATGGCCGGCCCATCCGGATGGATTAAGTCTGGATGCAGTTGCCCGTCTGTCTTTTGACAAATCACTAAAGTTAGTCTTGCAAATTCGCCAAGGCGACGTAACAGTTTGCGGTAACCCTGCGGAAACTGGTGTGCTTGTAGGCACTTTTCGCACCAAAAGTTTCACTGCGGCGGACTTGCAAAGTGCGTTTGTAAAATGCCCGAAGCTGAAGCCAGGCGCGTATAGCCTTTGCGCCAGGTTTTATAACGAGCAGAATGTGCCGGTCAGCGCTGAAGCCTGCCAGCCTTTTGAGGTAACAGGGGCCGCTCCGCCAGAAGCGCCAAGCTATATGCCGCCGCAAAACCTGACGCCGGCTAACAATAAGCGCTACGTCGCAGCCGAGCTGCAAAGTCCTGTTCGCTTTAGCTGGACGGCGGTAAGTCCGCAACCTACAGGCGGTGTCCTATACCGCCTGCGTATATGGGCAGTAGGCGAAAGCCAGACCGTCACAGAAGCGGCAGCCGGCAGCCAGCCCATCTACACAAAAGATATCCGCGATGCACAGGAAATATCCCTCAACGATGCCCTTCCCACACCCTGCAAAGCGCCCTATTTCTGCCGCTATGCCTGGAATGTAGAAGCTCTTAGCCCGGCCAGCGCCCCCCTAGGGCAGCAGCGTAGCTACAGTGCGGTCACCGAGCTGCTGGTCACGAATTACGTTATTCAGATAGACAGCATTAAAGTATGGTGCACGGGCACTGCGGGGGTGTATGCATTTTCGTATTCCATTACAAATGTCAATGCGAGCACGGCCAAACTGACCAACCTTGTGGTCACATCCAGCGCGCCGACTGGTGCGTCTGTTGTCTCCTTCACGCCGCCGCTGAATACGAGCATTCCTGCAGGAGCGCAGATCATTATTAGCGGAACAATTAACGCAGCGACAAATCTGAGCGCTATTTGCATTGGGGCGGAGATTACCGACGCTGCCAACACTTTTTGGAAAGCCTCACGGGATACCTGCACGAATGTCGCGCCTTGTAAGTGCGACTTCTGCGAATCGCCGAAAACGAAAATCAATATCCCTGCCGGCAGCGCCGTCCTGAACGGAAATAATACGCTTTCACTCGCGCAACCTATCACCATCAGTACATCGCCGGTGAAGCTCATCAGGAGCATTCGCGCAGAGCTGATGTATTATGAGTATTTGCCGGAAAGCGAGGATTGCCTTCCGTGTAATAAGGATAGTAAGACTTACGGTAATCTGGATGGTGGAACGCTTGCCGGTGTAACCGGCACCGGTGCCGGAACACATGCGCTGCAATGGAATTTTGCTCCGCCGAAAAACTTCAGCGGCGGCTATGACGCCGCAATGACCATTACCATGCCGCCCACCGTAAAATGCTGCGCGGCAACCATCCGCTGGTGTATACGCTACGTCATATCCTTTGATGACTGCTCTGTGTGCAGCAAAGTAGTCTGCTATGAGCACAAGAAGACCGGTTGCGGCAATGGCAATTCTAATCCTCACAACTAAAGCAATCTGCTATGAACACGTCATTACGCATCAGGAGCATCGCAGTATTGTTGACCATAGCCGTGATAGGCTTGACTATGCCGTCCCGTGTGTACGCGCAAGGCTGCAATCAGGTAGAGATAAAATACAGTCAGCCCGACTGCTTTAAGCGCAAAGGCGGTTCGGGCTCAACCGGCAACGGAACTGACTGCGTCGCGGTAACCGTTTGCGCCGGACAACCTGCCAGTTATCAGGCAACGGGTGGCCCGTGGGCTACCTACCTCTGGACTGTTACCGGCGGCCCGGCGGCGCCTGTTGTCAGTCCCGGCGCAACTTCCCCGAACGTAAGCATAAACTGGCCGCTGCCGGGTACCTATACGCTCACGCTAACGGTCACCGATGGCTCCGGCAATACGTTTACAAAATGCCTCGGCATAACTGCTGTGCCTAAGCCTGCTGCGGGTTTTACCTTCTCGCCCTCAAGCGCCTGCGCAGGCTCCACAGTCAATTTTACCAACACAACCGTCTTTGGCGGAACAGCATACTACTCGTGGAATTTTGACGACCTGCCTTCCGGCGCAGCCAATACTAGTAACCTTACCAGCCCAACGCACATCTTCAGCACTTCGGGACCGCATGTAGTTACGCTGATCGCGTACAGCTCCATAATAATTCCCGGCGGCGGGAGTAGCGGGACGGGTGGCGGGGGAGGCCATGACTCAACATCCATGGTTACCTGCTGCGCAGATACGTTTAAGCAAACAGTGATGGTGGTGAACGGTACCGTTAAGATTGATTGCATCAGCACGGTGTGTTCCGGCGCAGTGGTTAAGTACACGGCGGTCGGCTGTAGCACGCCATCATGGGGAACGCCAATTGGCGGTACCATACAAAGCACCAGTGCGAACACGGTCACGGTGCTATGGGGGAATGGCAGCACGCAGGGACAGCTCTCCGTTACCTGCGGCGGCTGTACCGCTTACGCCACGGTGCCCATCATTCCGAGCACACCGGCTATTTTGGGCAATCCGGTGCCCTGCGTCGGGAGCTCCACAGCCTATACCCTACCCTACCTGCCCGGCACCGACTACGCTTGGACGCTGACCAATACAACGACCAGCGCTAATGAAACGGGCCGCGTCAGCACCTACCCGGACAACAATACCGCCGTTATAGACTGGACGGGCGCCACATCCGGCGATGTTTATGTACTGAGTATCACACTCAATAATAAACACCTGTGCTGCACCTCGTCAGGCAGCTTTAACATCACGCCTAAGGCTAAGTTTGTCATTTTCGGGCCTTCCACCATTTGCGCAGGGCAAAGCGCCGGATTTGGCGCGAGTCAGGTTGGCAATTTTGGGTGGACAGCAAATCCCGGCACCGGTGTGACACCTTCGTCTGTGTCATCCGCCCCATCCTACACAGCCACCTTCAATAATCCAGGCAACTACACGATTGTCGCAACCGCGGCACCCGGCGCATTCTGCAATTCCAAGGATTCTGTGAGCGCGAAAGTGGTACCGGTACCGCTGCCCGGCTCTATTACGGGCACTGCAGTGGGATGCGCAGGGAGCACTTATGCATACAGCATGACAACGGTTGCCCCGACAGGATATTATTACGAATGGACAGTGGCAGGCGGCACTTTCCAGCCCGGCACCACCACCCTCGCAACGGGTGATGCGGTGAATGTCCTCTGGAGCACGCTGCCCGGTACGCTGCAGGTCCAGCTCAGGCAAAGTAGCTCGCCCTTTTGCGCCATTCCGGCGGATACGCTTGTCGTGACGGCGGCAACCGTAGGCGCCATTACCGGCCCTAAGGATGTGTGCGTGGATGGGAGCACCCTGGATACGCTGCTCGGCACACTGCCGCCGGGAACAATTATCAACTGGATAATATCCCCCGCCGCGCTCGGAACGGTTACTTCTCCGCCAGGAGCCAATCCCGTAACAATACTGTGGCATGGACAGGGTGGGTCCGGGCCGTGGGGCCCTGCAACGCTCAGCGCTACTACCGGCTGCGGCCCGGCAATTGCGCTCTCACCCATTACGATATATCCGAAGTTTACGCTTGACATCTTGCCCGGCGGCGCTGCCAACATCTGTTTGGGCGCGGTGACGCTGACTGCGGTCGGCGCGCCACCAGGCAGTTCCTACCTTTGGAGCCCGGGCGCGCAGACCACACAGACCATCAGTGTCACCGCCGCGAACGCTTATACGGTTGTGGCCACAAAGGGTGGTTGCAGCGCTGCTGCCAGCATTCCGGTAGACACCCCTTTTCAGGCAGTGCCTATTGCATGTAACCTGCCGCATTGCACAACCGGCGGAAATATGCAGGGGCCTGTAGGTGTCCAGATTCTTAAGCCTGGCAGCGGGACATTTACCTATGAATGGCATGCCGGTCAATGCAGTTCCTACAGCGCAGGCATACTTGCTACTACAACAACGACCTCTACCTCCAATACCTACACTGCTAATGCTCCAGGTTATTATGCTGCGCTGATCAGTTACGGCGGCTGCCAACGCTGCGTAGAAACGCTGATGCCAAAAATATGCTGCGCGGATGTGAACGGGCCCGTCATCACGCTGGACACGCAATTGAGCTGCAATACCTGGAAGTTCACGGCAACGACGGCCAACCCGAACAATGCGCCGATCATCTGGGACTTTGGCGACGGCACAACCGACACCGGATCATCCGGCACGCCTAAAACACATACTTACGGGCCTCCGGGGATTTACTGCGTGACTTTTTGCGTGGGGCCGCCAAGCCCGAATACAGCAAACTGCATTGGCAATTGCGCTGCTACACAAGCTATAGTCCCCATTGCCGCAGGCTTTACTTATAAGATGGGCTGCAATGGCTGCCTGGATGTGACCGATGCGTCCGTGCTGTTCGACAATCCGTCCTTTGTCACATACCTGTGGAGCTTCGGCGATGCGACGACTTCTACCGCGCAAAATCCAACACCGCATTGCTATGCTTTACCAGGAACGTATACCGTGACGCTGACCATGACTTACAACGACGGAATCATCATCTGCACGAAGACGGATACGAAAATTGTAACCTATACAAAGCTCAGCATCTCCCATCCACCGGTATGTTCGGGAACCCCGGTGAGCTTCAGCTCCACTCCGGGTGGCTTTGTCACCTATACCTGGAGTTTTGGCGACGGCATTACGGCTTACACCTCCCCTATTGTGCATACCTACGCTTCGGCAGGTGTGTATAACGTTACGCTCAACGCGAAAGATGTGCTGGGAAATATCTGCACGGCAACAAAATCAGATACCGTTCTGACCGGTATTAACGGCTGCAATATTCAGCCCGGCTACATTTGTCCCGGCGGCAAGGCTACACTCACAGCGCCGGCCGGCACTTATACATACTTGTGGGAAGTGGAAACCTCACCAGGAGTGTTCGGAGCCGCGCCGGGTTTGAACAATGGCGTCACTTACCAGACCTCCGTGGCGGGAAATTACCATTTGACGCTTACCAATGCCAACGGATGCGCCTGCACGTCAAATACGGTATCCGTTACACCGGTACCAAAGCCAAAAGCAAGCTTTTCCATCTCGCCGTCAAAACAGCTTTGCAGCCCGGGCGGCTTCGTCACGCTTCTCTCCCCAAGCATTACCGGACACGGGTATGGCTGGTATGAGAATGGCAACTACGGCACCCTCCTAAGCAGCGGGCCGTTCTACGGCAGCCATCCTTTTGTAACAAGCACTACGACTTTTCAGCTCATTGATACCAATCAGTACGGCTGCGCCGATACGTGTTCGCAAACGGTGACGGTCAGCCCGACACCTGCGCCGCCGGTCATTACTGCTACTGATTCCTGCGCCGGCGTAGCTATTACGCTGACGGTGACGAATTATGTCTCTAATATCACCTGGAACAATGGCGCAGCGGGCTCCAGCATTGTGGTATTTAGCGCCGGCACTTATATAGCAACCGTTACTAACCCGACAACCGGCTGTTCTTCCAGCAGCACCATTACCATCAACCGGCGCCCGGCAGCGGGCCTCTTTCCGCAACTGTGTGACAGCATTCCCTGCAAATGCACGCGCCCGTTCACCATTTATGCGCCGAAGCCGCTTTTAGGACTTTATGCTTCTATGTATCAGGTTAGCTGGTACAATGGCATTACAAATGTGCTGCTGGCTACCGGCAATTCATACAGCAATGGCGGCCTTGGCGTCCAGACGGGAAGCTATTACATCGTCATTACTGACCCGGCAACAGGCTGCAAAGACACGAGCAACCGATACTCCGTAGTAGTGCCTCCCTGCGATACCTGCGGCTGTTCCAAAAGTCATTGGGGGAATATCACCATGGCTCCGCCAAATGTGGAAGGCGCCCACCGCCAAAACCGACAGCCATTGGCTGCAAGGGAACTTACAGCCTGGAATGCGGCAAGCCCTACACAATCAATGCCGCCTTTGTATGCGGAGATCCGAGCTGTAAGGCAAACGTCACTTATACATTGCTGCCACCGGGCGGGCCGGCCATTTCTGGCAATGCACCGCTTACTTTGGTTCCGACGTTAAGCGGCACTTATACGCTGACGCTTTATGGCTGGTGCGGTTCTAAAATCTGCGACAGCTGCGTCATTAAGTTTACTGCGAAATGCTGCGAATGCGCGGGCAGTAAATGGACTTCAGTATCCATGACTGCCCCGTCAACAACTGCTGCCGGCGACGCTTTGGCTACTGTCACGACTAAGCTGCTTTGCGGCAGTTCCTTTGCGCTGACCTGCAAGAAAGCGTATAGCATCAATGCAGGGTTCGTATGTAAGGATACCAGTTGCAACGGGAAGGTTACCTACGCGCTCATACCGCCGACAGGTGCACCTCTTACTGGTAGCATGCCGCTTAGCTTTACGCCGTCCATTAATGGTACATACATCCTCAAATTGTACGGCTGGTGCGGGGATAAAATTTGCGACAGCTGCGTCATTAAGTTCAACGTTAGCTGTCCATGCGACTGTGCTGGCAGCACGTGGGGCAGCATCGTATTAACAGCTGTGAATGACGGTGGCGCGCAGCAGGATGGCGGGCTTCCGGCGGCAGTTGCCGGCAATGGCGGGCAAATGCTCTCCTGCAAGGGCAGCTATAACCTGAATTGCTATCAGCCGTACAACCTGAGTGCGGTCTATAATTGTAAGGACAGCTCTTGTAAAGGCAAGGTTACTTATAAGCTACAGCCACCCATCGGATCCGCGACCACCGGCACGATGCCGCTGAATTTTACGCCGGCCATCACCGGAACATATACCCTTACACTGTACGGATATTGTGGCGACAAGCTTTGCGATAGCTGCGTAATCAAGTTTAAGGTGAATTGTGACTGTGATTGTGAAAAGGCGAAGTGGGACACGAAGACATACAGCGATGGCATAACGACTGCTAATCTTGCCTGCAACAAGGAATATGTCTGGAAGTGCAAGCAACCATTTACCATTACGGGCGTTTACGATTGCGGCAAAAAGGGTTGCGCTGCAGCAGCCAGCTACAAGCTGATCCCCGCGGTCGGTGCACCGATTACGGGCAGCCTGCCATTCACCTACACTCCGGCTATTTCCGGCACCTACACCGTTGTGCTTTACGGCTACTGCGGGAATAAACTTTGTGATAGCTGCGTGTCGTCATTCATTGTGACATGCGTAGACACTGTATGCTGTAAGTACGATATCAAGGTAACGCCGGGCACACTTAGCTACGCGGTAGCGCCATCGGGCGGAGCTACGATTGCGACGCAGGCATTCAGCATTACAGGTCTGGGCGCAGCGTTGCTCAGCGAAGTACGCGCGGAAGTCATAAGCTATGACATCGGCTCCAACTTCAATAACGAGTGTATGGCCTGCAAGGCCTTCCCATACCTCTGGGCGAGCGTGAACAGCGCAACGGCCATTGGCACGGTGCCAGGATTAATCAGCTTATACGGAATAACGACAATGGCGTTTAACCCAACAGGAACCGGCGTTTATCAGAATCCGCGGGAAGTGGTCTGGAACAATGGCGCGCCTTTCAGCATTACCGGGCCTGTGACGCTCAACTTCTTCCTACCGCCACCACCAGTAATTGACTGTTGTGAGCTGAAGGGAAAAATTTGCATCCGCTTCACCTTCCGCGACCTGAATTGCAATGAATGTTCCGCTATTGCCTGCTTTGATGTGACGGTAAAGAAGTGAGTGGCACTTCCCTTTACGCAAATGGGCGAGCCGGTTACGGCTCGCCCATTTTGCTTATTGCGCTTTTGCTAATCATTCAGCCCTTTGCCAGCTAGTATTTGAGGCACACATTTCTCAACCCGAGATGCACGGGTGGCAGCTAGTTTGGCAGCGCCAATGTGCAGCATGTACGCCCGTTGCCGGCCGGGTGTCAACGCTTCAAAGGCCGTTTTTAGTTCCGGAAGCTGCTCTAGCTGCTGCTGCAGCTCATCTGGCATTTTGAATTCAGCCGTGCGCTTTAACTCCACCTTCAACCCGGATTTTTCTACCTCAATAGCTTCGTAGATATAAGCCTTTAGCGTTTCCGCTTCAGACACTATCTCTGCGATACTGGCAAAGCGGATCTGGCGCGCAGCCTGCACATTTTCTGTCTGCTGAACTAAGATGCCCTCCTGGTCCCCTAAAAGGGCGCCTTTAAAAAACAGGTAAGCGCAATACTCCTTAAAGGCATGTATCAGCACCACATTCCGGTCCTGATGGGTGTAACAAGGGCATCCCCATTTTAGCTCTTCCGTAAGGCCACAATCCAGAGCAATGCTTCGCAAAGCCCGCAGCTCCTGCGCCCATTTTTCAGACTTATCAAAGTAAAAATCAACGCTGGGATTCATAAACCTATTGATTGAACAGTCAACAAAAAACGCAGCTACACCGCACCTTCAGCCGCCGGACGGCAATATAGAACGCTCAGGTTAAACAGGAGGGTACCAACACCGAGGCGAAGCAGAGCTGCCAAAATTTTAGCATAGCGTCGTGGCCGAATGTCCATTTGTTTGGACACGCTTAACGTCTGATGCGCGTACTTCGTGGCCTTAGACAAGAGCTATGAAAAGATTATTGCTTGCGCTGTTTACTATATGCCTCTTATCGGACGCTTCAGGCGCAGGATGCGAAGGCAAAACCCATTCTTGAAGCTGCGCAAAAAAAAATGGGCAGCCTCAAGAACGCTGAAGGCAGCCTTTACCCTCAAACTTGTAAGCAAGGCCGGCAAGGTGCAGAGCACGCAGAAAGGCAGCTTCCTGCTGAAGGGCGAGCGGTACCACATCACCATTCCCGGACAGGAAATAATCTCCGATGGCAAGACGGTGTGGACCTATATGAAGGACGCGAACGAAGTGCAGGTGAGCAACAATAACCCTTCGGAACAGACGATGAGCCCCACGAAGCTGTTTACGAACGTGTATGATAAGGACTACAACTACCACTACCTCACATCGCGCAAGGTGGCGGGGAAGACCTGCGATATAATTGAGATGACGCCGAAGAAAACTGGGCAGTTTACCAAAGTGGAGCTGGCTGTTGAAAAGAGCGGCGCCATTGCCGGCGGGAATATTTTTGAAAAGAACGGCAACCAATATCAATACGAGGTGAGCAGCGCTACGCTTAATCCTGCTTTAGCGGACGGCCAGTTCACTTTTGATGCTAAGGCGCATCCGAAGGTGGAGGTGGTGGACTTGCGATGAGCGCTTCCCGAAGCTGACACCGGCAGATTGCGGCTCGGAGGCCGCAATGACATCCTTGATTGTGCTGAAGATACTGCCATGAGCGGCAGCGCAAGCTTCATCAACGAACAGCAGGCTGATGTCTCCTGTCATTGCGGGCGTGACCCGCAATCTGCTTAATGATAGCTTGGGAGTTACCGGCTACTCGTTTAAGTCTTGCGAAGCAGACTTAAACGAAGAATAAAAACAGGACTGTGTCCGGCAAAAGAATTACTGCTGTTGATTGTTCCTTGATTTGGCTGAATTGCAAAGGCTGTTGGTCAGAGACCTTCTTTCTATAGCGGATTTAATTCTGCTTCGCAAGACTTAAACCATTTGGGGAAGAACCTTGTAAGCTGCCCAACAGACTGACGAACCCTGAAATGTGAGACGCAACGGCAGCTCAATAGCATTCCGAAAACACCCACAAAACAAAAAGCCCGAAGCAACTGCTTCGGGCTTTTCAATAAACCTTCTACTCTTAGTCCTGCAGCATAGCAGCCGCATCATTCCGCGCCACCACCACCCCATCAAACACATCAATCAGCACCGGCTTGCTCTTGTCTATATCTCCGGCAATGATTTTGCGGGAGAGGAGGTTGATGACTGTCTTTCTGAATCACACGCTTGAGCGGGCGGGCGCCGTATTGCGGGTCGTAGCCGCGCTCCATGAGGTAGTCCAGCGCGTAGTCGGAGAACTCCAGCGTGATGCCTTGCTCTGCAAGCATCTTCTTCAGGCCTTCCAACTGGATGCGGATGATGCCTTTGATTTCTTTCCTCATCAGCGGGTGGAACATCACCACATCGTCCACGCGGTTGAGGAACTCGGGGCGCAGCATTTGCTTGAGCAGATCCATCACCTGCTCCTTCGTGTTCGCTACCACTTCATCCACGTCCTTGCCTTCGAGGTCGGCAAAATTCTCCTGGATGATGTGCGAGCCCATGTTGCTGGTCATGATGATGATGGTGTTCTTGAAGTTCACCACGCGGCCTTTGTTGTCGGTCAGGCGGCCATCATCCAGCACCTGCAGCAGGATGTTGAAGGTGTCGGGATGCGCCTTTTCAATCTCGTCCAGCAGCACTACGCTGTAGGGCTTGCGGCGCACGGCTTCTGTAAGCTGGCCGCCTTCTTCATAGCCAATGTAGCCCGGAGGCGCGCCTACGAGGCGGCTTACGCTGTGCTTCTCGCCGTACTCGCTCATGTCGATGCGGGTCATCATGTGCTCATCGTCAAAGAGCACTTCGGCGAGGGCTTTGGCAAGCTCGGTCTTACCAACACCGGTGGTGCCGAGGAAGATGAAGGAGCCGATCGGGCGGCGCGGGATCATTGAGGCCGGCGCGGTTGCGGCGGATGGCATCGGCCACGGCGGCAATCGGCTCTTCCTGGCCTACTACGCGCTTGTGCAATTCATCTTCCAGGCAGAGCAGCTTTTCGCGCTCGCTCTGCATCATGCGCTGCACGGGGATGCCGGTGGCTTTGGCTACGTTTTCGGCAATGTCTTCGGCATCCACTTCTTCCTTCATCAGGCGCTTGCGGCTGCCGTCCATCGCATGAAGCTGCTCGTTGAGCTTCGCCGCTTTGGCTTCTTCTTCCTTGAATGCGGCCATAGCGGATTTCCGCCACCTTGCCATAATCGCCTTCGCGCTCGGCCTTTTCGGCTTCGCGCTTTCAGAGATTCAATGGCGGTGCGGGTCTTGTTGATCTTGTCCACGAGCTCTTTTTCTTCCAGCCACTTTGCTTTGAGCGTATCGCGCTCTACCTGCAGGGTGCTGAGGTCGTGGTTGAGGCGGCTCAGCTTGTCTTCGTCGTTCTCGCGCTTGATGGCCTCGCGCTCAATTTCCAGCTGGCGGATGCGGCGCTCCAGCTCATCCAGCTCTTCGGGCATGGAGTTCATCTCCAGCTTCAGCTTGGCGGCGCTTTCGTCGATCAGGTCAATGGCCTTGTCGGGCAGGAAGCGGTCGGTGATGTAGCGGTTGGAAAGCTCTACCGCGGCAATGATGGCGGCGTCCTTGATGCGCACGCCGTGATGGCTTTCGTAGCGGTCTTTCAGCCCGCGCAGGATGGAAATGGCGTCTTCCATCGTTGGCTCGTCACGATACACTTTCTGAAAGCGGCGCTCAAGGGCCTTGTCTTTCTCAAAGTACTTCTGGTACTCGTTCAGCGTGGTTGCGCCAATCGCGCGGAGCTCGCCGCGGGCAAGGGCGGGCTTCAGGATATTGGCGGCATCCATCGCGCCATCGCCACCGCCGCCCGCGCCGATGAGCGTGTGGATTTCATCGATGAAGAGGATGATTTCGCCGTTGCTTTCGGCCACTTCTTTTACCACGCCTTTGAGGCGCTCTTCAAACTCGCCTTTGTACTTCGCGCCGGCAATGAGCTGGCCCATGTCGAGGGCGTAGATGATTTTGGATTTCAGGTTATCCGGCACGTCGCCATTGATGATGCGGTGTGCGAGGCCTTCAACAATGGCCGTCTTACCTACGCCGGGCTCGCCTACGAGAATCGGGTTATTCTTAGAGCGGCGGGAAAGAATGTGCAGCGTGCGGCGGATTTCCTCGTCGCGGCCAATGACCGGGTCAAGCTTGTTGTCCTGCGCCAGCTTGTTGAGGTTTTTGGCGTAGCGGTCCAGCGTCTGGTATTGCTGGTCGGAGGTCTGGCTGTTGACGGTGCTGCCTTTGCGCAGCTCTTTAATGGCGGCAATAAGGGCTTTTTCGGTTAGCGCCAGCGTCTTTGAGTAGCTTGGCGGTATCGTCGTTCTGGCTCAACGATGCCGAGCAGGATATGCTCCGGCGTTACAAACTCATCGCCGAATTCTTTGAGGATTGAGCCGGCGCGGAGCAAGCGCGTTATTCGCATCGCGGGAAAGGGTTTGTGCGGCAGGCGCCATGCCGATTTTTGCGCCGCGGGCGATGAGCTCGTCCAGCTGTGGCCTTCAACAAATGGAGGATTCGACGCCGACCTTTTTCAGAAGGTATAGGACATCGGGCCGTCGGCATCGTCCAGCAGGGCCTTTAAAAGGTGGCTGGAATCAATAGAGGGGCTTTCGGCGTTGAACGCAATCTGCTGCGCGGCCTGCAGGATTTCCTGCGCTTTTATGGTGAAGTTATTCGTGTTCATAAGGTTAGTTTCTTGTACCGGATACTTATCGCAAAGGACAAGCCAGCAAGCTGCTTCCGACCCTTTGGCAGACTAAAGTCATTGCGGCTGACAGGGTTGCGCAGCAAAATTTTAATGGCTGCAATTGTTGCACTCCCAATCGTTTTCGCCTGACGGAATACGCATTTTTCCCGCCAACTTTACGCGCCCATGAAAGTTCTCGTCATCCGCTTTTCATCTATCGGCGATATTGTGCTGACTACGCCGGTGTTGCGCTGCCTTCGGGCACAGCTCCCGGCGGGCTAGAAATCCATTATCTCACCAAGGCACAGTTCGCGCCTATTCTTTCGGGCAATCCGCACATTGACAAGCTTCACTTACTGGAAGATGATTTAGAAAGGGTGTTGCCGGCTTTAAAAGCGGAAAAATTTGACTTCATAGCCGACCTGCATCATAACCTGCGGACAGGCCGCGTGAAGGCGGCGCTGGAGGGCGTCAAGAGCGCTTCCTTTCCCAAAAAAGAACGTTGAAAAGTGGGTAGCGGTGAACCTGCGCATCAATATGATGCCGGACGAGAGCATTGTAGAGCGCTATTTTGAGGCGGTAAAACCGATAGGCATCCGTAATGACGGCGGCGGACTGGAATACTTATATTCCGGAGCGGGCGCGCATTACAAATGAAGATATTCCTACTTCTCACTGGACAGGTTATGTTGCATGCGTTATTGGCGGTTCTTACAATACGAAGAAGCTGCCTGTGGAGCAGTGGAAGGCGTTTTGCGTAGCGGTTCCCTACCCTGTAATCCTATTGGGCGGGCCGGAAGACCGGGATGAGGGACGACTGATTGCCGAGCAAGACCCGATTAAAATTTATAATTCCTGTGGGAAGTTTAATATCAACGAGTCGGCGGCGCTGATTGAGCGGGCGCGCGTGGTGGTGAGCAACGATACGGGGCTAATGCACATTGCGACAGCCTTCCGTAAGCCGGTTATATCGCTTTGGGGGAATACCGCTCCGTGGCTGGGCATGTTTCCATATTACGGAGGCAATAATCTGAAGGGTCGGGTCAATCCGCTCAGCGTGATGATGGAAAATGAGAAGCTAAGCTGCCATCCATGCTCTAAGTTGGGACACAACCGCTGCCCGCGCGGGCATTTTAAGTGTATGCGGCGGCTGGATATGGAAATTGCCGTTGCGGCGGTGAGAAAGTTCTGGGCAGGGCCAACCGTCGGCGGTATTTCGCAGTCTTAATCACAAAACGGCGCCTTTGCCGTAACTTTCGGCTTTTATAGTCCAAGCCTACATTTATATATGAAATCACGCCTACACCGCAGGGTAGTCTTTTTGCTTGTAATGCTGGTTGCCTCTTTTGGCTCTGTCAAGTCTTACGCAGATCACCTTTCTTCAATTGAGATGTATGTGGACTATATCGGGTCCGGCCCTACGGATATGAAGTACAGAATCACCATGATTTTGTACCGTATTTGTGTAGGTAATAACCTCCAGCTTGGGGTTAATACGTATAGCAACGTGACTATCTCTTCCGCGAGCCTGGGCTTTCCTCCGATTACACGTAATCCTACCAGCGTGTTGCTGCCAAGTGGTAAATACGAGGATACGCTTGATTTTCTGTGTCCTGCTTTCTCTGCCATTAATTCCTGCCGGGTATTAGCAAATACAAACTATTCTGGCTATACGATGCGCAAGTATGTGGATACGGTAACCGTACCCGGCCGTTCTTCTGACTTACGATTTACCTGGCAGTCTTGTTGCCGACTGTTGACTTATGCTAACATTAATGGTGGCAGTGGACCACAATTTTTCATTGAGTGCGGCATCAATAATTTAATAAGATATAATGCAAGCACGCCAAGATATAGCGGTTTGCCATTTACATTTTGCTGTACCAATCAGCCGAGCGTATTCTCTAGTCTGCCATTCAGCCCTGACGGCGATTCGTTGACTACTTACAACTATGCTCCGCAGCAAACCGCGACTACGACGGTAAATTACAATGCCGGATTTAGTTCAACCCAACCTGCAGGTACTATTGCTCCATCATACTATACGGTGTCGCCTGTGTCCGGCAAGGCCAATTTTGTTGCGGCCAATTCGGGCAAGTATGTATTTGGCTTCCGCACAGAAGCTTTGGAACGTGGTACCGGTCGGCGTATATCCTATGCATCGCGTGATGCAACGGTAACTGTTCTGCCTTGTACAAATACACCTCCTTATATAGATTCCATTCCGCAAAACCTGACCGGTGTTAAGAAAATTGATACTACCGGAGGTGACGTTGTGCTGAGCGCATGCCCGCAAAACACACTGAATTTTGAAATAAACGCGCATTCCAATAATCCTAATGGCCTCATATATATGCGGCCTGGCAGTGTATTGCCTGCGGGAATGACGATGACGCCTGCTGTGACTGGCGGCACCGGAAAAATTACTGTTAATTGGACGCCCACAGCTTCACAGGTCGGACCCTATACGTTATCCATAATAGCAGTCGACAGTACCTGCGCTCCGGGACAGGAAATCACGCTGCGCAATGAATTTACATTCACAGTTAACGTATTACCTGGCCTTGACGCCGGCCCGGACCTGCTGGTATGTCCACTGGGTGAACGACCGGTAAAGCTTGGAACCAACGCAACGCCGGGAACCGATCTGGCTTGGACGAACACCGATGGAGCTACTGCAGAATTCCTGACCTGTACCTCCTGTCTTAATCCAATGGCAAATCCTCCGCGGACGTATAGCTATGTCGTTTCTACCAATAGCCCTCAATACGTATGCAAAAGCACAGACACTGTAGTTGTGTTCATTGACACTAGCGTACGGGTGGAAACGCCACAGGACTTGCTTGTAGTATGCCGGCCATCCTATGTTCAGTTATTGTCTCAGGCGTATGGCCCTGCTCCGTTCTCCAATATACCATGCGGCACTACGGGTACAATCAGTTGCACCACCGGGGATTCAGTTGTGGTAGGCGCGGGCACCAATGGTCCTTCAAATGCGGTGAATACGCCGTTCTACTCAGGGGCTGCTTACCATAAGTATCAATTTATTATTCCCAAAGCGGAGATTCTGGCGTCAGGACTGTACAGCGGCACATTAAATTCGCTATCATTCCGTACACTCGGTGCCATTTTAGGTACTGCGCCGTTGCAGAATATGACTGTTTCGCTCGGCTGCGTCCGGTATGACAAGTTCATTACCCCTGTAAGCAATGTCACTTTTGATAATAGCATTACGGCAGTTGCTAATTATGCAACGTATACATTGGCTCCTAATGCATGGAATAAGATCACTTTTACACAGCCGTACAACTGGGATACGTCCATGAATCTCCTTGTAGATATTTGTATGGGGCAACTGACGACGCCTAACGCTAATGGTACGGATGTAGTTGCGATGGCGCCTGGTCTGACTATTCAGAAGTTTGATAATTCTATTAATGTATGCGGTGGCAACGTCGCCACGGTTCAGTCTTATTACGAACGGCCAATTGTGAAGTTCAATTATTGCACTACGCCTACATTGCCATTTGATTATCATTGGTTCCCGGGCAATAACCTGCAGGACAGCAATGCGCAATCACCTACCGCCTACATACCGCGCAGCATTGATTATGCGGTGTTTACTGTGGGAAGAAATGGCTGCCGTGTTGTTGACACGCTCCACATAGTCGTTCCTGATCACAAACTGAATGTTGGGCCTGTAGATACCATAGCCTGCGTAAAGCAGATCGTTCCCTTACACGCAACCGGCGGTGATGCCTATCAATGGTATGAGGTGCACGGCGGTGCATTCAGCGATGCTTCCGGTACATTGACCTGTACAGACTGCGCCGACCCGATTGCACGTCCGCCAGTTACAACGACATATGCCGTCGTATTTTCCAATAACGTTGGTCAGGGTGCGCCAATCAATCCAAGCTATACAAGTGGCTGTCCGGATACTTTACAGGTAACTGTATATGTGAATCCGCTGCCTGAAGTAGGTATTGATACGCGTGACACTACTATTAAGTACGGGAAGACAGTGCAGATATTTGCCCACGGTGCGCAGAACTATAGTTGGAGTCCGGCTGTTAGCCTTTCAGACCCTAACTCCCCTGCACCACTTGCGCGCCCTGTAGAAACTACTAAGTATATAGTATATGGCAAAGACACGAACGGCTGCGTTGGTTCAGATAGCGTACAGATAGCGATTGACTACCGTGACGTTATCCTTGTACCTTCTGCCTTCTCACCTAACGGAGATAGCCGGAATGACATCTTTAAGATTTCCTCGGGTCTAGGTCTGAATAAGCTGCTGGAATTCCGCGTATTCAATCGTTGGGGTCAGGAAGTATTTTCCACGACAGACGCTAATGTTGGCTGGGATGGAAAGTGGAAAGGTGAGGATCAGGAAGTCGGTAACTATCAGTACATAATCCGAATTGGTTACGCTGACAGGATGACGGAAGTATTCAAGGGCGATGTAACGCTGGTACGTTAAGCCCGGTTATCAGGCGCTCGTATTATATGTCACTTTTAATCCAGCAAAAATCCCGGCTCTTGAAGCCGGGATTTTTGTTTTGTGTGCCGCGATCGGTCCACTTTCCCAGAATTGTTTTTCTCTTGTTATCCGGCGTATAATGGCCTCCCGTTCCAAGCCTGCAATTATCTTTGACTCAGTTTTCATAGTGATAGGGTTTATAGGGGCTGGCCTGTTCTCAGGCTGGCTTTTTTATTTGTAAGCAATTTGCCGGAAATTTGGCATCGTACTTGCCACCTTCACTTTAAATTCCCATGCACAGGCTTTCGGCTTTTCTTTTCCTTGCATTGCTCAGCTGTGCCCCTTTGCTGCATGCTCAGCCGCTTACTGCTTATACCAATATCCAGAATCAGGTGATGGTCTGGGATAATGGCATACTGCGTAAGATTGACTACCTGCCACCTACTGAGATTCGTATCGGGCGGAATAATATCCCGTATCTGGACAATGCGCGCTCTTTCAAAATCTACTACGGCGGCGGCGTACGCACGCTCAACACCGGCTTTACCAATGCCTTCCGCACCAGCGACGATCTAACCATTTTCCTGAACGCAAAGTCGCTGAATGTTTTCGACCGCGGCGCAGTGAAGAATCTTTCCCTGCTTTGTAACGAATATTTTCTCGGCGACAGTGTTGTCCTCTTTCTGGACGGTGTGCGCAATGAGTACAAAGCATATTACAACGGAGCCATACTACCGGTTGAGTCTTATCTGGCCGGTACCGCCCTCCAACAGGTAAAGGTTAGCGACAACATTGCAGCATACAATAACTACGCACGCCAGTTCCATATATTATATCACGGCAATATCCTGACGCAGGAGGAATATGCCGTAAATGGATTTGATGTTGGGCGTAATACGGTAGCTTACCTGGATGCGGGTAACATCTTCAAGATTTTTCACGATGGCAAGACAACGGTTGCCGAAAGCTTCCCGCCACAGTCGTATACCGCCGGCGACAATCTGGTGGCGTATGTATCTAACGACGGCTACTTCAAAATTTACTATGCGGACAGTATCTACAACTTTGGGTATTTCCGACCCGACTATCAGGTTGGCGACAATGTGGTAGGTTTTCGCGATGCCGGGGGTTATTTCCGCGTATTTTATAAAGGCGAGGTGACGCAGCTGGAAAACTATTACCCCGAAAGCTATTCGGTGCAATACAACTCACTCGTCTATCAGAACAGGGCTCATGTCCTGCGCATGTTTAGTGCCGGCGAAATTTATGATGTTACGGCGGCAGAAATTGAAAGTTGGGAACTCAATTATGATGTTCTTCTCTACCGTATAGGAGCGAACTTTTATCGCGTCTACTATGGCGGCCAGGATTTCTAAACAATTTGATAGGCACCTTCACATGCAGCCAAATGGCTTATTATCCTCCTTTATTGTGGCTAATGCCTGGTGAGGCCGTATCACTGCCACGCCCAGGCCTGCCTGAAAACTCTACGCGGTATATGCGGATTAGTAGCAGCATGTAAGAGAGCAGCAGCGGGCCGAAGATCAAGCCCATAAAGCCAAATAGCGGAACACCGATAAGAACGCCGACTACCGTGATTACAGGATGCACATCCCCAAGCTTACGAAGCAATGTGAAGCGTGCTATGTTGTCTATGTTTGATATCACAATTACGTAGAACAGCAGCAGGCCGGTTGCAGCCCCCGACTTCCCGGTGGCATACAAATAACCCACCATAGGCACACATATTATAGCGGTGCCAACCACCGGTAGCATAGAGCAGATACCAGTAAGCAAACCCCAAAGCACAGCACCGTCAACGCCGAATATGAGAAAACCTATTGTAGCGGCTATGGCCTGAATAACCGCAAGCACGGGAATGCCAATAGCATTAGATACGACCATCACCCGTGTTGCTGCCCAGATATCATCCACATTTTCGTCCTTGAGCGAAACGAAGTCCTGCAGCTGTCGCTCCATGCGTCTACCAGAAATGAGCATAAAGTAGAGCAGAAAAAAACAGAGGAGCAGATTGGTGAGGACCTGAAGCGTACCACCTAAAAAAGATGGAAGCTTTCCGGAGGCGCTGCGTAGCACGTTACTGATCTGCGCCTCGCTAAATGCGAGTTGAGGGATGGATTCGTGCAACCGGTTCGTAACTGTCTGCAATGTGTTGGAAACCATTGCCGGATTTTGCAGCAAAGCTGAAATTTTCGGTGCGACTAGCACAGCGGTGGCTGCAAACGGCAGCACGAAAACCACAATAGAGCCGACAATAAACAGGCTCGCTGCCAGCCATTGCTTCCATCCGTATACGACCGTCAGCTTAAAGAACCATTGCCGCAACAAAATGTAAAGCGTCACAGCGCCGAGCAGCCCCGGCAGAAAGGGGTAAAGTGTAAAAAGAAGCAATGCTACCGCTCCCAGAATCAGCAGTAACAATACCAGTTGCTTCAATTGTTGCGGTGTAATCATGCCCTGAAAAATGAGCAAGCAAAACCGCGCCAGCCGTGTGCAGAATGGCATGATGTTTTAACCTTTGTCTGTGTAAACTTTTTTCATTCCCTTAAACAAACCATCACACCATGGCAAACACAGGAAAAACCGTAGCTACCCTTCTCATCGGCGCCGCAGTTGGCGCGGCAGTGGGTTATGTATTGGCAACCGACAAAGACAGCCGCGCTGAAACGCTAGACAATCTTAAGAGCAAGCTTTCAGAACTTCAAGGCCAGCTTAAAGACAAATACAGCGGCCTGCAGGACTCCGTAAAGGATCGCTTTTCGAAGAAAAGTCAAGACCTGGAGCAGGAAATTTATAACGCTTAACGCGGGAATGTCTCTTCGCGATGAATCTCTTCACCCGCTGGAAGGATAAGGCAACTGCCTACATAGACGTGCGCCTGGGGCTGCTCAAACTAGCCTTTATAGAGCGCACTTCTCATGTTATTGGACATCTCCTCCTTTCCATTATCTACATCTTCTTCACCCTTGCCACGCTTACTTTCCTAGGCTTTGGGCTGATGGAGACGTTTTCCTCACTACTGGATTCCCGCGTAGGTGGCGCATTTGTCACAGCAGGCATTTTTATGTTGATGATGGTAGTCATCTTTCTGGTACGCAAGTCAATCATTAATGCATTTGCCGGAATGTTTATCCGCGTGCTCACGGAGGGCGATGACGACGATGAAGATGAAGATCTTCTGGAAAAAGACCACCGCAGTATTAAGGTGGAAGACTGATAGTGCCCTTTTCCCAAATGTTCTGATATGAAACTGTATCGCAAAAAGCTGGATAGCGTTGAAGCGCTTAAACGTGAAAAAATCCGTTTACGCTATGAGCGGCGCCACACAAAGGCTTCCGACCTTAATCCGCTGGCTAAGGCAGGGCGCAGTAAAGTTACAGCCGTTGCGAAGGAGGGATTGATGGGCACCGTCATGGAACTGTTTTCAGCTAAAAACAACTTGCAACTGGCATTAGCACTAGCAAAGCCTCTATTTAATACGATGCGTAAGCGCCGCGCTTCAAAACGCGCATTGTACGAAGAATGGAATGCTGTCCAGTATAAAGGGAAAAAGCGGAAGCCATATTTCCTGAAAAAGCTGGTCCAAGAAATTGCTGTTGGATATGCTACGGGTAAAGCAGTTCTTATGACCGTCCGTGGGATTCAATTAATCCTGCGTCGCCGCAAGTTCGCTAAAATGAAATCTAAGTTGGGCATAAGCTAATCCCACACTCATCTGAATCATCTAAAAGGGAGGGGCCCCGCAACTTGCGGGGCCCCTCTCTTTTAATATCGATCTTTGAATATCTTATCAGGCGGCTTCTTCAACCAGATTATCCTGAGCTGATTCAACAGAAACAGGCGCCAGCTTCGGCAACTTAATAATGCGCATCCAGGCAAAAACCCGGATAACGACGTAGATCGGATCTATCTCGTGCCAGCGGCGGCCAAAGTTGGCGCTTGACGGATGCTTGTGATGATTGTTGTGGTAGCTCTCCCCAAGCATCAGGAAGTCTACGATAAGGAGATTCTTGGCAGTGTTGGTCAGGCGGAAGTTGATATAACCGTACTTGTGTGCAAACCAGTTAATAACGGAGCCATGCACCGCACCAGAGAGAATAATAACCGGCAGCAGCAGCCAGCACCAAACATTTGGCGCGAAGAAATAAAAGAAGGTTGAGTAGAGTGCTACCCAAAGAATGGTAGAAGCAATAGAATCGCCCCAGCGGTCGAAGGCAGGCCATTCAGGCAGATTTTTTGTGTATTTCTCATCAACCACCATGCGCCCCTTCAGGATATCGCGATAGAAACGACGTGTGCGCCACATCATCTCCACGAGATTCTTTGAAAACTGGGGCGTGTGCGGGTCGCGGCGCGTATCTGTATACGCGTGGTGCATCCGGTGCATGATGCCGTATGCGCGAGGGCTCATGTAAGAAGTACCCTGGAATATGTAGGACACCACAAAGAACACACGCTCCCAGCCCTTGCTCATCTTAAAGGCGCCATGTGCGGCGTAGCGATGCTGGAAAAAAGATTGCCCGAAAAGGGAGAGATACCAAACGGCAACGAAAAAGAGAAAAATGGCCATGCGTACTATGTAAACGTTTTTTAGGGGAATTAGTTCATCTGAAGGAGCTGCAACGATTCTGGAAACCCCTTAAAAAAGTTGAGCCGTCAAGCGGCAGTAGAAATAACACTCTTGGTTTGAGAAAGGGTAAAGTTAGGCCCATGCCTGTTAAGGCGCTCATAGAATAAGTGCATTCATCTATATGGCGCACGCGTTAACCGCATCATCGCACCTCGCTGCCGGCAGCGACCATATGCACCGGCGACACAAATACCAGCTTGCCATCCGCATCTTCTGCCATCAGTATCATACCCGCACTCTCGATGCCGCGCATTTTCCGCGGTGCCAGATTGGCCACCACCGTCACTTGCTTACCCACGATGTCTTCTGGTGCAAAGTGCATGGCAATGCCGGATACGATGGTGCGCATCTCGCTCCCCATGTCTACTGTCAGCTTCAATAGCTTATCGGCTTTCTCCACTTTTTCTGCCGCAGTAATGGTGCCTGCACGCAGGTCTATCTTGGCGAAGTCATCAAAAGTGATTTGCGGCTTTGCTGTTGGCGTGTTGGCGTGTTGCGAGTGTTGCCGTGTTGTGTGATTCCATTGTTTTTTCGGGTTTAGGTGCTGTTGCGGGTTCTGTACAGTAGCCGCGTGGAGCTTTTCCACCTGCGCCGCCACCTCCCCATCCTCAATCTTCCGGAAGAGCAGCTGCGGCTCGCGCAATGGATAATTCACCTTCAGCAAGTCCATGCGCCCGCCGTTTTCCCACATCAGCATCCTGTCCACCACCTTCATCATGTGGCACATCTTATCCGCCGTTGATGGCAGAAAGGGTGCAACATAGATGGCCAGGTTCGCGCACAGCTGCAGGCACAGATGGATGCAGTTATCAATCACTTCCTGCTCCGCCGGATTATCCGCCACACGCTTCACCACCTGCCACGGCTCTTTGTCCTGCAGATACTTATTGCCCTTTGTAGACAGCGCCATTACCTCCGCCAGCGCATCCCGGAACCGATAGCCTTCCAGGATAGCCTTCTATCGTATCCTTCGCCTCCTTGATCGCCGCTATCAGTTCCCGATCCTTATCATCCATCCGCGCTTCGTGCAGCGGCGGCACGCGGCCACTGCACAGCTTGTGCATCATCACCATCGCACGGTTCACGAAGTTGCCGAGGTTCGCATTCAGCTCGCTGTTGATGCGGCTCTGGAAGTCCTTCCAGGTAAAGTCATTGTCCTTCGTCTCCGGCGCATTCGCGCACAGCACGTAGCGCAGCAGGTCGGCCCCGTCGGGAAAATCTTGCTAGGTATTCGTGCACCCACACCGCCCAGTTGCGGCGACGTACTTACCTTCTCTCCTTCGATGTTCAGGAACTCATTGGCCGGCACCGCATCGGGCAGCACAAAGCCGCCATGCGCCTTGAGCATGGCCGGGAAGATGATGCAGTGAAACACGATATTGTCCTTGCCGATAAAGTGCACCAGCTTCGTATCTTCCTGCTGCCAGTAATCGCTCCACATCGGCGTCAGTTCCTTGGTGGCAGAGATGTAGCCGATGGGCGCGTCAAACCACACATACAGCACCTTTCCTTCCGCGCCTTCTATCGGCACCGGCACGCCCCAGTTAGCTGTCGCGCGTCATGGCGCGGGGCTGGAGGCCGGCGTCTATCCAGCTTTTGCACTGGCCATAGACGTTGCTTTTCCACTCGTCCTTCTTGCCTTCCACTATCCATTCGCGCAGCCAGTCTTCATACTTATTCAGCGGGAAATACCAGTGCTTCGTCAGCCGCTTTTCCGGCGTAGCATCGCTGAGGGCGCTGCGCGGATTGATGAGCTGCTCTGGCGATAAGCGACGACCCGCACTTCTCGCACTGGTCGCCATAGGCATTTGGGTTAGCGCATACGGGACAAGTGCCTACGATGTACCGGTCGGCCAGGAAAACCCCCTTTTCGGGGTCAAAATATTGCTCGGTTTCGCGCTCTTCAAAGGCCCCGTCGTCATAGAGCTTTTTAAAGAAAGCCTGCGCCGTATCGCGGTGCACCGCCGCCGAGGTGCGGCTGTATACATCAAAGCGGATGCCCATGCCCGCAAAGGATTCGCGGATCAGGTTGTGGTATTTATCCACCACCTCCTGCGGCGTGATGCCTTCTTTCATAGCGCGGATGGTGATGGGCACGCCGTGCTCGTCGGAGCCGCAGATGAACTTCACATCGCGGCCCTGCGCGCGCTGGTAACGCGTATAAATATCGGCAGGCAGGTAGCAGCCCGCGAGGTGCCCGATGTGCACGGGGCCATTGGCATAAGGCAGGGCGGCCGTAATGAGCAGCCGGTTGTACGTCATAAGGGGCGAAGGTAAGTTGGAGTGTTGGAGTGTTGGAGTGTTGGAACGTTGGAGTGTTGGAACGTTGGAACGTTGGAGCGTTCCCACCACATTCAAACGTTCCAACGTTCCAACACTCCAACCATTATGTTGCCGGCTACAGCGCGCTATTCGACAGCCGTTGCGTCGCACGTTTCATCGGCTGTCAGTCTGTTGGGTACCACTCGCGCGAGCATGCAGCACATCCCGCGCGTGACGTGCTCGTGTGCAGTTCATGGGTACGAGCACCCTTCCGCACAAATGCCGCGCGGGATGCTCGCGCCAGTGTGGGGCCCAAAGGGCAATTCTCCCTTCACGGCCACATGCCACAAAGGGGCTTTTGCAAAAAGCCCCGGTCGCTGAGCGTAGCCGAAGCGCCTGCCCAGACGCTGTTGTATGCTTCGGGGTTCCGCCGTTGCCGGTGTTATCACCGGCAACGAATGTGTTGATTATTGGTCAAACCTTTGCCTGCTACCTGCGTTAGGCAGAAAACCTAACTATGTTTTCATTAGAAAATGGCCTTGACATGGAAAACATAACTGTGTTTCGGCAAAAAGCTCCCTTTACACAGGAAACATAGTTATGCTTTTGCTCCAAAGCCTCCTTTTTACAAGAAACATAGTTATGATTCAGGCGTAAAGCCTCCTCTAAACTGGGAACATAACTATGTTTTGGGCCTAAAGCCTCCTTTAAGCAGGAAACATAGTTATGTTTTGGACCTAAAGCCCTCTTTGAGCAACAAACATAATTATGTCTTCCTTCCACGCATCTTGATACCTTAGGAATTGCTTTCAGTTGCAGCGGCACGGTCCTGTGTAAGATAGTCGTCTAAATACAATCCGCATTAAGCCTGAAGCCGACTAGCAAATGGGCAATGGGGGGGGGCGAAAACGCTAACATTTCTTTAAGCAATCCCGGAAACCCGTTTGCATTTATACCGTCAAACAAGCAATCATCATGTCCCGATCCTTCATCACCGCACTCCGCATGGCACTCGCGGGCCTGCTCTTCTGCTTTGCCGCAGGCACCCGCGCCACCGCACAGGGTTATCAAGACGACGCCTATAGCGGCTCCGGTTCTTACCAGCAGTTTTACGACGAGCTATCGCCCTACGGGCAATGGATCAACGACCCGCAGTACGGCTACGTCTGGGTACCGGATGCCGGCGACGATTTCCGCCCCTATTACAGCAACGGTTACTGGACCAACACCGACTATGGCAATACCTGGGTGTCTAACTATAACTGGGGCTGGGCGCCCTTCCACTATGGCCGCTGGACATACAGCAATTATTACGGCTGGCTGTGGGTGCCGGGCAATCAGTGGGCCCCTGCATGGGTCAGCTGGCGCTCCGGCGGCGGTGCATATGGATGGGCGCCCCTCGGCCCCGGAATATCTATAAACGTAGCCATTGGCGGCTACTCCTGCCCGGACAACTGGTGGGTGTTTACGCCGCAGCAGTACATCCTTAATCCCCGCTTCCAAAGCTATTGCTACGGCCCGCGCTATGCGCCGCAGTATGTGCACCAGACTACCATCATCAACAACACCTACGTGTATAACAACAACACGTACATCGGCGGCCCGCGCCGCAATGAGATGGAGCGCGCCATTGGCCGGCGCGTGGAGCCGGTAGCTATTAATAATGTGCGCCGCCCCGGCAGCACGGAGCTGCGCGGCAATAGCCTGAACATCTATCGCCCGGCCATTGCCGAGAACCGGCCCCGCGCTACGGAGCGTCCCCGCCAGTTCCGCACCGCAGAGCAGCCTGTAAGGCAGGAAGCTATTCGCAGTAATGCCGCCGGCACATTCCAGCGCGACCCGCGCCTGCAGCGCCCCGAGCCCGTAAGGTCTGAAAATGCGATACAGAACAACCGCGTGCAGGAAGTGCAGCCACAGCCTGGACGTACCCGCACCTGGGGCAGCCAAACGCCAGACAGGGCACCCGTGCAGCAGGCCCCGGCACAGCAGGAGGAGCGCAGGCGCGCCTTTGACCGCGATGCCCAGGTACAGCGAGCACAGGAAGCACAACGTGCGCAGGAAGCGCGTGCGCAGGATGCACAACGCATGCAAGCGTTGCAACGCGCTCAGGAAGCTCAGCGTGCCCAGGCTGCGCAACAGCAACGGTCGCAGGAAATGCAGCGTATGCAGGAAGCACAACGCCGCCAGATGGAACAACAACGTACTGTAGACCAACAGCGCGTAGAGCGTCAGCAGATGCAACGCGTGGAGCAGCCGCGCATGGAAGCGCCACGGCAGGCCATGCCGCAACGGCAGGAGGCGGCACCGGTGCAGCGTCAGCCAATGGGTGGCGGTGAAGGCCGCCGGCCGTTTGGCAGGTAAGCAGACTCCCGGCTGGAGTGTAATAAAAGAGAACGGGCTGCTTCAGGTGAAGCAGCCCGTCTCATTTTTAATAGCGTAAGTCAGTTACCAGACTTTAGCGCGGATGCTGTCCGCACGCCACATCTTATCGCCCAGCTTGATGCCGAAGGCAGCATAGAATTCCGGCATGTTGCTGAGCGGGCCGTTGCAACGCAGCTCGCTGGGAGAGTGCGGATCGGTCATTACGCGGGAGGCCAGCTCTTGCGGGCGCGTGTTGGCGCGCCACACCTGAGCCCATGACAGGAAGAAGCGCTGGTCGGGCATTAAGCCGTCAATCTTCTTGTCGCTTTTGCCCTGGTCGGTTTTCTTGAAGGCTTCGTAAGCAATGGCGATACCACCGAGGTCGGCGAGGTTTTCGCCTTCTGTAAGCTGGCCGTTAACGTGCACCGTGTCCAGCACTGTGTAGTTATCAAATTGCTTTACCACCATATTGGCGCGGATCACAAAGGCAGCAGAGTCGGCAGGCGTCCACCAGTTCTTGAGGTTGCCTTCAGCATCGTACTGGCGGCCCTGGTCGTCAAAGCCGTGTGTCATCTCATGGCCTATTACGGCACCGATGCCGCCGTAGTTCACCGCGTCATCTGCATCTTCAGAGAAGAAAGGATACTGGAGAATGCCGGCAGGGAATACGATTTCGTTGAAAGCCGGATTATAGTAGGCATTCACTGTTGGCGGTGTCATGCCCCACTCCGTTTTGTCAACAGGCTTGCCGAGTTTGGAGATGTCATAATTGTATTGCCATTGGGAGGCAGCGACGACATTTGCGGCATAGTTGTCCGGTGCGATCTTCATTCCATCATAGGTCTTCCACTTATCAGTATAGCCGATTTTCTTGAGGAATGTGTTGAGCTTGGCCAGTGCCTTCGTCTTTGTTTCCTGCGTCATCCAGTCCAGGCGCTTAATGCGATCTGCGTAGGTGGCCTGAAGGTTATTCACGAGGTCAAGCATCCGCTTTTTTGCTTCCGGCTTAAAGTACTTGTCTACATAAAGCTGTCCAAGCATATCTCCTACACTGCCGTCAACCACCTGTGATACGCGCTTCCAACGCGGGCTTTGCGTTTCCTGACCCCGCAGGGCTTTACCAAAGAAGGCGAAGCGGGCATTGTCAAAAGCGGAACTGAGGTAAGGGCTCATGTCCATTACCAACTGTGTTTGCAGGTACTTCTTCCAAACCGGTAGCGGTGTAGCCTTCAATTCTTTTGCAACTGTAGCAAAGAACTTGGGCTGTCCTACGATGCAGCTGTCCTGGCCCTGAATCTTCAGGTCTGTAAATACACCCATCCAGTCCACGCCCGGCGTTTGCTTGTTCAGGTCGGCGAGCGCGAATTTGTGATAGACGTTGTATGGGTCGCGCATTTCTACACGCGTCATGGATGCTGCAGCCAGCTTTTCTTCCAGCCCATATTCATCCGCTGCGTCCTGCTTCGCGGTTGCGCTGTCGCTGCCCATCATGGTCATGAGCTGAACGAGATAGGCTTTGTACGCTTCACGGATATCTGCGCTACGCTTGTCGGCCTTGAAGTAGTAATCACGGTCAGGCATACCGAGACCGCCCTGGAAGAACTGGCTGATTTCTTTAGAAACATTCTTGTCGTCGGGCGCTACGTAAAACCCGAATACCGAACCTACGCCCATGGTGTGCTCATTGGCAATTTCATGCAGCAGGCCGGCGGCATCCGTAATGCCATTAATACGGTCTAAATATGGCTTGAGCGGCGCTATGCCAGCTTTATCAATAGCTGCGCTGTCCATCCCGCTCTTGTAGAAGTCACCCGCCATTTGCTCTTTGGAGCCAGCCGTCGCTTTGCTCTTGCCGGCATCGTCCAGTAAGCTGCGAAGGGCATTGTTGTTGTTTTCTACCAGTTCGCTGAAAGATCCCCAGCGCGTCTGATCTGCCGGAATGGGGTTGTTCTTCAGCCAGGCGCCGTTGGCGTAGAGATAGAAGTTGTCATTGGGCCGGACGGAAGTGTCCATATTGGCCGGGTCCAGCAACTTGCGGACAGCTTTACTATCGCCGCCCGTGTTGTGTGTATCGTTGCAGGATGCCAGCGCAAGCAGGGCCGCACCGGCCAGCAGCGAATGTTTAATATTCATGCAGATTTTTTAATGAGGCGCAAAGATATTCCGCCGCGGCGGGAATGGCTAAGGATAAAACGTGGGATTTGACGGGGGAGATTTAGCGGCAAAATGTCGGCATATCTCACTTTTCACATGGCTACGAATTGCAGAAGTCCCAGCATTTGCTACCTCAAAATCACAAGCTTGTACCGTTCTACCGAATTCGTCCCATGAACTAATACCGTGTATATACCTGTTGGCAAGCTCATGTAGGATAGATGGTATATGTGGCTCGGCTCTGTTTGTACCCAATGGACCAGGCTTACGCCAGTAATGTCTGAAATGGTTATCGACACAGGCTCGATAAATTGTTTCGTTATCGTAATTACTGTGGAGGCTGGATTGGGGAATATATTGACTTTCTGAAGATTAGTTGTTTGAACAGACAATTCCGGTTGCGACGGCTTGACGTAATAGAAAGCTTCAGATGTAGCGGCACAGCCATTGCTGTCTGTAACACGAACAAAGTAGCGGCCGCTGTCCGATGGCATGTAACTTACATTTACCGCGCCCGGAATGATCTTAAAGCTTGAATCAAGCCATTGGTACGAAGCATTTTTTGTGGTGCTCAAAGTATCCGCGCTTTGCTTGATAAGCGGCTTTACAGGTTCAGGATATACTTTCAGCATGACGGCAACACTTGTATCAGTGCAAGCGCCGTTATCGGTCACAACAAAATATTTGCCAGAACCTTTACCGGTTGCATCTGTAGGTATATACAGCGTATCTATATCAGGAAGCTGTACCGTATCTCTGTACCATTTCAGATGATTGCAGGTGGCAGATCTCACCAACTTCATTGTGTCACCCGGGCATACGGCAGAAGGCGACATGAGCGTAATTGAAGAAGCGAGGCCAGCATTGCTACAGGAGACAGTGCCACACAGATGCATATCGTAGACGCAGGTAGCAGGCCCACCAGTAATAAAACTGAAACTGCTTAAATTCCGTTGACTCGCGGCTGGCGCTCCGACCAGCTGCGACATAGCAACAGAACATTGCGACGACTGTACCGGCGAATCCGCTACGCTGCATAAAGCACTTGCGGGAGCTTGCATATTGTAGCTAGCCAGAAAGCCGGCATTGTACGAGCCAGCCACAATAATCCATTATACACCACAGTATCTTGGCTCACTGCCATTCCGGATAATACAATTGACGAGTCCTGATGAATACTCCTATTCTGAACGACCGAACCGTTCGTAATCTTCCCGCCGAAGATGACATTGTTGTACGGCTGCAGCACGTAGTACCAGTTATTTGTATCCCTTACAAAGCTTTGCGCATGCGAGATCGCCTTATTATTAACGTGAAGCTCCAGACCACTTACCAAAAAGCTCGTCGTATCCAGTCGCCCTATCATATAGCTCTGCGAGGAACTCGCGCCATTGAATAATGCTGACACATATAAACGTCCCTGCACCGCATCAATAGTATTAAACGGCACTGCCGCCGCTGTGCCGCCACCATAACTGATTGTGGAAGCAGTTACATAATAAACTGGATTATTACCATACAAGTCGGTTCTAGAATTAGGCCACGCTCACCCCCAATGGTTGGTTGATATGCACCTGCGAAGTACAGTTTGTTGCCAACGCAGGCAACATCGTAAAATTTGAAATCATTGGTGTAAGAGCTGCTATGGTCGTAGCCGTACGTCTGCAAGGTGAAACTATAGCCGGTGGGTGCCGCAATGGTATTCCCGACAGAATCTGTATGGATAAAATAGCCTTTCAAAATATGACCGCCGCCAGATCCGTAGGTAAAATCATTAAAGCCACATATTGCGATCTGATGATTAGACAGCTACAGTGATACCAGTGATGTAGTCGTTTAGTTGATTGGTATACGTGTAGCGGCCTGCAAAAACTTTAGCACCTGCTGGCGAGAACCGGCATAGAATCGGCCAATTATCTTTCGCCAAAACGAGATAATCTCCGTTCGCAGCTATGCGAACTTTCAAGGCCTTTGCGCCGCTATAATTCAGCGTACGTGTCCAGATACGCGTTCCGTTTTTGCTTGTTTTGATAATGATGGGGTTGCAATTATAAAAGCTCGTTCCGTATGACCAGATCATGCCTACGCTAACCAAATTGCCAGCCGTATCAACCCGGCTATCATTGATTACAATATTATCCTTAGCCGAGGTCGTCAGCAAAGCTTGTCTATTCTGGCAAAAGCCTTTAGCGGCCAGGAAGAGGAACCAACATGTAACAAAAGCGGCTTTATTCATTTTTAAAGGTGCCCATAAAGATATCGTCACGCCCTTCCGAAAAGGATAAATTTTTCGCCTTTCGTGCGCCAAACAATGCCGGGCTTCATATAAAAAAGAAAAAGGGCAAACTAGCTGATAGCCAGTTCGCCCTTTTAAACGCGGAGACGGCGAGATTCGAACTCGCGATACAGTTTCCCGTATACACACTTTCCAGGCGTGCTCCTTCAACCACTCGGACACGTCTCCTTCTTGGCGGCGAAAATAGCGTATCTGTTTCGCTTATTGCGCGAAAAGTTTCTCCGCATTGGCCGTGGTGGTTTTACCAAGGTCCTCGATGGAAATCCCGCGCAGTTCTGCCACCTTCTCCGCAACAAACTGAATATAGGCGCTCTCATTCCGCTTACCGCGGTAAGGTACAGGCGATAAATAGGGCGCATCGGTTTCCAAAACCAGGCTTTGAGGCGGGGCAGCCTGCACTACTTCCTGGAGCTCTTTGTTACTCTTATAAGTAATCACGCCGCCAATGCCCAACAGAAATCCCAGGTCAACAATCTGTTTCGCTTCTTCCTGCGTGCCGCTGAAGCAGTGAAATACGCCGCGAAGCGAGCCATTCTGTTTGCTGCGTACAATGTCAATGCAATCTGCCGTAGCCTCGCGGCTGTGAATCACTACAGGCAGGCCATACTCCAGCGCCCAGTCTATCTGCTGCGCAAAGGATTCTTTTTGTTGCGCAACGAACGTTTTATCCCAATAATAATCAAGGCCTATTTCGCCAATCGCGGCAAACTTTTCCTTTTCCAGCCACTCGCGTACAACGGTCAGCTCCTCTTTGTAAGTGTCTTTTACATACGTCGGATGAAGGCCAATCATCGGCAGGCAGCTTTCGGGGAAGGCCTGTGCAATGCGCATCATACCGGGTATGGTGTGCTGGTCGCAATTGGGCATATACATTCGTTTTACACCAGCGTCCAGTGCGCGCTGTATCATCTCGTCCTGTTTGGCCTCGTTCAGGCGGTCGTCATACAAATGGGTGTGCGTGTCAATAAACATGCTCTTACTTCTTATTCCTTTTTAAGTGATAAAAATCCAACCTACGATACCGGTAATCTATCCATTTCCCAGCCACGTTCCCTGCAAAAATCAAGTACCAAAGGCAGGGCATATTGCAATCTGTCCCAGGCCTTTGCGCTATCATGAAAGACAATAATCGCGCCGGGTTTGATATGTCGTAGCACATTTGCAAGGCACCTTTCAGGCGTGAGCTCAGTGTCAAAATCGCCGCTTAGTACCGTCCACATATATACTTTCCAAGGTTTGGCATCCGAGTGGAGCCGCCTTGCCTGCGCACGCGAGATGCGTCCGTAGGGCGGCCTGAATGCGCGGCTATCTATCAGGGCTTCGGCTTCCCGGATATTCGCCAGGTAGGCGTCCGCGTCATGCTTGAAGCCGTTCAGATGATTATGGGTGTGGTTGCCGATGCTGTGACCCGCTTCGCGGATTTCCTGGAAAATGCCCGGATATTCCGCAACACATTTACCGATGCAAAAGAACGTTGCGTGTGCGCGATAATCCGCCAATTGGCGCAGCACAAAAGGTGTTGCCTTCGGGTGCGGGCCATCATCAAAACTTAGATAAACTGTCGGCTGTATCGCCGGTGGCATTTCCCACACCAGCTTGCTTGGAGCAATGCGGCGGAGCCACCAAGGCGCTTTTACGGCGTACACGGCGCGAATTTAAGCCATGTCTAGCTATTCAACTACCGCAATATCAGAAAGTTGTACAAAACCTTCCTGGCCGTCCGGCAAACCAACAGTTATTTCGTTGTGGTTGACGTGCAGCACCTTCAGTAAAAGTCCTTCCGGCAGTGCCAGAGCGCCTTTTCCGCCGCTGGCAATCGGAAGAAATTTCGTGTCAGGCCGCATCACTACCGCTGTTGCACGTGGCACGTCGCGCAATACGCCTGAGAGGCTAAAGATTACAAAAAGCACGGTGAGGCCGACGGCGCCAACTATGACTTGCGGCCGCAACCAGGCCGTGTTCGCATTTCGGTAGCGGCTCCAGGCTAGTGCGCCAAGCAGCGCTGCGAATGTCAGGATAGCAAGCGTAGCCCACAGATTACTAATCTCCGGCGCCGTCAATCCGCGCCACCAGCGAAGAAAAAAAACTTCCTTATTGCTGCCAGGCCGCACCTGCGCCTGGATAACACGGGCGTTCCTTGCCGCCGGCCCAAAACCGGGCCTATATAGCAGCGCACGCTCATACGACAGTACTGCTTCGCCAATATGGCGCAAGCGGTAATGTGCATTTCCAAGTTTGTAAAGTGCCACTGCATTGGGCGTTTTTCCTGAAGCGGCCTGCTCGTAATAGCTTACCGCACTGTCGTATGCCTTCCGCATATATGCTGCATCACCAAGCTGTAAAAGGCGTTCATGATTTACATCCGCACTTGCGCGAAGCGTAAGCAGCACCGAGCAGAAGACAAAAAAACCTCGCAGTGAGTGACGACTCATTATGCGCGCAAAGTACGTTCTAGACTATTGATAACGGAGGCGGCTTCGGAGAAGCTCTGCTGCATCTGCTGACTTCCGCCGACCGGCGCGTAAAGAGCAAGCTCACACTCGTTCAGCAGGGTTTCCGTTTGCTGGCGGACGCTTTCCGGCACACCGCGTTGCGCCATCGCCTGCGCCGCAGTGGCTTTGCCCAGACCTGATATCGGTATGCCGAGCTTGTCGCTCAGGTAAAGCCATAGCGCTTTGGAAAGCTCATCGTAGAAGCTGCGTGAGTTGCCCTTCTGCAACATCAGTCCGGCAGCAGAAAGCCGCTTTTGGGCCACGTTGCCAGCCTTGCGCGTGCGATACTCGTCGGCGTGGGCCGCTTCGTCATCTTTACGGCGACGGTAAACGACCATTCCAATAAAAGCGAGCAGCGGAATGCTATATGCCGCCCAGTAACCAGTTGTAAGAATGAGTGGCGCTCTAGCCGAAAGCGTTAGCCCGTCCTGAATATCACCAGCTGTGCTGCCCTTGCCTCCTGATGCTGTGGCAATAATTCCCTTTCCAGGCGAAACGTGCAGCTTTAACGAAGGCGTGGAAGCTGATTTGTAAGTACCGCTCTTGGGATCGTACCAGGAGAGGATTACAGGTGGCAATGTGTAGTTGCCACTTTTCCTCGGTGCTATCGTATATGTAATAATCTTGTCTCCGCTAATGGTGAGGCTGCGTCCTGTAATCGTATCCAAAATAGTTGGCTCGTAAGCATCTAACCCACTTGGCAGATTTAGCTTAGGCGCATCAAAGAGCTTCAGGTTACCGCTGCCACTCACCTTGACGGTAAGGGTAGCTACATCATCTGTCGTAAGAGTAGTTCTATCTATTTTGGACGAAAGCGTAAAGGAACCGACTGCGCCGGTAAAATCAACAGGCTTGTCTTTTTCAGGAAGATCCGTGATGTTAATCGTTACCGGCGTGCTCTGCAGCTTAACCGGCACATCCTCATAAGCCATATCGCCGAACGGATCATTGAAGAAGGGATCGTTCATCATCAGGCTTCCGCCGAAAGCCTGTTTGAAAAAAGGGTCATCAAAGGGGTTATTGCTCTGCCGTTGCGTTACAACACGGGCACTTCCTTCTGCTTCAGCGGCATCCAACAGCAGTTTACCGGACTGCTGCGGGAACAGTGCCGACTTTTTCAACACAAAAACCTGGTAGCGCTTACCATCTACCATTTCCTCCACCGGCTTTGGCTGTTTCGGAAGGTCAAAATCCTGCGTCCAAAAACCGTTGAGTGAAGGCAGTTTGGAGATTGCCACCTGCATCGGGATGCGCGCGTATAGCTTGTAAAGCGCGGTTACCTGCTCGCCAACGTGCGCCGACTTCTTGTCCACATCTACCCGGATAAAAATGTCTTTGCCGATGGCCACTTTGGGGGCTGCCTGAACTTGCTGCCGCGGAGCTCCGCTACGCGCTGCGCCCGGAGCTGCGAAGGGGTCCGGACCGCCAAACGGATCGGCGCCCCAGGCGCTCTGACGCTGAGGCTGACGCGCAGCAAGGGAGCCGCTGACAACCTCTATCGTGAGTGGATTAGACTGATAGCTGTGGCCGGCCACGTCATTTGCCACGGCAGGTGGAATAGTAACGGTGCCCGTATGCTTTGCCTGAAGGATGAACGTCAGAGACACGGAAGAGCTCTGCATCATCCGGTTTCCCACCATTTGCATATTGGTGCTTTGCGACTGAAAGGGCCCTGCCAGCACTTTAAAATCCTTAAAAACAGGGTTGAGAGATTTCAATCCGTCAACATCCTGTATGGTGTAAGTAACAGTTAGCTGATCTGCCGCTCCGATTTTTGTGGCATTAGCATTTGCGGAGAACACAACATTCTGCGCGCCTGCCACACCACAACAGGCGAGGCAGAGAAATAATGACAGAAGCGGAATCGTTCGGGACGAAGCTTTCATAGCTGACAAACGTGCGTGCCTGACAAAATTAACCGGCTGCTCCGCGGATGATCTGCTGCCGCGCATAAAAGTGCGTTAAAGATACCTGCTTACAGATCGCCGGCGGTAGGGCGCATTACGATGGTTTCAACATCTGCCTGAGCGCTTAGCGTATAAGCAGCCCACAACATTTTGGCTATGTCTGCCGCCTCCATAATTCGCATCTCTTCCACGCCACTGCCGCTCCAGGACCGGCTCCAGGTAGCACCGGGACAAATGGCTGTAACGCGAATGTTACGAGGCTTCAGCTCTTCGCGCAAATTTTCGGAAAAGCCCAGCAATGCATATTTCGTGATGCCGTAAGAACCACCAGACGGATAAGCGCGGAGGCTGGCAATGGAGCAGATATTAAAAATGTGGCTGCCAGCTTCCATACCCGGCAGCACAATACGCGTCAGGTGATACGCGGAATAAACATTTACCTGCATCATAAGCTCCAACTGGCCGCGTGGCTCCGTTGCGATATCGCCTGGCTGAAATGTTCCAGCGTTGTTGACCAGGATATCTATAGATGCAAAAGTCTGCCGCATCTGGATCGCAAAATTTGCCACGTCTTCCGGCTTTGAAAAATCTGCTACGATGGTCCTGATAATTGTTGCAGGATATTGGGCCTGCCAATCTGATTTAACGCCCGCGAGCTCGTCCTCACTACGGGCGCAGATGGCAATATTGCATCCGTTGGCCAGCAACATGTCTGCGATGGCTTTGCCAATGCCATGAGTGGCGCCGGTAATTATAGCATTAAGTACCTGCGGCGGAGTGTTGGAAGTATTCATGGAGCTCAAAAATGAAAAAACCCACGTAAATACGCGGGTTTTTTTGTGCGGAAGAGGAGATTCGAACTCCCACACCCTTTCGGGCGCTACCACCTCAAAGTAGTGCGTCTACCAGTTTCGCCACCTCCGCATCTTTAAGGAAGCGCGAAGATAAGGGACGTGTCTGAATGTTGATCTACCGGAGCTTAGAAAGTTGTGTTGGTACTCGCATTTCTGATTACCGTTTTAGTAAGATGCGGAAGGTCGTACCCTTCCCTACCTCGCTTGACTGAACCAATAACGCGCCGCGGTGGTATTGTCGCATAATGCGCCTGGACAAGGATAGTCCCAGCCCCCAACCACGTTTTTTCGTGGTAAAGCCGGGCGTGAACACCTTCCGTATCTGGCTGCGTGGAATGCCTTTACCTGTGTCACTTACATCTATAACTACTTCATGGTCGTTATCCGACACGTGAAGGTCTATACGGCCGGCGCCGTTCATGGCGTCCAGCGCATTGCGAATCAGATTCTCCACAACCCAGTCAAAGAGTGGTCCTGGAGATTCGTACAGGCACATCATCGTGGTCGGTATGCAGCGAAATGGCTACCCGTGCCGGAGCCCGTTTTTGCATATAATCTACCATCAACTTTAGGCGATCAATTAAATTTTCCTCCGTCAACTGTGGCTCTGAGCCCACTTTACTGAATCGCTCAGCAATGAGTTTAAGGCGGCTCAGGTCTTTTTCCATCTCTTCCACGGCTTCTTCCGCCCCGCCTTGCTCGCGCAGCAATTCTACCCAACCTGTAAGTCCCATGATCGGGGTTCCAAGCTGGTGAGCCGTCTCTTTACTCAGACCGAGCCAAACCTGATTTTGAATGGAGCGTTGCGCTGCGCTGATGGCGATAACAACCACTAGCAGAAAGAGTAGAATAATGGTAAGCTGGACATAGGGGAAATACCGCAACTGCTTCAGCAGCAGCGAATCGCCATAATAAACGTATTGGCGCATTGGGCCGATGCTTACCGTGATGGGCGTATGCTGGGTGCGGAATTCAGCGAGCTTGTTTTTGAGAAAATCCGGTACGTCCTGTACTCTATTGGTGTCAATATTCTTATAGTCAAGGATCGTATCGCCGGAAGTAGCCCAGATAATGGGTATGGATGTGTTTTGATTAATCAGACTAAGCGCAAGGTTGGCATCCTGTTCGGGTTGAAGCGTGGCCAGATACCGCAGGCCTTCGCTCACAAGCCGCGCATTTTTCTGCTCTTCGTTCGCCAATCGGTTAGCGAGCTGGAGATGTATAGTAAAGTGTAGCCCCCACGATGGCGAGGGCGATAACGACGAGGTAGCTTTTCCAGTTCAGGTATTGCCGCATGAGCGTGAGAACAAGCCTTCGCGCCCCTGCGCATCCATAGCGCCTTTGCGTGAAACGTCCCTTGCGAAGTTGCACGAAATACCGCTATTTTTGTCCCCAGCAAAACAGCCATAGCCCCTTTCACAATGGACATGCACGCCCCACAGCATCAGCCCGGCACTCAGATGGATAATCCCGCCGATATTGAACGCAATAAGCCTTCCAAATCGCGGTTTCTCTTTCTGCTTGGCTTTTTTGGTTTCTTCCTCTTCTGTTGGGCAGGCTGCTACAATCTGTACGAGCATAAATTCCAGGCGAACGATCAGGTGAAGGCGCCCGACAATACGCTCTACGACCCGAAGTACAAGTAAGCCGTGGCCATCTCCTGCACGCAGGATACTGCCGTTGTTATCCTTTCTTATAATGGCCGAAAATGGCATGAACTCTTCCTGCCGCTGATTGTGGCGGAGGCTGCTGCTGGCTATGATGTCATTGTGGCGGATAACGCTTCTACGGATGATACGGCCGAATGGGTAGCAGCCAATTTCCCGACGGTTCATTTGTTGCGCATTCCAGTAAATCGCGGATTTACGGGTGGGTATGTGGCTGCTTTAGAACAGATACAGGCGAAATACTACATCCTGCTTTCCTCAGATTTTGAAGTAACTCCGGGTTGGTTCCAGCCTTTGCACAGCGCTATGGAAACCGTTCCGAACCTGGCGGCCTGCCAGCCGAAGGTGCGTTACTGGAAAGAGCGGGAATCCTTTGAATACGCAGGCGCTGCCGGCGGCTTTATGGATAAATGGGGCTACCTCTTTTGCCGCGGCCGCATCTTTGACACGCTGGAAAAAGATGCGCATCAATACGACAACAACGCTGAAATATTCTGGGCCACCGGCGGCTGCCTTGTCATCCGCGCTGATCTGTACCATGCGGTTGGCGGGCTGGATGTTGACCTTTACGCCCACATGGAAGAGGTGGACTTATGCTGGCGGCTGAAGAATGCCGGCTACCGGATTGGCTATGTGGGCAGTAGCACGGTTTTCCACGTAGGCGGCTCAGTGATTTCCTATGGTTCACCGCAGAAGCTGTTTTACAACTACCGGAATAATCTGGTGCTGCTGCTGAAAAATGAACAGACCTCGCGACTACTGTGGCTCCTACCATGGCGCTTGGTGCTTGATGGCGTCTCGGCGGCGCAATTACTGGCCAAAGGCCAGGGGGCCTCTGTAGCAACCATTTTCAAAGCGCACATGAGCTTTTACGGCAGCCTGCGGGGTTGGTTGAAGAAGCGGCGGCAGGCACAGGCTCATACAACCACACCAAACCGGACGGGTATTTATCCGCGCAGCATTGTATGGGATTACTTCGCGCGGGGGAAGAAGCGGTTTTCGGAATTGGGGTGGAAGGTGGGGCGGCTGTGATGTGAGGCTGCTGAAACCGGCGGATTGCGGGTCAGGCCCTCAATGACAGCCTTGACTTAGCTGGACAATAATCATCAGCAGCGGAAGGGAAGCTTGCAGTGCCCGAGAAAAGCCTTATCAGAGGAATGACAGCCTAATGGTTTCTGTCATTGCGGGCCCGAGCCGCAATCTGCTTCATCAAGGCCGACTGAGAATCCTGCCCTTGATTGGGATTACTAACAGCATCGGTAGCCAGAGGCTACAAAATAACAGGACGTAGGCGACTTTCGCACATTGCCGCGCCTCAGCCTACGCCCAACTGGTAAAAGGCGTTAGTTATTTTCATTCACGCGTTTTTCTTTCCCTTTTCTATCCCAATACATCCATTGTCCGGTCTTTATCCATTCCCTACGTTTCATATTCCAAGACATCATCCCTTGGTCTTTCAATTGCCCATTGCTACGCCACTCCGTTTGAAAATAGCTGTGTGCAGTTTTACCGATGCTATGCGATTGACAATTTCCATTTTTATACCATCGCCAATTGCAACGGCCAATATTTCTTGCACCGATACTCCCATTTTCATAGAATGTAATCCAATCATGGTATTGGTAGCTAATTGACTTCATTCTTCCGGTTTTATAGAACTGAGTATCAAGGGGTGAGCCCTTTGGAATTGTATCGCAGTTTAACGTTGACATAGTAACGAAAACTGAGATCTCTGCTATTCGGAAATAGCGTGAGCACCTTCATATTACCGTAACCCGAAACCGTGAATACAATTTGCTCTTTTACTGGCCGCCGGATTTGAAATAACCCATCAAAATCTGAATAAGTTGTATCTCCTACACTCGTAATAACCGTTGCGTTTATCACTTGTCCACCATTTATGCTGTCTGTCACAATTCCCGTAATAAAATTATCAGTAGAATTTTGTGATTGAGCTGAGGCCAATTGACTTAACGCACAAAATACAAAGACGATATGCATTTTCATCTTATCAAAATTGTCAACTCGGAAAGTATAATTTTTCAGCCGCTGATGCGAATACAAATATCAGCATAGCAATTTCCCCAAAACCAAAACAGGCCATCCGCGTCGCGAACAGCCTGTTTTTCAATGAATAATATTGGAGCCTTAAACGCGGAAGTGCGCAAATGCCTTGTTGGCTTCGGCCATACGGTGCGTATCTTCTTTCTTCTTTACGGCTGCGCCTTCACCCTTTGCTGCTGCTATGATCTCGTTGGCCAGCTTGTCGGCGATAGTCTTGCCGTTGCGCTCGCGGGCGTAGCGGATGAGCCACTTCATGGCAAGGCTGATCTTGCGGTCGGGGCGTACTTCCGAAGGAATCTGGAAGGTAGCGCCACCAATACGGCGGCTGCGTACTTCTACGGCAGGCGTTACGTTGGCAAGGGCGCGCTTCCACACTTCATAGCCTTCTTCGCCGCCGCTCATCTGGGTTACTTTGTCGAGGGCGTTATAGAACGCTGTGAGTACCACGCTCTTGTTGCCGCCAATCATCAGGCAGTTTACAAAACGGGTTACCTGCTTGTCCTTAAAGCGCGGGTCTGGCGCTAAGGGGAGCTTTTTAGCTTGTGCTTTTCTCATTTTTAATAGTGCAAACCGGGCGAACCGGAATTTTTGAATGCTTGATTATTAATGTGAGTAGCGAGTATTTAGTAGATAGTAATTAGTTGGCTGACTATTTACTATCGACTTTGGATATCTACTAATTTATTTCTTAGCCTTTTCGCGCTTGGTACCGTACTTGGAACGGCTCTGCTTGCGGTCTTTTACACCGGCAGTATCCAGCGCGCCACGTACGATGTGATAACGTACACCCGGAAGGTCTTTCACACGACCACCGCGGATCAGCACGATGGAGTGCTCCTGCAGGTTGTGGCCTTCACCAGGGATGTAGGCGATAACCTCAATCTTGTTGGTAAGGCGCACCTTAGCCACCTTACGGAGCGCGGAGTTCGGCTTCTTAGGCGTGGTGGTATATACGCGGGTACAAACGCCACGGCGCTGCGGACAAGCGTCCAGCGCGCGGCTTTTGCTCTTGATTTCCAGGGCGGTACGTCCTTTGCGGACAAGTTGCTGAATAGTAGGCATTGCAGACCTTTTCGGAAAAGATATTTTATTGGGAGCGCAAAAGTAAGGGAAAGAACCGGATTATTCGGATTTTACCCATTTGCAGGACTAAAAATTACTGTCTTTAATGGAAACGATATGCGAATCCAAATGCCATTACTTCCTTAATCTGCCACCAGCCAAGGCCCGTTCCCGGCTCATCTTTGGTTTTTACTGTGCCGCTGGCAGCATCCGAATATTGATTTTCGTATGGCAGGTCATTATCGTAGATGGCTGTTATGGATAGGTTGAGATTCAGGTACTTACCGAGTTTTATGGAGAAGAGGTTGTCCCAGAAGATGTCAATGTTGCCGGGATTGTCGCTCTTCACTACATTGCCAAGTGAATCCTTCTTGTCCTTGGCCAAATAGTTGGAGTACAAATCAAGACGTCCTTTATAACGCACCGTTGGCGACAGGTCGTGCGCATAGCGGGCAGTAAAGTAAGCGCCTAATTCCAGCCGGCTCTGCTCACCATACGGAATGCCAAAAGCGCCTTCAGGCTTGCGGATAGTATACTTTCGGTCAGCCAGTGTAAGGCGCAGGGCAGCAGGCGAGAAAAACACGGTTACGTCTGAGCCGCGCCGGTATTCCAGACCAGCCGCCAGCGTGAAGTAGCCTGGCGACATGAAGTTGGAGGTGGAAAACTCCTGCCAGTCGGGTACGCTATAATCGTAACCGCGGGTGAACTGGCTTTTAAAGTTGAAGAGGCCGGTGATGTAGAAATTCTTGCCAGTGTCAATGCGTGCGCCGTATTTGGAAGTGATGTCCAGCCGATCGTCCACCTTGCGTGGAACAAACTGGTTGGAATAGGCGTAGAAAAGACTGTACGAAGCTTCTATGCTATTGCTCCACACATGGTTATGGTACAGGCGCGTGATATTGCCGCTTAACAGCCCATCCACTGCCAGCGAGACGACCTCGCCCCCGGCCGCCCAGTTATGCAGAAAGCCCTGGTTCAACCCAAGCTGCGCAACGCCGCTGCGGACCCACGCCACCGTGTCTTTATTCTCAACAGAAAGGGATTTTTTGACATTTTCGGTCTCGCCGAGCTGTGCGGAGGCCGGTGCAGCACACAGCAGAAGTAGTGCAGCAGTGTAAAGGCGTTTCATATATGTGTTTGTGATGTGTGAACTTCTAAATCCAGTACCTGTCCTATTCACCTTGGCTTATATCCGCTTTCCTGGAGCATCGCCTGCGCATCGTCCAGCGCGAAAATTTCTTCCAGACCCATTTTCGGATGCTTTGCCGCATATGCCTTTACAATCTGCATGCCCGTCCACGTACCTACATTTCCCGGGCTTTCGGGCGGCATCCCAGCGGCTGTCGGGCCGTCTTGCACATAGCGCAGAATCTTGCCCCAGTTCTTCTCGTACAGCATTTGCCCTTTCACGAAGAAGTTATAGATGAGCGCTTCATGCTGTTGACACCATTCCGTCTGCGCCTCCGTAAATCCAAAGCGCGTAGCATCTGGCAGGAACGGCAGCATTTTAGAAAGGAAATACTGCTCTTTGCCGCGCTGAATCATCATCTCTAATAGCGACTTGTTTTCCGGCTGGAAGGGATGCGTATCCTGATAAATGGCCCGAAACGCAAATATTGGCGCGGCCTCCGGCCTCAATTGGCGACTCATATAGTCGGGTATGCCGACCGATTTATAGAAAGGATAACCTTCTCCCAGAAACATGTCCAGGCCAATGCCTACCATGTCGGTATCCACTGTAACGGCACTCCAGTTGTTGAGGCCGGATATGAAATAGACAATCTTCGGCACGCGGCGCTGCGGATAGTAATGCCGGAAATATTGGAAGCCTTTGCGCAGCGGTTCGTCAATAGCCTTTGTATCCGGGAAGTGCACCGCGACTGTATCAAAAAGGCCGCGAAAATCTTTGTACGTTAGAAAGGTGTGCAGCTGTTCCCGTATTCCGGGCGATGCTTCGGAGTAGTCGCCTTTTACGCCGAACTGCATCAGATTGTTCAACCAGAAATCCAGGAAATCCGGATACTTACGGCGCAGCGCGGGCAGGCTTTGCGCGATGTGCGCAGTGTCTATGGCACCAAGGTCGCGGTCAAAGCGGCGGGTGTCGAGCGCCACTTTTTCGGACGAAACGTCCGGCACATCGCCACTATCTCCATTGCAGGCAACAAAAGCGACGAGCAGTAAGTAAAGGAATAATCGGCTTAAACGAAGGGAACAGTGAGACATTGCGGCGCGAAAATAAGCCCGGCCCCGTATGGCGTGAAGTTTGCAATGGTTACTTTTAATTCCAGCACACATTTTATGAAGAAGACCTTACTACTCACCAGCTTTGTTGTTTTAAGCGCGGCCGCCGCCTTTGCCCAGGTGGGCCTTGACAGTGCTTCCAATTTCGCCACACCGGTAACGCCGCCGCCTCCCCCACCGCCGCCGGCTGTAATTTCAGAGCCAGCTGCACCGGCTTATGTACCGCCACTACCGGCGCAGACAACTACCACTACAACGGTTATCACGCAGCCGGCAACCGCTGCGTCCACTACGCCAGCACCTACCTATGTGCCGCGCGACCGTTCTATTGACGTCAACCGCATCCGCTTCGGGGCTTACGTAGCGCCGGATATCAGCTGGATGAAGCCTACGACGGCGACGGATGACGAGAAAGCCTATGATGTAAAGAGCGATGGCAGTAAGGTTGGTTTTATCTACGGCCTCATGGCAGACTACTTCTTCGCTGAGAATTATGGCATTGTAACGGGGCTGCAGATTAATTCTACCGGCGGAAAAATAACGGCTACCGCCAGAGATCAATCTAAGGCTAAAGACAAGGTGACAAAAGCCACTTTTGACTATCGCCTTCAATACCTTGAAGTGCCGCTGGCGTTGAAGCTGCGTACCGACGACGTCAGCGGATTCCGCTTTTTTGGCCAGTTGGGGGTTACTGCCGGCTTCAACATCAGCAAGAAGGCGGATTATACCGTGGACTATTTTGGCTCCGATTCTACCGCAAAAACCGTTTCAGATACCAAGGCTAAGCTCCAGGGCGGTTTTGGCCTAATAGCCCCTATTCTGTTTCAGATGAATATCGGTGCTGGGATGGAATATCCTTTCAGTAATAAGCTCACCGCCTACATTGGTCTTTTCTTCAACAACGGCTTTGCGCCTGATGCCACCAAGCCTGATTTATATAAGGACTTGGGCTACACAGGCGAGTTTCGCGATGCAAATACGCGCCTGAACAACTTCGCGCTGCGGATTGGGCTGTTCTTCTAAGCTATTTTATTCAACGCTGCTTAATGCCCGTGGCCGGAGTCACGGGCATTACTTTTGAACGCCCTTCCAACTATGAACGAGCAAGCGCAGCCTCTCAAAATCTACCTCGCCCAACAGAATTACCACATCGGCAATTTTGACGCGAATACCAATAAGATCATTTCAGCCATCCGCGAAGCAAAGGAAGGCGGCGGTGACCTGATAGTATTTTCGGAATTGAGCGTCTGCGGCTATCCGCCGCGCGACTTTCTGGAATTTGATGATTTCATTGACCAATGTATGGACGCGATTGGGCGCATCCGCGAGGAATCTGAAAGAATTGGCGTCCTTGTTGGGGCGCCCGCGCGGAATCCGAGAGTTGAAGGCAAGAATCTCTTTAATGCCGCATACTTTCTTTACAATAAAGACATCAAAGCAGTCGTTCACAAAACACTGCTGCCAACATATGACATATTTGATGAATATCGCTATTTTGAGCCTGCTTTTGACTGGAATGTCATTCCATTTAAGGGTCATCGCCTAGCAGTGACGGTCTGCGAAGACATCTGGGATTTAGTAGAAGACCCGCTTTACCGCCTGAACCCGATGGATGAGCTGATAAAGCAGCAGCCAACGCTGATGGTGAATCTGAGCGCGTCGCCATTTGACTATGTTCATGGCGAAGGCCGCCGCCACGTTGTGCGGGAGAACGTAGAGAAATATCACTTGCCCATGGTCTATTGCAATGCTGTAGGCGCACAAACGGAAATTGTGTTTGACGGCGGGTCCATGGTCATGAGCGGCAATGGCGATGTGGTAATGGAAATGCCGTATTTTAAGGAGGCTATTAATTGCGTTGAATTGAATGCGAATGGCGACTTCAGCCAGGCAGTATTGCGGCGTAAAGAAGACATTCCGCTTGCGGAAACCATCCCGCTAAAGTTTGAAGAAGGCCGCAATATTGACCTGATTCACAGGGCGCTCGTCACCGGGATCCGCGACTACTTTAATAAGATGGGCTTCCGGCAGGCCATTGTGGCCAGCAGCGGCGGCATTGACAGTGCGGTAGTGCTCGCGGTGGCTTCAGAAGCACTTGGTGCAAGCAATGTGCGTGCACTCTTGATGCCCTCGCAATTCTCCACCGGGCATTCGGTTACAGACGCGGAGCAGCTTTCTAAAAACCTCGGCAATCCTTACGACACGATTGCCATTGCGCCCATCTTTGATGCTATGATGGAAGCCTTAAAGCCGCAGTTCGGCGACCTGCCATTTTCCATTGCAGAAGAAAATCTGCAAAGCCGCATTCGCGGAAATCTGGTGATGGCGATGGCCAATAAGTTTGGCTACATCCTACTCAACACTTCCAATAAAAGCGAGCTGGCGACAGGCTACGGAACGCTTTACGGCGATATGGCCGGCGGCCTCGGCGTGCTTGGCGATCTATACAAGCAGCAGATTTATCAGCTGGCCCGCTACATTAACCGCAAAGGAGAAGTCATTCCAACAAACATTATTGAGAAGGCGCCGAGTGCGGAGCTACGTCCCGGACAGAAGGACAGCGATTCGCTGCCGGATTATGCTGTAATGGACGCCATACTTTATCAATACATTGAACGCCGGCAGGGGCCAAGGGAGATTACGGCCATGGGTAATGATGCTGCGCTCGTCGCACGCATCCTGCGATTGGTAAATGTCAATGAATACAAGCGTGCGCAGTTCTGCCCTATTATTCGCGTATCGCCAAAGGCCTTTGGCGTAGGCCGACGCGTACCGATTGTGGGAAAATATCTTTCGTAACGAGGCGGCGCACAAGCAGATATGATGCTGATTATGTCAACTCATTGCTACGCTCATCCAGATTATGCGGTCCGCCGGCATGCAGGCCTTGTTTAAGTTCGTTGATGCTGTCTACCTTTTTAGCGCCTTTACGCAGCTTGGATGTATGATTGTGCTTTGCCTCGTCAATGGAATGTGTGGTGAAGAGCTCGGCATCTTCTTCCGCCATTTCTGAGAGCTTTATATAAAAAGCCTTTAGCGCAGTCAACTCGTCTTCTGTCAGGTCTTCAATGTCTATGAGGCGATTGCTGGCCTGTTTATTTGCCGCTATTAGTTCATTGAGCTTTAAATGCAGCGCGACTGTATCCTTATTCTGTGATTGCTGAATTACGAATACCATCAAAAAAGTTATGATAGTGGTTCCTGTATTGATAACAAGCTGCCAGTTTTCACTGTAATGAAAGATTGGGCCGCTTCCAGCCCAGACAATCACAATCAGCACCGCAGCGATAAAGGCAAATGGGCGCCCCGTAAGTCTTGTTGTTGCCGTAGAAAACCTGTCAAACATGAGCTTTAGCGGGCTCACATTGCGCTTGTGTTGTGACATTATGTACGTATTTAGATAGTAAAAGTTAGACTTTCTGCGCAGTTTCTCCTTATAAGCTGAACAAAAAAATGCGCTCCGGTCAGAGCGCATTTTTTTGTCTATTATAATAATTTAACTGGCTTTCTTCTTCTTCGGCGTGAAGATGGCAATCATCCGCCGGCCTTCCATCTTCGGCATGCTTTCAAGACTGCCCCACTCGGCAAGGCGCTCTGCAAACTTCAGCAGCATCAGCTCACCACGTTCCTGGAACATGATGGCGCGGCCGCGAAACTGCACGTAGCATTTCACCTTATCACCTTCCTGCAAAAACTTCTCGGCGTGCTTGCTTTTGAAGTCAAAGTCATGGTCATCCGTGTTCGGTGTGAAACGGATTTCCTTCACCTCGCTTTGCTTGCTCTTTGCCTTTTGTTCCTTGTCTTTCTTCTTCTTTTCGTAGAGAAACTTATTGTAGTCAATGATGCGAACAACTGGCGGAACGGCTTGCGGAGAAATCTCCACCAGGTCCATCTCCTTCGCCTGCGCCATCTTGAGCGCCTGCGCAACCGGATACACGCCCGGCTCAATGTCTTCGCCCACTACGCGGACTTCCGGCCCGGTAATCTCTTCGTTGATGCGGTGTTCCCGCTCTTTCTGTCTTGGTCTGAAGGGCTGTCTGCCTTTCGGTCTTTTCTGCATTAAAGGTTTTTGAGTAAAAAATATTTCCGCGCAAAAATAGCGGAATTGGTGATGAATAGATTGCTATATTAAGGTCGGGAAAACATTATGCCGTAACGGTAGCCGGTTTCTCACCTCGCATCTGCGCATCCACAAGATTTGCCACTTCCGCCGCAAAGTTGGCAATTGTCGCCGCGCCCTTATCGCCTTCCTTATGCTTGCGCACGCTCACCATGCCATCGGCCGCTTCTTTCTCCCCAACAATCAGCATGTACGGCACTTTAGCCAGTTCTGTATCCCGAATCTTCCGGCCAATCTTCTCGCTGCGGTCGTCTATTTCCGCACGGACGCCTGACTTCTTTAGCGGAGCAATGACCGATTCGGCGTATTCATTGTACTTGTCAGAAATCGGCAGCACCTTCACCTGAACAGGGGAAAGCCATAGCGGCAAATCACCGCCGCAATGCTCCAGCAATACGGCAATAAAACGCTCCAGCGAGCCAAACGGCGCACGGTGAATCATCACCGGACGTTTGCGCGAATTGTCGGCATCAACATATTCCAGTTCAAAGCGCTCCGGTAGATTGTAGTCCACCTGGATAGTTCCAAGCTGCCAGCTGCGGCCCAGCGCATCGCGCACCATAAAGTCAAGCTTAGGGCCATAGAACGCCGCTTCGCCGTATTCAGTAACGGTATCCAATCCCTTTTCAGCGGCAGCTTCAATAATGGCCTGCTCTGCAATTTCCCAATTCTCCTCAGAGCCAATGTACTTGCTGCGGTCTTCCTGGTCGCGCAGCGAAATCTGCGCGGTGAACTTGCCAAAATCCAGCGAATCCAGCACAAAGATCACAAGGTCAATTACCTTCTTAAATTCTTCCTTCACCTGCTCCGGACGGCAGAACAGGTGGGCATCATCCTGGGTAAACCCACGCACACGGGTAAGGCCATGCAGCTCGCCACTCTGCTCATAGCGATACACCGTGCCGAACTCCGCAAGGCGCAGTGGCAGGTCTTTATAAGAGCGTGGAGATGATTTATAAATCTCGCAGTGGTGCGGGCAGTTCATCGGCTTCAGCATAAACTCTTCGCCTTCCTGCGGCGTGGTAATGGGCCGGAAAGAATCTTTGCCGTACTTCTCCCAGTGCCCGCTGGTCACATAAAGTTGCTTGCTGCCAATATGCGGCGTCACAACCGGCACATAGCCGATTTCCATCTGCTTTTCCTGCAAAAAGCGTTGCAGACGCTCACGCAACATAGCGCCTTTCGGCAGCCACATAGGCAGGCCCTGACCTACTTTTTCAGAGAAGGTAAAAAGCTCCAGTTCGCGCCCAAGCTTGCGGTGGTCGCGCTTCTTCGCTTCTTCCAGCAGCGCCAGATATTCGTCCAGCTCCTGTTGCTTCGGGAAGGTGATGCCATAGATGCGCGTCAGCATCTTATTCTTCTCATCACCGCGCCAATAAGCGCCGGCAATGTTGGTCAGCTTGACAGCTTTGATGAAAGCTGTATTCGGAATATGCGGGCCGCGGCAGAGGTCGGTGAAGCCGCCTTGGGTATAGAAAGTAATCTTGCCGTCTTCCAGATTTTCCAGAAGCTCCAGCTTGTAAGGGTCACTTCTTCGCAGTAAAATACCCGATTGCCTCCTCCTTTGGAACCGAGCGACGTACATACGCATTGCTGCCTTTGGCGAGTTCCTTCATCTTCGCCTCAATCTTCTGCAAGTCGCCTTCAGCAAGCTTTTGCTCGCCAAGGTCTATATCATAATAGAAGCCATTCTCAATCGGCGGGCCAATGGCAAATTTGGTATCGGGATAAATGCTTTGCAGCGCCTCGGCCATCAGGTGCGCCGAAGAATGCCAGAAGGTGCTCTTCGCGCCTTTATCATCCCAGGTCAGGAGCTTCAGTGCGCGTCATTTTCAATCGGGCGGCTGGCGTCCCATACTTCGCCATTCACTTCGGCAGCCAGCACTTTACGCGCAAGCCCCTCTGAAATGCTTTTGGCAACGTCCATTGCCGAAGTGCCGGGAGCGTATTCACGCACTGAGCCATCTGGCAGGGTAATCTTTATCATAAGTAAAATCTTTTTCTTGAAACGGCGCAAAAATAAGGGAACAAAAAAGGCCGCCGGTTTGCGCTACCGGCGGCCTTTTCTAAAGAGCATCCAGTATTACCGACGCAGAATATCCGTGTAAATCAGCGTATCGCGCGTGCTGTGAATGGGATCCAGGTTAATAACTTTATAAGTAATGGTCAGATAGCCAAGCGTACGCGTTACGATATCTGCATCAATGTTATTGACAGGGAAGTAGTCGGCGACACCGTACAGATAAATCCGCTTTTCATCGTCGGATATACCCCAGGTAAAATCTTTGGTGCTTTCGGCAGCTACGCAATGCAGTGTGCCGTGGTTAATAGTGCCAAGATTAGCCTCCTTGAATACGATGGAATTATCCTTCCGACAGGTGTCCTCCTTCAGGATATAATCACGGGTGCTGTCCCCACGGCTGATCGTATCCTTATAGGTAACTCTGCCTGAGGTACGGCGCCACACACCGCTACGCAGATCTTCTTCCGCAGAAGTTGGTGAGTCAACCTTATTGCAGGCGGCAACAGCTATGACGAAGAGCGCGCCGAGCGCGAGAAGTAAACGGTTCATTTAAGGCCGTAATAATGTTTTGATTGGCGCTAAGCTACTCAATTTTTCGCAGCATTACGGTACGCCGCTACCAGCCGTCCCCGTTGCCGTCCGGTAACTCCATGCGGATGCGCCAGCCTTTAGGCAGATAGTTATTAACGCGATTGGAAAGAATTTTCACCCAGCCGAGACCACGTCCCTCATAGCAGGCAACGTACCAACCTTTGGAAATGCCTTCAGGGGCCGGCAAATCTTCTTTACGTAGAAATTTTATCGCCGCTTCGCGCGTAAGATTCCATTTGGGGCCTTTGTCATTACGGTCAATGCTAAGTGCTACATCATGTTCCGGAATCCAGTCTTTCTGGGCGGCCTGCCCCAATCGCACACCGGCCCTCCGCAAATAGACGATCTCATTCAGCAGATGAAAATCCGGCTCATGTTCTGCGAATATCGCGCTAGCCATTCGACGTGCATCCTCCATCACGGCATAAGCTGCCGGTCGCAAAAGGTCACGCGCGGCATCTTCGCCGCCTTTCGGTCGCGCTGCACGAAACTTTGGGTAATAAAATGGCTTTGCACCTTCCGTTTTGCGCATCGCTGCTATGAAAAACCCTTCGCCGGAGACTTTATCTGGAAAGCACCGGTAACCAGTAAGACCTTTCGGTCCGGCTATCACCTGCGTGACGCCCCACTCCGCCGGCATTGGCACATCTAAGCTTTCCAACTCCTGCGCTTCGCCCAACCAAACAAGAATGGCCTCATCTTCTTCGGGCGAATAAGAGCACGTGGCATAAAGCAGCACGCCTCCTTCTTTGAGGCTGGGCCAGACGTCTGTGAGAATGCGCTGTTGGCGCGCAGCGCAAAGCTGAACTGCGTCCGTGCTCCATTCAGCGAGCGCCCGATTATCTTTTCTAAACAGGCCAGAACCACTGCAAGGCGCATCAACCAGCACTGCGTCAAAATAGCCCGGCAGGCGACCGAAATCCCGAGGATCATTGCTTGTAACCCAGGTATTGGTGTAGCCCCATCGTGTGATGTTTTCGACCAGAATTGTAGCGCGGCTGCGGATGGCGTCATTGCAAATGAGCAGGCTTTTGGCATCAAGTTCTGACGCGAGCAGCGTGCTTTTTCCGCCCGGCGCGGCACACAGGTCTAAAACGCGCAAGTTCCTTTCCCCTTCAAAAAGATGCTTCCAGAAATGGCGTAGCAGCATGGACGATGCTTCCTGCACATAGTAAGCACCAGCATGAAAAAGCGGGTCGGCAGTGAAGAGTGGACGCTCGGTTAGAAAGCGGCCCTGCGGATGCCAGGGGATTTGCAGCGCGCTGGTGAACAAGCCCCCGCCTTTTAGCGGATGCAGCCGCACGGACGTAGGGGCTGCCTGCTCATGCGCGTGCAGAAATGCGGCCTCATCAAAGCCAGGCGTTCCGCGCAGGGATTGGAGCAGGGGTTTGGGTAAGTTCATAGAATGTCTTGCACAACCAGCTGATGTGACGGCGTCCTTACATAGTGAACGGTACGCCTGTATAATTGTGTGGCGTAATCTCCTTCAATTCTTCTTTGATGCCTGCGGCAATGTCTAAGCCATCAATAAATGCGTGCATCGTTTCCTGATTGATGCCGCCTTTACCACGCGTAAGCGCCTTGAGCGCTTCGTAAGGCTGCGGATAGCCTTCGCGGCGCAAAATTGTTTGAATCGCTTCAGCTACAACGGCCCAGTTTGCTTCCAGGTCGGATTCCAGCTTTTGCGCATTAAGAACCAGCTTACCCAAACCCTTTTCTAAAGATTTCAAAGCAATCATAGAATGCGATAGCGGCACGCCTATGTTGCGAAGCACGGTGCTGTCCGTCAGGTCTCGCTGGAGGCGTGAGATGGGCAGCTTGGCTGCAAAATGTTCATAAAGGGCATTGGCGATGCCGAGGTTACCTTCTGCATTCTCAAAATCAATTGGATTCACCTTGTGCGGCATGGCCGATGAGCCAACCTCACCTTCCTTAGTGGCCTGCTTGAAGTAATCCATAGATATGTACGTCCACACATCGCGGCAGAGGTCAATAAGAATGTTGTTGATGCGCTTCAGGGCATCGCATTGCGCAGCAAAGCCATCGTAGGGCTCTATCTGGGTAGTGTAGCGTGTGCGGAATAGCCCGAGGCGGTCTTTCAGGAGGGAGTTGCTGAACTCCGGCCAGTCTATCTGCGGAAAGGCAACATGGTGGGCATTAAAAGCACCCGTTGCACCGCCGAATTTCGCTTTGTGCGGGATGCCGCTCAGTGCGCGGATTTGTCCCTCCAACCGGTCAACGAAGATGTACCACTCCTTACCGAGGACTGTCGGAGACGCAGGCTGACCGTGCGTGCGGGCAAGCATCGGGACGTCTTTCCAAGCCTGCGCCTGAGTACGCAATGCGCTCAGCAGCTTTTGCGCCTGCGGCAAATATTCCTTCTCTAAAGCTTCTTTCCAGAGCAGGGGAACGGCAGTATTATTTACATCCTGAGAAGTGAGGCCAAAGTGCACCCATTCCAGTATCTCCCCACCGCCTGCGGCTTCCAGCATCTCCTTAATGAAATATTCCACCGCTTTCACGTCATGGTTTGTTGTGGCTTCGGTTTGCTTGATTTTGAGGGCATCTTCTTCCGAGAAATCCTCCCAAAGGGCGTTGAGGGAAGCTTCGGTAACGGAGGCCGGAAGCTTTATGATGCTGTATTGAACCAGGTGAAGTAAGTAAGCGACTTCCACCCGCACGCGATAACGCATAAGCGCGGCTTCGGAGAAATAAGGGGCAAGGTTTTCCACCTGTCGCCGATAGCGACCGTCAACAGGTGAAATAGCGTGCAAGGCGGCGTTATTCATAGCGGGCAAAGATAGCAGGCACGGCGGGTGCGGCCCGGTGAAACGCCGGGCTGCCTAATATGCTAAAATGCTGCTGTCTTTATAGGCAAATCACCGCACCCTCCCTGCACATTCGTAAATTTGAGATTCCCAACTTTATGACTGAAAAGAAAGCCGCCCTCGCAGACCGCGGAGGCATGATAGAGGTGCTCGGCGCGCGCGTGCACAACCTGAAAAACCTAGACGTTTCCATTCCCAAAAACAAGCTAGTCGTAATCACCGGCATTTCCGGCTCCGGCAAGAGCTCGCTGGCGTTCGATACCATTTTTGCTGAAGGTCAGCGGCGCTACATGGAGAGCTTTGCCGCGTACGCTCGGCAGTTTATGGGCGACCTGGACCGGCCGGACGTGGATAAGGTGACGTGGCCTATCACCGGTTATTTCCATCGAGCAGAAAACGACCAACCGCAACCCGCGCTCTACCGTAGGCACGGTGACCGAAGTGTACGACTTCATGCGTCTGTTTTATGCACGCGTAGCCGAAGCTTTTTCCTACAATACCGGCAAAAGATGGCGAGTTTTTCCGAGGAGGAAATCGTGGCGCACATTCGCGAGAATATGGCCGGCAAACGCATCATTCTGCTCGCGCCAATTGTGCGCGGGCGCAAAGGACATTATCGCGAACTGTTTGAGCAATTGCGCAAGCAGGGCTACCTGAAGGTGCGCGTCGACGGCGAGGTCAAAGACCTCAAAGAGAAGATGCAGGTGGACCGCTACAAGATCCACGACATTGAAGCTGGTCGTGGACCGGATTGTGGTGGATGATGAGAGCGCGGCGCCGGCTCAGCGCAGTCGGTGCAACAAGCTTGAGCGCCGGCAAGGAGCTGATGTTTGTGCTGGATGCGGATACCAGACAAGCTCAACCAGTACAGCAAGACAATTGATGTGCGCCGACACCGGCATTTCTTACGAAGAGCCTTCGCCGAATACTTTTTCCTTCAACTCACCTTACGGCGCATGTCCAAAGTGCAAAGGGCTCGGCTCCGTCTATCAGGTAAACATGGAAGAGGTCGTGCCCGACCCTTCAAAAAGCATCAAGGACGGCGCGATTGTGCCGCTGGGCGGCGAGCGTGATTCATGGACGTTTAATCAGGCGATGAGCTTCGCGAAGCGCAATAAAATCTCCGACGACCGAGCCGTTTTCCTCGCTTTCCGACAAGCACCGCAACATGCTGCTGTATGGTAATGAAGAAGGCGTCATTACCTATTCTGCCGATGGCATGGACAACTACATGTCTGAAGTGACGCAGCACAATTTTGAAGGTGTTGTGAATACGGTTCTGCGCTATTTCAATGAAAGCTCATCCGAAGCGATTCGTGAATGGGCAGAAGGCTTTATGCTGCTGCAAAGCTGCCCGACCTGCCACGGCGCGCGCCTGAAAAAAGAAAGCCTTTGGTTTAAGATTGACGGCAGGAATATCTCTGAGTTGGCTGCGCTTTCATTAGAAGGTTTGCGCGACTGGCTGGAAGGTTTGGAAGAGCGGCTGAACAAGAAGCAAAACGTCATTGCCAAAGACATTCTTAAAGAAATCCGCGACCGGCTTTTCTTCCTGCTGGACGTGGGCCTTCACTATCTCACACTTGACCGCCCTACCCGCACGCTCTCCGGTGGCGAAAGCCAGCGTATTCGTCTTGCTACGCAAATCGGCTCGCAGCTTACGGGCATCACATACATTCTGGATGAGCCAAGCATCGGGCTGCATCAGCGCGACAATCAGCGCCTCATCACCGCACTGAAGGAGCTGCGCGATGGCGGCAACTCTGTGCTGGTTGTAGAGCATGACAAAGACATCATGCTGGCCGCCGACCACTTGATTGACGTAGGCCCGCATGCGGGCTGGCATGGCGGCCGCATCGTAAGCCAGGGGACGCCGGAAGAAATGCTCGCCGGCAATACAACGACAGCTGGCTACCTGAATGGACGCCTGAGTATTGAAGTGCCAAAGGAGCGGCGCAAAGGCAACGGCAATAAGATCATCCTGAAAGGTGTAACCGGCAACAACCTGAAAAACGTCGGCATTGAATTGCCGCTCGGAACGTTCATCGCTGTAACAGGTGTTTCAGGAAGCGGAAAGAGCACGCTGATTAACGAGACGCTCTACCCGATTCTGGGCCGCCACTGTTTCCACAATTTCAAGGCACAGCCAATGCCCTACAAGAAGCTGGAAGGGCTGGAGCATATTGACAAAGTAATTGAGATTGATCAAAGCCCGATTGGCCGAACACCACGCTCCAATCCGGCCACGTATTGTGGCTGGTTTACCGAAATACGCAGCCTGTTCGCGCAGGTGCCGGAGGCGAAGATCCGCGGCTACAATGCCGGACGTTTTTCCTTCAACATAAAAGGCGGGCGTTGCGAGGAATGCCGTGGTGGCGGTATTAAAGTGATTGAGATGAACTTCCTGCCGGATGTTTATGTGCCGTGCGATAAGTGCATGGGCCGCCGCTACAACCGGGAGACACTGGAAATCCGCTATAAGGGCAAAAGCATCGCCGATGTGCTGGACATGACGGTGGATGATGCAGTAGAATTTTTCGTGAATGTTCCGTGGCTGCACCGCCGCATCAAGGCACTGCAGGATGTGGGACTTGGATACGTTACTATTGGACAGAATGCAGTAACGCTTTCGGGCGGCGAAGCACAGCGCGTGAAACTGGCTACGGAGCTTGGCAAGCGCGATACGGGCAAGACGATTTACATTTTGGATGAGCCTACGACCGGCCTGCACTTCCAGGATATTCAGCACTTGCTTGCTGTACTAAATCGCCTCGCAGACCGTGGCAATACAGTGCTGGTAATTGAGCATAACATGGACGTGATTAAGGTGGCGGATTACGTCATTGATATGGGTCCTGAGGGCGGTGGCGGCGGCGGAACCGTTGTAGCTACAGGTACGCCAGAGGATATCGCGAAGGTGGCGGCGAGCCATACAGGGCGGTATCTGAAAGAGGAATTGAAACCGATTATTCCTCAGCCAACGAAAAAGAAAAAGGCGGCTTAGATAGCTCCGTCTCCAACATAAAACTGTCTACCAAAAAATCAACAATGTCCAACAACGGTATTGCTCCTGCCAAGTTCTTCCTTCGCAAAAAGATTTCCGACCGCGTCATCTCCGGCCACCCCTGGATATTCGGCAATGAGCTGGGTGAGCACGATGGCGATGCTCAGCCGGGTGATATGGTGGATGTGCATTCATCTACGGGCTCGTTTGTGGGGCGCGGCTACTACAATCCTGCTTCGCAAATCCGCATCCGTCTGGTGACGCGCGAAAAAGAGGAAACTGTTGATGCAGGTTTCTTCAAACGACGCATTCAGCAGGCCTGGGAATACAGAAAAAGCATCGGATATACCGAAAACTGCCGCCTCATTTTCGGCGAAGCCGACATGATGCCCGCGCTCATCATAGACAAATTCGGAGACTACTTTGTCATTCAGACGCTGGCGCTGGGCATGGATATCTGGAAGGATGCCATTGTTGCAGCATTGCAGGAAATCTTTTCGCCGAAGGGCATTTACGAGCGCAACGACGTGCCCGTTCGCGAGTTGGAAGGTCTGCCGCAGCAGAAAGGATTTTTGTCAGCACCTTTTGATACGAACATCATTATCAATGAAAACGGCCTTCGCTTCCATGTAGATATTGAGAACGGACAGAAGACTGGTTACTTTTTAGACCAGCAGGACAACCGCCGCGAGATTGAGCACATTGTAAAAGGTGCGGACGTATTAGGCGCATTTACCTACACCGGCACCTTTGAAATTCATGCAGCACATTACGGTGCAAAGTCCGTTTTGGGCCTGGACATCTCCGAGAATGCAGTGGCGCAGGCGAATCGTAATGCAGCACTGAACGGCGTAGACAGCTTTTGCCGCTTTGAGGCAATGAATGCGTTTGACGTGCTCAAGCAATGGGGCAAGGATGGCCGTAAGTATGATGTGGCAATGCTGGACCCGCCCGCCTTCACCAAGAGCCGCGAGAACATCCAGAAAGCCATTACCGGCTACAAGGAAATCAATCTGCGCGGCATGAAGCTCATCCGTCCCGGTGGGTTTCTCGTCACCTCGTCCTGCACCAACCTTGTTCCGCCGGAGCTGTTCTTAGACATCATAGGGATGGCAGCAAAAGACGCAAGGCGGACATTACGCCAGGTGACCTATCAGACCCAATCTTCTGACCACCCAATATTGTGGAACGTCCCTAATACCAAATACCTGAAGTTTTTAATAGTACAGGTGCTTTAGAGCCAACGCAAAGAGCTAAAAGAAAATGCGGCGCGTGATTGCTCACAGCGCCGCTTTTATATTTTTCTTGTTGCCTTTGAATTTCTTACAACTGGTTGTAGATCTTCACATCAATGCTGCGTGGGATACCATAATACTGAAAGGTCTTATGACGGTAACCCTTCTTGTAATAGGCATCTGTATTGCTTTCCTCTGCAATAGTCATCCAGTCATTGTTGCGTGGATTGCTCCAACGGTAAACAGCAATCGTGTTTGGGCCTCGGCGGGTGCCACCATAAAACTGGAGCTTCTTGCCAGTGTAACCCATCTTGATCATCTGATCGTCTGTAAACTCATCTTCGGCCATAGACACCTGGTCCTTGGTAGTTGGATTCATCCAGCTAAAAACAGCTACCCGGCCCGGAGCAGGATTGCGATACGCCGTAAACATGAGCGTTTTGTCTTCCCAGCCCCAGTTGAGCATCTGGCCATCCTGGTATTCACCCTCGGCAACGGTTTCAAACGTGCGGTCGGTAGCGTTGTACCAACGAAATACGTTGACCAGTTCATCGTTGCCACGGTCTTGTGCCTGCGCGTTGTTGATACCAGCGGCGCCAGCTACGAGCGCGGAAAGAAGAAGGAGCGTTTTTTTCATGGAGAGACTCTGTCTGTGTTTTTAATCGCGTCCAAAATACAGCAAAAATTTCCGGTGCTGCAAGAGGCGGGCGAAAAAAGTTTTTTAATCACAAGTCCGCAACAGGCTTTTTGACTTGTCGGCGGCCTGCTAAATAGCTCATTCCCCATACATTACCCAATATCAGGAGCATTCCATAGAAGATGTCTTCGGCGGGAATCGTATAGATGCGGACGCCGGTATTTTCAGCATCGTTGTACAGTACTACGGGCAGACTGGTAAGCAAGCCGTTGACCAGAAGAAATGGAATAAGACACACGGCGTATGCAAGCAGAAACCGATCAGCTCTGAAAACGGTAGCGCTCTTGCGCAAAAGGTAAGCCATCAATAAGCCTGTGCCGCAGCCACTTAGCGCAAAAAAAGTATAAGCGCGTGTACTGTTTAGCACTGCCAGTAGTAGAAGCAAGCCGGCAAGAAATACAATATACTTCCACCCTGCATCCTGCCCTTTTGCAGGGAAGTATGCATTGAGCGTAGCGTAAATAAAGGTGCAGGAATAAGGCACTACAAGAAAAAACAGCCATTCTTCTAAGGGCAGTCCACCGAGACGCAGAGATAATGTGCGTTCCTGGCTAAACCACCATACACCATTGGCAGTGAATAAGATGTCCCAAACAATAAAAACGGTTGCAGTAATGATCATTCCCGGCCACAAAAGCGGCCAGCATTTGTAAAAAGCCACCTTTCTGTCAAATGAAAAGAGCAGCGGGAAGAAAATGGTGCCCGCATCAATCAGCAGGTAGGTATAGTGCGGATTCATGCGGCGTTCTGCACCGATTTTGTGCGCGCCTCATCGGCCAGAATCTTGTCCCAATAACGCCGGGGTACGATTAACAGGCCAAAGGATTCTCCTGCTTGTTTACCCGTATGTTTATGGTGCATCTTATGTGCCCAACGCAGGACTTTTATATAACGATGCTCTGAACGGGTAAACCATTTAAAGCGCTGATGAATAACCACATCGTGCACCAAAAAGTAGCATAGACCGTACAGGAAGATCCCCACTCCGAACCAAAACAGCCACCAAAGCCCGTACATAGAGCCGAACATAGAACATAGCCAGCATGGCACCGCAAAAATGAGAAAGAAGGCGTCGTTTTTCTGGAACGGATGGTACCCGCCCTGGTGATGATCGTTATGCAACCCCCACAGTGGGCCGTGCATCAGGTATTTATGCGCCGTCCAGGCTGCTCCTTCCATCAGCAGAAAGGCCAGTATGGTCATTCCGAAATTCAGGAGCCAGTTCATAGTAGCATTCTGAGAATGATGAAGAAGATGCTTTGGATACCAAACAATACCGCCGCAAAAAAGTTGGAGTTCAGCTTAAGTCGCTGCCATAGCAACGCAGACAGCGCCGTCAGTCCGAACCAGCAAAGGTAATTATAGGCCGGAATGCGGCCCCCTTCCCAGGCCCAATAGCCTAACTTAATAGCGAGCGGCTCCAGTAAAAAATCGTAGCCGGTAGCAAGCGCCGCGGTAGCGAGCGGCAATAGCCGATCACCCACTTTACATGTTGCTGCAAGGGAAATGGCGCCGGCGGCGACAACAATCCAATTTACACCGATGAGCAGCGGAATGTCCAGCCATTTTGGTCCAAGCACGGTTCCATACCAATAGGCGCCAAACAGCCATCCGTAATGAACGCCAACCCATTCCGCAACAAAGCAAATAAGGCCAACGCCTAGGCTCCAGTATAAAAAATGGCGCAGTTCCGCTCGAAAAGCGATCAGCAAGAGTGTCAACATCAGCAGCAGATGTACCGGCGTACTCCGGATAATGCCGCTGTGATGCACCAAGCCAATCCCAACTATACCAACAATATGAAATATGACAGCGACTAATGTCAGAATGCCGCTTGTACGGCTTAAGCTGGTCATCCCCATATCCATTCAACGCTACCGTGCGCGTATTGTTCTGTCATTCCTGCTCCGTCTTCCAATAGCAGTTGTCCTGTCCGGCTCATACCTAAAATTTTTAACTGGCAAATATTATCGCTTATCCGAAATTCCTGCCAAGACATATAATGATAAAGCAGCCTATTATAATCTGCCAAAATCAGGTCGCCGGATTCCCTCAGCTCCGCTACCGCTGTACCAATGGCCGACGCTAACTCAATAGCAAGACTTTTCGGCGTCACAGGCAGGCCGTCCGCCATTTTTAAGCTCGTAGCATAGGGCAGCTCGCTGTCAAACGCAGTCTGCTCCAGGTTTAGCCCTATGCCTACAACTGACCACTGCCATACTGCGCCACGTACTACATTTTCTATCAGGATGCCCGCTGCCTTTTTGTCCGCAATCAGAATATCGTTCGGCCACTTAATCGTCACTTTTTCTTTCGGTATGTAGCGCTGAACTATGGCCGCTGCCGCAACAGCTATGGCTGCCAGAAACAGCGGCTGAGCACGTAAATCCACCTGAGGTGAGACAATGATGCTCATCAACAAGCATTTGCCCGGCTCATCCTGCCAGCTTTTGCCGCGCTGGCCTTTGCCAGCCGTCTGCCGTGCTGCCAGCACGACATCGCCGTGCGCTGCCAGCCCTGCATCTATACGCTGCATGGCATAGTTGTTGGTGCTGTCAACGGTATCTAAACATATGACAGCCGTGCCTACAGGCCGCAAAAGATTCGTATTTTTGAGCATGGCACAGCGAGCAATTGTTTAGGCCAAAATTATTCTTACAGCAACACAATCCATCCTAATATTTCATTTGGAGAAAATCATCACCGCCGCCCTGCAGAGCCGCCCAAAGGCTGCCACCCGCACCACTCGCGCCAGCAAGCTTTTTAAATCCATTATCAGTGCTATAAAGGAAAAAAAAGGTGAGGCAGTCGTCTCGCTTGACCTGCGCAAAATAGACGAGGCCGTTGCCGACTTCTTTATTCTTTGCGAAGCAAGCTCCTATATACAGATTAAAGCCATTGGCGATGCCGTGGTAGAAGGCGTGCAAAAAGCCACCGGCGAAAAACCTTATCATACAGAAGGTGGCGAGCTATGGACGCTTATAGACTATGTAAATATTGTCGTGCACATCTTTAACCGGGAGCAGCGCAAGTTTTATGACCTGGAAGGCCTGTGGGCCGATGCGCAGCGCATGGAGCACAACGATTAAACAATAACACTCTTTTTTTCTTTTTAGCCGCAACTTGCGCGCAGCACGCTCTGTTTCTTTAAGGGTGCAGTAAGACTTTGACGCGGGACATCAGCCCGCAATTCACACATGGAAGATCAAAACGTAAGGCAGCAACCGCCAGTGCCCCAGCAGCCTAAGCAACAGCAGAATGGGCAGCAGGATGGCACAAATAATAGCGGTGGGCCTGATATAAATAACACCAACGGCGAAGATCCGCGCCCACCACGTCGTGGCCCTCGCTTTAATATCTACTGGGTATATGGCCTGATTATCATGGCCATTTTCGCCTTGCAATTCTTTGGAGGCAGCTTCACCGGTACGGCAAACTCGGATAATGCAAACAACTTTCACGATTTTCAGACTAAATACCTGAATACAGGTCAGGTAGAAAAGATAGTTGTTATTAATAATGGCGAGGCCAATGCTTACCTTAAGCCATCTGCCACGCCTGCCACTACGCCCGGCTCTGACCCTATTCCGACCACGTCGGGCCAAAAACAAAGCGTCTACTCGTTTAAAATCGGTTCTGTAGAGCAGTGGCGTGATGACTGGAGCGAGGCCCGGAAGACCCTGCCGCAAGGCATCAGCGAGCCGCCGGTGATCTATGACCGGCCGAATAACTTCTTCCGCGACGCCCTCAATACGATGCTGCTGCCCATCATCTTCATCGTTGCCATGTGGTTCCTCATTATGCGCAAGATGGGCGGTCCCGGCGGCGCTGGCGGCGGCGCAGGCGGACTGTTCAACATCGGCAAAAGCAAAGCGCAGCTTTTTGAAAAAGGCACACGCGTCAATATCACGTTTAATGATGTAGCCGGCCTGGACGAGGCGAAGGTGGAAGTGATGGAAATCGTGGATTTCCTGAAAAACCCCAAGAAGTATACCAACGCTGGGCGGTAAAATTCCGAAAGGCGCATTGCTGATTGGCCCTCCGGGAACCGGTAAAACCCTGCTTGCAAAAGCCGTAGCCGGCGAGGCCCAGGTGCCGTTCTTTTCCATGAGCGGTTCCGACTTTGTAGAGTTATTCGTTGGCGTTGGCGCAAGCCGCGTGCGCGACCTGTTCAAGCAGGCGCGTGAGAAAGCGCCCTGCATCGTGTTCATTGATGAAATAGACGCCATCGGCCGTGCCCGCGGCAAGAATGCCGTCGTGAGCAATGACGAGCGGGAGAACACGCTGAACTCATTGCTGGTGGAAATGGACGGCTTCTCCGGCGATTCGCGGCATTATTATTCTCGCCGCTACCAACCGTCCGGATGTGCTGGACACTGCGCTGCTGCGCCCCGGCCGTTTCGACCGCCAGATTTCCATCGACGTGCCGGATGTGAAGGGCCGCGAGAAGATCTTTGAAGTGCATCTGAAGCCGATCAAGAAAGCTCAGGACCTCAACATTGCCAAGCTGGCCGTCCAGACTCCCGGCTTTGCCGGTGCCGACATTGCCAACATCTGTAACGAAGCCGCGCTTATTGCCGCCCGTAAGGGCAAGGAGGAAGTGGATATGCAGGACTTCAACGACGCTATTGACCGCGTGATCGGCGGCCTGGAAAAGAAGAACAAGATCATTTCTCCTGAAGAGAAAGAAGATGATTGCCTACCACGAAGCCGGCCATGCCATCTGCGGCTGGTTCCTGGAACATGCGCACCCGCTCGTAAAGGTGAGCATCGTGCCGCGCGGCGTTGCTGCTCTGGGCTACGCGCAGTACCTGCCCAAGGAGCAATACCTCTACAATACGGATCAGCTGAACGATCAGATGGTATCGCTCTTTGGTGGCCGTGCGGCGGAAGAAATCATATTTGGCAAAATCTCCACAGGCGCGCAGAACGACCTGGAGCGCATTACCAAGATGGCTTACAGCATGGTAACCATCTACGGTATGAATGCCCGCATTGGCAATATTTCCTTCCACAATAGCGGCGAGCAGGAATACACGATGACCAAGCCGTACAGCGACGAGACGGCACGGCTTGATTGACGAGGAAGTGCGGGCGCTCATACTGACGGAATATGAGCGCACAAAACAGCTCCTCTCCAAGCACATCCACCACCTGCATGCGTTGGCCGGTGAGCTGCTGAAAAAGGAAGTGCTTTTTAAAGACGACCTTACACGTATCATTGGCCCCCGCCCTTATGCCGAGGAAACTACGCCAAATGAAAGCATCCCGCCGGTGAACTCTACTGTGTTGGACCAACCCGAAGGATACACCACAGCGTAATACCAGTACCAACTTAATTTTCAAAAGCTGTCAGAGATAATTTCCTGACAGCTTTTTTTTGACTCTTTCAGAAATGCCATTTTGTCCCGCTCGTTCCGACTGGCCCATTTCTTGACCTTACCTTCGCGCATGTTTAAAAAGCGTAGCACGATGAAAGACGGTCAGAACGAGCCACTACAAGAAAACATTACTGAAAATCCGACAGCTCAACCTACAGAAGAGCAACTCTCTCAAGGCCTGAACACGGATGAAAACCGTGCGGGCTCTGAAGGGCTGGAAGACCTTGCAGATAACAGCGAGGATAAGCTGCAGCAAGAGCTGGTTGAAGCGCGTGATAAATACCTGCGCCTGGCCGCCGAGTTTGAAAACTATAAGCGCCGTACGAGCAGGGAGCGTATGGAACTGACCCAGACTGCAGGCCGCGATATTATCCAGAGCCTGCTGGACGTGCTGGACGACAGCAATCGCGCCGCCCAAAGCCTGGAGACAACCGACGACGTTGCTCAGATTAAGGAAGGTGTAATACTTGTCTTCAACAAGCTTAAAGCCGCGCTTCAGGCGAAAGGTTTGAAGCCCATGGAAAGCCAGGGCGCCGACTTTGACACGGAGCTGCACGAAGCGGTGACGGAAATTCCGATGCCCGGAAAAGAAGGCAAAGTGGTTGACGTGATTATGCCAGGATATTATTTAAACGATAAGCTAATCCGCCACGCTAAGGTGGTGGTTGGCAAGTAAGGCGATACTTTTAATAAACAATGTCCAAGAGAGATTATTACGAGGTGCTTGGGGTCGCGAAGACGGCCAGTGCTGACGAGATAAAGAAGGCTTACCGCAAGGTGGCCATGCAGTTTCACCCCGACCGCAATCCTGGAAATAAAGAAGCCGAGGAGTCCTTTAAAGAGGCTGCCGAAGCATACGACGTACTCAGCGACTCCGACAAGAAGGCCCGCTACGATCGCTTCGGCCATGCCGGTGTGGGCGGCGCCGCCAGCGGCGGATACGGCGGAGGCGGCATGCGGATGGAAGACATCTTCCAAAACTTCGGCGACATCTTCGGCGATGATGTGTTTTCCTCGTTCTTCGGTGGTGGTGGCGGCCGAGGCGGCCGTCCGCAAGGCGCGCGCGGATCCAACCTGCGCGTGAAGCTGAAGATGGATTACGCCGAGATTGCAGCCGGCGCGAACAAGAAGCTCAAGGTTAAGAAATATGTATCATGCGACACCTGCCATGGCTCTGGGGCGAAGGACAAAAACAGCGTCCAAACCTGCGGCACTTGTGGTGGGCAAGGCCAGGTGCGCCGCGTGCAGCAGACGTTCATGGGTGCAATGCAAACGGTGAGCACCTGTCCCACCTGCCACGGTGAGGGCCAGACCATCACCGCCAAATGCGGAAGCTGTAAGGGCGAAGGCCGCGTCTTTGGCGAGGAGACGGTGGAACTGCAAATACCAGCCGGCGTGCATGAGGGCATGCAGCTATCCATGAGCGGCGCGGGCAATGCCGGCGAGCGTGGCGGCCCAGCGGGCGACCTGCTCATTCTCATTGAAGAAGAAAAGCATCCGCACCTGCGTCGCGCAGATTTAGATGTCGTTTACCAATTGCGCGTATCCTTCCCGGATGCCGTGCTGGGCCTGAATGCCGAGGTGCCAACAATTGACGGCAAGGCCAAGATTAAGGTGCCGGCCGGCACGCAGAGCGGTAAGATATTCCGCCTCAAAGGCAAGGGCTTCCCGGCCTTCCAGTCTTATGAGAAGGGCGACCAGCTTGTAGAGGTGCAGGTCTGGAGCCCGCAGAATCTAAGCAAAGAAGAAACGGCGCTGTTGGAAAAGCTAAAGGCATCACCCAACTTCCAGCCCGGCGCAGAGGCGGCGGGCGAGGAGGAGAAAGGTTTTTTCGGGAAGATTAAGGATGCATTTCATTGACAATGCAATTGCTGATAGAGAAGCCTCGTTCTTTGGAGCGGGGCTTTTTTGTTTGTCCGGGTTCGGGTCGCTATTGAGCGTTTGTTGCGTCCCCGCTTAAGTGTTGTCGGTCTATTAAGCTTCACCTTATAAAATGTATATTCGTTTATCAAGTTTATTGCATGACAATAGAAAGCATGTTAGCTGTTAGTATAGGGGAAGTGATGTTTATAACATGGACTTTCTTCTCTATTAAGGAAGTTGTTCGGATTGAACACTCAAAAGTTGTGTGGGGCAAAATTTCTTCGTTTCAAAAGCTCGCAATGAAAAAGTTCAAAGTAAATGAAGACCCACAACCTACTGACTACCGTATTGAGGTTGAGTTTGAGTATAATGGAATGACGCATCGCATTGAAGCTGTGACAAAAAAAGAAATTCATTATGAACCTGGTGGTAAAATCAAAGTTTTTCTTCCGGGTGGAAAAATTGAATCCGCTATAATTAATACCAACATAAAAGTCGGTGCCTATATTTCTTTAATCATGTCGGTATTTATGACCCTTTTTATCATGTACGAGGCATTATTTGTCTGGCAATAAATCCCTCGCGAGCATGCAGTAAAGCCTGCACATAGCGTGCTCGTGCTTAACCCACGGCAGATGCTAAGGGTGGGATGCGCATGCATCCCGGTCGCTGAGCGTAGCCGAAGCGCCTGCTCATGTTACGGGTACAGCATCCGGGGCGGCGCTTCGGCTACGCTCAGCGACCGGGCTTTCTGCGAAAACCCGTAAGTAGCATCTGGCCTAAAGCATCTGGCCGCAGCTTACGTGGAACGCCCAATAGACTGGCAGCCGATGAACGGAGCGTCGCAAGGAACGATTGGGAGCGAACCGAAAGCTGACTAAAGAAATCCTTTAGGCTAGATTCTCCAGATACTGCTCCAGCTCCATCTCCGTCCCGTACAGCACCTCGCGCGGCTTAGAACCTACTGCCGGGCCAACGATGCCGGCGGCTTCTAATTGATCCATGATGCGGCCGGCGCGGTTGTAGCCGAGGTTGAACTTGCGTTGCAGGTTGGACGTAGAGCCGCTTTGCGATGAGACGACCATCCGCGCGCAATCCTTAAACAGGTTGTCCAGGTTCGTCATGTCAAGGGATTTGCCATTGGCATCGCCATCCTCTCCCTCATACTCTGGCAGCTCAAAGGCGTGCGGATAACCGCGCTGCTTGCCGATGAAGTTGACAATTTCCTCCACCTCGGGCGTGTCCACGAAGGCGCATTGCAGGCGCAGTAGCTCCGAGCCGTGGCTCACCAGCATATCGCCGCGGCCAACCAGCTGCTCTGCCCCGCCCGCGTCTAGGATGGTGCGGGAATCCACCTTTGCCGACACCTTGAAGGCGATGCGCGCCGGGAAGTTGGCCTTGATGGTACCGGTAATCACGTTTACGCTCGGGCGCTGCGTGGCAACGATAAGGTGGATGCCCACCGCACGGGCAAGCTGGGCGAGGCGCGCAATCGGCATTTCCACTTCCTTGCCGGCGGTCATGATCAGGTCGGCAAACTCATCTACCACCAGCACGATGAAGGGCAGGTATTTGTGGCCTTTCTCCGGGTTCAGGCGGCGCGCAATGAACTTTTCGTTGTATTCCTTGATGTTGCGTGCGCCGGCTTCCTTCAGCAGTTCATAGCGGTTGTCCATCTCAATACAGAGCGCATTAAGCGTGTTGATAACCTTTTTCGTGTCGGTGATGATGGCCTCTTCTTCGTTGGGCAGCTTGGCCAGGAAGTGCTTTTCAATAAGGCGGTACACGGACAGCTCCACCTTCTTCGGATCGACCATCACAAACTTGAGCTGCGCTCGGGTGCTTCTTGTAAAGCAGCGAGACGAGAATGGCATTAATCCCGACCGACTTGCCCTGTCCCGTAGCGCCGGCCATCAGCAGGTGCGGCATGGTGGCAAGGTCAACGATGTAATTCTCGTTATTGATCTGCTTGCCGAGGGCAATCGGCAGGCTCATCTTGTTATTGACAAATTTCTCCGAAGAAAGCAGCGTGCGCATAGACACGATCTGCTTATTCGCATTCGGCACCTCAATGCCGATAGTGCCCTTACCAGGAATCGGCGCGATGATGCGGATGCCGAGGGCGGCAAGGTTCAGCGCAATATCGTCTTCCAGGTTGCGGATTTTGGAGATGCGCACGCCTTCCGCCGGGACGATTTCGTAAAGCGTTACCGTCGGGCCTACCGTCGCAGCGATGCGCTGGATGGTTATGCCGAAAGAATTCAGCGTCTTTTCAATCTGCGCTTTGTTCTGCTCCAGCTCTTCCTTATTCAGCGCAATGGCTTCCATAGCGCGGTCTTCCAGCAAATCCAGCGTCGGGAATTTGTAGTCGGGCAGATCAAGCTCCGGCGCATAGGCCTCGCCGCTTTCTATGGAAATGTGCGCGCCGTGGGTGATGGTTGCAGCTGCAGGCTGCTCAGCCTGCTGGACTACTTCAAAGGAAAACTCCGGCTCCTCTTCTTTTACGGAAGCCCTTGGGGAGGTTGCCGCCGTTCTACGCGCCGCCTCTTCTTCCTGATAGCGCTGAAATGCCAACTCTTCTTCATCTAATTCGTCCTCTTCATTATCTTCTGCTCCAACAACAGCTTTTTGAGCGGCGGCAGCGGCTTCCTTTTCCGCAACGGTCATGGAATACTGCTTAACCTTGCCCATTACTTCATTGATGGTATCCACCGGATGCACGTCGGGCGTCTCTTCCGGAATTATCACCGGCTCGCTACTCAGATCATCGGGCTGCACAACGGGTATAACCGCAGCTTCAGGAACAAATGGTGACTCATCGTCATCCTCATTGCTGCGGAAAGTCTGCATGCCCTCCCGCATCTTTTGCGCGGTTTTGCGCGCGCGCCGGATCATAGGCGTTACGTCCAGCGCAAAAATGGCAAAGAGCACGAACACCGCTATGCCAAGTAACACCATCCCGGTGCCCATCGTACCAAGAAAGCCATTGCTGTAAGTAATAGCTTCTGCACCGAGCGCACCACCCCATGGGAAATCTGAATGTGGAAAGACGTAAGCGAGAATGGGCGCAGCCGTCAACAGAATCAGGCACAGCCAGCGCAGGTAACGCATGGTACCGGCCATCCGCTTGCCATAAGCAATGTGCAGGCCCATGCTTATGCCCCAAAGCCCGATAGCGAGGGATGTAAGCCCCGCGCCGCGGTAAACCAGAAGGTGAGCGGTTGCAGCGCCCAGCCGACCACACCAATTCGCTACAGCGTCCTTTCCATGCAGCACAAAGTCTTTTATGCTGCCGGAGCGGAGGAGCAGGTCTTGGTCAATACGCCACGTAAAAATGTAGGAAACTATGGCCAGGCTAACGAACGCGCCGCCAATCAGGAACAGCAGACCAAATGCCATGCGGGCCTGCCGGCGGCGGGCTGCAGGGTCTTTTAATTCAGGTTCAGATTCGGCCTTTACAGGTGCTGCGGCTTTCTTCTTCGGGGCGGGTTTCTTCGTGGCGGCCATGTGGAGCGGCGATGTAGTGGGATTAGGGCGAAGGTAAGATTTCGGAATGCTCCTAAATAGTCTGTTTGCAACCGGGTGGTTAATGGGTGATGGCGAAGGCTTTTGGTAAATTTGGACTTCTTATGTCATCCCGTCTGCTGCGTTGGTTGTTGTGTGTGCTTGCGCTGGCGTTCATAACTATTCCGGCTTTCTTCTGTCGCAGTCCAAAAGCTGAAGTGACGCAAGCAGGCCCGCATTCCGACTGGCTGAATGTCTATGATACCTCGGTGCAGTATGTAGGTATGGACAAGTGCCGGCAATGCCACGCCAGCGTATATGAAAGCTTCATCCAAACGGGCATGGGCCAGAGTTTCGCGCCGGCATCGCGCGCCAAAAGCGTGGCAGATTTTACGCCCACGCATTCGCTGGTTTACGACAAGGAAAATGACTTTTACTACAAGCCTTATTTTGCCGGCGACTCATTTTATATCATGGAATACCGGCTGGAAGGCCGCGATACCGTGCACAAGCGCGTTGAGCGCGTAGATTATATTGTAGGTTCAGGGCAGCATACGAATTCGCATATCTATTCCACGAACGGCTATCTCTATCAGGCGCCCATTACGTTTTATACCCAGCGGAGGCAGTGGGATATGGCGCCGGGTTTCGAAAAGGGCGCGAGCAGCCGCTTTAACCGCCTTATCCAGCTGGAGTGTATGAGTTGCCACAATGGCTACCCTGATTTTGTAGCAAATAGCGAGAATAAATACACAGCGCTTAAGAATGGCATTGACTGCGAGCGCTGCCACGGCCCTGGCTCACTACATGTAGCCGATAAAAGTGCGGGCCGCATTGTGGACACGTCTAAGGGGCCCGACTACACCATCGTAAATCCGCGACGGCTTAGCACCGAATTGCAGAACAACGTCTGCCAGCGCTGCCACTTGCAGGGCGTTGCTGTGCTGAATGACGGCCGCGGGTTTTATGATTTCCATCCCGGCATGAAGCTGTCTGAGGTAATGAATGTGTTCATGCCGCAATACGAAGGCGCGCAAGACAAAATGATTATGGCCTCGCATGTGGAGCGCATGAAGAAAAGCCCGTGCTACGTGCAAAGCGGACGTATGAGCTGTATTACCTGCCATAACCCGCACCTAAGCGTAAAATTTACGCCGCGTGCGCAATTTATAAATGCCTGCTATTCCTGCCACGGGCCTGATGCGCAATCGGCAACCGGCAATTTGGAGTCGCATGGATGCACGGAAAAGCCAGAAGTGCGCGCGGCAAAGAATAATGACTGCATCACCTGCCATATGCCGCACAACGGCAGTATAGATATCCCGCACGTCGCTGTAACTGACCATTACATCCGCAAGCGGCCTCTGGGGCAAGGCGAGAAAACCGCTATCACCGCCTTTCTCGGCATGAAGTGCTTCAACAATGAAGCGCCGGACGCAATCACAACGGCACGCAGCTACATAGAGTTTTACGAGCGGTACCAGCAGAGTCCGGCGCTGCTGGACTCTGCCTTAAAATATCTGGCGCGTCAGGGCGGCGAGGAAAGTGACGCAAAGCAAAACCGCGACCTCATCCGTGTCTATTTCCTGAAAGGAGATTTTTCCCGCGTTGTGCAATATGCCGCTTCACTTCAGCCATCGGCTTTGAGTGATGCCTGGACATGCTACCGCATTGGCGAGTCTTACATGAAGGGTGGCGAGGCGGCGAAGGCTCAGCCGTGGTACGAGCGAGCGGTAACGCTTCTGCCTTATGCGTTGGATTTTCAAAACAAGTACGGCGTGTGCCTGCTGGCACAAAAGAATTTCGCGGCAGCGGAAAAAACCTTCCGCTTTATTCTATCCGAGAACGGGAAGCATGCTTCCGCTAACGGCAACCTAGGCTTTACCTACTTACAGCAAGGCCAGCCGACACTCGCTTATGAATATCTCATGCGTTCTATTGCCCTTGATCCCGATGCAGCGCAAGTGCTGATCAACCTTGCGGTTTACTATCACAGCGCCGGAGATATTGTACGCTGCCGGAAAGTACTCGTGCATTTACTGAAGCGCCATCCCGATAATGAACAGGCCCGCGCGATGCTTGCAGATTTAGACCGGACGTGAATCTTCCTTTTCCCGTCATGCCGAACTTGATTCGGCAACTATTTGTGCTCTGAAGATTAAAGCAACCGATACAAAAGCGGGTTGACCGTAACGGAGTATAGTTCAGTTACGGAAGGTTAGAAATTCAAACGGCCGCTCGCCGAACAAAATGCGCTGGCCGCGCTTGGCATGCCGCTTTGTATGAATGGCCGTGTGGTGATACACATCCATGATTTCTGAAGTGCGCGCCACCTCATCCATCGTATCCACACGGTTAATGGTGTCAATGATGGCATCTACCTGCGCGTCAAATTGCTCCTGCCATTTTTCGGCAGCTTTAGTGGTAAGTAGTAGCTCTCTGGAATGATTGGGCATAGGTTGTGTGTTGTGTGTGGTGAAAAGTTAGAGCACCATCCCGACACTTTCAACAGATTAACCTAGAAAAAATAGTGCCTCTAATAAAATTGCGTCAGATATGGATATCGCTCTGCATACAAGGCCTTCACTTTTGCCAGTATTGTCTCTCGCAGCCCGTCCAGATTCCGCCGTTCAATGGCGCTTACAAAAACCGTGGGGCCGCCGGCTTCTTCTTCCCAGCGTCGCTCCAACTGCCGTAACAGATCGGCCTTTGTCTCAGCGTCCAGCCATTCATCAAAAGTCTTTTCCTCATACAAGTCCATCTTATTAAAGATGGTCAGCGTAGGTTTTTCCCGCGCGCCAATATCCTGCAGCGTCTGGTTGACCGTGCCCATCTGGTCTTCGTAAGCGGGGTGGCTGATGTCCACGACATGCAGCAGGCAATCGGCCTCACGCACCTCATCCAGCGTGCTTTTAAAGCTCTCCACAAGGTGATGCGGCAGCTTGCGGATAAATCCCACCGTATCGCTCAGCAGGAAAGGAGTTTGCTCATATACCACCTTACGCGTTGTCGTGTCCAGCGTGGCGAACAGCTTATTTTCCGCAAATACCTCGCTTTTGCTCAGGATGGTCATCAGCGTGCTTTTGCCCACGTTCGTATAGCCCACCAGCGCCACACGTATGTAGGTACCGCGCTCCTGCCGCTGCGTCTGCGCCTGCTTATCTATTTCCTTCAGGCGATTGCGCAGGAGGGAAATCTTGTCTTTGACAATCCGACGGTCTGTTTCAATCTCCGTCTCGCCCGGCCCGCGGCTGCCAATGCCGCCGCCCTGCCGCTCCAGGTGCTGCCACATGCCTTTGAGGCGCGGCAACAGGTATTGGTACTGCGCCAGCTCTACCTGCACCTTAGCCTGCGCCGTTTTGGCGCGCCGCGCAAAGATGTCCAGAATAAGATCTGAACGGTCAATGGTTTTAATACCAGTAGCCTTTTCAATATTGATGATCTGCGAGCCGGTTAGCTCATCGTCAAAGATGAGCAGGTTGATGTCTTTCGCTTTCGCGTAGGTACCTATCTCTTCCAGCTTGCCTTTGCCGACAAATGTTTTGCTGTCGCGCCTGGTCAGCTTCTGGATAAAGGTTTTTACTGCTACCGCACCGGCCGTCTCTGCCAGAAACGCCAGTTCGGTAAGGTATTCCATAGTTTGCGCTTCCGGCTGCTCTTTGGTAACGATGCCTACCAGCACGGCGCGCTCTTCCTGCTGAATGCTTTTCTTCTCTATCAAAATGCTTATAGGTTAGTCAGGCAGTAAAGGTAGTATTGCGCCCGCGCATAGCGATTTACATTCAGCTTTAGTCATTTGTTTAAGAAATTATCCGCGCTACATTTGCCGCACATTCATCAAACATTTCTTTAATCACCAAACACACAACCCAATGAAGAAAATCATCTTCGCTGCGGCTGCTGCCCTTTCTTTGATGGCCGGCGCTGCACAGGCACAAACATCATTCGGCCTTGAAGCCGGGCTGAATCTTACCTCACTTGGCGGCAAGGTTGTCAGCGAGAGTACTAACTCTGGCATTATGGCCGGCGCACGAGTAGGCGGCGTCGCAGATATAATGCTGACGGATGCCATCTACTTCCGTCCGGGCATACAATTCTCCCTCATGGGTGGTAAGAACGGAGACTTCCATGACCTTTCCTTCAACATCAACTATCTCCAAATCCCATTAAACGTCCTCTACAAGCTGGGCGAAGAAGGTAGCAACCGTTTTTACTTCGGTCTTACGCCTTATGTAGGCGTGGCGTTGGGCGGGAAGGTGAAATCAGGCAGCTCAAGTGAAGACCTAAAAATAGGCGACAAAGAAGGAGAGGACGATATCAAGCGTCTGGATTTTGGCCTCGGTGCAAAGGTTGGCTATGAATTTTCCATGGGCTTCGGCGTAGATGCAAGTTTTAATCAAGGACTTTCCAACGTCTTTACCACTAGCGGCTTTGATTTAAAAAACCGCAACATCTCCATCGGCCTGAATTATTTCTTTGGTCGCGACTAATCAGCCTGAATAGCTTTCAAAAAAGCCCGTGTCATACAGACGCGGGCCTTTTTATTTCACCCAACGCAGCGCAGGCACTGTCATAGCCGTAGTTACAATAGCCATAATCACCATCATGGTAAAGATCGCAGGGCTGAGGATGCCCAGATCGTAGCCGATGTTGAGCACAATAAGCTGCATCAGGCCGCGGGTATTCATCAGCGCGCCCAGCGCAAAGGCATCGCGCCAGCCCTCGCCCGTCACGCGGGCCGCCAGCATTCCGCCACCCAGCTTTCCGGCCACGGCAGCCAGTATGATGAGTGCGCATACGCCCCAATCGGCAGCGGTGTGCAGCGCGCTGATTTGCGTACGAAGGCCGGTTATGGCAAAGAATACCGGCAGCAGGAGCACGCCGGCCACATCTTCCACCCGCGCCACAAAGGCACGACGATAAGGCCATTCCACCGGTATAATCAGTCCAAACAGGAAAGCGCCGAACAACGAGTGGATGCCGATGACCTGCGCCGCCCAGGCCGAAGCCAGCATACCGCCCAGTAAAGCGGGTATAAGGAAGCGAGGCATACCGCTGTCTCCAGCTTCTTTAATTAAAATACGATGCAGCCCCGGGCGTACGACGAAGACCATGAGCAGCACATAAGCACTACAGAGGCCTATTGTAAGGCCAAAACCGGCCAGGCCCTGTGCTTTGATAATGGCGGTAATTCCTGCAAGGATGCACCAGGCAGCCACATCATCTGCTGCCGCGCAGCTTAAAGCAATGATGCCCAGCCGGCTATTGGTGAGCCCGCGCTCACGCAGGATGCGTGCCAGCACCGGGAAGGCTGTAATGCTCATGGCGATGCCCATAAAAAGTGCAAATCCGGTAAAGCCGGCGCCTGCGGCGGCGTATTGGCGATAAAGCAGGAACGACAGGCCGCCGCCAAGGACAAAGGGCAGCAAGATGGAGACGCCGCTGATAATGAGCGATTGCCGGGCCTTCTTCCGCACCATCGGCCGCATCCAGCTCTATGCCTATGACGAACATGAACAACACAAGTCCCATTTCACTAACGATGGAAAGGGTGCCAAGTGATTCTTTAGGGAAAATTGCTCCGGCGAATCCTGGCCAAATGGCCCCGCACACAGATGGCCCCAGAAGAATGCCGGCACCTATCTCACCTATGACGGCGGGCTGGCCGGCCTTGCGCAACAGCCAGCCGGCTGCGCGCGTAAGCATCAGGATAATGAGTAGCTGCAGCAGAAAGCGGGCAAAAGGCTGGTCAAATGCAGCATTCATAAGGCTTGCGAAGCTAAAGCAAGGCGCCTACTGCTTAGCAAGTGCGGTCAGGTCTATGCGCTCCGTGGTACCACCGCTTTCGCGGGCCAGCTTCACCATGTGCGCGGTGCCGCCCTCGCCATCGCCACCTTTACCATCCCAAAGGGCGACGAGGGTCATATTCAAAGCGTCGTTGGCCAAGGCATTGTAGAGCATCCAGAGATTCGCGCGGGGCCAGAGGCTGTCGTAAGGCCTGCGCTTCTCCAGCCAGGCTGGCAGTGCCTTTTGATGAGACAGAATCCGGTACGGGAGTGTCGTGTACAGCCTGTCAAAGCGCTCCACCCAGTCGTCGCCTGCAAACGCTACCGATTCGTTGATGAAGGCTTCGCGCGGCAACGCGAGATAGAGCTCTGTTTTTATGCCCAGAGAAGCGCACACTTCGTGGAAGATGATGTCACCGCCACAGGCACCGCCCGCGATGCCGATGAGTTCTTTGCCAAAAGATTCTTCCATCACCTCGCGCAGCTTGGCTTCAATAGCGGCACGCACTGCAGGCGCTGCACCTGCGGGAAAGCGTTCCTGCGCGCGGTCCGGCGCATCTATCATGTGGCCTGTAAAAAGCAAATAGTGGTTGTCTAACTCCTCATTGGGTTCCATACCCGTTACCTTAAGCGCAGCCTCCATATGTTTCAGGCAATACACCAAGCGACCGATACATTGTCAGCTGACGGATAATGGCATTGACCTGCAGCTGGTCGCAGCTACGTATGATGCTCTTGTAGGCAAAAGCAGCTTTCGCAATGGATGGGGCTGTGAGCGCCGCATAATCGGCGTAAGTGATATCCAGCCATAGGTCAGAGTCGTTGAGCGCTTTCAGTCGCGCACGCTCCGCCTCAATCGTATAGCGAATAGCAGCGGCAGTGCGCTCTTTCTGCGCTTTCAGCTGCCGTAAGCGGTCGTCGGCCTCTTCCTGAGTGTCAAAGCGCAGCGCCCAGGTGTCCGGCAGTGCTTCGGCAAGACAAATAATGCTGGTAAGCATACCCAGCACGTTGATGCCGGAGTAGTAATGGTTGAGGTGCGTATGGTAACCCAGGCCATAATTGTCCAGAATATCTTCCCAATAAATGGACGAGAGCGCTGCCGCAGCGCGTTCTTCGGGTGATGCGCTCATCCATTCAGCCATCCAGCGCGTTTTGGCATTACGCCCGCGCAGTGCATGTGCCTGCGCCCGCTGCTGGGTACTTACAGCTGCCCCTTGCATCAGAATGTTCTCAATAGCATCATCCGACTTGCGCAGAAGTACGGCGGCTTCATTAGGGCTTTGGCGAATGACGCGCTCGGCGAGGCGTTGGTAGATTGTAGCAAGAGCGTCGTTCGCAGCATAGTCAGCGGGCTTGTGCGCCAGCACGGCTTCCCACGCCCATTGTGCCGGCTTATAGGCATTGAGCCGATAGAGATAATCTCCAGGAGCCGCAGGCCGGGATACGCCATTCAAAAAGCGCTGCCTCACGCGTCATCAGCGCCAGCCTGCCTGCATCCTTTGACTCAAAAGCATCACACGCCTCGGCTGAAAAGTCGGGAGGCAGGGCAAAGAACTTCTCGGTGTCGGGCATCTGAAGCGTCGGCAGCATATTGAACACCGGACTATCGCGCTTGGACGAGCTTTTGCTTTCTCGGATTGCGGCAATCAGCTCATCCAGCGCGCCTTCAGGGCGGTCTTTTTCATAACTGATATACCGGTAGCCAATGATATCAAAGGGCGTCTGGTCAAATCCGGGACTGTTAATGAGCACCGTTGTCTTGTCGCGCAGCGCATTGCGGATACCAAGCTCATAGAATACGTTAGCGTTATGGATGGTAATATCAGCAATGACCACATCGGCAAGGAGTAGCTCTGAAAACATATCCTCGCGAATCTCGCCCGCGGCGAAAATCCTGCCTGTAGTTCCGCCGTCCAGATTCAGCGTTTTGAGCGCCGGGTCTATGAGCGCTTCCTGCACATAGTCAAAGTTGAAGTCCACAATTTCACTGCTGCCGTCAGCAGATTTGCGGAGTACTTTCTTTGTACCAAACGGGCGGACGATGAAAACTTGCATAATAATGGCGATTTAAATCTATTTAGCAGCCGGCGGATAGTCACCACCGTTTTTAAGGGCTCGCTTTTCCTTTTGCTGCCTCATGCGCTTTTCCAGCGAATCCTGTCTGCGGCTGTTTCTTTCAATCAGCTTGTTGAGTGAATCAGGACTTATCAGTTCTTGCGTGCCAGCCTTTGAAGGTCGTTCGGTTTTGTCCGGGTACTTTCCATAAGATATCTTCAGCAGCAGGTAAGGACGCTGGAACGGATTCTTCTTTTCTACAACAACGCCTGACTGTCTCGATAAGCGGGCAATATTTTGCATCAGATCGCCTAAATATCCCCGTATTGCGGCATCGCTTATCGTTCCGCGCGTTAGATAGCTGCCATTGTCCTGTTGCGTATAATTTATGATTACCGGGCCGGGCGCATCCATAAATCCTTCATTGACCAATGTTCTTAACTTCTCCAGCTCCTTGGCGACTGGCACTGCCCTATCGCCCGTATTCAGGACGGCTGGCAAATAAATGCGGTCGCGGTTTTGCTCATAATACAGCCGCATGTCGTCGTAAGTGCTGCAATTTTCCGACGCGATCAGAGCATCCGTGCGGGTGTCATACCGTTGCTGGCAGAAAGCCAGCCGGAAACTGCTTTTGCTGACATTCTTCAGGAAGAAAACCATATATCCGGGATATACATTAGCCACAATACGGTAGCCACCATCTGATGTGCGCAACACATTTTCAATGCGGGATGTCCCCCAGGTATCGGCGGCACCTGTGGAGTAATAGATCATTCTTGTGTTCAGATTAATGTTCAGCAAGCGATTATTGGTCTTCCCTACCCAGATTTCGTTCAGGTAAGCGGGAAGCACGGCCACGGCGCCTGTTTCTCCACTACTATCCTGGTCTCCGGTACTATACCGCCTACAATTAATATAAATGCTGCCTGTTCCAGCCATTTGGTCAAAATGAAAGGTCACAGGTGCCGGACTGCCACTGACGCCGAGTGAAAGTGTAGGCGCCATACTGCCCAGCGCACTTAACGGCAAAATGCAGCTTATTGTCTGTGTTGCCCGGTCATAAGGCATTCCGTAGGGCTTGCCTCCGGCATTGAGCGTTGCGGGCAAAACTGAAAAGGTCTTTACCGTATCATCGCACGCACTGAAATTCCGCTGCACCTTATAGCTCAGCGCCACGGGCTGAGTGGAATCTGTGACAAACAGTCGTTGCAGCATAGCCGCACTACGCGCTGTTTCGCTGAGATTCAGAAAAAGCCATAGTGCTACCAATGCGACAATGGCAGCCCCTGCCACAAAACGACGTGTCCAGAGCATATCGCTGGCCCTGCGTTTTGCAGCAGCCGCTTCCGCGCGCTTACGTTGCGTCTCCTGCTCTATGAATGTGTCTGGAGCTACCTGCAACGGCGTTTGCCAGCCGCCACTGCCATCTGCCTTCCTTTGCAGGTACTTACGCGCAGGCATATCGGTGATTTCACCATTGCGCTGCAGCTCATTGAATGCGGCCACTGAAGATGCATGGGCGGAAAAGCGTTGCGGGTTATGACCGTAAAGGACAAACCGGCTTAATGTTTCTTCCAGCTTCTGCTCTGCGCTAAAGATGTAATCGCCGGCATAGCGGCTGCGCACATTTTGCATGAGCGATACGAGTGCCGCCCGTGCAGCGACTTCGTTTGATACAGTCAGTACTTTGAGCAGCTCCAGGCGCAGGCGCTGGGGGAATGAGCCCTCTGCCAGCCACGGAATGCGGCAAAGGAGCAGAAGCTGATCATAGCGCAGATCTTGCACGGGGTCACAGCCGGCCAGCACAGCCTTGCCAAAGGCAATCAGCAATTCCCAACGCGGCTTTGGATATATACAGAGGGCACATAGCCAATGGAAGAGCGCTTCATCACCCCCAAAATAGTGGCGCAGGCCGGCTACACTTTTGAAATCCGGGGCTTCAGACAGATTGCTTACTGACAGGAATTGCGTCTTACGGCCTGCTTTGAAATCTTGTCCCAACCGGCCTAATTCCACAGCGTCGGCCGGCGCTATCATAAAGTGCATGGCCAATGCCCGTTCTCGCGCGCTCCAATCGTGCCGTGGCGTCGGCGTAACGAACAGTACGGCATCCCAACGACGCAATTGCTCCAGCAAATCGTGCCGGAGGACACCGCCGAGCGGATGCATGAGCGAGCTTCCGTCGCCAAGAATTACAGGAATTGCTGCCGGATAATCATCTGCAATACTGCGCACAGATAGCAGTGCCGCCGTGTTATTTGACGAACAAAGAAAGTCTGCATCATAATAGAAAACGGTTACAGGAATGCCTTCCGCTTCCATCAGAGCCGACAGGTATTGATACAGCGCGTACAGCATTCCCTGCGGCCTGCTGCCATCAATAAAAAGCAGGTATTCCTGGATGCGCCGGCGCGGACGGAAGACCATTTGGGCCATGCCGCCGGAACGAATCGTTGCGCGGATGGAACGGCGAATATCCGGCTCTAACTCTTCTTCCTCCGCTTTGAACCGCAAGAGCTGCAGGAAACGTCGCAGCGGCTTATCAATGATTATATCTGACGCTGCGGGAGGCGGGAACGGCACTTCATAAGGTGGCTTAAGCGCAGCTTCAGATGGCGCTGGTGATGACTGGTCCTGGTCCGGCTCCTTTTGTCCGCCGGCGGCGCTTCCTGCGCCGTACAAATCCCCAGTAACCAATAGCTGTGAGTACAGACAGCAACAGAATCCAAACGCTTTTTACAAGCTTTTTCTGTGCTACAAACGGCCTACCACTGCCTGCGAAGGATATCTCGTACTGCTTACCTGTATCCACAACTAAGACATCAATGGATGCCGGTATAATGCAGCGGCCGGTAGCTGATGGCGCCACAGGCGCGCAGCGCAGTGTGTAGATGCCTGGTGAATCTATCTGTAGGGTTATAGCCGCGGAATCACTACGCAATACACGTCCATAGCCTTCAAGCTCCGAAGTGTCCCAGGTATATTTCTTAACAAGGTCGGCGCCCTGATATGGATTGGCGCGTAACGAGAATGCTCGCCCTGTAACGACTTTCTCTGGGCCGTCTATCGTCAATGCGACCGCGGAGGCACATAGGTACACGAGCTGACGCGTGCCGGTGCCGCGGACTTGCTGTGGACCATCCAGTATTGTTCTCTGAATTACATGCAGGCCGGTATCAGCAAGCGCGTGCGTTATGCTTTCGCCGCTTCCAATGATGCCACGCCCGGAGTCTACCCATTGCGCCTGCAAGGGTATCGTGTCCTTTTCATCCCCGAGCGCGATACCGAGGCCAATTACATCGTCCTTGTATGGCTCGCCGGGCCGCAGCGTTATTTCTGAATTTAACCGCCCGTTTAAGTCAATGTAGGTCTTTGGCAAGGCCAGAAAGTAGACGGTAAGCGTTACTGCGATCGCCAGCAGAACAAGTGCCCACTTTCGCCAGCGTGTGCTGCTGTTTACGGCGGTGCCAAGGGCCTGCTGCCGCTGCATGTAATTGCCGAAGACATGGTAAAAACGGCGCTGCTCGTCGTCTGTCGTAGCAATTATGGGGCAGATGCGCAGCGCCAACGAGTCGGGCGGCTCGCTGCCCCATTCCTCCAAAATCTTCAAGAGATGCACATAATCGTCCGTCGTCACCATGAATCCGTTGGCCCGCAGCATCGCTACAAGCCCCGCCAGCGGCGGAAGTGGTTGTTGCGAAGTAGCGGGGATACTCATGACACGAACGTAGGATCAAGCCTGCACCGCTTGCAGATCGTCAGTAGTCTTAAGCAATGTGGCGATGCTGGATTTGTACGCTTCGCCGTTCACGTCGATTTCCGGCCCATCCAGCAAGCCATTCAGGCGCAGCACACCGAGCCAATCAAGAAATTCTGAAGGTGGTTGGCTTCTTGGTGGTTGCCTTACTGCGCAGATCCATAAAAGTCTGGATGGCTTTGCCAATGGCCGCATCGTAACGGGTATCATCGCCGGTCTGAAGGCGCAGCCTGGCAATCGTCAGCAGCATGGACGCCGGAAATTCTATATGGTAGAATACGCAGCGCCGCAAAAAAGCATTCGGCAGGTTCTTCTCTGAATTGGAAGTGATGATGACCGTCGTACGACAGGCTTTATCCCCGACGCGCTTCAGCTCAAAAGGAATTTCAGGCACATTGAACGAGCCATCCTCAATCTCATGTAGTAAGTCATTCGGAAACTCGCGCGGCGCTTTGTCAATCTCATCTATCAGCACTACGGTGCTGCGCGGGGCATCGTCCAGCTTCTTGCTGATCGCGGAAGTGCCGCTCAGGTTTCGGATGCCGCGCATGCCGTCCAGTGCCGGGGAAGCTCCGCCGTGCGACTGTGCAATGGCAAGGCCAAGTGCATTCAGCTCTATGAACTGGGCGGCCGGCCGGCCTTCGCTGCGAAAGTGGCTCACCGCATCGTAGGTGTAAAAAAGGTCGGCAGAACCGGAGCCGGACTTGACGGGAAAGATGTGCGGTCGGGACAGATATGCGTACGGCTTGCCTGCCGTTTGCGCCGCAAGCTTATGTGCTGCCCACCAGGCAAACTGCGTCTTGCCCGTACCCGGCTCGCCGCTCAGGAGCAGCGGCTTGCCCAGCGCAATGGCAATTTCCAGCGCTTTCAGCAAGCCCTCGGAGGGGCAGTAATCCTTTGGATCTTCGGAGAGCTGAACGGTATCAAGGCGCAGGTCGCGGATATTATTTTCAGGCATGGCGGGCGGTGTTAGTAAAGGTTAATCAGGGCTTCGGTCTCCGGTGTATGGGTGTTCATCTTTTTAATAAAGAGCCCTATGCGGGCATGAGCCGTGGCCATAGTGATGCCGGCCTTCGGCAGGTCTGCAAAGAAGCTGCTCATGATCTGTACCGCTGTGCCTTCGTCAGGCGTTACCTCTTGTTGCAGCCAGCTCTTGATGTCGGCGCGTTTGATGGATTCCAGGCGGGGCAGGCAGATGGCTTCGCCCTCGGCAGCGGGCAGAAGTGCCTTGATGGCCTCAGCTTTTTCATCAGCTAATGCCTGGATGGCGGCCGGGTCACTGCTTTCGGGGTCTTCTTCCAGGCACAGGAAGAGGTAGCCGGGCTTGCCGGTGATGATGGTCTTGCAGTCTTCGGCCAATTGCTGCAGAAAGGCCATCTGCGGCGTGTCCAGCATTTCCACATCGCAGCCGATGGCCATAACAAGGGGCTCGCCTTTGGCGAGCTGCGCATTGTAAAGCGCACTCAGTGAAGGGGCGGCGCAAGCGGCACACCGAGTTTCCCGTAAATCCGCACGAGGAAGCGCTGGAGATTAGCGGCGTAATTACTTCCCGACAAAAAATCGTCAAAAGAGACCGGCTCGCCCAGCTTTCGGTCGTCAAAGGAGAGGTTGTAGAAGGAAAGGCGGTTGATAAAGTTGTCGCACAGCTCCTGCGCGGGACCCTGCACCACCACACGGCGGAAGGGCGTAGTGGCTTCCATATTGCGCAGCAGAAACTCGGAGTTGTGCAGCTGCCGGTCGCAGAGATAAGCAAGCTTTTCGTTGATGCGCTCGCTCTTGATGAAGCGGCGGCTGATGGACTGGGCCACCTGCACAGCAAGGTGCAGCGGACTGTCAAACTCGCGCGGCGAGAGGATGCCGTTGATGCCGCTCCAGAAGGCTTCCAGCTTGTCGGCATGGGCATCAGCGGGGAGCTGGCAGCTTGTGGACGCTTTAAAGACAAACACTTCCTTACTGCACTTGCACGCCTCCAGGTATTCCAGTTCGGTGTAGGAATAGCCCTGCGGATTGAAGGCCGCGTCTTTCGGATCTTGTGCAATGCTGCCGTAGCTATTGCCGAGGAGGAGGATATACAGGTCGCAGCACTGCACGTCAGAGCAGCACTTCTCCCAGGCGCTGCGGTCTTCGGCCACGTAGTCTTCCATGTTCAGCATGCGGAAGCTGTCTTTGAGTGGGCGGAAGTAGGTCAGCACGGCATCCCGGTACTCCTTCAGGTCGCGGAAGGTAGAGGAGAGATATACGGTGACCAGGGCGGGCATAGTGCTTTCAAAGGAATAACAAAGGGGGCAGAAAAGGAAACACTCCTGTAAAGGCCTGACACTGCGCCCGGTTGTGGTGCACGAAAAGAAAAAGTCCCGTTGCTGCAATGCGCAAGACTCCGTTAGTCACGATGCTTTACTGCTACACCTCCTTTGTTCAAAGACTTTAATCTCCCCGCCAGAATGGTGGATGTATATTCGGTATTCCGGTAGCACCTGGGTTTATCAAGAAATGAGCATGATGAAGTGGATATGGAGTGTCGTGCTGCTTGCATGGAGTAGCACAGGACTTCTTGCGCAGGTAAATCTTGTACGTAATGGAGACTTTGAAACGTACCATACTTGCCCTAACGCTTCAGACCAAATCAGACTAGCCCTCGGTTGGCGGCCAATTGATACACTTACTGTAAATATTGATAGCTTGGGTAATAACGATTGCAGTGCCGAGTACTATAACCAATGTTCCCCAGTTCTAGCAAACGGAGTCTCAATTCCGTTAAATGTTATAGGCTACCAATATGCATACTCGGGTAAAGGAATGGTTGGGTTTGGTGCATACATCACTTCTATAAGTGGTTATCAACGTGACTATGTCCAAAGCAGACTTGTCAAAAAGCTTACCGCCAACAAACGGTACTGTGTAACCTTTTATGTCAATCTTGCAGAGGGTTCTGATTGGGGCATCAAAGAAATCGGGGCTTACCTTGATAACGGCAACATTGATACAACAACTTAGTGTGGCTCTCCTCAGACGCAATGCACGCCTCAAATAATCAATACAGGCGGTCCAATCATTGATACTGCTGGCTGGACAAAAATAGAAGGCTCGTTCATCGCTAACGGTAACGAACTGTTTATCACTATCGGCAATTTCAAGGACAAGGCTAATACCACTATTCAAGCCATTCCCCTTAACGGCAGAAATGGTGGGTCTCTTACTTACTACTTCATTGATGACGTCAGTGTTGTAGAAAGCACAACAGTAGCAGATGCCGGCCCGGATACACACGTAGGTGCAGGTGATTCTGTATTCATCGGCCGTACCGATGTAGCAATGGATTGTAGCTGGACTAAGCTGGGTTCATCTTCCATCATCGGCACCGGCGCAGGCATCTGGGTAAAGCCAACCGTAACCACCAGCTATGTAGTAACGCAGACGCTATGCGGAGTAGTTACAAAAGACACGGTAAAGGTGGAAGTATGGGCAGCAGGCGTACAAAGCATCAAGGGGCAGACGCAGCAATACGGCATAGTACCCAACCCGAATGCCGGCGCCTTTGAGCTGGTACAATCCATAGCCAGCGAAGAGCGGGCAACCGTATCCGTGCTTAACGCTACGGGCCAGAAGGTTTACAGCACAGAAGTATCCTTTAAGAATGGCAGGGCGGCCATCAGTGCGGGCAGCTTAGCAGCAGGCCTGTATTACCTATCCCTGAAAACAGGAGCGGGATATGTGTGGAATATGCGCTTTGTCAGACAGTGATGATGCTCCCACAACTGCGCCAAGCCCATCCGCGGGCGCGGACGAGTTCCCTACAGCTGTATTAAACCCTTCCGCGCCCGCGGATGAGCTCCCTACAGCTGCACCAAGCCTTTCCGCATCCGCGGATGACCTTCATTCAGCGGCACCAAGCCCTTCCGCGGGCGCGGATGACCTTCCTGCAGCTGTACTAAGCGCTTCTGCGGCCGCGGATGGGCTTAGTACAGATGTGGTATTGCGTTTTTCCATCAACTCTTACACCGATCCGGTAGCTGCCGTCCGCCATTGTTGGTACTATCATCGACAACAAACGTTGGTAATGTGCGCGCTGCAGCCAGCTAAATAATCGTCGCCGTTCCCGGACGGGAGGAGCGGGCGGGTTTGGCTATCTTGCCGGAGAATCCTTTTATGGCTGCGAAGAAATCTCCTAAGCACATCGCCGTGGCCGGCAATATCGGCGCGGGAAAGACCACGCTCACCGCCCTGCTGGCGAAGCATTACGGCTGGCAGCCGCACTTTGAGGACGTGGATCATAACCCTTACCTCGCGGATTTTTATGAGGATATGACGCGCTGGAGCTTTAACCTGCAGGTGTATTTTCTGAATAACCGCCTGCAGCAATTGCTCCAAATCCGGGCGGGCAAGGATACGGTGATCCAGGACCGCACCATTTATGAGGACGCGCACATCTTTGCGCCGAACCTGTACGACATGGGGCTGATGACGAAGCGGGATTTTGATAATTACGCCTCGCTGTTTGAAACGCTGAAGCAGCTCACCGCCCCACCCGACCTCCTGATTTACCTGAAGGCCAGCATCCCGAAGCTGGTGGACCAGATACAGCAGCGCGGGCGGGATTATGAGGAGAACATCCGGCTGGATTACCTGAAGCGCCTCAACGGCTTTTACAATAAGTGGATTGAGGAATACAAAGACGGCCCGCTGCTGATTGTAGAGGTGGATAAGCTGGACTTCGCTACCAAGGAGGAAGACCTTGCAGACGTGATCCGGCGCATAGATGCGCAGCTGTTCGGGCTGTTTTAGCGGCGACTATTTCGGCAGTGACCAGTCAATAGGCGCCTCGCCCTTCTTTTCCAGCCAGTGATTGGCCTTTGAAAAATGGCGGCAGCCAAAGAAGCCTGCATCAGCCGAATACGGCGATGGGTGCGCGGCCATAAGGACGAGGTGCTTTTTCTTGTCGATCAGTTCGGCCTTGCCCTGCGCAAACTTGCCCCAAAGCATAAACACCACCGCATCGCACTCCTCAGAAACGGTACGAATAACGGCGTCTGTGAAGCGGTGCCAGCCGATTTTGGCGTGAGAGTTGGGCTTGGCTGCCTCAACGGTGAGGGCCGCGTTGAGCAGCAGCACACCCTGCTCCGCCCAATGCTCCAGATTCCCATGAACGGGGCGCTCTATGCCGAGGTCGTCGTGAATTTCTTTGAAGATGTTGACCAGAGATGGCGGCGGCTTTACGCCACGCTGCACCGAAAAGGAAAGCCCGTGTGCCTGCCCCTTACCGTGATAGGGATCCTGGCCGAGGATAACGACCTTCAGCTTCTTCAGCGGCGTAGCGTCAAAAGCGTGGAAGATGAGCGGGCCGGGCGGATAGATGGTCTTGCCTTCCTTTTTTTCCGTCTTAAGAAAGGCGACGATTTCCTCAAAATAAGGCTGCTCAAACTCGTCGGCCAAGGCCTTTTTCCAATCGGGAGCGATATTGACGTCGGCCATCTTAGTAGTGAACAGTGAAGAGTGAATAGTAGCAGCGCAATTTCTACTAAAATATTCCATAAAGGCCATGCCTGACGGAATATTGGTCGCTTCACTTTCTGCTACACCTATGGCATGTACGGTGTATACTTCACCTGGCCTTTAGCCGCATCGGCGGCCATGATGCAGACGGAGCCGCAGAAGTTTTCATTCTTCAGGCGCGTCATGAATTCAAACAGGAACGCATCGGTTCGCTCCGGCACGATCTCGTAGATGATATAATTCGTTTGATCTTCTCCCCGGCGCTTGGACACAAATTTCTCATCTATTTTGCTGTCGTTGCTATCGTACATTACCATACGATGGTTGGTAGCGCGAGGATTGCCCACAAAGACGATTTCATAAAGCTGTCCACGTACAAGCTGTACCATAACCGGGAAGGGCACCATGCTTTCCATATTAATCATTGCATCGCGGTAAACCTTGAAGCCCTGAGACGTATAATGTTGCTTAATAGCATCTGCCTGAAGCCGCAGCGCAGGATCCATGCAGCCAACGGGCTGGCGCGGCTCGCCTCTTTGGGCTGTGGCGGAGGCGGAAATGAGCAGAAGAGAAAGCAGAAGTGGGAATAGCTGTTTCATGTTCCGTAAAGATGCATGCTTACCGTCGCACGGCTTGCAAGGAGCGCGTTAAAGCGCTCCGGTTTACTTAATGTCCAGCTTTAGTACCGAGCGGCCTTCCAAAAAGCCCTCTAACTGGTCGTGCACCGCTATTGGCCCTACACCCGCCGGAGTGCCAGTAAACAGGAGATCGCCAATATTGAGGCTGAAGAAGCGGGAAGCGTACGCGATAAGGCTGTCTATGCCATTCAGCATGTCACCGGCCCAGCCTTGCTGCACGCTCTGTCCGTTTTTGCGCAGCTCAAAACGAAGGTCCCCAACATTTTGATCGTCAGAAATGGGTTGAAAAGCGCCTACAACGGCGGAATCGTCAAATGCCTTGGCGATTTCCCAGGGCAGGCCTTTTTCCTTTTGTTTTTGCTGCAGGTCGCGTGCGGTGAAGTCTATGCCAACCGTTACCTGATCGTAGTATTTGCGGGCAAATTTTTCGGCTATATGCTTTCCGTTCTTGCAAATGCGAAAAACGAGCTCCGCCTCGTAATGAATGTCGGTACTAAAATCAGGGTAGTAGAATGCTCGTCCGGGCTGGAGCAGGGCATTTTTGGCCTTCATAAACAGTACAGGCGCTTCGGGCACAGCATTGCCCAGTTCTTTGGCGTGTTCCGCATAATTTCGGCCGACGCAGATAATCTTCATGCAGTAATCGTAGAATGCGCGTAAAAATAGCCTTTCCAGACCGTAGCCCGATGGCCAGCCTGCGCATTCCCGTGCGCATTGGCGATATTAATTATGGTGGCCACGTAGGTAATGACGCCATTCTATCCATGCTGCACGAAGCGCGGATGCAATGGCTGGCCGCAGCCGGCATGACTGAGCTGGAAACCGGTGGCCACGGCCTGATTATGGCGGATGCAATGATTGCCTACCGCGGCGAGGCATTTTACGGTGATGTGCTTGAAGTTGCGCTATTTGCCGATGAGGTGACAGGGCGCAGCTTTGACCTCCTTTACAGGCTCTCTACGCTGCGCGATGGCGATGAAGTACTTATTGCGGAGGCCAAAACGGGCATGATTTGCTTCGACTATACCGCCCGAAAAATTGTTCTGATGGGCAGCTTGCTGAAAAGTCTGCTGGGGGGCGCGGACAATAAAGGCTGAACCCTTATTTTTGCGCTCCCATAATGGCGGGATAGCTCAGTTGGTTAGAGCGCAGGATTCATAACCCTAAGGTGACGGGTTCAACTCCCGTTCCCGCTACATCGCAAGGCCCCGGTAATTCCGGGGCCTTTGTATTTGAAAAAAGGCCGCTCAAGCGGCCTTATAAGTTCAATTACTTATTAATAAATTCTCAGTTTCCCAGATAGCTCTTCAAGAGCATACACTTATTTTCCGTGCGCAGGCGGATGATTGCCTTGTCCTTAATCTGCCGCACACGTTCGCGCGTGAGGGCAAATTTTTCACCGATGTCTTCGAGGCTAAGCGGATTTTCCACTCCGATCCCGTAAAACAGCAGTAGCACATCCCGCTGACGGTCGCTGAGAGTGCCAAGGGATCGCCCAATTTCACACCTTAGTGAGTCTCCGTGCGCCAAATCCGCATCCGTTGCGTCGGCATTTGGATTTGCCATGACATCAATGAGCGAAGCTTCGTCTGAATCAGCAAAGGGCGCGTCCATGCTGATATGGCGGGCAGATACGCCGAGCGTATTTTCCACCTCTTCCAGACCAATTTCCAGGATCTCCGCCAGTTCTTCCACAGTCGGCTCCCGTTCAAACTCCTGCTCCAGTTGGGAAAATGCGCGGCTGATGCGGTTGCTAAGTCCCACCTTGTTCAAGGGCAGCCGCACAATGCGTGATTGCTCGGCCAGCGCCTGAAGGATGCTTTGGCGGATCCACCACACGGCATAAGAAATGAATTTAAAGCCGCGCGTCTCATCAAAACGCTGGGCGGCTTTAATGAGGCCGAAGTTGCCTTCATTGATCAGATCGCTAAGGGATAGCCCCTGATTCTGGTATTGCTTTGCCACCGACACTACAAAGCGCAGATTGGCTTTGGTGAGCTTGTCCAGCGCGCGCTGGTCGCCCTGGCGAATGCGAACGGCAAGTTGCACCTCTTCTTCGGAGGAGATCAGGTCTACCCGACCTATTTCCTGAAGATACTTTTCCAAGCTTTGGCTCTCGCGATTGGTAATGCTTTTCGTGATCTTGAGTTGACGCATGGACATAGAAGAACTATTAAGGGGTTAAGGAAATGCGTGAAAAGACCGGCACTGACAGACATTAGCCAGACAAACTTATGTGTTGCTATAATTGAATCCAAATAAAATTAAGACGCGTTTAACACGTTAACGACGACTTTGGACGCCTATCGGCAAATTAAATTTTGAAAGCTCGTCCCTTTTTCTATTATTGCACGCCCAAGTATTTTTTCAAGAAACCGCTCTGATGTCTGCCAAGAAAAAGAAGATCATTTACACGCTCGAGTATCCTATCCGTAGCTCGCCCACCATACTTTTTGAATTCCTGTCCACGGCCGTTGGCCTGCAGGAGTGGTTTGCCGATAAGGTAGACCAACGCGATAGCCAATTTTACTTTTACTGGAGCGGCTCCGTGGATCAGGCGGAGCGCACGGAAATGTTTGAGAACAACTATGTCCGCTACCGCTGGGATTACTACGACGACGATGAATTCTTTGAGTTCCGCATAGAGCAGAGCCCCATCACCAATGAGACAATCCTGCGGGTTACGGACTTTGCCGAGAAAGCGGACCTGGACAGTTCCCAGCAGTTATGGAACCAGCAGGTAGACGCCCTGAAGCACCGTATAGGGGCTGCATAGATCACTTCAAGAATACGTTTAGATGCCCGTCTTTGCCGACGGGCATTTTTCATTTATGAGCCGGAGCTCCGCGGCCTCATCCATCTAATGTGTCACATTCCCTTAATCCTTTTGGCGGTAGGTTTGCCTTTATCGTGATCAAGAAGCTGGACATTCTTATTATCCGCGCCTTTGTGGGGCCGTTCATTGTCACGTTTTTCGTGTCGCTGTTTGTGCTGGTGATGCAGTTTTTCTGGCTCTATATGGATGAGCTGCTGGGGAAAGGCTTTGGCGTATGGACTATTTTGAAGCTGCTGTTCTTTATGTCGTCGACAATGGTGCCGTTAGCGCTGCCGCTTGGGATTCTCCTCGCTTCCATAATGACCTTTGGCAGTATGGGCGAGGCGTATGAGCTTGTCGCAATCAAGTCGTCCGGAATTTCGCTGCTCCGCTTTATGCGTCCGCTGGTGGTCGTAATATCCATTGTGGCAGTAGGTGCTTTCTTTTTCAATAACAACATTATCCCGGTTGCTAATCTTAAGGCATTTTCACTGCTTTATGACTTGCGCAACGCCCACATGAGCCTGAACATCCGCCCCGGCCAGTTTAATAATGACATTCCCGGCTATGCCATCAAGATTGGCGAGCAAGACAAGGACGGAAAGACGGTACGCAATATCATCATATACGATGGTGCGGCGTACGGTAATGACCGTATTGTGCTGGCAGAAAGCGGACAAATGAGTCCATCAGCAGATGGCAAATACCTCATCTTCCGGCTGCAAAATGGCTGGCGCTTTCAGGAAGGCGCTGACAATGCGAACCCGGCCGCAGGCCCGCACGCCACGCAAACGCGCATGCACTTCCGCAAGTATGATAAGATAATTGACCTCTCTGCCCTTAAACTCAACCGGACAAACGAAGACCTTTTCAAGGGCGGCTACCAGATGATGAACGTGCGGCAGCTTCGGCAGGACATGCGCCAGATAGATACCAACCGCCGTCATGACCTGGCGCTGAGCGAGGCAAATTTTGCCCCTTATATTCCCATTTACAGTAAAGCGGAGCTGGGTACGGAATTCAGGAATAAGCTGGAAAAGATAAAAGAGGTGCGTACGCTTCCCGCCGGGTCTTTTGCCGCGCACATACCGGATAGCCTGCGGGCCAAAGTAGCGGAGGCCGCCCTGGGCAGCGCTAAAAATGTACTGCAACTGGAAGGTTACACAGCTAACAACCTGAAAATCTCGGAGGATAACATGGTAAAGCGGCAGATAGCCCTGCACAGTAAGTTTACGCTGTCTTTTGCCTGTGTATTACTGTTTCTGATTGGTGCACCCCTCGGCGCCATCATTCGTAAAGGCGGGCTTGGGCTTCCCATCATTGTAGCCATTGGCTTTTTTGTGTTGTATTTTATTATGTCTAAAACTGGCGAGCAGCTGACGACATCCGGCGTAGTGCCCGCATGGATGGGCATGTGGATGAGCACCGCCATGCTGCTGCCCATAGCGTTTGTAATCATCCGTGCAGCACGAAATGATTCCCCGCTGTTCAGCAAAGAATGGTACGTCCGGGTCTGGAATCGTATTGGCAAACTTTTTAAACGGATGCCCGAAATGCCTGCTTAAGGCGACCCCCAATCTTATGTTCCGCCGAGTCCGTGCCTTCTATAATCCCTGGTTCATTTACCCGTTCCTGATCTGGATGCTGGCGGGCAGCACGCTGTGGTTTATATTCAACAGCCGGGAACTCTTCCGGGCTGTCAACACCCACCACACGGCATCCCTGGATTACTTGATGCGTGCCATCACGGAAATTGGTGACGGAATGGGCACAACCATAATCCTGCTGCTCATGGTCGTCTGCTTTAAATCCTGTCGAAACTGGTGGTTTGTGCTTGCCGCCATCTTTTGCAACGTGGTACCTGCAGCGCTCATCCAGGGCATCAAGTCATATGTCCAGGCACCGCGGCCATTAGAATATTACAAGCTGGAAATCCTGCGCGACCCGGATTGGATTCATATCGCCCACCAGTGGCCGCATCTCTTCCACCGTTCCTTTCCCTCGGGCCACTCCGGCAGCGTATTCAGCATGTGCTGCTTTATCAGCATGATTTTGCCGTCCGGATGGGGGCGTGGAGGCCTCGCCTTGTTTTTCCTGGCGCTGCTCGTGGCATATTCGCGCATGTACCTTGCCGCGCATTTCTTTGCCGATATTTTTGTGGGCAGCATGCTCGGCACCGTCACCACGATGTTCTGCTTTGCGCTGATGCGCCGCTGGAGTAATCGCTCCTTCCGTATTGAGACGCGCAGAGCAGGGATGACTAAGCCGCCCCTCGTCTAAGCAAAAGCCAATGTCCCAACGCAATGCCTATCTGCTGATTGGTCTGGCCGGAGCAATACTCTTCCTGCCATTTCTTGGTCACGTCCATCTCTTTGACTGGGACGAAATCAACTTCGCCGAATGCGCCCGGGAAATGATCGTCTCAAAAGATTATCTGCGTATGCAGATAGATTTTATGCCTTTCTATGAGAAGCCGCCGCTTTTCATCTGGACGCAGGTTTTGGCCATGAAGTGTTTAGGCATCGGGGAATATGCCGCCAGACTGCCGGATGCCCTCGCTGGCATCGCTACGTTGCTGACGCTCTACTGGGTTGGAAGCAAGGCCCGGGGCCGGCAAACCGGCGTCTGGTGGACCGTGTTGTATGCTGCTACATGGCTGCCGCATATATATTTCAAGAGTGGCATTATTGACCCGGTTTTTAACTACTTCATCTTTCTCGGGTTTGTGCAGGTATGGCTCATGAAATGGGGTGTCAGGAAAACATTACATGCAGCATTAGCAGGGCTATTTATCGGCTTGGCGGTGCTGACAAAAGGGCCGGTGGCTATTGCCGTCTCGGGATTTGCGCTGGTAGCATTCATCATCTGGAACCGGGGACTGCAAGGCTATAATTGGCTTCATTTTGTGGTCCTGGCGGGCGCTGCATTGTGCACCATGTCTATCTGGTTCGGACCGGAAGTAACCTTGCACGGCTGGACATTCTTCCGCGAGTTTATCGCCTATCAGGCCGGACTGTTTGGGCAAAATATAGCAGACCATGAAGAGCCCTGGTATTACCACCCGATCGTCCTGCTGATTGGCTGCTTTCCTGCTTCACTTTTTCTTGCAGGATGGCGCAAAGGCGAAGCGCAGGGCAGGGCTAAAGATTTTACACGGTGGATGTGGATGCTGTTCTGGGTGGTGCTTATCCTTTTTTCAATTGTCAAGACCAAGATTGTTCATTACTCATCGCTTTGTTACTATCCGCTTACCTATTTAGCGGCCACACAAATCGTGGCATTCCTGGAGAGCCGCCGGCGGATACCTAAGCGGTGTGCAGATCGGGTTGCTGACTGTAGGCAGCCTGCTGGGGCATCGCCATTACAGCACTGCCTTTAATAGGCCTGTACAAAGCGCAGCTCATTCCATACATACAGGATGAATTTGCCGTTGCCAACCTTCAGGCTGCCGTGCGCTGGCACTGGACAGAATGCTTGTGGGGCCTGACTTACCTGGCGGGTATCTGGGCGTGCTGCTTGATGATGCGGCGGCAATTCCGGACGTCCATTATTGCGCTTTGCGCGCTTCAAGTCATTATCATACAGGTCACTGTCTTTTACTTCACGCCAAAAGTTGAATCATATTCGCAGCGTGCTGCTATTGAGTATTTCCAAAGCCTCGCCGGAAAGGATGTGTATGTACACCCACTTGGATATAAAAGCTACGCTCATCTCTTCTACAGCAGCAAAACACGCAGCGCAAATCCGAATTACTATCACCTGGTTCAGTCAGATGTTGGGGCATCTATCATTCAGGAGCCAAATGAACATTGGCTGCTGACTGGAGCCCTTGATAAGCCCGCATATTTTATTTGCAAAGTGACGGATGCCGCAGACTGGCGCAAGTTGCCGCAGCTGCAAGAATTGGGCGCAAAAAATGGGTTTGTGTTTTTCACACGCAGGCCGGCGGCGCAGCGCACTGGAAATTAGTTTTCACGATACATGTTAGTTCAGGACGAAGTGCAGACCAGTCTTCCTAGCGCGCTGACGCCGGCTTTATTTGAACGAATCAAATTGATTGTCGCAGATAAGACCGAAGGAATTTGAGTTCTAATTGTACATTGAGTGAATGGAAGTCAAGCTGACGGCGGCCCGTTTTACTTAGATTCCGCACAAAAAGCCCATTGTATCCACACGGTCTGCATAATCATTAAGCCTTGGCTGCTGCGCGGTGCCAAAAGGCAATCCTCCCTTTCCGACAATCGCCTGAATGTCAGCGCTTTCTTCAAGCGCCAGCAATAGCGAGGCTAGGTCTTGATAATAGCGATAGTGAAGGACGCTGACTGCGGAAAAAGGCAGTGCGTTCTCAACCATGAGCACTACGCCGTTGTCAAGATAAGGGACACGGTTCAGCAGATAGAGCGCCAGGTGGTAATCGTAATTGTTCCGGTACTTGTTATGATCGTTTAGTGGCTTCCAACGCTCCAGCTGTTGCAGCAGCGGCGTAAAATCATAGCCCTCCGGCACACAAACCTGTGTGACGTTTCTACACCCAAGACCGAAGTAGCTAAAAATATCCTCGCCGAGTGCAGCTAGATCTTCTGTCGTCTCAGTTCCATCCAAAACTGCCACTGATGTACGATTACGCCGGATAATACTGGGGTACTTCCCAAAGTATTGCTCAAAATAGCGCGCCGTATTATTGGTGCCTGTAGCGATGTAAGCATCACATCCCTTTAGCATTTCTGCTAAATGTACCTGCTCCAGCACCGCAGGGTCCCATTCTCCGAGTTTCTTAATCAGGTGAAGCATCAGTACAGTGTCTTTGGAGGAGAGCTTCAGCATCAGACGATGGCCGCTCAGGAAACCGCAAAGAAAATCATGAAAGCCAACGAGCGGAATATTGCCTGCCATTACAATGCCCACGATTTTGGATCCATCCGGAAGGCTGTACTCTTGAAGCCAGTTCCGAAGTTTATCCTGGTCCAGGTACGCCTGCGCAATATGGCCGGCAGCAAGGTTGATAGACTCAGGCGTAAACCAGCCGTTTTGCACAACAGCAAGCCGCTTTGCGGCCTGCCACGCTTCGCCGTCCTCCAGAATGTATTGCCCCAGCGTTGTCAGCAATTCTATCCGCCTGTTCGTATCCATGATGGCCCGGTTTCTTTTGCGCGAAATTGTACCTTTGCCCGCATACGGAAACAGAAAATTCCGAAGGCAAAATTTCTAAAGCTCTGGCAAGAAGATTGCGGGCTGTCACACCGGCTCACCACTTACAACTCACTCTATTTACGAAGCATGGCTATTAAGATAACTGACGAGTGCATTAACTGCGGCGCCTGCGAGCCGGAGTGTCCGAATAACGCGATTTATGAAGGCGGCGTGGAGTGGGCAATTGCTGATGGAACAGCAGTAAAAGGAACATTTATCCGGATGGACGGCACGCCTACCGAGGCTGCCGAGCGACATGAGCCTCGCGCCGTGGATACTTACTACATCACGCCCGACAAATGCACAGAATGCCAGGGCTTTCATGAGGAACCTCAATGCGCAGCCGTATGCCCAGTTGATTGTTGTGTGCCGGACGAAATGTACCGGGAAACAGTGGATGAACTGCTTGCCAAAAAAGAAAAGCTACACATGTAGGCAATCCGGCCGCCGACTGACTTGCAATTTTTGCAATAAAAAAGCCTTCCGTGCGGAAGGCTTTTTTATTGCAAAACAAGTTATATGAATTAAATCTCCCTAAACAATTTTTTACTCGCCATTTGGCACATCCCGGATCTTCTTCCAGGTATTGTCAACGTTTACCAGAGAATCCATACTCTCGCTAAGCTCAACCAGAAAGCGAGGGCCGACATTCGCATTACCAATAAGCTGTTGCTTGCCATTTTGGGTTAGTGTAAAGGAAAGTCCGGGCAAATCTGCAACCCGTGAATGGTATGTTGCGGAACAGGTATCTGCGCGATACGCCATAAAGCGCCCCAGAAGATTTTGCGCCTTGGCGGTCCCGATATTTTTCTGATACACACCTAGCGGCTCAGTATTACGCGTGCCATTATATTCCACCATACCATTACTGTTCACCGTGAGTGTATACTCGGGGCAGCGGCCAAAACAAGCGCCACGGCGCATCATTACTGAGGTCAGGCCGCGAAGCGCCGCGGTACCCGCAGAATTTGAAGGCGTTTTCTTTCGGCTGGTCTTGCGGGTATGAGCGCAGGCAATTAATACTGTGCTGAAGAGCAGCAGGCCTAGAAGCAGATGTTTTTTCATAAATACTTTACTTTGAAGCTTCGGTGATTACGTTGTTGTTGATTTGTCCGCATGCCTAAGCACGCAAATATGCTGCCATTTACTGAAGACGAAATTTTAGCCCGGCTTTCTTTAACGTTCATTGACGGCATTGGGCCGAAGACGGCGCGCGTGCTGTTGAGCCATTTCGGCGATGCCCGCAGCATCCTTCAGGCGCCGACTAAGGAGCTGAGAAGCATTGGCGGAATGGGTGAGGTGCGGGCTAAGGCTTGTAAAGACCCATCCGTCCTTAAGCGCGCAGAGGAGGAGCTCCGTTTCGTTCAAAAACATGCCTTACAGGTGCTGTTTTTCACAGACAAAGACTATCCGTCGCGCTTGCGCAACTGTGATGATGCGCCTATACTGCTCTTCTACCGAGGCAGTGCTTCACTTAATGCGGATAAGATTGTCGCCATAGTGGGCACACGTAAGCATACGGACTATGGATTGCGGGCTACGGAGGCATTGGTTGAGGGGCTGCAGGCCCAGGAAGGACTGCTTGTGGTCAGCGGTCTCGCGTTTGGCATTGACGCCATCGCACACCGAAAGTGCGTTCAGACAGGACTACCGACCGTAGGCGTTGTCGCGCACGGCCTGGACCGTATATATCCGCCGGCCAATAAAAGCCTCGCCAAGGAAATGGTACAACTAGGTGGCGGCGTCCTTACAGAATTTCCGTCAGGTACGGCTCCCGACCGTACCAACTTTCCGCTGCGTAACCGTATTGTAGCCGGCCTGAGTGATGTAACCGTGATTGTAGAAAGCGATGAAAAAGGCGGTGCTATGATCACAGGATATGTAGCTGCATCATATAACCGGGAAGTAGCCGCCTTTCCGGGGCGCGTGTTTGACGCCAAGTCCGGCGGCCCTAACAAGCTGATCCGCAAAAACATCGCCTCCCTTATTACGGGCGCTCAGGACCTGATGGATGTCATGGGCTGGGCCGGCGCCCGCCCTTCCAGGCGTGACCAGCAACAGCTGTTTAGCCAGCTTTCAGATGAAGAACAGCGGATAGCTGCGGCGCTTGAAGGTAAAGACGGCGTTCACGCAGACGAGCTGATGCTGCAAACCGGCATGAGTACCGCCCAGATTGGCGCAACGCTGCTGCAAATGGAAATGCTGGGTGTAGTCAAAGCCTTACCCGGTAAAATGTTTCGCCTTAATTAGCTTTAGCCACCACGAACATCTTTTGTGATACGGGCAGCAGCAGGGTAAAGGTTGCGCCTTCGCCAGGCTTGCCCTGCGCGCTGATAAGGCCGTGGTGGTTTTCCATAATCCGCCGGCAGATAGCGAGTCCTATGCCGGTCCCTTCATACGCGCTTCGCCCATGCAGCCGTTGGAAAATCTGGAAAATCTTGTCGGCGTACTGCTGGTCAAATCCGATACCGTTATCTGATACCTTAATACAGCAGAACGACGTTGCTTCAAAGTCAGTACGGCTCATATCCACCAGGTACTGACGTATCCACGCCTTCTCGTCCTGATTAAGTGCTCCGGCATTTACTATATCTGCGGAGATGCGGATAACAGGATGCGTGCCTTCACGCTGAAACTTAATGGCATTGGAAATCAGGTTCTGAAACAGCTGTTGCAACTGCGGCGGCACGCCCTCCACTTCAGGCAGTTCCTGTACTTCTATTTTAGTGCCGGTGCTTTGAATGCGGTATTCCATATCGTGCTGAACAAAGCGCACAATGGTATTCAGATTGACCGGCTGGTAAACAAGCCGGTCATTAGATACGCGGCTAAAATCCAAAATGTCGTTCACCAGTTGCTGCATCCGGTCTGTGGCACCTACAATTTTCTGAATCAGCCCCTCCTGCCGTTCGGGCGTCATGCTAGCGCCGGTTTGAAGCATGGTAGCAAAGGAAGAAATCTTGCGCAGCGGCTCCTGCAGGTCGTGGCTGGCGATGTAGGCAAACTGCTCCAGCTCGCCCGCCTTGCGTTCCAGTTGCAGCGTCTTGGCAAAAAGCTGGAGCTCATCCTGCTTTAACTGTGTCACATCCTGCGACGTACCCGCCAAACGCACCAACTGCCCACGCTCATCTACGTCAACCTCGCCGCGCGCCAGAATGTGCCGCACATCTCCCGCAGGCGTTACGATGCGGTGGTACAGCGTAGGATATTCCTGTGTTTCCAGCGCCTTGGAAATATGAGTGGACATATACTCCTTGTCGGCGGGATGGATGGTATTAATATATTCCTCGTATGCAAGCTCACTGCCTACCGGCAATCCCCAGATGCGATACTGCTCGTCGCTCCATACGATTTTTCCGGTCTTCACATTCCACTCCCACGACCCGACCGAGGCCATTTGCTGACTTTCATTCAGCAGCCTGTTTTGGGCCTGTAATGTGCGTTCTGCTTCTTCGCGCAGGTTTACCTCCTGCTCCAGCTCTTTGGGTGTTTTCAGGCTAAAGGCCACCGGCAGCAGCTTAATTAACTGCCACACCGTGAGCCAGCTCAGTATTCCGGTAATGAGCCGTGTGAGCGCCGACAATCGGTACACCGGTATCCAGAACATCAGCGCGTCAAAGAAATGCGTGACGCCGCAGGCCAGGATAAATGCCGCAAAAAGAAAGTAAAGCCTGTTAAACCGCACCTGCTGGCGCTGCCGCAGGATGTAGCGCAGTATTATGATTGGGATAGCGAAGTACGCAGACCAGACGGCGAGGTCGGAAATGATGTACAGCCAGCCGTGGAAGTCTGACCAGTGACCACAATGCCAGCGAGCGGGCCAGTCGGAATAATCAAATAGCTTATGGAAAAAATCAGAGACTTGATTCATCGCGTAAGACAATCGGTGCTTGGTTGCACCCCTGATTCGGGAGCTGCGCAAGGTAACGCATTAAACAGCTTATTTGTTCTTAAACAGGCGGTTAAAAGGCAGATGCGCCCTATCCTTTCGGCATGCCCTCCAGCTCCGCCAGCGTAAAGGTTTCTTTCACGCGGATGCCTTTGGGCGTCTCCTGCAGCGTACAGCATTCCACCACTGGATCATGTTCAAAATAGAGCACCCAGTCGTTAGCCGCAGCCTCCTGCAAAATGCTCTTTTTTTCCTTCAGCGTGTCCAGCGGCCGCATGTCATAAGCCATTACCCATGCCGTTGGTATATGATGCACGGATGGGATAAGATCGGCGCAATAAAGTATCGTCCGGTCGTTGTAGCGGATTTGCGGCAGCATCATGGCATCTGTGTGGCCGTTCACAATGCGCACGCGGAAGTCGGGCAGCCATTCTGCCCCGTCCGCGGCCTCTACAAAGCGGAGCAGTCCGTGCTCTTCCATCGGAAGGATATTCTCTTTCAGGAAGGAAGCTCTCTCACGATCGTTTGGCGCGAGCGCCGATGCCCAGTGTGCCTTATTGCTCCAATAAAGCGCTTTCGGGAAGGCCGGCACCAACTTCCCATCCGCATCCTTTTTAATAGAGCCGCCGCAGTGGTCAAAGTGCAGGTGCGTAAGGAAAACGTCGGTGATGTCGTCGGGCGTGAAGCCGTGGGTGGCGAGGCTTCGCTCAATGCTGTCGTCGCCGTGCAGGTAGTAGTGGCCAAAGAACTTCTCGTCCTGCTTGGTGCCCATACCGTTGTCTATCAGGATGCGGTAATTACCGTGCTCCACCAGCAGGCAGCGCGTGGCCCAGGAACACATATTGTTGTCGTCAGCGGGGTTGGCCTTGTTCCAGAGGGACTTCGGTACGACGCCGAACATGGCGCCTCCGTCCAGCTTGAAATTGCCTGCGTTGATGGTATAGAGTTTCATGGAAAGGTTGGAGTGTTGGAATGTTGGAACGTTCGCCTAAGCAACTTGTTTCTTTTGTGCCTTTATCGCGGTCAGCAAAACAATTGCGCCGAGTGCAAAGAAAACAATCAGCGCCAGTATAGAGTTCCGCATATTCCCCGTCAATTCCTCCACCAGTCCGAAGGACAGCATCCCCAGCACAATGGCAATCTTCTCCGTCACGTCATAAAAGGAGAAGAAGGAGGTCGTGTCTTCGGTAGGCGGCATCAGCTTGCTGTAGGTGCTGCGGCTCATGCTCTGGATGCCGCCCATGATGAGGCCCACCACTGCCGCCAGCACATAAAACTGCACCGCCGTCTGCGTGAAGTAGGCCGCTACGCACACGCCTATCCAGATAATGACCGTGAGCAGGAGCACCTGCAGGTTCCCGATTCTTTTAGAAAGCCCTGCCATGAGGTAGGCGCCCCCGATAGCTACCAATTGGATGACCAGTATCGTCGCGATTAATTGGCTGGAGCTGCAGGCCGAGCACCTTCGCGCCGAAGATGGTGGCCGCCAGCATCACCGTCTGCACGCCCATGCTGTAGCAGAAGAATGCGCCGAGGAAGCGCTTGATGACGGGCATCTGCGCCAACTGCCGCCACACCTTGCCCAGCTCATGGAAGCCATTGCTCAAGGAGCGAATGCTCCCGCTTTGCTACTTGGGCTGGCTTATTGGGCAGCGCGCGGAAGGGTATCTGCGCCCAAAGCATCCACCATAGCCCGACTAATAAGAACGAAAACCGCGAGGCATCGCCCGCATCATGGATGCCCATCCAGCCAAACCATTCTGCCTTAAGCACGAAGACGAAGCACACGACCTGCAGCAGCACGCTGCCCACATAGCCCCGCGCAAAACCCATGGCGCTCACGCGGTCGCGCTCTTCGGGGGCCGCTATCTCGGGGAGGTAGGCGTTGTAGAATACGAGGCCGCCGCAGTAGCCGAGCGCCGCTATTGCCGCCAGGCAAATGCCCAGCTCTATGTAGTAATTCGTCCACTTGGCGCCGAAGAAGAAGAGGCCGCAGCAGGCTATGGAGCCGGTGTAGGTGAAGAAGCGGAGGTAGGATTTCTTGTTGCCTTTATAGTCTGCGATTGACGAAAGAATGGGCGACAGGATGGCGATGATGAGGTAGGCCGCGGCGATGGAATAATCAAAGAGCGCGGAGTTTTTGAAGGTCCTTCCAAAGAAGGAAACGGTGTCATTCAGGATGGCGCCGGTGGCTTGATCGCGCCGGGAGGTGATGGCCTCGTAGTAGGCGGGGAAGATGGTGGAGGTGATGACGAGGTTGTAGGCGGAGTTGGCCCAATCGTACATGCTCCAGGCGCGGTGGAGGCGCTTGGAGGATGGCGGTGTCGCGCTGATGCGTGGATTGATGGAGCTGGGCATGACGGGAGTCAAATGTACTGCTCGCCTAATCTTGTCACCCTGTAAGGGGCTTGCAAGATGCTTACCGCATGACAAGTCGCTGCGAGCAGTAAGAAGCTGTGCTCTTTCCCAATCTTGTCACCCTGAAAGGGCCTTGCAAGCTAGCGTTCCCGCTCCGACGGATTGAGCCGGAGATATTCTTTTACAGCCGCCACACCTTCAGCAGCGGGCGGCCAGCGTCCTATAATATCCTCATTCAAAAAACGCCAGTCTGCATTGCTTTCTCCGATGAGCGCCTCCTTCTTTTCCCGCAACAGGTTTTTTATCTCTTTTTCGCGCGCAATTGCATTGAGTACATAACGCGAAGGCTCAAACCAAAGGAGATAATACACCTTATACCTCGTGGTAAAGCTCCCTTCGCTCCCCGTCCAATGCTCTATGAGCCGGCGCGCCAGATTGTTTGTGACTCCGGTGTAGAGTACCGTTCGGTCTGCATTGGTGAGTATGTAGGTGAAGTATTGTTTTTGCATGATTGGCCGAAACTACTTGTCCTTCTGCCATCTTGCAAGGCCCTTTCAGGGTGACAAGTTTGGGCGAGCAGTACCCTATTTCATGGCTCGCAGCAACTTGTCATTCTGAAAGAATCCTGCAAGGCCCTTTCAGGAGCCTGCCCTGAACTTGTTTCAGGATGACAAGATTGGGCAAGGAGTAGTTATTTATTAAGAGCTTTGGGAATTATGAAACGATTGCTTTTTCTGCTCTTGCTGCTGCCTTTTTGTGGGGATGCTTATACGCGGCAGGATACGTTAAGGGGGAGTAATGGGCGGGGGAGGGATTGGTGGGATGTGGTGCGGTATGATTTGACGGTAAGCATTGACACCCAATTAATGAATATCAGCGGGCGCAGCCTTATTACTTTTCAAGTTCAGAATGTAGTACGCGATAGTCTCCAAATTGACCTTCAAGATTCAATGGAGATTGGATACGTAGGGCTAATTACTGATGAGACTGAGATTAGCGCATTCCTTGATTTTGAAAAAGATGGTAACGTATGGTGGGTAACATTTCCTGATTCAGCGCCTGTACTCCGAAAAAATCATAAGTACAAACTAAGAATTGACTTTAAAGGCAAGCCTCGGCGCGCAATCAATCCGCCTTGGGATGGAGGATTTATTCGGACAAAAGACAGTACTGATAAGCAATGGATTGCTGTCGCTTGTCAAGGGCTAGGTGCAAGTAGTTGGTGGCCCTGTAAAGACTATCAAGGGGATGAGCCTGATAGTGGAATGCGAATATCAATTACAGAACAACCAGGGGGCGTAACCGTCAGTAACGGAAAAAATACTGGTAGAGAGTATGATTACGAAGGGCCAAAAAGATTGATTGAAACGAGAAGTGTCTTTACCGTCCGCAACCCCATCAACACCTACTCCACCACCTTCTACATCGGCGACTACGCCCACTGGCACGACACCCTCCACGGCGAGCAGGGCGTGCTGGACTTAGACTTCTACCCCCTGCGCTACAACGAGGCCAAAGCCCGCAGGCAATGGGCGCAGGCCAAAGAGATGCTCCGCTGCTTTGAATGGTGGATGGGCCCCTACCCTTTTTATGAGGATGGCTACAAACTCGTGGAGGCCCCCTACCTCGGCATGGAGCACCAGAGCGCCATCGCCTACGGCAATCACTACACCAATGGCTACTACCGCCCCACCGGCCCCATAGACCGCAGCGGCACCGGCGTAGGCATGGCCTTTGACTTCATCATCATCCACGAAAGCGGCCACGAGTGGTTCGGCAACAGCATCACCGCACAAGACATCGCCGACAACTGGCTCCACGAAGGCTTCACCACCTACGCCGAAACCCTCTTCGCAGAATGGATAAAAGGCAAAGACAGCGCCTTTGCCTACGCTACAGGAGAATGGAAGAACATCAAGAACGACCGCCCCGTAATAGGAGACTACGGCGTGAACGATGAAGGCTCATCTGACAAGTATGACAAAGGCGCAGCAGTGGTGCATATGGTACGGATGATGATAAATAATGACTCCGCATTCCGGCAGTTATTAAGGGGCCTGAACCGGGACTTCTATCATAAGATTGTTACGAGTGGGGAGGTGGAGGATTATATCAGCAGGTTTGTGGGGCGGAACTTAGAAGCGTTCTTTGATACATACCTAAGAAGTACACAGATTCCGCAGTTGGTCTGGACAACTACTGATGACCAAGCAATAGAATTAAACTGGCACGGCGTATATCTGCATCCCTCACTAGATTTAATTTCTGACTTCTACTTTGATATTCCATTCTCTGTCTCTAACGATGGCGGTAAGACATTCAAAACATTTAATGAACTAAGGCGAATTGTCTTTGATGAAAAGACAAAAATGAAAGACGTCAGAGTTAAGGCAATTGGGCTTTATGACGTCAAGTTTGTTAGCAACAGAGATGACTTATGATGACGAAGATGGTTAGCTAATGCTCGCCCAATCTTGTCATTCTGAAAGAATCTTGCAAGACCCTTTCAGGGTGACAAGTCGCTGTGAACATTCAACCGGAGTGAATCTCCTAAAGTATCTTCGCTCCAATGGCAAAGAAGGAAGCATCGGAGACCCCGATGATGCAGCAGCACCGCGAGATAAAGGCCCGTTATCCCGATGCCATCCTCCTCTTCCGCGTAGGTGATTTCTACGAGACATTCGGCGAAGACGCCATCACCGCAGCCCGTATCCTCGGCATCACCCTCACCAAGCGCAGCAATGGCTCCGCCGCATCCATAGAACTTGCCGGTTTTCCGCACCACGCGCTGGATACCTACCTGCATAAGCTCGTCAAGGCCGGCTACCGCGTAGCCATCTGCGACCAACTGGAAGACCCCAAGCTCGCCAAAGGCGTAGTCAAGCGCGGCGTCACAGAACTGGTAACGCCCGGCGTAGCTTCCAACGACAAGCTATTAGACGGCAAGACCAACAATTTTTTAGCCGCCCTCTACCTCACGGACGGAACCTGTGGCGTAGCCTTCATAGACATCTCCACCGGCGAGTTTTACGCCGCCGAGGGCAGCGCCGATTATATGGACAAGCTGCTCCAGAGTTTCGGCCCATCGGAAATCATCTTATCCAAGAGCAAAGTCAAAGCCTACCGCGAGCGCTTTGACAGCAGCACGTACACCTTCGCGCTGGAGGACTGGATTTTCGCGGAGCGATACACTTATGATTTGCTCCTCCAGCACTTCGGCACCCAAAGCCTGAAAGGCTACGGCATTGAAGAATTAAAGGCAGCCACCGTAGCCGCAGGTGCAGCGCTGCATTACCTCAAAGACACCGAGCATCCGCACCTGCAGCACATCTCCGGCATCCGCCGCATTGTCGCGGAGTCTTTTCTGTGGATGGACCGGTTCACCATCCGCAACCTGGAGCTGTTGCCGAGTGGCGACCGCGAAGGCTCCTCTCTCCTGCAAGCCCTGGACGGTACACATACGCCAATGGGCGCGCGGCTGTTGAAGCGATGGATGATTTTTCCGCTCTTTGACCTGCACCAGATTCATCAGCGGCTGGCACTGGTAGAATTATTTCTGAAGGACAGCGAATTGAGCGGAAAGCTCGTGCAGCAAATCCGGCAGATTGGCGATGTGGAGCGGTTGGTAAGTAAGATTCCACTGAAGAAGGCAAACCCGCGTGAAGTATTGCAGCTTGCGAAGAGCTTGCTGCACATGGAAGCTGTGCAGACGGCTTGCGCGGAGAGTGATTCGCAGGCATTGAAGGCACTTGTTCAGAGTATTCAGCCCTGTACGGAATTGCAGATGCGCATCTGGCATACCCTTCAGGAAGAAGCGCCTGCCCTTGCCTCCAAAGGCAATTTCATTCGCGATGGCGTGCATGATGTATTAGATGACCTTCGTAACATTTCGCGCAGCGGAAAGAATTACCTGCTCCAAATCCAGCAACGCGAGATTCAGCGGACTTCTATTTCGTCGCTGAAGGTTTCTTACAACAACGTCTTCGGCTACTATCTGGAGGTAACGCACGCGCACAAAGACAAAGTGCCGGCCGACTGGATTCGCAAGCAGACGCTTACGAATGCGGAGCGCTACATCACGCCGGAACTGAAGGAATATGAGGAGAAGATTCTGGGGCGGAAGAGAAGATGCTGGGGCTGGAACTGGAGCTATACGCGCAGCTTTTGGCGGCTATAGAGCCTTTCATAGCCTGCATTCAGGCCAACGCCGGTGTCATCGCGCAGCTTGATTGCCTGCTCTCCTTTGCACGCCATGCGCAGCGCTATAATTACCGCAGGCCGGAGGTAGTGGAAGAAGCCTTTGTAGATATCAAGGCTGGCCGCCATCCTGTAATAGAGCAGCGTCTGCCGCCAGGCGAGCAGTACGTAGCCAATGACATCCGCTTAGACAAAGATGCGCAGCAAATCATCATCCTCACCGGCCCTAACATGAGCGGTAAGAGCGCTCTGCTGCGGCAGACGGCTATCATCACGCTCATGGCGCATATGGGCTCCTTTGTTCCCGCGGATGCTGCGACGATTGGCCTGACGGATAAGATTTTTACGCGCGTAGGCGCGAGTGATAACCTGAGCGGCGGCGAGAGCACCTTTATGGTGGAGATGAATGAGACGGCGAGCATCATCAACTCTATAAGCGGCCGCAGCCTTGTATTGCTGGATGAAATCGGGCGCGGCACGAGCACTTATGACGGCATCTCACTGGCCTGGAGCATTGCGGAGCATCTGCATAACCACCCGGCACGCCCCAAGACGCTTTTTGCAACGCACTATCATGAGTTGAATGAATTGGAAGCACGCTTAGAGCGGTTGAAGAACTACCATATCACCCATCAGGAGACGGGCAACAAAGTGATTTTTCTGCGCAAGCTGGCGCCCGGCGGCTCGCGACATTCCTTCGGCATACAGGTGGCGCGGATGGCGGGGATGCCGCCGGACTTACTGGCGCGGGCGGAGGAGATTCTTTCCCTTCTGGAAGAGAAGCATGCTGCCGATGGCGCAGAAGGTCAGGATGCAGCAGCACGCATCCGCAAGCAGCAACCAAAGGCGGCCACTTTTCAGCTCAATATTTTTGACGGGCTTTCGGAGGATTTGCGGCGGATACAGCAGCTTTTGGAGGAGACAGACATCAATACTTTGACGCCGGTAGAAGCGCTGATGAAATTGAATGAGATGAAGGGTATTGTGGGGAGTTATAAATAACCTGCATTATGAAAACTGCATGCCCATGTTGTGGCTATAAAACACTTGATTATGGTGTTGATTCTATTTGCGGATGGGATATTTGTGAAGTTTGTTTTTGGGAAGATGACCCACTTCAAAGAGAACAACCCGACTATGAAGGCGGAGCAAATCAGCCATCACTAAGAAAGGCGCAAAGAAATTTTTTAGAATCAGGCGCGTGCGAAGAAAATATGCTATTTAATGTGCGAAAACCAAATGCAGACGAAGGAAGAGATTCTGATTGGCAATTTCTGATTTAGCTTATTGTAGCTTTACTATATCATGGAAGCCATCATAAAGATTTCTCCGGCAGAGTTGACGCAAGCGTTAATTGAGCGCATCAAATCGTTCATTGGCGCGGGCGACGGCTATGAGATAGAATTGCACTTAAAAAATGTGGACGAGGCTTTTTATAAAAAGCTGGAGGCTTCCATTCAGGAATCTAAGGAAGGCAAGGTTATCCGCTTTACGCCGGATGAGCTGGACACTTATACGAAGAGCAAGCTGGGATGAGAAACATTGCCTTCACCGAAACTGCTTTTCGGGAATACAATGAGTGGCTATCGCAACCGGATGTGCTGAAGAAAATCCTCAGCCTCATCCGCGACACCTGCGATAATCCTTTTAAAGGCCTTGGGAAGCCGGAACCGCTAAAGGGAAATTATTCCGGATTTTGGTCAAGGCGTATCACGGAAGAGCATCGGTTGATTTATTCTGTGAACAACGATGAAATTTTGGTGCACAGTCTGAAAGGGCATTACACGAAGTAACTGCGCTCAATACTTTCGCAGCTTACGCTGCCACATGTTAGGTCGCAGCTTACGCTGCAACCAGTGGGACGGGCGGCACAACCTTTGGAAGGGTTCTTTCGTTTTTGAAAGAACATTTTTATCCTGCTTGAAAACGAAATACAGCATTCCTATTCTTGCGTCACTTTTGATGCTCGCTGCCTGCATCACCCCACGCAAAGGTCCGCGTAAGGCATTGGCCAAAGCCAACAGCATCATTCCTTTTGACGCGGTCATCATTCCCGGCATTCCCTTCAACGGCGAGGGCTGGGACAGTGTGATGAAGGCGCGGGTGCTGTGGAGCTTTATTCTTTATAAGAACGGCTACGCCAAGAACATCATCTACTCCGGCAGCGCGGTCTATACACCTTATTATGAGGCAAAGGTGATGGGCCTTTACGGGCAGGCGCTCGGCATTCCTGCGAAGCATATTATCTACGATACTTCTGCGAAGCACAGCACGGAGAACGTTTATTATTCTTATCTCATCGCGAAGGAGTACGGCTTCAAATCCATTGCGCTCGCCACTGACCCTTTCCAGTCGTTCATGCTGCATGGATTTACGCGGCGGCGGTTCGGGAGACCCATTTATCACTTACCGTTTATCGTGGATTCTTTGGCAGCATACAACAGTGCTAATCCAGCGATTAACGCAAAGCCTGTAAAGGCGAAAAACTGGACGTCTATCAAAGAGCAGGAATCGTTTGGCCAGCGCTTCCGGGGAACGATGGGCCGCACGATTGACTGGAGCAAATATCCCGGCGGGAAAGTCGGGCCGCTTTAGAATAATTTCCAATGCAGGATAAGCAACTTGCAAGTATGTGCTGGTTTTTAGTCCAAAACATATATTGCTAACCGCACCGGGTCACCTTTTGCTTTTTTATAGCATCAATGTGACCCCGTTGCCCGGCCTACCCCTCTGGCAGCCCGTATATTTGCGCTACCCATTTTCAACTTCACAATCATGCTTTTTTATTCCCAAAACCTGCGCAGCAAACAGCGGAATCTCAAACAGATTCCACCGGGCACCGATTGTTGATAGCCGTCCAATAAACGTCTCTTCTTCTAATCGCCCCGGCCTCTGGTTCGGGGCGATTTCGTCCCTGCCTGCTGCATAACCCACGACACTATGAATTTCAAAACCCGCCCCGAAGAGATGCAGACCGCAGAATCTACCGCCATCACACCACCATTCCGCAGCACCATGACCCCTGCGAAAGACGCCCCACCCATGCCTCAACCTTACAACGAAGTGTTCGTTCGCACCAACCTGTTCAGCGGCCACTTTATAGATACCAAGTCCTTTTACCTGCACGAGTTCGGCACGCTGCCGAATGTGACCATTATCCGCCAGGTGGATTATGAGAAGGCGTATGCTTCCATCAAAAAGGAATACGCTGCGCAGATTGAAGAGGAATATCATTATACCGCCATCAATCCGAAGAAAGAAAAGGAAGAAAAAGAAGAATCCGTCATTCGCCTGAAGGAGCAGATTATGCTGGAGATGGGTGACGGATACGCAGAGCTTTACTACAATAACGCAACCGGGCCGCTGTATAAGTCCTTGGTCGCGAAGCTCTCAGGGATGCGTGGTGGTAAGCGTACACGGCCACAGGAAATCAATCTTATCACCAAAGGTGACTACGGCCTTGAGCTGACGAAGATGGATGTAAAACGCACCAAGCTGGACATTGACCTGTTCTACGAAGATGATTTTAAAGAAGTGCATAATACCATTATCAAGCGCCTGAATAAGAAGGATGACAAAGGCATTGTGTTGCTGCACGGCATTCCGGGTACGGGTAAAACGACTTACCTGCGCTACCTCGTGGGCAAGATGAAGAAGAAGGTGCTCTTTGTGCCACCCGATATGGCCGCGCACATCGTAAATCCTGACCTTGTGAAGCTGCTGATAGAAAATCCTAACTGCGTGCTCATTATTGAAGACGCGGAGAACATTATCATGCAGCGTCAACCGGGTTCTGATTCTGCGGTAAGCAATCTGCTGAACATTTCTGACGGCCTTCTTTCAGATTTTCTGAATGTCCAAATCATCTGCACGTTTAATTCTTCGCTTTCTGTAGTGGATTCTGCGTTGTTGCGCAAAGGCCGTTTGATAGCGAAGTATGAGTTTGGGAAACTGTCGGTGCCGAAGGCGCAGCGCCTGAGCGAGTTCGCGAATTCCAAGCTGCGCGTGATTACGCCAATGACGGTGGCAGAAATTATGAACCAGGAAGAAAAGGGCTATGAGCAGGAGCGCCCACGAATCGGTTTTCGCTCCGCCATGGCGGCAGGTTAAAGCGGCCCAATAGCAGTTATTAGCGATAATTTCCATGCTATGCCTTGTCTAACACGCTAAACCGCACACGTTAAGGGTAACATTTCCATAAGAACCAGAGGGCAGTAGTTTGCGTTTATTGAATAAACGCATAAAAAAGTCAATGAATATTTTTCGGTTTTTTCGTAGTCTGGGCATTACAGCCATAGTAATATTTGCATCGTCCTGCACCACGCACAGTGATGCACAAGGGGTATATGCCGTTAACCTGACCCCACCGCATGGAAAAGCAATTGCCGCCTTTGCGGAAGGCTGCTTTTGGCACGCACAGATTGTATTTGAAGCAGTGAAGGGCGTGGACAGCGCGGTGAGCGGCTATGCCGGTGGCAACAAGAAAAATCCCAGTTACGATGATGTGACCAGTGAAACAACGGGCCATACGGAGAGTGTACTCGTTTATTATGATCCTAAAGTAATTTCCTATGAGGAACTTACAAATGTGTTCTTTGCATCCGTAGATCCGACCACCAAAGACCGTCAGGGGAATGATGTAGGCTACCTCTTATCGCAGCGCTATTTTTTACATGACGCCGGCAGAGCGGCAATCAGCTAAAGGCATGATCATGCAGCTGGAAAAAAGCCGGCGGTGGAAGGCTCCTATTGTGACGGAGGTGCTGCCCCTAAATGTGTTTTACAGAGCTGAGCCGTATCATCAGGGGTATGCATTCCGCAACCCCGGCAACAGCTACGTCAGCAATGTCTCCATTCCTGAGTATCAGCGGTTTTGCCGTAGCTACAAAGGCGCATTAAAGGAGAACCGAAGGAAATAAAGAAGGTGTGATGGTGAATAAAAGAGCGCGCAGACCGGTAAGGCTGCGCGTTTCTATTATCGGCATGCCAGTCCCGTATTGGTACGATGTTGTTTCAGACACAATTCAAATCACGATCCATGAATATCAGAAATATCATTACCACCTGTTTGCTTGCTGCCGGCCTAGCTTTCAGTGTATGCGTGCCGCAGCCAGCGGAAGCTCGTACTAAAAAGGTTGTCTACAAGAAAAAGCATAAGCACCATCGTCATGCGGTCGGGCTGCGCCACATTGGCCGTGGATCAAAAACAAAAACAGTGGTAAAGACGTCTCATTAGAGAGATTCACTGCACAGGCACTGTTCTTTTAGAGGAATTTCAATTACCATTTTATGAAAAAGAATCTTTCAACTGCTATTGTACTTATGGCCTTATGCGGTGCTGGCGCATGTAGCGATAGCACCGGCGGAAAAAGCACACCTATAGAACAAACGAAGGAAAACGGTGCAGCTCCGGTTCAGCAAACGGAGGGCACCCCTACTACGACTATTGATACGACGATGCAGCAACACACGGATCAGATAAAGACCGGCCAGGATATGCAACGTATAGATACAAGTACGATGCCTCCTCACGCCTCGGCGGGCAGCGGTGCAAGTAATACGACAGACAAGCGTACTACGTCAGGTTCTGCAAACGACGGAAAGGCCGGCAAGAAGTAAACAGCTGGCATAGATATTTTAATAGGCTGCAAAAAGCACATTATGAAACGCATCCTGCAAATCATTCCCGTACTGGCGCTCGGTTTGAGCCTAATTGCCTGCAGCAACGATAGCACAACCACCAGTACTACTACCTCCGATACGGCAACAAGTAATGGATCGCCAATGGGAAACACGGCGACAGATAATACTGGCACCGGCATCTCAGGAGGCACCACAAGCGGCACTGCAACTGATAATGGTGCGTCAGGCGGAAATATGAACAGTAATAGTAGCGGGGGATCAAACATGGGCGGAAATGCCGGTGCCGCTGGTACTCAGGGCAGCGGTAGTGGTAGTGAAACGATGACCAATGATAGCGTCAGCAATCGCTCCGGCCTTGCACCAAGCAGATAAACATTTTATAAATCGCCAATTATAGGCCGCCCCGTAAGGCGGCTTTTGTGTATTATGTTGTCAATAGCTATTCCTAAGCAAATAACTGCCGCCGCAGAAGTAGGCACGGCAACAATAAAATGAAGGATTACCGGCTTTTAGTAACGCCAATTCGCAGGCACCATTGGCGCACGGGGCAAGTACTGCAATGTGGCAGGCCCAGGGTGCAAATATGCTTGCCGAATGGCATCAGTAACCGGTTAATATCCGTCCAGTACTTTTCGGCAATAATCTCTTCAAGTGCCGCCAACGTTGCTTCCGGCCCCTTCGTACTTATTAATCCCCAGCGGTTTACAACGCGATGCACATGCACATCTACTGATATTCGCTGCTGACCGCCGGCTACGCCCAAGGCAAGGTTTGCGCACTTAGGGCCGACCCCTTTTATTGCAGTAAGTACCTCAAAGTCTGCAGGAAGCTCAGATCCCGGATAGATTGCAGCTGCTTCAGCGATACGTAATATTGTTTCGGCCTTTTGACCCGGAAAGGTGGCACCGTGTAGCAAATCGGCAATTTCACTCATACTCAGCTGCAAGATCGCGTGTGGCGTACGCGCCTTCGCAAAAAGCTTTCGGGAGAGCGGAAAGGTCGTTTCGTCGAGTGTACGGATGGAGATAATACAAGAGACGAGTTGTTCAAAAAGGCTGGAATATCCTTCTTCGGCAAGCCCAAACATTGCAGCCTTAGGAAAGGGTTTTATCGCCTCCTCAATGCGCCGAAGCATAGTGCCAATCGGGTACTTCATTCCCGTAATGGCGAAAATATTCATACCACTGCAAAAAACTAATGCATTGATTTTCCGGACAATCTCTACCTTGTGACCAAATCTAAACCACACATGAAAAAGCTATTCCTGCTTGCAGCCGCCCTCATTATGCTGGGCATCGCTCCTATCCACGCGCAAACCGCTGCTCCGGCAAAAGCCCGTACCGAACATACCCGTAAAGACGGTACGCCTGACCGACGCTTTAAAGAAAACAAGGCAGAAACTGCCGCTCCGGTAGCTCCTACCAAGAAAGACGGCACTCCGGATATGCGCTATAAGACGAACCGCAACACTACGCCAAAGGCTGCTGACGCACCGCGTATTCGTTAATCTCCCTCAGGTTTGATGTTCTTTAAGAAGCCTTCCCATTGCGGAAGGCTTTTTGTATGCTGGCTAAAGCCTGCGAACTAAACGCCAGGCTGTACGTTTTCTAGCAGCTGAATATGAAGAGCAAAAAAGATAGCCGGCCGACTATATGGGACGTGATTATTGTGGGTGCAGGCCCGGCTGGCAGCAATGCCGCGGTGGTTTTGGCGCGTATGCGCCGCAAGGTACTGCTGATGGACGATGGACAGCAGCGAAACCGGCTGTCGCACGGGATGCACAATTACCTGAGCCGGGACGGCATGTTGCCAACGGATTTCTTACAGCTTGCGCACGGCGAGCTGGATAAATATGGCGTACAGCATATCCGCGCCCGTGCCACAACGGCCCGCCGTCTCGGCGACCATGGCTTTGAAGTCTACGACAGCAACAATGAAAAATACCTGTCCAAGCGGCTGCTCCTTGCAACCGGCGTCTGTGACGATGTGCCTGCCATTCCGGGCATGACGGAGATGTGGGGTAAGGGCGTCTATCACTGCCCCTTTTGTGACGGCTATGAGCTTTGCGATAAGAATATTGGCCTTTACGCGAAGCGCTACAACGGCTTTGGTATGGCAATGGCGCTGAAACAGCTTTCTACAAGCGTGACGCTGTTCACAGACGGCAGGGGCTACCTGACAGCCGGGCAGCGGCGCCAGCTGGAAGGCCGTAACATCAAAGTAGTGAGCACAAAGGTGACGGAGCTTTCGTGCAGTAACGACCGGCTTACCTGCGTGACGTTACAAGACAGCAGCAGCATTCCCTGCGATGCCGTTTTCGTGCACAATGGACATCGCGTGAATAATGAATTGCTCATCCAGCTGGGCGCAAGGATGTCTTCCAAAGGCGCGGCCGTAACCAACCGGAAGCAGCAGTGCAGCATTCCGGGCCTGTACGTAGCAGGCGATGCCGCTATTGACATGCACTTTGTGGTGGTCGCTGCCGCAGAGGGCGCGAAAGCCGGCGTTACAATTCACGACGACTTGCTTCATGCCGAAAACCTGATTGTAAAGGAAGAGGAAGGCGATGAATCGTTTCAGAAACAAACCGCAGGCATTAAGCCTGCGGATGAAAAAGAAGAAGAGAAAAGTGCCGCGCCTACAGACCCCACATCAGACCCACGTTGAGGCGCAGGTGACGATTTTTATAGCCGTAGCCTTCAACGGCAGTCGTAATGCCATAATAATATCCGGCATCCAGGTTAAGCCAGGTAGCACGGCTAAGGCGAACATTAGCGCCAGCGCCTACAGATAGTCCGGCGTCAAAGCTGTCGAATACCTCGGCATCGGCCGCGCTCCCGATCACGGATTTAGTCAGTTCATCGTAGTTATTTGTCTCATCTACTTTGAAGGCAATAGAGGGGCCTGCATATATTTTTGGTCTTACACGATCGCCAAAATCACCGAAGAAATAGATCAGGTGAAGCGGCAAACGCATATATACAGGATTTATCACGCGCATCAGGGTGCCTGCCATAGTTGCATACTCCGACTTAAAGCCTTCGTGCGATACAAGCAGCTGTGCGCCAAAGCCCAGATGCTCATTGGTGCTATAAACAAGGCCAATTCCTGCTGCCGGAGCGAACTTGAACTTATTATCCAGGTTATCATCTCCGCCAATCCAGCTGCCGCCAAGTGAAACAACAGGCCCAAGCGAGATATCAGATCCGATACTGGCTTTTTTGCCGGGACCGGCAATGGCAGCATTCCCTGTCAGGAAAATGGAAAGTAAGAGGAGCAGCTTTTTCATGGAAACGCGATTTTTTTTGATGATGCGCAGCAAATGTAAAATGCTGTGCCAGCTAAAACTCCAATACCATGCATGCTTACGCTCAAATCTTAAAGTCCCCACATCAGGCCTACATTCAGCCGCAGGTTGCGGTTAAAATGATCTGCGGAAGATGTGCTTGCGTTCAAAGCATTTGCAAAACCGTAATAATAGCCGAGGTCAATAGCAAGCCACGTGCGCCCGCCTTCGTAGACATTTAGGCCGACGCCACTATTGATTCCAGCGTCAATCGTATTGAATTGTTCGTGCGAAAACAGACCTATAATAGCGCTGACACTTTGGTCATTCTTACGATACCTCTCGCTCATCTTAATGGCAAACGAAGGCCCGAGATAAATCTTAGGCCTAATACGATTGCCGCGCTTTCCTAAAAAATACGTGACTTGCAGCGGCAGGCGCAAATACAATGGATTGACCGAAATGGCGCCGGCAACATCATCAGTCGTGTCACTGATTCGGTAACCCTCGCGGGAAGCAAGCAACTGAGCGCCCAGGCTCCAATGCTCATTGCGACTATACATCATGCTTAGCCCTAAGTCATAAGACAGTTTGGCTCCGGAATACTTTGGCAGGTTACTTATCCAACTACTTCCCAGGCCCAGCGTAAAGCCAAGCGTGATGCGCGAAGCTGGCGGATTTTTATAAACAGCGCTTTTGTCTATCACCTTCTTTGCTTGCGCGAATAAATTATTCGTGGCAAGTATCAGAAACATCAGGACGATGGCTTTTCTCATTAGTTGGGTTGAAACTGCTTGCCAGAGACTAAAACGCTTTCACAAACCTAAATTAATGGCGCGTTTTTTTCGCGATTTCAGAAAACGCTAAGCCATGGCACAGACATTCCGAGACCTCATTACTTCCGGCAAACCTGTATTAGTTGATTTTTTCGCAACCTGGTGCGGGCCTTGCAAGATGATGACACCCGTGCTTTCTGAAATAAAAAGCGAGCTTGGTGATAAGCTGACAATAGTAAAAGTGGACGTGGACAAGCAGCCGGATTTGGCACAGGCGCTCAGCGTTCAGGGCGTTCCAACGTTTGTCTTATTCAAAGACGGCCAGCCGCTTTGGCGGCAAAGCGGGGCAATGAGCAAGGCCCAGCTAAAAGGCTTTTTACAGCCGCATCTCTAAAGCTCTTTCACCGAAAAAGACTTCCGTAGCGCCCCAGCCGTAAGCGCCCATCCATTCATTGACAAAGCGTTGCACAAAGGGCGTTTCCCGCAGTTCGTTATGCACGGCATTGCGCAGCGTTCCATTTCCTATCCCGTGAATCACCACCATGCTTTCCATGCCTGCAGCGTACGCAGCATTCAGTTTTTGCTGTAAAAGGCTTATTTGCTGCGCCAGCATTTGCGCGGGATTATCATCCTCAGAGGCCTTCAGATGCAGGTCAAGTACGCGTTCCTCATCGGTATGCCGCTGAATGTTTGGCTTTCCGCTTTTCTGAGGCAGAATCTCCGGCGTCGGCAATGTCATTGCCGGCCCCGATACGGCCTCTGCATCATTGGCAAGCAAAATAGAAAAGGAAGGTTCACCGCTTTCTAAAATAGCGCTGATGTGGCGAATCAATTGCGCCGGGCGGATACGTAGCGTTTCTGAAAGTCCTTTCTCCGGCTTGTCCTTCGGCGCGATATGCCAATGAAAGCGCGGCTGTGCATTTAAGGCCTCCAGAGCAAGTGTATGCAGAAAAATGTTTCCAAACGGATGCAGCGTGCCGTTCAATTGCAGTATCGTGTCACCACCTGACTGCCGTGCGTGGTAAGTAAAGTTCAGATGGTCAGCCGTCTCGTTCAGGAAGTGAATGCGAAAGGCTTCAATAATATCGTCGGTCGTACCGGAAGCAAATTGCGGCAGGAAGGACAGATATATGCCTCGGGAGAGCCGGACTGGCTTTGCCGCGGCTTTCTCAACCGGGATGATTTTCTCGCCTTTGCGCGCCGACTTGGTTGCTTTAGGTTCCGTAAACCACTTTAGATAAGGATGCTCCAGCTCATCGGCATAGACCGGAAAGGAAATGTCGTCGATGGACACTTCCACCATTTGCTTTGAAAGAAAGGCGACTATAAAGCCTTCCTCCCCCGTGCGCCGGAGCAGCACGCGGTCGCCTATGGAAAACTTCATGCGGATTTACTTACTAAAGCTGCGCCATCTTCAGAATTAAAGAAATCTCTGAAGGCATTTAAAGCCGCAGCACGATGTGATATACGCGATTTTATTTCGTCTGACAGTTCGGCAAAGGTTTGAGCATAACCTTCCGGAATAAATAGCGGATCGTAGCCAAAACCGCTTTTGCCGCGCGGTTCATGAGCAATCTGCCCGTGACAGCGGCCTTCAAAATAGTAAGGGCAGCCTTCAACAATCAAGCAGAGCTGGGCGAAGTAATAGGCATACCGTTTATTTACGCCTTGCAACTCATTAAGGAGTTTTTGATTGTTGTCTTCATCCGTTGCGTCCGTGCCCGCGTAGCGAGCGCTATACACTCCGGGAGCACCGTCCAGCGCTTCAACACAAAGCCCGCTGTCATCAGCCAGGACAGGCGCCTTTGCCCACTTCCAAACGCTATTTGCCTTTGCCAGGGCGTTCAGACAAAAGGTATCGTAAGGCTCAGGAATGGTCTCCATGAAGCCTGCTTCGGCCATACTTATTGCCTCAATGCCTTCCGGCAACCAAGCTTTTAGCTGCGCTAATTTCCCCTTATTGTTAGATGCGATGATGAGATTCATGCGTTGATGTAACGATCATTTCAAAGTTAGGGCAATGAAAAAGCCCTCCTGATTAAAGAAGGGCTCGTTTTGAATGGTAAGATGATTACGCAGCCTGAGCAGAGGCCGCCGGGGCGGCGTTAGAGAAGAATTCATTCTTCTTCTCTGTAAACTTAGCCTTCAGCTCGGGCGCAGCTTCTACAAGTTCCGCGTTGATGTAGTAGAGGTTAGCGATGTCCTTCACGTCAGTGGCGTTATCCAGCACTGTTGCGATTTCTTCGCTGCTCTCGTACTTCTTCTTGAACTGGCTGATTTTGGAAGCTGCTGGTGCAGCGGCAGGGGCCGGAGCAGCAGCAGGAATCGCAGGCGCATCCACCTTCTGCGCGTGCAGAATGGTTTCTGTTTCCGTCTCATCCAGGATGCCGAGGCCCAGCAGGTCAAGCGTAGCACGACGCTTTGCCTTTGTTTCTGCCTTCATCATGGCATTGCACAGGGCATCGCCGCGCAGGTTATCAATCGTTACCGCGCCAATGCTTTCCGTTTTGCGGCCATCAGGGGTTGAAGCCTGAACGGTTACCACGTAGCAGCCGCTTACGGTCTCGCGTGCGCGGATTTCGTGGCTCACCTTGTGCAGCTTGTTGAGCTGTTGGGCGCCGGTACGGTCGCAGTACAGGATTTCCTTGCCATTGAGGCGGAGCAGCTTGAATGGCTGGCTCAGCGGGTCAAGGCCGAGGCGCTCACAGAACTGGCGGTAGTAATCCACCTTTTGCTGCGGTGAGAGCTTGGAAATATCACCGTTGATAACGATGGATGAAATGATGTTTTCGTCAAATGGAATTGGCTCCTGCTTCACGACTTTGCTTGTTCTTTCTTTCGTTGTTACAGACATTTTCTACAGTGATTGATTTGGTATAAAAAGGGATTGTTTACTGACCGGAATGCGGGCTGAAAATTCCCAGCTGGAGGGCTTGAAAAGTGGACACTTTTTCCTTGCCTTTTTGCTGCATTAAAGATACGAAAAAGCTGTGGATAACAGGTGAATTATCGCTTATTAACGACCGCTTATAAGCCTCTATAGGCAAGCGTTTGAGTCACTTTTTTATGACCGGAAATTCGGCGCTGTGGAAATGTGGATATCGTATCTTGCAGGAAGCCGAATTTCTATCCTTTTTGGATGAAATTTTTGCCCAAAATTTCCGAGAAAAGAACTTGTGATTGAATGAATGAAATGGATGTGCACAGATGCATCCGTGTGGCCCTGTCCAATCCATTCAATCCGTGTTCCAAAAGTGTCGTCAGAATCTCCTTTTTTATCCAATACATGAAGCAAACCACCACAAAACCGCGCGGCGCCAAGAGTGCCGTCCGTGCGGCGGGCAAGCCGGCCAAGAAAACCGCTGCCGCCGTAGTCAAGATTCAGGAAGCGCCCCGCCCCAAATCTTCTTCCCCTAATTTGCGCCCACCGAAAACGAAGCAAAGCAAAGTGGAAGCACAGACAACAATTCAAGCACACAATTACAACGAGGATAGTATCAAGTCGCTGGACTGGCGCGAGCACATTCGCCTGCGCCCCGGCATGTACATCGGTAAGCTTGGTGACGGCACCAGCGCCGACGACGGCATCTATATCCTGCTGAAGGAAGTGGTAGACAATTCCATTGATGAATATGCAATGGGATACGGCAAGCGCATTGACATCTTTATTAAAGACGGCGTGGTGAGCGTCCGCGACTTTGGCCGGGGTATCCCGTTGGGCAAGGTGGTGGATGTAGTGAGCAAAATCAACACCGGCGCGAAGTACGACAGCAAAGCCTTCCAGAAAAGCGTTGGACTGAATGGTGTGGGTACGAAGGCGGTGAATGCCCTTAGCCAGACTTTTACGGTAGCAGCCTTCCGTGATGGGCGGATGAAGAAGGCCGACTTTGAGCGCGGCATTCTGGTAAAAGAATATCGTGAATGCGCTACCGACGAGCCGAACGGCACCATGATGTCGTTTACGCCAGACGATACGGTGTTCCGCAACTTTCATTACACGAGCGAGTTTGTAGAGACGCAAATCTGGAACTACTGCTTCCTGAACGCAGGCCTTACGATTCACTACAACGGCCGGAATTTTCTTTCAAAGAATGGCCTGCTGGATTTGTTGACGCGTAAGACAAATCCGGAGACGATGCGTTACCCTATTATCCACCTGAAAGGCGAGGATATTGAGGTGGCAATGACGCACACCGGCGATTATGGTGAGGACTTGTATTCCTTTGTAAACGGCCAGCATACTACGCAGGGCGGCACCCACCAGGGCGCTTTCCGCGAGGCGGTGGTGAAGGTGATTCGGGATTTCTACAAGAAAGACTATGACGCTTCTGACATTCGCCAAAGCATTTGTGCAGCGGTGTCCGTGCGCGTGCAGGAACCGGTATTTGAAAGCCAGACGAAGACGAAGCTGGGCTCGGGCGTTGTGTGGGAAGGCGGGCCGAGCATGAAGTCTTTTGTGCTGGATTTTCTGTCCAAAGAGCTGGACAATTTTCTGCACAAAAATGCTTCTGTTGCGGAGGCACTGAAGAAGCGTATTGAGCAAAGCGAACGCGAGCGAAAAGAGCTTTCCGGTATCCGCAAGTTGGCCAATGAGCGCGCCAAGAAGGCGAACCTGCACAATAAAAAGCTGCGGGATTGCCGCGTCCATTTGGACGACCAGCCGCCGGCAAAGGGCAAGGAAGAGTTTGTTGCGAAGCAGTTTGAAAGCACCATATTCATCACCGAGGGCGACTCAGCTTCCGGTTCTATCACCAAGAGCCGCAATGTGGAAACGCAGGCTGTGTTTTCCCTGCGCGGCAAGCCGCTGAATTGCTATGGACTGACGAAGAAGGTCGTTTATGAGAACGAGGAATTCAATCTCTTGCAGCACGCGCTGAATATTGAAGAAGGCCTGGACGGACTGCGCTACAACAATATCGTCATTGCGACGGATGCTGATGTGGACGGCATGCACATCCGCCTGCTGATTATGACCTTCTTCCTGCAGTTTTTCCCTGACCTTGTACGCAATAACCACGTCTATATCCTGGATACACCGCTCTTCCGTGTGCGCAACAAGCAGAAGACGATTTATTGCTACTCTGACCAGGAACGTCAGCGCGCCATCAAGGAACTGGGCACCAAGCCGGAAATCACGCGCTTTAAAGGCTTAGGAGAAATCTCGCCGGAAGAGTTCGCCGGCTTCATAGGACGTGACATCCGCAAGGAGCCGGTGCTGCTCTCGCAGGATGCGCAAATCCAAAAGCTGTTGGAATACTTCATGGGCAAGAACACACCTGCGCGCCAAACCTTCATCATTGACAATTTACAGATTGAGAAAGACTTGATTGAAGAATTCGGGCCTATGAGCTGATGATTGGATATTCTGTTCATGCGCTGATTTGATCATGCAGCCCTGACATCGGGGCTGCATTTTCTTTTTAGAAATCCCAGCATCAAATCAGAAAATCATCAAATCATCTCATTGTCCATCATCAAATTATCAAATCAGCACATTATCTTGGCGCGCCGCTCAAGTGCGGTCACCTACATGCAGCAATACAATTTCATGGCCGTCTGCGCCGTTGCGGCGCTCATTCCGCTCATTATCGGCTTCATCTGGTACAGCAAAGCCGTCTTCGGCAACACCTGGATACGCGTCAACCGCTTCACCGAGGCGGACATGAAGCGAGGTAATATGGCGCTTGTATTCGGCCTAACCTACCTATTCTCCTTCATGCTGGCAATTGCGCTGAGTTCGATCGTTATTCATCAGTTGCCCATGGGCGGCGTAGTAGGCGGCGCCCTAAGCCCGGCACACCTGAAAAAGCCTGGTACGACAATGCGATGAGCCTCTACGGCAATAACTTCCGCACGTTTAAGCATGGCATGTTGCACGGCGCTATCTCCTCCATTTTTTTAGCGCTGCCCATCCTCGGCATCGTTGCGCTATTTGAGCGTCGTGGCTGGAAATATGTGATGATTCACTGGGGCTTCTGGCTGTTGTCACTGACGCTGATGGGCGGCGTGATTTGCCAGTTCGTTAAGCTTGGCTGATACACGCTATTTTTATTGAGCCAATGATCTGGCTCGCTGTTCTGCTGACGACGGCAATGCTATGGCGCCGACACTACGGCTGTTTGTTACGTCGGGTTTATAGTTAAATAATTCGCAAACTAAATCTGATGCGTACGCGAGTCCTTTTGTTCGTTTTTTTCGTCGCTTTTGGTGTCGTGGCAAAGGCGCAGACACAACCGATGCCGGATACCGCCGGCTTAAAAATCTTGCTTGCCGGACACGAATCGGGCATTTTACCTAAAGACGATTTTATCAAAAGCCCCGTCTTCACTACAAGTAACGCTGAGCTTGGCATTGCCGCTTACACCATCGGGGCAGCGTTTAAAGGTGGCGACTATTTGGGGCCAGTCGAGGTAAAAGGGAATGGCTTACCAACAGTAATGAATCATCTTTTTAATCCATTTGGCTGGCAGCAAATATTCGTCAGCGATATTGTCCTGGAATATCATGGAAAGCAATTCCCGTTTATGAAGCAGCTATACTGGTCAGTAAAATAGTCGCGGCTCAAACGTTAGCTTCGGACCAGCACTATTTCTTTCGCATTAAAATTTATACACACCAATCAGCTTAAAGAAGAAGGGTGTTCCCGGTGTAAAGCAAATTTCACTTACAGATGCTGCTTCATTCCTTAACCGCGTTTCCGTATCAAACTGCGCTTCGTTCCAGTCCACGTTAAAGAGGTTTTGAATCTGGAAGCCCAGCTCGTACTTCTTGCGGTTGTAAGAGGCCGTCAGGTCGCAGACGGTGTAGGCGGCGGCTTTCACGCTGTTGTCTTCATTCGCTGCGCGCTCGCCAAGATGGCGGTAGCGGATTGAGCCAGCCCAATACTTTCCGCCCTTCACCGTTACGCCGCCAATGGACGTTAAGCGCGGCGCCAGTGGAATGTAATCCTGCCCTTCGCCCTCATCGCGGGCGCGGGCATGGGTATAGTTGAAGTCAGCATCTAAGTAAAGCCACTTGGCAGCCTCGTAGCGTAGCGAAAGGTCGGCACCCTCTCGGCGTGTACGGCCTCCTGGCTCCACCACCCCCTCATCGCCTACATAGACAAACTCCTGATCAAGGTCAAGATGGAAAACCGCAGCAGACACGAGCAGGCGCGGCAGCGGTTTGAACACCACGCCGAGGTCAACACTTCGCGCAAGCGGCAGCACATCCTTGCCGGCCTGCGCCACCACCACACGCGTATCATTGCTGTGGAAGCCGATGCCCGCATTCAGATATACACGGCCGCTGTTACCGAAGTTATAGTAGATGCCACCCTTTGGCGAAAAGGCCTGCGTTGTAGCACTGCTCTTCACTGTTTCAGTTGGGATTCGGTCAGTATAGGCGTGATTGAAGAAGTCAAAGCGGGTGCCTGCGTTCGCCACGAGATTGGGCAGCAGGTAAAAGGTTTGATTGACGTAGCCAAAGATGTTCGTCTGACGCACATCGCCGTAGTTGCATACGCTCCAGCACTTCATCCATAGACCGCGTATGGCTCAGCTCACTGCCGTCGGTCGCATCGTAGCGGAATCCTGCGCCTACCTGCGTGCGTGTATGCAGCCTGCCGATGCGATAAGTGTTCGTGTATTCGGCATTGTAACCGCCAACAAAGCGCTTTTCCGCCTGATGAATCTGGTCGCCATTTGCCGTATCATTCAGAAAGAACGTGAAGTTGGAGTAAAGCGAGAAGTCGTAGTATGAAGCCCAGAGGTTGCTCTTAAATGTTTCATTGCGTGAGATGGCCTGCGTGTATTGAATGTTCAGGTTGTAGCGGCTCGTCTTGCCGCCTTCCTTGTCTATCTCGCCAAAGCGCCCAATGCTGCCATCCGCCACTGCGCGCTCCGGAATTTGGCCGGAAGCATCCCACGCTGCTCCTAAAGCCGCTCGCGGTTATGGATAGCAGCTTGTCTTTACCCAGCTGACTTTGTGTACTTACCTGTCAGGTTGATGCGGTTAAAATCCTGCGGACGGTCAAAGTAAGAGCGATTGTAGCCAAACTCTCCGGCGATGTACGCACCTTCATTGCGCGCCGCGCCCGCCTTGCCCAGCAGGTCGATACCTGTCACCGCGCGGAAGTAGCCATATGTGCCGCCTTCCAGCTTGACGAAGGAATTGTCCAAGTAATTCTTCGTCTTAAACTCTGCCCAACCCGCCGTGGCGAGGTTGCCTTTGTCTATCTCGTATGGGCCTTTGCCGAAAGCTCATATTGTCCACGAGTTCAGGAATCAAGAAAGTGCAGATCGGCATAGCCCTGACCGTGCGCGTGGCTTACCATATTCACCGGCATGCCATCCACCCTGACATCCACGTCCGTGCCGTGATCAATATCAAAGCCGCGCAGGAACATCTGCTCGGCCTTACCGCCGCCCTGGTGCTGCGAAATAAACAGGCCGGGCACCATGCGCATCATATCCTGCGCGGTATTGATGGGGCGGAGCTTGATGTCAACGGCAGAAATGGTGGAAAGCGTGGCGTCTTTCTTAGCGTTGATAGTAACGTCAGTGAGCTGCACGCCCGTCGGTTTCATGACTTCGGTGATGTCGGTGGTGATGCCGTCTTCCACCTTTATGTCGCGGTCTATCGGCTCAAAGCCGATGTGGCGGATGGAGATTGCGTAAGCGCCCGGCTCAATGCCGGTAATCATAAATGCGCCGAAGACGTCGGTAACGGCAGAGAAGGTTTTTCCTTTCACGTAAATGTTGGCGCCTTCCAGAGGCAGGCCGCTTTTACCGTCTTTGATAATGCCGCGAAAGGAGCCGTTGTGGGCGAAGGTGGTAAAGGAGATAAATAGTATAGCGACGAGCAACGCCCATCTTTTGTATACAGTTGGTTGCATGAAAATTCAGAATTGAAGTGATGAAATATTGCGACGCACGATTTCCCGCACGATCTTCAATGAATCACTTGCACATGCAGCCGTGCACGTCACATGCGCGAAGCATGGCACGGCATTGTCGGTCATAAGGGTTCGGAAACCGGTCAGCAGGCGCAAGGATGCACCTGCTTCGGCGGCGGATAATTTCGCGCCATATCAGCATCGTAATGCGCGCAGCGATAGAGCGGGTGCCGCTTTTTCAACAGTACGAAGATCATTAGTGCAGCTGCGGTTGTCTGCGGAACTGGCAATGTATATACTTCGTCTGCTAGGATGAGCTTGTGCTTCTGCTCCAGACCTGAGTTTTCACTTTCTGCGGCAGCTTTCCGCAGCTCATAATGCACATGCTCCTTGCCATGGACGCGATGCACCACCGCAATGTGGACACTCCTGTAAAAGGCGTGCGCCAGCGCATCCATTATTATGGGCATCACCGGCTTGAGCAGGAATATAGCGTAGGCAATAATCAGGGTGCGTGTTACTACCTTTTTACCCCAAGACATTACCACAGCCAACGCCGCATCCAAGGCAAAACGCCGTTGTGCTGAATGCTGATTTGAGAATGGATGTGGCAAGGGCTGTAAAGTTGCTTACTTATAAACGTCACTTACGCGAAGAAGGTTCTTTCAACCGTCCAATAAGCGGCGATAAGCGCAATGATTAGTGACACCGGAATTACTACGCGCTTGCGATACCAAGGGTTTTTTGACATCGTCTTCGCAACCGCGAAGTACATAAAAAGAATGATGGAAAGCTGCCCGAGCTCTACACCGACATTGAAAGCCACCAGTGCTGTGGCAAAAGCGTAGCGCGGCATACCCATTTCACTTAACGCCCCGGCAAAGCCCATTCCGTGCACCATCCCAAAGAGGAATACAAGCACCAGCCTCCATGGCTTCACCCTAGAATAAAAAGTGTTTTCCAGCGCCAGCACAACAATTGAAAGCGCGATCAGTGGCTCAACAATCTTGGGGTCCGGATTAATGATGCCATACATCGCCAGCCCCAGCGTGATGCTGTGCGCCAGCGTGAACATAGTAGCCTGCAAAATGATTTTGCGAATACTCGTGTTCAGAAAAAAGACGCAGAGAATAAACAGGATATGGTCAAAGCCAAGCGGTATGATGTGCTCAAAGCCCGTAACCAGGTATTTCCAGAAGACACTGCCTTGCGGCTGCGGGTCTAACTCATACGCTACTACATGCGCCATTGCGGGCGCAACGATTAGCAGCAGGATGAATAAAACAATAAGCCGCCGCCTCATTTTCCGCCAGCCATGATGCGTGAGTCAATATATGGCATGATGACCAGCGCTTCGCGCTTCAAAGAATCCCCGAGCGCTGCATCGCCGGCTGCGGCGAAGATGATACCGTCTTTACAAAGCGTTGTGGCATTCTTACTGTTCGTCACCAGCGTTTTTTCTGCGTAACCTTTAGCAGCTGCGTTGTCGCCTTTCAGATAGCTGAGCCAGGCCATTAGCTCATTCGCGTCAATATTCGCCGGGCGCATTTCATAATCCTGCTTTGCATACTGCATTGCCTTGTCGTAATCTTTGGTAGCCATATAGGCCTGTGCCAGCTCGCGGGCGCTGTTATGTTTTACCAAAGCATCCTTAGGTTCGTTATCAGCAGCTTCCTGCAAAAGCCTTTGCACATCAGCCCGCATATCTTTCGCCTTTTGCGCATCGCCCTTTAATTCATAAAGGTCAGCCAGGAAAGCAATAAAGGAAGACTCCGGCAGTGCTTTTACGGCCGCGCGGGCATGCTCAATCGCCGCATCATAATTCTTTTGTGCTTTGTCAGCCCGCGCCATGCCCATTTCTGCATAAGGGTAGCCGGGGCGATAAGCAAGGGAATAACGATAAAGCAGGCGCGCGCTGTCCGCATTGCCGGAATTCAGATAAAGGTCACCGAGCTGAACCCTCGCCCACTCCGTAGACTCCAATCCCGGCACACCACTTTGTACAGCCATCTTCATTGCCTCAATCGCGCCCACGTTGTCGCCATAAATCTGGCGCAGATACGCTACCCGGGAATACGATCGGAGGTCGGGCCTGATGCTCATCATCTTATCGCTTGCCTTCACCGCCTCGTCGTAATGGCCCAACTCTACATTGGCATCTACCAAGGCGCCCCAGATACCGGCATTATACTGCGCTATGCTGAGTCCTTCCTGTGCCGCAGCCAGTGCATCCTTGAACTGGTGCATATTGAGCAATACGGCACTTTTCAAGCTCAGAGCCTGAAAGCGTTGGTCTTCAGTGCTCGTCTCGCTTTCCAGCACTTTATTCAGTACTTGTAATGCGGCATTGCTGTAGTAGCCCCCGTTGCCGGAAATGCGCCCTTCCAGAATATAAGCGGAAGCAAGGTCCAGGAGTGGCTTGGGGTTATCGCTGTTTGCCTTTAATTGTGCAATGGCCTTGTCAAAGGTCGTGCGGATGCTCATTTGCTCACCCGGCGCGCCGGTAGCAGTGTCTTTAGAAAGGATGTTCGGAATTTTCATTCCCGCCACTTCCGTAACTGTAGTGTGATCTCCGGCACACGCGGTAAGCAGGAGAAAGGATGCGAGCGCGCCATAAAGCCTCGCCTTTGCTATGAGCTGCATGTAATAGATATGTAGGTGTGTGATTAAACGCTGGCAAGATGCCAAAAAAAATCAGGACAGCACAAGCATTGCCTGCTGTACTGTCCTGATGGAAAATCCAGTTAGTTATTAATTTGCTTTCACCATCTTCACAGTCTGATAAACGGAGCCGCCTATGCTGAATCGTGCGAAATAGTTGCCAGGCATAAGCTGACCTGCATTCCATTGCGCCAGATGCTCACCAGCGGGCTGCACACCTTCGTTTATAGTGTTTACAAGGCGGCCACTGATGTCCATTACATCAATCTGTACCCTGCCACCTGCCGCCAGCTTGTATTTGAAAGTCACCTGATTCGATGAATGGATTCGGGTAGGCTGCCATGATTGCTTCCGGAGCGCTAAGGCTAAGGTTATTAATTGCAAGCGGGCCGCTATAGGTAGCTCCGCCAAACCCACGCCAAGGCTGCTGCACAAATGGGAAGGTGCTCTTAAACGTCGTATCATTCTTCGTAACGCCGGCGTTGAAGGTCAGCGCAGTTTGGAACGTCGGAGTCAGTGTAGATGCCGTTACGCCGGGCGTATAGTCATCGTATGGCAAGCCAACAGCAGCCAGTACAATGCCACCGACAGCCATCAGTTCAATCGTCGTTACATCATCCTCCAGGCGGCGTCCGTTAGGGAAGCCGTCCATGTTAGGTATTGACTGGATGTTGTTGGTAGTGTTGTAAGTGGCATTTGTCAGGCCGAGATATGCAGCACCAAGCACACCAAGCGTAGAGAAATTAGTATTTGGCGCGCCAGCTATCATACGCGGCGTTGCCGGCGTTGCCATGTTCAGCCGCAGCATATCACCCACCACGGGCAGGAAGTTGTTAATGAACGGCTTACCGGCGGCCAAAGGATTACCACCTTTCGTAGCTATTGCCAACTGGTACGGTGCCAAGTTAGGCACACCAGTCAGAAAGATCGGCAGGATATCGGCAGAGCGGGGGCTAACGTTGTCGGGCAAAAGCAAGCCGCCGTAGGTAGCTGGGTCAAAGGCGGTACCTACCAGAGCAGGGTTGCCTTTAAGCGGGAACAATCCGGGCTTGCCATTACGGAAGTCAAAGGGTCCCAATGCTACCGTAGGCCGCGAAGCGCTTTGAATGTGCAGGTAATTGCTGAGGCCGGGTACTACCTTGCCAAAGCCATTGGTAGAAGTATCAACATAAAGAGCCAGTTCTGGATTACGGTAATAGGTGTAGAACTGTGCCGCATTAGTACCGTTTGGCGTGACGCTATTCCACAGGTCTTTCTTACCAATCGGGATAATTACTTCATTCGTCAGCGGCATGCCGAGGCGGCTTATCTGCACCCATGTACCGCTGCCTGCAGTCGCCGTACCGGTGCCGCTGAGCGTTTGCACTGATTGACGCGATGCGGAAGCCCAAATGCCGATCACATAGTTTGGATCCAGGATGCTTGTGGCCGCCGTCACAGGCTGCCCGCCCTTTTGCAATAAAGTGATAGGCACCTCCATTACCAGCGAATGGCAATTCATCTTTGCCAGACCATCGCGGCCGGGCTGACGAAAGCCGCCAAGGTCAAAAGCACCGCCAAGATCCACGAAGAAAGGATCGTCAATTGGACCAGCAAATACGCGCTCGCCAGTGTTGGCAGTCATAATGGACTGAAACATGAGCGAGTCATAGTTCTTAGCGCCAAGGCCTGCACCGCCTTCAATAGAGCGTGGGCCAATGTTTGGCGGCGGCACCTTGCCACCGCTTACAATCGTTACGGGCGAGCCGCCGCCGATGATCTTCTCCAGCGTGTAGGTCTGCTTCTGGTTTTGCTTGCCCAGGCGAATGTTGAAAAACGTTGTTGGGTCTTCGTTTACCGTTGTGAACGTAAAACGATAGAGGATGTCGTCGGTTGTAGTAGCCGTGCTATTCTTGATGTGAATCTCATAGCGCACATTATTGCCGAAGGTGTACCAGTTTGGACCGCCCTGCGGCTGCTCAAACGGGATATAATTGGCAATGATGATGATCTTGCTGCTGTCGTTCGGGTTTTTGAAGGCATACAGGTCCGTGTTATCTGCCTGAGGATCGTAAGCGATGAGTGGTGCTTCTCTGTGGGACGAAGCAAGGGTCGTGATTGCAGGAGCCATGCAAAGCCCAAGCGCCACGAGCATTTTCTGTACCGTATTTTTCATGGAGTCTGTTTTGTTAGTTGAGCAATGAATGGATGATTAGAAGCGCGCCTGCAGCGTATAGTCAAAGCCTCTCCACGGCTCCTGCACATACGGGAAGACGGCCTTAAACGTCGTGTCGTTCTTCACCGGGCCGGCGTTGTAAGTGATCGTGCGCACCAGGTTCTTCGTTACAGGAGATCCGCCCGGCACCCAATCGTCATACCAAAGCCCGATAGCTGCCAGCGCTACGCCACCTACTGCCTGCAGCTCAATGGTAGTTACATCATCTTCAAGACGGCGGCCGTTAGGAAATCCATCCATGTTCGGGATATTCTGCATCGTATTGGTAGTAGCGTAAGCGCGGATCGGTCAGGCCAAGCACTGCCGCCTGAATAATACCCAGCGACGAGAAATCGGGGCTGTTGCGCGGCGTCACCGGTACGGCCATATTCAGACGCAGCATATCATACACGGTAGGCAGGAAATTGTTGATAAATGGTTTGCCTGCCGACAGTGGAGAGCCGGAAGCTTTCGTACCAGCCAGCTGATACGGAATTGCATTCGGAACGCCCGTCAGGAAGATTGGCAGGATGTCGGCAGCGCGGGGAGAGGCGGAATCCGGAATCAGGAAGTTGCCGAATGACGCCGGGTCAAACGCGGTTCCCGTCAGGTTCAGTCCTTTTATTGGCCAAAGGCCTTTACCGCCGTTGCGGAAGTCAAAGCCGCCGGCTACTATATCCGGGCGGGAATGCTCCTGAATGCGCAGCTGATTCAGCGCAGGTACGGCATTGCCGTAGGCACTGCCATACATATACAGGGCCAGCTCCGGATTCTTATAATATGGAATAAAAGCGGTGTCGGTAGTTGCAGTTGAAGCATTCCAGCGGTCTTTCTGACCAATAGGAATAATTGCCTCATTCGTAAGCGGCATGCCCAGGCGCGATACCTGAACCCACGGGCCGCCAACGCTGATGCCACTGCCTGTAAGCGTCTGGAGCTGGGGGCGCGAAGCCGATGCCCATACACCGATCACATAATCAGGGTCAAGGATGTTCAGCGCCTGATTCACCCCCTTGCCGTTCTTCTGCAGCATGGTAATAGGAATCTTCAGGGCTATCGTGCTCACGTTAAAGCGGGCAAGGCCGTCCTTTGTCGGGTTCGTTGTATTGCCTGCGCCGCTTGGGCGGAAGCCGCCAAGGTCAAATGCGCCGGCAAGGTCTACGAAGAAGGGATCATCTGCGGGGCCGCAATACACCTTCTCGCCGCCCGAAGCAGTTGCGATAGCGCTGCGTATCAGCGAATCATAAGTAGGCACATTCAAACCTACCGGGCCATTTACAGAGCGTGGGCCTATATTGTTCTGTGGGCAAAAGCCGGTGGCTACTACGGTGCCGGTGGGCGAACCGCCTGCCGTCAGCTTAGTCAATGTCCAGGTAGTGCGCCGGTTGCGCTTGATGCCGCCGCCAGCGTTACGCACATTAAAGAAGGTAGTAGGGTCTTCATCCGTAACGCTAAAGGTGAAGCGGTAGGTAATGTCATCCGCCGTTGTCGCCGTGTTGTTCTTGATATGTATCTCGTAGCGTACATTCTCACCAAACGTATAATAGTTCGGGCCGCCTTCAGGCAGCTCAAAGGGAATATAATTGGCAATAATGGTGATAGTGTTCGTATCATCCGGCGAGCGGAAGGCGTACACATCCGTGTTGTCGGCCTGCGGGTCTTGTGCAATGAGCGGAGCCTCGCGGTGTGAGGAGGCAAAGGACGGCCCGCCCGCCAGGACGGCGCCCAGCGCGAGTGTCGCAAAACCCCACCTTTTTAGGAGCGTTGTGGTTTTAATCATAATGTCAGCATTAATGGGTTAACTGATTGTTGGCGAAAGATACGGTTAATGACCGCTTTTAGATTTGCCCCGTCAGGGCATTGGTGGAAAAGTTTTTTTGCAATGAAAGTTTCTAAGGCCTAAGCAAAACAATGCCCCGGCGGTTGGCCGGGGCATTGTGCCGGTTGTCTTGTTTAATCTTTATTAGCCTTCGTGGCCTTCTTCTCTGTACGGACGCCCTTAAACTTGCCCTCACCTTCTTTTACGTCCATGAATTCGCCCGTCTCCATATTGCGCTTCGTCATAGTGCCCGTAATGGGGTTTTCCAGTTGGCTGCGTTCCTTCACAGCGCCGTTGCGGTGGCCGTCGCCGGCCGGCTTATTTGTTGCCATGATTTAAAAAGGGGATTTAGTTGCCGGAAATATGTAAAGATTATGCCAGTACGCTCAACTGATTCTCTTCACAATCCAGCCCCTTTCAGAGGTCATTTTATAAAACTCAAAGCGCTTGCGCGTCCGCCTCTTCTCCCGCTGCACAAAAATGCTCGGCGTCTTCGTCTTCCACTTCCAGTCGGCCGCCTGAATCTGCAGGATCTCGCCCACCTGAAGCTCGCTTATCGCAATGCTTACGGGATGCTTCTTGCCATTTTTTACTTTAGGCATGGCGGCAAACGCCTCTTCGGAGATTTTTTGCATGGCTGAGGATATTATTCGGAGATAAAAATAATCACTCCGCATAATTTTGCATCATATTCGTTCTTTACCGTGCCGCAATCGTTCCCAATCGTGCTTTAATCGTTCTTAAACGATAATTATTAGTACCCACCCGGTAATTAGAAGTACTTGCCCCATACTTATCTGTACCTCACCATACCTTAGTCGTACCTTATGGGTAATAAAACGTTCCCCATCAGGCTGCAATGATGCATTTACCGTTTGGTAAAGGGGCTGCGTGGCGGCAAAAGCGTGTAGCTAAGCGCGGCGCGTCTGTAACCGAGTGTGGTGGAGCTGCAACCGAATGTGGTGGAAATGTAAGTAGTCTGCATTTCCGTGCAGGCGTGCAGCGCAATGCTGCATTTTAGTGCCGGAAGGCTGCAAACAGGGGGTGGAAGCATGTTGCGGGGAGCGGCTGCGTTTGGGCTTTCGCATCCCATAAGTAGCTTACGCGAAAAGCCCAATAGACTGACAGCCGATGAAACGTGCGACGCAACGGCTGTCTAATAGCGAACAGAATGCTGGTAACATAATTGTCTTTCCCGAAAAACGGCGAAGCCGCTACTTTCGCCAAAACACTTTTTCTATCACCATGAACAAAATCAAAGTTGCCAATCCCGTCGTGGAGCTGGACGGCGATGAGATGACGCGCATCATCTGGAAGTTTATTAAGGACAAGCTGATCCTGCCGTATGTGGAGGTGCCGATTGAATATTATGACCTTGGCATTGAGTACCGCGACCAGACGGATGACCAGGTAACGGTGGATGCGGCGAATGCGATTAAGAAGCACGGCGTGGGCATTAAGTGCGCGACGATTACGCCGGATGAGGCGCGGGTGGAGGAGTTTGGGCTGAAGCAGATGTGGAAAAGCCCGAACGGGACGATCCGGAATATATTGGACGGGACGGTGTTCCGCGAGCCGATTGTGATGGCGAATGTGCCGCGGCTGGTGGTGAATTGGGACGCGCCGATCATCGTAGGCCGTCACGCTTTTGGCGATCAGTACCGCGCTACCGATTTTGTGACGAAGGGGCCGGGTAAGCTGACGATTAAGTTTGAGGGGGATGACGGGAGAGTGATAGAGCACGAGGTGTTTAAGTTTAAGGGAGACGGCATTGCGATGGCGATGTACAACCTGGACGATTCCATCCGGGGCTTTGCGCATGCGTGCTTTAATATGGCGCGTCAGAAGGCCTGGCCGCTATACCTGTGCACGAAGAATACCATCCTGAAGAAGTATGACGGCCGCTTCAAGGACATTTTTGAGGAGGTTAGTAAGGAGTTCACGGACGTGCATTACGAGCACCGCCTGATAGACGATATGGTGGCGAGCGCGCTGAAGTGGAATGGCAACTTTGTGTGGGCCTGCAAGAATTATGACGGCGATGTGCAGAGCGATACGGTGGCGCAAGGCTTCGGCTCCTTGGCCTGATGACGACCGTACTGGTAACGCCCGACGGCAAGACGATGGAGGCAGAAGCGGCCCACGGCACGGTGACGCGCCACTACCGCGAGCACCAGAAGGGCCGGCCCACAAGCACGAACCCGATTGCTTCCATCTATGCATGGACACGAGGCCTCGCCTTCCGCGGCAAGCTGGACGGCAATCAGGAGCTGATTGACTTCTGCAACACCTTGGAGCAGGTGTGTATTGAAACGGTAGAAAGCGGCAAGATGACGAAAGACCTTGCGGTAAGCGTGCACGGCAATGATGTAAAGCACGGCGACGCATTACCTGTACACAGAAGAGTTTCTGGATGCGCTGGATGCGGGCCTGAAGGCGAAGCGGGGGATGTAAGGACTGTTTTATCATATAAAAGCGGCGCTGAGTGTATCAGCGCCGCTTTTGTGTTGCATAAATGCTCGTTACTGCCCTACCCTAAGCTTCAACACGCCTTGTCCGCCTGCACCCTTCCAGCGCAGGAAGTAAAAACCTTCAGGGCAATTGCGCATCCGGAAGGTCTGAATGCCGCTACCGCGATACTCCACTGTCTGCTCCGCCACTACCTGCCCGTTCAGCGATGTAAGCGAAAGCGTATAACTGCCTACCGGTAAGCCACCGAAGCGCAGCTGCATATCCATTCCTGCAGGCAGCGGATTAGGATATGCCTGTAAGATGCCGCCATCTTCACGCAACGTAGTGACGCCAAGTGCACCTGCCCGAGCGGTATATACAAAGGGCTGGACGGTCTTGTAATTCATACAGAAATCGTGGGCGTTAACTGGCACGACCGTAACCGCATATTGGCCCTCATCCACAAATCCATAGGTGCTAAAATTCAGGCTCGTGTCTTTGGTCAATGCGCTTACAATGGGCCGGGTCGGGTCCGTTTGCAGGCTAAGAAAGGCGTAATAATAATCAGCACCCGGCACGCTACGCCAGGCCGCTTTCTTGCCATTGACATACAGCGTGTCAGCAGGATACAGGATATTGGGCGCGGATAGCGACCGGACCGGAGGTATAGACGTGCCGGCAAATGAGTTCCGCACAACGTGCAGGTTATACTGCATGGCAGCCATCTGCTGGGCGCTAAACTGAGACTGGCAGGCGTCAAAGGAATACGACATGTACATGGAGCTGTCTATGTGATACAAATCGCCATATACATCTGTCTTTGACACCAGCGCAGGACAACTCCAGCGGTTGGAGATGTAATCGGCGTAGGTATCGCAGAAGCCATCGCCGGCGCTGCTGCAGTTAGTGCCAGGCCCGGTGCGCCGTACAGCTTCCGGGTTTGAGGGTGTGTTGCCGCCTTCCCAACCATAAAAAGTGTGTGGCAGGGAGAAATAATGACCAAGCTCATGTGTGAGCGTTGTGCTACCGGAGCCCGCGCATTTATTGCCAATGGCTAGAGCATCAGCGCCGTAGGTGTAGTAGCCGCAGTTGCCGGCGGGATCGTTTACAAAGTAAACATTCACAGCGCCGGGCACATTGTTCTGCTGCATCATGTAATAACCGTCAGAAAAGTCGTGGATGTAATAAGCGGTGTTGTTGATGTAGCGGAGGGGCCATTGCACATAGAAGTGAAAGCCGGATGGTGCGTAACGCTGATTGAGCTGACAGAGCACCGTAAAAAGATTCTGCAACGGATAATAACCAGTGCCTGCGTCAGTGCCTACAATATGAATGGAAAGCGGGATGGAATCTATCGCGCCGGCCGCAGGCTTAGCGTAGGCAGCAGCATTGTGCTGGACAAAGTCATAAATCTTGTCAACCTCAGACTGCGGCGTAACGGTGCCGCAGCCGCCGGTATTCTGGGCCGCCGCACTCAGCGAAAGACCAACCAGTAATAGCGTAAAAAGGCGCATCATAAGTCTCCGCAAGATACGACGCAGCGTAAGAAGCCTATATAAAGTGGTATAATCTAGCGCCTATGGGTTAGCCACATTAAAAACAAATTTTGGGCGCTACACGCCATTGCACCGATAAATCACGGATATTCGCAGAAGCGTACCAGCGCAATTCAAACCACCAGACAAGAAAATGAGCATCAAGCTTTATGTAGGCAACCTTGCCTTCGCCACTGACGCAGACCAGCTGCGCAACCACTTCAGCCAATTCGGCAACGTAGAAGACTCCTTTGTGGCGTCTGACCGTGAAACAGGCCGCAGCCGCGGCTTTGGCTTCGTAACCTTTACCAATAAAGAAGATGGCGAAGCTGCCATCGCGGCTACCAACGGGCAAGACCTGTCCGGCCGTAAGCTGGTAGTAAACGAAGCCCGCCCGATGGAGCAACGCTCCGGTGGCGGTGGCGGATATGGAGGTGGCGGTGGTCGTCGCGGAGGCGGTGGCTATGGCAATAACTCAGGTTATAACAATCGCCGGGATAACGACGGTGGTTATTAAATAAAACAAAACAGCGCTGGTAAGCTGAGCGGCCCGCACCTTAAGTGCGGGCCGCTTTTTTATTTTAACCATGCCGTGCGCTACTGACGCTCAAGAATGATGCGCAGCCGCTCGTTCTTGTCTACGTTCAAAATGAGCCGCCCATCGTTGCCGCTCATGGTATAATGCTCACTGATGCCCGCACCGTAAGCGCAGTCAGGCTTATCGGTAGCGAAAAGGCTGTCGCAGTATTTGCCCGTCAGTATGAGCTGGCTGCCAGACACGTTATATGTACCGTGTACATATTGCGTGCGATTGCCGCTGCATGGATTGTTCAGCTCAAGGACATCTGACCATAAGCTGCGTTTTGTCTGAAAGCTGCCGTCAGACGTAAAAGTGATCCTATTTGTGCTGCCTGTAAAATCAGGCTGCTCATCCACTTCCTGCCAGATACCTGCCAATGCCGGCAAATCGTGATCATCGCATTTTTTGCAGGATGCAGCTCCAAAAAAGCCAGCAACTAAAATTGTGTACAGAATGATTTTCATAAAATAGTTATTAAAAGTCAAAGCGAAAATAACGCCGTCGATACATGAATATTATAACAAAATGTCACTAAACCCTCTAGAAGTGCGGTAGTATAGGCACTAATCGCTTCTTCCAGATGCTTGCGACGGTATTGCATAATGAAGCGTGGATGCGGTAGCACTGTAACCTTTCCGAAAAAGCCGGCTTCTTCGTTGAGCCGCTTCAGATATTCGCCATTCTTCACACCCATGCAAAAGCATTCTTCCGTAAAACAGCCCAAGTCTATCTGGCGGCGGATGCACTTGAGCATAAACGGCTTTACGGCTATGAATAGCGCCGGGTCATCGTAATAGTTGTAGTTCACGGCCCGTCCGCTACCCTTTTCAATGGTAAAGCCTAATGGGCAGACAGAATTGATATAAAAACGCGCGTAAAACGCATCCACACTGCCCGCAGCGGTAATCACGGCATAAACAAATTCAGAAGAAAGCTCGTGAGCGCGCTGGCCTTCCGCCGAGATGCCGCAATATTGTTCCAGCCGCTTGAAATCGGTAAATGGAACTCCGCTGAGCGCGGCTCCGAAGCGTCCAGGATTAATGCCAAGGATAAGGTGCCGGCGCTCATTATCATGGTAAAACTTGTCGTAAAACGCTTCAGATATACGCAGTGCAAGTGGGCTTTCTCTGAATGGGTTCATTACCGCAACTCCCGGCGGCAGTATGGCGTCAAGGCCCAGCGAACGGTTGAAAGCCTTCACACGCTCCCCAAATGTGGTCATTAGCCTAAGGTATGGAGCAGCGCTTACCTTCGCGCCCGGCATCTATTGAATTAAAGGGTTGGGAGCGAATTACCTCCGTCAATCCGCATTCCGAAATCAACATGGGTTTATTTGACAAGCTTTTTAAGCGCAACAAAGAGCAGCAGGAACAGAAAGAGGCCCTGGACGCAGGGCTGGAAAAAACGAAACAGGGCTTCTTCTCCAAGCTTACCAAAGCCATTGCCGGTAAGGATAAAGTGGACGAAGAGGTATTGGACGAGGTTGAGGCCGCCCTTGTAGGCGCGGACGTAGGCCTGGATACGACCATTGAAATCATTAACCGCATTGAGGCGCGCGTCGCGCGGGATAAATTTCTCGGCACATCCGAGCTGAACCGCATCCTTCAGGAAGAGATGATGGGCATCCTGACCGATGCGCCGAGCGCGGAACATGAGACTTTTGATGTGCCTGCCGGCAAAAAGCCGTACGTGATATTGGTAGTAGGCGTAAATGGCGTAGGCAAGACCACGACGATTGGAAAGCTGGCGTATAATTTCAAAAAGGCCGGCAAGAGCGTTATCCTTGGTGCTGCCGATACTTTCCGTGCAGCAGCCGTTGATCAGCTCACCATCTGGAGCGAACGCACGGGCGTGCCGATTGTAAAAAAGGAAATGGGCTCCGACCCGAGCGCAGTCGCGTTTGAAGCCGTGCAGCAGGCGATGGCACGAGATGCTGATGTGCTGATCATTGATACGGCGGGCCGCCTGCACAACAAGGCTTACCTGATGGAGGAACTGGGCAAAATCCGCCGCACAATAAGTAAGAAAATGCCGGATGCGCCGCACGAGGTCATTCTGGTACTGGATGGCTCAACCGGGCAGAATGCGCTGGAGCAGGCAAAGCAGTTCACTGCGGCAACAGACGTGACGGCTATTGCCATAACCAAGCTGGACGGCACCGCGAAAGGCGGCGTAGTGCTTGGCATTGCGGCTCAGTTCAAGATTCCGGTGAAGTATATCGGTGTAGGCGAGCGCATGGAAGACCTGCAGATTTTCAATAAGGCGGAGTTTGTGGACAGCCTGTTCAGCCTTCGGTAAGCTTGCTGGTAGCGATTATTTTCCGACATGGCGCTCTTAAGCGTTTCTGTGCTTCTGCCATTCCTTCCGTAGCGGGCTTTTCACGCGGAATGATATTGCGGTACTGTCTCACCATCGGGATTGCTTTATCCACGATATACTTGGGTACGCCGGGCGGCACAAAATCCATCAGCCCTGCTGCCGGATAAACGACCAGCGAAGTGCCGACAAGCATGAAAATCTCGGCCGTCTGCCATAATCGCGGCAGCTTCCCCGATGGTTGGCACCCGCTCCTCAAACCATACAATATGCGGCCGCCAGCAATCCGCCATCCGGCGCTTTGCGCCGTGGGGCATATCGCCGTGTATATCTACAGCGATACGATCGTCATGCGGCTGCCGGTCGGAGCGCATCTTGAAGATTTCGCCGTGCAGGTGCAGCACATTTGTGCTTCCGCCGCGCTCGTGCAGGTCGTCGATGTTTTGCGTGACGATGCGGACATCATAAGTCTTCTTCCAAGCTCTGCCAGAATGATGTGCGCCCGGTTAGGCTTTGCCGCTGCAACATCTCTGCGGCGCTGGTTGTAGAAGTCCAGCACAAGCTCTGGATTGGCCTGCCATGCGCGCGGTGTGGCAACATCTTCTACATTGTAGCCTTCCCAAAGACCATCGGAATCGCGAAAGGTGCGCAGGCCGCTTTCGGCGGAGATGCCGGCCCCGGTAAGCACAACAATTGCAGTTGCTTTGCTCATATACCCGATTAGTTTCTTAGCCGATCCCTTCTGCTCCCGCAGATTCTGTCAGCATCTCAACCGTCATCTTATCCAGATCGAAGCGCGGCTTCCAGCCCCAATGCTCACGTGCTGCGCTGTCGTCAATGCTCTGCGGCCAGCCTTCGGCAATTTCTGCCGGAAGTCCGGCGCATAGTCGATCTTAAAGTCCGGGATATGCTTCTGGATGGATGCCGCAATTTCTTTCGGCGAAAAAGACATGCCGCCAGAGTTGTACGACATGCGCGTCTTCATCTGCTCCGCAGGCGCTTCCATCAGCTCAATGGTGGCGCGGATGGCGTCATCCATATACATCATCGGCAGATAGGTGTCTTCTTTCAGAAAGCAGGTATAGTGCCCTTTCTCCAGAGCCTCATGATAAATCTCCACCGCATAATCTGTAGTGCCGCCGCCGGGGTCGCTCTTCCAGGAAATAAGGCCGGGATAGCGCAGGCTGCGCACATCCAGGCCATAGCGCTGATGATAATACTGGCACCATAGCTCGCCGGCATACTTGGAGATGCCATACACCGTTCGTGGCTCCACAACGGTTTCCTGCGGCGTATCCTTGCGCGGCGTAGTTGGCCCGAATACGGCAATGGACGAGGGCCAGTAAATCTTCTTCACTTTTTCCTGCACGGCAATCTCCAGCAGTTGCAGCAGGCTCTTCATATTGATCTCCCAGGCGCGCATCGGGTTTTGCTCGCCGGTGGCAGAGAGCACCGCAGCCAGCAGATAAACCTGTGTAATGTGCTCGCGCTTGATGAGCATGTCCAGCGACTGCTCGTCCATGGCATTGACAATCATATACGGCCCGTCCGCGAGCAGCGGATGCGCCGGCCGGATGTCGGAGGCGATGACGTTGGCGGTGCCGTAAATCTGGCGCAAGTGCAAGTGTAAGTTCTACGCCGATCTGCCCGCAGGCGCCGATGATGAGAATTCTGTCCTGAGCCATGATGAATGATTGAATGAAGAAGTTATTGCGTCTAATGAATCAAGTCTTCACTACCTGTACTGCTATCCAGGTGCCTTACGGGATTCTACCAGCTCAATAAATTCATCAAACAGATATCGCGCATCGTAGGTGCCGGGCGTGCTCTCCGGATGGTATTGCACAGAAAAGGCAGGCTTGTCTTTCAGGCGGATGCCTTCTACCGAATCGTCGTTGAGATTGACGTGCGTGATCTCTACATTGGCCGCTGCGCGCGCAGCCTCGCCATCAATGGAGAAGCCATGATTCTGCGTAGTGATCTCGCTCTTGCCGGTGCGCAGGTTCTTCACCGGGTGGTTGAGGCCGCGGTGGCCATGATGCATCTTATAGGTCGGGATGCCATGTGGCGCGGGCCAGCAGCTGCTGCCCAAGGCAGATGCCGAACATGGGCTGCTCTGCTTCCAGAATATCCTTCACGGTATTCACCGCATAATCCATAGCTGCCGGGTCGCCGGGGCCATTGGAAACGAAGTAGCCATGCGGCTTGAACTCCTGCATTTCCTCAAAGGAGGTATGGCCGGGAAAACTTTTACAAAGACACCGCGCTCCGCAAAATTCCGCAGCATGCTCTGCTTCAGGCCATAATCCAGCACCGCCACGCGGAGCTTCGCATTTGGCGAGCCATAGGTGTATGCCTCCTTGGTAGAGACCTCGGACGAAAGTTCCAGCCCATCCATTGACGGCACTTCGGCCAGAGCTGCTCTTCAGGCCTTCTGCATCCGTTATTTCGGTGGAAATAATGCCGTTCATGGCGCCTTTACTGCGGATATGCTGCACCAGCGCGCGCGTATCCACGCCTTCAATGGCTACGATATTATTTTCTTTCAGATAATCGCGCAGAGATCGCCGGTGGCCTGCATGCGGCTGTAGCGGTCTGAGATATTTTTGCAGATAAGGCCGCGGATTTTTACGGTCTCGCTTTCTACATCATCCTTTTTCACGCCATAATTGCCCACATAGGCATTATTCATAATCAGCAGCTGGCCGGTGTAGGACGGGTCTGTAAATACTTCCTGATAGCCGGTCATGCCGGTATTAAAGCAAATCTCTCCGCCGCTTGTGCCTTCGGCGCCAAAAGAGGTGCCGGAGAAAAAAGTTCCGTCATCAAGAAGCAGGTATGCAGGTTTTGCAGGCGGCGGCGTATTAGCGGGCATGTTCGGCGCAAAGATAATCGCTGGAACGTTGGAGGCTAGGTGTTGGAGCGCCGGAATGTCTATGCGTTACAATAGTAGATCAGCGCTTTACTGGCTCAATGGACATTCCGACATTCAAACATTCCAACGCGCTAACATTCCAACACTCCAACTTCTTCCCTATCTTTCGCCACGGAAATAACGGATGATGACAAAACGCTTACTCCTTGCTGCCGCGCTGTTCCTGAGCGGCGACGCTGCCTTTGCACAGTTCTACGCGCCCGAATACCGCTTCAACATCGGCATTTACGGTGGCCTGGCGCCTACCACGCGCATCTATCGCACGGTAGATCAGGGCGCAGATGAAAAGAGCCTGCCGAATATTTTTGGCATCATCGGGCATTGCAATATTACCGACCACCTGCAGGTTGGTCTGAATATCAACACAGCTTCCGAGTGGAGTGCGCTCGGCACTACGGTCATTAGAGGCCTCAATGGCCAGTCGCTGGGCCAGCAGACCGTGCGTTATGTATATGCAGAACGCACCTGGACTACGGAAGCCCGCGTAAACGGCCTCGTACCAATCTATAACCGGCTTAAAGACGTCCGCTCCAACTTTTATTACGGTGCTGGCATAGGCGCCATCTTCACGATTAATGATGGTGGGCGTAAGTACACCCAAGTGCTGGATCAGCCGGGTGAGGAATTCCGTTTTGTATCGGAATACCGCTATGAGCCCGCCGCGGGATATACTTTGGGCGTGCAGCTGGGCATGGATTGGTGGCTTACCGATCATGTTGGTGTGAACGCAGAATTCGCGCCGCGCTTCAATCACCTCAATACGGTAGACAATCGCGCCTCCGGCCGCAATGGTCCGTTTGACGTGTTTACCTTTCCGACAACGGTCGGCATCCGCTATCGGTTCGGCGGCTAAACAATATACAGATCCCTCCTTGCATCGGGAGAAGTGGCATGATTACTTATGTCGCTTCTCCCGATGGCTTTTTCTATCCACTGGCCAAGGCTGGCTCGTCGTGCGCTGCGCATCATAAGTGTTGTAGCAGGTATCATAGTATTGGCATGGTTGGCCCTGGTGTGGTACGTCAATGCGCATAAGCGGGAGATTTTGGCCGATGTAAGCCGCAAGTTGGGCGAGCAGATGCGCGGCGAGCTGATCATCAAAAGCATGGAGCCTTCGCTATTCCACTCTTTTCCGGACGTAGCGCTGGCGCTGAATGGCGTGAGCCTGCGCGACAGTCTATGGGATCGGCACCGCCACAGCTTGCTGGAAGCACAGAGCATGTATGTGCGGATTAATCCTTTTGCGCTGCTAAGCCGGCGGGTAGAGATAAGAAAAGTGACCGTCGCGCACGGCAGCATCTACCTGTTTACCGACTCAACAGGTTATTCCAATGCCTACCTGCTGGAGCGCCGTGATACGACCAAGACCAACCGGACATCACTGATTGATCATTTCGGTATGGATGATGTTCAGTTCTGGTTTGTCAATGCCATAAAGAACAAGCTTTTTCACCTCCATTTCCGGGAGCTGGCTGGCAATTCTTCCGAAAGTGCCGGTGTGATGCGTACGCACATTGAGGGCACGGCGCATGTATATAGTATGGCCTTCAGCACCATCCGCGGATCTTACCTTAAAGATCAGGACCTGGAGCTGGACATGTCGCTGGACTACCGTATTGCGGATAAGCACCTGCACATTCCAGAGCAGAAGCTTCGTATCAGCGGCACGCCGATTACCATGGGCGGCGACTTTTACTTTAACCGGACGCCCGCTGCCTTTGCCATTCACCTGGTTGGGAAGGACGTGCCCTATCAAAAAGCGCTTCGCTGGCCGTCTGGAAATATTCAGCGGGTGCTGACGCCCTTCGTGTTTGAAAAGCCTATCTCCATGGATGTTCGCGTGAGTGGCGTGATGAAGTACAAGACTATCCCGCTCATTCGCATCTCCTACCCTATAGTAGACAATACACTCACCACGCCGGCCGGAAAAATTCAGCACTTCAGCTACAACGGCGAGTATTTTAATGAAGCGAATCCCGGCGCCGGCCATGCCGATGACAACTCCCGCATTGCCTTCTATGGATACAAAGGCGAATGGGAGGGCATTCCTTTTCATGGCGATACGCTGGCAGTAACCAATCTGTTGCGGCCGGTGGTGAAGGCCCATATCCAATCCGCATTTCCGGTGACTGCGCTCAATGATGTAGTGGGTAGCGCGGTCCTTTCTTTTGATGGCGGCACTGCCGATGCCGACCTGCGCTATAACGGCGGCATCCTGCCGGACGATCCTACGCCTTACGCCATCAACGGCTATGTGCGTGTGGCCGATGCAGGGCTTACCTACCTGCCCCGGACGGTAACGTTCAGCAATGTAGGCGCCACCCTGCTTTTTCAGGGCGACAACCTCTTCTTCCGCAACATTACGGTGCGCAACAAGCAGAGCAGCCTGAGCATGGAAGGTGACGCCCTGCACTTCCTGCGCCTCTACTTTACCGACCCGGGCAAGGTATCGGTAGCGTGGCGGCTGCGCTCCCCGCTGATTAACCTGAACGATTATGTGGGCTTTATAGCGCGGCGTAAGTCTGCGGCGGCCCGGCCTGCCGGCCCGAAAAAGCGAACAGGCAGCATCACGCGCATTGGGGCGCAACTGGACCGGGTATTGGAAGCCGCCTCCTTCTCTATGGATGCACGGATTGAACGGGCCACTTATAAATCCTTCAACGCGGAAAGCATAATTGCCCGTACTACGCTGGCCGAGTCGGGCATCTTCCTGCAGCAGGTGCAGATACAGAATGGCGGCGGCACCGTCACCATCAGCGGTAGCGTCAACCAGGATGCGCCCAACAATCCCTTTCACATCAAGGCACAGGTGCGCAACGCCGATGTGGCAAAGCTCTTTGCCTCCTTTGACAACTTTGGGCAGGATGCCATTACCGCCGCCAACCTTGCCGGGCGTATTACCGCCGATGCGGACCTGACCGGCAATGTGACCGATGCCGGCGCCATGCTCAAAAAGTCCCTCAACGGCGCTGTCACCTTCCGGCTGGCCGATGGGGAGATAAATCGCTTTGCGCCTTTTGAGAAAGTTGGCAAGTTCATTTTTAAGAAGCGCAACCTCTCTGCCGTGGCCATCAAAGAACTCTCCGGGCGGCTGGATGTGGCGGGCGCCAAAATCTTTATCCGGCCTATGACCATCCAGACCACCGCCATCAATATGTCCGTGCAGGGCGTCTATGGATTGGGCGGCGGAACGGACATTGCTATGGAAGTGCCGCTGCGCAATCCCGAGCGCGATGGGGCGTCAACGCCTATTGGGATGCTGCTGCGGCGGGGCAAGGGCGTAGTGCTGCACCTGCGCGCGCAAGACCCTGACGGCAAGGGCGTGCGTATAGGCTGGGACCCGCTGCGCCACGGCCAAAAGTCAACCGAAGCGGCTTTGAGCGCAGACTGATTATCTAGTCCTGTAGCGCGATAACGCGCTGCGCTCTGTCCACTGCCTCCGCTCCCGTTCGCGCTCCCGTTCCCGTCACCCCGAACTTGTTTCGGGCTCTGTTGTGTGCCCGCTCTGCACGATAGATGCCGGGCCAAGTTCGGCATGACGGGAATAGACAATTAGTTCATGTAGTAAAAAAGCGAAGGGAGCACGGACCTTGTGCTCCCTTCGCTTTTAGCTGCTGTTACGGCTATGCGTAGCGGATGGGCTGCTTGTCGCCGCCGTCAAAGGGTACGTTGGTGTAGCCGTCCGGCTGACTGCCGTCGGGGTTTGCCGTGCCGTCATCGGGCTGCATGGTGTTTTCGGGGGTGGCGGGCTCGTGGCCTACGCTGGTGCCGCCGTTGATGTTAGCCTGTTCCTGTTGGCTCAGTTTGTTCGTCTTCATGGTCTTTGTTTTTTTATCTGTGGAGGCTTACTTGTTCGCAAAAGTGCCGCAAGGGGTTCAGCCGGTTTGCCCTTGTAGGCCATGAGGATGAAAAAATGGGGCCGCGAAGAAGAAGGTTTTCTTAAAGAGATGCGCGGTAAGCCGGGGGAACGACGCGGCAGGTCGCGGGAATGCGCTGGCAGGTCGCGGAAACGGGTTGGTAAGGCTGGGGAGTGTCGCGGTAAGCTGCGGGAACCATTTGGCGGCCGCGGGAACGCCGTGGTAAGTCGCGGGAATGCCCTGGTAAGGCTCGGGAACGCCTTGGTCGGCCTCGGGTATTGGTTGGTTATAATATGATAGCCCTGGTAGTGTTGGGGTACAAGCTGGTAATAATATGATGTGGATCGGCAGAATTGGCCGTATTTGCCGGTACCCTTATTTTAGCCTAACAATCAATTTATTCACACCAAAAATCTTTAACAACCATGAGAAGGCGTGACGACAATTTTCTAACAATGGTTAACACGACACTGGGCGTGCTAAATGCGAACACGGCGAAGTGGGCGGGTAAGCCGCCCATAGCAGCCGCAGTCACTGACATTACGGATGCGGTGGCGGCCGTCAGCGGCGCGCGGCAGGGCGCGGGGGCGGCTGTAAGCACGGGCACCACTATGGATAAGGATGCGGCGGAGGCTGATGTGATAGACCTGGCGGTAGAGCTGGCCGGCTACGCGCAGGTATATGGACGCAAGGTGAACAGCAATGAGTTTACAGAACAGATGAAAACGATTAAGCGCAAGAAGCTGGAGGATATGCCGGATGATGCGCTGCCAGATACGCTTCAGGATGTGCACCACCGGCTATCAACAATGGGCGCACCGGGCGAGGCATACGGTGTAACCACTGCGAAGCTGGCGGCGCTGCAGGGGGCAATAGATATGTATAAGACGCAGATGGATGCACCGCGCACAGTGATAGTGACCCGCAAAGGCGCGAACAGCACGGTGCCGGCCCAAATGAAGAAAATACGGGAAGAGCTGAAGGACCTGGACCTGCTGATGGCGTCTTTTTCGGAGAGTGAGCCGGCCTTCCTGACAGACTACCGAAATGCGCGCATAATCATAGACAGGGGCGGTGGGCACGATGACACGCCAAACCCTCCGGGGGCCTGAAGGATGGTAATGGAAATAAAAATGGCTGCCATTAGGCAGCCATTTTTTGTTGGATAAGCAGGTTTATTCCTGCCTGCTGAATAGCTGGCTATGGGTGCTGCCATCCTTTAGTTGGAGCCGCAGCAGGTAGGTGGCTGGCGGCAAGTCTTTAGTAGAAAGGCGGACGGGGATGGCCGTGACTGCGCATGGCTAAGAACACTTTACTTTGGGAGCAACAGGTGGAACCGGATGTATATTCGGTGTTCCGCAGGCCTGAGGACATGCGCTGGCGCGAAGCGTATGAGGCGGGTGGAAAGCTGCAGGAAACAAAAAGGGTAACCGTGATGCATGAATAAGACACGCACAAACCTAAGCCTAATGATAATAGCCCTGCTCATCAGTAGCAGGGCTATTGCGCAACCCGGTAGCCAGAACTTTGATAAGGTGTGGGTGCAGGGCGAGTCTATCATCTACACCACTACTTTTAATGGTACCATCCAGCCGTCCAATCAGCTTATTAAAGGCGGAGTGCCTCTATGGTTTGCACACGGAAATTCAAACATTTGTGATTCTGCCGGTGACTTGTTGATCGTCAGTGACGGGTATAATCTGTACAATAAGAACTTGGATACAATTGAAGGAGGATCTAAGCTTGTACCAGACCTTCTTTATAAACGCTACGGTGGATTTAGCACCATATCTCAAACCTCTATTATTTTACCTTTCGGCAATGGTAAATACAGATTAATAACACCTACTGTATCTAATGATAGCTTTTACTATAATTGGCAGCAAGTAGGCAACGGAGCACTATTTGATTTACTGCTTTATGATGAGATAGAAATGAACGCCAATGGGGGGGTTGGAAAAGTAACCAAGCGCATGGTGCCTTTGTTAGAGCATGTGCGGCTTAGCAAAACTTAGATGATGGCTTGCCGCCACGGCGATGGCAAAAGCTGGTGGCTGCTCAAAAATGCATCCGACACCAATCTCATCTATAAGTTCCTGTTTACGGCAGATACTGTTTACGGGCCTTTTATTCAGGGATTCGGCGGCGATGCTGCCTATCTCGGATTCTGGGACTTAGACGGACAGGCCATGTTCTCGCAGGATGGAACTAAGTATGCCACTACAATCAATCAATACAGCCATGTTTTTGTAGCAGACTTTGACCGATGCACAGGTATGCTGTCCAATCCAAAAGTTTACGACGTTCCTGACCAGGAAATCAACAGCCCGGGCCTGCCCATAATGACCGACAACTCAACTGATGGGCTGGCTTTCTCCCCCAACGGCAGGTATTTGTATGTAAGTGGCGACTATTACGTACAGCAGTTTGACCTGCAAAATCCAACTTCACCAAATGCTTGGACGTTGCTGTCAGGGCCTGATACTATAGGTGGCTGGTTTATGCAGTACTCCAACATGTATCCCGGGCCGGACGGAAAAATTTACATCGGTAATTGGAATGGTGCGAGCAGCGTGATGAACGTCATAGATTCACCGGATAAAGGAGGCCTTGCGGCTTCTTTTTGCAAGAGGTGTCTACGCTTCCCGGGCTGGTATGATACTACCGACAGTATGTATTACTATGCAGTAAGCACACCTCCGTGCATGCCCAACTACAGGTTGGGCGCTGTGAGCCCTAAATGTGCACCGGTAGGCATTAATGAGCCTGCCGCAAGCGGAGTTCAGTTTTCACTCTATCCTAATCCGTCGCAAGGAGTGATTGAAGTGCGCTATGATGAAGCTGGGACCTTACTGCTCTATGATATGACCGGGCGGGTTGTGGGTAGCTGGCTGCTCGCCAATGCTGGCTCAGGCAGGAAGTCTATTACGCTGGACGAGCTTTCCGCAGGCATCTATCAATACAGGTACATTTCAAAGGCAGGGGGAAGCATTAAGGCGGGCAAGCTCGTCATCACGCGATAGCTGTTATGGGTACATAATCGTCCGCTTCCTTCCGAACACCTGCGCTACCCAAAAAATAATACTGGCAAGACTTGCTGGTCTTATGATATAATTGCCCAGCTTCCCTAATCAAACCCTGCTTCACCAATGCCAGCAGTAGCGCATGCCGAAGAACGCTTTACTTTGGGAGCAACAGCTGGAACCGGATGTGTATTGGTGCTCCAGACGCGAGAGGACACGCGCCGGGCGAAGTGATACACCAATGCACAGCCCTATTGCTTACTAATCTTCCCGCTTTGCTTCACCGTCTTGCCATTGATGATGCGGTAGAGGTACATACCGGACTGCAAAGCGCGCAGCTCAACGGTGCGGATGCCTGCCTTGCCATTAAGCGGGGTCTTTGCCACCACTCTGCCGGTAATATCTGAGAGCATAAAGCTTTCTTCCTGCTCGTCTTCCTTCTGATAGCTGATCTGTAACTGCTCCGTGGCCGGATTAGGATAGACTTTATAGTTGCCTGCCGAAAGCTTAGGCTCATGTGGTACACCCACTGCCCAGCATTGCGGATCATCATTGGAGATGCAGCCATTACTATCCACCTTTAGGAGCCACGCTCGTTGCCACGGAAGCGTTGAGGGGATTTTATGGTATACATCGTACGTCTGCCCGGCCATTATGTATCCGCCATCGCTCGTCGGCTTCATATCATAGAGGTGATAGGTCATGGTATCACCATAGTAGCTATACTGCCGCTTCCATTTTACCTGACCGTTAGGAGCGAGTTTTAGAAGCGTTCCGAAGTTGCCACTAAGCGTATCCTTTGCCCCATAACCGTACACGATTTGCCCGGCTGCCATAATATCTCCGTTAGGCAGTTCTGCCAGTTTGTTGATTGAGCAATTATCTGCATCAATTGTGTAATGATTATTCGCAACAAGGTGCCACAGCGAGTTACCGGCCGCATCTATCTTTTCAATCCAGGGCCACCAATAAACAACAGCTGTAGTCGGATATACTATTTTCTGGCCTGCCCCTTGTCCGCTGAAAATATAACCGCCGTCTTTTGTCTTTATCAAACCAACTGCACCAAAGGTTAGCCTTGAGGAGTCGCTTAGCCCATGCCAGGTCAGATTACCCGCAGTATCCGTTTTAAACAACTCTGTTCGATAGAAAGCGTCTTTTGTAGTCTGATTGATGCTACTGTAATATCCGCCAAACGTATATCCGTCGTTTTCTATAATCAGGCTTTGTGCAATGCTGTTGTATTTGTTGTCACCAAAGTCCTTATGCCATATCTCATTAAAACCAGAATCCAACTTCGTAAGCAGCATCTTAGAGGAATAATTGTTGGTCGTATTAGTAGGGGAGCGGTCTATGGTAGAAAGCATTAAATAACTGCCATGTCCATCGGCTTTGAAGTCCGCCATCCGCCATCCGTCAAAAGGCGTAATCATTGGGAAATCCATCGGCTTATCCCACTCTTTTTGCCATACCATATGCGCTATGCTATCAAAGCAGAACAGGAATAGTTTTACGTGGCCTTTTGTATCGCCACCCTCTGCTGGAATCAAAAAAGTATGGTTCGGCAACTCCAACATCGCCTTATTGACAACGAAAATTTGCCCGCTGTCTGGTAGTTGATACGCAGTATCGTGTATCAGCCTGCCCCGTGAGTCCCAAACACTGAATTTGACGCCATTAATGCCGACAAAGTAGCCGCCGCCAATTGAATTGATACTATCCACGCCCCAGCCCACCGTATAATACTTGTTGTTTTTTTCAACAACTGCATTCAACGACATGCAGCAGGTATTAAGCGTAGCCTTGACATTGAAATAATTCTGAGCACCGGCTACACCAGATAGCCAGATGCCCAGAATTATGGTACTGAGCAGCCTTTTCACGGATATAAAGGATTGGACTAAAGCTAAGCGTTATTTCACCCTGTCGGTGTGCCCCTCCCGCATGCGGGAAAAACGCCATACAGCTGTATTAAATACATAATCGTCCACTTCCTTCCAAACACCTGCGCTACCAAAAAAAATAATACTGGCAAGACTTTTTCCTGTGGAAGGGGACGCTGCACCTGCAGCAAAAGCCATCAACAGAAAACAGTACATCCATGAAGCTCCCACCGCCCTTTGTGAAAGATAAGGAAGGCCTTATCAACGTAGTGATTGAAACGCCAAGGGGCAGCGGCAATAAGTTCACGTTTGACGAGGACTCATGGCTCTTTGAACTGACGAAGGTGATGCCTTCAGGCACAGTCTTCCCGCTGGATTTCGGCTTTGTGCCCGGCACGAAGGCGGAAGACGGCGACCCCTTGGATGTGCTGGTGGTGGCGGAGAGCGGCACCTATCCCGGATGCCTGCTGCGCTGCCGCCCCATTGGCGTCATAGAGGCAGAACAAACAGAGCACGACGGCAGGACGGAGCGCAACGACCGCGTGCTGGCGGTGGCGGATGCCTCTATCCAGTATGGCGCCCTACAGGACATTGCGGGCTTCCCGGAGGAGCAGCTGCGGCACCTGGAGCACTTCTTCGTGTATTACAATGAGCTGGCCGGGAAGAAGTTTAAGCTGCTGGGCACGAAGGGAGCGGCGGCAGCGCTGGCGGCGGTTAAAAAAACGATGAGATGAGGGAAGCACTGATTAAAGCCTTTGGCGATGGCAAGGACCTGGAGTGGTGGCAGATGGCGGACCGGGCGGTGGTGATCTTCGTGCTTACAATTGTGTTTATCCGCTTGTCCGGGCGGCGCTCGTTCGGCATGAAGTCGCCTTTTGATAATACGATTACGATATTGCTGGGGGCCATCCTGAGCCGGGTGGTGGTGGGCATTTCGCCGTTTGTGCCTACGGTGGCGGCATCGCTGGTGCTGGTACTGCTGCACCGGCTTTTTGCGTGGCTGGCCATCCGTTCGCGGACCTTCGGGCGCTTGGTAAAGGGACAGGCGATCCCGGTTTTTAAAGATGGCCGCATCATCCGAGAGAATATGCACCGGGGCCTGATTTCGGAGCATGACCTGATGGAGGCGGTGCGCCAGAAGGCAAATGCGGCAGACCTGAGCGAAATAGAATCGTGCTGGCTGGAGCGCGACGGGGAGCTGAGCACGGTGAAGAAGAAAAAGGAGGACGAAGCGGCGTAAATTGAACGACGGCTTACAGGTTAGAGCAGCTTGATTATCCCGGTAAGGATCACGGCACAGCCGGGTGTAACACAATTATAGCTGCTTCGCGTGCCGCATGGTCCCTACCGGGATGACAAAGTTTGGACGAGGAGCGCCATTTCTTGAAGACTATATGGTCTGCAGAAAGGCGCAAAGGCCGCGGGCCAAGTGGTATGATTTTTAGTTAATAGCAGTAAAAGCCAATGGCTTTCGCTATCGGTTTCGCACACAAATTTTATAAGCATTGAACAAGATTCTTCGCCGTACCCTAAAGGTTCTTGGGTGGACTGTGGTCAGCATCGTGGTGCTGCTACTGCTGATTGTGGTGCTGATACAGGTGCCGGGCGTACAGGATTTTGCGCGCGGGCGCGTGGTAGCGTACTTAGAAGGCAAGCTGGGCACGAAGGTGCGTGTGGAAAAGCTCTCCATTTCTTTCCCAAAGAAGGTGGTGCTGGAGGGCGTTTATTTTGAAGATCAGAAGCATGACACGCTCATAGCCGGGCAGCGCCTGGCGGTAGATATTGCGATGTTCAAGCTCCTGAAGAGCCAGGTAGAGATCAACGACATAGAGCTGGAAGGCATCCGCGCAAAAATCTACCGGAACGGGACGGATTCCTTTTTCAACTACGACTACATTGTAAAGGCGTTTACCTCGCCGACTACTGCGCCCAATCCGGCAGACACAAGCGGTGTAAACATCAGCATAGATCACGTCCGCCTGGAAAAGATTGGTGTCACCTTCCGGGATGATAATGCCGGCTCCGACATGTACGCTTACATCGGCGACTTTGAAACGAGGATTAAGCAGTTTGACATCAATCACCTGCAGTTCAATGTGCCGGATATCCGGCTGGAGCGCTCCATAGCGCGGGTGTATCAGCATAAGCCCATGGTGGAGCCGCGCACGGAAGCACAGGTGGCTACGGCTAATACGGGCGCGCCGGAGTTTGGCCTGCAATTGGGCAAGCTGGCGCTGCGCGACATAGACGTGGACTTTGCCAATGATGCATCGGCGGTAGCCGCGCGGGTAAAGCTTGGAGAACTGCTCGCTGAAGCAGATAAGATGGACCTCGGTAAGCTGCAAATAGCGCTCAAGAGCGTAACGCTGAATAACACCGACGCCGCGATTGTGCTGGGCAATACTGCGCAGGCCGCAGAAGTAGCCGAACAGGCGTCAACTGCGGCGCAGGCACAGGCCGCCAATCCGTGGCGCTTTGCGCTGAGCAAAGTACAGATGGCTGACAACAACATCCGCTTTGACAACAATACCAGCCCGAAGCTGGCTCGCGGCATGGATTACGCACACCTGGATGTGCAGGGCCTGACGGTAGACGGCAGCAGCCTGGTCTTTACGCCCACGGATTACAGCGGCGATATTGCGCAGATTGCCTTTCGGGAAAAGAGCGGCTTCAACCTGCAGCAGCTGCACACGAACTTCCTGTACGGCGAGCATGGCGTACAGCTGAAGAACCTTTTGGTACAAACCGACAAGACGATTATCCGTGACAATATTGAGGCTGCCTGGCCGGGTTTCACGGTTGATCAGCTTGCGGCGCACTCCGGTGATATTTTGCTGCGGCTCAACATCGCAGACAGCCGCATTGCGCTGGCAGATGCATTGGTTTTTATGCCGGATATGGCGAAAATGCCGCCATTCTATCATAATGAAGGCGCTGTTTTCAACCTGACAGCGCGCGTGCAGGGGGCGGTAAAAGATTTGGACATTCAGACTTTGCAGGCGAGCGGGATGCGCAACACTGCCATTGCCATGAGCGGCCGCATTCGTGGCCTGCCAGATGCTATGAAGGCGGGCTATAACCTGAACATTGCCAAGCTGACAACGTCTGCTGCAGACCTGCAAAAGCTGATGCCGCCCGGGACATTGCCGCCAACGGTGCGCATTCCGGAGACGATTGCAGCGAGCGGGAATTTTTATGGGAATATGGCAGCCTTCAATACCAGGCTTGCCGTGCGCACCTCACGAGGCAATGCAGATGTAGTTGGGACAATGCGGAACATGAATGCATACAACCTAACTGCCGGTGTAATGGGCCTGGACTTGGGCTATATTATGAAGCAGGAGCAGACGCTGGGCCGTGTAAGCGCGAAGGCAACGGCAGTTGGCTCCGGCTTTGACCCGGCTACGATGGTGGCTAAGGTGAAAATGAATGTTTTCTCAGCTTACGCACAAGGCTACAATTATCAGAATCTGGCGGTTGATGCAAAATTGAATAAAGGGGCGGTGGTCGCAAGAGCTGATATGCGCGACCCGAATATCGCTTTCTCCCTGGACGCTAATGCGCTGATGAAGGGTGCATATCCGGCTGTGAAGGCCGACCTGCAATTGGACAGTGTGAACCTGCAGGCTTTGAAACTCTACGCAGGCGACCTGCGCATTCACGGGCACCTGGTGGCAGACCTGCCCTCTACGAATCCCGATGCGCTGCTGGGAACGGCCGACTTATCTAACCTAATCATCTTTAATGCCGGCAAGCGGTACACGATGAACGATACGGTGCATATTGCTGCTACGGAGGAGGGGGATGCCCGGCACCTGCGCGTGTCTTCTCCTGCGCTGTACGCCGACCTCGGCGGCCAGTATAAGCTGACCGAAATTGCGCCGGCGGTGATGCAGACGGTTAATCGCTATTATACCATTCCGGGTTTCAGGCCTGCGCCTCATGCGCCGCAAGCCTGGACGCTGAATGCTACAGTTTATCCTTCGCCGCTACTTTTCTCTTTTATGCCGGAAATGCGCGGGTCGGATAGCATTAAGGCGGCGGTAGCCTTTAACAGCACAGCGAATGATTTGAAAATCGGCCTTGGCGCGCCGAAGATTGTTTACGGCACGAACACGGTAGATAGCCTGACTTTTCGCGCGGCTACAGCTGAATCGCTCAACTACGCCTTAACGCTTAACAGCGCAGGCAATCCGCAATTCAAGCTGAACCATACCAGCATTTCAGGCAATGTGGCCAATAACCAACTCACGACGGCCGTTGACATTAAAGATGCGGCTGACAAGAGCCGGTATCAACTTGGCGCAACGATGAACCAGACGCCAAATAATGGTTTTCGTGTATCGCTGGCGCCGGGTGTGATGCTGGACTATGACGTATGGAACGTCGGCGCCGACAATTTTATCCAGTATGATGATGCCGGTGTGGTGGTGCACAATTTTTCCATGAGCAATGGCGCACAATCGCTTTCTGCAGCGAGTGTGGCCGACGTACCCACAGCACCAATAGATGTGCGTTTCACAAATTTTGATATTGCAACGCTGACACGCATTGCCGGGCAAGATTCACTGCTGGTAGGCGGCGTCATTAACGGCACGGCTCAATTGCGCAACCCTACCACAAACCTTGTATTTACCTCCGATATCGGGGTTGCTAACCTTAGCTACCTCCGGGATACCCTTGGTGACCTGAGCGTGAAGGTGAATAATGAGACTGCGAATACGCTTGCTGCAAATATTGGTTTGCTTGGCCGCGGTAATGATGTACGCCTGGATGGCCGCTATTACGTTGCAGATAAGCGAGTAGATATGAACCTGAATCTGGTCAATTTCTCACTGGCCGCGGTGAAGGCATTTTCTGCGGGACAGATTCAGGACGCGAGCGGCAATCTACGCGGTCAGTTGGCAGTAACGGGCACGCTGGATAAGCCGGGCGTAAATGGATCCATACGTTTTGATTCTGCTTATATCACTCCTACCCTTCTGGGTGAACGTTTTGCGCTGACCAATGATGCAGTCAATGTGAACGCCGAAGGCATTCATTTCAATCAGTTCAGCATTGAAGACTCTGCCCGGAATCAGGCGGTCATTGACGGTGATGTGCTGACCGATGACTTTAAGAGCTACCGCTTTGCGCTGAATATTACAGCAGATAATTTCCGCGCTGTGAATTCTACACGCGGCCGCACGCAGAAGCCATTCTACGGGAGGCTGAATTTGAGCACAAATACTAAAATCCGCGGCGATATGAATCTTCCGATCATCAATTCATATGTCCGCATTAATAAGAAAACCGACTTCTCGTATGTTTTACCGGCTAATGATCCGGAAGTGCAGAGCCGCGCAGGTGTAGTTGAATTTGTGGACATGAGCGCTGGTGGAGACTCTATAATCTTTGCGCGTGCAGCCAGGGATTCACAGCTAAACGCAGGCGTCATGAATATGAATCTTTCTGCACAAATTGAGACCGATTCAGCCGCCAATTTTCACATTGTGATAGACGAGCGCAATGGCGACCAGATCAATATTCGCGGTGCAGCCTCGCTGGAAGCCGGGATAGACCGCAGCGGTAAGATCAGCCTTACAGGCGCTTATACTTTGCAGGAAGGTTCTTATCTGCTGACGCTGAATTTCCTCAAGCGGCAGTTTTACATTAAGGCTGGCAGCACGATAATATGGGAAGGCGATCCGCTGACTGCACAGGTGGATCTTACGGCGTACTATATAGCCAATACTGCTCCTATTGATTTGGTGGAGCATCAGCTTGCCGGCCGGTCACAGTACGAGATTAATCAGTATAAACAACGTATTCCCTTTAATGTGTTGCTAAACATGAAAGGCAACCTGATGCATCCACAAATTTCGTTTGACGTAGTGCTGCCGGAACGTGAGGCGGCAAGGTATAAAGATGTGGATGCAAAGCTGGCGCAGGTGCGTGCTGATGAAAGTGAAATGAATAAGCAGGTGTTTGCGCTCTTGCTGCTCGGACACTTCGTTGATGAAAATCCATTAGAGAGCAATGGTTCTCCATCAACGGCCGAATCATTTGCGCGTGAAAGTGCCAGCCGGATTTTGACCGACCAATTGAATCGCCTTGCAGGAAATCTTATACGTGGCGTTGACCTGACTTTTGGCGTCAATTCCGGCAGCGATTATTCAACAGGATCACTTACACAGCGCACAGACCTGAGTGTAGGCTTGTCCAAGCGCCTGCTTAACGACCGCCTGAAAGTGAATGTGGGCTCGTCATTTGGGCTTGAGGGTCCAACGGCGCCTAATCAGCAGGCTTCGAATATTGCCGGCGATGTAAGTGTCGATTATCAGCTTTCCAAAGATGGCCGATATGTGGTACGCGCTTACCGCCGCAACAATTACGAAGGGCTGGTAGAAGGCCAGGTAATAGAAACAGGCGCTACTTTTATTTTCAGGATTGATTACGACAATTTCAATGAGTTCTTCCGCAAGCCGCGCAATAAGGAGACCAGGCCTGCTTCCACCAACTGAAGTCATGAAGATACTGTATTCCGCTTTCTTAATTGTATTACTGATCGCGGCATCGTCCTGTAATGTCACAAAGCATCTGCCTGCGGGTGAGACGCTTTATGCGGGTCCGAAGCTAGGACGGAAGGTGTGGACAAAAAGCCGTCGGGACGAATTAATTCACAGCTAAGCACATTGGTGCGGCCCCTGCCTAATACGAGCCTACTTGGAATGCGGTACAAGCTATGGTTTTATTATGCCGGCGGAGGCGACAGCTCTAAAGGATTCATCAAAAAGTTTATTCGCAGTCTGGGAGAGCCGCCAGTTTATGCATCGCAGGTAAATCTGGAAAAAAACCGGTCGATCATGGAAAATTACCTGCAGAACCGTGGATATTTTCAGGCTACCGTTAGCGGTGACACAACAACGAAGAAAAAGCTTACGACATTCAATTTTACAGCGAAGCCGGGAGCCCAATACACGATCCGCAATGTTTATTGGCCTGCCGATAGCAGTAATTTGAGCAAGCAAATCAATGAAGTGAAGCGGCGTTCAAGCTTGAAACCCGGCCGGGCTTACGACCTTGATACTATTAAAAATGAACGTATTCGTATTGATGGCAGACTGAAGAACAAAGGCTATTACTATTTCAATCCGGATTATCTGATTGTTCGGGTAGATTCTACTGTAGGGAATAACCAGGTAGATATGTATGTCGCGGTGAAGCCAAATCTTGCCAGCGCGGATTTGGTACCCTACAGAATTAATAATATCTGGGTGTATCCAACATATACCATTCAGGATGATTCATTGCTAGGACGCGCGCCGGTTGAGCATTATGCTGATTACAACGTGATAGACCCGGAACACAAGTTTAAATTAAAAACCTTCAGCCGCATGCTGGTCTTTAATAAGGGAGATGTATATAGCCGGCGAGATCACAACCGGTCGCTTAACCGCTTGGTGAGCATGGGTACGTTTAAGTTTGTAAAGGCAAAATTTGAGGAAGTAGATACAAGTGGAAATTACCTGGATCCTTATTACTTCCTCACGCCCTTGCCGCAACACAGCTATAAGCTGGAAGTGACCGGACTGACCAAGTCAAATAATGCGACGGGCACGGAAGTGGCTGTAAGCTGGCAAAACCGAAATACATTTCGCGGAGCGGAAAACTTAATTCTCAGCGTGTTTGGAGGATTGGAAACGCAGGTGTATGGCGGACAGGCAATTTCAATCACTCGTTTCGGTGGCGAAGCGAATCTCTATTTCCCGAGGGTATTAGCGCCTTTCCGACTGAACACCACGTCGAACTTTGTGCCGAAAACGAGAATCAATCTGCGCTACGAATTTTACTCGCGCACGCAGCAATACACATTAAACTCCTATACCGGTTCTTATGGCTTCGTCTGGAAAACGAGTATTCTGAATGAACACCAGTTCAACGTAGTTAATCTGAATTACGTAAAGCCACAAAGCATCTTCCCGAATTTCCAAAGAGCCTTAGATACAGATGTCACATTGCGAAGAAGCATTGAGCCTCAATTCATTCTTGGGCCTTCTTACAATTATAATTATAATACAAACAATAGACCCAATAACAGGCTACACAATTTTTATTTTAATGCGAACCTTGAAGCGCCCGGAAACATCTTAGGGGTATTTTCAGGGACAGAGTTCAATAAGGAAAAGCAAGGCTCTGGCACATTTTTAAACACACTTTTTTCACAATACGTCCGGGCAGAACTGGATGGACGGCACTATTTACGCCTAGGTGATCGTGAACACAGAGCAAACATTTTAGCGAGCAGATTATTGGCCGGTATAGGTTTCCCATACGGAAATAGCGATGCGCTGCCATTTATAAAAGCCTTTTTCATAGGGGGAGTAAATGATCTGCGCGCGTTCCGCGCAAGGACATTAGGCCCCGGCTCATATTATGTACGAAATTTTAAAACAGACGGGATCATCCCGGATCAACCAGGTGATATCAAGTTATTAGCCTCATCGGAAGTACGGGCCAAACTTGTATCAATTTTGAACGGAGCGGTGTTTGTTGATGCAGGTAATATTTGGACAATTAAAGACGATCCGGAACGTCCAGGTGCAAAATTTGGTTCTGACTTCATAAATCAGATAGCAGCGGGGGCAGGTGTCGGCCTACGTATTGATCTGTCCTTCCTTGTAGTGCGGCTCGACCTTGCTACGCCGATCCGAAAACCATTTGAAACAAAGAGCCAGAATTTTGATTTTGGAAATGCTGATTACCGTAAAGAAAATCTAATCCTGAATCTGGCACTCGGGTATCCATTTTGACAGTTTAAGCGAATGAGTCATGTGTAAAACGACTTTTTACAGTTGATTCATTGTAATATAGCCTGTTTGCTGAGCGGCAGCAATAGCAATTATAGATGAATGAGAAGTCCAGAAGCGCGTAGCCCCGCTATCACATAGATATTGAATATCTCTTTGGCGTTGCTTGGGGTGTTTTAGGGCATAAAAAAACCCTCATCAAGGTAATGATGAGGGTTTAATAATAAGGATATGGCGGCTACCTACTTTCCCACATTTTAGCATGTAGTATCATTGGCCATGGCGGGCTTAACTGCTCTGTTCGGAATGGGAAGAGGTGGAGACACCGCCGGCAAGACCACCATAAGGTCTTGAAGGCTAGCGTTGCGTTATTCACTTAGGAGTGATGAGTGATGAGTTTATAGGACTTAGTGCATATCAGCTCAAGATGTTTTATTCAACACTGCTTAATAATAAGGGAGACATATTGGGAGCAATTGTACCGGCAGATACTTTGGAAGAAATGTATTTTTTCTGAGCTTATCAGCTATGTAAGCGGATAAGATTAAGGAAGAGGGTCAGAAAAGAAGGTCCGAGTTTGATCTGAGCGTTCTTCTTTGATTTTTGATTTTGTCTAGTGGCTTAAATAAATTCTCTGTGAGGAGAAAATAAATAAGATTAAAGCTTACGGGCGATTAGTACTACTCGGCTGTGCTGTTACCAGCTTTACACCTGTAGCCTATCAACGCAGTCGTCTACTGCGGCCCTTCTTATGTAAGTAAACTCATCTTGAGGTTGGCTTCGCGCTTAGATGCTTTCAGCGCTTATCCTTTACTGTACGTAGCTACTCTGCACTGCACCTGGCGGCACAACAGATACACCAGCGGTACACGCGTTCCGGTCCTCTCGTACTAAGAACACATCCCCTTCAATTTACTAGCGCCCACCACAGATAGGGACCGAACTGTCTTGCGACGTTCTGAACCCAGTTCACGTGCCACTTTAATGGGCGAACAGCCCAACCCTTGGGACCTTCTCCAGCCCCAGGATGTGACGAACCGACATCGAGGTGCCAAACCTCACCGTCGATATGAGCTCTTGGGTGAGATCAGCCTGTTATCCCCGGAGTACCTTTTATCCTTTGAGCGATGGCCCTTCCATGCGGAACCACCGGATCACTTTAGCCTGCTTTCGCACCTGCTCGGCATGTCCGCCTCACAGTCAAGCTCCCTTATACTAATGCGCTCTTCGCATGATTACCAACCATGCTGAGGGAACCTTTGCGAGCCTCCGTTACTCTTTAGGAGGCGACCACCCCAGTCAAACTACCCACCATGCAATGTCCACGATTGCTCATGTTAGACCCTAAGTAAACGAAGGCTGGTATTTCAACGGTGACTCCACAAGACCTGGCGGCCCTGCTTCGTAGTCTCCCAGCTATGCTACACATCGTTTACTCAAGATCAATGCAAAGTTGTAGTGAAGGTTCACGGGGTCTTTCCGTCCCGTGGCGGGTAACCGGCATCTTCACCGATACTACAATTTCACCGGGCTCGTGGAGGAGACAGCGTTCAACTCATTAGACCATTCGTGCAGGTCGGAACTTACCCGACAAGGAATTTCGCTACCTTAGGACCGTTATAGTTACGGCCGCCGTTTACTGGGGCTTCGGTCACAAGCTTTGGAGGATAAATCCCCCGAACAAGCTTCCTTAACCTTCCAGCACCGGGCAGGTATCAGGCTCTATACGTCTTCTTTCGAATTTGCAGGGCCCTGTGTTTTTGCTAAACAGTTGGTTGAACCAATTTACTGAGGCCGGTATCACTACCGGCATGCCTTATCCCGAAGTTACAGCATTAATTTGCCTAGTTCCTTCTCCACGGCTCACCCGAGCGCCTTAGAATACTCATCCCAGCTACCTGTGTCGGTTTGCGGTACGGGTTGTCTTTACCATAACTTAGAAGGTTTTCTCGCGGGCATGATTAGGGTCACTATCTCGCCGCCCGAAGGCTTTGAGTACTATCAGGTTCGACAGTCCGTGCGGATTTACCTACACAGTCTATATCTACACCCTTTAACGTTCTATTCCGTAAGAACGCGGACCTTTCACTTCCCTGTCACTCCATCGAAGTAAAAACAAGTGCTGTAATATTAAACAGCTTTCCATCAACTACACCTTTCGGCTTTGCCTAAGGACCCGACTAACCCTGATCCGATTAACGTTGATCAGGAACCCTTAGCTTTTCGGCGAGAGGGTTTCTCACCCTCTTTATCGTTACTTATACCTACATTTTCTTTTCCACACGCTCCAGCATACCTCACGATACACCTTCAACGCAGAGTGGAATGCTCCCCTACCAATTCATACAGTTAAGTATGTATTCTATCATTTCG